>CAVZZZ010000005.1:0-1361062 GCA_963780045.1 uncultured Planctomycetia bacterium | reverse complement strand
CAAATCCAGTCGCCCCGACTATACTTCAAAGACAGCCCTTCGAGCATCAGATCGAAGGGCGATCTTATTAACCTGCAAAGAGTTACGTCGTCGAGTTTGCAGTTCAAACAGAGAATTTCGAGGATTCTTCGTTTGGCCGCAGAATTCGCCGTATCCCATTTCTCAGTAAAGGTTTGCGAAAGTTCAATCGCCTTGCTCACGGTGCCGCCCAGTTCGTCTCTTCCAAGGTCAGCGGCCTCGATCTGTATGTACGGCTCAATACGAGCCACCAAGACGACTCCCGCGCGGCGCGTCTCTTGCTCATTGTGCCGCCCCGGCAAGAACCGCGCTGATATCCCCGCAGGAAAACACCCTCACCCGAGCCCCTCTCCCAAAGGGAGAGGGGTGGACGGCATTCAGTCCAAGAACCCGACGAGCTGCTGACTGCGGCTGGGCTGCTGCAACTTGCGGACGGCCTTGGCTTCGATCTGGCGGATGCGTTCGCGGGTCACTTTGAAGATGTGCCCGACTTCTTCCAGCGTGTAGCTGTAGCCGTCGCCGAGACCGTAGCGGAGCTTGATGATCTCGCGTTCGCGGTAACTCAAGGTCTTCAAGACCGTGTTGATCCGCGAGCGGAGCATGCCGTGCGTGGCGCCGATGGAGGGGTTCTTCGTCGTGGCGTCGGGCAGCAAGTCGCCGAAATGGCTGTCCTCGCTGTTGCCCACCGGCCGGTCGAGACTGATCGGGTAGCGGCTCATGGCGAGCACGCGGCGGGCCTCGTCGACGCAGGTCTGCGAGGCACGGGCAATCTCCTCGATCGTCGGCTCGCGTCCGCCGTCCTGCTGCAGCTTGCGCGAAACGCTGCGCACCTTCGACATCGTCTCCACCATGTGGACCGGGATGCGGATCGTGCGGCTCTGGTCGGCCACGGCGCGGGTGATCGCCTGGCGAATCCACCATGTGGCGTAGGTGCAGAACTTGAAGCCGCGGCGATACTCGAACTTGTCCACCGCCCGCATCAGGCCGGCGTTGCCCTCCTGGATAAGGTCCAGGAAGCTCAGGCCGCGGTTGCGGTACTTCTTGGCGATCGAGACTACCAACCGCAAGTTGCCCTCGGAAAGGCCGCGCTTGGCCTCCTGGTAGCGGGCGTAAACGTCCTTGAGCAGCTCGACGCGGTTCCGCAGGCTCCGCGGCGATTCCTGCGTGGCTCGGAGGATATTGCGGTACTCGGTCAGCCACGGCTCGCGATGCTGCGGGCGGCCCTTGCCGCGGCGGTGTTCGTCGATCCGCGACTTGAGTTCATCGACGCGGCGGCTGAATTCCTCCAGCGTCTTGATCATCGGCTCGATCCGCTGCGTGCGGAGACCCAGTTCTTCGATCAGGAGGACCGCCCGGCGGCGCCGCCGGCCGAGCCGCCGCCACGCCGCGCGGCGCTGCGCCGGCGGGCGCGACTTGCTCGTGGCCACGTTGAAGTCGTGCCGGTTGCGCTTTAGCAGCGTCTCCAGCGTTTTCAAGTTGAACGGCAGCCGGCCGAGAATCTGGTTCTTTTCCAGTTGGTCGGTCACGGAAACCTGCACCGTGCGATCGAAGGGCAAGTCGCCCTCGTGTACTCGCCGCAGCACTTTCACGGCCAACTGCATTACATAGTCGCAGGACAGCACGTTGCGGCGGAACTTGGCGCGGCTCTCTTCAATCTGCCTGGCAAGGGACACCTCTTCCCGCCGCGAGAGCAGCGGGATTTCGCCCATCTGCGTCAGATACATTCGCACCGGATCGTCGGACCAGGTATCGCCCTCGTCCATGCTTTCCAGCAGGCCCTCGACGTTCACGTCGAGTTCGAACTCGTCCAAGTCGGCGGCCGACAGTTCGGGCGAGTCGTCGCGGATGAGGTCGTCTTCCACGTCCTCGAATCCGCTCACGTGGTCGTCGGCAATATCGTCGATGACGTCCTCCGCCCGCGCGGCCGTCTCGTCGTCCAGGTCATCCAGCAATGCGTCGTACAATTGCAATCTCCTCCAATTATCCAGGCTCGGGGCCGCGATCCGGCCCCAACGTAACATTATGCCACATCTCGCGGCCAAAAGCCACGAAATTCTACCACTGTTTTTTCTGACGGCAGCGCGCGGAAAGCCATTTGGCAAGGGATTCCATTTGCGAAGAAATTGAGAGCACCAGGAAAGTCACCGAGTCTCGCCGGACTTCTCTGACCGGCAAACATGGATGGACGCCAACAGTCGTTTATGCCATGCAACCGACCGTTCGCCTCCTTGGGCCTGCCGCAAGAAGGACTCCTTCGACTTCTAAAATTCGCGTCACTTGCGATCAGAACGAACAATTCTAGCGAGCCTAGCAAGTTAGTCCAGTGTTAGGCTCGCGAAAACCGCAAGAATTCCGGTGCGTCGATCCCGCAATTCGACAGGAAAACGTGCGAAAAGCCTTGCGTTTTTACTATAACAAACTGTTAGATATCTAAAGTCCACCCCGCTGGTGTATGGGATAATTTGCCTATCTTTACAAAGGTCTGTCCCGGCCGCGTAAGTGTCCAGTGTTCCAGCTTGCCAGGCGCTGCCGTAGGTCTTTTTCTGCCGGAGGGGGCCAAGCCGAAATCGTCGGGTGATCGACGTGTTCTTCGCTCCGAGACCGCAATAGTCTCTCTGGGCAAGAGGGACCTACAAGGCACAAGGGGGTGCCCGACTCGGCAGTTGCCCGCCGCCCGGCTACACTAGAGGTATTGGCCCGGATTTTCATCCGCGCCGTTACCCACATTGGGCCGTTTGGGCCGCCCCATTTCCACGAGCCATTTTCCACCGTGACCGAGCCGCGCGAATCGTATCTCCTTCCCTGTGCTTGCGGACGCGATCTGGTCATCCAGCCGCGGCAGGCGGGGGAAATGATCCGATGCGAGTGCGGGCGGGAATGCGCCGTGCCGCGGCTTAACGAAATCCGCCGCTTGCGGTCTGTGGAAAAGTCGGTCCCGAAAGTCCAGCGCTCATGGGGACGCTCCCAGCGTTTGTTTGTCTGCGGGGCCGCTCTAATGTTCGTGGCTAGCGTGCCGGCGGCGATCCTCTACTTGCAATATCCATCCAGCACGGCGGTCAAGAAGTCCATCGAGTTGAACCGAAAGCAAGTCTTGGCAATGAAACCGTGGGATGCCGTCTTGTTTTACCGCTACTTTTTGGCGCCGGGCGTGGAATCACGCAATGACGAACGCCAGGAGGCCAACCGCGAGAGATTGGAGATCGGCCTGGCCGCCGCGCTGACTGCCGCCGCGGTCGGGGCGATCCTGACAGTGGTTGGCGTCGTTGGGATGGGGAAGAAGGGAAGCGGATAACCCGCTACGGCGAGCTGGGCAATGAAGCGAACACGCACGAAGGCATTCGCTGGATTCTTCATTTTCGTCGCCACACTCACTGCCGCGCTTGAGTCGCCGGCTCGCGCACCCAACATCGTCTTCATTATGGCCGACGACCACGGTCGTCAGGCGACCAGTTGCTACGGTGGGACATTCATTCAAACGCCGAACATCGACCGGCTAGCGCATGAAGGCGTCCGCTTCACCCACGCGATGGCCGGGAACTCGAACTGTTCGCCCTCGCGCGCAATGCTGCTCATCGGCAAGTACAACCACCTCGGCAGTTTGTCAGCATCCTCGACATCGCACCGACTTTGCTGGACCTCGCCGGCACGAAGATACCCGCCGATATCCAGGGCTGTTCCATGAAGCCGCTGCTTACGGGCGAAACGGTAAAATGGCGAGGGGCGTTCTACTACCATTACTACGGCGTCGTCGTGCGCCGCGTGGCGCCAACTGGATCGCGTATCACGAGATCATCGGCGTGCGGACTGCGGCCGCTGAACTCATCTACTATCCCACCTGGAAGAATGGCCCGTTCTGGGAGTATTTCGACCTGACACAAGACCCGCGCGAAATGCGCAACCTCTACCACGACCCGCAACGCCAAAAAGAGGTTGTCGCCCTCAAAGGCAGATTGCGAGCACTCGCCGGCCATTATCGGGACGCCGCAGTGGTAAAGTATCTCGATATGGACGACAAGAGATAACTGCAGGCAGGCCATGAAACCTCAATCCGCCGAGCCGCGGCGCTGCCCCTGGGCGAAGTCGGTCCTGTATATTGCCTACCACGACCGCGAATGGGGCGTGCCGGTACACGATGACCGCCTGCTCTTCGAGTTCCTGATCTTGGAAGGCGCGCAGGCCGGTTTGAGCTGGGAGACGATCCTCAAGAAGCGCGAGAATTATCGGCAAGCCTTCGACCAATTCGATCCGGCCATCGTCGCCAAGTACGGCGCGCGGAAGCGGCAAAGCCTGCTCGCCAATCCGGGCATCGTGCGGAACCGCCTGAAAATCGACGCCGCGATCAAGAATGGCAAGGCGTTTCTTGCCGTCCAAAAAGAATTCGGCACGTTCGACAAGTACGTCTGGAGCTTCGTCGATCATCGCCCGCTGCGCAACGCATGGCGCACGATGGCGGAAGTGCCCGCATGCACGCCACAGTCGGACGCCATGAGCAAGGACCTCAAGCGCCGCGGTTTCACGTTTGTCGGTAGCACGATCTGCTACGCCTTCATGCAGGCCGTGGGCATGGTCAACGACCACCTGGTCAACTGCTTTCGGCACGGGCAGCGCTAAGTCCGATCGCCCAACTCTATAATACCAACGGGCAGGCAAACAATGGCTTCGCGCAAACGATGCTCGGCAAGTGGATCCTGATTTTCGGCGTACTCTTGGTTGGGGTCGGGGCCGTGGTCTGGCTGATCGAAAGCCTGGGCCTGCCTTTGGGCCGGCTCCCAGGCGATATTCGCATGCCCGGCCAAGGCTGGTCGCTCTCGTTCCCCATCATCACGTGCGTCGTCGTCAGCGCGGTGCTGACGCTGCTTTTGAACGCGGCGCTTTGGTTCTGGCGGAGGTAGCCGCGGGCGGCTTGCGCGGTTCGTCTTGCTCGCGCTGGCTGGCCCAGTGCAACGCCGGATGCCGGCAGCGCGACCACGAATCGACTTCGGCCTGCAATATCTCGATCGCCTTGGTCAACTGCTCGTCCTTGCCGCGAGACATTTCATCCGGCGCCGGCCAAATAACACAATCGGGCACGGCGCCGTTGTGTTCCATGTCGTCGCCGTCGTCCAGGAGAAACCATCCGCGATAGGGCACGCGGAGAGAGCCGACATCCATGATGGGAAGGAAGAAAGCGCCGAGCACGTCCCCCGCGGTCGGCACGCCCACCACCGCGCCGCGGTGCAGCGTCTTGACGGCGTGGGCGAAAATCTCGGCGTCGCTGAAACTGTTCTGGTTGCAAAGAACAACGATCGGTTTGTTCCACGTAACGTAGACTTTGCGGTCTTGGGGATAGCCTTCTTCGCCGCCGCGGGGAACGGTAATCGCATGGACCGGCTGCGTCAAGGCGGTCAGCAAGTGGTCCGTGGTGAAGCCGCCGCTGTTCTCGCGGACGTCGATGAGCAGGCCCTCCTTGTTCAGCCCGACGTCGTACAAATCGCGCTCGAACTGGTAGAAACTGGGCATGTCCATCGAGCGGATGCGCAAATAGCCCAGTTTGTTGCCGGAGACCGTCGCCACCTTCCGCTCGGTGTCCTGGATCCATTGTTCGTAGAGCAAGGACCGCGCCTTGTCGTAGGTGATCGCGCGGAGCTGCACGTTGCGGTCCAGCCCGTTGGCGTCGCGCACCCGCAGGCGGACTTCGCGCGAAGGGGGGCCGTTGAGGAACCGCGTCAGGTCCGCCCCCGGCGGGACCGCCTTGCCGTCGATGGCCAACACGATCTCGCCGGGAAGCATCTTGGTCTTTACGTGATCGGCCGGGCTGCCGGCGATGACGTCACGCACCTTGCAGCCCGGCCCGCGGTAGGTCTGGTCGAAGCGCAGGCCCAGATGCGCGGTCGTCTCCACCCACGGGCGGTCCGTCGGCGCCGGCAACCCGCTCCGCGGGCGCCCGCCGATCGCTGGCTGTTGGCGGACTGCGGTTCGCCCTCGGTGGAGTCGAACCGAAGATGCGAGGCATTAAGCTCGCCGAGCATCATGTTGACCACGACGGCCAGCTCGTCGCCGCTGATCGCCGCCTCGGCCATCGGGGCATATTTCCGCCGCACCGCTTCCCAATCGCGGTTGTTCATCCGCGGGTCGTAAAAGTAGTCGCGCTGCGTCCGCCAGCAGAGCTCGAACGCCGCCGCGTACCGCCGGCTGACGTCGATCTCCTGCGGCACGGAGAAGCGGTAATGCGACTCCGCCTTGCCCGGCACGAACGATCCCGGAACGCCGGAGGAAAGCCAAACAATGCGATTGTCCTGCGCCAGCCAGCGGGCCGACTTGCCCACGTGCGCCGAAAGCAACTCGGGCGCAAGGTTGCTGGGCGGCGCGATGGCGTAAGTGCCGCTTTTGCCCTCCGGGGCGGCTGCGAAGGCCAGCCGCTTCGAATCGGGCGACCACCACAACTGCCCGCCGGTCATGTCGGGTATTGATGCGCGATGGATGCGGTCGGCGACATGATCGAAGTCAATCCACACTTTGGGTGATCGCTCCGCGGGCCGAGGGACCTTGCTCGACGGCTTAGAATCGGCCCCGGTCGCGCCATTGGCCGCCGGTCGGCGCCCTCCGCACCGGTTGCGCCGCCTTCCTGACGCAGCCGCGCCTTGCGGAGCTTTTCCACCGCACGCTGCTCGGCGCGGTCGCGGTCGTCGGTCTCCTCTTCCGCCTTTTGCAGGTAGACGAAGTAGACGGCCGTTTCCGATCCCTCTCGGCTGCCCGTGAAGGCGATAATCCGGCCGTCGGGCGACCACGCCGGGTTGTCGTCGTCCACGCTGGGATGGCAGGAGAGGTTCACGGGGGCGTGCGAGCCGTCCACGGGAACGACCCAAACGTCGCGGTTGAAGTCGTCATCCATTACGGCGTAGGTGATCCACTTCCCGTCGGGCGACCAGGCATAGTTCGGCCGGTTCCAGTTTTTCGTCAGGTGACGGGCGTTGCGGCCGTCGGGGTCCATGACCCAAAGGTCGCCGCGACCCTTGACAAACGCAACCTTGTCGCCCGCGGGACTCCATTGAATGTCGGTTTTCTGCTCCGTGTCCTGCGTCAGGCGCTGGAGCACGAAGTTGTCGTTCTGCCACCAGTACTTATGGGCATCGGCGCGTGTCGCCCGCCAGATGTCGGTCTCACCTTCGCTATCGCTGACGAACAAGATCGACGCGCCATCCGGGGCGAACGCGGGCGAGCTTTCCTGCTCGGCACTGAAGGTGATCTGCCGCGGCTCGCAGAGTACGGTGTCCATGACCCAGAGGTTGCCTCCGGCGATCATGGCCAGTTCCAGGCCGTCCGAAGTGAAGCTGACCTCGGTGGCCGATTCCAGCGTCCGCCGCACCACCGGCTCCGGCTCGACGTCGCTGTCGCAGAAGATGTCGATTTTTTCGGGAGGGCGGCCAGAGCCGGGCCGGAAGCGGTAGAAATCAAAGAGGCGGCGGAAGACGATCGTCGAGCCGTCGCGGGAAATGCACGGCGTCACGACCGCGTCGTCGGCATAATCGGTCAACTGCCGCTGCTTGCCGCTAGTCAGGTCATAATGCCAAAGATTGAAATTGCCGCTCTGCGCACGGCATAATAAAATCCCTTGCCATCGGGCTGCCAGAGCGGGTTCAGGCCGCCGCGACCGTTGTCGACCAGCTTGGTGAACGTGCCGGCCGGCAGAACGTAGAGCCAGGTTTGGGCGGCGGCGCTGCCGCGATAGCCCTTGCGCCACCACGTCACGCCTTCGCGAGTAAAGAGAATCTTCCGGCCGTCGGGCGAGACCGCGCCGTCCGCGGCCGTGGCGTCGAACAGCAGCTCCTCGCCCGCGCGCTCGGTGACGTCGACTCGGTACAGCCGCTGCGCGTGGAGGAAGGCCTGATCGCGGCGTCCTTGGACCAGCAGCGACTTGCCGTCGGGAAACCACTCTTGGACGGACGTTCCTTCGGAGTGAAAGGTGACTTGCGTAACGAACCCGCCCGACACGCTGCCCACGTAAACTTGCTGCGTCCCGGTCCGCTGGCTGGTGAAGGCGATGCGCTTGCCGTCGGGCGAGAAATGGGGCTGGTCATCGCCGCCGGGATGCGCGCTCCACGGCCGCGCGACACCGCCGCTGGACGAGACGAGCCAAATATCGCCCCGCCAGACAAAGGCCAGCGTTGCGCCGTCGGGCGACAAGGCCGGCGCGGTGGCCAAATGAATGGTTTCTCTTGCAAATAACGGGCAGACGTTCAGCGCTGAGACTAGCGCCAAGCACGCTGCAATCAGGACGCATCGCACGGCAACAATCCTCGAAAGGGGAGGAACTGCGGTTCCGAACTGGCGGCAGAAGCGACATCCTGTCTGCCGGGAACCGCTCCCTCTATTCTACGGCGCTTTTGGACCGGAGTGGGCGGACCACTACCTCTCTTCCTCGCCGTGTATACAATTGCCGCAGACCGCGATATCCCCAAGGACCAAGCCATGTACGAGCAAAAAAAAGCTGCGATAGATCACCCGATTAACGAATTACTGGCGAAACGCTTCAGTCCCTACGCATTCGCCGCACGGCCGGTTTCGGACGATGATCTGAAGTCGCTGTTCGAGGCGACGCGCTGGGCCCCGTCATCTTACAACGAGCAGCCGTGGCGCTATATCGTGGCTACGAAGGCGGCGCCGGAGGAGTTTCAGCGACTGCACTCTTGTCTGGTTGAGGGAAACCAGCCGTGGACGAAGGCGGCGCCGGTCCTGGCGCTGGGCTGCGTGAGCTTGAACTTTGCCAAAACCGGCAAGCCTAACGCCGCCGCCCAGCACGACCTGGGCCTGGCCAGCGGCAGCCTCGTCCTGGAGGCCACGGCCCGCGGCCTGTACGTTCACCAGATGATCGGTATCCTGCCCGACCGCGCACGCGAGCTCTACCGCATTCCGCAAGACTTCCTGCCGCTCACCGGGCTGGCGATCGGTTACCTGGGCGTTCCCGACACACTGCCGGATACCTACAAACAGCGCGATCTGGCCGCGCGGGGCCGCAAGCCCTTGCGCGAGTTTGTTTTCAGCGGGCAATGGGCCGAGGCAGCGGTGCTGGCGAGGTAGCCGCCGCCGTCAGTGGTAATCAAATCTCGTGTCCGGCTAGGAATTTCTGAAAACGCCAGGTGAGTGAATGCAGACACTGCAAACAGTTTTTATGGGCACGGACTGCGGTGCGACAACCTCAAAAGTGGCCGGGGTATGGAGCGACGGCACAGCGATTTCCGACCGTTTGCTGCAGCGCCCAACCAACGCTCACTTAGGGCCCGCAGCAGTGGTGGAGGGGTGGGTTGCCGCGATCGACACGTACTTGGTCGAGCACCGACTCACTTGGGCGCAAGTGGGAGGGGTTGGCGTGGCGATTCCCGGTCCGCGCCGCAGCTATGGCGTCCTCGAGCGCGGCCCGAACCTGCCTGAGAGTTTTGTAGGTTTTGATGTTTACACTGCCTACCGGTCCGCATTGACGCAGCATGCCGGCCGCGAGATTCCGCTTGCCGTCGGTAACGATGGAAACATGGGCGGTGTCGCCGAGGCACAGCGAGTGCGCGGCCAGGGCAATGGCAGCGTGGTTATGCTTGTGCCAGGCTCCGGCCTCGGCTGCGCCTATATCGATCTGCACGGGCTGCCGTTGGACGGCGACACACTTGCGGGCATGGAGGCCAGCCACATGCCCGCCCCGCTGCATCTATTGAATGCGAAGCCTTATCGTTGCGGCTGCGGACGCGATTGGGGGTGCATCGAGATGTACACCAGCCTGGCTGGTCTGCCCTACCTGCTTGAGGAGGCGATCGCGCGCTACCCGGATCATCCACTTGCCAGTTCATCCGCGAGCGCGAAGGAGCGAGCATTGGAATTGCGCGGCTTGGCCCAACAAGGCGACCCACTAGCGGTGGAAATCTTTGATTTCCAGGCCCGTGCGATGGGGCTTCACATTGCCAACCTCGCGATGGCACTCGATCCGGAGTTCGTGGTGATCGGCGGCGGACTCATGGATGCCGGGGCGACCACCGCAGAATTCCGTGAGCGCTATCTGCGAATCGCCGACGAGACTGCACGACCCCAACTTTGGCCAGCCCAACAATCGAAACTCAAAATTGTGCCGGCCACGCTAGGCGACCTTTCACAGGCAATCGGCGCGGCGCTGGTGGCACTGTACCAACATGCGTAAGTAACGAGCCGGCTACTTCGCATACTGCCCGACGTTGTCCTTCGTTACCAGTCGAAACGGAATATAGGTCTCCTTTGCGAACGGCTGCTTGCGAATAATCTTCATCGCCGTTTCAACGGCTTGGCTGCCCTGACCTTCGGCGTCCTGGAAAACGGTGGCGTCCAGGCGCGACGCCTTGACGGCCTCCAGCGCGTCGGCAATGGCGTCCACGCCGACAACAATGATCTTGTCCTTCTTTTTCGCGTTTTCGATCGCCAACAGCGCGCCCATGGCCATCTCGTCGTTCTGGGCGAAGACCGCGTTGATCCGGTCGCCATAGGCCTGCAGCCAGTTCTCCATGAGCGACATCGCCTTGGCGCGGTCCCACTCGGCCGTTTGCTCGGCGAGCAGATGGATGCTGGGATATTTGGCGAGCACTTCCCGCGCTCCGGCGTCGCGTTTGATCTGGGCCGCCTGGCCCATGTATCCGTGCATAATGACCACCTCTCCCTTGCCGCCGAGCCGTTTGGCGATGTATTCCATGGCCAGTTGGGCCGACTGCTCATCGCGCGAGCCGATGAACGCGGTGGGGACCGTCTTGGTTTCGGAGTTCACGTTCACGATGGGGATGCCGGCCGCCAGCGCTTTCTCCACGGCCGGGGAGCTGGCCTCCACTTCGCAAGGATTGAGGATGATCGCGTCCACGTGCTGGGCGACGAAACCTTCGACTTGCTGGACCTGTTTCTCCGCGCTCCGCTGGGCGTCGTTGACGATGAGACAGACGCCGAGCTCCGCGGCCCGTTTTTCCATCGCTTTGTCGATCATCGCGATGAATTCGGAAGAGAGGTTCAGCAACGAGACGCCGATGACCGGACGTTTCTCGCCGGCGCCCGTTTCCGGCGACGACGGCGAGCGGTTGCAACCGACGACGGCGGCGGCCACAACGGCCATCGCGCATTGCATTGCGGATCGGAGGAGAGATTTCATATACGACGTTGGCGAACTACGGTTTTTGGCGGCGGTCGAGCCAAACTGCGCCGACGATGATAACGCCCTTAATGATCTGCTGGTAGTAGGAGGAGACGCCTTCCAAGTCGAGCCCGTTGTTGATGACGCCCATTAGCAGGGTGCCCAGCAGCGTGCCGCCAATGCCGCCGACGCCGCCGGAGAGGCTCGTGCCGCCGATCACTGCCGCGGCAATGGCGTCGAGTTCGTAGGCGACCGCCGCGTTGGGCTGGCCGGTGGTGATGCGGGCGGCGAGCACGACTCCCGCCAGTCCCGCCAGCGCCCCGCAGAACGTATAGGCGAACAGTTTGACCCCTCCGACGCTGATGCCGGCCGCACGGGCGGCCATCTCGTTGCCGCCTACCGCATAGAGATAACGACCCAGCCGCAGATTGGCAAGAATCATCCAGGAAGCCAGCGACACGGCCGCCAGCACCAGCACCGGAATCGGAATGCCAAGAAAATCGCCGGCCATCCGGGTCATTTCGGGGGACATGTTGGAAACGGGCTTTCCCCCGCTTGCGACGAGCGCCAACCCGCGAGCCACCGTCATCATCCCCAGCGTGGCGATGAACGGCGCCACTCCGCCGCGAGTAACCACCAGGCCGTTGGTTGCGCCGCAGGCCGTTCCGGCCAGGATTCCGATCGCGACGGGAACCATGACCGGGTAGCTGTCCGGATGGGCGAAGCTGGCGGCCACGACGCCCGCCAAGGCGACCACCGAGCCGAGCGATAGATCGACGCCGCCGGTCAGCAGCACGAAGGTCACGCCAACCGCCAGAATGCCGTTGATGGAGACTTGCCGGGCGACGTTGATCAGGTTTGCCGTCGTCAGGAACGCAGGTGTCCTCACCGTCAACGTCGCGCCAATAAGCACTACGCGCGATGAGAATCCCGAACCGTTGCCACAAGCGATGCACTCGCCCCCAGGCGGTCAAACGGCCGAAACTGGCAATATCAAAGCGGCATGGCATGTTTCAGAACTTCCTCTTGCGACGTTTCCAACGGATCCAGTTCAGCGACGATTGATCCCTGCCGCATGACGAGCAACCGGTCGCTCAACGCCAGCACTTCGGGCAATTCGGACGAGATGAGGATTACGGACATTCCTTGCTCGGCCAGGCGCGCGATCAGTGAATAGACTTCGGCCTTGGCGCCGACGTCGATTCCCCGTGTCGGCTCGTCAAGGATGATGATCGACGGACGCGCCAAGAGCGAACGGGCGATGACGACCTTTTGCTGGTTGCCGCCGCTGAGTTGACCGACGGCACTCCGCCGGCCGCCCGTTTTGATGCCGAAAATGCGGATGGCAGCCTCCGTCGCGGCGGCCTCCTTTGCGTGGTTAATGAACGGACCGGCGCAGTAGTCGCGAAGCGAGGCGAGCGTCATGTTGTGCATGACCGACATCGTGGGCACCAGCCCGGACCCTTTGCGGTCCTCGGTAACCAGGCCGATTCCGTAACGCATCGCGTCGGCAGGCCGGCGGATGCGCACCAGCCGGCCCGCGACGCGGATATCACCATCTTCCACAGGCGCAATCCCGAAAATCGCGCTAGCCAACTCGGTCCTTCCGGCGCCGACGAGGCCTGTGATGCCGAGCACCTCGCCGCGCCGCAACTCGAAGCTGACGTCGTGAAATGCTTTGCCGAGGCCGAGATTCCGAACCGACAACACCGCATCGCCCTTGGGCGCCGCGGTCCGCCGATCGGTTTGGCTTATCGGGCGTCCCACCATCCGCGCAATGAGTGTCTGGCGGTCGAGTTCGCCGACCGCGTAGGTGCCGACAAGAGCGCCGTCGCGCAGCACGGTAATTCTCTGTGCGCTGCGAAAGACCTCGTCGATCCTATGGGTGATAAAGACGATGGCGACGCCGCGGCGCTTCAGCGTGTCAATCACCTTGAGCAGGGCTTCAACCTCGCGATCTGAGACGGACGCCGTGGGCTCGTCCATAATCAGCACACGGGCATTCTGCCCCAACGCCCTTGCGATCTCCACGGTTTGCACCTCCGCCACTCGGAGGCCCCCCATTTTGGGGCCTAGCGGCAGGTCGGCTCCGAGAAGATCCAACAGCCGCCGCGCCTCGCGCCGGACTGCCCGGCGGTTGATCCAGCCTAGCAGGCGGGACGCCGGTTCGCGGCCCAACAAGATATTCTCCGCAACCGTCAGATCGGGGACCGGCATCAATTCCTGGTGGATCATCGCGATGCCGCTCTGGATGGCCTGGTGCGGACTTCGCAACACGAGCGGACGGCCGCCCAGAATGATTTGGCCGCGGTCCGGCCGACAGTCGCCGGCGAGAATCTTTGCCAGGGTCGATTTTCCGGCGCCGTTTTCGCCCATCAGCGCATGCACTTCGCCCGACCACATCGAAAGCGAGACATCGGTCAGCGCGTTGACGCCGGCGAACGATTTGCTGACGTTTTGTATCTGTAGGGTTGCAGTGCCGGCAACCAATGGATGCGGTTGCGTCTGGGGGCTTGACATAGATGAATTGATTTGACGGCGCGGGGCAATATCAGCATCCGAGGCGCGCTGCACGGTATCATGGAAAAGCCTGCCGTACAACCCTGGATACCTGTCGATCACCAGACAATTCGATAGAATAGCCGGCAGCGGGATACGCTGCTATTTGCCTGCAAGCCGCTCCGCGGTCTTCTGACGATGCCCCGAGACAAAAGACAGAAACGCGACCTGCACGCCCTGGACCCAGATGGCATGGTGCTGTGCAACCCGCGCGACAAGGAGGCCGCCCACCGCGCCGAAATGGAGGGCATTGCCACCGACGATCCCAACGCCGTGACATGCCGCAATTGCTTGAGCTTGCTGCACATCTGCGGCAGCACTTCGATCAGTCGGAAGGAACGGCGTAACCGGAAGTTGGGACGCGAGCCTTTGAAAGCCTAGCGCGGAGGGAGCCACTTGCTCTTGCGCTTAGGGCTTGGGGCGTGCGTCAGAAGGGATTCCGCAAGTGCGATACAGCCGTCCAACTCCGTGTCGTATTGTTCAGCCACAAAATCCTTTGCCAACTCCGAACGGCTGCCGAATGGAAGGACACCGTAAGTATCCATCCAGATGGCGCCGAACTCGTTGTCGGTGATCTTTCGCAGCATCGCTTCCAGCTTGTCCCGCTTTAGCATGTCGCTGTCCTTCTCTCAGTTGGACTATACCGGAGTGACATTCTCGGCACACGGGCCTTTTGGACCGCGACCTTCTGTGTAGGAGACCTTTTGGCCTTCATGCAGGGCGTCGAAAGTTACCCCTTGGAGACTCTTCGAGTGGAAGAACAAGTCTTTTGCTCCTCCGGTGTTGATGAATCCGAAACCCTTGTCCGTCAATTTCTTGATCGTGCCTTCAGCCATTTGTACGTCTTCCGCGTGAGTGAGTTGACGTTGCCCAGCTTGCGGTTTGCCGACTGGTCAACGTCGATCGGTTGACAGTAGTGTAGCAGGCCACGGCGCCATTTGCTAGTGGGGCAGTTATCCTCGGCGAGTTCTTCGTCGAGCAAGGTCGTTTGACGGCTCTTGTATTGCAGGCTTTTCTCGTTCTCCTCACGACTTGCTTTTCGGCTGTTGTCCATACTACTTCTCCTGCTGCCGTCCAAACGCAATTCAATCGAGGCCGCTGCCGTGCGAGGATGATTAATCGTCCAATACAACTTCCAGCGTCGTTGCACCGGAAACAAACATTACATTGCTTTTAGAAAAGCCGTGTTTTCCCAGGTTCAGGAAAACAAGGGTGGGTGACCCGGACTTGAACCGGCGACACCCAGATCCACAATTCACGCCTGTACACCAGTGGAATTGCGGAAGCGCAGAATGGAGCGATCCGCAGATCGCTCCCCTGCCCTGCTCTCGCGACCCTCCATTTTTCCCAATTCGCGCGGTCCGCTTATTCCGCTTTTTGCTAGCTCTGTGAGAAATCGCCAAAAGCGCCAAGGTCAAGGGAAGGTTCAAGCGGGAAGGGCAGGGGAGTTTTCAGTCTTCAGTGTTCAGTGTTCAGCGAAGTGCCCAGCGGGGCCTGTAGGCGACGCATCGTCCGAAGGTCCTGGACATCGAACTCGCTCGCGATCGGCCGCGAGACGCAAGCGTAGGAGGCCGCGGTGCGCCGGTCTTCGGTCGCAACGGCGCGGGTATACTTGCGCATGGACGCAATACTCGAACTGGACCTGGTGCCCGCGGCAAAATGGACGCCGATCCCGCAGGAGAGCCCGCTGGCGCTCACGGCCAGGTCGCCCCGCGACTGGCCCGATGAGGAGCTGCTGACCCTCGCCCGCTGCCTGGGCTACGAGCTGATTCGCCGGCGACGGGCCGTCCCGGTCGCGCTGGCATTGGGAGAGGTGATGGTGACAAGTCCGGCCACGCTTTTCGCCCGATCGGCGACTGCGATCAGACCGAGCACGCGTATGCCAGGGGCGGCGGCAGCTTCGCGATTCAAGAAGGGGAGAAAGGGAGAAAGGGAGACGGGGAGACAAAACAGCTTCGACGACACACGCTCTCTCTGGCCGGCCAGACCGTCACTGATGACGACGTGCTCGAAGAGGTCCGGCGGGCCGATCTACGGCCATTGTGGATTGGCCGAATAGCTTTCTTGCGCGTCGCCCGCGAGGCCGACCGCGGCGAGGCCCTGAAGCGGCTCAAGATGCTGCTCGTGAAAGAAGACCACGTCACGCCCGCCGTCCGCCTGGACCGCTGGATTTGCCTGTACTTCGTCGCCAGCATTCTCGGCTGGGACGAGGCGCAGGACCTTCGCGTGGCGACGATCGCCGCGTTGGCGCCGCTGTTCGGCCGCAATGCGGCCACGGGAGAATGGGCTGTGAGAACGGTCTTCAGCGACCGCGTGAAGGAACTGTGGCGGAAAATGCAGCCCGCCAAGGGCAGGCGAATGACGGCCCGCGAGGTGAAGCAAGCCGTGGCCGCGATGCTGCCGCCAAAAGCCCGCAAGAAGGCCAACACTTCCCGGAAGTTTGCCGTTCCGTACCGCTCGCTGAAGCGCTTAGATACGACAAACGAGCAGCTCGAGCTGATCATTCGTTTCTGCCAGGACCGACTGGCCGCGCGAACGCCCGCCGAGGAAGCCTACCGGCCGGCCGCTTAAGTGCTTGCAGCCAAGCGTTTTAAGTGCCGTTTGTTCTGAATTAGAACAAACTGTTTTGCGCGATCTCACCTACGAAATGGTGTGGGTGTCCCGTGTTGCTGGAATCTCCCGTCACGTTGGAATCGACGATCACCGCGGGAGTGAGAGTGAAACTGGAAGATACCATCGTGCTCCAGCCGCCGCTCTTCGCGCTAAGCGTGAAAACGACCGTCCAGCCGGTGCAGATCCGGTCTGAGGCCACCGGCTTCGCGGCGATGTCGGCGTAGGAAATGCCGTCGCTGATAAACCGCATCGCCCCGCTGGGGCTCAGGGATCCGCTCAGGTCGTGATGGAATTCGTCAACGTCAAACGTTACCCCCACAGTTCCTCCGCTGGCGCTGATGGCGTTGGCATACCAATCCGCGACCAGATTGTAGTCGGACGAGGTGGCGTTGCTCTTCACCGTAGCCGTCAGGCTCACATTGCAGACGCTGCTGGCGCAATAGGGTATGGTGCCGGTCGGTCCATGAACCAGCTCGAGCGTCGGATTCGCGGCTCCTTCGCCCAGCCCGGTCGCGAGCATGCGGCGATCTTCCAGAGACTCGAACCGCAGCTTTCGGTGATTGCTGTCGCGCATCTTTGCATGTCTCATTCTAGGGAATCCTGGTTTTCGGGGTCGAGTGCTGGTTTCCCGGAAAGGTCCACGTTCCGGGGGGAACCTGCATTAACTCGGCATCCGACGGCAGATGGACCTTGCCGTCCTTGTCTCTCCACTGGCACTTCGGCGCGTCGCTCTTTTCGATAAAGTACGCTTCCGGTATGAAAAAGTTGTGGAGCTGAGCCCAACGGTACGTGCCCATGAACAGGGCGAATACCACAAACGCCAGCAGCAGTTGCCGCAGCGTATACTGCCGCGGAACCACCAGTGTTTGCCGGCGGCCGTGCATTCGCTGCATGAATCCCCAGTGGTCCCTGGGAATCTGCTCGATGTCCTTTTGGTCAGCGCTTCGCATTGGTCGTTCGCTGCTGGGGAATTGAGTTAGGCGATCATACCACGGATCGTGGCCGATGGACAGGTGCTTTGCGAGACGGGCCCTCGTGACTACGCTGCGGCGTGACGGAGCTGAACGTGACCTAGCCAGGCTCTGTGACGGGCCCTCGTGACTACGCTGCGGCGTGTCTGGCCGGCGTGACGCATCGAGGGGCTAGCGGTGCGCACGATGGTCTCCCGGCGGTAGGCGGACCAAAGGAACTGGCCCACGTCGTTCTCGACGATCGCGTCCAGCTCGCTGCCGAACCGCCGGCCAATCTGCAGCAGCCGCATCCCGGCCGCTTCGATCTCGCTTCGCATCTGTTGCTCGCTCATCGTAAAGCCCTCTGGATTAGGCCTGAGTCTCGTGGTGCGTCTTTTGGCGGCCCTTGGCGGTCGCGCGGGTATCTTCCTCTTTCGTCCTCGCGGCCATCTTCCTCCCCGCTTCGTACGCCTCCTCGGGCGCCAGTTGCCGGCTGCCGAAGATCGGGTGCGGCGCGCGGAACAGTCGCTCTACGCGCTGCCGGGTCTCGACGGAGAAGTAGCCGGCGTAATAGCCGAGGTTCATGCGTTCGAGATATTCGGCCTCCCCGCCGCGCACTCGGGCCGCAGCCGCAAGACGTGCTCCACGCACGCCTCGAAGTATGCGTTCGCCTCGGCCTGGTCGGTAATCTCCATCGCCGGGCCGTATTTCGCGCCGATCGTCGCGTCGTCAGGAATGTGCATGATGTTCTGTCCTCCGTCTTTCTGTCGAAAACTAAAACTGTCTCAACGCTTCGATCAGCAGCACGGCCAGCGCCGCGCCGACGATCAGCATGCCGGCGATCCGCCAGGCCTCGGCGTGCGGCGCGGTACTTTGCGCCTTGGCGCCTTGGCGCGCGATTCGAGAACGAACGGTTCGAGAACTAGCTTGCCGCCCGCCGCTCCTGCTCCTCCAGCCAGGCGTCGAAGCGGGCGTAGAGCCGCCTGGGCGGTGTGAGCGCGGCCGCGGCCGACGCCTCTTGCTCCCCGCCCCAAGCTCCCGGCTCCACGCCCGCCGGCCGGTGCGCGTAGACCGGCTGTGGCCACGCAAAGCCTTCGATCGCCGGCAAGAAAAACTGCTCCATCACCGGCGGCACGCGCTCCAGCGTGTCCAGGTAGTGGTCGAAGATCACGTCGCCGCCGTGGCCGCCCAGGAGTTTTTCTACGTCGGGGTCGCGCGGCTTGACCCAACTGGAGAAGCGCTTGCGCAGGTCCTGTTGCGGTTTGCTGCCGCAGTCGATCCCGCAGCCGGTCGCGCACTCGCGCACGAAGGCGTGCCATTTGTTCAGGCCCCACGGCCAGCCGGAGACGCGGCTGTGCCGCTCGGTGGCGAAGGGAAAGGCCATCTGCCCGCGAAGGGCCTGCACCAGCCCCAGGGCCTGCGAGTTGAGATAGCTGATCCGCACGCCCGTCTTGCCCGCCACGAGCACCCAGTGGCCCTCCACGTCGTCCGCGAGGGCCGTAAGCGATTCCTTGAGCCGCGTGCCCCAAAGCAGGATCAGGGCCTGCGTAAGGACCACTTGCCGGCGATGCGCCATCGAGACGGCCGGCGAGGCGAGGATCTGCCGCCAGCGCTCGGCCAGCTCGTCGACCTTGGGCACGATCGGCGGCAGCCGCCGCCGCTTGAGCTTCTTCCGCCGCGCAATCTCGTAGCGGATGCCCAGCCAGGCGAAGAGCGAACAGGCCGCCGTGCGGCAGCCGGCCACCGTCGCCGCCGAGCGAAACCTGGGCTCGCCGCTTTTCGCGCGCAGGAACCGCTTGGGCGGCGGCGCGGCGAAGAAGGCCGCCACGGCGGCCGGCGTAATGAAGCGCGGGTAGGAGCCGCGGACGCGGCAATAACTGGGCGTCGTCCGCAGCCAGTCCAGCCAGCGGGCCAGCGTCTCCGCCGGCACGCGGCCGATCGGCAGGTCTCCGCCCGCCTGGCGGCCGTTTTCGTGGAGAAACTCCAGCACCAGCCAGATCCGCTCCTCCAGGTTGGCCAGCGTCAAGAGGGCCAGGCCGTCCTGCTCTTTGCGCCGCAGGAAGCGGGCGATGCCCTCCGAAAGCGGCGCGTCCGCCGGCGGCGGCTGGACGAGCCGGGGACGGTCCCGATTTTCGTTCTACGAAAATGGGACCGTCCCCTTCGTCCGCGTTTTCTTGGCCGTGCATGGAGGAAGGCCCCCTGTAAAGCTGTAACGGAACTTCCGTTGAAAGTGGCGCTGAAATCGTCGACGTCCGTGCCGTTCCCAAGGCAATTGCGTTCATGGTGTACCTCGAGGGTTGGGAAACGACAGATCGGGCGCGAGCGCGCCCCTGGGACTCCAGTGTAATTGTGCGCCACGAAGGGGCATCGCGCGGGGCATCGCGCAAAGCCGCCAAGGCGCAAAGGGAAGAGGAAATGGCGCGGTTTCGCCGTCCCGGCGCGATTCTACTGCCCGCCGGCTGGGAGAAGTGCTTTTTGCATGCCGCCCGACATCACAAACTGAACACGGAACACTGAAAACCGAACACCCCAACTCGAACACCAGATATAGGATATGGTATTCCGTTTGCGCTTCCGGCAAGCCTGGCAAGCTGGGAGGTTGTAAATTCATGCTATCTCTCGTTGGCAAATTGCGGTGAAGGCGGTCGTATAAAGGAAGGCTGCCATCGTGCCGGTGCGGAGGTGGTAGTAGACGTCGGCCAAAGACTTTGACCCGGCCCGCCTGCCATTTCATGCAACTAAGCAGTTGAGCCCGCCGCTGATTTCGACCCACGACAGGGTGATCGGGTCCGCAAGGCGTTCAGGACGGTGCGGACCGCACGATAACATAACAGCCCGCGCCGATCCCCACCAGCTTCTTCACGGCCCGGCCGGAATAGACTTCTTCTGTTCCAGATGATAATACGGGGCCAATGTGGTCAGCCGCGTATCATCGACGGGTTTTCCGACTGTGAAGTGATAAAGGCTCTGAAAGGCATCGGTGCGGATACCGAGGAGGGCGTGAAAGACATCGTCGAAGTAGCAGCCGATACCGGTAGAACGGAAGCCAGCAGCCTCTGCTTCCAAGTACAGCATATGACCAAGCACACCGGCCTCCCAGAAAAGTCGCCGATACCACCACGGGCCCCGGTCACGGATCGTGTTGCCGAATTCGGCCAACATGCCGAGACTGAAAGCGCCGTCGGAGGCGATCTCTTGGTGGCAACTCACCGTCCGGGAAACCTCGCGGAGATCTGATTCGGCGAGGCACCAAACCCGCAGGTGCTCCGGGCATCCTGGAGGCCGCTTCCAGAAGAACACATCTCGAAGTGCAGGCCTAATTCGTTCATGGACTGCTGCGTTCCGTTCGAACAGATACAACCCGGGCGTCAGCCCATGCACCCGATGAATGAAAATACCGAGGTGGAGACGCGGCTCCCACGGCAGGCTATCCCAGGGCGGCACTCCGGGGCGCGGCAGCAGGCTGTCCAACATCCGGTAGAAGGCGTCGGCGGAGATCGAAGTCTTCCCGTCCAGAGCGAGGCAACTGCGGCGCTGGCGGATCAGCGTTGCCGCCGCCACTTGGATCAACGGCTTCAATGGCGGCAATGCAGCGGGTTGAAAGGTCTCCATGGGCGCTGTTTCCGGCTTCCAGGTCGCCTGCGCCACCTCGTCGATAACCGGCCAATCGACATGCTGCGGACTCAGCGGATTGGCCGTGCCCTCCCACATTCCGGAAGACCAGGAACGCAGAGCGAGCGACGCAGGGAGGCTAGACGGCGTGGCGTTGCTCACCAACAGAAGGATGTCGGGATGCTCGCGATCCGCGGCGGCCCCGTTGGCAAAGTCCACGTCGCGGTCGAGTCCGAGTAGAGTTGCTACCTCTGCGTCGGCAGGTGTGTCGAGGAGCCGGGCAGACCAGCCGAGCGCCGCCGAAGCGATGCGGATTGAGGCGATGGCGTGTCCCACGTCGTGCTGACAATACCGAAAGGCCCGTTCGCCGTATTTCCAGGCTTCTCGCCAGTGGATCGAAGACAAGCCGACGAGGAAACTATTGGGGGAGAGGCGTTCCGTCAGATCGGCAAGCACTACCTGATTCAACAAACAGCGGTGTTCGAGGCTATGGTCGCGGCTGACATAGTGGTATACGCCTCCAGCCAGACTTGGCAGTTCCGGAACGATCAGGTAGCCCTCCGTTGGATGCAGGTTGCCGCTCGAAGGATTACACCGAAGCGCCCAGCGCGACCCCTCGTATTGCTTCCAGGCGGAAAGGCCGAGTGAAAGTTCGAAGAGAATACCGATCGTTTCGGCACCGATTAACTGTGGCGGAATAGTCCCGATTTGAAAAAGATCGCCGTAGGAGGAGGTGACTCGATCAGCGAGCAGTTCTAGTTCGATATGCGGCGCACTGGCGTAAGTACGGAAGGGATCGGGCTGCGTCGCCCAGTCGAGATACCCCAGCGACCGCGCGTACTGGTGCATGTGGTGCTTGGTCCGGACGTGATAGGCCAGCGTTTGTTCAATAGTCGCGTCGAGATTCATCGAATTCGATTCTTCCGACCGCCGCGACTTGCCAGCACTGGCGGCCACATCGCACGCCGTCACTTGGCAGTACGGCGCTGGGTCGTGTAGCGGCGCAGTACGTCTGGCAGTTCGGCGCTAAGCTTGCTTCGCGGCAGCACTTGAGTCCGGCGCTCCCGGTCATTGAGGCAAATCCAAGTACGGTGGCCGATCCGTACACCTGCGTTTGGCGATCCAAGTCACCAAGCAGGCAAACGTATTCCACGACAATCACTCGTCGGTGACACAGCCTTCGCTGGCGCTCTTCACCACCTTGATGTACTTGAACAGCGTACCGCGCGTCGCCTTATAGGCCGGCATCTTCCACGCGGCCTTGCGTTTGGCAAACTCCTCGTCCGACAATGCCACGTTGATGCGGTTCGTCTGGGCATCGATGGTGATCTGGTCGCCACTTTCCACCAGTCCGATCGGCCCACCCTCCTGGGCTTCTGGCGTGACGTGGCCGACGATAAACCCGTGCGATCCGCCCGAGAAGCGCCCGTCGGTAATCAGAGCAACATTGCCGCCGAGTCCGGCACCCATAATCGCCGAAGTGGGGGTCAACATCTCCGGCATCCCCGGTCCACCCTTCGGACCTTCGTAGCGGATGATGATCACATCCCCCTTTTGAATTTGCTGCTTCTCCAGACCGGCAAGCATGTCTTCCTCGGAATCGAATACGCGGGCTGGGCCGGAGAACTTCAGGCCTTCCTTACCGGTGATCTTGGCCACCGCGCCGTCCGGACAGAAGTTGCCCCGCATGATGCGAATATGGCCAGACTCCTTGATCGGTGTTTCGATTGGCGCGATGATTCGCTGGCCCTCGGCAAGACCATTCAATGGAGCCAGGTTTTCTGCAATCGTCTTGCCGGTGACCGTCAAACAACTTCCGTTGAGCATGCCTTTTTCCAGCAGGTACTTCATCACCGCCGGAGTACCGCCCACGTAATGCAGGTCTTCCATCACGTACTTGCCGCTCGGCTTGAGGTCGGCGATGTACGGGATGCGATCACTGACCTTCTGAAAGTCATCGATGGCCAGTGGCACATCAACCGCGCGGGCCATGGCAAGTAGATGCAGCACCGCATTGGTCGAGCCGCCGGTCGCCATGATCACGACGATCGCATTCTCGAATGCGGCACGGGTCATAATGTCCTTCGGCAGAATGTTCTTTTCGAGCAGCGTGCGAATCGCCGCTCCCGCTGCGCGGCACTCCGCCTGTTTGAGAGGGTCTTCGGCGGGAATCGACGAACTGTACGGCAGCGACATTCCCATCGCTTCGATCGCCGAAGCCATCGTGTTGGCAGTATACATCCCGCCGCAAGCACCCGCGCCGGGACAGCTCTTCTCGACGATATCCTGTCGTTCGGCGTCGCTGATCTTGCCGGCGATGTATTCGCCGTAACACTGGAACGCCGAAACGATGTCGAGCTTGGGGTGGGAATTGGTGCAGCCGGCACGAATGGTACCGCCATAGATCATCAGCGACGGCCGATTGAGACGTCCCATGGCGATCACGCAACCGGGCATGTTCTTGTCACAGCCGGGGATCGAGATGTTAGCGTCATACCACTGGGCCGACATCACCGTCTCGATGGAGTCGGCGATCAGATCGCGCGACTGCAACGAGAACGACATGCCCTCGGTCCCCATCGAAATGCCATCGCTCACGCCGATGGTGTTGAACCGCATCCCAACGAGACCGGACTGCGTGACCCCCTCTTTGACAAACTCTGCGAGCTTGTTGAGGTGCATGTTACAGGTGTTGCCCTCGTACCAGACGCTCGCGATACCGACCTGGGCTTTGTTCATATCCTCGCGGGTAAGCCCGGTCCCATACAGCATGGCCTGCGAGGCCCCCTGGGACCGTGGTTGTGTGATGCGCGCACTGTACTTATTGAGCATGGTGTGAGGTTGGTCCGATAAAATGGGCCCGCATTCCGGCAAAGAAGCGTGCCATGATACCAATTCAAACACAGGTTGGAAAGCGTGGAGCGGGACAGGACCTGTGTCCAAGGCCGAAACAAGCGTTATACTTCGGGCTGCATAGTTTGGATTCGCAATTTGACGGCGATGCGACAATTTGATTCCCGTGATGGCAATCCGGGAATCGCTTTGGCGGGAAAAGTGAATGCGGCGTCGAATGACCGGCAGATCGCTGGATAACGAAGATTTCTTGGGAAAACTTCTTTCATCCACGTCGTCGCAATTGCCTATCGCCATAACATCCGTCGCTAACCTCGACTTCGGCCGCGACAAGCCCGGTGCCGGAACCCGCCGGGTCGGCGCTCTTCGCCGCAGCCGTTCGCAGCGCAGCCGTTTATTATCAAGGCATTCGTTCGCGAAGGACGAAGCCCTAGCCATTTCTTTCGTAATTGTGAAATCAATTGCTTGCCTTTCTCCAGCTCAGCGCGTATCCTTCTTCGGTTTTGCCCGCAAAGATTCCGTAGCAGTCGAAGGAACTGTTACAGAATTCTTTCTGGCGGCTGGGGCAGGGGCGGCTCAGGGTTTCCGACATCCAGATAAATGCACGATTCAGGGAGGTGACAAATGTATGCGCCCGGGAAGCTTCAGAATTCGCGGTGGTTCCTGCCGACGTTGGCAATAACTCTCGGATTGGTTGGCGCCCGCGGGGCGACGGCGACCGATTATGGGGCTGTGACCAGCGGCGCCTGGGGCAACGCCTTGACCTGGACCCCGTCGTCGGCCTTCCCGGGTAGCAGCGACAGGGCCTTCATCGGCAGCAACTACCCTGGCGGCTCAGCGGGCACGGCGAACGTCTCGTTGGGCGCCGACCAGTCAGTCAATTCGCTCTATGTCGGATACGGCAGCGTTACCGACACCGGCACGCTGAACCTTGCCGGCCACAAATTAAACGTCGGTTCGCAGATCGACCTCGGTTACAACGGGGGAAGCGGGACCATTGTCGAGGGTGGCGGGTCGTTCAGTACTCCGAGCCTCTATCTTTATTCGGGCAATTCGTTGGCCCTTGGCGCCAGCGACACGGTCGCTTCTCTTTACCTCTCCACCAGTTCGCTGTTGACCACGGCCGCCGGCGGCAACGTCGCCGGATTGGTGAGTCTTGACCTCAGCAGCTCGCTGACGCTGGGGGCGCCGATGACGCTCAGCGGCAATCTCGACGTGGAGCGAAGCTCGACGCTGAACATGGCGGGCCATCCGCTCTCCGCCGCCACGGTCTATCTGGGCTGGAACTATGCGCAGCCGGTCACCGTGCTCAACGCCGGTCCGATCACCGCCAGCAACCTCGATGTCTCCGCCAGCACGCTCGCGCTGACTGGGTCGGGCAATGTCATCGGTTCGCTGAGTCTTTACTATACCAGCACGCTGACCCTCAGCGGGCCGCTGACGCTCAGCGGCAATCTCGACGTGGAACAAGGCTCGACGCTGAACATGGCGGGCCAATCGCTGACGGCCTCTACGGTCTATGTGGGGTGGAATAGTAACCAGCCAGTCACCGTGCTCAATGTCGGTCCGATCACTGCCACGAATCTCGACGTTTACGCCAGCGCGGTTGCGCTGAGCGGCTCCGGCGCCGTGACGAATCTCACTCTCAGCGGCAGTGCCCAGGCGACGACGGCCGCGACGGGCAACGTCACCGGAGCGGTGAGTCTCGACCTCAGCAGCACACTGACGTTCGGGGCCCCCATGACGCTCAGCGGCAATCTCGACGTGGAGCGAAGCTCGACGCTGAACATGGCGGGCCATCCGCTCTCCGCCGCAACGGTCTATCTGGGCTGGAACTACGCGCAGCCGGTCACCGTGCTCAACGTCGGTCCAATCACCGCCAGCAACCTCGATGTCTCCGCCAGCACGCTCGCGCTGAGCGGGTCGGGCAATGTCATCGGTTCGCTGAGTCTTTACCATGCCAGCACGCTGACCCTCGGCGGGCCGCTGACACTCAGCGGCAATCTCGACGTGGAACAAAGCTCGACGCTGAACATGGCGGGCCAATCGCTGACGGCCTCTACGGTCTATTTGGGGTGGAATAGTAACCAGCCAGTCACCGTGCTCAATGGTGGTCCGATCACTGCCACGAATCTCGACGTCGGCACCAGCACCTATGTCTTCACCTCCTCGGACGCGGTCACGAATCTCAACCTGAGCACCAGCGCCGCGGCGACGACGGCCGCTACGGGCAACGTAAGAGCGTCGGCGAGTCTCGACCTCAGCAGCACATTGACCCTGGGAGCGCCCATGACGCTTACCGGAAATCTCAACGTAACTCGAAGCTCGACGCTGAACATGGCCGGCCAAGCGCTGACTGCGCCCACGGTCGAACTGGGCTATCCCTATGCGCAGCCGGTGAGCGTGCTCAACGCCGGTCCGATCACCGCCACGAACCTGTACGACTACACCAGCGTGCTGGCCCTGACCGGCTCGGGCGCGGTGACGAATCTCACCCTGAGCTACAGCGCCCAGGCGACGACGGCCACTACAGGCAACGTTACCGGAGCGGTGAGTCTTGACCTCAGCAGCTCGCTGACGCTGGGGGCGCCGATGACGCTCAGCGGCGCACTCGACGTGGAACGCAGCTCGACGCTGAACATGGCGAACCATCCGCTCTCCGCTGCCACAGTCCTTCTGGGCTGGAACCAATCGCAGCCGGTGACCGTACTCAACCGCGGGCCAATCGCCGCCACGAACCTCGATATCGCCGCCAACACGCTCAACTTCAGTTCCTCGGACGCGGTCACGAATCTCAACCTGAGCACCAGCGCCGCGGCGACGACAGCCGCTACGGGCAACGTAAGAGCGTCGGCGAGTCTCGACCTCAGCAGCACATTGACCCTGGGGGCGCCCATGACGCTTAGCGGAAATCTCGACGTAACTCGAAGCTCGACGCTGAACATGGCCGGCCAAGCGCTGACTGCGCCCACGGTCGAACTGGGCTATCCCTATGCGCAGCCGGTGAGCGTGCTCAACGCCGGTCCGATCACCGCCACGAACCTGTACGACTACACCAGCGTGCTGGCCTTGAGCGGCTCGGGCGCGGTGACGAATCTCACCCTGAGCTACAGCGCCCAGGCGACGACGGCCACGACAGGCAACGTTACCGGAGCGGTGAGTCTTGACCTCAGCAGCTCGCTGACGCTCGGAGCCCCCATGACGCTCAGCGGCAATCTCGACGTGGAGCGCAGCTCGACGCTGAACATGGCGAACCAACCGCTCTCCGCCGCCACGGTCGAGCTGGGCTGGAGCGATTCGCAGCCGGTCACCGTGCTCAACCGCGGTCCGATCGCCGCCACGAACCTCGATATCGCCGCCAACACGCTCAACTTCAGTTCCTCGGACGCGGTCACGAATCTCAACCTGAGCACCAGCGCCGCGGCGACGACAGCCGCTACGGGCAACGTAAGAGCGTCTGCGAGTCTCGACCTCAGCAGCACATTGACCCTGGGGGCGCCCATGACGCTTAGCGGAAATCTCGACGTAACTCGAAGCTCGACGCTGAACATGGCCGGCCAAGCGCTGACTGCGCCCACGGTCGAACTGGGCTATCCCTATGCGCAGCCGGTGACCGTGCTCAACGCCGGGCCGATCACCGCCACGAACCTGTACGACTACACCAGCGTGCTGGCCCTGACCGGCTCTAGCACGGTGACGAATCTCACTCTGAGCTACAGCGCCCAGGCGACGACGGCCACTACGGGCAACGTCACCGGAGCGGTGAGCCTGGACTTCAGCAGCTCGCTGACGCTCGGAGCCCCCATGACGCTCAGCGGCAATCTCGACGTGGAGCGCAGCTCGACGCTGAACATGGCGAACCAACCGCTCTCCGCCGCCACGGTCCAACTGGGGTGGAACGACAACCAGCCCTACACCGTCTTGAACCGCGCGCCGATCACGGCCACGAACCTCGAGGTCGGCATCGGCACATTCAACCTCGGCGCCTCGGACGCGGTGACGAACTTGTATCTGGACTACGCCACGAGCACACTCTCCAGCAGCGTCTCCTCGTTGACCCTTTCCTACAGTTCACAGGCAACGACGACCGCGACAGGAAATGTCCACGGGAGCGTGAGTCTGGATCTCAGCAGCACGCTGACGCTCGGGGCGCCCATGACGCTCAGCAGCAATCTTGACGCAACTCGAAGCTCGACGCTGAACATGGCCGGCCAAGCGCCGACTGCGCCCACGGTCGAACTGGGCTATCCCTATGCGCAGCCGGTGACCGTGCTCAACGCCGGGCCGATCACCGCCACGAACCTGTACGACTACACCAGCGTGCTGGCCCTGACCGGGTCTAGCGCGGTGACGAATCTCACCCTGAGCTACAGCGCCCAGGCGACGACGGCCACGACAGGCAACGTTACCGGAGCGGTGAGTCTGGACCTCAGCAGCTCGCTGACGCTGGGGGCGCCGATGACGCTCAGCGGCGCACTCGACGTGGAGCGAAGCTCGACGCTGAACATGGCGAACCAACCGCTCTCCGCCGCCACGGTCCAACTGGGGTGGAACGACAACCAGCCCTACACCGTCTTGAACCGCGCGCCGATCACGGCCACGAACCTCGAGGTCGGCATCGGCACATTCAACCTCAGCGCCTCGGACACAGTGACGAACTTGTATCTGGACTACGCCACGAGCACACTCTCCAGCAGCGTCTCCTCGTTGACCCTTTCCTACAGTTCACAGGCAACGACGACCGCGACAGGAAATGTCCACGGGAGCGTGAGTCTGGATCTCAGCAGCACGCTGACGCTCGGGGCGCCCATGACGCTCAGCAGCAATCTTGACGCAAGTCGGAGCTCGACGCTGAACATGGCCGGCCAAGCGCTGACTGCCCCCAATGTCTATCTGGGTTATCCCTATGCGCAGCCGGCAACCGTGCTCAACGCCGGGCCGATCACCGCCACGAACCTGTACGACTACACCAGCGTGCTGGCCCTGAGCGGCTCGGGCGCGGTGACGAATCTCACCCTGAGCTACAGTGCGCAGGCGACGACGGCCACGACAGGCAACGTTACCGGAGCGGTGAGTCTGGACCTCAGCAGCTCGCTGACGCTGGGGGCGCCGATGACGCTCAGCGGCAATCTCGACGTGGAGCGCAGCTCGACGCTGAACATGGCGAACCAACCGCTCTCCGCCGCCACGGTCTATCTGGGCTGGAACCAATCGCAGCCGGTGACCGTAGTCAACGGCGGGCCGGTCACGGCAACCAACCTTTACGTCGGCGGCGGCAGCAAGGTGACCTTGGCCGCGCTGAACAGCGTCGTCAATAACCAGATCGAGGTTTCCGGCAACTCGGTCCTTGCCCTTGCGCAGACTAGCGGCCAATTGACCGGCCTGACTCTTCACGGCGCGTCGGCCAGCGACCTGAGCCTGAACGATACGAGCGTGCTGAAATTGTCCAACAGCAACTATGGCGGCCCAAGCTGGCTCTTCCGCTGGCAAGACACAAGCACCGGCAATTGGGTGAATACCATGACGGGTTCGATCGCCGCCGGCCGGATAGCGGTGTCCTCGACGTCCGGCTACTCGGTCTTCGACGAAGAGGGCTACACCTACATTGCGGCGCCCAGCACGCTGGTATGGAACGGCGCCGGCGGCAATACCTCGTGGAGTAACTCCGCCAACTGGAGTGGCATAACTCCGGCGGCGGGCCAGTGGCTCCGCTTTGGGGCTCTGGCTGCCGGCGGCCACGCCACCAATAACAACGACCTTTCCGCCAATTCGCTCTTCTACGGAATGTTCTTCGACACCGCGGCCCCTTCCTACAACCTGCAGGGCAACGCCATCCAACTCTCGGGCGACGTGCTCAACCAGAGCGGCACCAACCAAACCATCGGCCTGAACATCCAACTCGTGCCGGGCGACGGGGCGTTCAACACAGACGCCATCACGTTCGACTCGGGGGCCATGAAGATCACAGACTCCGGATCGATCAGCGGCGCCGGCATGGAGCTTGTCAAGACCGGCAGCGGCACGCTGGTCCTTAGCGGCAGCAACACCTACAGCGGCGGCACGGATGTCGTGGCGGGCAAATTGATCGCGACCACCAGCACCGCCCTTTTGGACGGTTCAAACTTGACCGTGGGCACCAAGACGTCGATTTTCGGTTCCATAGCGCCGGCCTTCGCCACCGAGGTTGCCTCGGAAGCGCCCTCGCCAAGCCCCGTACCGGAGCCGGGCACCCTGGCGATGTTGGTTGCGGGGCTGGTTGCCGGATTCGGCATTTGGTGGCGGAGGAGAGGAAGTTAGGAAGTAAGAACAGAGCACCTCACCGACTTTCGCGGCAGGCTTTCTCGAGCTTAGATCTGCCGCGACAACTGGTCTTTTTCTTGCTGGGCAATCGAAACGTCGCAAGTACTCAACCCTATTGCGGGACGCATCAAAAACCACCGTTCATTCGGAACGACGCCAGTCTACTAACCTGCAGCGGTCACCTCCTCCTCCGTGCGCAAGCGACATAATCGCACCTTGCCACTGCCCGATCGGCTCTTGGCGGTCATCGACGACACGCCCACCAAACCGAAGGACATTCTGCGGCGGTGGGCGGCACAGGAAGGGCTGACGATGCTGATTCCGTGAGGGGTTCTGGAGGCGGCGACTAGCAATCGGTATCATTGGAACGAGCGGGGCTTCGAGTTCGCCGGGTTGCCGCATCGGTTCTATCGGCTGGCGAAGGAGGGATTGGCGGGGGTATGATGGAGGCGTCTGATTGGGAGGAAAGGCCATGACCATTTTCAAGTTCTGGACGGCGGCGTTGGTTGTAGTCTTGTTCCTGCCGAATGTTGCGGCAAGTGCTGATGCGGCCAAGGACGCATTCGACAAGGGCAAGGCGTTCTTCGACAAGGGCGATTGCGACAAGGCGATTGCGGCTTTCACGGAAGCAATTCGGCTCACTCCAAAGTCTACTGAGGCGTATTACAGTCGGGGCCAAGCCTACGGGATGAACAGCGAGTACGACAAGGCCATCGCCGACTTCACAGTGGTAATCGAACGTAATCCGAAGTTTGCCGAAGCCTATTCTTACCGAGGCTTCGGTTACAGGCTAGAGGGCAACTTCGAGAAGGCTATCGCAGATGACAGCGTGGCGATTCGGCTCAACCCGAAGGACATCAAGGCGTGGTGTTCACGGGGCATAGACTATAAGGGTAAGGGCGACTTGGATAGAGCCATTGCCGACTACAGCAAGGCCATTCAACTCGATCCGAAATATGCGGAGGCGTGGTGCTTGCGAGGCATAGCTCGCTGGACGAAAGGAGACGTTGACGAGGCCATCGCCGACTATACGGAGGCCATTTCGTTGTCCCACCGATCTGCCGAAGCCTATTACAATCGTGGCAATGCCTACGTACAAAAACGCGACTTCGACAAGGCCATTGCTGACTACACGATGGCGGTGCAGTTTGCCCCGAAAGATGCCGAAGCCTATTACAATCGCGGCATTGCTTACGGACAAAAAGGTGACGACGACAAAGCCAATGCTGATTTCACGGAGGTCATTCGACTCAAACCGAAATGGGCCGAAGCCTATTGCAATCGAGGCATGACCTATTGGAGAAAGGGAGACTTCGACAAAGTAATCGCCGACTTTACCGAGGGCCTTCGATTAAACCCGAACTCAGTGGAGGCATACTGCACCCGTGGAAGTGCCTACGGGAACAAAGGTAATCCCGAAAGAGCCATTGCTGACTTCAATGCCGCGATCCGATTGAACGGAAAGTGCGGCTTGGCTTACTTTGGGCGTGCCAAAGCCTACGAGGAAAAAGGCGATCACGCCAAAGCCGAGGCCGACTTCACCCAAGCCAAGAAGCTCGGCTACGAGCCCCCATGACCATCCTCTTCCTCCACGGCTGGCAATCGACACCGGGCGGCGTGAAACCGACCTACCTTAAGGAGCACGGCCACGAAGTCCTGAACCCGGCCTTGCCCGACGACGATTTCGGGGAGGCCGTTCGTATCGCCCAGACCGAGTTCAACCAGCATCATCCCGATGTTATTGTCGGTTCCAGCCGGGGCGGTGCCGTCGCGATGAATATCGACTCGGGTTCGACGCCGCTTGTGCTGATGTGTCCAGCATGGAAAAAGTGGGGCAAGGCGAAGACGGTTAAGCTTGGCTCGATCAACATGCACTCGAGGGCTGATGAGGTAGTGCCGTTTGAGGATTCAGTGGAACTGGTGCGAAATAGTGGCTTGCCCTCGGAATCGCTGATCGAGGTCGGGACCGAACACCGGCTGGCTGATCCAGAATCGTTGGCGAAGATGTTGGAGGCGTGCGATAGGTCGGCAAGCTGACCGAGGCAGCCGGCTACTCCCCCACCGCCACGCTTTGCATCGACTTCTTCAACTCGTAAAGCACGTTGACGAGGTATTGCCGCAGGCCGACTTGTCCGGCCATCCTGACGCCTGCTGCAATCCAAGTCAGTTCATTCACAGTGGCCATGAAAGGTGGAATGCCCGCCAGGACGTGATTGCAGATAATACCGCCGATCATTTTTTCATTCCACTGATCTTCGTCCCAGTCGCGGTTGCCCTTATATGAGACAGTCGGCAAGGGAACCTCGCCTTCCGACCGTCGCTGGGGATAGTCGCCAACTGGCTGCGGTTCGCCCAGGTATTTTGGGACCGTCAGCAGCCCGGCGTGACCAACTCAAGAGAGTTCCCCGCGGGATCGCGAAAGTAAAGCGATGTGCCGCCGTTGGGCCAAGTCGCTTCCTTTTCGATATTGATGCCATGTTCCTTCAGGCGGCTCTTCCACGAATCGAGCGATTCGGCCGCAATGCCCAACTCAGCGTGTCCCGGCCCCTTTGCTCCATGTGCCGGGAAAAGTCCTTGCTTTTACGTTGATTCAGGATTGAAGATCAGCAGCACGCCCTCGCCAACTCGAAAAAAATGTGCCGCCCCGCTTCCTTGCCGATGACTTGCAGGCCGAGGACATCTTGATAGAACATTTCAGCCCCGTCGAGGTCATCGACGTAGACGGCGGCCTCGACGAGATGTTGAATGCTCGTTTCGTTCATGATTCAAGCCATATCGAAGAGCATGACCTCGCACCGCTCCGTAGCACATATCGACAAGTCTTCCTCATCGCTGACGGTGGACCCATCGCTCGTCGCAAGAGATTGGCCGTTGAGGGCCACTTTGCCCCGCAGAACTTGGACCCAGGCATTACGGTTCGGCTGCAAGCCATGTCTGATCCCTTCGCCTGCATCGAGCGTCGACAGAAGGATTCGGACATCCTGGTGAATCAAGAGCGACGCATCCTGGGCATCCGGTGAGGCGACCAGAAGGAGTCTGCCTTGTTTCTCTTTATCCGAAAACGTCCGTTGCTCGTAGCTTGGCGTCAGCCCTTTGACAGCGGGCAGCAGCCAGATTTGGTAAAGGTGGACGGCCGCAGTCGCCGACGGATTGAACTCGCTATGCCGGATGCCCGTCCCTGCCGACATCCTCTGAAACTCTCCGGCGTGGATGATCGAGCCGTTGCCCATACTGTCTCGATGCTCCAATTCACCTTCCAGGACGTAGGTCACGATCTCCATGTCCCGATGGGCGTGCATACCGAATCCTTGGCCCGGCTGCACTCGGTCTTCGTTAATGACCCGCAGTGACCGGAAACCCATTTGGGCCGGGTCGTAATAGGTATCGAAGGAAAAGGTATGCCACGTATCAAGCCAGCCATGCTGGGCATGGCCACGCTCGGCAGCCTTTCGCACTCGGATCATGATTCTGTACTCCAAGGTTCAGTGCCCGGCATGTTGCTTCAACCATCCTACCAGTTTCTCCAGATCGACGCGGTTGAAGCCGACTTTATTGGCGTCCCGCCACGCCTTGTACAAGTCGAACAGATGGTTCAACTGCTCGAGATCGTAGGCGTCCAAATACTCGTCGAAGGCCTTGGCCAGTCGGTCGTACCAGCCATTGGGAAACTTCGCCTTGATCTGCGAATCGAACTCCGCGGGGTCATGGATCTCGTGCCCGATAATCGTCTGCTTCAGTCGCTTCCCTTTGCCAGGAATCACCGTGAACTGCTGGCCGCCGAACTCGATGGTCGCCGTCTTGGCCTTCGTGACCTCCTCGAAAGCTTTCTTCTTCGTCTCCGTATCGGCCTTTTCCTTCTTCGCCTGAGACTTGGCCTTGAAGATCGCGTACAGCAACGCCGTCGAGAAGCCCAGCAGCCGGGCATCGTCCTCGTGGTAGCCGATCTTCTTGGCGGCCCGATAAGCGAACAGGCCGAAAAGCGGGAAGCGGTTGAGCGTCAGATTCTTCTCGGGCATGGCGAACTCCTTGGGTACGCGGTTACAATAATTCTATTCACCCGGAGAAGAAGAAATTGATGGCTCACGTATGCCCCTGGTGGCGCGGCTTTTTCATCGACAACCCGTTGCGGCGACTTCTCCACAACTCCGAGAATATTCTCGGTCCCCCAGCCCACAGCGTGAGCACCGGCCCCGGATCAGCAGCCGTCACCGGTGAGAGTATGATCTTCATGGTTGCACAAGCCCGTATGCCTTGGCGTCGATATACTTGCCGTTCTTGAGGAAGTGCTAACGCAGATAGCCCTCAAGCTCGAAGCCGGACTTTTCTAACACTCGGGCTGAGGCATTATTGAACGAAAAGACATGGGCATGGACTTTGGCAACGCCGAAGTTCTCGAACGCGTGCCGACAGACAGACCTAACTGTGGCTGTCATGATGCCTCGTCCCCAATACGGCTTTGCCAGGCAGTAGCCGATTTCGGCCTGGTGAGACCGTCCGACCACAAAGCCATCGAGTCCAACGCTGCCGATCACCTGGTCTTGTTGCCGAATTGCCCAATTGACCGGCTGGCCGTTCTGCTTTGTTGCTTCTTCTACGATGCCGAGCCATTGGTCGGCGTCGGCAAGTGTGTATGGGTGAGGAATCCGTAAAGTGCGGTCGTAAATGTCCCGGTCGTTCAAGAAGCTAGCGAGCTCATCGACATCGGCTCGATTGAAGTCAGTTAGGCAAATGCCGGCGGCAATCTGGTGGTGCATAGCAGCGTTCCTCGTGGCAGAAGCGGGAGTTCTCCAAGAAACATTGAGACACGGTGGTCGCCGTCAAGGTTCGGGAGGAGGCTCGACCGTGACAACCACTTCACGTTTGCCGACCGGCTCATTTCTGGAAGGTCATGGACCTAATGCGAATCCACTCGCTCTTGCCGCCCGTAGCCACCGGATCGAATCGCAGTTGGACGATCTGGCCCCGCCATGCCCGACTGTCGGTCAATTTGACGCGATAGGCGTGGTAGTTGCCGTCGCTGTTGAGCGTAAACCCGATCAATTTGCTCTCCGAAAAATCCTTGTCGCCAAGGTTCTTCCAGAAGACACAGGCATTGCTGCCGCGGGTGTGGCTGGCGGCTTGGATCACCAAGGTGCTGGCGTCGGCCGCCTGCCAGAATCCGATTGGTCCGTGCAACTGGGGATCGTCCTGCTCCATGAGCACGTTCAATTCACCCTGGATCGGCCAGCCCGTATCGGTCGCATGGACGTAGTACCAGCCTTGCCGATCGTTCTCGAACTTGTAGGACGGCGGACTCGGCCTGCGGGCATGGTCGTACACGTACTTGCGGATGGCTCGCAGGTCCCCCACGATCAGCTCGTAGCGATACGAGTGCTCGATGTTCCAGTCGATGATTTCCTCGGCTTGCGGGGCGATGTAGCCAGTAGGATCGTCGTATGGGCCGCCCTTGCCCGGCTTGCCAGCGAAACCGCCGTTGAAGCAGCAGCAATGCGGAACCCAGATACCCAGACCAAAACTATCGTCGTTCACGAGTGCGGCCCACGATTCCGTGGCAGTCCAGCCGAGCCAGGGACCGGATTCGCCAATACGCTTCTCGATCCGTGACAGCTTGCCGCCAGTGAAGGGTTGATTGCCGGTGTAGGTCATGAGCCGATACCAAGGTCCGTTGGTGTAAAGGGCCGGACACTCCTGATTGCGGGCCGGGTACTGTGTATGGTCGGGCCGGTGATTCACCAATCGACAGCGTGCCCGGACGGCCGGGCCGTCCAGGCTGAACCAGCATTCGTAAGTACACTCGCCGGGGACGTTATCCAGCGGCCAGTGCAACGGGATGGACTTTACGTAGATTTGCTTCAAGTCATTGCTGTGTTCCAGTAGTCTCGTTGAGTTGCCAAACGAGTCGCCGACCTGGATCGGATTCCACCCGATCAAACGCCACTCCGGCTTGGGCTGCTTTCCGGCAACGCCAAAGGGGACGGGGCCCGAGTAGTACGACATCTGGATCTGCCGCCCGCAATCGTAGCTGTTGACGAGATTCTGCCCGGTGCCGCTACGGGAAAGGTACGTGATCGCACCTCCCAGATTCAGGTCAACGCCAAGGCGGATTACGCCGTTGTCCAGATAGCTCATCTTGGCCGCCTGCCGCCGGGCACGTTCCGGGCCGTTGTCGGCCATGGCGTTTGGAGCCACGAGCGCGATCACGATCGCCCCACACAGGGAACACGCCAACATTTGACTCGTGCGGATTGTCCCAAGGGACTCGTAGGTTTCGATCATCGTGTTCCGCCCTCTCCCTATCGCCGGTGCAAGAATTGCCAGACCTTGCCGGTTGTTCATGTTGGTGACACCGACGATGCTCATCAACTCGCCGAACATTGCGTCGGTCATGCCCGGCCCAACTCGACGTAGGTATCAGAACGCGCGAGTTGATGCCCAGGTTAAGGCACTTGCAACAAGCCGAGCCGCATTAAACACTCATCCGTAACAGATCCCGCCACTCCCACGACAAGGTTGACTGTTCAAGACCGGAACCGGACTCATTTCCCCACGACGCTCGATTTCTTGACGACGATCCAATCGATGAGAAATGTTCTATTCTTATTGTATTCGTAGGACGACGTGGAATTGGGACCTGGAGTCGTGTCAACGAGGGTAACGTCGAATCCGTCTTTTGCCAGCTTCCAATAGGGATCAAAAAAGGGATAGCCGCCCGTCGGGTAGCGGTTCGTGAGCAGCACGATGTAGTCGCTTCCCAATCGAGCCACGACATCCGGGTTGAGTTTTACGCGGGCATTTGTGGCATTGTCCTGGACCGCCCCAAGATGGAATGTCGCTGTGCCAGCCGCAATGATGCGCGGCGACTCCAACTGGCTCACTCGAGCCTGAAGATCGGCGACTTGCTTTTGCAACTCCTTCAGTTGCTGGGCTTGAGCATCGACAGTAAATTGCAGAGCTTTGGTTGAATCCGCCTGACTGCCGGAACTGGGCGGTGCAGAGGTTGCCACGCCATTCATGCACGGAAGCGGTATCAGGAACAATACCCCAAAGGCCGTTGTAAGAATGAGGGTCGAGATAATTCGACGGCGATTCATGCGTTTACTTTCCAGATGGCTGACAGGCAATAAGTAGTGATGCGGGACAGTCTACAACGCAGGCAGCCGGCGGTCAATCAAGCGGCTTGCGGCTGTGTAGGCAATGTTCATCTCAAGATCACAATCACTGGCTACAAGCCATTGTTCCCAGCGTGCTTGCGGGCGGTTGTGTCGCTTCAAGTTTCACTTACCTTCAAGCCATTCCGCTAATGGATATACCTGCCGATTGACCTGCTGCATCGCTTCTAGGAGCGGCACATAGGGCTGATCGTTGGCGTTGACGATGCCCGGATTGTTGCTCGGGCCGTCCCGGAACGTGAACCAGTGCCAGCCCACACAAGCCGGGTTCTTGAGCAACGTCAGCGTGAAGTGCTGGTAAAACTTTGCTCGATCGGTCTGGGCTTTGACGCGAAATCCCGCTCCGGTGCTGTTTGGCAGACCACTGTCGGCGGCCTGTGCGTACCACTCAGTAATCAGAATCGGTTTGCCAGCCAGTCGAGCCCATTCCTGTATTCGATCGTTCTCTGGCGTCCAGCGATGGTAATAGTTCACGGAAATGACGTCGGCATACGGGCCTGCTTCCTTCATCAACGCCGGCGAGGCCAGGGCCTTCCCGTGGAAACGCGATCCGAGAAACAAGTGGTTTGGATCATGCTTGCGGATCGCTGCCGTAACCTTCCGATAGTATTCGGAGACAACTATTTGCAGAAACGCCCGATCATCGTCCTTGGAGGGCCTGTCGTGCCCACGGGCAGCCATGAATTCTGCAGCCGCCTTGTGACAAGGATCGCCGCTGGGGTGGCCGAGATACCGCGTGACAATGCCCTCCTCGTGCAGCGGCAATTCATTGTCGGAAAAATGTCCCACCAGCCATGAATCGTCTTTGGTCTCTGCCAAGTCCCTCGCGTGCTCATCGCAAAATCGCTCGAACTCGGGATCAAACGGATAGACGGCCTCCAATGCACTGGGCACGGGAAACTTAGCCAGTCGCTGGTGACGATAGCTTGCCATGAAGTTCCATCGCAGGCAGTACGGCATCGGCTGGGCAAGCCGTCGCACTGTGTCGGTGTCCGACCAGCAGCCCAGCATGTTGAATCCGTGCTGTCGAAGCATGGCAACAGTCCGCTCCGCCCAGACACTTCGAGCTTGCATGGCGGCGGCAGACGTGGCGACTGTGCGACCGGCATGTTTTTCGTCGGCACGTGCAACAGAATTCACTCCCACGCAAAGGAAAAGGCACCCTTCCGGATCGACCAGCCACCAACGCCCGTTCACTTGAGCCGTGTGAAAAAAGCCGGTTGCCTTCTCCCGCCTGGCCCGCCAACCGCCGTACTTGCTAAGCGTCACAAAGGCAGCCGGCCTGAAACTCTTGAGATCCGACAGCACTGTGCAATCTTGGCGAACCAATCGCCCTTTTTCTAGCACGGTCGCGGGTTCTCCAGCCATGCACCATTTGCACAACCCCATGCAAAGCAAAACGGTAGCCACCAAGACGCATCCTTGCTTCGCATCGTAGGAGAGCTTTAGTTTCTCGCCCGCCCGACGCAGAGCGTCGATGAACATGCCGGCGAACTTGTCCTTGCTCGGTGGCTTGAAGAATCGGTTGAACAGTCCCATGATCGTCGGCTCTGCTTGGCACTTGGGCCGCAAGCTCGCAGTCTAATACGCCGAGATAGGGCGGTCAATCAAGCCGTAGCGTGCGGCCGAATAGGCAATATTCATCTCAAAAACAAAATGTCAGGTGAATTCATGGAAGTGTTGCAACGTCAATGGAAGTTGAGCAAGTTGTGGGCAAAGCCCCGCTCTGACCGCTCTGTCGATTACGCCTATTGCGATCCCGGCAGCTTCAGGTCCTCGGCCGGTGCCGGTTCATCGAGCAGTTGGATAGTCGTCGCCGGGCCGAGATTGGCCGGTGCTTTCCACGACCGTAACGCCCAGACAACCCGCTTGTCATGGGTCACTTCCAATGCCTGAACCGGCGGATTCTCGACATCGACCGTGTGCGACCAGTTGTTCCACCAGTTGTTCACGAGCGTATTGCCGTTGACCAGTCGCACGGCTACCTGCGTCCCCACCAGCATATAATCGGGCACGTCAGCCTGGGTCAATTCCCAAACCGTTTTTCCCGCGTGATCGACTTCCCGCACGAATTTCTTATTGCTGGTGATGAGCGTGTTGCCATCCGGCAGCCGAGATGCCGACCACGGCGAAGGCACGTCAACCGACCAGACTTCCTTGCCCTTGCCGTCGTACTCAACCACTTTGCCTAAGTCCATGTGAGCTACCAGAAACGTGCCGTATTCCGTCATCCGGGCGTGACGGAACTGCCCATGCACACTTTTTGGATTCTTGACCGGCAGCGTGAAATCGATATCCGTCTTGCCGGTTGCCTTGCTGATGACCTTGAGACGAGCCGGATCGCCATTCTGGACGTACATCACTCGGTTGCCGGCCAGAGGTTGAGCGGTGTGGATTTCGCAGCCCCGCGGGGCGTCGAGGTGCCACACGATCGTCTTCTGCGGCGAGAGTTCCATAATGCCGAACTGATGGGCAAAGAGAATATTGCCATTGGCCCGGAAGAACGCATCACTGATCTCGCCTCTTGAGTTAGGCATCGTGTGCGACCAGGCTATTTTGCCATCTTTGACCAGGAACATGCTCTGTACCTTATCTTCGCCGGCATAGAAGAATGGATGCTGGGCCAAGCCTTTTCCCGGCAGATCGACAGGAGCCATCGGCGGTGATGCTAGGGCTGATGCCAAAAAGGGCAGATACAGCCACGTAAGAAGCAAGAAAAGACGCTTAACCATAGTATTCTCCTTAGCAGAGATGCTCTCAATCGTACTTAAGGGGCGATGGGTTCGCCACTAGGCACGCGATTGGACGCTTGGCGGTGAGAAATAGTTCCGCGGCTGTGCGCAACCCTATCGAAGGCCACTCGTCTACGATCGGCGGCACGCTACATATTCGGCAGCCACGCCAGCAACCTGCCCGGCAGCGGCTCTGGCACAGTCCAGGGCTGCAGCGGGTCCATGCTATACTAAGTAGATACTCCTACCCGCAACAGTCCCAAACAACCAGCTCGAATACGAGCCTAAATAATCCGACCACTGTCCTGGCTCACGAGGATGATCTGAACCTTACCAGCAAGCAGATGCAGGCACTCGAGAAAATGGCAAAGTCCGGCAAGCAGCATGCCGCCCTCGTTCTGACCTCTGCACAGAGGAAACAACTTGCTGGAATCGTCGGCATTGTGCGGAAGTCCGGCACCACGGGGACAAGGAACTCGCCCAACTTCGGGTCCTCCTCAATTGTGCAATCACCTTGATTCGCGGCAAGTAGACCTGCTCCCGCCGTCGAAATCCAGGAGCCACACCCAAACGAAAAAGCCCTGGGGTTGGTTCCAGGGCTCGGGTGAATTCTGAGGATAATGGGCGGGTCAGAACGGGATGGCGTCCGCACCAGTGACCGTCATGGCTTCCGCCAGGTCCTTGAACTTCTTCACGCCGCCCAGATCTTTGATGACCTCCAGCACTTCAAGGACATGCTTCAAGCCGCCGAGCGTCTTGATCGTGTGGGCAACCTTCTTGACCTGATCGAGCGTGATCGTGCCGTTGGGCTTGGCCGGTGTCTCCACGACTGACGGTGCCGCGGCTGCTGCCGATCTCTTCACCGCGTTCTTGGCGACCTTCGTCGCGGTCCCGCCCTTGAGGAGCTTGCCCTTGATGTTGCTGGCGTGGGCCGTTGTAATCTTGATTCGTTGCTTGGCTAATGCGGCGGCGATTTCCTTCGGGCCAGCTCCCGGATGAGCATCCAAGTATTCACTGACGGCCGCGGTCTTTTCGCCTCTACGATGCTTTGCCATTTATCTATCTCCGATACTGGGGTTCCACTTGATGCATAATTATTACCCCCAGAATTGATGGAGCAATCCACAAGGCCAAGCCAAAGGCCCCATTCAATGGCAGAAGTTCTGAATATGCAGAAAAAACGGGCGGGTTGGGCCTCACTGGACATCGCCATCGTGCCAATACCCGGTCAGAAGGCCATTACGCAAGTCGGTTGGGGTCACCACCGAGAACGGCGGTCGTCCCAAGTTTCCTAGGGAGCGGAATATCCTATAGTTGAGCGAACCGCCATCAGTCACATTTTTTGACTTCAGAACCGGGGATCAAACTATGAAATGCACTTGCACTCAACGTGGTGAATTAGAAAGTCAGGACCAGAACATGGAGGGCCAGGACGACTGCATCAACTCTGGGAAAACCCTCGTGATGCCCCCAAAGCCAGAAGTGCCGACCTGGATGTGGGGTATCGTGACCTTCATCATCGTCCAGTGGCAATGGCTGCGTACGGTTTAGCGGCGGTTTCACGGGCTTTGAAGTGGGATGCTCAGAATCAAGGAGATGACCGAGCGAAGTTGATCATCCGGAGATTTTGATCTTGAGATGAATTGTCGGCTTGCCAACGATTTGATTAGCGGCAAACTACTCACGGCCGTACCGCTTGGCTAACTCTGGGTAGACCTCGATTTCTGGCTTGGTCTTTCCGCTCCGCTCAAATATGCCTGGGCCACCAGGTCCGCCTCTCGTTGGTTCCCAATAGAACGTGCCGAGACCCTTTCCACCAGCGATTCCATGCACGATGTCGTTGATCTCCTTCAAGTGCGGAGCGGCATACTCTGCGACGATGATGTCTTCCTTGTAGCGGCCAGCCAGATCGGCCAAGTTTGCCTTCAACTCGTCCAACGTCCCGTGCCATCGTGGGTAATAGGACTCGCCGATGATATCGAAGTCGACGCCCTGTGCGAGCACGTTATCCAGGAATAACCGCGACTGGGCGTTCTGCCCGCCACAGGCAAGGTGCAACATGATTTTGACGGACGGGTCAGCTTCCTTGGCCCCCGCGATTCCGGCTTTGATGAGACCGCAGAAGGTGCCCCAATTCTTGGTCTTCCAAACTTGCCCATCGGGCCAAAGGAAACCACTGCTAATCTCATTGCCAATCTGCACCATAGCAGGCGGCGTCCCCTGCTTCTTCATTTTCGCCAGGACTTCCTTCGTATAGTCATGGACGGCATTCTCTAGCTCCTTGCCGTGAAGGTCCTTCCAGGCAGACGGTTTGATTTGGTGCTGCGGATCGGCCCAGGTGTCGCTGTAGTGGAAGTCCAGAAGGAATCCAATCCCCGCTGCCTTGATCCGCTTCGCCATTTGCAGCGTATGGCCCAGATCGCAATAGCCCTTCCGGGAATAGCCCTTCTCAGCGTTCGGATTATTGAAGATCCGCAACCGAATCGAATTGAACTTGTTTGCCTTGAGAATAGTGAAAATGTCTTGCCGAACGCCGTGATCGGAGAAGTGCGTTCCCTCGTCCTCCTGCTGTTGTACCCAGGAAATGTCGGCACCGAGGAAGAATGCAGCCTGTGCGGATACAACAGGTCCAGCAAACACCGTGACTGCGAGAAGCGTTATTGAGCACAGTTTCATGTCTTGAATCCTATGGCTCGATTGTATCTGGGCCTTCACCATGCGGCTCACTCGATCTCCATCACGCCGCTCGCCTCGTATCGGCTCGCCATGAAAAGCGGCAAGCGGTCACCTAGAATCTTGCGGTTTGTTGTCAGGGCCAGCTTCGGAGTATTCTTCTTCGACGTAGATGCAATTGCCGTTGCTGCCCGATTGGAGCGAGATGACGTTCACGGACGTATTCTACCGCAACGACGCGGGGCGTGGATATCGGCCATAAGCTGCAAGCTGAGTGGCCGTGGAGACGATCCTCTCCGCATGGTTCTACGGGTATAATGACGGCATGAACTCGCTCAAGGATACCCACCCCGTCGTAGTCGGCTATATCCTCTGGATTTTCGGGTTCCCGGGTTCGCATAGATTCTACTTTGGCAAGCCGATTACCGGCACGATTTGGTTCTTTACGGGCGGCCTACTGCTAATCGGCTGGATCATCGACCTGTTCCTGATTCCCGGCATGGCTCGTCGGGCCGACCTTCACTATCAGGCCGGTTCCATCGACAATACCCTGGCCTGGGTCTTTCTGACTTTCCTGGGGATTTTCGGCATCCATCGCTTCTACATGGACAAGTGGACTACCGGCATTATCTATCTGCTCACTGGCGGGCTGCTTGGCATTGGGCTGCTCTACGACCTGTGGACGCTCAACGGGCAGGTCAGTTGTCAGCGAGATGAATCGCCGCGAGTTGTTGGGAGGAAGATGACCGCCATTCTCCAACTCGGTGCCGGTCTTCTCATGTACCGCATCGAGGGTGGAGCTATACTACGTGGACCATGAACACCCTCGGGAACCGACTGTGCCAATCGCATCACTCACGATCCGAGAAGAACTAGGCGAGATCGTTGCCTTCCTGGGCGTTATCTGGGGCGTGTTTGTCGTCAGCCGGTTCATTCCAAGACTCGAAAGTTATGGCGTGGTTCCCCGCACGCGGCGAGGATTGGCAGGGGTTCCGGCCATGCCGTTCTTGCATAAGGACCTGCACCACATCCTGGGCAACACGATTCCGCTGTTCATCCTACTGGCCATTCTGGATGGCTCAAGTGCCCAACCGTGGCAGGTCGTTGTTGAAATTATTCTGCTGGGCGGTCTTCTGCTGTGGCTTTTTGGACGTCCCGCAGTCCACATCGGGGCGAGTGGCCTGGTATTCGGTTTAATTGCCTTCTTGATCGTTTTCGGCTTTCTGGAAAAACGACTCGTCTCATTGGCGGTCGCTGTCATTGTCGGATTCGTCTACGGCGGAACGCTTGTTTCCGGCGTCCTGCCTCGGTTTAGGTCCTACATCTCCTGGGAGGGCCATCTCTGTTCGGCCGTGGCCGGCGGAATCGTGGCCTTTGCTCTGACCAGTTAGTACACAGAATTTGCATGTGTCTTGAGATTAGGTTTGGGCAGCCGCAAACGCTCGGGGACCCGTCCTAAGACCCTTGACGACCATTCGGGAGCTTGCGACACTAATGCTCGCCAATCCACACCCAACAAGGAGCCAGAGTCATGCCCGAAATCAACAAATTTCAGGCAATCCGCGATTATTACAAAAAACACCCCAAGGCGAAGGCCCAGGAGGTTGTTGATGCTCTAGCGAAATCAGGCATTTCGACCACCACGAACTACGTTATGAACCTCAAGTCCCGCCACAACAAGCGGTGAAAGTCCCTGCGGATGCGTGTTTGTCCACACTGCGGTAAGCCGCTGACGGAGAAGAAGGTTATTGCAAAAGGAGGTATCGGCGTCCCCGAAGTCCAAGCGGCCCTGGCCTTTCTCAAGCTCACCGGGAGCGTCAAGGCAGCGACTCAGGCCCTTGCGGTGGCTCAGGAAATCAGGGCCATCGTGTAGGGGTGGTAAAGGGGTAAAGGGGATCAGGGGTAAGTCCTCGCCGGGCGGACACCGATATAGAAGCTACGGAACGATGGCACGAGGTCGCTGCGGCAGGCGGAACGCACGGACGACGCAAGATTGACGAACGAGCCGCCACGCAACACGCGGCTAGCCTGATCCCCAACCCTGGATGGGCTTGCCTGATCTTCCGAAACGCTTCCGCCCTTTGCAACAGGGTAGGTTCGATAGATGTTGTCGCACCACTGCCAAGCGTTGCCATGCATGTCGAACAGCCCATAATCGTTCGGCTTCTTCATTCCGACCGGCCAAGCTCGATTGTCTGAATTATCTTGAAACCAAGCATATTTCGGCAAGAGCTTGACGCTCAGCCCGTAGTAGCGGCTTGTCCGGGTACCGGATCGACAGGCATATTCCCACTCGGCTTCGGTCGGGAGTCGATACCCGCTGCGCGTCAGACAGTCGGTTGCCGGTTTCATGCCCTCGGCGTACTTGCCCTCATCGTTCGGCTCATAGCACCATTGATCCTTGGGAATCCCCTCGATTTCGCTGAGCCAATTGCAGTAGCGTACAGCATCGTACCAATCCACGCCAGTCTGGGGCGAATCTCCGGTGCGAATCCATTGCTCGATATTGACCCTCTCAACGTCGGGATTGGCTTTTTGGAATCTCCCGAACTGGGCCTTCGTAACTAACTTGGAGGCGATGGCAAATCCTCGACCGATCGGCTGTTGATGAATGTCTTCCGAGTCTAACCGGTCAGGTTCCCCCTGCGGCGATCCCATGCGGAACGGTTTGTCGGCGTTCAAGACCACGAAGGTTTGCCTCTCCGAGTTCACGTACCATTGCCGCTTGTCGGTCGCCCTGCGAGCGTGCAGTGGCTTCTCGTCAACACGCAATTGGGCGTCGATCTTCGACAGTTCTGTTCCTAGGTCCCAGCCCTTCTGCCGCAACAACCACTCCGCCGCACCGTGCAAGCCGGGATCGGCTTCGTGCTTGTAAATAGTCAGTAGCTTGGCCACTAATGATTGTCGTTCGGCTATCGGGAACTGCGCCGTGTCGAACTCCCCCAAGCAGAAGATCAAAGCCCGCCGACTCGAATCGTCCGGTTCTTCGTCCATTGCGTCGGCAAGGCTACGGCATCCTTCCTTCTCGTAAATCAGGCCACCCGCGTTCAACGCTCTGACGAAAAAGCCTTGCCAGTCTTGGTCCCCAATCTCGATGTAGCCATAACCTTGGACCCACTCGGCCACGTTGGGATAGGCTGCTTCGATGTCGGGTTTCCGTTCGTCGTGATTCTTGGGCACGTCGGTTATCCTTCCACTATCCCTGTCTCGACCTCGCTGGCCGCCGCATACCGATCCAAGAGTCCTGCCGCCCGCTCCAAAGTTAAGTCCATCACTTCGGCCCCGAGGAAGGAAATCACGACCATCATGATCTTGGTCGTCTCCAGCCGGACCATCGTTCGCTCGGAATCGCTGGTCGTGCTGCCGAATGGGCCAGCCTGATCGGCAAATACCGGCAGGCCGTCGATCTTGATTTCGCCGCGACCGATGCCCGCGTAGGCTTCGCCTGGCTGCCCAATGCGGAAAATGATCGGCGGCTGAACCCGATCCAGGTCGAACGTGCCAGCCGAGTGCAGGGTTTCCAATGAGATCAGATTGTTGATGTCCACGACCGTATTTACCCGGTATAAGTCCTTGCCCTGCGTGATCCGCCGCACCAGGGCTTCATTTGATCCTCGGTAGCGAGTCGGATCGTTCCCTAATTTTCGGTAGGCATCTCGCAGGGCCTTGATGGGCGGGAACTTTCTGGAATCTTCCATTGTCATTCCCCGGAAATGGGTTATGACAGCCTCGATCTCCTGCCAAAGGGCTTCGTCGTGCTGGGAATTGCGGACGTTGGCCGTGATCCAGCCGATGACGACGGTAGGAATCTTGGCTTTCAGGTCGGGGGAGATGGAGAGGGGGAGCATCGACAACTCTACGATTTGTTGAATTCCTTCATCAGTTCAGCCCGTCGCTGGTCGATGACTTTCAAGCGGGCTTTCAGTTTTCGGGTTTCCTTGTTGATGTCGGCCAATTCCTTTTGCAGCTTCTTCTTGTGGAGGTATCCCTGCCCGCCCTTCTTCTTGACCAGGGCTTCGACTTCGTGCCGCAGCAATCGAAACCAAGGGTTGCCGTGCATGTTATGCTCCCGATACTGCAACTTGCCGGCCTTGATAGCGGCATAGATTTCGTCTTGTGTGAGCCCGAACTCCTTGTGGGCCGACTTGTCGCTGAGCGTGGCACCCGGCTGGGTCCAGATCAGTCGATCCTCGTAACGCTCGTTCTTCATGGCGAAACCGGCCGATTTTGATTTTGAAATCAAAGTCTAGCCGACCCACAACCTTGACCTTGGTCAAAGATTCACAAAATCAAAAACGGATAAGTGCCATTATCGACCACGCACAAATCCCAATCGCAAAGAGCGTACCGGCAATCCAGCCGGCACAGAGCGAAATCAGTGAAGCGGGCCGTTGCCACTTGGGATACTGGCTCCAAAACAAACCGCTGTGCAACCAAATACCCGCCGCGATAAGAGCCACCGATATGCACGTCGCTTGCCATCCTTGTACCGCAATGTGTGAATAGAACGGAAGGAACCTGGACTGGCGGATCGGAATAACCACGTGCCCCGAGATCAGCGACGATATCCCCCAAACCACGGCGACGCAGGCGAAAAAGATGCCGCCCACCCATTTGTTTCTCAAATCGGCATTCATCGTGGCACCTACGAGCCGGAGAACCTACGGTAGCATCACAAAGACCCTGGCTGGGAATCCCAAACCGCTTCTTGGCATGGGAATGGTCACGACCGCAATTGCCCCTGCCTCGGGCACCTTGTCGAGGTTCGCCAGCAGTTCAATCTGCTATTGGTCCAATTGTTCGATTTGCTGGTTTACCTGTCTCAAGGCGTCTTGGAGGAATCCGCAACGCCAGCTACGAAGATACGGCGGCCCAGCTTCTTTAACTCTCGTTTCAGATCATTCAATTCTCCGAGCCTTACGCCAGCGGGAGCAACGAGAAGTCCGTCCCGCACGTCGCTCGGAAGCAGCGTGAATCCCATTGAAAGCAGTTTCCGCACCACTTTCTTGCGATCCTTCTGCTGGCAACCAGAAACCTTGAGCTTCGGCATCAGCCGTTCCTGTGGCTCGACCTTGCCCGCAACGATGGTAATTCCTCGTTTTCTTGTCGTCAATCCCTTGCCGGACAGCAAGTTGGCCGATCTTGTTCTGGCAAACAATGTGAATACAGCTGATCGGAGCGAAGCGACCTGCCGACCACTTCGGTCCGCCATAAACTCGGATCGGCCCTTTTACGGTGAATTGCCTACGAAGAAGAAGGTCGTCACGAAGTGGCAAGTGCTACCTGCGATGACGAACATGTGCCAGACTCCGTGGAATAGGGGATGCCTATTGTCGTACGCGAGGAACAGCGTCCCGCACGTATAGCACAGCCCGCCGACCAACATCCACCATAATACCCCTGCGGGAACCACCTTGATCAGCGACGGGGCCGTGACAACTGGCATCCACCCCAGTAGAACATAGATCCAAATCGCCACACCATCCAATCTGTGCGAGAACAGAATCTTAGAGACGAAGCCGCACAAGGCCAAGGTCCACATGACGCCCAAAAATAGGAACCACCATCCGGTACGCAGGTAGACCAGGGCAAGTGGCATACACGATCCTGCGATCAGCAAGTAAATAGATCCCTGATCCAGGCGTCTAAACAATTGCGTCAATCGTGGCTCAAAGGGGAGGTGCGACAAGGTGGAGGCGGCATACACGGCAATCAGCGTCAATGAGAAGACCGAGCAGCCTGCAACAAGATATGCGTCTCCTTGAGAACGCGAGCGGGCGATCAAGACGATTGCACCCACAATGCTCAGTACCAAGCCGATCCCGTGAGTGACTGCATTGACGAGTTCGTTTGTTTGAAGAACCGGCACGACAGGACGTTTTTTCGGCCCTTCCTGAGCAACGGAACAATACTCAATCATGGCTCCCGCAACCTCCCCCGCAACGCCGTGTATCGCTTTGAAGTATCCTGTCGTCTGACCGCCATCGCCAACGCCTTCTTCGTGCCAACTACGATGACCAGCTTCTTTCCCCTGGTGACCGCCGTATAGAGCAGGTTTCGCTGGAGCATCATGTAGTGCTGCGTGTGCAGGGGAATGACGACGCAAGGAAACTCCGATCCTTGTGACGTGTGGATTGATAGGACATAGGCCAGGGCCAGTTCGTCCAAATCTCCGAAATCGTACTCGACTTGCCGACCCTCGAAGTTGCCGACCCTCGAAGTTGACGACCATTTCCTGCTCGATGCGGTTGATTGATTCGATCAATCCGAGATCGCCGTTAAAAACGTCCCGATTATAGTCGTTCTCAGTCTGGATTACCCGGTCCCCGAGGCGAAAAGTCCAGCCAAACCGCTGCACTTCTGGCCCTCCGTCGCCTGGATTGAGTGCCGTTTGCAGGACTTGGTTCAGGTTCCTTGCCCCCAGCACCGACCAATTCATAGGCGTCAGCACCTGAATGTCGGTCTTGGGATTGAATCCAAACCGCTTGGGGATTCGCTCACCAGCCGCACGATCAAGTCCTGAATGGCCTCGGGTTCCGCGGCCTCAATGAAATAGAAATCAATCACGCCATCATCAGGGGCCTTCAGACTCGGCATCCGGCCCTGATTGATGGCATAGGCGGCAGTGACGATCTCGCTTTCTGCGGCTTGTCGGAAGATTTCAGTCAAACGGACGACCGGCACCACATCGGATGCAAGCAAATCGGCCAGGACGCTGCCGGGGCCAACCGAAGGAAGCTGATCGACATCGCCCACCAGAATCACGCAGGCATTGGAGGGAACCGCCCGCAGCAATTGATGGCCGAGGACGACATCAACCATTGAAACCTCGTCGAGCACGAACGGGTCGCCGTTGAGCGGGTGCTCCTGGTTTCGCTTGAAGTCGCCGCTGGCCGGGTCGAATTCAAGCAGCCGGTGGATGGTTTTGGCAGTCTGGCCGGTCGTTTCCGCCAATCTTTTCGCCGCCCTGCCGGTTGGTGCCGCCAGCACGCATTTCATCTTCTTGGCCTGAAAGATTTCCAAGATGCTGCGAACTAGCCCCTAATCAAGCGAGCCCCGATGGTGTTCGCAGTCGATTTGTGCTCGCCGCGTAGGGCGACACCGCCAGCGGCCGGTGCCGCAGGCACTGGTTTGTAACTCTCGAATTGTTTGCGTTTTCATCTCAGACTCCTTTGCACCTCGGGTGCGGTTTGGCGTGGCGGCGGACCGGAGCATCCGGACTCCGGCTTCATGGGTTCGTACTCAACATTTCAAGGGACGATGCAACTGGTCCAACAGGCGGAAGAACACTTGCTGCCACGGATTCCATGCCATCCAGCGGAAAACGATCTTGCGGCCCGTGCGAAGGATCTGCGCCGGAATATTCATCATCGCCTGCCGAAACGTGGAAAACTCCATCCGCAGCAACTTGTATTTCTCCTCGCGGTGCCTCTCCTGCCAGCGTCCCTCTTCCGGCAGCAGCAACGCCGACCACGCTTTCAAGCTCCAAGCCAGCGAGGCCATGACCATGTATGCCCCGTTGGACAGCAGGCGATCCAGGGGAGCCGTCAGCGACCGCACGTCATCTTTTTGCACCCCCAGCAGGTTCTCCTGGCCGCAACGGTCGTTGGCCCCGAAGACGACCTGCTCAACAGGCTTTTTGTCCTCGTTGGTGATGTAGAAGAAACAACGCGCCGTCTCCAGGAGCTTCTTCTGTCCGCGGTAGGTTTCCAGTTCCTTCCATACCACCACGATGCGATAGGCCTTCTCGCACTTGCCGGGCTGGTAGGTGAACTCCGCCACATGCTCCTTCACCGTACGCACGTCCTCGAACTCGCGTTGCTCGATCACCTGCTGCTTGACGTTCTCCGGCCGCTGCCGCGGTTTCGTCTTGACGGGGTGCTTCACCCGCCGCCGCAGCACCTTCCAGGCCTCCGCGGGCAGTTTCTCCGCCAATTCGTACAACTGCTTCGTGGCATCGATGCCGAAGATGAACCGCACATCCTCCCCGTCCCAGCGGTCCAAGTATTCGGTTTGCGTAAAGTCGGTGTCGCCCCGCAGCAGGATCTTACGGAAGCCCGCCTTGCGGCACAGTTCGACGGAGCAGTCGAAATACCAAGCCGCCTGCTCGTGGCTGGGCCGATTGCCGGGCCGGTTGACCACGAACAGCGGCTCGCCCGTGTTGGCCAAAGAGATGACCAACGGATGATAACCCCACTGCCCTTTGTAGTTGATCTCCATGCCCTCTTTGCACGCCCCGGTGGTTTCCACCATCGTGCCGTCGGCGTCCAGGATGGCTTGCTCAAAAAACGCTTTGGGCTGTTGCCGCCAGACTATGCAGCGGATGCGGTTGAAGATCGACTGCAAGCGGAGGATGGCGACCTCGTCGAAGCGGCGGCAGAAGTCGCCGGCCGTGGTAGGGTCGGGGATGCGGCGGGCGCCGAGGGCGTCCAGGTAGGCGACGTTCGTGCGGAGCAGTTCCAGGTGTTCCAGACACCGGCCCCCGGCCAGCAGGTTGTAGGCAATGTTGAGCACATGGTCGCTGTCGTGGTAGGGGAAGTGGAGTTTCAACAGGCCGAGATGGCGGTCGATCGCCTCGGCGAGTCCGAGCTTGCCGACCAGCAAGTGCATGGCCCCGATGCCGCCGGCGGCCGTGGCCCGCGCGCGATCGGCGATTTCATAATGGATGTTAGACGCCGTCATGACGGGCCGGTCACAGCCACGGTTAATATTCTTGTCCAAGCGGCGGGCTACCTCCCGCTTGCGTTGTGCGATTTGTTTGCGTATCTTGGAATTCACTCGAAAACCTCCGTGCGTTGGGTTGTGGTTTTGTTAACACCCATTCAACCCCAAAAAACGCCGAAGGTTTTCGGGTTTTTGTGTCTTACGCATCAGAGACACCACGCCGGGCTCGCTTGGCTAGGGACTAGCGTGGTCTTGCCTACGCCCGGCCCTCCCGTGGGGACCAACATCTTCTGCTGGCAAGCTTGGCGGATCGCCTCTTGCTGAAGTAGAGCTAACTTGATTCCCAGCTTCCCTTCGACCCAACCGATGGCCTTCTCAACGTCGATGACCGGCATCGGATGTGTAGTCGCTGAGGCAATCCTGTGGACAGATTGGGCCAGCCCGACTTCGGCCCGGTAAAGAGCGGCCAGATAAAGCCAAGATTCGCCTTCAACGTTCTCCCTGACGACGACCTTCTCGGCCACCGCTGCTTTCACGGCGTCTTCTACAATCATCTGGTCGATCTGGACCAGTTTGGTTGTATGCTCGGCAACGCCTGGCTCCGGATAGCCGACATGCCCTTGGCTGGCAAGTTCCCCAAGGGTGTATTGGACAGCGGCCCTTGCCCGATAGGGACCGTTGCGGTCGATCCCCATCTTTGCAGCCAACTCATCGGCAGTCTTGAAACCGATGCCCCGGATGTCGTCAGCCAATCGGTAGGGATTTTCCTTGAACTTGGCGATGGATTCCTGCCCGTAGTTGCGATAGATTCTGACCGCTCGACCGAAACTAATGCCATGCTCGGCCAGAAAGAGCATGATCTTGCGGACTTCCTTCTGCTCCTGCCAGCTTTCCCGAATTCGCTTGACCCGTTCCTGGCCGATCCCCTTGATGTGGAGAAGGAAGTCGGGGGCAGTCTCGAAGATTTCTAACGTCCGCTCTTTGTAGAGGTTGACGATTCTGGCACCCAGCTTCGGCCCAATACTGCGTATTGCCCCGGACGCCAGATATTTCTCGATGCCTTCCGCCGAGGCCGGATGCGTGGTCTTGAGTTCGTCGGCCTTGAATTGCTGGCCGTGCTCTCGATCCACGACCCACTTGCCGGTGGCTTCCAGATGCTCACCCGCCGAAACCGAAGTTGTGCCGCCCACAACTGTCACCAAGTCGTGGTGGCCCTTGAAGCGGGATGCCCAGAATCACGGCGATGACCGATCAAAGACGCTCAGCGAGCAGATTTTGATTTTGAGATGAAACTCTAGACTTTTCAGATGCCACACGTCGCGTCAAAGTTCGCCCAAAACTATAAGATCCCAATAACCGACCAGCAGTGAAGTTTGCCACAAACGCCGCCACCCGGCGAAGTCCTCGACCGCCGCTAACGAAAACGGCAATCGCTGATCCAAGAAAACAAAGAAGCCCGCTCAATTAAGGCGGGCTTCTGTAAGGAGAGGCGGTACGCCAACCTCGGCCATCTGCTGCCCATGTGTTATATCGGGCAAGCGATGAACCCGGTGTGTCGGCCCTCCCTGGTCGCTGATCGATCAGCCACTCTTATTCTAGGGTCAGACGGCAAGAAGGCAAGCGGTTTGTACGCCGGAAAACCATCCTTGCCACAGGGCCGAACTATACCAACGCGACGTTCTCGGCACACGGGCCCTTTTGACTCTGGCCTTCTGTGTAGGAAACGTGTTGGCCTTCATGCAGGGCGTCGAAAGTGACGCCTTGGAGGCTGGATGAGTGGAAAAACAGGTCTTTTGCTGCTCCTGTGTTGATGAATCCGAAACCCTTGTCGATCAACTTCTTGATAGTACCTTCTGCCATTCGTGCGACTTCCGTAAAGATTGAGTTGACTTTGCCCAGCATGCGATTTGCCGACTGGTCAGCGTCGATTGGTTGACACAAGTATACGCAGTCACGGTGCCAAAGGCAAATGGAGCAGTCCCGCATTAGCACCTCTCGCACGCCTCCAACATCTTCGCCAGCGACAAGGATCGACAAGCCAAGGCGTTGGCGACCAGCATCAATCCCTGATGTAGTGGCGAATAGAGCCGCTGGGGCAGAAAGAGCCGCCGAACTATTCGCCCGTCTGCCTCGGAGCATGGAGCGGCGATTTCGTCTGCGGTACCTCCTTGTCGAACCAATGACGCAGTCGAGCGTAGAACTGGCCCGAGGTTTCGCCTTCGATTCGTGTGCATTCACCGAAGAGCTTCCTCCGGCGAAGAAGCTCGTCGGCTCCGGAAGGCGTTTGGCCGAGTTGGCTAATGGACACCAGCAATTGCGTTAGTTTGTCCTCGACAAGTTCTTGGTCGAGCAGGGTCTCTTGGCGGCTCTTGTATTGCAGGGTCGTCTCGTTGACCTCACGACTTGCTTTTCTGCTGCTATCCATAATGCTTCCTTCTGCCGCATAGACTGATGTCATTCAGAGGATTATAGCAGCTTACGCCCATCGCCCCGTTTCTCGCCATCTAGGCATACTTGCCAACGCCCGCTTGGACAGGCCCGTCCCCAGACCCTTGACGACCATCCGGGGGCCGGCGACAATTCTGCGTACCCTTCCCATACACAACAAGGAGCCAAGATCATGGCTAAGAGAAACGGCGTCAACAAGTCCAAAGCCATCCGCGACTATTACAAGTTGCACAAGAAGGCCAAGCCCCTGGAAGTCGTTGAAGCCCTTGCCAAGCAAGGCATCGAGACCACCGCCAACTACGTCAGCAACTTGAAAACCAAGCACAATACGCGGCGGCGGGCGGTGAGGAAGGTTGTTGCCAAGGGAGGCGTCGGCATCCCCGAACTCAAAGCGGCCTTGGCGTTTCTCAAGCAGACCGGGAGCGTCAAGGCGGCGACTCAGGCCCTTGCGGTGGCTCAGGAGATCAGGGCTATCGTGTAGGGCTGAATGCCACCAACCATCCACCTTCCCCTCGAAGCCCACGCATCGTGAATCAAGTTATAGGAGTCTTTCATGAGTGCCGGGGCTGCCGCCGCTGCTGCCGCTGAAGCTGAACGGCGGCGGCAGGAGGAAGAAGAAATGACGAAGTATTCCGATGCCGATCTGCAAGGGGATTGGGAGTTCAAGATCGTTCGGTCCAATCTGGCCGGTTTCAGGAGCCCGGAAGTTTTGCAGCAGGTCTGTGCCGAGGAAGCCAGGGCAGGCTGGACCCTTGTGGAGAAGTTCGATAATCAACGTCTGCGATTCAAGCGTCCTATCAGTGCGAGGGCAGGCGATGCGGGACTGGGGATTGATCCTTACCGCACTCAATACGGAACTTCCGCAGGGGTCATCGCTGCAGTCATCGTCGCGTGTGCATTATTGGTCGCTGTTGCGATCCCCTTACTCGTAATCCTGCTTCATTAAGAAGTGACATCGTGGCCGCAGACCTCAAGCCTCTTATTCACAGAATCCTCGAAAACTATACCTTGCGTTGGGACGGCACTCATGGCGTAGGGCACTGGGCGAGGGTTTTGGAAAACGGCATCCGGCTCGCCAAGGACACCGGGGCCAACATCGAAGTCGTCCAACTGTTCGCCATTTTTTCACGATTCGTGTCGAGTGAACGAGGCTCTTGATTTCGGACACGGAGAACGCGGCGGCGACCTTGCCTTGGCGTTGCGTAACGAGTGGTTCTCCATTTCCGACAACGAGTTCGATCTGCTTTACGAAGCCTGTGCGGGCAATACTGACGACAAGACAGAGGCCGACATAACGATCCAGACCTGCTGGGATGCTGACAGATTAGATTTGGGGCGGGTGGGTATCGTCCCTGCTCCCCAGAAACTCTGCACGCCTGCCGCCAAGAGCCCGGAGGTATTGAAGTGAGCCGATGGTCGTGCCTGTTTCGAGGTCGTGCCCGTTCTCGTCCAGGCAGAGTGGGGGATTGAACTCGAAGGCTGAGAATCCAGGGGCCACTATGCGGCTGGCTTGGCTGACTGACATCCACCTGAACTTCGTTGATGCGATTCGGTTCCGCGATTTCCTGGCATCCATCCGCGAGCGAGCGGATGCCGTGGTGATCAGCGGCGACATTGCCGAAAGCCGGGATGTGTGCCACTACCTCCGCACTATTGCGGAGGTCTTGCAGGAGCCGATCTACTTCGTCCTGGGCAACCATGACTTCTACCGAGGTTCGATTCCCCAGGTTCGTAGAATCGTCACTGGCCTTGCCAGCGAGTCGAAACACCTGAAGTACCTAACGGCGATGCAAGTCGTGGAACTGACCGCCAGTACGGCTATCATCGGTCACGATAGCTGGGCCGACGGGAGGCTCGGGGATTACCGTCGATCGAACGTAATTCTCAGCGACCACCAGTTGATCGCGGAGATCGCCCGCTGGTTCGACGGCTCCCGGCTCGACAAGGACAATCTCTTACGAACGATGACCTCATTGGCCGACGAAGCAGTGGCACACTTTGCGACCGTGCTGAAAGAGGCGGCCAGCAAGTATCCCAATGTCATCGCCGTGACCCATGTTCCGCCGTTTCGCGAGGCGGCATGGCATCAGGGCCGGACGTCCGGCGACGATTATCTACCTCACTTCGCTTGCAAGGTTGTTGGCGACATCATGCGGGCCGTTATGAGGGAACATCCGAACACGAAGCTCACGGTCCTCTGCGGTCACACGCACGGTGGCGGCGAATTCCAGGCGGCAGACAATATAAGAGTGCTGACGGGCGAAGCCGAGTATGGGAAGCCACGGATCAGCCGCATTTTGGAAGTCGTGTGAAGAAGTACCAATCGCACTATTCCGAACACCCGAGTGGCGTGGCAACCAGTTCGCTACAGTGTTCTCTTGAGATTCGGTGCATCAGTGTCCCTGTCGGGCAAACAGGCGGGGAAAATGACTGGTTCGATTGACGAGACTCAGGAACGGCATATTCCTCGATCAGCCAGCACAATCGACGCGGCTTCATGCCATTCAGGTTCGGCTTTAGCACTTCGGCAAAGTCGGCCAAATCTTCAATGATACCTCGTCGGTCTGGTACTTCGCAGCCCAAGTCAATATGGAAAGGACACACCCGTTGCCACACGTCGGCCAAGGGCTCATCTCCTGATTCAGCAAGCAAAGATTCGATCTTGGCACGATAGGCTTTCGCAGCCGCCGTTCTCCTGTTGTTGCCGATCCTCGTCCGCCGTTCGAGCTTCGGCCTAACTGTGATTTCGTTGCCCATTCGTCACTCCTAAAGGTTCGGTAGCCTTGCTCGCGTTTCCCTGGCGGCGAAGACTCCATCGTCCTATAGGTATAGGTTTCCGTCGATTCCAAATTCTTGCACGGTTATTGGGCACGTCGGTTATCCTTCCACTATCCCTGTCTCGACCTCGCTGGCCGCCGCATACCGATCCAAGAGTCCTGCCGCCCGCTCCAAAGTTAAGTCCATCACTTCGGCCCCGAGGAAGGAAATCACGACCATCATGATCTTGGTCGTCTCCAGCCGGACCATCGTTCGCTCGGAATCGCTGGTCGTGCTGCCGAATGAGCCAGCCTGATCGGCAAATACTGGCAGGCCGTCGATCTTGATTTCGCCGCGACCGATGCCCGCGTAGGCTTCGCCTGGCTGCCCAATGCGGAAAATGATCGGCGGCTGAACCCGATCCAGGTCGAACGTGCCAGCCGAGTGCAGGGTTTCCAATGAGATCAGATTGTTGATGTCCACGACCGTATTTACCCGGTATAAGTCCTTGCCCTGCGTGATCCGCCGCACCAGGGCTTCATTTGATCCTCGGTAGCGAGTCGGATCGTTCCCTAATTTTCGGTAGGCATCTCGCAGGGCCTTGATGGGCGGGAACTTTCTGGAATCTTCCATTGTCATTCCCCGGAAATGGGTTATGACAGCCTCGATCTCCTGCCAAAGGGCTTCGTCGTGCTGGGAATTGCGGACGTTGGCCGTGATCCAGCCGATGACGACGGTAGGAATCTTGGCTTTCAGGTCGGGGGAGATGGAAGGTGCGATCACGGAGCTTTGCTTTCGCCTATGGAACTATCTGTCGGTAGTTGTCCAATACACGGGCCGAGGCATCTTCGACCGAATCTCCCCATACCGTAGCTAGAAACTTTATAACCTCCGCAACATCACGCGGTTCGGCTGGGCGAGAGCCCACCCTCACATACGGTCCATCGGTTTCCGTCAGCACTCGATCACGCGGTATCCGCGTAAGAATCCGTTGGCCCTTCTCAGATCGAATCATCGCAGGGTTGACCGAAAAGTAGAAACCGGCTTCAATCGCACGATCCAGGACCGTCAATGGCCCGCTGTACCAGTGAAACACGGCCATTTTAACTTGGAACTCGTCCAGAATAGCGAGGACCGTCTCTTCGGCCCCGCGAGAGTGCAGGGAAACGAACTTGCGAATTCCCGAGACTGCCTTGATGATTGCACGGAATGCCGCCAACTGCTGATTCTTACTACCAAGTCCCTCCCGTAAGAAATCAAGACCAATCTCACCGACATGAGTGACTTCCGGCATCAATCGTAGGAACTGGTCCAACTCGCAGTCTTGCTTGGCAACCGCGAGCGGATGGAATCCCAGAGCCATCTTGATATAGCGAAGTCTTCCAGACAGTACCATGGCGTTTAAGGACACGACGGACCTCGGAGAACACCTGGACGAGCCGCTCGATGTATTCGTCGGGAGTCTCTTCCTGCCAATTTGGCGATCGTCGTTGTAGTCGTCCTGCAAGTAATAGGCTGGCGAAGTAATGCAGCAGTGAGTCGAGCAATAGGGTAGCCGCCGGAGTTCGGTCAGGGCATCGCCAGCAATCACTTTGACCTGCGGGACGAAATCATCGGGAATGGCGACAGGATACATGCGACGAAAGCGCCGTTGCTTTCCATCCCGGCCCATGGTCCTTTCCAACTGGGGCAGTGCCCCAGTTGCCGCTAGCCTCTCCAGCCGCCTTCCCACCCGTTTATGATCGGCCTTTATCCAGCCCGGCAACAGTTCAGCGATAGCTCGTAGGGAGGTCGGAGAGTTTGGATCGAGATATGCCGCTTTGATGGCGGCGTCGATGACCGCATCCTGCTGGGCCTTATCTGTGACGGGGCATGTTTCGAGGCATTTCTCCTCCATGCCGCGTATCACGGAGGCAGAAAGGGAGGCAAGAGGGCAAGGAAGGCGGCACACACTGACGATTTGGACCTTCGATGAGCCGCCCATTTACCGTCCGAAAGGTTTGCAAAAAAGGTTTGCAACCGACAGGTTTGCAGAAACTGTAGAAACAGACGGCGTTGTAAGTCCTTGTGCCGTAATGGTTTATGAAGGGTGGATGACGGGACTTGAACCCGCGACACCCAGATCCACAATCTGGTACTCTAACCAACTGAGCTACACCCACCATGTCGGTTCAATCAATCCAGAATATAACCGTGGCGGGGCGAAAGGTCAACGGAAGGGAATTTTTCAGTTTTCAGTGTTCAGTTTTCAGGACGGAACCGCTGCCGATTTCTGAAAACTGAACACCGAAAACTGAACACTAATACGGAAACCTCTCGTCCAACGGCGAGGCGGACAGCTCGACGAGAAAAGCGGACAGGCGCTGAACGAGCATCTCCACCAGGCAACGGCCTTTTTCGGCCGTGGCGGCGTGGGGGTTGCCGCAGCCGCTGTTGGTCGTTACCAGATGCCAGGGGCGCGTGATCGAATACCCAGCCGCGATTGAGCGCCTCAAAACGCGACGCCACTGCGCGGCCTTCATCGGCCGCCAGGCCGCCGTCCTCTTTCCGCGCGACAAGCTCCGGATGGTAGGCCAGCATCAGCGACGTCTCCACCTCGCCCGCATGGTCGTCGGCCGCGGCGAAAATTCCCTCGTAGGCGTCCTTGCAGACTGTGAACCAGTTGCAAAGGAAGAGTCGCGCGGGCGTCTGCGGGTAAAGCTCGCGGAGCACGGGCTTGAGGTCGTTGCCGCCGTGCCCGTTCAATAGCACGATCTTGTGGACGCCGTGCCGCGAGAGAGATTCGACCAGGTCGCCGATGACGATGGCGAGCGTGGCCGGATTGAGATTCATCGCCATCGGGAACCGCATGAGGTTCGTCTCGGTGCCGTACGGAATCGCCGGCAGGAGCACGACCTTCGCGCCGCGGTCCCAGGCGGCGGCGCAGATCCTCTCGCCGATCAGCTCAACCTGGTAGATGTCGCAGCCGTAGGGCAGGTGCAAGTTGTGCGGCTCGGTGGCGCCCAGCGGCAGCACGGCCACTTCGTATTCGTGCTCTTTGACGAAACCGTAGTTGATCTCGGCCAGCTTCCAAGGACGCATGCATTCTTTCCGATCAAGGCGGACGGCACTCGGAGCGTGCCTGCTACTTTTCTTGAATCCTCATGTACTCCCGATACTGCTTGTCCAGCTCGGCGTAACTCGTGCCGGCGGCGCGGGCGAGGAGTTGGGGATCCTGGCTTCCATCATATATAGCGGCCAGGCAACTTACCAGTGCGTGGCGATAACGGCCGCCATCGTAATGTACCAGGAAGCTGGTCATGGCGGCAATCTGGCTGTAGAGCTTGGCGATCTGGGGATGGCTCTGGACGTCCCGCACGCCCAGCCGGACGAGCCGCTCAAAGGGCACAAAGAAATCGCCCTTCGCCAGGTGGTATCGGGCGGCCTGCAGGCGGATGTCGTTGAGGCCGCCCAGCACGAAGCAGTCGCCCTCGCGGCGGATGGTTTCCATGTACATCGCAACGCCCTCGATGAGCCAGCAATTGGCCTTGGCCCCCGTTCCGTCGGCAACGTGAAGCATCTGGTGGAAGAGCTGGTGCGTCGCCTCGTGATACATGGTCCGCTGGCTGTCCTCGCTGCCGGCATAAAAATAGGCCGTGCGGTTTTCGGGCACGTAGAGGCCCATCGAGATGTCCGTCTTGAGCGCCTTTTGATACTGCTGCTTGTCGTGGAAGTAGACAACTTCCATCCGCGGCGGCAGTTTCACGGTGGTCCGCTTGCCGGCCAGCAGCGACCGTACGTCGCCCGCGGTCGCGTAATAGCCGATGAAGATTTGCTGCCACGCCCAGTTGAGGTTCTCCAGCTTGGCTCCCAAAGCGACGGCGGCTTCGATGCCGTCGTTGGTGCGGATGCGGTAGTGCTCGGTTTCGATGTCCCAGCCGGTGGTGATGTCGGCGTGCAGGGCGGCGTCGTTGGCGGCGTCGATCCAGGTGCTGCCCAGCAGGCGATCGCCGCGTTCGTACCGGGCGACGTTTTTCTTTTCCAGCCAGCCGAATTTTGCCGTCCAGACCATGCCGCCGCGGAGCATTGCAATCTCGTACGGCGTGTGCCACTGGTTCTGGTACTTGACATAGCCCAACACGCGGCGGGCCGCTTCGTGATCGGGGTTGGCACGCAAGGCGTCCAACACGAGGCGATATCCCAGCCACGGCTGTCCGCCTTCGGCGCAACGCTGCGCCAGCGCGTAAAGCGCGTTGGCCTGGTCCTGCCGCAGCTTCGCCAACTGGCGATGCCATTGGGCGGCATCGCCCGCGATCGCATCGGGCGGGCGCAGCGCGCCGACGTCTCGCGGAAGCACGGGCAGTCGGATCGTATAAGGATCGTCGTGCCCGCCGAGACCGGCCGTTTTTCGGGCTTCATCCTGCAGTTGCCGCTGGCGGCACCATTGCGCCAGCTTGTCTAAAGCGGTGACATAGCGCGCCGTCAGGTTTGCCGCTTCGTTAGCAAGGTCCGCCTCTCCCTTTGGTAGACGGACAGGGAGAGGGTCGCCTGCCGCAAGGCAGTTGCGCGGGCTCAACGTAGCGAAGAATAGCGCGGTTAAGCAAACCGTGGCAAGCGGCAACAAAACTTCTTCACCTGCCAGGCAAGCTGGCAGGGGTAGACCAGGGCGGAAAGTACCGCGCCTTCGCTTACAAGACTTGTTCACCTGCCGGACAAGCCGGCCGGGGTCGCACTGCGCATTCACAATTAACAATCTCCACCCTCTGTTTAGTGTAGCATGGACGACAATCGGACGGAAACCTATAATCCATGCGACAATCGCCATGAACTCCGAGCTTATCCGTGCCATTGACCTCGCTCTTGATAACCAGTGGGAGGCCGCGCACAACATCGTGCAGCAGTACGACTCCGACCGCACCGCGAGCTGGATTCACGCCGTACTGCACAAGATCGAGGGCGACCGCGGCAATAGCCTCTACTGGTACGCCCGAGCCGGCAAGACCGATTTTGCCGACCACGAGCCGACGGTGGAGTTGCGGGAGATTAGAGCGGAAATTGAAAGTTAATAACCATGTCCACTGAAATCACCTGGCTGGGCCACAACGCCTGGTCAATCCGCGCGGGCCAGCACCGTTTGCTGCTGGACCCGTTCCTCAACGACAACCCGCTCAGCCCGTGCAAGGCCGACCAGGTTGAGGCCGATTACATCCTCATTTCGCACGGCCACGGCGACCACGTGGGAGATGCGGTGGAAATCGCCAAGCGAACGGGCGCGATGGTGATCGGCATCTTCGAGGTCTGCCAGTGGCTCGTGGCCAAGGGAGTGAAGGATACCCATCCGATGAATCTCGGCGGCGGCTACGAGTTCCCCTTTGGCCGCGTGACGATGACCTTGGCCTGGCATTCGTCGTCGATGCCCGACGGCAGCTATGCTGGCAACCCTTGCGGCTACGTCCTCGCCCGCGAAGGCCGCCGCGCCTATTTCGCCTGCGACACGGCGCTCTTTTCCGACATGAAGCATATCGGCGCGGCGGGGCTGGACCTGGCCGCGCTGCCGATCGGCGACAATTTCACGATGGGCCCGGACGAGGCCTTGGAGGCAGTTCGCTTGCTCAAGCCCCGCCGCGTCGTGCCGGCCCACTTCGGCACCTGGCCAGTCATCGCCCAGGATGCCGAGGCATGGGCGCACCGCGTCCGCGAGGAGTCGGGCGCCGAGGCGGTCGTGCTGCAACCGGGCGGGAAGATCGAAATGTGACCGTTCGGAGCCCATCTTGCCCGGCGCCTTCCAGTACCGCAACTTCCGCCTCTTTTTCTTCGGCCAGAGCATCTCGCTCATCGGCACGTGGATGCAACTGGTGGCGATGAGCTGGCTAGTCTACCGGCTGACAGGATCGGCGTTTCTGCTGGGCGTGGTCGGCTTTTGCGGCCAGCTTCCCAGCTTCTTCCTCGCGCCTCTCGCGGGCGTTTTTGCGGACCGCTGGAACCGGCACCGCACGGTCGTCGTCATGCAGGCACTCGCCATGCTCCAGGCGTTCATCCTGGCCGCGCTCGTGCTGTGCCGCGTCATCGCCGTGTGGCACATCGTGCTGCTGAGCGTATTGTTGGGCGTCGTCACGGCCTTCGAGGTGCCCGCCCGGCAAGCGTTCTTGATCCAGATGGTCGAAGGCCGCGAAGCCCTGACAAGCGCGATCGGCCTGAATTCGTCGATGTTCAACGCGGCGCGGGTCATTGGACCGGCGCTGGCCGGATTCACCATCGAATTCACCGGTGAAGGCATTTGTTTTCTGCTCAACGGGCTGAGCTACATTGCCGTAATCGTGGCACTCTTGGCGATGCGGCTTCCTCCGCCCGAACCGGCTGCGCCGCGAGGGAACGTCCTCACAGAACTGGTGGACGGCCTTCGCTACGTCGCCGGCTTTCCGCCAATCCGCGAAATCCTTCTTCTCTTGGTCTTCGTGAACCTCGCGTCGATCCCGCTGACGAACGTGTTGCTGCCGATCTTCGCCAAGAACGTACTGGCGGGCGACGCGCGAACACTCGGCATGTTAAGCTCGGCGATGGGCGTCGGGGCGCTGCTGGGCGCACTGCGCCTGGCCTTCCGCAAGAGCGTGCTCGGCCTGGGCCGGCAGATCGCCTGGTCCGCCGCCCTCTTTGGGCTGGGCCTGATCGCGTTCTCTTTCTCGTCCGTCTTGTGGCTCTCGATGGTCCTGCTGGCGGCTGCCGGCTTTGCGTTGATGCTGGGCACCGCCTCGGGCAACACGATCGTGCAGACGATCGTCGACGATTCCAAGCGCGGGCGGGTGATGAGTTTTTACGTCATGGCCTTTTTCGGCGTCGGCCCGCTGGGCAGCCTGCTGGCGGGCAGCCTGACCGGCCGCCTGGGCGCGCCGCACGTCGCGCAGCTTGGCGGGGCGATGGTCGCCGTCGCGGCCGCGGCATTCGCCTTCCGCCTGCCCATTCTTCGCGAGCACATCCGCCCGATCTACCGGCGGATCGGCATCCTGCCCGACGTGTCGTCGGGCATTCCGACTGTGGCGGATATTGAAGTGGTGGAGGACAACCACGAGGAGAGAACGTAGGCGCAAGCGCGCGAACGTGGTATGCTCGTTTCAATCGACGCCCAATACTCTATTGGAGAAACAAATGACCAAGGACGAAATCCTGCAAAAAATCGCATCCGGCGAATTGTCGGTGGACGCGGCATCCAAGGCGCTCGCCGAACTGGAACAACCGAAGCGCGGCTCGCTCTATTGCAAAGTCAGCGAGAAAGGCGCGGTCAGCGTCTACGGCCTGCAACGCATGCCGGTCACGCTCTACATGGAACAGTGGGCGCGGCTGCTGGACTTTGGCGACGAAATCCGCCAGTTCATCAAGGACCACGACGGCGAACTGAAGCGGAAAGAGAAGTAACCGTGAGCGCAAGCGACCCTGGCGAATCGCCCGTTCAATCTTGTTGCCTCGGCGGAACGTGCGGCATCGAGCGCCGCGACTTCATTGCCGCCCTTGCCACGGGCGGCGCGGCGGCGGCACTTTCCGCCATGCCGGTCATGGCAGGCCCCTTCGAGGCTTCCGAGGCCGGCAAGCTCATCCCGGCCGACAAGAAGCTCGATCCGCGATGGGTCGCTTCGCTTACCGCCCGCGGCACGCGCGAAGTCTACCGCGGCAAAGAGCTTGAGAAAATCGGCATGCCCATCGGCGGACTCTGCACGGGCCAGCTTTATCTTGGCGGCGATGGCAAACTATGGCATTGGGACGTCTTCAATCTGCCCATCCACACGCACGCCGAAAAATACACCCATCCGTCTTTGCCGAGCTCGCCGCTGGAGCAGAGCTTCGCGGTGGAAGTGAAATCGGACGGCGAGACGCAGACGCGAGCGCTCGATCATCGCGGTTTCGCGGACATCAGCTTTTGCGGGGAGTACCCGATCGGTTTCGTCGAATACCGCGATCCGCAACTTCCGGTCGCTGTGTCGCTGGAGGCCTTTTCGCCGTTCGTGCCGCTGGATACGGAGGCTTCCAGCTTGCCGGCGACGGTAATGCGGTTCACGGTGAAGAATACCGGCACGGCCCGCGCGACGGTGCGCTTGGCCGGCTGGCTGGAAAACGCGGTCGGCCTCTATACCGTGTCCGGCGATGCGACCCCGCGACGGAACACGGTTGTCCGCAAGCCCGGCGTGCTGCTGATCCATAGCGACATGCTGCCGCAGCCTGCGCAAAAGTCGCCGCAGGCGGACATCGTATTCGAGGACTTTCAGAAGCCTACCTACGAAGGCTGGACCGTCACCGGCGACGCCTTCGGCGCCGGCCCGATCCTCAAGGGCAAGATTCCCGCGTATCAGGGCGAGGTGGGCAGCAAGGGCCCGCGCGTCGTCAATTCCCATGCGTCCGCGCCGGGCAATTCGATCGTTGAGAAGGACAGCCACACCGGCACGCTCACGAGCAAACCGTTCGCAATCGAGCGGAAATACATCCGCTTCTGGATCGGCGGCGGCAATCAACCTGGCCAGACGTGCATCAACCTGTCGATCGACGGCAAGGTCGTCCGCACCGCGACCGGCCACAACGACAACCGCATGAGGCAGGACTTTTTCGACGTTGTTTCGCTGCAAGGCAAAACGGCCCGGCTGGAAATCGTCGACAAGGCCAAAGGCGCCTGGGGCAATATCGGCGCGGGACCGATCGTCTTTACCGACAACAAGCCGCATCGCCCCGGCGACCAGCACGATCATGGCACGCTGGCGCTGGCGTTGTTCGATCCGGCAGAAGCGGACCAGGCTACGCCTCTAATCCGTGAAGGCAAACTGCCGCAAATCGCCTTCACGTCGGCCACCGAGCCGCACGCGGCGCAGCCGGCCGGCCGCAAGCTGATCGGCAGCCTCGTGCGAAAGATGTCCTTGGAGCCGGGCCAGTCCGCCACGGCGACGTTCGTCATCGCCTGGCACTTCCCGCACTTGCTGCTGAAGGACGGCGGCCGGTTTTACGCCGCGCGGTTCCACGACGCGGCGGCCGTGGCCGAGCACCTGGCGGCCGACTTCCCGCGGCTCTATGAGCAGACCCGCCTCTGGCACGATACCTGGTACGATTCCAGCCTGCCCTACTGGTTCTTGGACCGCACGATGCTCAACACGTCGATCCTGGCCAGTTCGACCGCGCACCGCTTCCTCAACGGGAAGTTTTACGGCTGGGAGGGAGTCGGCTGCTGCGAGGGGACCTGCACGCACGTCTGGCATTACGCCCACGCCGTCGCCCGGCTCTTTCCCGATCTCGAACGGGACTTGCGCGTGCGGACCGACTTCGGCACGGCCTTTGACGCTCGGACGGGCATGATCGACTATCGCGACCACCGGTTCGGCCTGGCGGTCGACGGGCAGGCGGGCTGCATCCTCCGCGCGTACCGAGAGCATCAGATGTCTACGGACGACAAGATGCTCCGGCAGCTTTGGCCGCGGATCAAGCTGGCGATGGAGTGCCTGATCCACAAGGACGACGGCGAGGGACTCCTGGAAGGCCCGCAGCACAACACGCTCGACCAGCCCTGGTTCGGCAAGATCGCCTGGCTCAGCTCGCTCTACCTGGCGGCGCTGCGGGCGTGCGAGGAAATGGCCAAGGAAATGGCCGACCACGCTTTTGCAGCGAAAGCCCGCGATATCTTCCAGCGCGGCCAAGGCAGCCTCCAGCGCGAGCTTTTCAACGGCGAGTATTACGTCCAGACTCCCGACAAGACCCGCGAGCACAGCGTCGGCTCGTACAACGGCTGCGAGGTGGACCAGGTGTTCGGGCAAAGCTGGGCCTTTCAGGTCGGCCTGGGCCGCATCTTGCAGGCGACGCACGTGCGGCAGGCATTGAAGTCGCTCTGGAAATGCAACTTCGCGCCGGACGTCGGTCCCTTCCGCAAGGCGCACTCGCCCGGCCGCTGGTTCGCCTTGGCCGGCGAGGCGGGCCTCGTCATGTGCTCCTGGCCCCGCGGAGAGGGCCGCCGCGTCACGCAAGGCTACGATTTCTACTTCAACGAGTGCATGAACGGCTTCGAGTACCAGGTTGCCGGCCACATGATCTGGGAAGGGATGGTGCAAGAGGGGCTGGCGATTGCGCGGGCAGTCCACGACCGCTATCATCCCTCGCGCCGCAATCCCTGGAACGAAATCGAATGCGGCGACCATTACGCGCGTTCGATGGCCAGCTACGGCGTCTATCTGGCGGCCTGCGGATACGAGTATCACGGGCCGCGGCGGCATCTGGGTTTCTCGCCGCGCCTCACGCCGCACCGTTTCCGCGCCGCATTCACTTCGGCCGAGGGCTGGGGAACTTTCGCCCAAGAGGACGACGGCGGCGCGCGGACGGCGCGCGTGCAATTGAAGTGGGGCAAGCTCCCCCTGAAGACCTTGGCAATGCTTGCCCCTGCGGGCAGCAAACCGGCGAAAGTTTCGGCAACCCTCGCCGGCCGGCCAGTCGAGGCCAGCATGGCTTTGGAAGCTGGCGGCCGAGTTTTGATCACCTTCGCCAAGGAGATTACGATTCCCGCTGGACAGGAATTGGCCGTCCATCTCGCCCAGGGGTAGGGAAAAGCCAATCGTGGCATGTAGGGAAAAGCGTCCCGGTTCATCACGGCTCCTTTTTCTCGACGCGGACATTCGTGTCAGGGGCCTTGACGGTCGTGCCTTCCTCATTTGTTTTCACATCGACATTCGGCGTATGCACCTCGACGCCCGGCCGATGGTTGTCACTCGGCGGGGGCGGCGCGTCGTGGGACTGCTCACAACCTAAGAATAGCAGCAAAGCGGCCGCGATCACGGAGAAAACGATGACTTTCATGCTTCGACTCCTTCTTAAAAAGTGGTTGTAATATTGCTCGTCGAACTTCTCACGCTGCTTTGCCTCGGAGATGAGCACATTCTTCCCTTGGACGTAGCGGATTCATTGTCATGTGGCGCAGGGGAGAGCTAGCCGGTTGTCGCGGCCTCCGTCGTCGTTGGCTCGGCCACAAGGTCGATGGCCACGAAACCTTCCTTCTTCTCTTCCTTCTTGGTGGCTGTCATGAGCCGCAGCAAGGCCATGGAGCGCGGATGCAAAACGTACTCGCTGCCGCCCTGGGTGTCGGTGAGGTGGCGAGGAAACTGCGCGGTGTCCATGAGCGGCTCCCAATAAGCGCCCTGTAAAGGCGTCGGCAGCATGAAGGGAAGCTTTTCATAATGCGCGTTCAGCAGAATAAGAAGGGTATCGCCCTCGATCGGCTCGCCGTGCTCGTTGACCTCGCCGGTCAATTTTCCGTCCAACCGCACGCCCAGGCATTTTGCGAAACCCGAGTTCCAGACGTCTTCGTGCAGTTCCTTGCCGTCGGTGCCGATCCAGCCGAGGTCGGAAGCCTCGCCTTGGCGGATCGGCCGGCCTTGAAAGAACTTCTGCCGCCGCAGGACGGGCTCGGCCTTGCGGACGGCGATCATGCCGCGGACGAATTCGATCATCATCTGCTGCTCATCGCCGCCGTCCCATTGCAGCCAGCTCAGTTCGCTGTCCTGGCAATAACAGTTGTTGTTTCCCTGCTGCGTCTTGCCCAGCTCGTCGCCGGCCAGCAGCATGGGCACACCCTGGCTGACCAGCAGCGTGGCGAGCATGTTGCGCTTCTGACGCTCGCGGAGGGCCTTGATTTCGGCGTCCTCGGTGGGGCCTTCCGTGCCGCAGTTCCAGCTCTTGTTGTCGTCGGCGCCGTCGCGATTGTCCTCGCCGTTGGCCTCGTTGTGCTTGGTGTTATAGCTCACCAAGTCGTGCAAGTTGAAGCCGTCGTGACAGGTGATGAAGTTGATGCTGGCGGAGGGACGGCGGCCGCTCCACTCGTACAAGTCGGCCGATCCGCAAAGCCGCGTGGCAAATTCGGGCAGCGTGCCGCCGTCGCCTTTCCAGAAACTGCGGATGTTGTCGCGATACCGCCCGTTCCACTCCGACCATTGCGTTGGAAAATTCCCCACCTGATAGCCGCCGGAGCCCAGGTCCCACGGCTCGGCGATCAGCTTGACGTCGGCCAGCACGGGGTCCTGGTGGATGATGTCGAAAAACGCTCCCAGCTTGTCGACTTCATAGAGTTCCCTGGCCAGCGCGCTGGCGAGATCGAAGCGGAAGCCGTCGACGTGCATCTCCGTGACCCAGTAGCGGAGGCTGTCCATGATGAATTGCAGCACGCGCGGGTTGCGCATGTTCAAGCCGTTGCCGCAGCCCGTGAAATCCATGTAGTAGCGCGGGTCTTCGGGCGAGAGCCGATAGTACGAGGCGTTGTCGATGCCGCGGAAGGAAATGGTGGGGCCCATATGGCTGCCTTCGGCAGTGTGATTGTAGACCACGTCCAACAACACCTCGATGCCGGCGGCATGCAGCCCGCGGACCATGGTCTTGAATTCCTTGACCATGTCGGAGGGCGTGTTTGTCGCGGAATAGTGATAATCGGGCGCGAAGAAACTCATCGTGTTGTAGCCCCAATAGTTGCAAAGACCCTTCTCCAGCAGGTGGCGGTCGTCGATGCGCTGAAAAACCGGCAGCAACTCGACGGCCGTAACGCCCAGCTTGCGGAGGTGATCGATTGCCGGCGGAGAGGTGAAGCCGGCATACGTCCCGCGCATTTCCTCGGGCACGTCCGGATGCAGCTTCGTAAATCCCTTCACATGGACTTCGTAAATGACCGTCTGGTGCCAGGGCGTTTTCGGCGGCCGGTCGTCGCCCCAGGTGAAGGCCGGATCGATGACGACTCCCAGCGGGGCCGCATGGGCATTGTCCCGTTCGTCGAACGACAAGTCGCCCGCCGGATCGCCCACCTTGTAGCCGAACATTTCATCGCACCAGCGGATGTCCCGCCCGATCGCCTTGGCATACGGATCCAACAGGACCTTGTTGGGATTGAAGCGATGCCCGTGTGCCGGTTCGTAAGGACCGTGGACGCGATAGCCGTAATACAGACCGGGGCGAACGTCAGGCAGATAGCAGTGCCAAGCCAGGTCGCGGCGCTCGACAAGCCCGATTCGCTCGGCCTCGTTCTCGTCGTCGGGCGAGTTGAACAAGCAAAGCTCGACTGCGGTGCCGCACTCAGAGAACAAGGCGAAGTTGACCCCGTTGCCGTCCCAAGTTGCTCCCAGGGGAAAGTGTTTTCCTGGCCAGACTCGCATAGAGCAACCTCGTTCGTTTACTATTATGACGGAACTGAAACCGCCGCTCAGCGCTATGCGGCACGGCGCCCGCTTTGCTCCGCGATTGTCGCTTTTTCTGAACTTGTCAAGACGCGACGGAGAACGCAATTCTTATGCCGTCGCGGATTGACGCGAGTTAGGCCAGCTTCTCCGGCGCGAGCGAACCGCCTTCCATGATGATGGTTTGCAATCGTTCGCTTTGGTGCGATTTGCGCCAGGGTGAATTCTCCGCGGCGTTCGCCGGCCAGCCAGTCGAGGTCAGCATAGCTTCGGAAGCTGGCGGCCGAGTTTTGATCACCTTCGCCAAGGAGATCGCGATTCCCGCCGCGCAGGAATTGGTCGTCCATATGGCAATGGCATAGGGTGATTCGTGTCATCGAGGTTCCTCTCTCGGCCAAAGTCCGTTTATTCCGCCTGCGCAAACTTTAACGTCACGATCCGCCCAAGTTATTAAGTGCGCTCGGATGCTAGCACTGGAAACTTAAAAATATTTTTTCGCGCATAAGTCCTTGCGGGGCTATGATTAAGAGGCCCTTGCCGCCGCGGAAATGTATTAAAGCCGTTTGCAGTTTCATCCGCAATCGGGCAAATTAACTTTAAGAGGATGAGACTATTGCGCTGCCGCGCAGTGCTTGCATCGACCGAGCAAAGTAGACCAATCATGAACGCACAACGATTTGCCATTCCGTTGGTTGCCGCGCTGCTGTGGACCGTCGTCCCGCCGCGCGGGAGCCCCGCTGCGGCCCAGGACGCCTGTTCGTCCTGCGGCTGCCTGAGCTGCCAGGGCCGCGAGTACAAGCTCGTCTATCAAACGCGGTGCGAACAGCGCCAGGCTACCGCCTTTCGCATCGAATGCGAGACGGTCTTCGACGAGCAGCGCGTGACTCGCACCCGCCCGGTCTTCGAGACCGCGACGCAGGAGCGCCGCTATACCGTCGCCAGGCCGGTGCTGGAAACGGCCGAGCGCGAGGAGCGCTTCACGGTGTTGAAGCCGGTCTGCGAGACGCAGGTCCGCGACGAAAGCTACGACGTCGTGCGCATGGTCCAGGAAACGGCCGAGCGGGAAGAGCGCGTATATCGTCAATCAGCCGGTCACGGAGACCGCCGAGCGGGAAGTGACGTATTGCGTTCAGAGGCCGGTGACCCAGTGCGTCATGCGACAGCAGTGCCGCACGGTCATGCAGCCCGTCGTCACGCAGCAGACGCAACTGGTCGACCGGGGCTGCTTCCGCGAGCAAGTGACCTTCAGGCCAAGCTGGTGGGCGAACCGGCTTACCTGGCAGAGCGGCGGCACCACGGTCGATCCTGTGACGGGCGTGGCCGTCTCCCGCGCGGCGGGCTTCTATTGGGTCCCCACGAATCGCGGCACGTATGAAGTGAACCGCGTCTGGCAGCCGAACGTCGTCGCCCAGCAAGTGCAGCAGGTGCAAATGGTGCCGCAGACGGTCACGGAGCAGGTGCCGGTGCAAGTGACGAGCTTCCGCAGCGAGCAGGTCGTGCAGAAAGTGCCTTATCAGACTTGCCGCATCGTGCAGCACGAAGAGGTGCGAAAGGTGCCATTTACCGTGTGCCGCCCGGTCACTGAGCACGTCGATCGCAAGGTGCCCGTGCAGGTCACGCGGATGGTGGCGGAGGAGCAGGTCCGCCGCGTGCCTTATCAAACGTGCCGCATTGTGCAGGAGGAACGGGTGGAGCAGGTGCCGACGCAGGTCTGCCGCATGGAATCGTACGAAGAAACGGTCCGCATCCCGCGCGTCGTGGAGAAGCGGATTCCGGTCACTTACAACTACACCGTGCCCCGCGTGGAGTGCTTTCGCGTGCCCGTGGACGATTGCTGCTCGACAGGATCTTGTTCTACGGGGGGCTGCTGTTCTACGGGGGGCTGCGACGTGCCGACCACGGCGCCGGCATCGAGCGGCTGCGGCGCTGGAGCGACCGTGGAAGGCGGCGGCGTGATGACTGCGCCCGGCGGAACGGTAATGACGTTGCCCGGCGGAACAGCCGCGCCCGCCGCTCCGGCGTTGGCGCCAGGCGAGTCGAAGCCGAAGATTCCGGCCAGTCCGCCCAACGGCGAGAACAAGCCCGCGTTGGGCTTGGGCGGAGGAACCAGCAACTCGGCGGCGGGACCGACCTACGGGTCGGGGAGCGATAACACCGGGACGTCGGGCATTCAAGGTCTGGGTAATCGAATGCAACCGGTGCCCTCCCCACCGGGACCGACGCATTGAGCGTCTTGCCGAAAGGCCTTAAAGAGGCTATCGTAGGAAGCACAGCTTTCTGAACAAGCCTCACGAGGATCTTTTGGCAGACGACTCCCTGCTCCCTGCTCCCTGCTCCCTGCTCTCTCCCGGCGAGGCCGAGCGCTTTTATACGCCGGCGATGCTTGCCGAGGCGCTGGGCGTTCCGTTGACCGTGGTCCGGCGCTGGCATCGCCGCGGCTTGATCGTGCCCGCCCAGGAAGTGCGGCGGCTCGTTTATTTCGACTTCCAGGAAGTGGCGGTCGCCCAGCGGTTGGCGCAGTTGTTCTGCGCGGGGGTCTCGCCGCAGAACATCGAAAAGAAGGTTGCCGACCTTGCGAGACTGCTGCCCGGCATCCAACGGCCGATCTTGGACGCTGCGGTCGTCGTGCAAGGAGAGATCCTGCTGGTGCGGCAGGGCGACGGGCTGGTCGAGGCGGGCGGGCAATTGCGGTTCCAATTCGAGGCCAGGGAGCAGGGGTTAGTTAGGGAGAAAGGGAGAAGGGGAGAAAGGGAGAGAGGGCGAGGCGAAGGGCCAAACCATGATAGCGGCGACCAGCAAGTCTCCCCTTCTCCCCATCTCCCTTTCCCCCTTTCTCCCTTCCCCGGCTCCCCGCTCCCTGCTCCCGCCGCCGGCGTCCTGCGGAGCGCGGAGGACGTATCCATATCGTCGGAACAGATGCGAACTCTTGCAACGGAGTTGGAGGAGGACGGCCGGCTGTCCGAGGCGGCCGAATGGCATCGCGCCGCGATGGCCGCCGCCGGTCCAGACCCCGAAGGCTGCTTCCAGTTGGCCGAGCTGCTCTATCGCCAGGGCGATTTGGGAGCGGCGCGCGAGCGCTACTATATGGCCGTCGAGCTGGACGAAAATTACGTCGAGGCCCGCGCGAACCTGGGCTGCGTCTTGGCGGAGCTGGGCCAGCGCGACCTGGCCGCGGCCGCCTTCGAGGGCGCGCTGCGCCATCACCCCGACTATGCCGACGCGCATTATCACCTCGGCGCACGCTGGACGAAATGGGCCATCGCCGCACGGCCGAACAGCACTGGCGGCGGTTCCTCGCTTTGGCGTCCGGCAGTCCCTGGGCAGCCGAGGCGGAACAACGGCTGGGTTAACTACTTCACCACGAAATTCACCATCTTGCCCGGCACGACGATCGTCTTCACAACGGTCTTGCCGTTCAGCAATTCGGCGATCTTCTCGTCTGCGCGGGCAGCGGCTTCCATGACGGCGTTCTCCGCGCCGGCGGGTACGACGATTCGCCCGCGGAGCTTGCCGTTGACCTGCACGGGAATCTCGACGGTGTCTTCCTTGAGCAGAGACGCATCACATTGGGGCCAGGGCTCGTAGGCCAACGATTTCGCGTGGCCCAACCGCTGCCATAATTCTTCCGCGACGTGCGGCGCAAAGGGCGACAGCAATTGCACGAACCGCTCCATGACGGACTTCGGCCGCTTCTCTTCCTTGAAGAAAAAGTTCGTGAACTCCATCATCCGCGCGATCGCCGTGTTGAACGAGAGTTGCTCGATGTCCCGCGTAACGGCGTGGATCGTCTTGTGGAGCACGCGGTTTTGCTCGATCGTCGGCTCGACGTCAACAACTGAGGCGTTCAGTCTCGTCTCCTCCGCCCGGTCGTCGATCATCATCCGCCAGACGCGATCCAAGAAGCCGGCGACGCCGCCGACGCCCTTGGTGCTCCAGGGCTTCACTGCCTCCAGGGGACCCATGAACATTTCATAGAGCCGCAACGAGTCGGCTCCGTAATCGCGCACGACCTCGTCGGGATTCACGACGTTCCCGCGGGCCTTGGACATCTTCTCGTTGTTCTCGCCCAGGATCATCCCTTGATTGACCAGCTTTTTGAACGGTTCACGGCCGCTCACGTAGCCGCGGTCGAAAAGCACTTTGTGCCAGAATCGGGCATAGAGCAGGTGCAGCACAGCGTGCTCGGCCCCGCCGATGTAAAGATCGACCGGCATCCAGGCTTTTTCCACGTCGGGATCGATGAGGCATTGGCCGTTCTTCGGATCGAGGAAACGGAGATAGTACCAGCAGGAGCCGGCCCATTGCGGCATGGTGTTCGTCTCGCGGCGATAACGCTTGCCGTCCAGCGTGACATAGAGCCACGAGTCCGGCGCCTTGTCCAGCGGCGGCTCAGGGCGGTCGTGGGCCGCGTCGAACTGCATCATTTCTGGCAGGTCCAGCGGCAGGTCTTGCGGCTTCAGGGCGCGAATCAGCCCGTTGGGTTGGCCATGCTCGTCCAATTCGCGAAGGATCGGGAACGGCTCGCCCCAAAAGTGCTGGCGGCTGAAGAGCCAGTCGCGAAGCTTGTAGTGTACCGCCGCGCGGCCGAGACCCTTCTCGGCAAGATCGGCGGCAATCCGCTGTTTGAACTCGGCGGTAGGCAGGCCGTCGTAGGGTCCGCTGTTAATGGCTCGGCCATCGGCGGTGAAGGCTGCGGCCAAATCGGAAAGTTGGGTGGCACGCTCCTGAGCTTCCGGCGAAGGGCGTGTTTCTTCGTTCGCCACGCCCTTCGCAAGCTCAGGGACGTGCCACCCTTCCAGCGGCGCCACGACCGGCACGATCGGCAGCTCGAACTCCTGCGCGAACTCAAAATCCCGTTCGTCGTGCGCGGGCACGGCCATGATCGCCCCGGTGCCATAGCTAATGAGCACGTAGTCGGCGACCCAGATCGGAATCGCTTTGCCGGTTGCCGGATTGATGGCGTACGACCCGGTGAATACGCCCGTCTTTTCCTTGGCGAGATCGGTACGGTCCAGATCGCTTTTGCGCGGCCTTTTCGCAATAGGCTTGCACAGCCTCGCTCCGCTCCGGAGTCGTCAGCCGCTGAACGAACGGGTGCTCCGGCGCAATAACCATGTACGTCGCGCCGAAAAGCGTGTCGGGCCGCGTCGTGTAGATTCGCAGCACCCGCTCGTCCGGCTTGCTGGGGAAACCAGACGCTTCGCGAGCGCGCCGCCAGCCTTCGTACTCCTCGCTCCCCGCCGGGGCACCCGCGGAGCGGGTCGGCTCCCCGCTCCCTGCGATGAAGAAATCGACCTCCGCGCCGGTGCTCCGGCCAATCCAGTTCCGCTGCAACGACTTGATGCTCTCGGACCAATCGAGCCCGTCAAGGTCTTTTTCCAGGCGGTCGGCATACGCCGTGATCCGCAGCATCCATTGCCGCAGCGGCATTCGCACGACCGGATGCCCGCCGCGCTCGCTCAGCCCACCGACGACTTCTTCGTTGGCAAGCACGGTGCCCAGCGCGGGACACCAATTGACCGGGGCCTCGATCTGATAGGCGAGGCGGTGCTCGTCGCGATAGCGCTCGACCGCGGCGGCGCCTTGTTCGGCTACTTCGTCGGGAATCGGCAACTCGCCGATCGGCCGGCCTTTTTGCTGTTTTGCATCGTACCACGTGTCGAAGATTACCAGGAAGATGAACTGCGTCCAGCGGAAGTAGTCGACGTCGGTGGTGGCCAGCTCGCGATCCCAGTCGTAGCTGAAGCCGAGCATCTTCAACTGTCGGCGGAAATTGTTGACGTTGCATTCGGTCGTCGCCCGCGGGTGGGCGCCTGTCTTCTTGGCATGCTGTTCCGCTGGCAGGCCGAAGGCGTCCCAGCCCATCGGGTGCATGACGCTGTATCCGCGGCAGCGGCGGTAGCGGCAGACGATATCGGTGGCCGTGTAGCCCTCCGGATGGCCGACGTGCAGCCCCGAGCCGCTGGGATAGGGGAACATGTCCAGCACGTACATCTTGGATCCGGCGGGCATTTGCGGAGCCGCGAACGTGCGATTCGCCTCCCAGAAGCGTTGCCATTTCGGTTCGATCGCGGCCGGATTGTAGCGGGGCATGGTGCGAGAATGCGGGTGTTCAGACGATAAACCCGCATTGTACCGTCTTGGATCAAGAAAAGTAGCGGGTTCGCATGGCGTTGGACTCCCGCCTTTAGGCGAATTCTCGATCAACAGGCCGCCTAAAGGCGGGACTCCAGCACACTGCTACTGTGCCGCGCTTTGCAACGGCGAGCCGTCCGGCAGCACCATCTCCGCCAATACGGAACGGCGGAGCATCTTGACCGCCTGAATGAACTGGTCGAGGCTGACGGGCTTGGTCATGTAGCCGTCGACGCGCAAGTTCTGGCCTTGCAACACGGCGCGATGCACGGCCGACGCGGTCAACACCAGCACGGGAATCGCCTGCAAGCGGCTGTCGCCGCGGATGTCGGCCAGTACCTCGCGGCCGTCCTTCTTGGGCAACTCCATGTCCAGCAAGATCACGTCGGGCCGCGGCGCCTGCGCGAACACGCCTTCACGGCGGAGAAAGGTCATCGCCTCCTCGCCGTCGCGGACTAGCGTCACCCGGCATTGGACGTTCTCGCTGTGCAACGCCTCGATCGTCATGCGGGCGTCGTCGAGATTGTCTTCAACCAGCAAGATTTCGGTCGGCCTTCCAACAGTCATTCGATTCATGGTGCATGGCTCTGCGATTGGGGGAAGGTTTGCCCTACTCTATTCTAGTGTGGTTCGCAGTGCCCGGCAAACCACTACCTCGGCCCTGCACATAGCGTTTCCCCGGTCGAAAAAACTTGCGTTACGGAACGATTTCGCGCGGACGAACCCTCTACGGCAGGGGTGGAGATGTGACTTGTGTTAGGAGATCGCCGGCATATTCTACGTCCTTAGGCGCCCTCTTGCCGAGAGGGACGATTCCGGCTGTGGCACTCGGTCGGTTGCTTCTCGCTGCCAGTTCTGGAGCGCGCGGCCTGCTGCATGGGTAATAGCGGCGGCAATCAGATGCCGAAGGGCGATGGGGCGCGGGTCTCGCGAACTTTTACGTAACTTTTACATTCTCGCGGTCGGGAGCATTTCGACCGCGTTTTTCCGGCGAAAACTGCTTCTCGCGCCTCGCTGCGCGCGCCTTCGTGGCGGCAAGTGATGCCCCGTGCGGCTATGTTGTCTTGACGCTTTTGGCCGACTAAAGACAATTGCCATAGACATTACTCCGGCCGCAAACAAGAACAGTTGTAACGACTATGCTCGACGATTTGGATGTGACGAACGATTCCGGTCTGGCCCTGTTGGACCCGCCCGGCAAGAAACGCTCCTTGGCCGAAGGCCTGCCTGCGTCGACCGCCACTGCGACAACCGCTGTCGCGGAAACTACCGTCGCGCCGACAGCGCAAGGCATACGACGAAGCGGCCGAGCGCGAGATGATCCGCGTCTGGTCCAACGGGCTGGATTGGCCGGTCATCGGCTGGCTGGTCCTCGTCCACGCCGGCGCTCTGGCGGCGCCGTTTTGCTTCACGTGGGCCGGCCTGATCGCCTTCTGCGTGCTGTCCTGGATCACCGGCGGCCTGGGCGTTTGCCTCGGCTATCATCGCCTGTTGACGCATGCCAGCTTCCAGACCTATCGCGGCGTCCGCCGCCTGCTGGGCCTGGTGGGCACGCTGGCCGGCGAGGGACCGCCGATCACCTGGGTCGCCGTCCACCGCAAGCACCACCGCTTCAGCGACCAGGAGGGCGATCCCCATTCGCCGCACGACGGCGGCTGGTGGAGCCACATCCTGTGGCTCTTCCCGCGTCCCAAGGACCCGCAATGGCAAGAGATGCACAAGACCTACGCGAAAGATCTGCTCAAGGACCCGTTCTTCCGTCTGTTGGACAAGACGTTCCTGCTCTGGCACATCGGCGTGGGCGCCGCGCTCTTGGCCTTGGGCTGGTGCTGCTGGGACCTGCGGACCGGCGTTTCGCTTCTCGTCTGGGGCCTGTTCCTGCGGCTGGTCTACGTACTGCACATCACCTGGGCCGTCAACTCCGCCTCGCACATGTGGGGTTACCGCAACTACGAGACGAAAGACGACAGCCGCAATCTCTGGTGGGTCGGCCTTTTGGCCTTCGGCGAAGGCTGGCACAACAACCATCACGCCTTCCCCGCCCGCGCCGCGCACGGGCACCGCTGGTGGGAGTTCGACGTGACGTACCTGGCGATCCGCGTGATGGAGAAGGTCGGGCTGGCTTGGAAGGTGATCCGCCCGCGGCAGAAGGACTAGCCCTTTCGTGCATAGCCGTTTGATCTAAGCGCCGGGCTTGCCTTGGCGCTTTTATCGAATGCGCGGGCGGACTGTCCGGCATTTCCGCCGCAAACCGCGCGTCCGCCACGCGGCTGAATTACCGTCGTGCAGCGGCCGAAACCTTAATCAGAAAAGAATGGACTTTCGCAGCGAAGGGATTCATTCCCCATCAACGGATTGATGATCGCTGAACGAAGGAAATGTGTACTTGATGTTGAACGCACCCCTCACCCTAGTCCGCTTCGGCAGGGAGAGGGGATGTCTTCGTCGGAGGTTTTAGCCATGTTGCGTATCGTTTTTGCGGCGTCTATACTGAGCACCTTGATAGTATTTGCGGCCCCGGCAGCATCCTGCGCGGCCGACAACGGGACGGGCTGGATGGGCGTAGTGGTTGCCCGCGGCGAGCTGAAGCAAGAAATCGAATCGACGCCGATCCTCGACCGCCCCAACCGGCCGTTCCACTTTTACGGCAACACGGTCCGCCGCGAGTACCATCGCGGCTCCGCGCTGCCTCGGCCTGGCGACTTCGTCAAAGGCGGCGCCGCACTGGTTGTCAGGCGCCGGCAAGGCGGATGAAAGCGGTTGAAATCCCAATATCAAAACTCGAAATCCGAAACAAATCCGAAATGGTAATACCGAATGTTCCAAACTGTTTGGAACATTTATGATTTGGTACTGAGATTTGTTTCGGTCTTCGTATTTGTGATTTGAGATTTGTCTAGCTTGGCTCCCTTTCCCGACTCTGGCCTGCCCGCCGCTGCCGCATGGCCGCTTGATCCGGCCGTGACGATGCTCAACCACGGCGCTTTCGGTGCGTGCCCGGAGGTGGTGCTGCAGCGGCAGCGCGAGCTCCGTTGCCGGATGGATGCCCGGCCGGTGCAGTTCCTCGCCCGAGCGATGCAGGAACTGCTGGACGCCTCGCGCGCAAAGCTTGCCGGGCTGATCGGCGCGGACGCGCAAGACTTGGTCTTCGTGTCCAATGCCACCGCCGGCGTGAACTGCGTGCTGCGGTCGCTTGAATTCCGCGCGGGCGACGAGATCCTCGTCACCAACCACGGCTACAACGCCTGCAACAACGTCGCCCGCTTCGTCGCCGAGAAAACGGGCGCACGGGCAGTTGTGACGGAGATTCCGCTCCCCGTCCAATCGTCCCAGCAGATTGTCGACGCAGTGCTGGCGCGCGTAACGGAGCGGACGCGGATCGCATTGCTCGATCACGTCACGAGTCCCTCGGCCATGATCTTCCCGGTCGAGCAATTGGTGCGGCGGTTACACGAGCGCGGCGTGGAGACTTTGATCGACGGCGCCCATGCGCCGGGCATGATCGAGATCGACCTGCGGCGAATTGGGCCGACTTACTACACCGCCAACTGTCACAAGTGGCTCTGCGCCCGCGGCCGGCCGGCTTCCTTTTCGTCCGCCGCGACCGGCAGGAGCAAATCGTGCCGCCGGTGATCAGCCACGGCTACAACCGCCCGCGGCCCGGCTACAGCCGTTTTCAGGACCTGTTCGATTGGCCCGGCACGTTGGACCCAACGTCGTGGTTGTGCGTGGGTACGGCGATCGAGTTTTTGGACAGCGTGCTGCCGGGCGGAATGGCGGCCTTGATGCGGCGCAACCATGAATATGCCGTGGCCGCCCAAGCGCTACTGGCCGCCGAGCTTGCCGCGCGGCCGTTGTGTCCGCCCGAAATGCTCGGCTCAATGGCGGCGGTTGAACTGACGAGCGATCCCGATCCGCCGGGCGGCGTCATCGACCAGCATCGCTTGCATAAGGATCTGTTCGACCGCTACCAGATCGAAGTGCCGGTCTACTTCTTCCCCGCTGCGCCGCGGGTCGTACTTCGGGTCTCCGCGCAGGCCTACAACGAGCCGGAGCATTATCGGCGTTTGGTCGAGGCAGTAAGGCAGTTGTGGAGCTAGTCCCTTCCGACAGAAGGCCTAAACCGTTTCCGGCACGACGTACGGCGCCCGATAGTCCCGCGTCAGCAGCGCGTCTGCCTCCGAGTCGCCGATGAAGCGCTCGGCCTTGGGGTCGATGGTGAGCGTGCGGCCCATGCGGTAGCTCGTCTTGTCGAGATTGACGCCGACTGCCTTGAGGTTCCGCTTGATCGTCTCGAACGACTCGGCGATCTGCGGATTGTTCATCCCCTCCGGCTCCTGGCTGAAGGGAACTTCCTTGCCCAGTACGTAGGAGATGTTCGCAAGGTGGCACAGCGCGGCGGAATAGTGACCGTTGGTGATCGGCGCGTTGACCTCCTGCGGCGCGTGGTTGCGGACGCAATGGATGAAGCTGCCGAAAGGGCCGCCGGGAGTGACGTGCGGAGACTCAATTGCCATCTTGTGCTCCTTGCCGCCGTCCTTGGGATGGAACTTCCCGTCGCGGACCATGCCTTCGCTGGTGTAAAACTCGTTGGAAACTTTCTGCGGGAAGTTGTCCCCGCCGTTCTCGTCCTTGCCCACCAGTCCGCGGACCTCGATGACCACGGTCACGTCGCCGAACTCGTAGACGGCCAACTGCATGTTGGGAGTCTGGCCTTGGTCCTTGTAAGCCAACCGGCCGCCGAGGCTCCAGACCCGCGTCGGCAGCGTCGAGCCGGGCGGCAATGACCAATGAGCAACGTCGCACTGGTGTACGCCCTGATTGCCGATCTCGCCGTTGCCGAAATCCCAATTCCAATGCCAGTTGTAATGCACCAGGTTGCGGTTGAATGGCCGCATTTTGGCCGGGCCGACCCAGTGCTCGAAGTTAAGCGTCGTCGGCGCCGCTTCGTCGGATTTGAACCCGATGCTCCAGCGCGGCTTGCAAACGTAGGCCTTGCTCACTTGAAGCTTGCCCCACTTGCCGGCATGCAAGGCGGCGATTTCGGCGGCACGCTTCTTCTCGCTCCGCTGCTGCGTGCCGTGCTGCACGACGACGCCGTACTTGGCCGCCGCCTCGATGCACTTGCGGCCTTCGAAGATCGTGTGACTGCACGGCTTTTCCACGTAGACGTGCTTGCCCGCCTGGCAGCCCCAGATGGTCAGCAGTGAGTGCCAATGGTTCGGCGTGGCGATGGAAATGGCGTCGAGACTCTTGTCGTCCAGGGCCTTGCGGAGGTCGCCAACGCATTTCGGGCGGTTGCCGGAGGTGCGCTCGATCGTCTTCAGTTTCGAGGCGAATTGCGTGCTGTCAGGATCGACGAGGTAAGCGATTTCGACGCCGTCCATTTTGGAGTAGGCCCCGACGTGGGCGCCTCCCCGGCCGTTGAGCCCGCAGACGGCAACGCGAATCTTGTCGTTGGCGCCGACGATTTTGGGAGACGACTTCGTGCCGGCGACGACAAAGCCGGAGTTGATTCCACCGGCGGCGGCCCCCATTCCGGCGGCGGCAAGTTGAACGAAACGGCGACGCGTAATATGGCTCATGGACAGGCTCCTTTTTGCAAGGCGACAGCGATTTTTCCAGCTTAGAAGGGCAAAGTGCCAACGGTCAGTGTAACCCAGGCGCCCCGCGGGGTCAAATCCCCGGCAATTCACACCGGCTTCATCGTCGTCACCCACAGAAACGGCTTGCCCGCCTCGTCGATCCGCACTTCGAACTTCAGCCCGACTTTGGCCAGCATAGCCCGCAGAGCGATGCTGTAGTTGGTGCGCTTCTGCGGATAGGAGACGACCGCCTTGGCCAGATCAACGCCGTGAAAAGCCATGGCATTGTGATCGTAAAGTACCGGCACGCCAAGCTGCTTGCCGACCGCCGCCAGCACCTTTGTCGCGGCGACGCCGGAAACATTCACGTTATGAAACTCGTAAATTCCGGGCAAGATCTTCTGCGTGTTTTCCGCCGGCCAGCCGATGGGCCAAACCTCCTTGCCAAGCTCGGCCTTTTTCACCGTGTAGCCCAGCGTGTCGTCCGCTTCGCGCGGGACCATGCAGAAGCCGGGCGGACGCAGGATGCAGGCCAATGCCGTGCCGATGGAAAGGCCGGAAAGCTCCTCGGCGATCTTGTCGTCATCGCTGTCGGCATCGCTCAGGTGGCCATCCACCGCCAGTTTCAATTCGAGCTGTGCGGCGATCTTGTTGACTGCGTCAGTCCGCGACATGCCTTTGGTGGAGAAATCGACGGTCTTGGCAAGATCGGCGCGGACCTTTTTCAACTGGCTGGCGGTGAGCCCGAAAGCGACGATCCGTTCCCGCTTTTCCGGCGGCCCGAGCCTGGCCAGGTCGTCCAGCCACTGGGCCAGTTGCTTGCACTCCGTGCGGCGAAAGCGTGCGCCGGGCACGACCAGCACGTCGCCTTGCGTGAGCACGGCGGTCACCTTGTAGAACGGCAGTTGCTCCGTGCCGCCGGTCTCGATGGCCGGCTTATCGCCGGCTTGGCCGCCGCGGAGGCTGAATCTCTGCTTCACACCTGCGGCGGTCAACGCACGGCTCCATTCCTGGAACGACAGTGCCGCGCCCGGTTGCGTGCCGCCGGCGATTTCCAGATCCACTTGGCCCTTGGTGGCGGCCGAGACAACAGGCGCGACGAAGAACAAGGCCGATAACGATAACAGGCAGGCCGAAGACCGCATAAAGGCCGCTCCTGAGTTTGCGAAGGGACGGATATACGGATTATAGCACGCGATCCGTAGGGTGGGACAAGATCGCTTCAAGCGAGCGCAGGCCCACTCTACGAATAGTGACGTACACTTCAACAGGATAACCGATCAACCGATACTGCATCCCATTCCGAACGAGGAAAACCATCATGTCGCAGGAACTTTCGACGCATCCGGAATCTTTCGTCGATCGCCGCTCGTACGAGATTGCGGACCGCAGTCCAACTTTTGAGCGCCGCCAATTCACCAATTCGCACGACGGCCTTTCGCCCGACGCCCAGGAGCTGGCCAGCGCCATCGACGGCTACAAAGTCCGTCACCGCCGCCGTTTCATCACCTACGAAGAAATGTTGTCGGTCGTGAAGTCGTTGGGATACACGCGGTAGACGAAAGTAGGCCCTTTCTGCCGGAATGGACTATTGCGTGTAAACTGTTTTGAGGATCTAAACGTTTTCGATTTGGCCGGCGCGCGATCGTCCTTCGCAAAGCGAGACCTCTAGCGACGATTCGCATGACTCGACGCCCCGCAACGATTGATTTCTGGTACGATCGTTTGCCGCACTGGGAGGTTTAGGAGGGACGGTACTTCGTGACCTTGCACCTTGCCGGCGCGATACCTGTCTCGGGCCGCAATCGCATTCTCCTGCTTTCCCGACAACAAGCCAACCTGCCGAGATACGAAGAAGCATGGCTGCAACATCAACGGCAGAAGTTTCGCGAGATGGAGACTTGGCTCGATCGCGGCGAGCACGCTCTGCACCTCTCCCAGCCCGAGATCGCGCAATTGGTGGTCGAGGCTATTCGGCACCGCGAAGCCCGCGGAGATTGGCGCGTCTTCGAGTTCGTTGTCATGCCAAACCACATCCATATCTTCTTCGAACTCGTCAAAGGACGATTGAAGGCGACCGTGAGCGACTTCAAGCGCTGGACGGGCCATCAGGCAAGCAAACTGATGAGTCTTGACGGCGGTCGTTTCTGGCAGCGAGAGTGGTTCGATCACTGGTCGCGATCCGACGAAGAAGACGACAAGATCGTCCGCTATATCCGCGAAAACCCGGTCAAGTGCGGCATGGTCGCACGCTACATAGACTGGCCCTACGGCGGTTGGGCAAAGTAGGTCCGTTCTGCCGGAATGGACTTATCCGCGAACCGCACTCGCAACTTTGAACGGCGGAATAGAGTTCAAGCCGCAATAGTCCAGCTCGGCAAGCAGGACCTACTTGCCGCCTCCTCTCCGCGCGACTACTCTGAATGGACTTCCCCCTCCCTGCCCGCCTTTGATGGAGAACCCGACCGTGCTCTCCCGCCACTACCGCGCCGTCTTATTGTCCCTTGTCCTGATCGCATCCCTTTTCACTGTGCAAGCCGATGCGGCTGTCGGCAGCAGGAAGAAGTCCGCGACGTCGGAGGAGACCGAGGCGGCGATTCGGGCGGATGACAACGTGGAGTTCGAGAACGACCCGACCAAATCGCCCGGCAAGCTCTGCCTCTGGTACACGCGACCGGCGAAGGCGTGGACCGAGGCGCTACCGGTCGGCAACGGCTACATGGGCGCGATGATCTACGGCGGCGTGAACACGGAGCACATCCAGTTCAACGAGGGCACCGTGTGGACCGGCAAGCCGCATGACTACGCCCACGAGGGAGCAGTCAAGTACCTCCCCGAAATCCGCCGGCTGCTCCAGGAAGGCCGCGCGGCGGAACGCGAGGCCCGCAAGCCCGATCCCGATCTGAAGTCGGCCGAGGCGCGAGAAAAGATGCGCATTGCCAATGCCCGACAGCGCGAGGCCGAAGACCTCGCCGAGCGAGAGTTCATGAGCGAGCCCCTGCACCAGAAGGCGTATCAGCCCTTGGGCGATTTGTGGATTGAGTTCCCGAAGGTAAAGGCAGTGTCCGGTTATCGCCGGTCGCTCAACCTGGAGGAAGGCAAGGCCGTAACTGGGTACCGGTTCGGCGATGTCGAGTATAACCGCACAATCTACGCAAATGACGACATAGGCCACTACTTGTACTTTGGCATGAAAGCGGGCAAGCAGGGAAAAATCAATTGCCGAGTTCGCCTCAACAGCCCACACAAAATGTCGCAAACGGTGGTTGGTCCCTACTCGGGATTTGCCGGAGCCGGACGGTTCCTCACGCTCACGGGAACAGTTGAAACGGGCGGGATTCGCTTTGAAGCACTCGCGTACGTCCTGACCCGCGACGGCGAAGCCGTCAGTGACGGCGACGCTGTGCGCGTTTCGGGCGCGACGGTTCTTGGGATTTGGGTCTGTGCCGCGACGAATTACATCAATTATCAAGACCGGACCGGCGATCCGGGCGCGCAATTCAAAGAGTGGCTCGATCTTTACTTCAATTCTGCGGCCTATCATGGCGATGGTTCGCATAAACGCCTCTTCAACCGCGTCTCCCTCGACCTCGGCCACACCCCCGCCGCCGACAAGCCCACCAACATCCGCCTCCGCGACTTCCGCAAGGGCAACGACCCCGATCTGGCCGCTCTGCTCTTCCAGTACGGCCGCTATCTGCTGATTTCCTCCAGCCGCGAGGGCGGGCAGCCGGCCAATTTGCAGGGCATCTGGAACGATTCGATGAGCCCGCCATGGGACAGCAAATACACCTGCAATATCAATACGGAGATGAACTACTGGCCCGCGCTGGTGACAAACCTGGCCGAATGCCAAGCGCCGCTGGATGACGCGATTACGGACCTGACCCACACCGGCGCGATCGTTGCCAACGAGCAGTACGGCGCACGCGGCTGGGTCGTCCACCACAATTTCGATCTCTGGCGGGGCGCGGCCCCCATCAACGCCTCCAATCACGGCATCTGGGTCGTCGGCGGGGCCTGGCTCTGCCAGCATCTTTGGGAACAATACCTGTTTACGGGCGATAAGAAGTTCTTGGCCGATAAAGCTTATCCAGCTATGAAGGGGGCATCTCAGTTCTTCGTCGATTATCTCGTCAAAGACCCGCTTACTGGCTACCTGATCAGCGGGCCGTCGAACTCGCCTGAACAAGGCGGGCTGGTCATGGGGCCAACCATGGACCACGAGATCATCCGCAGCCTGTTTGCCAACACGGCCGCCGCCGCCCGCGCTGGGCCAGGATGCCGACTTTGCCGCCAAGCTCGACGAAACCCGCAAGCAGATCGCCCCGCACCACATCGGCCGCTACGGGCAATTGCAGGAGTGGCTGGAAGACAAGGATGATCCCAAGAACCAGCACCGCCACGTCTCGCATCTTTGGGCCATCTATCCGGGGAGCGACATTACGTGGAAGGACTCCAAGCACCCCTCTCCCACCGGGAGAGGGGCAGGGGGTGAGGGCAATGGGCTTTTCGACGCCGCCCGGCAGTCGCTCATCTATCGCGGTGACGCGGCCACCGGGTGGAGCATGGGCTGGAAGGTCAACCTCTGGGCACGCTTCCTGGACGGCGACCATGCCTACAAGATTCTGAGCAATCTGCTGGTGCCCGTCGGCTCGGTGAGGGGCCAAGGCGGACTTTATCCAAACCTCTTCGACGCCCATCCGCCCTTTCAGATCGACGGCAACTTCGGCGCTACGGCCGGCATCGCGGAGATGCTTTTGCAGAGTCACACCGGCGAGGTCCACCTGCTGCCCGCACTCCCCTCGGCTTGGCCCGACGGCAGCGTGAAGGGCCTGCGGGCGCGGGGGGCATTCACGGTCGATATTGCGTGGAAAAAGGGCAAACTGACCGAAGCGCGGATCGCATCCGACCTCGGCAACCCGCTGCGGGTCCGCTATGGCGAGAAGGTAGTGGAAAAGAAGCTCGGCAAATGCGAAACGCTGGTGCTGGATGGGGAGCTTAAGTGAGGCCGCGGGCGGCGGAAAGGGGTAGTCGGTCAAAAGCACCTGTTCCGCAACCATTATCTTCCAGGTATACTATCACGAATCCGACCGGCTGCCGTGGCCGGACGACAAACGCTCAACAGCTTTTCTCCAAACCCAGTAAAGGAGAGTCGCCATGTCGAAAAAGACCCGTAGTATCTTGGCAGCGGCCATCGCCCTGGCCTGTTTCTGCACCTTCCCCGGCCTGTCTCGCGGCGAGGACGGCGCTTGGCTGACCGACTTCGAGGCGGCCAAGGCAAAGGCCAAGGCGGACAAGAAGCTCATGCTGGTCGATTTTACCGGCAGCGACTGGTGCATCTTTTGCAAGCGGCTGCATGCCGACGTGTTCGACAAGAAGTCGTTCAAGACCGACGCCCCCAAGCAGTACGTGCTCGTCGAGCTCGACTATCCGCACGAGAAAAAGCTGCCCGACGAGTTGAAGGCCCAAAACGAAAAGCTCAAGAACACCTACAAGATCCACGGTTATCCCACGATCCTGCTGCTGGACGCGGAGGGCGAGGAAGTCGCGGCCCTGGTCGGCTATCGCGCGAGCAGTCCTGAAAAGTACATGGAAAGCCTGGCGAAGCTGGTAAAGCTCCACGATCGCTTCGTCGAGATGCAGGGCGAGCTCGCCAAGGCCGAAGGGCTCGACCGCGCCAAGCTGCTGGACCGCATGATCGACGTCGCCGCCGAATTAGGCAAGGATGGCGAAAAGACGCAGCCCTGGATGAAGGAAATCATCACGCTGGACTCCGAGAACAAAGCGGGACTGAAGCTCAAGTACGAAGTCCGCCTGGCGATGGACGAAGCGACCCGCCTGATGCGCCTGGGCAAGTTCGCCGGCGCCCGCGCCGAGATCGAGAAGGTCTTGGCAATGCCCGACCTGACGAGCCAGCAAAAGCAGGACGCGCTCTACGCCGAAGCGCAACTCTCGCAGCGCACGCAGAAGGATTTGCCCGCTGTCGTTGCAGCGATGCAACAGGCCCTGGACGCCGCCCCCGATGGGTCGAAGGCCGCGCAGATCAAGGCCACAATTACTTACTTGGCGACGATGGTCAAGAACGAAGAGACCGCCGTCAAAGCAAAGACCGAGTTGGACAAGGCCGAAGGCCCGGACCGGCTCAAGCTCTTGGATGACGCGATCCAGGCCTACACCAAGGCCAACTACCGGATCGGCGGGACCGACCAAACGAAGGCCGCGCAAGAATGGATGCAGGAGGCCGTTCGTCTGGATGCCGACAACAAGGCCGGACTGAAGAGCAAGTACGGTTATCTGGCCCTGTACCTCCAGGCGCAGACGCTTTACCGCACGGGCAAGCTCAAGGAGGCCGTGGCCGCTCTCGACAAGGCGGTTGCCCTTTCCGACATTACGCCGGAGAACGTCTCCAGCGCGATGCTGTTGAAGTGCAACTGCCTCTTGAGGCAGAAGGATTACCAGGGCGCGATCGACTGCGCCAAGAAGGGCAGGAGGGAGCGAAGGGCGTGTTCGCAACCCTCTTCAAGACCTACATCCAGCAGGCCGAGCAGGCGATAAAAAAGCAGAAGTCGGGCGAGGCGCCGCAAGGCGCGGCCGCGGCCGGTCGCCGTTTGCGGCTTAACAACGCGGTTCCGCTGGCAAGGCTCGCTGCGGGGGGAACACCCGCGGCGGACGATAATTCCGAGGCGAGCGACCCCGACCACGTGCCCAGCGGGTCCGTCGAGGAGCTGCTGAAGTATGCCGAGGGCTTGAAGAAGGCAAGGAACGCGGATAGCGACTATACGGCTGTCATTCAGTTCCGCCGCAAGGTGGCTCTGGCAACGGTCGAAGCGGCCGACAAGATTCTCGCGGCTGGTCCTACGGACGACCAGCGGGCCGCCGCGTTGAAACTGAAACTGCAAGCGCTCAGTTCCGTGCCGCCGATCCAGACTGGGGATGCCGATATCGTCGCCAAGCAAGAGGAATTGGTGCGGCAGTTGGAGGAGGCGGGGCTGCCCAAGGAGGCCCGGCAGGCGACGCGCGTTCTTCTTTCCAGTCGGCTTCAGCGGGCCCATGAACCAAACGACCAAGCGCACGCGATTGCCAAGATCATCGAGTACTTCCGCAGCGGTCCGGTCGACAAAAGCTCGACCGGTCTGGCGGTCAACGCGGGAATGGCGGCCGAACGCGGCAGTAGCGAGTTGGCCGCCAAAACGTATCGCGAACTGGCCAAAATCTTCGCCGCCCAGGAAGACAAGGATGTCGTCGCCTACGCGCCCAAGCTCGCCGGCGCCGCGCGAAGGATCGAATTGACGCAAACGCCCATGCTCGTCCAGGGCACGACGATGGACGGTCAGCCGCTGGACTGGTCGAAGTACGAGGGCAAGATCGTGCTCATCGACTTCTGGGCGACGTGGTGCGGCCCCTGCCGCGCGGAACTTCCAAACGTCAGAAAGAACTACGAGGCCTATCACGCTCGCGGTTTCGAGGTCATCGGCGTCAGCGTCGACCAGAAAGCCGAGGACCTGCAGAGCTTCATGGAGAAGGAAAAGCTCCCCTGGACCATCGTGCGGGACGATTCGTGGAACAAGGCCAAGCCGCAGCCCGCCGGCGACAACGACAAGTTTGTGACAGGCTACCTCGCCAATTATTACGGCGTGTTCAGCATCCCGAGATTGATCCTGCTGGGCAAGGACGGCAAGGCCATTTCCCTCAACGCCCGCGGCGAGGCGCTTACGCGCGAGCTTGAAAAGGCGTTCGGGCCGCCCGTTGCAAAGACAAAAGACGTCGCGAGGGCCAATGACGAGGAGAACAAGTAGGACATGCCGGTCTACGAGTTCTATTGCCGCGATTGCCATACGGTCTTCAACTTCTTCGCCCGGCGGATCGACACGACGAGCCGCCCGGCATGTCCGCGCTGCGGGCGGCCGAAGCTGCAGCGGCAGGTCTCGCGCTTCGCCACGATCGGCAAGGCGGCCGGCGACGCGCTTGCAGGCGGAGAAGACCTGCCGCCGGGCATGGACGAATCGAAGATGGAGAGCCTGATGGAGTCGATGGCCCGCGAGGCCGACGGCATGGACGAGGACAACCCCCAGCAGATGGCCCGCATGATGCGCAAGCTGCACGAGGCCACGGGCATGCCGATGGACGGCCGCGCCGAGGAAGCGATCCGCCGCATGGAGGCCGGCGAATCGCCCGAAACAATAGAAGAAGAGCTGGGCGACCTCTTCGGCGAAGACGAGCCGGATGCTGAAGGCGTCCCCGCCGGCAAATCCCGGAAGAAGTCGCGTCGTTCGCCCCCGGCGGTGGATACGAAGCTGTACGATTTGTGATCATCTACTTCGACTCTAGTTTCTCCGCCCGGTCCTCCCATTCCGCTTGTAGCTTAGGAGGGAAGCCGGGCTGCTTTAGCGCATCGCGTAGCGCGCGGGCGGCCGCCTTGGGCTGGCCCTTTTCCGCGTAGAGGTCGGCCAGCAGATCGTACCCGGCCAGAAAACGCGGCTCGTCCTTGATGGCCTGTTTCAAGAGCGAGATCGCTTCGTCCTTGTCGCCCTTGGCCTGCAAGTAGACGGCCAGGCCCTGCGTGTATTTCAATTCCTCGGGCCGCAGGTCGTGGGCCTTGCGGCACCAGCGGACGGCGGCGGCGAAGTCTTTCTTTTCACCGTAGAGAACGCCCAGGTTGTAGGCCGCGGGGGCGAGCTGCGGGTCGGCCTTCAGCGCGGCCTGCAGTGCCGCTTCCGCCTCGTCTTTTCGGTCCGTTTCGGCCAGGAGCAGGCCCAGATTGAAGTTGGCGGCGGCATTGCCCGGCTCGGCCGCAAGCGCGCGGCGGAGATAGGCCTCGGCCTTGTCGTATTGCTTAAGGTTCACGCAGGCCATCGAGGCGTTGACCATCACGGTGAATGCGCGGGGTTCGAGCTTCAGGGCGGTTTCATAGGCTTCCGCCGCGGCGGCGTAGTTCCCGCGGTCCATCTCGAAGCCGCCCAGGTTGGCGTGAGAGGCCCAATCGTCGGGCCGCGCGTCCATCGCCTGCTGGAACTCGGCCGTCGCGCGGCGGCGCGCGCGGCGGTCGTCGGAATCGGTGATCCTCTCAGCCGGCACGGGCGCCAGGGCCGCGGCGGCGCGAATCCGCACGAGCCGCACCGGATCGGCCGCCGCACGGAGCAGCGCCGCCAGGCTCTCCTCGGTAACGTAGCCTTCCAGCGCGGTGGCCGCGCTCGCCCGCACCAGCGGCGAAGGGTCCTTCAGCGCCCCGATCAGCGTGGGCCACTTCCGCGGATCGCGGCAGCCGCGCAAGAGCCGCACCAGCGAATTGCGGTAGATTTCGTCCGTGGCGTGCGAGACAGAAGGGGACAGTCCCATTTTCGCCGTCGCCGCCGATGCCTCCTTATCACCCGCGCGGTCCGCGAAAATCGGGACAGTCCCCGCTACGTCAGCAAGCATCTCCGGCAGCCGCTGCCATTGCTCCTTCCGCGCGGCGTCCAGCAGCGCGGCGCGGCGGAGCGGCTCGGCCTGGTAGTCGCGCGGATACCACTTGCGGACCCACTGGTCGGCCCAAGCCGCGTCGTGGTCCTTGTGGCACTGGTTACAGGCGTTGGGCGATTTGAATGCGATCGTGGCCGAGGGCATCGGCGGGCGCATCGAGTGGTCGGTCCGCATCATTGCCGCGAATTGGCTCATCGGCATATGGCAAGCGATGCACGAATCGCCTGGTCCGCTCGCCTTGTGATGGCTGTGGGCGGCCGAATTTCCGACGATCGCCGAGTGGCACGGCAGGCAGGATTGATTGACCTGCCGGCCTTCGAACTTCGGCAGGCCGCTGGGCTGGTGGCACTGGCTGCAATCCAACTTGCCGGACTTCAGGCAAGGGCTCATCGACCACGACGTGAAGGTGTAGTTCTCGCCCAGGTCGCGGCCGTCCGGATAAAAGTCGGGATGTTCCAGCGTGATCAGGTCGTAGTGGTCGTAGAAGCGGTCGCCGGCGACGAAATCGGTGGAAAGCGGCACCATCTTGGCATGGCAGGTGGCGCACATGTCGTTCATCTGCTCGTGGCTGAACTCCCGCGTGCGGACGATCTTGATGTCCTTGGACGTGTGCCCCTTGACGCCCTCCTCCATCGCGCGAATGTGCTCGCTGCCCGGCCCGTGGCACGATTCGCAACTGATGCCGGCCTCGCGCCAGGTGGTGTGGTAGGTGTCGGTCGCCAGGTCGTAGTTCGTGGCCAACTGGCTCACGTGGCAGTCGAAGCAAGTCGTGTTGAAGGTGAACATGCGGTCGGTCCAGGGAAGGGCCTCGTCGTGGCGGTCGGGGAAGTGCCGCACGCCGCTGGCGGCCGTGTCGTACCACGTTTTCTTGCGGACGTCGTAGGCCACCGGCAGCACCTGCAAACGGCCCTTGGGGAACTGCGTGAGAAAGTAGTAGGCGTTCTTGCCGCCCATCACGTGAACGATCGGGTAGCGGGTCTCCTCGCGCGGGCCCGTACCGGTCGAACTGGCAACGACCCAGCCTTGCCGCGGCCCGATCTGGGCGCGAAATGACCGCTTGCCGATTATCACGTCCCGCTCTTGCGGCTTGAGCTCCTTCTTGGCGAACTCCGCGGTATACGGCTGCATGGCCAGACCGTGGCGAGAGCTGGACCATAGTTCGTAGAACTTCGTATGGCAGTCGTAGCACGTCTTCGAGCCGGCGAATTGCTTCTTGGCGGGCTGCGACGCGGGAGCCGTGGACGAGATCGCCGCGGCAGACGGCGCAGGCGGCCGGGCGGACGCGCTATCGGCCGCGACTTGCAATTTGGCCGCTTGCTCTTGGCAGCCCGACAGCGCGGCCAGCGAAAGGAGAATCGCGGCCGGCGGCAAGAGGCGACGGATGGCGGGGTAAGCTGGGTTGCGCGGCATGGGCTTGTGCGAGTGATTCGAATCGGTGAACGGCGAACAGTCTATCCTACTTGTTTTTGGCCCCTGCGGGCAACAAGGCCAAAGCGAAGGCCAAAGCGGTGGAAATGGGACTTCATCCGCGCAGAATGCCGCAGGATGGAAAGAAACGGGAGGCCGGCCTTTTCGCCTTCGGGCTATATGCTCATTTTGGCGCCGTTTTGGCGCTCGTTGGCCGTTGCGGCTCTGCGAGCGCACCGCGCCGATAATTGGCCGCTGGCGGTTCTTTTTACGGTAGCTGAACCACTGCGTCAACACCCGCTTGCCGGAAACTTCGTACTGCCAGACCTCCGGCGGCACGTTGGCAACGAACCCTTTTCCGCCCAGCAGGCGGCGCTTGCTCGCATCATATCCGATTTCGTCGGGCATGGAAGCGTTATCGCTCGGGATCGCGCCATTTTTTGGAACGCGCGGCGCTCGCCCGTCGTGCCATCGCGGAGTGCCCGGCGGGCGGCCGGCCTTCCGGTCGGCAAAGCGGTCGCCAAACGTGTGCAGCCAGATCACGCGGCGGCCCATATCGACGGCACCCGCCGTATTGCTACTTGACAGTTGTGCAGTATTCGTGTACCATTACTGGCTTCACGTCAAAACGACTGGACACGAAAACTTGTTTCTGTTTTCAATGACTCAGGAGGAAAGGAACCACACGTGAACAACAAGTGCTTGAAGCGCGCTAGCCGCCTTTCGGAGGGGACGGCAGTGCGTCCATTGGACTACCAACTTACCTACGCCGGAAAGGCCTCGGGGAACGAGATCATTCACGGACCCTCGGCAGAGACCAGGATACGTTTTTCGGCCGTTGCGGGCCCGGTCGCAAAGCCGAACCGTCTTTTTCACGGTGAAAACCTGGCTATCCTCCGTTCACTCATGGAAGATCCGGAGGTGTGCCACCGAATAAAGCTGGTGTACATCGACCCTCCATTTGCGACGGGGGCGGTCTTTGAGTCGCGGAATGGTCAACACGCCTACTCCGACCTTGCGTACGGGTGGCGCTATCTGGAGTTTCTTCGCGAGCGACTGATAGTCCTGCGTGAGTTAATGGCGACGACGGCGTCAATTTACGTCCATTTGGATGCGAAAATGGCTTTTGCCGCAAAGGTGATCATGGACGAGGTTTTCGGTCCGGCCAACTTCCGGAACTGGATTACTCGGAAGAAATCGAACAACAAAAACTATACGCATAAGCAGTATGGGAACATCGCTGACTACATCCTTTTTTATTCCAAGTCCTCGCAATACGTCTGGAATCGACCATTTGATCCGTGGTGCGACAAAAGTCCGGCGAAGGAGTATCAGTACGTTGAGGAGAACAGCGGCCGCCGGTTCATGAAAGTGCCGGTTCACGCGCCCGGCGTCCGCGCCGGCGAAACGGGCAAGGCCTGGCGCGGCAGGCTACCGCCTGCCGGAAAGCACTGGCAGTACCCTCCGGCCGTCCTCGACGAGCTCGACGCGAAGGGCGAGATCTATTGGTCGAAGAATGGGAATCCTCGCCGCAAAATCTACCTCGACCAGAGTCCCGGAATCCCGGCACAGGACATATGGCTCGGCTTCCGGGACGCACATAATCAGAACATCGAGGTCACGGGCTACCCGACCGAGAAGCCACTCGCTATGTTGCGCCGGATCATTGAAGCATCCTCTAACGCCGGCAACCTCGTGTTGGACTGTTTCTGTGGTTCCGGGACCACGCTGGTGGCCGCGGAAGAACTCGGCCGAAGCTGGATTGGGATTGATTCGAGCGTGGAAGCGATCAATACGACCGTGAAGCGATTGGCGCTCGGTTCGGAGCCGATGGGCGACTACGTGAACGGAAAGAAGCCGCGCGAAAGGGGACTTTTTCCTCATCCGAGCGTGCTCACGACCGGATTCGAACTCTACGATACCGAGCGCGAGCCGCGATTGCCTAACGCCGCCGTGCAGCGCTGGAAGGCGCTCTTCCCGGTTGCCCGCGAAGCCACTGCTCAGTAACCCTTTCCCCGGCGAGTTTCAACGTCGAAACGCGGACATTGCCGTCCCACATTCCGTCCAAATCTTACCGCTTCTTGCCACGTGTCGCCGTGCGCAAGGCCCGGGCCGTCGGCGACAAAAAGGATGCGGATTCGGGCGGCACCTTTCATGTAGTGTTCGCGGATCATGTATACCTTCCCGGCATTTCCGCCCGTACGATCGTCTGATTGCGCCCGACCCGCGTCGAGTCATAACGAGCAAATCCGACGGTCAGCACCGCGAGGGTCTTTGCATCGCGAACAACAAAATCGCAGGGGCAAGCGCCCTCAAAGCCAGGGACAATCGTCGACAGCTCCACATCCCGCCCGGCGCCTCGCGGTCCCTCAATGCTCATTCGACCCTTGAAGCGCTCATTGAACCAGTCGAAAAACTGGCCCGTAAGAACGTAGCCTTGCTGGCCCCGGTTGTCGTATTCCCCGATTGCGACTGAAAGCGAGCAAAGGAATGGCTCGTTTAAGTCCACGAATTGCTCCCTCAGCTTGTTTATCGGCTTAAACGTCGCCCCGTAGTTGTCCACGAAGCTGCTGGTCGGGATCGTCGTTATCTTCTTCGTCGCCTCGGTGTCGCAAACCCCAGAGACGCATCGGCGAAATATCTTCAGCAGCGCCATCCTTTCGTTAGACGGGATTTCTTTCGTCCGAATCCGGCCCAGCAGATCGCCGCTGTCGGCGGACGCCGACACTAATGCCGCAAACTTGCGGATTGCCCCCTCGTACCGCTCGCGCATGACATCGAGGACTTCCGGGAAGCGAAGCCCGCTATCAATCGCGGTTATTACGCTGTGGGGATTCCCAATCGTTGATAAGAAAGAGCGCTCTGGCACTACCACCCTCGACAGTTGCGCTTCGTCAGGCCCCGAATATTCGCGCGGCGAAGGTAGCAAGAGCGATGGAAGCACACAAGAGCGCTTTCACGATCACTACGGTTTTACGGTTTGCCTACGGTTTCGCCAGGCATCGAACTTGCCTGACGCGATAGGACAATCCGAGAGCCGCCCGAAACGCATTTCGACGAGGAGGGAACGCGCAAACCGTCACTGCCATGCCGAGTGCCAGCAGGGCCGTGGGCCAATAGGCAGTCGAGGTCTTGAAGAGAAACCCGGCGGCGAAGGCGCCGGCATTGCCTCCCGCGCCGACGACGCCCGCGACCGCCCCTAATGCCTTCTTGTTGATGAAGGGGACCACCGAGTACGTTGCGCCGGAGGCCATGTCAACCAGAATGCCGAAGGCCGGAAATGCGGGAATCGCCACGGCGAGCACGCGCATCTGCGAGAAGAGCATCAGCGCCAAGCCCTCCATGAAGAGCACAAGGAAGAGCCAAAACACACGGCCGCGAAGCCCCCAGCGCGCCCCGAAACGGTCGCCCAGGATGCCGCCGACGGCGCGGGCGAAGAGGTTCATTAGATCCAAAGACTCGCCGCCAAACCGGCCCAGAATAAGCTCAGTTTGAAGCCGTCGGTAAAATACAGAGCGGCCATATTGTTTATCGTCACTTCGATGCCGAAGCTGGCGGCGTCGGCCACAAATAATGCCCACACTCGGTAATCGCCCAGGGACGCCAAAAAGGCCCCGTTGACCGCCTTCTTTTCACGGAGCTTGCCCGCGGTGCGCAGTTCGGCGAAGTTGCCTTCTGGTGTGTCTTGCGTAAAACGGAAGTACACGATGCCCATTAAAAAGCACAGGCCACCGACAATCGCCATGGCAACGCGCCAGCCGAGTTGCTCGCCAAGGGCCAGAGGGCCCGCGAGCAATGCGAACAGCGCGGGCATGAGCAGGTGCGTCGCTCCGCCACCGAGGTTGCCCCAGCCCGCCGTCACGGCGTTGGCAGTGCCCACGCACTTGGGTGCAAACATCATGGTGGCATGAAATTGCGTGATCACGAACGAGGCCCCGATCCCGCCGAGGAGCAGCCGGAATATCAGAAACGTCGCGTAATCGTGCGACAGGCCGATGCTCGTTACGCCCAACGACCCGACGCACAGCAGCCAAGTGTAAGTCAATCTCGGACCGATGCGATCGCAGAGCCAGCCGCAGAACAATCGGGCGAAAATCGTCGAGGCCGTCGCGGCAATGATGCACCAACCGACTTGGTCGTTGGTAAGCTGGAACTCCTTGCGCACGATCGGCATGAGCGGGGAGATGCCGAACCAGGCAAAGAAGCAGAAAAAGAAGGCGAGCCACGTAAGGTGGAACGCCCGCATCTGCGGGGTTGAGAATCGAAACAGGTCAATTCGTTCGGCCTTTTTCGCAGCGTCCATCGTAGCGTCTCCGGCAGTGCGGCGGGCCTGGCATGGACTGGGGGAACAAGCTATGATGTTTGAACTGTCGACTTGGAATCTGCGATGCCCGTATCCGAATACGAACGACTTCAGGCCGCCTTTGCGCGTTTCGACGCGGCCAACGCCGAGGATCCCCGCCGCATCGTACTCGAAGGAAAGGAATCTCCCTTCGAGTTGGTCTATGCTCAGCGGATGACCCACTGGCTGGAACAGCTTGCGCCGATGCCTCGGAGACCCTGCGTTTGGCGGCGCGATCGCAGCACTTGTGCCGTTGGCAAATCCCGCGAAGCGACTTTCCGATGGACCGTACGGGCTACCACCGCTGGCGCACCCGGCTTTACGGTTTTCATGCCGAAAAGGCCGGCGCGATTCTCCGCGAACTTGGTTTCGACGAGGCCGTCGTGTCGCGGATCCAGCAGCTTCTGCAAAAGAAAGACCTCAAGACCGATCCGGAAATGCAGTTGCTGGAAGACGTGGCGTGTCTGGTCTTCCTTGAACACTATTTCGCTGACTTCTCCAAGGAGCACGAGCCGGAGAAGGTCGTGAACATCCTGCGGCGGACGTGGGCGAAGATGTCGCCCAACGGCCAGGCCGCGGCGCTCAAACTGTATATGCCCGCCGAGGCCCGGCAGTTGCTGGACCGGGCACTGGGCGGGCAAGAAAATCAGGGAGGGTGAGCGCGGAAACCGCTGGTCGGCGGTGCGTTGCGCGAATCGCTCGAACGAACTTCGATCCCTATTCAAAGCAGCCTTCCTACAAGGACTGCGCCGTGCGCTTCCCCAGCCCCTAGGAAAAGGGCGGCGACCTCTAGCTATGCACGCGCCGTGACATCGCGTACACTCTAGGCATTCGAGAGTTCGGATTCCTGGACCCGTTTCGCGAAAAAGGCGGCCATGAGCGCAATCGTCTTCAAGTCGCTCTTGCTTTTCGCCGCGCTCGTCGGCGTCCCACCGAGCTTGACCGGCGGACCCATAGAAGATGCGCCCCATTTCGATCCCGAAGCTAGGAATTGACGATAAACCGCCGCGCACGACCGGCAGACGGAGTCAACGAACATGGCAAAGCTTTCAGGACGCGCGGTCTGCTATCTAAGTATCGGCTTGGGAGCCGTTTCGGTCACGGCGTGCATTGCGCTTGCGGTGACTCTCGCTACGCGCCCAGACCCGTGGGGACCAAGGCACAAAGCCGAAAACTTCCGCGCCGACTGTCTCGCCATCGAGCCTTCGCCATGGGCAGGACGCGGGCCAATTTACAAGGCCCAGGACTTCTTCTCCGATCCCAAGGTTGCCGGGCTTGCCGAAGCGGCGCGAGAAGGCGATTGCCGGCGGATCGACGCGCTTATTGCCGCCGGGGTCGGCGTCAACGCGCGCGGAAAGGAAGGGCTGACGCCGCTCATCTACTCGATATCCGGCGGGAACACCGCGGGCTTCCAGCGATTGCTCGAGCGCGGCGCCGACCCAAACCAACAAACGGACGACGGAGACTCGGCGATAGCTACGGCAGCCCAGCGGTCGGGTCCGGAATTCCTCAAGATCGTGCTGGCGCACGGCGGAAATCCAAATCTTCGTTCTCGTCCTAAACCCCGTCCCGTGAACTCCAAAGAAGCCCCTCATGTGAACTACAAAGCCACGCCGATCTACAACGCGATGGAGTCTCGCAATCCCGAAAACGCCCGCATCCTGGTTAAGGCCGGGGCGGACCTAAATGCACGGAACGCAATGGGTTGGACGCCGCTGATGGCTGCCGCCACGATGCGCTCGTACGACGTCATGCTTGTGCTTCTGGAGGCGGGCGCCGATTTCCGCGCCACGGAAGAGAACGGCTATCCTGTTAGCAAGTTTATGGAGTTTCATAATCTCGACCCCAAGAGCCCCTTTGTGGCGGCGAGACGGAAGTGTATGGAGTTCATGGAGAAGCACGGGGTTGATTTCGAGAAGGAGAAGGTGAGGAACGCGGAGATCGCGCGGCAGATCGAGGGACGGCTGGATCGCGATGGGAAAGGGGATAAGTCCAATTAGTACTGAAGCAGAAAAGGGAACGAGCAAAGCGGATACGCTGAAGCGGCGACAGCTACGTGGCGGCGGGCGCTACGTCGGCCAAGTTCCCGGCTAGCGGTCGATGTACAGCCCGTCTCGTCGCATCTATACTCTAGGCATTCGAGAGGTCGGATTCCTGGACCAGTTTCGCGAAAAAGGCTGCCATGAGCGCAATCGTCTATAAGTCGCTCTTGCTGTTCGCCGCGCTCGTCGGCGTCCTTGCGGGGGTAGGCGGCTATACGTTCTATTACGCGGAGGGCTTTTCCTATTTCTCCACCGATCCGAAGGCCTGCGCGAACTGCCATATTATGAACGACGAGTACGACTCGTGGCAGAAAGGCCCGCACCACGCGGTCGCAACGTGCGTCGATTGCCACCTGCCGCACGATTTGGTCGGCAAGTACCTGGCCAAGGCGTCCAACGGCTATCACCACTCCAAAGGATTCACGCTCCAGGATTTTCACGAACCGATCCTCATCAAGCCGGTCAATGCGAAGATCCTCCAGGACAACTGCCTCCACTGCCACGGAGACTTCGTGCATGACATCGTTCAGGGCGCGAAGACCGACGCCGACGCCGTGCAGTGCGTACATTGTCATGCCAGCGTCGGGCACGGCGCGCGACGTTAAATAGTGAAGAGGTTAATGCGATGACCCAGCAAAACAATCTTCGATCCGGAAAAATTGGCCGGTGGGCCTTGGGCTTCATCGGCGTGATCGTCTTCACGGCCGTGTTAGCGGCCGCGGTTACCGCGCTTTTGATCAACATCTTCCAGCGCAAGCAGGAGGCGAAGAATCCTTACCTCAAGCTCGTGAATGTGACCGAGGATACGACGGATCCGGAGCCTTGGGGCATGAACTGGCCGCGCGAATACGACCAGTACAAGCGGACCACCGAGGCCTCGCGGACCAACTTCGGCGGCGGCGATGCGCCGGCCCCGCAGCAAAAAGCCGAGCGCGATCCGTGGCTGAATCGCCTCTTCGCCGGGTACGCCTTCTCGTTGGACTACCACGATCGCCGCGGCCATGCCTTCATGCTCCTCGATCAGGAGCGTACTCGCCGGGTCACGGAGCGCCCGCAGCCCGGCTCTTGCCTCCATTGCCATGCGTCGATCATTCCCGCTTACCGCAAGGCAGGCAACGGCGACGTGATGAAAGGGTTCGAGGCCGTCTGCGCGATGAACTATCAGGACGCGCACAAGCTGGTGGCCAAGACCGGCTCGGAGAATCCCGCGCCCGGCCTTACCGGCGGAGAGTTCAAGCACGCCGACGGCGCGCATCCGGTCAGTTGCGTCGATTGCCACGATCCGAAGACGATGGAGCTGCGCGTCACCCGTCCGGGGTTTATCCTCGGGATCAAGGCCCTCAAGAAGCACGAAGGCGTCGAAGACTACGATCCCAATCGCGACGCCACGCGGCAGGAAATGCGGTCGTACGTCTGCGCCCAATGCCACGTGGAATACTACTGCGGCCCGAAGACCACGCTCTTTTTTCCCTGGAACAACGGCCTGAAAGTGGAAGAGATCGAGGCCTATTACGACGGATACAAGTTCAGCGACGGGCACCGCTTCTTCGACTGGAAGCACGCCGAGACCGGCGCGGAAGTGTTGAAGGCCCAGCACCCGGAATTCGAGATGTGGAGCCAGGGCATCCATGCGCGCAGCGGCGTCTCCTGCGCCGACTGCCACATGCCCTACCTGCGCGAGGGCGCGATGAAGGTGTCCGACCATTATGTGCGCAGCCCGCTGTTGATGATCAATCGGGCGTGCCAGGTCTGCCACCCTTATCCAGAAGAGGAACTGAAATCGCGCGTGCTGACGATCCAGAACCGCAACTACGAACTGATGAAGCGTGCGGGCGCCGCGTTGACCGGCATGTTGGACGCCATTGTCGCGGCCAAGAAGGCGGGGGCCACGGACAAGCAGCTCGGCGACGTCTGGGAGCTGCAGCGCAAGGCGCAGTGGCGATTGGACTTTGTCGCGGCCGAGAACTCGATGGGCTTTCACGCTCCGCAGGAATCGGCCCGCATCCTCGGCGAATCGATCGATTACTCGCGGCAGGCCCAATTGGCGGCCCAGGCGCTGTCGGCTAGCGTTCACGGACCCCATTGAATGACACTGTACGTGCGCAGCCCAACCATCAACGAATCAATGTCATCCAACTGCGTCTAGACGGACAGTCATTTGCCGGGCAGTTCCCAGACGGGGTCCCAGTTGGGCGCTGACTTGAGAAGGCTGTCGGCGGCGCGGGAAAGCAACAGGACCGACGGCCCGTCATCCGGCCACTCGTTGAGCAGCCCCGCGATCCGCTGCGCGGCAATGCGAAATTCTCCCCGCTCGAAAGCGGCAAGACCGTCCTCGTAAGTGCCCTTCAGCCTGGTCCAGTCCGATAGATTGGGCGCGGCCAATTCGTAAAGCTCGACCGGCTCGGCAATGTTGACGACGCGGACCCGGCACAGGCGTCGAACGGGGAACTCGTCGGCGACGAGTTGCCGCGTCGAGCCGGTAACCAGGATCGGCGAGCGCAGATACTTCGTCGCGCCTTGAACGCGACTGGCCAGGTTGACGGTGTTTCCCAAGGGGCCGTACTTGAACTTGTGCTGCGAGCCGACGTTGCCCACGCGGGCCACGCCCGAATTGACGCCTATCCCGACCGCCATCCGCTCTTGGATCGTCGCGCTCCAGCGCGCGTTGAGCGCGGGAATGGCCGCCAGCATGTCGGCCGCGGCGCGGCAAGCAAGCCGGGCATGGTCCGGCTGCACGGTCGGGGCCCCCCACATCGCCATGAGTTCATCGCCGATGTAGTCGACGAGCACGCCCGCATGCGCGCGGACGCAGTCTGAAAGCGTTTCCATCGCGTCCCCGATCCACTCGACAGTCTTGCCGGGCCCGAGCCGCTCGGTGATCCGGCTGAAACCGCGGATGTCGCAAAACAAGAGCGTCACTTCCACGTCTCGGCCGCGGAGCAGATCGAGATGCCCGGTCAACTGCTGGGCAAGTTCGGGAGTGAAGAACTGCTCGAACCGCACGCGCATGTTCGCCGCGGCGCGCTCCTGGTCGGCGCGTGCCATTCCCGCGGCCACGCCGCTGGCGATCAGCTCCACGAGCATGGCCTCCAATTCGGTAATCGTCGCTTGCCGGTGGAACTCGGCCGAGCAGCGGTCGCCATAGACCGCGCCGCGGACTTCGCCGTTGGGCAACAGCACCGGCGCGGCAACGACGGCATCCAGGCCGATCTGGCTGCTGGTAAGGTCGGCCGTCGGCAGGTCCCAGAAGGTCCGTTTCTCCTGGCGCACCTTGTTCAGGATCCTCATGCTGGGATCTCGGTCCGCCTGCGCAATTCGCGGGGACGCCGCCGCGAGCGCCCGCTGCTGCCATCCGTTGTCCTCCCAGAGCAGGACCCGGCCCGTATCGAGGCCGATGATGTCGACGACGGCCTGCGCCGCCCTTTGAAAAAACTGGTCGTCGCCGGCGGCGGCCTGAAAAACGCCCATCGCCGTCTTCAGCCACTGCAACAGCCGCTTGTCCGTCATCTCCGACCCGCCGGCGAGCCCCGGAAAGCGTTGCGGGGACGACGACTCGGCCGTCGGCGGGGCGGTCGTGTCGGAAAGCGATTTAAGGCTGCCTGGCGGCTCCTCCGGGGCGCCGAGGGCCTGGACGCGCACGACCTTGCAACCGAGGATCAAACGCGCCGGAAGGCCCGTTTCGCGCGACTCGGAAGGCCCGACGGGATCGTCGTTTTCGATGCCGATCGCCGATTTGCCCAGGTTCTTGACCAGGAGCGAACCGTTGGGCCCGGCCTCCAGCCGCAAGTGCCTCCGCGAAATGGTTCGTTCCCCGTCTTCGGCCGCGATGACGATCCGCGACCCGCAAGCGGGTGCCCCGGGGCTCAAAGCCCGCTTCTCGAACGGACTCGGCTCGCCCTTCTGCTGCCGGCCCATTTCCACCGGGCCTTCCACATCGACGGAGTGCAGCAGTTGCTGGTCCTCAAAAATGCCGATTTGCCACATGGCGATCAACTCATTTCAGCGGCGGCTTCAGTAGTTCGACCAGCTTCTGGCACCGGTCCTGGAACCTCGACGGCGCGACATCGTACTTTGCGGCGGCGGCAAGTGCCTGGGGCACGGAGCGGTTCACGACGCACGAGCGGCCGGCGGCTGGGTCCGTGCCAGCGACCCGCTCCGCAGGCGCCCCGGGGCACTCCTCCGCGCGCGTCGGCAAATCCAGCGCCAGCTCTTCCTTGCCGGCCATCGCATCGATGATCTCTTTCACTTTCGCGTCCTGCTTGCCCTGCGGCATGTCGTCGTAGACCGTTCGCAGGCACCAGGCGAGCTGCCGGGCGGTTTCGAAATCGCACGGCCTCTGTGACCCATTTTCGGCGATTGCCCGCATGATGTCCAGCCCTTTCCGCTCGTCGAAGGGCTGTTTGCCGAGGCCGGCGATTGCCGCGGCGATCGCGCCGTCGAGCTTGGCCGCGGCGTCGGCGATTCCGTGGGAGTCGCCAAACGGCTTGGCGGCGATGGCGTCGCGGAAGTTTTCGATCGCGCCGGCCAACGGCTTCCCTTGCTCGCCGCAAGCGGCCACTGCGATGACGCCCAACGCTACGGGCCAGGAGCGGGCGGCGGGCCTGCCCGGCGAGCGGCCGCCATAACCGCGGGCCTGCCGCCAGCTTGCGGTTGTCAGTTCGTGATGGCACGCCGCGCAATCGTAGGAGGCCAAATCGAGCGCGGGCCGGCCCGCGTCGTCGCCGCCCACAAGCCGCGCGTATTGCTGCAGGGCGACGAGTGCCGCCACGGTCATGGCCCGTGCGGAGCGCATGGGACCGAGACGCTCGGCACCGTAATAGGGCGCATATTGCGGCGGCATTTTGCCCGTCCAGTGGTAGGGCATGGCCTTGGCAAAGGTCTCGATCTCGAAACCCGAAATCGGCGGATGACCGGCGGCGAACATCTCGTGCGTCACCACGCGGCGCGGCAGGGTCACGCCGGCGGCAATTGGCTCGTCCTTCGGGTTGCCCAGATGGCAAGAGAGGCAGACCTTGGCCCGCGTGACGTCGTCGCGCAGGTCGATGAACCCCTTGGCGGATTTCGCCTCCGGCGTCATGTTCTTGTTGTTTCGCCATTTTTCAACGTGCCAGTGGTCGTCCACCCAGGCGGAGGCGCGGCCGTGGCAAACCTCGCAACTTACTCCCTCGGCTTGGAGCTTGACGAGCAGATCGCGGTTTTCTCCCGCGACCGCCGACGGCGCGACATTGACGGCGTGGCAGCTCAGGCAATCGTCGATGCTCGCCTTTGGATCGGATTGCTTCAACAGCTTCAGCATCGTTTCACTGCGCGAGTTTTTCAGCACTTCGCCCGCCAGAGCGTGCTTGTCGCTCTTTTCCCACGTCGCAAGTTCGGTCAGTTGGAAGTATTTGTCCGAGTCGTTGCCGTATCGGGCCCGGTTCGCGTTCCCACCGTCGTGACAAATCACGCAATCGCCGGGGCCCTGATACGTCGGAGAGCGGCCCGCTGCAGTTCCTGCCGTTTGCCCGGCCAGTAAGGGCGAGTCCGCCCGCGACACGGAACCGAGACGATTCGCGACAACCAAAGCGGCCAGACAGCCGCATAATGCCAGGGCACGCAAGAGAGTGGTGTGGCGCATGGATGTTTACCTGAGTTGAGACGTCGGTTGCCGGGGCAAAAGCTTGCGGATTTCGTCCATCCGGGTTTTGAATCGGCCGGGATCGAACGATATTGACAACGACTCGGCGGGGCTGAGGTACTGTGCCGGCGGGCCTTCGGGGCGCGGCTGGTCGCGGAATTGCAATAAATCGCGAAGACTAGCCAAAGGCGCATTGAACCGCGAGTCCCCAGAGCATGCGCTGCGGAAGAGAAGGTACTGTCCGCAGGCCTCGTCCCAATTGGCGGCTGGTTGGCGCTCGGTGGCCAGCAGGACGCGGTCAACGATCTGGCGGTCGAAGCATGGTTTGTTTGGTTCGCTCAACAAGACCTGCAAGGCGGCGGCGGCAGATTCGGCGTCGCGGGCCACGGTCTTCGGCGCCGGCAGAGGCCATTGCAGCGATGCCGCGAGTTGATCGAGGTTCGTCAGCGCGGATTTGGCCGCGGCACATGTACACTGCTGGAGCAGTAAACGGGTCAGAGGCAAGTGCCACGTCGCCCAACGGTAACTGCTGCGGTGCTCGCGCCCGTCATTGCCCAAAGTCTTCTGCCGATAGCCGTCCAGCGACAAACCGTGGTGGCAACTGTAACAGTCGTATTCGGAAAGCTCGGGCCAGGGGCCGCCGCCGGGGTGCCCGGGCAGCGGGTCGGCCGCGCCGGCCCGCGCCGCCAACAGCCGCAGCGCGCTTTCGGTCATTGCAATCTGGCCAACGGCCCAGACTTGTGCCGGGTCGTCCACGGCGAAATCCCTGGCCGGATCGTTCCAGCGCTGCGGGAAGCCGGTGTTGTCCCGGTCCTGCCAATGGTGCGGCATGTTGGCCAGAAAGGCGCTCAGCTCGAAGGTCAACCGCGGATGGCCGGCCGCGATCATGTCGTGATTCATGTCGCGGCCGGTCGAGCCGACGTGACAGCCGGCGCAGGCGGCGGCGCAGGCGCCGATTTCACGCGTATCGATCATGCCCTTCGCGGCACGCTCCTTGGAAGAGACGTTGTCCCAACTGCGGGCCGTATGCTCGGCCAACCAGCCGCGTGCAGGGCCGTGGCAGGCTTCGCAGCCGACGCCGTCAACGACCCGCTCCGCGGGTGCCTCGACCGCGCGGCCGTCCTCGGACGGGCGGCCAGTCGTCGAGTGGCAGGCCAGGCAGCGCGGCTCGTTCCACGGCTGGCAAGCGGCCTTGGGCTTGTGGTCCAACTCGCAAAGCATGTTTCGCGACTGCTCGCTTCGAAGCACGTTGTACGCGCCGGCGTGCGGGTCGCGCTCGATCCAAACGGTGTAGGAGGTCTTCCATTCTCTTCCGTTACTTGTGTTGTTAGCCGCCGGCAGAGGGCCGCCGTGGCAAGCGGGCGAAGCGCACGAGCCTACTCCCACGTATTGGTCCTGGGCGGCCGCGGCACGGACGAGGCTTGGTTGCGGCAACGGGAGCTGCTCCGCGGCCCTCGACGGCGTCCGCAAGGCAACAGCGACTCCGACACCGATGCCGGCCAGGACGACCGCAATTAGCGCTACCTTCCGCTTCATGGCCCTTTATCTCCCCGCGTTGCGCTGCTTTACCAAGTTCAGGAGTTCCTTGCCATCCATGCGGTGCGCCGCCTCATGCGGGCAGGCATAGACACAACTTGGAGGATCAATGCCGTTGCACTTGTCGCAAGTCGTCGCCTTTTGGCTTTGGACCGCGAGCCGGCGGCCGGGACTTGCCGGCGACCCGGCACCCGGAGTACCTGACGCATTGTGCCGGGTGCCCGCCACGGTTTCGCCCTTGTCGAAGCCTACCATATTGATATTGCCGTAAGGGCAGTTGTTGGCGCAATTGCCGCAGCCAATGCACGTGTCCTTGATGTTAATGTCGCCCTTTGGGGTCCGCTCGATGGCCGCCACCGGGCAGCCGACGAGGCAATACGGATCGAGGCACGAGCGGCACGAACTGGCCACCAGAAACTGCCCAAAGCGAAGTCCTTCGCGGATCAGGCGAGTCACGCCTCCGTGCGAATCGGCGCAGGCCTTGGTACATTCGTCGCAGCGCGTGCATCGTTCCAAGTCCAGCACCAGGACATTGCCCGCGCCGGCCAGCCCCTGTTCGAGAAACTGCGGCAGCGGAACTTCTTCGATCTCCTTCGATAATCGTTCGTCGGCCTCGAGGCGTTCGCGGGCGACCTTCAGGACGTTTTCCCGGAGCTGGGGAAACATTCCGATCAGATCCAGGAAAGTCTCCTTGTCCATGCGGACGAGGTCGACGTGGTCCAGGGCGCTGCAGGTCGCGGTCCGCAAGCCAGAGGCGGCAATGCCCAGCGACTGGAGGAGTTCACCGAGCGCGCCGATTTCGCCGAAGTACGCTCCCGGCCCGAGGTAGTTCACCACGCGCGCGATAGTGCGTCGCGTCTGCGCGACTTTCACGAAGCCGGACCGCACCATGTAGAAGTAGTCGGCCTTGTCTCCCTGGCGGATGATGACTTGCCCCGGATGGACCCGGACCAATTGCACCTTGGGCCGCAGGAAATCGGCGAACGATTTGAATTGCTCCGGATCGGGCACCAGGTCGGCGAAGAGCTTGAAGCTGCGCAAATGGGAGTCCAGCGTGCGGCGGCGATAAACGTCATCCAGCAGTTTTCTGGATGCCGCGCTGCGCTGCAGCATGTACAAGACGTTGCGCATGATTTCCAGCACCGTGCAGTCTTCCAAGGCGGTCACGGTGGCTGAGCGCGGATAGTGGCTCATGCACGTCATTTCGCCGAAGAGCAAGTCGCTGGGATCCAAAACGGCGACCGGGCTGCCGCGTTCCAGCGAGACCGGCGCATTGATCGGAATGAATTGCTGTCCGCCGGCGTCGCGCGGGCCGAGACCGACGGTGAACCGGCTAAGGAAGCCGAAAAAACCTTGCTCTGCCTTTTTTCCCACGCGGCTCAATGGCGACTTGATGCTGACTTCAAAGCGGCCTTTTTCCATGATGAAGGCCGTCGAGCCATACTCCCCCTCGCGACAAATAATCTCGCCCTTGCGGAAACGCCTGCGGACCACCGCGCTGCGGTTCCACTGCAAAAAAGCATTGGAAATGCCTTCGAACAGCTTGACGTCGTTGCCCTCGACTGCGGCAGCCGGCGCCGCAGCGACTTGCGAAGGACCCGTTCGTGCGGCCAGCGGAATCCGCACCGCGGCCAAATCGTCGGCCGTCACCGCTTCTGAGCCGGGCGGAAGCTCGTTCGGGACGACCGCGCTGCTGGAGAGCGCGCCGGTCGGGCAGGAAACCATGCATTCGCCGCACGTGACGCAGTTGGACTTGCCCATCGGATCGTCGAGATCGAAGGCGATGCGTGCCGCGTAGCCTTTGCCCATCCGGCCGAGCACGTGATTGCCGCGGATTTCGTTGCAGCCGCGGACGCAGCGGTCGCAAAGGATGCAGGCGTTGTGATCGACGTTGATCAAGAGCGAAGAATCGTCCCGCGGCCGCCCGCCCGCGCCGCGCGGAAAGCGGCCAACGGAGACGCCAAGCCGCCGGGCAAGGACCTCGAGCTCGTTCCGGCCGTCTTCGCCGAATTGCAGATCGACCACTCGTCCCTCACGACCCTGCTTTGCGGGCGCCACGCCGCCGGCGGGCGGTCGATAGTCGCTCAGCAGCAGCTCGACCACGGTGCGAACGGAAGATTTCACGCGCTCGCTTGTGTCAATCGTCGAGACTTCCATGTTCGGCTCGATCGGCCGCTGGCAGGAGGGAACGAGGCGCGGCGACCCTTTGACGTCCACAACGCAGACGCGGCAGACGCCGACGGGCGTCATGTGCTCGCGATGGCAGAGCAGGGGAATCGGGTTTGTCCCGCCCAATTGCTCCCGGTACACCTTGCTGACCGCATCGTAGATTGTCGTCAAGCGCGTCGGTACACGTTTGTCAACAAGATCGTAGCCCGGCATGACGCGCGGCATGCGGACCTTGTGGCCGTCGATGGTCAACTCGAACTCGCCCTGCGCAAGCAATTCCTTGAACGACCGTCTCATGGTGACGAGCTGGTCGCCGATCATCATGTCGAATTCAAGTTCTTCCAAAGAAGCCATGGTCAGCCCCTCGCATGTTTATCGACATCCTCGCGGAAGAACCGCAGGACGGTCCGGAGCGGATTGCCGGCAACTTGCCCCAAACCGCAAATGGACGTCAAAAACATCGTTTCCGCCAAATCGTCGAGCGTTTCCAAGTCGTCGTGCCGCTTCCCTGACAGCAGGTCTTCGATCATGGCGGTCATTTTATGCGTGCCGAGGCGGCAGGGAACGCATTTGCCGCACGACTCGTTGCGATAGAACTCGACGCAATTCAGCGCCTCCTGAAGCATGTCGGCGTCGTCGCCATAGACGACAAAAGCGGCCCCGAGCATGAAATCGGGAAACGGCTGCAGGAGGGCGGGATCGAGCGGCAAATCGAGGATGTCCAGACTCGTCGCGTCGGGCGAAACCACGCCGCGTTTTTTCAGCCCATCGACGAATTTCGGCGAGACGCCCGACAAATCCAGGACGGCCGGCAAAAAACCGCCGGATGGGCCGCTTGTGGCGATCGCTTTGAGTTTGCGCCCGCCCGACATGCCTCCGGCAGTGTCCCAAATCAACTCGCGTACCGTCTGCCCGAAGGGCACTTCGTAAACGCCCGGCCGGAGCACGTGGCCGCTTATGGAGACGAACCGCAAACCCGTGCCGCCGCGGACGCCTTTGTCCTGATACCATTGGCCGCCGTGGAGCACAAGGGCAGGGACCCAAGCCAGCGTCTCCACGTTGTTGACGAGGGTCGGCTGGCCGCGGATGCCTTGCAAGTGCGTCATAGGCGGTTTGTTGCGCGGTTCCGCCCGGCGGTCCTCGATGGCTTCCAGCAGCGCGCTCTCCTCTCCGCAGATATATCCGCCGGGACTGACGAAGACCTCGACCGGGAACGAGACGCCCGTGCCGAGGACGCTCGTGCCGCAGACGCCCTGCACATGCGCGCGGGCAAGCTCGGCGCGAACGGCGTCAATCTGCTCCTGGTATTCATGGCGAATGTAGATGTACCCTCGTTCCGCGCCGATCACCAGTCCGGCGATAACGATGCCTTCGATGACCAGGTGCGGCGCGAAAAGGAGCAAGTCGCGGTCCTTGAACGTGCCGGGTTCGCTTTCGTCGCCATTGCAAACTACGTATCGGACGTCGCCGGGAGCATCTCGAACACCGGCCCACTTGCGATACGCGGGAAACGCGGCGCCGCCCATGCCGCGAAGGTTTCCTGTTTCCAGAATCTTCAGGATTGGGTTCCCCAGCGCCAGTCGTTTGCTTTGGGAATCGCTGGCCTTGTCGGCGTTCCATTGTTCCGCCCAGCGGCGCAGGACGTCATATGTCGGGCGGCCGAAGTAGGGATCGATTTGCCACTGGCGGCTGAGTCCGGACGTAGTTTGTTGCGCAATCGTCTGTCCCGCCGCGGCGGCCAGCACCAAGCCCTCAATTTCGGCCGTTGACTTGTTCCAATAGACCTGATCGTTGATGGAAACCGCGGCGGGCGCATCGCAGCGGCCGAGGCAGGAAACCCGCTTCACGGAGATCTTTCCTGGAAACTGATTGCCCACTACGTCAAGTTGCTCGCGGAGCTTGTCGCCGCCGGCCAGATGGCATGCCATATCGCAGCAGACCTTGACGTCCGCGGCCGGCGGCGGCTGCAAACGGTAATGCGGAAAGAAGCTGGCAACCTCGTGCAGGCGGTGCAACGGCTCGTGGAGCCGTTCGGCCAGGGCCCTGAGCTGGTCCGCCGGCAAGTAGCCGTGTTCTTCTTGAATATGGTGCAGTTCCTGGACAATCATGGTGTTGGCTGTGGGCTGCCGGGGCTAACCTGCGGTTGGCGGTCGCCCGACTGGAATTCCTCTTGGTTCAGTTTTATCGCAGGGTCTCCTGCCTGGGCGCCGCTGCCTGCCAGTAGAGCGGCGCCATTGTGGTAGCGATGACATTCCACACAGTCAAAGCGGGCGCCGCCCGTTATCGTTGATCCCGATGTCGAAGCGGGGCTGTGGCACCGCAGGCAAACCTCCAGCGACGGCAACTGCACGTCGTACTTCGATTCGGCCTCCTTCACATCGTTATATTGGACGATCGCATGGCATTCCAGGCAGTTCATCGCGCGGTGCGCCCGGTGATCGAACTTGGCATGCAAGTACCAGATTTGCGGCACGTTCGGCGGGACTACCGGCTGCAGTCCTTGTCCGGACGTTTTAAACTCGTGGCACTTTCCGCAAGCTCCGTCGGCGATCTCTCTTTCCGCAGTTTCGGCCTTGTTGTCGATCTTTTTCTTTATGGTTTCGCTGCCGGGAAGGCGAGCGTTAGGCAATGATTGCGGCGGGACGGGCGTTCGCAAGAGCTCCGGACTGCCATCCAGCGCGCACTTGGCAAACTTGCGTTGCAATGCCGCGCGGATCTCATCCGGCGTCTGCCGGTGCTGCAACAAGCCCGGCGTTTTATACAGCGGATGGCACGCCTGGCACTGGTTTTCGTAGACGATCGGCAGCATATAACCGCTGCCCGGCCGCGCCGGCAGCGTCGCGTGGACAAGTCCCGCGAGCCCGTCGGCGCCAAAATCGATGCCGTCGAGTTGGTGGCAAGAAGCGCAATCGAGTTGCACGAGCGACGAGTCGCCGGTTTGTCCCCGTCCGTAGCGCTTGCGCTGGGCGGAGTCCTTTTGAAACCGGCCCAATGTCATGGGGTCCTTGCCGTCCGGACGGGATACCAAGCCGGGCGTCAAATGGCGCTGGTGAGAAAACCTCAGATGCTTTGGATTTCCTGCAACCGGTGTAAACTGGGGATGGGTTTGGGCATCGAATCGGGTCACGCGGCGCGCGTCGGGGGGCAGCGTATACTGGCCCGCAGGTGAATGCTGAGCGATGTCCTCGTGACAGCGCGTACACGCGCGGTCGTTCATAGCGACGAGCGACGCCTGCGGACCCCGATGTTCGCTATGGCATGACGAACACCACATGTCGCCTGGCGAAGAACTTGGATGATGCTCCGCCCCGCGGTGGCAACTCTCGCAGTTCTGATTCGCCTTTTGCATATCGCTCAGGGATGCAGTCACGACATCGTGCTGAACCGGGCGGAAGTCCGCGTGGCAGGCATCGCACTTCGATTCCCACATGCTGTGTACCGCGGCCACAGGCCCTTGTGAATGGAAAGCCGCGTTCTGCCGCCCGGCAAGAATGCCGGCAGTCCACCAGGCCGCCGCCGCTGACACCGCGACGAAGGTCGCAATTCTCCTGCGGCGTTCCCAAAGGCTGGGCGACTTGAAGTAGTCCAGCCGTATGCCGAGGGCGCGATGTTTGCCGGTTGGGGGAGGAATCATAACAGCTTTCAGTTCTCAGTTTGCAGCGTTCAGTCTGAAAACTGAACACTGAAAACTGAAAACTAGTCCTACCAATACTTCAAGGCGACAACGATATGAACGAACATCAGCCCGACCAGGGCCACCGACAAGGGAACGTGAATGCAGAGCCAGCCGTGCAACCACCCGTGCAGCCGGGCTTGCAAGTCGAATTGCCTGCGCTGATCGCAGAGGCCCTCCAGGGCGCCGATCAAGCCTGTTGCCTCTCGTGGCAGAACGTCGCGAAGACCGCGAAAGAACGTCGCGGAGGCCGATGGCGATCGCAACGGCGAATTCGAGCGGCTGCCATCCAGCAAATAGGGACCGATCGCCGTTCGAAATCGCTCGCGGACGACGGCGCCGTCAATGGGCGCCTCCGCAAGAACTTCTGTCGCCAGAACCTTGCCGGTTACGCTGCCCACGGTCGCGCACCGCGCCAACCGTCACAAACGCCGGCTGCGAGTCAGCCATCCTTGGTCGCGGCCGCAAGGAAGTCGAATCGTCGTCAAGCTTGCCGCAAACAGCGTCAATCAAATCCTCCGCGTCCCAAAACGATCGCTCGGCCACGAATTCGATCTGTGAATAAATCGTCTCGGCGGGCACGCGCTCCAGCATGATCCGCGGCAGGTACTGCTGCAAGACGAGGCCAAATATGCCGCTGACGACGACTACGGCAAAAAGGAGCATCAACAGGGTGCTTAGCTGCCCGCCCCAAGTAAAACCGCTGTGCAGCACGACCAGCGGGACCAAGAGGAACCCCAGCCAAATATGGGCACGCATCCAAAATCGCCCCGAGCCCAATCGCCAGCTCCGGACTTTCTTTCGCGGCCAAAGCAGCACCTCGAATACCATAATCGTGCCGGCGATGACGCCCAGAACCAGCCCTGGCGGGCTGCTGCCGCCCGGCCAGCGCGGCTTGCCAACGGCCCACACTCCATAAGCGGCAATAGCCGCCAAGGTGCCGGCCAGCAAGACCGCAATCCAGGGGAAGTTCCGCGGCAGCGTTTCTCGATTGATCAGCACGGAACGATCTCGGCAAGATTAGTCGGCGCCAAAGTTACAAGGATTGTGCGCAATGGCACCATCCTAGCGGAAAAAACGTCGCGAAGTCAAGCAAGCACGCCTACTTGTGGTCCGTGGCATAAGACCCGCCGCCGCCCTGCGACATGCACCCGTGCCACCAATACAGGTCGATGCGCTTGGGGAAGAGACCGAAGTAGTCCCATCCCCAGGTTCCTTCGTTGGGACACCGAGGCTGCCCATGCGTGGCTGCGCCTCCTCCGACATAATATCCCGCGTAATTCGGCGTATCCGAAGGCCTCGCCCAAGGTGCGACGGTTTGTGGACAGCCGGCCCGCGCATGGCCGTCGCACAACGTGGGAGGACAGGGCGCGAACTGCACCTCTTCGCACAGCGCGACGCCCGCGGAAACTCCAAGCATGAAACCCGAGATTCGAAACAAATTCCAAATATGCATCGTTACTTGTTCCGCGGGTTCAAGTCGAATTCCTGGTACGGCAGCCGCACACCCCTGAAAAAGAACTGGTCCGCCCGGATCGCCGCGGGCGGATTGAAGCCGACGACCGACGAATAGGACACCACGTCGTCTTCGTCGACGCCGTCGCCGCTTGTGCCAAACCCGGCGACGAGCTTCCCGTTCACGTAGACCCCCGCCGAGCCAGGAAAAAACAAGATGCCGTTCTGATTCTTGGGATCCTTTGGATCGCGGAAATTGGCCGACGGATCGAAGGCCGAGAAAGCCAGCATACTCGCCGTGCTGCTCATATAGGTCGATGCGGGCAGCGGCGCGCCCTCATCCTGGGCGGTCACGGGATTGATGCCGGGATCGTTGAGCATCGACCAGACGCCCGGCGTACTGCCGACGCCTTCGGGATACCGCGGTTCGGCAAGATAGCGGAAGTCCCGATTCGTGAACGCCGTGCCGACCGGGATGCCGGCCAGTTTGTCGGCCGGTTGCAGATTGGGCCCGTCATAATAGGCCATGTTGCGGGCCTTGGCCACGGCAACATCGATGGAAAAGACGTCCGAATCCTGCATGCGGTATAGGCCGAGGATGTTCCCGTCCTGGTCGGTGACGCAAAGCACCATGCTGGGCGTGCTGCCCAGCGGCAGGCGAATCTGCGAGCGATCCAGTTCGGCTTCTGTAATTCCTTGATCGATGATGGTCGTGATCTGCGCTACGGTGAGCGTGGACGATCCGTCGGGACTCACGCGAGGCGGGACCAGCCAGCCATAGGGCACCAACTGCGCGCCGCCGGGATTGACCGGCAAATACGTTCCGTTGCTTTGGCCGCCATGCTCGACCCGCGCTTGCGTGGCCAACAACTGCAGAGGCCCTAAGTGCGTCCCGCCCTGGCCGAAGTCGTCCACCGTGATCCCTCCCAAGCTGATGCCGCCGGCAGAAAACGGGATAAAGAAACCGGTGGGAATCCCGTTCACTACGGCGAACGGAAGCGCGGGCACTCCGTTGATGGCGCCGATCTTCGCAGCAGCGGGAGCCCCCTGGCCGTACGTTCCGCCGACCGCGGCGAATGCCATCCATTCGGCCTCCAGACATAGCGGCGCATTTTCCCGCATGGCCTGGGTCTGGTTAGGGTTGTTTGGGTCGTTGCCTTGCTCATACGACGCATAGCCGTTGAGACCGGGAAAGAACACGCCCACGCCGCCGATGCAGTCATTGTTATCGTAAATGGGAACGCCGCCGGGAAGGGTGCCTATTCCGCGCGGTTGCCATGCCGTCACCCCGGGCGGGAGCGGAATTCCCGCTGCCTGGCCATAGGAAATCGGGGCATTGATTCCGGCTGGTTCAACCACGTTGAATCGGCCGGGACTGGTAATCGTGTCGCGGTTCGTGCCCTCGATCTCGAAGAGATCGGGAACGGCCGTGTTGGCAATCCCCGGCGGGAATAGCCCCCCCACGCCGATCGGGGCCACGAAACCCGGCCCTTCGGTCGTGGGATCCGTGCTTTCCGGGCTGGCCTTGACTTCGCGCTGGGTGATCGTCGTCTGGCTGATGAACTGAATGGCCCGCGACGACAAGGGGGAGCCGCCGGGAATATCGCTAGAAAAGAAGGCCCCGGTCCGCGCCTCGGCGACAGCGCCGTCGATGGCGAAGACCTCCTCGGCTGTACTGCTGAACGTAACGCCGCTTTCGACTTTGACGCCGAGGATGTCACCGGCGCGGTCAACGACGGCGATGATGGCCGTCTGGTTTGTGTCCGCGGCCGAGGCGCGATCGAGTATCTGCTTCACCTGTGCGGATGTGAGCAACGGATCGGGTGCGTAGGAGACGCTCATCGTCAGACGAGGCTCGAGCCTCTCAAAGCGCAGTTGCCTGCCGGTCGATAGTTGTTTCTTTCTTCTGGCCATACGTCCCCCAAGTCGGCATTTTTGACGCACGCTGGTGTCAAACCTGTCCGAGAATAACTGATTTGTCGGTTGTCGCGGCTCGAACCCGTTAGCGAGCTCCAGACGTGAAAATCCAAAATTGCCCGCCGACGCCCCCCTCGACGAACGCGCAATCAATAGCTTCCGCAAAGCCCTGTCGATCCGCTGCATTCTAACTCGTAGGAAAACTCGCTGCAAACCGGGCATCTTCACATTTCCAACAGCACCCGCAAGTGCGATTGAAAAGGGAGACATTTCCGACTCAAGCCCGGCATGCGGCGTTAATGTTCTCCCGTTTTGCCTAGCTATTCAATCGCCGGTCGAGTAGGCGAGGCAGCGACCGCCCATTTGCCCGCAGATGCCCTATTCCAATAAGTTCCTACCACCGCCATTTCCGATACAAGACATACTGTCGGCACAAACGGCAAAGCCGATAGAACCGGCATGTGCGCTGTTACTTAAGGTTTGTTTGGTATGACCGCATCCATTCGCTGCGAGAAAAACATGCCCGGATCGGCGACGCTCGCAGCGATGGCGTGCCTATTGATCTGCGGATGGTCCGCATTTGGACGAGCGGAGAACCTGTTCGGGTCGTTCGGCTACGAACTTTCCGAAGTGCGCGGCGCGGTGTGGCCGGAAAACGCGGTTGACGGAACGCCGGCGAGTTTCGCCGCGCCGCTTTTCGATCATTATTGGGACGGCGACGCGATGACGCAGTCCTCGGTTGTACTCGCAACGTCGTGGTTCGAGCCGCGTTGGTGCGAAGCGGCAATCGACAACTCCTCGGTTCAATTCACCGCAGCGCTATTGGACGACTTGGGCCGCGCTCCGGGTCCGCAGCAATTCGGCGGGGAAGCGGAGGGCATTCGTCCTCCCGTTCTTCGCGCCCGTGGGCGAGGAGCAAGCGCCCTTGGTGCTTCCGGAACCGCAATCGCTGGCGCTCTTGCAGCAAAGCATATACCCGCCGCTAGGTTACACGGGGCCCAGCGGCGTCCTTCCCAGCGAGGCGCAGCAGACGAGCGACTTTGTACCGATCGAAGACCGCTGGCGAATGGGCTTTTCGCCTTGGGACCGCTACGACAAAGGCCATCCGCCGGTTGACGATTATCCTTACGTCGAAGGCCATTGGTGGGACCCGTACAACCAGAACGTTCTCAAGGGCGACTACCCGATCATCGGCCAGCACACTTTTTTGACAATTAACGCCTCGACGGAAATGATTATGGAAGGCCGGCAGGTGCCGACGCCGGCAACCAGCTTCGAGAGCACGTCGAACCCGTTCCAGTCCAATGCCATCGGCAACGGCAACCAGTTCTTCTACACGCAGTTCTTTCGGCTAGGCGCGGACATTACGCATGGCGACGCGGCATTCAAGCCCGACGATTGGCGCATCCACATTCAAGGCGCCTTCGACGTGAACTATCTGACGGTTTCCGAGTTGGGAATCGTCAGCCCAAACGTTGAAAACGGCTTGTCACGCGGCCGTGACTACGCCGCCTTGCAGGAGTGGTTCTTCGAAACGAAACTGGCGGACACAAGTCCTTATTACGACTTTCTCTCCGTGCGGGCAGGCTCGCAGCCGTTCGTGAGCGACTTCCGCGGATTCATCTTCGACGATACGAACCGGGCCGTCCGCTTGTTCGGCACGCGGCTTTCGAACCAGGACCAATTCAACGTCCTCTTCTTCGATCAACTCGAAAAGGAGACAAACAGCGGACTGAACACCTTCGACGATCGCGGCCAATATGTAGTGATCTTGAACTACTACCGGGAAGACTTCCTGTTTCCGGGCTATACGGCGGAGGCCAGCTTCCATTACGACCACGACGATGCCAGCCTGCATTACAACAGTAACGGGTTCCTCGTCCGGCCCGATCCCGCGGGCATCGCCCTGCCTCATACGATCGATGCGTACTACCTCGGCTTTGCGGGCAACGGGCACATCGGCAGGATCAACGTCAGCGACGCCTTTTACTACGTGTTCGGCCACGACACCGACAATCCTCTGGCCGGCCAGCCCGTGTCCATCTGCGCGGGGATGGCCGCGCTGGAATTGTCCTATAACCGCGATTGGGTGACGTTCCGAACTTCCTTTTTGTACGCCTCGGGCGACCACAACATCAGCAGCAACGCGGCCACGGGGTTCGACTCGATCATGGACGATCCGAATTTTGCCGGCGGCAAGTTCAGCTATTGGCAGCGCCAGCAGATACCGCTGCTCGGAGTGAACCTCGTCAATCAATTCAGCCTCCTTCCCGATCTCCGCGCATCGAAGGACGAGGGGCAGGCCAACTTCGTCAATCCCGGTCTGGAGCTGCTCAATGTGGGGATGGATTTCGCGCTCACTCCGAAGCTCAGCCTCATCAGCAATTGCAACTTCCTTTGGTTTGACAGCACGAATGTCCTGGAACAATTCGTGTTCCAGCAGACGATCCACCGGTATATCGGCACGGATTTGAGCCTTGGGGCCGAGTACCGGCCCTTGCTGAACAACAACATCATCATCGACTGCGGCATTTCCGGCCTAATCCCCGGTCAAGGCTTCCGCGACCTTTATGATAACATCGACGGCACGGTGCCCACCCAACTTGCGGGGTTTCTTGATATGACGTTGACGTATTAACACCGTCTTGGAATAATCGCCCGCCGGCCATTCCCGAATTACTACTTTTGGGTTACATCGCGACAAGACCGAGTCACCGCGACGAGAACAGAATCGTGCAACACACTTTCGCGCCGAACCGTATCGCTGGGCTGTTTGCCGGCATGATCATTGTCGCGGCCTCGGTCGCGAATTCCGCGGCGCAAGAGGCCGCACCGGCCAATGCCGAGAGCGAACGCTTGTTGAGGCAGACGGAAGACGAAGCATTCGCAAAGAGCAGCGGCTGCGTGCAATGCCATCAGGGCGTTAGCGACATGCATTCCCGACGCGTGGACGGCAAGCCGATCGTGCGGTTGGGTTGCACCGATTGCCACGGCGGCAATGCCTCCGCAGCGACCGCGGCAGAGGCGCACGTTCATCCCTGCTTTCCGGACGCCTGGCCGCCGTCGGGAAATCCGGTCCGCTCGTACACGCTGCTGAACCATGAATCGCCGGAATTCATTCGCTTCTTCAATCCAGGGGATTTGCGCGTGGCGCCGGCAACCTGCGGCGGCTGCCATCCCCGCGAAACGCTCGCCGTCCGCAAGAGCATGATGACCCACGGTTGCATGCTTCGGGCGCCGCGCTTTACAACAACGGCGCGGTCCCCAACAAGGCGTCTCACTACGGCGAGAGCTACAGCATGAACGGCGCGCCGCAAAGGATACAAAACGTGCCGCCGCCTACGCAGGAGGAGATGGACCGCCATGCGGTGCTGCCATTGCTCGATCCGCTGCCGAGGTTCGAGATCTCGCAGCCCGGCAACATCCTCCGCATTTTCGAGCGCGGCGGAAGGTTCCGCCCCGAAACGGGCATTCCCGAACCGGAAGAAATCCCTGGTCGCCCTGAGACCCGTCTGAGCAATCGCGGACTTGGCACCGAGAATCGGACCGACCCCGTTTTTCTCGGCCTGCAAAAGACCCGCCTGCTGGACCCCACCTTGAATTTCCTGGGCACCAACGATCACCCCGGCGATTACCGGTCGAGCGGTTGCAGCGGATGTCACGTGATCTATGCGAACGACCGCTCCCCGGTCCATTCGGGTCCCTACGCCGGCTTCGGCAACCGCGGCACGCGCTTCGCGCCTGACCCGACGATCCCCAAGAACTGTTCCGGCCATCCGATCGCGCACCAGTTTACACTTTCCATTCCCAGCAGCCAGTGTATTACGTGCCACATTCATCCCGGCACGAACGTCATGAACAGCTACCTCGGCTTCATGTGGTGGGACAACGAAACCGACGGCGAACTGATGTATCCACCCGTACAAAAGCGTCCGACCGCTGAGGAGTTGGTCGCGGCGAGCATGTCGAATCCCGATGAAACGTCTGCCAAGGGCAAGTGGTCGGATCCCGAGTTCCTAGCGAATGTCTCCGACTTGAATACCCTGGCGCGGCACTCGCAGTTCGCCGATTTCCACGGGCACGGCTGGGTGTTCCGGGCAGTGTTCAAAAAGGACCGATCGGGAAACATGCTCGATTACAAAGGTGACGTGGTTCCCGATGTTTCCACCCCGCAGCTCATGGCCGCCATGGCGCCGGCCGACAATGCCGAACGGCAATCGGGCAAGAAGCGCGAAAACGTGCCCGTACATTTGATGGACGTCCATTTGGAACGCGGAATGCATTGTGCCGACTGCCACTTCGAACAAGACTGCCACGGCAACACGAAGCTCTATGGCGAGGTTCGCGCGGCGATCGAGATTCGCTGCGAGGACTGCCACGGCTCGGCCACCCAACGCGCCGCGCTGGTGACAAGCGGGCCCGCCGCGCCGATGGGCGGTCACAAGCTGTCCGACCTTCGCACGCCGTTCGGCAAGCCGCGTTTCGAAAAGCGACTGGACGCAGACGGCCGCTTTCGCGTCTACCAGAACTCGGTCGTGGAACCGGACCTCTCCTGGGAAGTCGTGCAAACCGCCGATACGATCGATCCTAAAAGCGAGCATTACAACGTCCGCTCGGCGATGGCCAAGACGGTTGCCATCAATCCGAACTCCGACAAGGACCACAAAAAGCTCGTCTGGGGAGGCGATTCAAAGGAGTGCCATTGGGCGCACCAGGGCCAGATGAATTGCATCGCCTGCCACAGCTCCTGGAACCCGAGCTGCTTCGGCTGCCACTTGCCGCAGCGGGCCAACATGAAAATGCCTTCGCTGCACTTCGAGGGCGACGTTTCGAAAAACTACATCGCCTACAATTTCCAGACCCTCCGCGACGACGTGTTCATGCTCGCCCGCGATGGCGACGCGACGGGCAACCGCATTGGTCCCGCGCGTTCTAGCCTGCGCGATCCACGTCGGTTCGTACAATGGCAATCGCGAGTCGATTTACTTCCAGCAGCAGACGATATCGGGCGAGGGCCTCAGCGGCATCGCCTTCAGCACCAACGTGCCGCACACCGTCCGCGGCGGGCTGCCAAAGGGAATTGCCGCGGGCGGCTACCGGCCCATGTTGTCCGGCACGTTCGAGACCAAGTCGTGCAGCGATTGCCACGTCTCCAAGCTGGAAGACAACAACGCCATCATGGCGCAGCTCTTGATGCAGGGCACGAACTTCGTGAACTTCATCGGCCGCTACTGCTGGATCGGCGCGGGCGACGACGGTTTGTACGCCGTGGAGGTGACGGAGCGCGAGGAGCCCCAGGCCGTCATCGGCAGCAGCCTGCACGCGCTGGCCTACCCCGACGACTACCACCGGCACGTCGACGGCGGCCGCACGCTCCGGCACGCGCACCACCATCCGGGCAAAGACGTAAGCGAGAGCGTCCTGCACCCCTTGCGCAAAAATGAAATCCTCAGCCTTCAGGCCCGCGGCGAATACCTTTATGCGGCTTGCGGCGAAGGCGGCCTGCGCGTTTTCGACATCGCGTTCGTCGACGACAAGGGATTCTCCGAGCGGATCACCACCGCTCCCGTTTCGCCGCTGGGACAGCGCTTTTACGTGCCTACCAAATACGCCACCGCCGTCGCGTCGCCCGCCACCATCGCCCCCGATCCCACCCGCTCGCACCGCCCCGAGAACCACGAACAAGCGGTTGCGAAGCCTTACGGCTATCTCTACGTGGCGGACAAATACGAAGGACTGATCCTGGTGGGCGCCGGCACGCTGCTGGACGGCAACCCGCTGAACAACTTTCTCAAGCGCGACGTAACGTTCAATCCCAACGGCCTGCTCTGCGGCGCACGGAACGTCACCATTGTCGGCAATTACGCCTATGTGTGCTGCGACGCTGGGCTGGTTGTCGTCTGCCTGGACGAGCCGACTTGTCCCAGGGTCACTTGCGTTTTGGGCGCTGACACAATCAAGTGTCCCGTCGCCGTGCAAGTGCAGTTCCGCTACGCCTACGTCTGCGACAGCGAGGGCATCAAGGTCCTCGACGTGACGCATCTCGATCAGCCGAGTCTGGTTGCCTCAATGCCGATGGCCCAGGCCCGCAACATCTATCTTGCCAGGACGTATGCTTATGTGGCGGCCGGTTCGCAGGGTCTAGTCATCCTTGACATCACCCATCCCTTGCAACCGGTCGTCGACCAGGTATACAACGAGAACGGCTGCATTAACGATCTTAACGACGTGAAGCTGGGAATTACCAACGCCAGCGAGTTTGCCTATTTGGCGGACGGCTGCAACGGCCTGCGCGTAGTGCAGTTGACTTCGCCGGAGACGCCTGGCTCGATCGGCTTTAGCCCCCGGCCCGCTCCTCGGCTGATCGCCACATACCCCGTATCCAAGGGGTCCCGCGCCCTGGCTGTTTCCAAAGGCGTCGACCGCGACCGTGCCGTCGATGAGTCGGGCAACCAGTTGGCCGTCTTCGGCCGCGTCGGGGCAAGACCTTTCAATCTGGAAGAGCAGCAGAGAATGTATCTCCACGACGGCGACGTCTACCGCGTCAGCGACGACCCGTTCGACGGCGACATCTACGCGGTCCACGGCCCGCACGGGGCCCGGGGCGGCGTGCAGGGAGCAGGGAGCAGGGAGCCCGGGGCACCTGCGCAGCGGGTCGGCTCCCCGCTCCCTGGTCCGCGCCCCCTGCCCGTCCCGCCGGACTTGCCCGCGCCGCCGCCGGGCCAGGCACCGTAGTTATAATGGTAACACGAAACGGTGCTTTATGAGAATCAAGCTACTTGCCTCGGACTGCGGATCGGACCCTTTGCAGTCCAGGCAATTCCTCACGACCTACTTGGTTAACGGTTCGTTGGCCTTGGACGCCGGCAGCCTGGGCTACTTTGCCACTTGGGAAGAACAGCAGACAGTGCGTCACGTCGTGCTCTCCCACAGCCACGTCGATCACATCGGCTCGCTGCCGATTTTTCTGGAAAACGTCGCCGAGCCCGGCAAGCCGCCCATCGTCATCCACGGCAGCGACGCGGTGCTTAATGCCCTGCGAAAGCACGTCTTTAACGATTGTCTTTGGCCCGACCTGGAGCGACTTGGCAAGGAATCCGACCCCCTTGTACAATTGGCGCACTTGGCGCCGGGCGGGTCGGTCGAGCTGGAGGGTGTGCGTGTCACTTCGGTATCGGTGGATCACATCGTGCCCACCAGCGGCTTTCTGCTGCAGCAGGATGGCGCCACGGTCGTCCTCTCGATGGACACCGGTCCGACGGAAGAAATCTGGCGCCGCGCCAAGTCCGCGGGGAATTTGCGAGCGGCTTTTCTGGAGGTGACGTTTCCCAACTCAATGGCCGCATTGGCCCGCGCGGCCAAGCATCTCACGCCCGCCATGTTTGCCGGCGAGGTGGCGAAACTTCCCGCGACAACGCGCGTAATCGCCGTCCACATCAAGGCCGCGTTCTACAGCGAGGTGGCTGCCGAACTGAAAGCGCTCGGCTTGCCCAACGTGGAGATCGTTGCGCCCGGCCGGGAATACGTGTTTTGAGTCGCCGTCGCTAACTTGTAGAAGCGGCGTCCCGCCGCTTACATAATGCGGCGGGACGCCGCATCTACGGGTTTTCAAATAGGCTATAAGCCATTCCGGCAGAAAGGACCTACCTCGGCTGCAGCATGATGCAAAGGACCACGATCACTAGAAGTACAAGCGCGATCGCGCCCAGCCCGACCCACATCCACAAGGAAGCGACGTTTTTCTTCGGCCGCCGGGCGAGCGCCTTGAAGTCGCCCGATCGAATGCTGCTGCCCGAGTTGGCTGCATCGCTGCCGAGCACGTGGTCCAGAGAAATGCGCGAATCGTCGCGGGACGCGGGCGATTTTGAGGCAGGGCCCGGCAACGGTGTCGCCTTGGGAAGCGCCTTCTGGCGCAGTTTGGAATCGAGAGCGCCCCGCTTCGCCGCGGCGGATGAAGGACGGAGTCGGCGATTGCGCGGAACCTGTCAGCGTGTCGCCCGTGGCCAGCGATGGTGCCTCCGCCACGGCGCGGGGCAGCACGCCGGAATCGCGGCGGCCCGAGGCAGGCGGGGCGCCCCTGCGCAGCGAAGAGTCCGCCCCGGAAGACGATGGCCGCTGCGACCCGCGGGCGGCCGCGCCTGGCGGCGTGCCTATCCCCAGCCGGCGGCTCGACGAGCTGCCGCCCTTGGAGCCTTGCTCGTGGTCCGACTGCCAACGCCCTAGGGCCTCGGCCACTTCGGCCATCGATTGATAGCGATCGGCGGCCCGCTTGGCCATCATCTTCGCGCAGATGGCAAGCAGATCGGCCGGCGCGTCGGGGCGTTCCTTGGTAATCGGCGGCGGCTGCTGCCTTTGATGGGCCATCAGCCGCTGGGGCAGCGTGCCGTCGGGAAACGGCGGGTGGCCCGTGAGCATGAAGTACATCGAGCAGCCCAGGCCGTAGATGTCGGCGCGGGCATCGGCGCCGTGGCTGTCCACGGCCTGCTCGGGGGCCAGATAGTCGGCGGTGCCCAGCACGTTCTCGTCGTATTGCACCGTCAGGCTGGCGCGGTCGTCGTCGGTGAAGCGGGCCAGGCCCAGATCGAGAACCTTGACGACTTTCTTCTGGTCGACCAGGAGATTGGCCGGCTTGACGTCGCGATGGATCAGGCCGTGCGAATGGGCATTTCCGAGTCCTTCGGCGGCCTGGCGAACGTAGTCGGCGGCCGTGGCATAGTCCAGCCGTCCGCCGCGCTTGACGGCCTGCTGCAGGTCGCGGCCGTCGACGTACTCCATCACGATATAGTGGGTGTCGCCGTCGTTGTCGACGTCGTAGGCGCGGACGATGTTCGGGTGGTCCAGCGCGGCGGCGGCGCGGGCCTCGCGGTGGAACCGCGCCAGGTAGGAAGTGTCGCTGACGCGATGGCGCGGCAGCACTTTGATCGCCACCCGCCGCTGCATGAGCACGTGCTCGCCCAGGTAGATCTTGCTCATGCCGCCGCTGCCGATCTCGCCCAGCAGCTTGTAGCGGCCGAGGAAGAAGCCGCGGTGCCTGCCTTCCAGCAGTCGGTCGCTCTGCCAGGGCGTGATCAGGCTCTCGGCGACAAAAGCTTGCGCGACTTCGCCCGCCTCGCTGGGAAGCTGGCCGCCGCCTTCGTTCTTGATTCGCCCAAGGCACGAGTCGAGCCTGTCCTTTTCCACCAGCCCGCTGCGCTGGATGAGGTCCAACAGCGTTTCGACGTTGGGTCTGGGCATTTTGGAGCGATCCTCCCACCGTTATCATACCACGGTAGCGGGAGAGGGGGTAGCGCGGGGAGGAATAGGTCCTGCTTGCCGAGCGGGACTTATGAACTCTCGACCGCAACCGAGCAAAAGCCTGGATTGTGCTGCTTTGGTAGGGAGTCGACTTAGCCGAAGCGGCGCTGGCGTTCCGGCTTTAGCCGGTTGCCACCGGTGCAGGCGGGCCGGGAGGGCAAACGTAACTGTCCGACCAAAAACGCAGCAGTCCCTCATTGTCGATGTTCGCCGACTGGATGCTGCCGCCGCCGGTCCCGCTGCCGACGTCCAATTCCGCCCCGGCCTCGACAGTGGTGTCGCCCGTGTAGGTATTGGCCGCCGCAACCCCGACGACGCCGCTGCCGTCCGCGCCCGGAGAGACGGTGAGCGTGTCCGGGCTGCCGGGCGTGCTATTGTTTACGATTTGCGTCGAAAAGGTGACGATGGTCGGCAACGAGGCTAAAGCCAGGGACCGTTGCCGCCAAATCCGTGCTAAAGCAGAAACCTCCCGCTGCCAGCCAATGCCGGCTAAAGCCGGGACTCCAGCATTCAGCGCCCGCCGCGAAGTCCGTGCCTCCCGTCGCCGCTGGCCAATATTAAAAACATGGACAAATCGAGCGCGCGAAAAGCGGGTCAATAACTTTTTTGTAGCCCTTACGGCATAAGGACTTACGCATGGTTTTCGGCGCCGCCGGCAAGAATTCTTGTCTTTTCGCATAGCGCGAGAATCGTAGTATATAGAGAGGGCTGTGTTAATAGATGATGTCAGTAGTGAAGATTGGGGATTCGGGATTTGGGAACGCGGAGGGGTCAATGTTCAATGTTCAAAACTCATCACTAGTTGTTCATTGTTCATTTTCTACCGCTCCGTGCTCCCCGCTCCCTGCCACGCTTTGTTACATAATCCACACTGAGGCTGCGCTCCGCCGGTCGATCCATGCTTCGTTCAAAGTCCATTCAAGGTTCGTTCAAAGTCCGATCAAAGTTTGGTCAAGGTTCATCCGTGCCAAGAAAACCGCCAAAAACAGGCCAAGAACTCGATGATCGAATCGCGGGAAGAATATCTCGGACCGGAAACGCAGGGGCATGCACCACCGGCCGGCGTTGGCGCAGGGCGCTGGCCGCGTCAACTCTTTCTCGCCAATCCTGCCGCCTCGCTGCCGGACGGGCCGGCTTTTATTTCCTTCGGGTGCAGCAGCCAGAGCAGGATCGGAGCGGCCACGTAGATCGAGCTGTACGTGCCGGTGAGCACGCCGATGAACAGGGCAAAGGCAAAGCCGTGCATGGCGGCGCCGCCGGCGATGTAGAGAATCAGCACCACGGCCAGCACGGTGGAGCTTGTCAGCACCGTGCGGCTGAGGGTCTGGTTGGTGGCGTCGTTGACCATCTGCCGGGTCAGTACGGGCGACTTGCCTCGAATCTCGCGGATCCGGTCGAACACGACGATCGTATCGTTCACCGAGTAGCCGATGATGGTGAGAAACGCGGCCACGATCGTCAGGTCGATCTTGAACGGCTCGATGAGCGTGATCGCGGTCACGCCGGGAATCAGCGCCAGATAGGAACTGAAGGCGATCGCGCCCAGCATCACCAGCACGTCGTGAATGAGCGCGATGACCGCCGCCAAACCGAAGGCCACGCCCTGAAAGCGGATCCAGAGGTAGCCAATGATCAACGACCAACTCAACACCAAGGCGACGCCGGCCCAGACCCGCGCTTCGACCGCCACCGCCGAGCCCATTTGGTCCGCGCCGGGGAAATAAGGTTGCTTCGAGACTTCGGCCTTGACGTGGTTCAAAACATCGGTGACCAGCGCGGGCGTGAGCTTCACGCTGGCGCCGGGGATTTGCGTAAAGGTTACGGTCCAATGGTCGGAAACGGCGTCGTCGGTTTCGTTGCTCAGATCGAAGCTCACGTTTTTTGCCGGGACCTTGCAGGCCGCAAGCGAGTCTCCAATCATGGATCGCAGCTTTTCCTTTTCAAATCGCGCGCCGTGGTCCTTTTCCTCGCCGATTTGGAACGAAAGCGCCGCCTGCAGCGCCGGTTCCGGCGGAGCGATAGTGGAAGACTTGCGACTCCTCGATCCGGGCGGGGGCAGTTTTGCGGTGGGCTTTTGCAGCGGCGCCGGCAGAGGCTTCGTGGCAGCTTCGTTTATCGGTTTGGCTTCCGATTTTGCCGCGGGCCTGGTTGAGGTCGTCGCCGGGGCCTTCGCGGCGACGCTCGAGCCGGTGCCGGCGGCCGTGGGCGCCGTCGATTTTGGATTGGCAGTAGTCTTCGGCGCTTCGGCCTGCGCAAGAGAGTCACACCCACTCCGGCCGTAAAGTGGGACAAGGTCGCGCCGATCGTAGTCGGCCTGCGCAAACGGGCTGGCGATGATAGATGATTAATATTGGAATTAACCCTACGCCGCGACCAAATGTCCAACGGCGCCGTCGTATGCTTGTCCCAACCTGCATGGATTCCCGTCGGTTTCGGCGTCGAGGGAGCACTGCCCGTCGGCCGCGGCGCGGCGGGCGAGGCGCGTGTGGGGACAGCGCCGGTTGGTTTGGGTTCCGGCTTCGGGCCAGACTTGTCAACGGGCGGCTCGGAAGGTTTCGGCTCCGCGTGTCGGACCGCGGGGCCGGCAGTCTTTGCCGGAGTCGTTTCCGGCGCCTTCTCGCCCGGAGAGACATTTACCGGGGCCGTAGAGATATCGTACGTCAAGTTCGCGTTGACGAGCTTGCCGCCGAAGAGCTGCTCGATCAGCTTCTTGACGTCGTCGCCCTTGGTATTCGAAGTATTGATAACGAAGCGGCGGTCGGGGGCCTCGTTTTCGTAGTAGACGTGGGTCACGGTGGCGCCGGGAAGCGAATCCTTGTGCTGGGCCTCGTACTTGTCCAGCGCGGTGCGTATGTCCTCGATCTTCTCCGCCTGGCGGAAGACGACCTGCACGGAAGTTCCGCCGGTGAAGTCGATGTCGAAGAGGTCCTTGCCGCGAACGCCCGCGACGACGAGCCCCAAGACCGTGATCAGGACGGAAAAGGTCGCGCAGGCGGGGAACCAGTGCATGAAGTCGATCGTCGTGTGGCCGATCCACTGCTTCATGTGGATTTCTTTTATCCAGCGGCGGCGCTCGCAGACGTCAAAAATGGTCTTGGCCACGAACATCGTCGCCCAGATGCTCAGCAGAGCGCCCAAGAGGAACGTGATGGCGAAGCCTTTGACCTGCTCCGTGCCCACGTAGAAGAGCACCGCGGCGGCCAGCACGTGCGTGATGTTGGCGTCGACGATGACCACGCCCACGCGGTGGAACGAGTTTCGCAAGGCCATGCGCAGCGCCGCGCCGTGGCGGAGTTCTTCGCGCAGGCGCTCGTAGATCAGCACGTTGTTGTCCACCTCCATGCCCACCGCAAGCGCCAGGCCGGCCAGCGCGGTCAGCGTAAAGGGCGCCTTGACCAGCACCATGATGGCCACCAGCAGCAGCACGGTCAGCGACAGTACCATCACGGCCACCAGGCCCGCGAAACGGTAGTAGTAAAGCATGAAGAGCGGCACCACGATGGCGGCGATCACCATGGCGATCAGGCTTTGCCGGATCGTATCGGCGCCGAGCGTCGGATCGGTAATCATCTCACGCTCGGGTGTTTGATAAAGGGCCGCGGGCAAACTGCCGCGATTGATGATGTCGGCCAGCTCGTCTGCGTACTCCTTGTCGAATCCGCCCGATCCTCCCTCGATGACGCCGTTGTCGGAAATGCGGGAATTGAGGGTAGGCGCCGACTGCAAGACATGGTCCAGCACGATCGCCAGTTGGTACTTGAATGCCCCGTTGTCCTGGGGAAGGTGATCGCCCGTCAATTTGCCGAATCGCGCGCCGCCATCGCTGCTGAAGCGAAATGCGACGTCAAAGCCGCCGTTCCTCTGGTCCAACTCGGCCTGCGCGTTGCGGAGGTCCTCGCCCGTTACATTGCTGCCCGATTCGGGAGCGAGCACGAGCACTTCGGTGTGAGAGATTTCGTTGCCGTCCTTGTCCTTGTAGGCCAGTTGGATGCTCGCCGGATCGTTCCTGAAACTCTCGAGTTCCCTGCCGTTCTTGTCCGTTCGGACGCGGGTCCACTCGGCGAGCTCATTCTTGCCCGTCTTGGGATCGGGATAGATCGTGGCATCGTTGTTATTGGGACCGGGCGCTTTGTCCCAAGCCGCTTTGCGGGCGGCGGCGGCGGCTTCAATGAGCGAGCGGTCGTCGCGCAGTGTGGCGACGATGCGGAATTGCAAGGCCCCGGTCCTTTGAATGATGCGCTTGACCTCGTCCATCTCGGCCCTTTTCTTCTCGGCGTTGGCGCCGCCGACTGCGGGCATGATGATCTGCACCATGTTCGTGCCGAGGCTGCGGACGGAGATTTCCTTCTGTCCGCCCGGATTGACGCGCTCGGAAATCGCGGGGACGAGCTTTTCCATCAACTCGGGGCGCCAAACGTGGGCGTTTGGATCAACCCGATAAACCAGTATTGCCCCGCCGCCCAGGTCGATGCCCAGTTTCGGCGGCCAGTTCCACCAGATAGCCACAATGGCCGCGAAGAAGGCGAAGAAGATCACGCTGAACTTCCAACCGTAGTCGGGCATGCGCACGCCCTTACCCAGCCAAGCGCCAGCAGCCACGACACGAGCGCCAAACCGGCGACGATCAGCGCGTAAAGAAGGAGCGGGTTGTTATTGATAAGCCAATTCATGAATGGAAATTCCTGCAAAAGCTTTTTCGGCAGCTACTTCGACGGGGCGGTCTCGGAAGGTTCGTCGCCCAGTACCCTGGCGACGGAAGTAAGGTCCATCTTTACTTTCGCGCCGGTCGATTCGTCGATTCGCAACGTGACTTTATTGGTATCTTTGCTGACGTCCGTGACCACGCCATATATTCCGCTCGTGGTGACGACGTGATCATTTTTCTTTATTCCCGCCAACAGGTTCGCCTGGCGCGTTCCGCTCGCGCTTGGACGGCAGATAGAACAGGAAGTACATGGCCGCCGCCATGACAATGATAAACGGCAGCATTCCGCCAAGACCGCCTCCTCCACCGCCCGCGCCGCCGCCGCCATTGCCGGCATCCGCGATCAAGCTCAGTAGCGCAAACAACATAGATTGGGGCAGTCTGCTTCCGATTCCAGGTAGTTTTCCCGCCAGCGGGGGTAAATCCCAAATTTTACCGTGTATTTCCACCGCCGACAAGAGCGGGCATGCGGCGAGCAAACCAGGAGCGCAGTACCGTGCAACGAGTGATCGGAAGGATTTTCGCAGAATTTTGCGATGCGCTGGCCAGCGGCTTGATCAGTACGTGGTCTTCCGTGCGCGCACCGCCCGTTTGCGGCCGAACAGGCCGGTGCGCTCTTTTTCCGGCCGCGTTCCGTAGCTGACTATGTCCATCGTGCTGCGGCGAACGAGCCGGCCGGCGGAGTCCAGTTCCTTGCTTGTCTGTGAAACAACGCCGCCCGGCACGTCGGGCGATGACATGGCAATCGTGGTCACAGTCCCCTTTGAGGTCTTCTGAACGGTCTTGATGCAGGCGACATTCTTAATGTCCGCCAGCACGCGCTGCGGCATATCCAGAGCGACGACTTCCGAAGTCGTTTCGCTCACCAGGTTATTCGAGTCGTCGGTCGTCTTGCTTTGGCGGCGAAGGATATAGGGCGCCAAACTATCGGAATAACAGAGGCTAACCGCCGTCCGGCTTGAGCTTCCACTGATCTCAATCTGCTGGCTGCGGCAGGGGATTTTGCGGTCTTCGATCGTCACCTCGCCGTCGGCCGGCGGTTGGAACTTGGCCTCGCGGCCGACCAACTCGCCATGAAAGCCTTGTTTGATGCACTGCGGCAGGCCGTCGAACTGCTTACCGGCAATCTCGACCCCGACCTCGACTTCCAGCACGACGCCGTCGTTTTCAACCCGCGTCAGGGTCGTCTTGGTCTCCGTGACGCTGGTGGCGGTCACGTGTCCGCCTTCGTCCAGCGTCTCCGTCGTCACGCGAACCAGCTTCCACGCGCCGCTTTGGAAGCGCGCCCAGGAGTTGTGCCGGGCGGAAACACCGGCATCCTGGCCCTGTCCGCGGCTGGCGCTGGGCGCAAGCAACCACATGAGGAGTGAAATCAGTAAGCAGAGGTGCAGTCGGCGCAATTCTTTGGATCTCCACGCCGAAGCCCGGCAACGGCCGGCCTCTTTTTGGCGCACTAGCAGTCTAACGCGACGGCACGACCAAGAGAATCGCAGTCGATTGAAAAAGCGGAAAAAATAGGCAAGTTTAAGCTCGAAGCTGCGCGGTTATAGGGGTCAGGAAAAAAGTAGCTCTTTTGGACCTAAAGATGCCGCTAACTGCCGCCCGTCGCTGGTTCCCGGACAGCCTGGGCCGCGGTAGGAAAGCTGTCGTTTTGCACCCGATCTCGGAATTCTGCCTCCTTGTGCCCCGGAACCAGGTCGTAGAGACTGGTGCAACCGGGAAGGAAGACGAGCAAGGCCGCGATCGACACCGGCAGCCAAAACGAGATCCGCAAGGATAAGCTCGATTCCTTCGTTTTCAAGATGGCTCCTAGAAATTGTCGTTACGAGGCTGGCCGATAAAATCCGACGGCGTTTTCGGCTTCTGTGCTTGCGTACTCGATGAACTCCAGACGCCGGTGTAGTTTTGCCCAGAGCCGTTGGCCGAATTGTTCGTCGAGCAGCAGCCGCTAGTGCAAATAATGGCCGCAAAGCAAAGGAAAAGGGTCCCGCAGCGGCGAAACCAGTTTACGATCCGTGTCACGCCTCAACTCCCGAAGAAAGCGGTCGCCAAGATAAGGATTACTCGGCCGGCGGAGTCTCGCAAAAACCGAGGGCTGTGTCCAGAGGGAAAAAGGCCGAATTGAGGCAAGTTCAGCGATGGTACGCGGCGTAGCACCGCGGCGTTTCCCATAGCCGTACTTCAACCACCGGAAACCCCTTGGCGGCCGTGACCTCATAAATCAGCCGGGCGATATTCTCCGCGGTCGGGTTTTCATCCAGCAGATACATCGGCTCGCCGAGTTGCTTGAGCAGCTCAACCGCCGGATCGCGGCGGCAGAGAATCATGCGGTGATCGAGGTTGTCGTCGATCCAGCCGCTCATCACCGTCTTGATATCGCCGAAGTCCAGCACCATGCCGCGTTCGTCCAGATTCGCGGCTTCCAGCGTGATCAGGACCTTGCCGTTGTGCCCGTGCAAGTGGCGGCACTTGCCTTCGTAGTTCAAGAGGCGGTGGCCGTAGCAGAAGTCGAGTTCGCGGGTGACGTGGAACATGGCGCGCACCACGAAGCGAAGCCCTAATTGTCGCGACTGAGCCTTCGAGGCTTCGGACGTCGCAGCGGCTTCTTGGATACTAGCTTGGCTATCTTCGCGAAATCGGCCACGCCGGTGCAGCTGCTCTTGCCAGCATCATTTGTGCTGGCTCCGCGACCTTTGATGGTCACCGAAATCGTCTTTGAAACCGCACCAACCGCGGTTTTCGAGGCTGCCGTTTTATCGGTCATTTTCAATTTACCTCCTCGCGAACGAAGACGCGGCGTTCCATGATGAACTCTTCACGAACAAACAGTTGCAGACGAAATTCGCGGGCCCGGGAAACAGAATGTCTTTCAAGTGCGCGTACACGTCTATGATAGCCCCACGCCCCGGGAAGTCAACTTCTATCTCCCGCTCGGCCAGCGGCTCCTGTTCCTCGTCCGCGTCGACTAGCGTTAGTTTCAAGGGTACGTTTCCGTGTGCGTCGGTCATACAAAGATGGACAGCCAAGAGCGGATGCGTTATCGGAAAGCTTGTCGCAACAATCTCGGAGAACAATCCCAATAAACAAGCCTTTGTGCTCTTGGGCTCAATCCAAATCGCATCGCAGACATTCATCGCAAGTATTACGGGCGGCGGCATCTTTTCCGGCATGACGAGGTCCCAATGGCAAACGTGGTGGGGCAGTTCGCAACGGTTGCCGGCCCAACATAGCCGCACGAACAAGAGTCCGCAATCCCTCTACTCCGCGGTCGATTTGCTGCCGGACGACGAGCCGCTGATCGGAACGCCGTCTTGCAAGGGACGCGCGGCGACGGGGAAGCCAAGTTGATAAAGCTCTTTCTTCAAGCGGCGGAATTCGTCAAAACTGCCGGGATAAGTCCAGAGCGTGATCGTGGCGTCTCGCGCGCGCCGGCTGTTCAGCGCCTCGTGGAACTGCGAGCCGGGCCGCAGGGCCTCGTCGATCGTCTCGCCCAGATTGTCGGCCACGGGCCGCAAGTCGAAGCGGTCCTCGACGATCAGCTTCCGGCTGTGCTGTTCTTCAATCTCCGCGGGCGTCGGCTGCCGCACAAGGATATGATAGGTCATGCGAAAGCCGTCGATCTCCTTTACCGTGTTGGTCAGCTCCTCGTCTTCGGAAAGCCGATGGCCCCTGCGCTTGATGTCCTCGACCGCGCTATCGACCAACTCCATGAGCGGCACGTAGGCGACGCGGCCGTACTTCAGTTGAAAATGCACCTCGCGGCCGACGACCGTGTGGCCCAGCGGCGTGTTGTAACTTTCAATCTGCACCGACGCCAGCGGCGATCGCTCGATCGCCTCCCGTTTGCGGTTGAGGATCTCCAGCCGGTTGCGGGCGTCGGCGACTTTCGCGGCGATTTCACCGCCAACGTCCTGTCGCGCGGCCGCCTGCTGCCGCGCGCCGCGTAGCTGTTGATCCAGCCCCGTAACGGCCAGCGAAAGGACGTCGCGTTCGCGGGCCCTACGGACCGTTTGCGCCTGCACTTCGCGCATCTGCCGTTCCAGGGCCGCTATCTCTTGGTGCAGGGCTTGCTCGTCGTTTGCTTTCTGGGCCAGATCGCCCGCAGCGCAGACGACGACGTCGGCGGAAAGCGCGGCGTCCGGCGTGTTCTTGATCTTCAACCCCGTCATCATGACCATGATAATCATGACGCTCACGACGCTCGCCACGATATCGAGGAACGAGTCGGCGTTGACGGCTTCTTCGTGTTCGGCGGTGCGGGACATTTCTTATTGGTTAGGACATCTCGACGGAGCGAGATGAGTAGGCTTTACTGTTTCCTCTCGATCACGAGGCCGCTGCCGTCGAGGCCGCGGGCCAGCTCCATCAGCCGCGGCTCGGCCCCGGGGGCGACGTAAAAGTTCAACACGGGCTTCCAGTACATTTGCTTTCCTGCCATGCCCCAGGAGTCGATGATTTCCCAGATCGCGGCGACGAACCTGTCCGCGTCGCGGCGCGTGTTGCCATTGCAAACGACGACGTGCGGTTGGCCGCCCGGCTGGTCCGGCGCGATTACGACGCGATCCGCGTAGCAATCGACGTGCAGCGGACGGCTGATGGCGGCCGCATGACTGCGGGCGTTCCGCAGGGCCCAGTCTACCTCGTTGCGGTCCAGATCGATGTTGTCATACGGGTTCTTCTTTTTCTTCTTGTCGTCGTCCTGCTTGGGCGGCGGCGGGTCGCTGGGCGGCTGGTATTCGCCGGGGCGGGGCGGCGTACTGGGGACCATCGCCACGCCGGACACATCAGAGCGCGGCGGCGGCGGATTGGGATTGGGGTCGTTCGGCCGCCCAGTGATGTAGCCGTCCGGCCGCTCGGCGCGGCAGCCGTGCCCGAACCGCTGGCTAGCCCGTTGGCCTGATACCATGGCTGTCCGTTGCCTTGATATGCTACTTGCCCATTGGATTGCGCGCCGGGCTGCGCGGCGCCTTGTGTGCCGCCAGCGGAGCTACCCTGCCCGCTACTTTGGCCATCGCCGGACGTTTGACCAAACGTGGGCGAGAAGAGCGCGGGCACTCCACCGGAGGCAGCGCCTGGCGAGCCGGCCGATGCGCCGCCAGCCGTGTTGCTGCCGTCAGAGCCAGCGCCGGAACCACCGCCAGCCCACTGCGCGGGTGTCCCGCCGCCATCGCCGCCGCCGCTGCCGCCCATGCCGCTGCCGTATTTTGACCCGTTTGACCCGTAGCCGCCGCCGGTTGAGCCAACACCGGTGTCACCACTTGCCACTCCGCCCGCACTGCCGTTAACTCCTGGTGCGCCTGCGCTCATTCCTGCTGCACCGCTGTTCATGCTTGTTGTGCCGCCTACGCCGCCGGGCCCGCCACCCGGCACACCGCCGGCGACAGTTGGCGAGCCGCCATAGCCGCCTGGGTAGACACTGCCACTCACACCGCCTTGAAAGCTACCGCCTGGACCACCGCCTGCGACGCCGCCTGGAGCTCCGCCGCCCGACTGCGCCGGTGATCCGCCGCCAGGAGCGCCGGCAAAGCCGCCTTGATAGGCCCCGCCAGGGTAGGCTCCGCCAACCGCACCGCCAGGGATTCCGCCGCCAGAAATTCCGCCGCGACCGGCAGCGCCACCGGCGCCAGGAACCCCGCCGCCGGTTCCTCCGCCAGGAACGGCGATCTGCCCATAGGGATCTGCTTCCTTGAACTTCTCGTCGGCCTTGGCGACCGCGCTGTCATTGAGATCGGACTCGTCCGAGCCACCGTCGCCGCTGCCGAAGCTATGTCCTCTGCCGGGGCCATTGCCCGATCCGTTGCCTCGCGATGAACCGTTGGCGCCCGCCGCGCCGCCGTTTCCCGACCCGCCGCCGGCGGATTGTTCGCCGTAACGGTTGTCGGGCTTGGACGAATACACGCCAGGGCTCCCGCCGTCCCCACCGCCTTGATCTTGATCGCCGCCGGCGAGCGACGAGCGATAAAGTCCGCTTCGAGGCCGCTTGCCGTACTTGCTCGGCGCGGCCGCTACCAGCCGTGCGTGCTCTTCACGCGCGAGTTCGACCGCCTGGGCCACCGCCCGAGCCATGTTCGGGTCGGAGGGCGGATACTTGAGCTGCCAATCGGCATTGATCAACTCATAGCCGAAATCCGAGCCCCATGACTTCATCGCCGCCAAGGCGGCGCCATAAAACGCGATGCCGTCGGGCCGGACGAGCAGGAGCGGGTACGGCTCGCCCGCGTTTTGCGGGTCGGTGTTGCGCTCCATGAGCATCTGTTCCCGCGCGGCGCGGACGGCGGCAGCCAGCGGATTGCCAGGTCCCAGTGGTTCGTCGAAATCGGCTTCGCCAAAGACGATGTTTTCCGGCTGCAAGACGACCGCGTCGCTGCGGCATTCGATGTAGATCGGCCGGCGGCGCGTGCGGTTAGGACCCTCGTAGGGAACAATGGCGTACGACTTGGGCCGATTGGCGGCCGCCTGCTGCGACCTTGCCAGAGCCGCTTGGGCGGCGGCGATCTGGGCTTCCAACTGCCGCAACTCGTCTTCGCCGGGCGCGACGAAGTCGCCGGGCTTAAGCCCCGCGGCATCGGCTTTTTTGGCCTGCGCGGAAAGTTCCGCGAACTGGGCGCGGAGGCGGCGCTCGTGGTCTTCAATATGGCCGAGCAAAAGCCGCGCCTGGGCCAGTTGCGCGGCCGTCTGCGTGCGCGAGTTCTTGAGTTGATCGACGCGCCACCGGACCATTTCCATTTCGCCGGCGATTTTCGACTGTTTTTCCGCGTTTTTGCCGGCGGCTTCGCGAGCGGCCTGCAGCCGGGCCTGCCGTGTGACGGTTAGAAGCAAGAGGACCAGCGCCCCCATCGTGCAGATCAGCACGGCAAGAAAGGGAAAGAGCGAGAGGCGCGGCGCCTCCCGCTTTCCGCGGCGGTTTCTGGTCATCCAGAACGATTTCATGCTGCCTTTGTGGTGCGGCGCTTGGAATCAAGTTGCACGGCCGCGGGCATGGTCGGCGATTCCGCCAGCCGCGCGTTGAGCAAGTGTATTGCTGCAGCCAATCCGAGCACGGTCTGCTCGAAGTTTTTGGCCCCGGCCAGCGCCGCCAGATTGCGGTTCAAAGCGTCTTCGAGCTGCTCTACGTCGCGCGTCGCCTCGACGGTCCGTTCCATCGACTCGGCCTGTTGGGCCATCGCGGACTGCAAGTCTGCCAGGCCCTGCACGTGTTGAAGCTCGGCTTGGGCGATCTTCTCCCACTGTCGCCGGCTTTGTTCGGCGATTGCCTGCTCGCTTGCCGCCAGCCGCTGCGCGTGCAGCGTCAAGCTCTCCTCCAATGCGCGGGTGAGGTTCGCGCCGGCCGTATCGGCCATGCCGGTCCATCGCGCCGCGGCGGCGTCGATCGAAGCCTGCCACAATTGGGCCTGCCGCTGGATCAACTTATCGGTCGCCGCGACGACGACCTCGGCCATGCGGCGAACGGCCGCCACCTGCCCGTCTCCGCCCGTCGGCGCCGAGGGAAGATAATGCGCCAGTTCTAGCTCCGCCTTGCGATCGACGTCCCGCAGAAGTGCGGTTTCCGCCTGGTCGACAAAGAAGTGCATGAACATCAAGACCATCGAGAGCGAAAGCGCCACCGCCGTCGTATCGAATTTCAGGCCCAGGCCCGTAATCACCTGCAGCATGGATTCGTCGGGATGCTTGGGGTCGATGGCATTCAAAGCCAGCGTGATGCCGATCACGGTGCCCAGGAAGCCGAGGATCGGGATCGCCCAAACGATCACGCGGAACAGTCCGAATCGCGCGTGCGACCGGGTGGCGTCGGCGTCGGCGAGAAACTTCAACTCGTCGCTCAAGCCGTCGGTCGAGCCGTGGCGGCCGACGAACTCCAATGCCGCGGAAAGCCTGCCGAAAAAATACTCGTCTCGCCGCCCGGCGGACTGGCCGTTTAATGCCGTCTGGAGTTGTTCATAGAGGTGCTCGGACGGCACGTCATTGACCGGGATGTTCCGCCACGGCGATCGCGTCAGACCCGCGCGCTGCGCAACAACATCTGCCAGCCGCAGCAACAGCGCGGCCAAGCCGATCGAGAAGAGCAAAGTCTCGCCGTATTCGACCGGGTGATGCGTGAAATAGCGATGGATGATCGGGAAGCCTAACGGCCCGGCGTGAACCAGTCCATAGAAGGCCGCGCACGTCAGCAGGCCCCACATGATCGGCGACCGCATGATCCCGCCGCGGATGGACGTTAAGGTGTTCATTACATCTCCCCTGAGTTGCGAGATGGTTTTGGCAATTTAGGAAGTGTGGGTAACTCTTGCGCATATTCCGGCCAATCAATCCACACAATCGGCAGATTCTCGCGGGATGTTTAGCAGAATGCCGTCTTGGTCGCTATACGAAATACGGGCCACCGCTGGCGACGCCGAGCCTTACCCGAGCCGAGCATCCTCTAAAGCAATTGCCTCGCCCGATCGGGACTTGACGAGCCGCCAAGCGGCATACACGATGAACACCCGCTATTCTCCTGTTTTGGAAAGGACCTGGGCAAATGGCCGACAGAACCTACTTGGCAATCGATATTGGCGCTTCGGGCGGGCGGCATCTGGCTGGCCGCTTCGACGGCGAGAAGCTTCGCCTGGACGAAGTTTACCGCTTCGAGAACGGCCCGGTCGAAATGGTCGGACGAATGTATTGGGATCTGCCGGGCCTGTGGCGGCAGGTTCGCCAAGGACTTTGCGTGGCACGGGCCGGCGAGGGCGGCGCGGCCATCGCCAGCGTGGGCGTTGACACCTGGGGAGTCGATTTCGCACTGCTGGGCCGCGGCGACGAGCTGCTCGGCAATCCTTATCATTACCGCGACGCCCGCACGAACGGCATTCTGGAACGGGCCTTCGCCATCGTCCCGCGGGAGGAAATCTTTCGCCACACGGGCCTGCAGTTCATGCAATTCAACACGCTTTATCAACTGCTGGCGATGAAGCTCGGCGGCTCGCCGCTTTTGGACGCGGCCGAATCGCTGCTCTTCATGCCCGACCTCATGCACTGGCTGCTCACCGGCGTGAAGTGCAACGAGATGACCGACGCGAGCACATCGCAGTTCTACGATCCCGTGAAATGCGGCTGGGCCACGGAACTTTTGGACAAGTTCGGCCTTCCCGCGGGCATTCTCGGCAAAATTGCGCAGCCGGGCGCGAAGCTCGGCCCCTTGCGCCGCGGTGGCGGCCGAGACCGGCCTGAAGGTGCAGGTCGTCTTGCCCGGCTCGCACGACACGGCCAGCGCCGTCATGGCCGTCCCGGCGCAAAGCAAGCCCGGCCAGCGGCCCGACTGGTGCTATATCAGCCTGGGCACGTGGGCTTTGATGGGCATCGAGTCGCCCCGGCCGTTGATCAACGAGCAGGTCTTGAAGCTTAACTTCACCAACGAAGGCGGCGTGGGAAACACGGTCCGCCTCTTGAAGAACATCACCGGGCTGTGGCTCGTGCAGGAGTGCCGACGCGTATGGAGCCAGGGCGGCGAACCTTGGCATTGGGAGGACCTCACGCGGCTGGCGATGGCCGCCCAGCCGCTGGTCTCGTTCATCAATCCGGATGCGGCGGAATTCATGGCGCCGGATAACATGCCGCAGACGATTGCCGACTTTTGCGCGGACTGGCCAGACGGTCCCGCGGGACGAGGGCGCTGTGCTGCGTTGCGCACTACGACAGCCTGGCGCTGAAGTTCCGCCAGGTGCTGGGCTATTGCGAGTCGCTTGCCGGCGGCCGGATCGAGACGATCCACATCGTCGGCGGCGGCACGCAAAACCGCCTGCTCTGCCAGGCGGCGGCCGACGCCTGCAATCGCCTCGTCGTCGCCGGGCCAATTGAGGCCACGGCCATAGGCAACATCATGATGCAGGCCGTTGCCGACGGCGCCGTTGGCAGCATCGCCGAGGCCCGCGAGGTCGTCCGCCGCAGCTTCGAAGTGGAAGAGTACGAGCCGCGGAACACGGCCGCGTGGGAAGATGCTCATGGGAGGTTCTCTAGACTTACTGAGTCCTGACTCCCTCCTGTCTCGCGGCTTCAAATAGTGCGTGCTAGGAGAAAAACGAACCCCGCCCGCGGAATCCTTCCGCGGGCGGGGCTTCTTCGTTGCACAACGAATTGCAGCGAGCCGCAAGGGGGACGCTTGCGGGCTCGCGCGATGAATCACTGGTGCAAAATCATTGGTTGTTTCCACTCCCCTCACCCTAACCCTCTCCCGGAGAGCGAGGAGACTATTTCACCTGATCGAGCTTGACGGGATGGCCCTCGGAAGCGCAGATCATGGCGGCCTCCAGCACGCGCTGCGTCTGGTAGGCATCGTTGAAATCGGGAATCGGCAGCGTCGGCGCCTCACCGGCCAGCACACGGAGAATGTCGTAGGCCTGATTGACGAAACCGTGCTCGTAGCCGATCAAATGGGCGTCGGGCCACCAGTTGGCCACATAAGGGTGGTCGCCGCCATGCGTACACATGATCGTGCTCCAGCCCTGCACTTCGCGGGGCAAGGTGGCGTCGTACCACTGCAGCTCGTTCATTCGCTCGAAGTCGAACCTGATCGAGCCTTTCGTTCCGTTCACTTCGATCGTATTGCGGTTCTGGTTGCCGGTGGCTTGCCGGGCGGCCTCAAAGCTGGCCACGGCGCCGCCGGAAAAGCGGGCGAGGAAGAGCACCGTGTCATCGACGGTCACCTTCCCCTTGCCGCCGCTGGTGGCGGCGCTGCGGTGGGCCGCGATGCCACCCGCCGACACACCCGCCGGGATCGCCCGCTCCTTGATAAATGTCTCGGCAATCGCCCCGCGGACTTCGGTGATCTCCTGGCCGGTCACAAAGCGGGACATATCAATAATGTGGGCATTCAGGTCGCCGTGGGCGCCGGAGCCGGCGAGGTTTTTGTCGAACCGCCACAAAAGCGGCACGGACTCGCCCGCCCAGTCCTGCAAATAGGTCGCCCGCACGTGCCGGATTTCGCCCAGACGGCCTTCTTTCACCAGCCGGTTGGCCAGGCCAACGGCGGGAACGCGGCGGTAATTGAACCAGACGAACGTCTTGACGTTAGCTTTCTTAGCAGCCTCGACCATTTCGCGGGCGTCGGCTAAGGAACCGGCGATCGGCTTCTCGCAGGAACAGGCCTTGCCCGCCGCAATGGCTGCCTTGGCGGGCGGAGCGTGCATGTAATTCGGCGTGACGATATCGACCAGCCCGATGTCGGGCGATTTGACGAGCTGCTCCCAATCGCTCGTCCAATGCTGCCAGCCCCAGTTTTCGGCAAAAGCCTGCGGCTTTTCCTCCGACTGGCCGAAGACGGTGTGCATCACCGCCTTCATGGGCGGCTTGAAAAAGCGATTGACCTGACCCCACGCATTCGAGTGCGTCCGGCCCATGAAACCCTGGCCGATCAGGGCCACGTTTAGCTGGGAGCCTGGCAGATTCGGCATGATGAGTTTCCCCGAGGTAGCGTCAATGCTATGAAGCGTTATACTCGATCCGCTAATGTTTGCAAGGGGCTGGCGGAAATATTTTTTCGGCGGTAGAATTTGCGGTGGAATTTGATAGATGTAGGGTGGGACCAGGAAGCCTCAGCGACCGCCGGCCCACCAAAACGTATGTTCGGTGGGCCTGCGCTCGCCGCGCAATCTTGTCCCACCCTACGCGAACAAAGGAGTGTCGTGCCATGCAATCGTCGATTGGTCCGTCGTCTTCCAACATCCGAATCGCCCTCGGAATCGGCGCCGCGTTTGTCTTCGGGCTGCTCACGGTCGGCTACTGGCCAAGCGTGCCCGTCCACGCCGTGGCTACGGACCGCGCGGACAGCTTCGCCATGGCCACCGGCTACTGCGACGAGCAGGTCGAGGCGGTCTATTTCCTCGATTTCCTCACCGGCGACCTCAGCGCCGCGGTCGTTTCCAAGCAAACGGGCCACTTCAACGCCTTCTACACGTATAATGTCACCGGCGACCTGGGTGTTGGTCCTGGTCGCGCCCCTAAGTATTTGCTGACGACCGGCGCGGCCGACCTCCGCCGCAGCGGCGGAAAATCGCAGAGCCTGAGCCGCGCGCTGGTATACGTCGCCGAGTTGAACTCCGGCAAGGTGGCCGCCTACGCGATTCCCTGGTCCAGTTCCGCCTGGAACGCTGGGCAGACGCTGCGCGGCCAGTTTACCCTGCTGGATGTCGGCCGCTTCCGAAACCCGGGAGCGGCAGCGGGCGGAAAGAGCGAATAGCGGATTTGGAGTGCGGAGGCTTGCTTCCGCTTTTCAAAACGCGCAGCTTAACGAGGACCGTTGCCAGTATTGAAAAGCGACGGCAAGCCGTCGCACTCCAAAAATGCAAATCGTAGTAAATGACCAGCCTCGCGACATCGCCGACGGGGCGACGGTCGCCGCGCTGCTGGATCAACTCGGCCTGACCGGCAAGCCGGTGGCCGTCGAGGTGAACCTTCAGCTCGTTCCCCGCGGCAAACATGTCGAGCACCTGCTCGCCGACAACGACCGCCTGGAAATCGTCACACTCGTTGGCGGTGGGTAGGAGTTTTCAGTGTTCAGTGTTCAGTTTTCAGTCTGGACACCGGCTACTGAAAACTGAACACTGAAAACTGAAAACTCATGTCCGCAACCTCAACTACTTCCGATCCGCTCCATATCGGTTCCCACACTTTCCAAAGCCGCCTGATCGTCGGCACGGGCAAGTATTCCAGCTACGAAGCGATGGGCCGGGCGCTGGATGTCTCCGGGACGGAGTGTATAACGGTAGCCGTCCGCCGCGAGCGGTTGATCGACTCAGCGGGCAAGAATCTGTTGGATTTTATCGACACCAACCGCTACACGATCTTGCCCAACACGGCCGGCTGTTTCACGACAGACGACGCCGTCCGCGTCGCCCGGCTGGGCCGCGAAATCCTCGCGCAAATGAACAATCCCGGCGCGAACTGGGTCAAGCTCGAAGTCTTGGGCGATACGAAAACCCTACTGCCCGACCCCGTGACCACGCTGGAAGCGACTGAGAAGCTGGTGGCCGACGGTTTTCAGGTGCTGGTCTACACGAGCGACGACGCGGTGGTCGCCCGGCGGCTGAAAGCGGCCGGCGCCGCGAGCGTGATGCCGGCCGGCAGTCCGATCGGCTCCGGCCAGGGCGTGCTCAATCCGAATGCCATCCGCATTTGCTTGGAGTATCTCAAGGACGGCGATCCCGATTATCCGGTGATCGTCGACGCCGGCGTGGGCACGGCCAGCGACGTGACCGTGGCAATGGAGCTAGGCGTTGACGGCGTGCTTTTGAACACTGGCATCGCCCACGCCAAAGACCCCTGCCGCATGGCCCAGGCGATGCGGCTGGGCGTCGAGGCCGGGCGGCTCGCCTACCTTTCCGGGCGGATTCCGAAGAAGCTCTACGCGACGGCCAGCAGCCCGACGGAAGGAACGATTGCGGCGAAGTAGGGTGGGACCAGATTCGCAGCAAGCGCAGGCCCACCAGCGATTAAATCAGAATATCAAACCACGAAATCCGAAACAAATGCCAAAACGAAAATCGCAATGCACCAAATGGTTTGGAACATTCGCGCATCTGTTTTGAGATTTGTATCGTATTTCGTGTTTCGCATTTGGTATTTGCCGTCGGTTCTCCTACTGATCGCCTTCTCGACGTCCGCCGCCGACTTGGACTGGATCAGCGTCTCCAAGAGCGGCACGGGCTTCGTCTGTGAGAAGTCCGGCCGCGAGTTCGTCCCCTGGGGCTTCAACTACGATCGCGATGACCGCGGGCGGCTGCTGGAGGACTATTGGGACAAGGAGTGGCCGAAGATTGAGGCCGACTTCCGCGAGATGAAGCGGATGAAGGCCAACGTTGTGCGAATTCACTTGCAGGTCGCGAAGTTTCTCGACGCGGCCGATCGTGTCAACAAAGCAAACCTCGCACGGCTGGACCGGCTCGTCGCCCTGGCGGAAAAGGAGCAGTTGTACCTCGATATCACGGGCCTTGGCTGCTACCACAAGCGCGACGTGCCGGCATGGTACCATCGGCTTTCCGAAGCAGACCGCTGGAAGGCACAAGCTTGCTTCTGGCAAGCCGTCGCCGAGCGCTGCGGCAAGAGTCCGGCCGTCTTCTGCTACGACCTGATGAATGAGCCGGTGGTGCCCAGTGGGGCCCGCAAGCCGGGCGATTGGCTCGCGCCGCCGCTGGGAGACAAGAGCTACGTGCAGTTCATCTCACTGGACCAGAAGGACCGCCGGCGGCCGGCCATCGCGCGGGCGTGGTGCCACGAGCTTGTCACCGCCATTCACCAACGAGACCACAGGCATCTGGTCACGGTCGGCATGTTGCCGTGGCCCGAGATGTCCGGCTTCGTGCCCAAGGAAGTCGCCCCAGGCCTGGATTTCCTCTGCGTCCACGTTTACCCGGACGCGCACAAAGTCGGCGCGGCGCTCGATACGTTGCGACGATTCTCCGTAGGCAAACCGGTCGTAATCGAAGAGACGTTCCCTTTGAACTGTTCGATGGACGATCTTGCATCCTTCGTCGATCAATCGCGCGCCACCGCGCGGGGCTGGATCGGTTTTTATTGGGGCAAAACGGCCGCCGAGTGCCGCAAGTCGGGCACGATCGCCGATGCGATGACCGCGGGCTGGTTGGAATGGTTCGAGCGGCACGGGCCGCCATAATCTTAGCCCGGTTCAATCACCGCCCGGCCGTCGACCTCGGTCAGTTTGCCCAGCAATCTGCGGCGCTCGTTTTCGGCCCGGCGCCGGCGCAGCGACGCCTGTAGCCGCCAGTGCGAGAGCCAGCCGATCGAAATGCCCGTCAGTCCCACTTTATCCAAGTCGGGCAGCGCTTCCACCGCCGCCGACACTCCGTGCCAGGTCACGCGCGTGCCGGAAAGATCCAACCGCTGCAAGAGGGTCAATGCCGTCAGCGCTTGCAGTCCTTGATCGGTGATGCGCGTGCCCGCCAGGTCCAATTCGGTCAGATACGGAGTCCGCGGCGGCACCTGCGCGAGAAACGCCAGAAAGGCGTCGTCCGCGGCAGTGTCGCCCAGGCGGATGACGCGCAGCCGCTCGGCCAGCCAGGCGAAGTCGCCCAGCGACGGCTTTAGCCACTCAACCTCCTCGAACTCGACCTGTCCGCCCAGCCGCCGGGCCTCGACGGCTGCTTCCTGTTGCCGCAGGTAAGAATCGACGTGGTCGGCAATCCATTGGCGGCGGTCGCCGCAGTAGGCAACGTAGTCCACCGCCCGCTCGTATGCCTCCTGGACCTTCAGAAACTCGCCTATCGTTCCGCCTCGGTCCGGGTGAGTTTCCAGCACCTTCGCGCGATAGGCCAGTTTTATGTCATCGAGATTATATGGCGGGAGCAGACTTAACGTGGCCATGAACTCCGGGCGTCCGCTATCGCAGCTTGGTCTTGCGAGCATAGATCGGCCTGACTCTTGGGGAAGCGTTATTTTAGCACGCTTCCCAAGAGTGGCAAGTAAAACACTCACGGCGTCGCAACCGGGAGCGGATTGGCGGCGGCGACGAGCGGGGTTTCGGGCACGTCGCGCACCAGAGTCCAGGCGCCGCCGGCTGGAATGAACTTGTAGATGCCGCCGGTCAAGGTATAACGGTTCCAGCCGAGGGCTCCGCCGCGGTCGAAGGCGATGACCGACTCCTGCGGAATGGCGACTGTGGCGCCGGCCGCCAGCACTTGCACCGGCCCGCCGTTGAGCGTGTACTTCAGCGCGACCTGGTTCGGATTGACCACTTGGATGTCCGCCGGAACGATGTTTACCGAGTTGACGGGCGCCGGGTTGACCCACACGGCCGGCCCAAAATGATGGTAGTAATGCCACGGTTGCGGTTTCGGCCAAGGCTTGGCCAGAGCCGTCCCGGCCGCTCCAATAACGAGGGTTGTCGCCAAAACGCCGAACGCCAGTTTGGAAGCACGAGCAAACATGTTTTTCTCCTTGATGTTGGGGGTTAGTGATGGTGTGCTCATGGCATTGTCCTTTCGCACGCGGCGTGCCAACACGAAAACCGGCTTGCTTTCGGCTCATTGCGAACGATTCCGCGCTCGGATTGACGACAGCGCGCCCAAGGAACGATTCGCGCGTGAAGCCGCTACACCCGAAAATCCCGGTGGAATCGTTCCATTACAGATTACGCAGGGCGTGTGCGTGGTGTCGCGCGGGCAATGGCTGGCTTTGCATGTCCGCTGCGTCCGATGAGGAATGTACGGACTATTCGCCTTGAAAGGGACTTCCCATGAAACGAATCAGCTTGCTGACCGCAGTTGTGCTTGCCTTGGCGGCCGCCGAGGCCCAGGCCCTTCCTCCTCTATTCGGAAACGCCGGCACGGAGCGCTATGAGCAAAACGTTGCCCAAAAGTTCGATCCGTACCCGTCGGTCGGCTTCGGTCCCGATATCGCCGGCGGCCGGCCGCGGGAATACTTGAACCCGCAGTCGCAGGTTCTTCAAGTGCAAAAACGCCTGCCGCCCGGCACGGTGAACCACCCCCTGCGCTCGCTTTTCTTCCATCGGACGAAGCAATAGACAGCGTTAGCGCACCAGCCCTCGGTTCCGCAGATATCCGCTGACCAACTGTTCCACGGGCACCTCGTTCCGCGCCAGCAGGTAGATCATGCCGCGCTTGGTGCAGTACCTGCCGCGCCTGGTCGATGAAGGTGGCGAGCGTTTTCTTGTAGCGCACGACCAGGGCAGGCGTTACGCTCACCTCGGCCACGTCCGCGTCCTCGCAGTCGATAAGCCGCAGGTCGCCATTGATGTCCGGATCGATCTCGGCCGCGGAAAGGACCTGGATCACGTAAACGTCAAGGTCGCGCAAATCAGATAGCGGAGCGCCGCCTCGTAACCGTTTTTGTCCATCAGGTCGCTGATCAGCACGACGACGCCACGGCCCGAATTGCGGATGCAGAAGTTCTTCACGCCTTCGGCCAAGCCGACCTTTCCGCCGCCTTTGATCTCCTCCAGGTGCTGTAGCATCCGCCAGAGGCTCTTGCGCCGACGGAAGACCGGCGCAGTGCGGGTCAGCGGCTGTCCGAGCGTCTCGATCTTCACGCGGTCGCCGCGCACCAGCCCGACGAAGCCCAAGGCCGCGGCAAGCTGCACGGCATAGCGGAGCTTCGTCGGCTCGCCGAAATCCATCGAGCCGCTGGCGTCGACCAGGGCGTAGAAGTGCAGGTCTTCCTCTTCGAGGAACATCTTGAGGAAGAGCCGCTCCAGCCGCGCGTAAGTGTTCCAATCGACAAACCGCAGGTCGTCGCCCGGCACGTAGCTGCGAAAGTCGGCGAACTCGACGCTTTGGCCCTTCCGCGGGCTGCGGCGCTCGCCTTTCATGCGGCCGCGGAAAATCTTGCGGCTCACCAGCTCGAACTGTTCGAGCTTGGCTAGAAGCTCCGGCGAGAGCAAGGCGGATTGGTCCATGGCGCACCGCCGTCCGTCGTAACCCGACGCGTTAGCGAGGATTGGTCCGTTCCTCGCTCACGCTTCGGGTTACAGTTTTACCCCGCTACCTGCGAAATGGCCTCTTGCAGGCGGAACTTGTCGAAGCCGACGAAGCGCTCGACGACCTGCCCGTCCTTGAAGAGGATCAGCGTGGGGATCGAGTCGATGCGGTAGCCGGTGGCCAAGTTCATGTTCTCGTCGGTGTTGATCTTCACGACTTTGATCGCCTCGGCGTGCTCTTGGGCGAACTGCTCCAGCAAAGGGGCGATCCGCCGGCAAGGGCCGCACCAGGGGGCCCAGAAATCGACCAGCACCGGCTTCGCCGATTTGAGCACGTCGGTCTCGAAAGTGGACTCGGAAAGTTCCTGGATGTTCGCCATGAGTACAGTTTCCTCTACGGTCGGGGGTAAGGGTTTTTCGGGTGCCGAAGCAGTGATTTTGAGTAGCCTTTTATTATAGTTCGGAGATTTCCCGCGGCAACCGGGGTGGAAAGCAGCCTGCGGGGACGTGTTGGCCTCACTTACCCAATTTGCTTCTCGTAAATCCGATACACCTTGTATTTCTTCGCTCCCACGGCCTCGATAGTCTGGTTTACGAGGTAATTGTCCTCTAGCGTCCAGCCGAGTTCGGCGCCGGTGTACTTGGCCACGTTCTTGCCGAAATCCAGCGTCTTGAGGATTAGCATCTCGGCAATGCCGCGACGGCGATATTTCTCCAGCACGTCCAGCACGATCATCCGCGCCGATTTGACGCGCCCTTTTCCGCCACAAAAATCGCACGAGATTGACCGGCAGCCCGTAGGGAAACAGGCGCCCGTTCAGCGGGCGAGCCGCCTCGTTCATGTCCGGCAGGGTGATCGAAAAGCCAACCGGGTATCCGTCCACCTCGGCCAGCAGCACCATCCGCGGCTCGGCCAACTCCTTCAGCCGCTTGGCCATGTAGCGGAACTCGGCCTCGGTGAGGCTGACGAAGGCCCAATTCCGCTCCATCGCGCCGTTATAGACCGCGCTGCAGCGACGCACCTCGGCGTCGAAATCGCGGATATTGAACTGGCGGATGGTGATCTTGCCGCGCTTGAGGATCCGTTCCGCCCGCTCCCGCCACAGCGCGCCCATGTCCTTGGGATCGAGAAACCACCAGCAATAAAGGTCCTTGGCTTTGGCCAGGCCCCAAGTTTCCAGCAGGCCGGCGTAGTAAGGCGGATTGTGATTGTCGAGAATCCTCGGCGGCGTATGAAAGCCTTCAACCAGCAGCCCGCACAGGTAGTTCGTCGAATAGTCGATCGGCCCCATGATCGCCGTCCGCCCGCGCCCGCGAAGCCATCCGGCGCCCGATTCCAACAGGGCCGCGGCCATCTCCGGATCGTCGGCCGACTCGAAACTGCCGAAGCAGCCCACGTTCGTCTTGTGCTCGGCGTTGTAGCGGGGATCGTCGCTGACGAGGATCCGTCCTCGCGCCACGCCGTCGCGGTAGGCGACAAACTTCTCCGCCGCGCCGTGCAGAAAAAATGGATGCTTGCGGGTATCGAGAAACTCCTTCTGGTCGATCAGCAGCGGCGGCACCCATTGCGGGTCCTCAGCATAAATCGGCCAGGGCACCTTGAGGAAGTCGTTCAGATCGCGGCCGGAAACCACCGGCCGGACTTCCAATCTCCCGCGGATGTTCGCTCTTCGCTGTTGTTGCCTGATCGTCGAGACGGCGGCCGCATCGTAGTCGATGTCGTAGAGGCGATAGGTCTTAGTGACCTTCGCGCCCCCCTTGGCAAGCGCGCCGCGGGAAAACTTGTTCGACTCCAGCACCCAGGAGAATTCGGCCTCCTCAATGCCCCATTCCAGCGCCTTGGGCACGACGCCGTGCATGAGCACCAGGCCGAGACCGTGCATCTGCCATTCGGGCAGAACATTGGTGGAGATGAGGCGGATTTTCTTGATCCCACTCTTGTTCCGCAGCAGGCGGAGGAAGCCGAAAGGAAAGAGCCGGCCGTCGATCTCCTTGATCCGCGGGTTGTAGTCCAACAGGCCGAACGTCGCCCCCACCGTTCGCCCGTCGATGTCCACCAGAATGGCCAACTCGGGCACAATGAGCAACTTCATGGCCTTGGCCACGTGCTCGATTTCCGCGTCGGACATCGGCACAAAGCCCCAGGTGTTGGTGAGCGAACGGTTGTAGATCGAAAGAAACGTCTTGACCTCCTCGATGAACCGCGACTTGTCCAGCGGACGGACCACGACGTTGTAGCGCTCGATGATTTGCTGGCAGATTGGGGCCAGCTTCTCGGCCACTTTGGGCAGCATGGAAACGTGCCCCCAGAAGGCGTACAAGTCCTGCGTCTTGCGAAGGCCGTAGTTTTCCATCAGCCGCTCGTAGTACGGCGGATTGTACGTCATCATGAACGTCGGCGGCGTGTCAAAGCCGTCGATCAACAAGCCCAGCGTCGCGTTCAGCGAGGGATTCACCGGCCCTCGCAGTTTGAAGATTCCCTGGTCGGCGAACCAGTCGCGGGCGGCATCGAAAAGGCCGTTGGCCGCTTCCTGGTCGTCGATCGACTCGAAGAAGCCGAAGAAGCCGCGCTTGTCGTCGTAGCGATGGATGTGGCCTTGGTTGAGAATCGCGCCGATGCGGCCGACGACCTCGCGCCCGCGATAGGCGAGAAACGTCTGGATGCAGTTCCTGTCATAGAACGGATTGTGGCTGTAGCCGACGTTTTCCTTCTGGTCGATGCGAAGCGGCGGTATCCAGTTGGGATCGCCGCGGTAAATGGACCAGGGAAGATTCAGAAACTGCTTGCGCTGCCGCGCAGTGGACACGCGGCGGATGACAAGTTCGGGCATGAAGGTTTTCTCGTTCGTGGAAGGCGACACCATCTTACCGCCTACCGCTTTCGACGGTCAATGCGAACCGTAGGGATCTGTGACAGGATACGTCGATCAATCCGAAGGGGAGGGTGGCACGCTCTAAGCTTCATGCGAAGGACGTGTTTTTTGACGTACGAACACGCCCTTCGCAAGCTCAGGGACGTGCCACCCGATTGCTCAGCTTCCTTAGCCGCAACGCCCAATGCGAGAATCCCCTGCTGTTTCCCGAACCTAGTTTTCGATAATATCTTTGTTTACACGGGAGGTTCGTGCTGTCCATGTCCAAGATTCTGGTGACCGGAGCGAGCGGCTTCATCGGCTGGCACGTCGTCCGCGCGCTGCTGCGGCAGGGTCACGACGTAACCTGCCTGGCGCGGAAGCAATCCGATTTCGACGGCCTCGCCGGGCTCGATTTCCGCCGTATCGAGGGCGACGTCTGCGATGCCCAGTCGCTTGCGCCGGCCATCGCCGGCCACGACGCCGTCTATCACCTTGCCGGGCTAGTCAAATCGCTCCATGTCGAAGACCTTTATCGCGTCAATTGCCAAGGCGCGGCGAACGTGGCGCGGGCCTGTGCGACGGCCCAAACGCCGCCGTTGCTCCTGACGGTCTCCTCGCTCGCCGCCGTAGGGCCGTCGGAGTTCGACCGGCCGCACCTGGAAAGCGATCCGCCGGCGCCGGTGTCGCACTACGGGCGGAGCAAACTGGCCGGCGAGCAAGAGCTCCGCAAGTGGGCGGCCGAACTGCCGATCACCATCGTGCGTCCGCCGATTGTTTTCGGCGAGGCCGACCCCGGCACGCTGGAGATGTTCCGTCCGATCGCCCGCTGCGGAGTACACATCGTTCCGCGTTGGCGGGCGCAGCGGGTCTCCGCGATTCATGCCGGCGACGTGGCGGAGGCGATGCTCCTTGCCGCCGCCCGCGGCCGGCGGATAGTTCCCTGCCCAAGCGACGGCGCAAGCGCTGCTGCCGGCTGCTATTTTCTCGCGGCCGAACGCGACGTCACGTTTTTCGAATTGGGCCACATGATCGGCGCCGCGCTGGGCCGCCGGCGGACGTTCGTGCTGGGTTTGTCCACGCCGGGCGTTTGGGCCTTAGGTCTTTGCACCGAGGCCCTTGGCAGGATTATTGGCCGGCCCTGGCCCTTCAATCTTGACAAGGCCCGTGAGGCCGTCGCCGGTTCCTGGTCCTGCTCTCCCGCGGCGGCCGCCGCCGATCTCCAATTCTCCGTCGCCAAACCGTTGGAAGACCGCTTGCGGCAGACGGCCGACTGGTATCGCGAGAACGGCTGGCTGTAGGCCGTAGAATCGGAGGAGAGGCGAAATAGACGCTTATTTTCCATTGATGTCCGAAAACCGCGAGACGCATTTCGCGGGGCCTCTATACTTGAGGCATGGAACTGAGCCCTGCTGTTTGTTATCGTGCGGTCCAGGCCCGCGATGCCCGCTATGATGGGCGGTTTTTCACCTGCGTGAAGACGACCGGCATCTACTGCCGGCCGATTTGCCCGGCGCGGCCGCCGAAGCTCGAAAACTGCACCTTCGTGCCGACAGCGGCCGCGGCACAAGCGGCCGGTTACCGGCCTTGTTTGCGCTGCCGGCCGGAAAGCTCGCCGGAGCTTGATGCCTGGCGCGGTACGGAGGCAACCGTTTCGCGGGCATTGAAATTGATCGAGGCCGGGGCGACTCGATGGAGGCGACGTTGCCTCGCTAGCGGATCGGCTGGAAATCGGCGAGCGGCAATTGAGGCGGCTTTTCCGCCAGCACATCGGTGCTGCGCCGATTACCGTCGCCCAGACGCGGCGACTGTTGCTCGCGAAGCAGTTGATTCACCAGACCGATCTTTCGATGATCGAAGTCGCGCTGGCCAGCGGCTTCGGCAGCGTGCGGCGCTTCAATGAGACGTTCCAGCGGCTTTACGGCCGGCCGCCCAGCGACTTGCGGCGGCGCGCGGCTGCGGCGTCGAGCTCTCCCGAGATCACAATTCTGCTTTCCTATCGGCCGCCTTACGATTGGGCGTCGATGATCGGTTTTTTGCAAGCCCGCGCGATCGAGGGTGTAGAGGTCGTCACGCCGGACAGCTATCGCCGCGTCATCGCCTTCGACGAAGCCGCTGGGCCGCAGTGTCACGTCGCGCCGTTTGTCGAGCCCCGACCCCACGAGCCCCGACCCATTGGATCGATCGAGGTAACTAACTCGCCGGAACAATCGGCCTTGAGTGTGACCGTCCGCTTCCCGCGACTCAATGTTTTGCCGGCGATTATCGCCCGGGTGCGGCGGCAGTTTGATTTGGGCGCCGAGCCGGCGGCGATCGCGGCGGCGCTGTCGTGCGATCCGGTCCTCGCGCCGCTCGTTCAAAGACGGCCGGGCTTGCGCGTGCCGGGAGCTTGGGACGGATTCGAGATTGCGGTCCGCGCGGTGCTGGGCCAGCAGATCACGGTGAAAGCGGCGACGCGGCTCGCCGGCCGGGTCGTCGCCGCGCTGGGCGATTCCGTCGCCGGAAAAATCGACGTGCCGGGCCTGACGCACGCCTTTCCTCGGCCGGATCGATTCGACGCGCAAGTTTTGGCCGGTCTCGGCATGCCGCGGCCCCGCGCCGTGGCACTAGCGGCCATTGCCGGCGCCGTCCGGCGCGATGCGATGTTTTTCGGTCCGCGCCACGATCTTGCCGCGGCCGTCGCGCGGCTCCGCGAGCTGGCCGGCGTCGGCGAATGGACCGCGCAGTACATCGCCATGCGCGCCCTGGGCGAAAGCGACGCGTTTCTTGCCGCCGATATCGGCGTGCTCCGCGCCCTGGCCTGCGCCGGGCAGCGCCCAAGGCCGCCGAGGTTGCCCGCCGCGCCGAAGCGTGGCGGCCTTGGCGAGCGTATGCCATGCTGCACTTATGGACGGCCGACGCCCCACTCGCTTCACCGCCAGAAAACCTTTTACCTGCCGAGGAGAATTCCGATGCGCTTGTCGCTTAGTAAATACTCGTCACCCGTCTCGCCGCTGCTCTTGGTCACCGACGACGACGGCGCGCTGCGCGCTCTGGAGTTTGCGGACAAAGAACCTCGCATGCATCGCTCCCTGAAAATCCACTACGGGACGTACGAGCTGAAGAGGGGCCCGCCGCCGGCTTCCGTCCTCCGCGCGCTGGACGATTACTTCGACGGCAACTGCGCCGCGCTCGATCGCATCCAGGTCGCCACCGGCGGCACGCCGTTTCAGCGCGACGTTTGGCGTGTACTGCGTACGATCCGGCCCGGCAGCACGATGACCTACGGAGAGCTTGCCGCGCGCGTCGGCCGCCGCGGAGCGAGCCGGGCCGTCGGCGCGGCGAACGGTTCTAATCCCATTGCGATCGTCGTGCCCTGCCACCGCGTCATCGGCGCCGGCGGCAACCTCACCGGCTTCGGCGGCGGCCTGCCGCGCAAAAAGTGGCTGCTTGAGCATGAGAGAGATAAGTAGGGGCCGCTGTGGCACTGAGTGGAAAGTTAACCGCGTCCCAATTGGGATTCCAACCGCTCCCAAGCTGCTTTGCTCACTGCTGCGTCAATATTCCACATCTCGAACTCGTGCGCATAGTTGGCACTTCGGAACTCGTATTCAACGCGGGTTTTCTTCAAGCTGACGCCGAATGCCGGCAGGAAGAGATGCTCAGGGATCCGAGAGGCGCGAGACAGAGTAACGCTAACCCGAGCGCGCTCCACCACGGAACATTCCGAGGCAAATGGTCCGCGATCCATGGCGCGACGTTCCAAATCGCGAGATACGTCAGCCCCGATATTATCGCCCAGCCGAAAACGCGGCGAAAGTACAGCACCCAACCACAAAACGCACAAGCCGGCGCCGTGACTGTGAACCGTGCTCCGAAGGGCCAAGGGAGCCAAATCGAAGCGGCGGTTACTCGAACCGTTGAAAGTGGCGACGGCCCGCCGCAACCTACGCACCGTGTAGGAAATCGTGCTTTGTGGTTCCGTGGAAGATTGACGCTTGTTGTAATTGACATAACGTCAGTTCCCACGATCTTGACGGCACCCTTGAATAGCGCTTGATTTCTTCTCCACCACCCAAGTATACCTGAACCGCAGCGGGGCGCCGTGGCTCTGCAAGTAGATCGAGCCGGGCTCGAGACCTTCGCGAACCGGAGTTACTGTGGTTACGTTGTCCGCCTTCACGTTCTTATGCACTTCCACACCGTTGTGCGGCACGGTCGGCGGCGTGAGTCGACGCTCAACCCTTGAGGCAGCAAACTGGTGAAATGGGAAGTCACGCCGAATTACATCGGACCAGAGGGACATTCATGTCCCTTGCCGGCTTTAGCCGTTGTTAGGCCCGTAGCTTTAGCTCGGGTCAATCCGGTCGAAGACGTCCAGAACCGCCCCCCGACCCTGCCGCCGCCAACGGCGGCGGCAGGGTCGGAGAACGTCGGGGAATCGGCCATGTCAAACCCGTGCTGAAGCAACGGGCCTAAAGCACTGGCGCGGCAATTGTCGTAAACGACCATCATGGCATTCGCCAGCGTGCAATCAATGATGCCATTGGCTCGCCCTGCGGTACTCTACGTTCGAAGCTACGATTTAGAACGCGCGAAGTTCCTCCGAAGGGACGAACAATCGCTGCTTTCCGCTGGCGGCTCGGACGACGGTCAGCCCGCCCATGTGGCCGATAGCATGGCAGGCGATAATCTGGATGGCGGCGCCCACCGTCTCGAAACCGCCGAAGCCGGGCGGTTGACACTTCGTTGGCCTATCCAGCCCCTCCTCGCCGCATTGATCGAGAAACGCATGCGTTTGCTCCCGCAGTCGACGGAACGTCTGTAGCACGTCCTCGAACGGAGGATAGTCGGCCAAATCATGCACCGGCTCGCTTCCCCGTCGAATAGCAGTCCGTCGAATGGCAGTTGATCACTTCAGCTTACACCCAGCTTCTATCATCCCCTTCAATACTTTCAAATCAATATCGGCCAGTTTATTGATGTAAACGCAGCCCATGCCCGCTTTGTACTTGCCCAGTCTTTCAAGCGCGGTACCGAGTGCATCAACGTAACTGCCAAAGTACAGCGTCAGGTTCGTTTTGCGCGGGGCGAAGCCTATCCGCATCCAGTCGGCTTCGCGGCCGCTCGCGGGGCTTTTGTGTCTTTTGATACCGAAACCGATGAAGGAATTGCTCCACAGCACCGGCTCTTCCTTGCTGGCTTTCTTCATCATCTCCAGCAGCACAAAGCTGTCTTCGCGCTTTTGCTCAGGGGTAATGCTATTGAGAAAACCTTCCACGCTTGCAGTGGTTGGTTTCGTTTTGTTGTCCGCCAGTTTTGTTTTCTTTTTGGCCATGTTGAAATCTCAATTTGCAAGGCTGGTGCATCAGCATTCTATTTAGCTTGCCAATATACTCGTCCCGATGAGAAAAAGCAAACCTGCGCAAACGCGCCGCCACTCCGCCCGCTAGCGGCCGGAAATCGAATGAGCCATAAGGCCTCCAGCAAAAAGGGATCGTGAAAAAACGAATCCCATCCAGCTTACCCCGCCCGTCAAGATTGGTTTTGGTAGGCGCTCACGCTCTTCGGCACGATGTCCGTCTGCAGCGCCCCGTCCGCGGCGGGAATGTATTTCGTCTCCAGTCCCAGCTCGCGGCGGACGATGTTGGCGCCCTGCGCCAGCGACGTGGCCTTGTAAAAGGCGATCTCGCGATTGCAGCCCTGCCGACCGAAGCCGCAGTCGGTGGAAACGATGAGCCGTTCGACCGGGATGTATTTCAAGGCGCAGCGGAGGGCGTCAGCCACGTCTTCCGGGCGGTCGGCCTGCAAGTTGCGGTGACTGACGGCGCCCACGGCGACCTTCTTCTTCGCGTCCTTGAAGCGCGCGAAAAGCTCGATGTCCTTGAAGTTGCGATCCTTCATCTCCACGGTCCAGACGTCGCCCTTGGCCTCGTGCAAGTACATTTCCATCGACGCGGCGTAGCTGGTGTCTTCGCGGACTCGTTGCATGTTCGGATTGCCCCAGCAGGTGTGTATCCACAGTTCCACGTCGTCCAGCCCTTCCACTTCGCGGTTGTAGGCTGCCAGCATGTCGCGCGTGGCGGAATCGTCTTTGCCGAACGTGTTGGCCATGAAGTGGAAGCAGGGCTCTTCGATCTGGATGCACTTGCAGCCCGCGTCGCGGAGGGCCAGCAGCTCCTTGTTCATCGCCACGGCCATGTCCCAGACGATTTCCCGCTTGTCTTTGTATTTTGGCGTGTGAATGTCCAAAAACAGGGTCATCACTTGCGAGCAGCAAGTGCCGAACTTCACCGGCCGCTTCGCGCGGGCCTGCGCCATCCGCCAGATTTTGGGATAGTCCAGCGGCCGGTGCTCGATCTTGTCCACCACGCGCGGCCAGCGCCAGCCGGTGTAGATTTCGTTCAAGAGCGTGCCGGGCGGATATCTCAGCCAGTCGCTACGGGTCTCCTCGGCCTGTAGGAAATCGCCTTCCAGGCCCGCCCAGCGCCTGGATGGGGTAATGGTGCCAGGAACGTCCGGCGAGGTCCTCGTCGCAATGGAAGTCGCCCGTCGTTAGCAGGTCCAGCCCGGCCCGCTCCTGGTCGCTAACGACGACTGCCAAGGCGTCCTGGAATTTCTCGCGGAAGCGGACATCCAACATGCAGGTATCCAGCGGCTTGCCCCACATGCTTTCATCGAACCAGCGCGGGCGGGGAAACGAGCCGGTCGTTGTGGACGGCAGCAGAAGGTCTTTCGTAACGGTGAACATGGCGCGTGGCTCCCAGGTTTGGCGAAGAGGACGTTGAAAGTTCGGATGATAACGCGCGGCGGCGGCGGCAACAACCGGGGGCTGCGTAGGTCCTGCTTGCCGAGCTGGACTACTGCGGACTGCCGCCGGAGCGAGGTCTTTTTGCGGAGAAGGCTTCTACGAATTTGGCGAGGAATACGTTCCTGAATTGCACTATGGACAACTGAGTCCGTCGTAAGAGCCAGGAGCCAGGACGAGTCTCGGACCATCCTACCGAAAAACACCGAGTCGTTGCTGAACAGGCTCGCATCGCATCCATGAGACGGCGCCACAATTCGCCGAAACCTCAGTCGTCTGATTGCCGACGCCTGAGAGCACACGAAACTGGCACAGACCTTTGGTGATGCACTCTTGTCGGCATATGCCGTTTTGCCCGACACTACCAGAAGGGTCACGTTCACGGCTTGCCGGCCGAAAGTCCGCGCGAAAGTCCGCCCCAATGAACCGGTTTCCCGCACAATGAATCATAGCCCCCGCGCCAGGGCAGGGCAACGGCGTTGGAGTTCCGGCTTCAGCCGGCATTGGCCGTATTGCCGGCTAAAGCCGGGACTCAAGCGCCTGATATACACTGGGACAAAGCGGCAAACTGTAACGTCCGTTCCGAAGGGACGATGTGGCGGGGCGACGTGCCGCCTACAAACCCGGAGTTTGCGTGCAATCGTCAGGCGCGGAGGGCCGATAGCTGATTTGGAGCGCCCGTGCCCCGCGAGCACCTGGTGCGGCCCCATTCCCGCAGTCGGCGGGGCAACGGCATGTTTTGCGAGGAGTCGACCCACCATGCAAGTGAAGATTTACGTTCCCAAAGTGATTGAAATACCCAGCGAATTCCTCGCCGCCCTGGCGAAACGGGCGGCCGACAGCCTGGGCGACAAGGCCGGCGACGTTTCCGCCACGCGCGGCCACTTGGTGCGTCAGGCGGTGCAAGATGGGCTGCTGCGCGACCTGGACGAGCTGATCGGCGCCGACGGCACCGTCGACTTGGTCTGCGATCCCGGCATGGAAATCCCCCTGGAGCTGGAAAACCGCACCTTGACGCTGGCCGAGCTGCTGGAAGCGTTGCAGTACAAGCGGAGCTGGTCGGAGATGAAGGGCAAAGCGGCGTGACTACAGCGACGGCCAAGACGAAGGCGACCGTTCGCTGCGGACTTTGCAAGGAAGTCATGCTGCTTGAGAGTTCGTTTCGACCCACGCCCGCGGTCTGTCCGTTTTGCGGGCTGAGGTTTGTCTTCGATCCGCAGAAGGAGCCGTTGCCGGTCCGCGGGATGCGTCTGAGCCGGTCGGACGTCGAGGCGGCCGAGCGCACGGGCGGAACGGACCGCCGCTTCCGGCACGACGCACACACGGTACGACGGGAAATCGGTGAAAGTCCGCGGCAAATGAGACGTGAACCCTCGTTGCCAGGATCGCCGCCCTACCTTGCTTGGGCAGGCTCGCTGGCCATCGCCACGGCCGGGTTTCTTGCGCTCTTTCGCATGCTGCACCGGTAACGTGCGTGAAGCGACTCCGCCGCCAACGGCGATATCAGTCGTACAGAACGTTGTTGGCGATCGCGCCGCTGATGTTCGCAAACGTGACTGTGTAGTTGTCGCTGTTGTAAATCACAATGTTGCCGCTGCCGCTGATGGCGTCCGAATCGGTCATATTCGCGCTGAGCACGAATATCAGCTCTCCGTTTACCGTCGCCGAGCCAAAGCTTACGCTGGTCGTGCCGTCGACCACGTCCGTAAACACTCCGCTTTCGATATCGGCGCCGTCATTGTCGAACTCGCCGCCTCCGGCGGCCGGATTGATAATGGTGAACTGACCTCCGCTGCCGTTCAGGAACGTGGCGGCGGCCCCGTTCATCACAAAGTTGCCGCCAATCGTCATGCCGCTGTAGTTGGCGAAGCTGCCGGCGCCGGTGATTGTGAGCGTACCGCCGATATTCACGCCCCCGTAGTTGATGAACGTGCCGCTGGATTGAAGGTTGAGTTGGCCCGTGACGTCGGTTGGCCCAAGCCAGCCGCTGTAATAGACATTGCTGCCGACTTCCAAGTTGCCGCTGCTCTCGTTGATGAACGTGCCGTTGCCGGAAATGGTCGCGATGCCGCCTGAACAAAATACCGCCCACCCCTCGTTGTCCACGCTTGCGGCAACGACCACCGTGCCATAGTTGTAAAGTATGCCGGTTACATTCAATGCGGCGCATTGGACAAACCCGTAGTTGGTCAACGTCCCGTTGACCGTTATGGAGTTGTTGGCGATCAGCGTGCCGTTGTTGGTCACGTTGCCGTCGATTGTGAAATCGTTCGCCGTGGTGTCGTCATCGAATGTCACGGTCGTGCCGCTTCCGACGTTCAGCGTGTAAACGGGGTAGCCGCTTTCGCCCTGCACATCCCACGTCAGGCTGCCGCCGCCGGTTATGACAACCGTGGAGTTGTAGCCGGCATCGCCGATCAGTCCCGTGACGTCCGTGGTTCCGGTTTCGTTGATGAGCAAGGTATAGCCGCCCGAACCTGCGCCGTTGTAGGTCAGGTCGATAGGGTAGGCCTCGCCCGATAGATTGCCGAAGGCGTAGACCACGTTGCCGTTGCCGTAGAAGGCGACATCGGTGTCGTTCGCGACATTGAGACCGGCCTGGCCGCTCAGGGCGGACGTGAGGAAGAACGCGTAGCTGCCGCCGTCGAGGTCGTAGTTTCCGACGAACTGCGTCTCGTTGTCTTGCAGCGTCAGCCCGTGCCAATCGTGCAGGTTGCCCAGCCCGCTGAGGACGCCGGTCAGCAGCGCGTTGGCATAGAGATCGGCGCCCTGCGCCAAAACGATGTCCGCTGCGCTGGTCCCCTGGTAGTAGTTGCTTCCCTGCACAAGAACTGTCGTGCCGGAACCGAGGTTCGCGTCAAGAGAGCTGTTGCCGCCTGTCAGCGAAACGATGGCGGAGTCAATGGCTGCCGTGCTGGATGTCACTTCGCCGCCGTTTTCCACCACCAGGACGGCAGGCGCCGCGGTACTGGTTCCCGTCACGGTCAGCGTGCAGCCATCGACAACGACGAGTCCCGTCAGGCTCGAAGCCGCCGCGGAAGCGTTTGATATATACGTAGCAGCCGGCGAAGTGTAGTAGGGCGTGCCGTCCCTCGATTCGAGGCCAGCGAAGCCGTCGGGATTGCCGAATATCACCTTGCCGCCACCAATAACATCGAGGGTGCCGCTGCCAGTCAGCGCCCCGGCAATAAACACCGTGTTCCCGTAGGTGTCGATATAGTCAGTAGTTCCCGAGCTAACAAATATCGGTTGCGAGACAATGCAGTTGTTCAAAAACCCCAGAGTACCGCTGTTGAAGGTTATAGTGCCGCTGGGCGATCCCAGCGCGAGTCCTGAGCTTACGTCCAGCTCTCCGCCGTCTTCGATCAAGGTGCCACCGGTATAGCTGTTGGCGGCGCTTGCGCTAAGGACAACGGTGTCCCCTGGCGCACCGTCCACGGTGACGATCCCCCGACCCTGCCAGGACGGCACCGACGGTCCCGCTTGTGAGCAAGTAAGAGCCGGCGGAAACCGTCCCGTCCATGAGATTACCATCCGCGAGGATAACCGGGCCGGTGACCGTCACGTCGTTTCCGCCGAGATCAAGCGTCGCGCCATAGTCCACGTCGATCGACGGCAAAGTTGTAGCCGGGCCGGAGTACACGCCAAATTCGAGAACCAACGTTCCGCCGTCGGAAACCACGTTGGCGCCGCTGGGAATCCCGTTGCCGTAGTCCAAAACCCTTCCGGCGTAGATTGTCGTGACGCCCGTGTAGCTTCCGTCCGCCGCCAACGTCAGCGTGCCGGAACCGTCCTTCGTTACATCGCCTACATTGGCGCCGATTCCCACCCCGGCAATCGTGATGTTTCCCGCGCCGCCGAACGTCAGCGGGGAGCCAGAGGACGCGCCGTCGATACCCTGGGTAAGAAACAGCGTCCCGGCGTCGCTGTTGATTTCTGTGTCGGACGTCCCGTTGTCCAATACGATCGGGCCGGACCAGTAGTTGTCGCCGGAAAGGTTGTCCAGCGCTCCGAGGTTCTGGCCGTTGGACAGGACGCCATCGCCGGCCAAGAAGAGCGCCGAAGCCGCGGCCACGGCAAAGCCCGTCGTCCCTGCGGCTGCCTGCAACTGCAGCGTTGCGCCGTTTTCGACGACCATTCCCGCGCTCATCGTGCCCAGCGCCGAGGCGGTCTCAATGCTCAAGATGCCATCCAGGACGGTCGTTTCGCCCGCGTAAGAATTGTTCCCGCTCAGAACTGCCGTGTCGCTGCCGGTGCCGTAAGACTTCAGCAACGTCGCCGTGCCTGTCAGGTTCGCCGAGATTGCACCGGAAAACAACTCGATCAGGCCGGCAACGTCCAGCGCAGCGCCGCTGTGGGTGCTGTCCTCGATCCTGCCGCCGTTGAGCGTAACGCTGAAGACCGCGTTTTCGTTCGAGTAGCCGTTCAGGTCGAGCGTTGCCGTACTGTCTGTCCCCCGATCGACGATGACCTCGGTACCGAGCGGCAGCGCCGTCGTGCTCTCCAGTCGAAGCGTGCCGTCCTCGACCCGCGTGATGCCGTTGTAGTAATTTGGGCCGTTCAGTTGAAGTGTTCCGTCGCCGGTCTTCACGATCGCGGCGCTGCCGCCTGGCCCGACGGTGTTTTGCGCGTCGAACGCCTCGGTCGCCCCGTTCGCGACGTCGAAGACCATCTCCGTGAACGGAGCGCCTCCGGCATACGTGTATCCGGTGAAGAAAACTGGCCCGCTGATCGATCCGTTGGTCTTGCCGTCGCCGACCTGCACGACGCCGTCGAAGGTTGCGCCGCCCGAGGAAGAAATGCTTCCGGCAAGCGTGAAAAGGAAACCCGGCGGATTGTAGCTTCCGCTGCTGTAGAACGGGGTATCGACGAGGAGCTGGATCGCTTGCTCATTATCGCCGTTTTCGATCGTGCCGCCGAAAACGGCCGGCGTTCCGCCAACCAGCACCGAGAGCGCTGTCGTACCGGTGCCGCCGTTGTCGCTGTCGTCGGGTCACCGTGCCGTCAGGACCCGAACCGGAATAATACGACGAGTTCAGCGACGAGACGGCGATACTTTGCCGGTTGAGGTCCAATTTCCCCGTACCGTCCACCGTCACATCAACGCTGTCCGACCAGTACCCGGCTACGCTCGACCAAGTGGTGTCGAGCCATCCCAAGGCGCCGCCGCTGCCAAGCCGCAACGTGCCGGCGTCGATGAACGTGCCTCCGTAATACATGTCCGTAGTGCCGCCCGCACCAAGCAGCAAAGTGCCGGCGCCCTCTTTCGTAACGCTGCCGGTTCCGTCAGTGCCGTCCGCATCCAGCAGGCACCCAAGCGTTGCTGTTACGCCGGAAGCAACGTTGACAACGAGGCTCTGCGAATCCGGAATGGAAATGTAGCCACCGCCGTTGCTCTCAATGTCGAACCCCTGGTCGTCGATCTTGATTTCGCTCGGAGATACCGCGGCCGCAACGTCAACATCCGTGACCCCGTTGGCAAACGCCGTATCGAAAACCGCGACGTCACCATTCTGCCAGTAGGCGTTCGCGGGCCCGGAGGTCTCGGTGCTCCGCCAGTTCATGGTGGTAGTGCCGGTGTCCCAAGTGGCGCTCGTCGAGGACGGGTCCCAGTAGAGATACGTCAAGGTCGTGGTCGTCACGGCCCCCCTGCCGCCGCCGTAGATGAGTTGGCCGTCGGGATCGTCGTTAAATGTACCGCCGGAATACGCCAAGTCCGACGAGTCGCCGTTGATTTGCACCGTCCCGTCGGTCCGCTTGTTCAAGCTCGCGGTCCCCGCCAGGATCACGTACTTGCTGATCGCGCCGTTCGCAACGTTGAACGCCTCCGTCGCGGTCAACGTGGCTGGGTTACCCTCGCCGGCGCTGTTGGTAATCTCTCCGTCGTTCAGCGTGACGCTCAGAAGTGTCGCCGGCGATTGACCGTTGAGATCGACGATCGGCCACGCGCCAGGGTCCGAGGTGATTGTGTTGGCGTTGTTGATGATCAACTCCGTGCCGGCCGCCAGCGCGTTGGAGTTGCCGAGGATCAGCTCGCCGTCGTTGACCTGCATCGAGCCGTAGTACCTGGTTCGGTCCCGTCGGATCCAGCTCCAGCGTGCCGGGCCCCGTCTTCAGCACCGACCCGACGTCAAGGCCGCCAACGGCGCCGTTTTCGGGGCCGGGAATGGGATCTTCCGTGCTGGTGCAAATGACCAATTGGCCGGTGAAATCCTCTGTTTGGCCGCCCGGCACGTCAAAGATCAGCCCGTCGGCCGTGCCGACCTCGACCGGCCCTGCGATGGTTGAACCGGTCGTTACGCCGTCGCCCACTTGCAGGCAGCCGCTGAAGATGATCGTGCCGCCGCTGTAGGTATTGTCGCCGGTCAGGACTAGCGTGCCAGCGCCGGCGCGATCGACCCCGCCCAACTGTAGCGTGATGGGCTGGCCGTTCGGACCATCGGCAATGGTGCCGCCGAAGATAGAAGGATGCGGCCGCGGCGCCTGCGGGGCCGAAGCCATCTGGACCACAAGCAGCGTCGGATACTCAAGCGGCGAGGAATCGTCGGTAATCGTACCGGCGGAGCCGTCGAGTTGACTGAGGAGCACGGCGGCCTGGCCCCCGCCGGGGTCTTGCGCCTGCCCGTTGAGATTGAGGTTCCCTCCGTTCATCGTTAGCGCCAGCCCGCCGCCCGCGTCCGTGAAACCTGAGCGCGGGCCGACCATCACCGTCCCCGCGTCGATCTCGAACCCGCCGTTGGTAATCTCGTCACCGTCCGGCTCGAAAGTCCCCTCGCCGGTTTTGACGATGCGAATCTGCGGGTGCGACCCGACCGCGCCGGACCCGTCGGTGATTGAGCCGCTGAATTCGTTGGATGTCCCGTTGAAAGCCAGCGTGAGGACCGTGACTCCCGCTTCGCCCGTGCCCGCCAGCGTGCTGTTGTCGGTAATCCCCGCGTAGCTTAGGTGACTGCTGTTAACGTAGGAATCGTCGTTCAGCGACGTGAGGGTGAGCGAACAGCCATTGAGGTCCAGCAGTGCGTGCGCCCCCATCACCAGTCCGCCGGCGCCCAAGGTGGCGGGCGCGCCGGTGGCGGTGTCCCTTTCCAACTGGATTGTCCCATCGGAGCTGTTGCCTCCTGTCTCAATGTACGTTCCGCCGGTGTAGGTGTTCAGCGAGCTGGCGATTCCAAGCATAGGGGCCTGCGCCGCGGGGTTAGTCCCCCCGACGGAAATGCCGCCGGCGCCGCTGATCGGGCCGCTGTAGATGCTTAGCGGCGTTGCTCCACTATTGATTGTCCCCGCGGTGCTTTCGTAGTTGAACGATCCGTCGGGCGACTCAAGGTCCAGCGGGCCGCTGCCCGTGATTATCGCATCGTTCGTCACCAGGAGGCCGGTCCCGCTGCCGTCGCCGTTGGTGATCGTCGTGGACCCGTTCAGCGCGAGCTTTCCCGCGGCGTCCTGGATTCCCGCGATCGTGACGGGGCCGGTGAGCGTGAGCGCGTTGGTCGAATCCCCGGACACGGGGTCGGCTTGGGTTTCGATTTCGGCGTAGGGCCCGGCGATCGTTCCCGCGAAGCTGCTCGCGGCGCTGCTTTGGTAGGTCAGCGCGGCATTGCCGGCAAGCGCGATATCGGCGCCGCTGCTGACGCCTTGCAGGAGGGCGTTGCCGGAAACCGTCATCGAGCTGCTTACGTTCAGCATGCCCTCCACGTCCAACGCGCCGGCGGTGGCCGTTGCCGACGACGTAGTGACGCTGTTGTCGATCTGAAGCGTGCCCGCGGCGACGCTCAGCGAAGCGAACGTCACGCTGCCCACGCTGGCATCCAACGTCACCGTGGGGCTTCCGCTAGTGGCGGTGCTGGCCACCGTCAGCGCGACGCCGCTAGTGCCCGAGAAAGGCGTCGCGATCGTTGCCGCTGCGAACGGTGATTGATTGGCGGTCACGGCGATTGGGTTTGTGCCGTAGGCTTCGATCGCCGCGCCGCTGACGAGAACGGCGTCAATGGTCGTGGCGTAGCTCCCCGTAAACGTCAATCCTTCCACCTGCACGCCACCGCTGAGGTTCACGGTCAGTGGGGCACTTGTCGCGTTGAAGACCGCAATGTCGCCCGGTTCCCAGTGGCTAGGCCCGTTCGGACCAATCCAGTTCGTCACTAGCTGATTTGTTGACCAAGTGCTGCTAGGCGGCGATGCGGAGTCTGGCGAGAACGTCAACTGCTGCCCGGAGAGAAGGGCCTTCTGTTCGAGTGATTCAAAACGCAGCAGCCTGCGGTAGGGCTCGCGCCGGCGGTGGAGACGGTTGCGGTCGCCGTTCCAATGGAAAAGGCGGCGCACCCATGCAAAATGCTCGGCAAGCAGGTCGCCAACACTGTTGGCGACGCCGCGCGCAGCCTCAGCACGGTCGCCGTTTCTTCGCGCAAACGCGCGATCCCAAGCCGTGCGAACGAGCGTTCACGCTGGCGCTGTGGACTGACGTGCCGCCAGCGATTCTTGAATCGATCCTTGCCCTTCCGCGCGGCCGTTAGTTTTTGTTGCTTCTCGATTCGAGACATCACAACCTCCTTATAATTGCCCTTGAAAGCTCAGGTCCACCCGGCTCCCGACGGCGCTTGTTTGTTTATTGATATCGACTGAAACGCTCCAAGTACGTGCTCTATTGTGGCGTGCGTGGCGATGCACGCCCCGTTGCGCGAAAACATATGCGAAGTAGCAAGGCCGCGAGGGCCGCGAATAAGGCAAGGCAAGCCGTTGTCGGTTCCGGGGTTGGCGTCAGAAGAAACCCGTGATAGTCATTGTCGGCGCTGTAGCCTTGTGCGATTATTTGGCCGTTGCCGTTTATGCCGGTGGCTGCGTCGAGCGTCCAACCGGGTATCGAAACGAGGGAGTTCAAGTTGACCATTCCGCCCGAATCTGTGTAGATGAACGCCGCGGAACTTCCGTCCGCCAACTCGCTACCGCCAACGATAGTCCCGAAATCGTTCACACCAAAGGCCTCCGAGTATTGCAGCCCGTCGAGGCCCCCAAGCCCATGTGTTCCTTCCAGAGGCGTGTATTCAAATGCCTGTCCATTTGCGCCGGTGTAGTAGCCGACGACCTCTCCGTTGGAATTGATTGCCTTGGGGTAAATGGCGGTGCCGGGGTCGGCAATCTCCTGGAGGCTGCCGCCGTTAAGCGTAAATGCGTGCTCGGCACCCGAAGGTGGGTAAGTCGAAAGATCCGCGTAGCCGATGCCCGCAACCAGGCCGGCGTTGTTGATAAGACTGGCGGATGTCGGCGTCCAGCCACTCGGCATGTTAGTGATCGTCGTGTCGAGGTCTGTCATCCCGCCCGACGCGGTCCAAACAAACGGGTGAAGGTACGTCGACCCGACCGTGGCCGAAACGCCCGAAATGACACCCGCGTTATTCACGCAGTTTGCTTGGCTTAATGTGCCGCCCGGCAGGAAACCAAGGCCCTGCATTCCCGTCTGCGGTGTGTAAACGAACCCCTCATTGTTGGACTGGCCGACCACCCATGACGAGTCGTTTATTCCGGTGGCGTTGCTTTGTGTTGGCAGCGAGCCAAGGGCGCCGAGACTGACCATCGGTCCCGGCGCGGTCCACAAGAAAGCGAAGCCTGTCCCTGATACCGCGCCGTCGGCGTTGCCGGTCACCTGTCCAATTGAGTTGATTCCCGTCACCTGCACGTCCGGTCCCCCCAGCGTCCCAAGGTCGGTGGCTGTATATTGGACTTGGCCCCTCGCGGAACGTAGCGCGCCCGCAAAGAAAAGGACCGTTAGAGCCATGTTCATCAAATATCGCATATCACTTGCTCATCGCGCGGCACGTTTTCTTTGCCCTCGTTGCTTGCCGGCGGCCGTGCTGCCGCCAATTTCCATCTTACCCTGGCGGAATGCACCTTGTCGAACTGCGGATGTCCGGAGGCTTAAGTCCTGGGGCTTGACGCTTAAGGGATCGGTGCATTCATGCGGCACGGGCGTTTGCGTGTCTCACTTGCCGCGGATTCGCCAATGCCGGCTAAAGCGAGGGCCGCGAACGGGCCGGCTGAAGCCGGAACTCCGGCGCCACTGCCGGCTGAAGCCGGGACTACGAGCGCGTCGGCTGAAGCCGCGGCTCCTGCCAATTCGCCGATCAAGTCAAAGGTCGATTCATCCAGGTCCAGCGTGCCGCCGCATTCCATCGTAAGCGTGCCGCTGCACACCGAGAGGCTGCCGGACCCGAGTTCCAGCGTGCCGCAGTCGATTTCGGTCCTGCCCGGAAAGCAATCGATAAACAAACGTGGGACCACGTCGTCGGCGGCTTCGCCATCAAAATCGCCGTCGCGCAACGGAGGGCCGGCCGCCGTTGGCAGCAGATCGCCGGAAGACGCCACGTCGCGCTGCGATGGGTCGCTCGCTTGCTGCGCGTCAGGCTTCGGCGGAATCTCCCTCGCTGACGCTTCGGGCTTTAATGCGTCGGACTTCGATCGCGGGCTGTACGTGCCGCCGGATGCGGGGGTGGTTGAACTGTTTTCACCCATGACTGTCTCCTTGTCGAGCGACTGGCGAGGCAATAAGTGTATTCATCACGCTCCGTCGTAATGCTCTTTCATCACGGCAGTGCGCGATGACTACGCTTCATCACGACGGAGCGTGAAGAGTACGTTAGGCGGCAAGCCGGCTAAAGCCGGAACTCCAGTGCCGGCGCAAGTGCCGCCGCGCGATGTCCCTATATATATAATTGTCGTTTTCACCGAAAACGCGCGCGGCGAAAAAAGAATTTTTTCAGCCGCTGAGTTCCGCCTCGATTTTCGCCAGCATCCGCCGCACTTGTCCCTCGCTTCGCCCGATAAGCTCCGCGATCTCCTCGCAGGTGTGCCCGTCGCCGCGAAGCTCCACGATCCGCCGATGGTGCGCGGGATGACGCCGCAAGACAGCTTCCAGTTGGTCGCGAACGTCGGCCAAGTCGCCGGGCAGAGGGCCGCGATCCGGTACGGCTTCCGCCGCAACGTCGTCCAGCGATACGGCGCGGCAGCCATGCAGCTTGCGGTCGAAACGGCGGCGCTGGTCGCGAAGATGGTTCTGCCCCATCGCCAGCAGGACCGCCAGGAGCTGCGCGGGCGTTTCGATTTCGCTCCACTCGCCGCGGCGGCGGAAAAACTCCTGCCAAGCGAATTGAGTAAATTCGACGGTGTCGTACAGGGACCTCAGCCGTCGCGAGCGGCCGAGAACTCGCCGCATAGCGCGCTGGAGCGGTTGCTCGTAGTTTTTCACCAGCTCCGCAAAGGCTTCCTCGGAGCCGGCACGCGCGGCGGCGGCGATCAATGTCCGGAAGTCGTCCATTGCGGAACAGACCTTTGGCGGCGTTTCGCGCACGCCGGCATCTTGCCCCTCGCCCATTTTAGCCCATTTTAGCCGATTTTTCGCCGGACGTGGCTGCATGGGGCGGTCCTCGGCAAGCGCCCTCGCTGTAACGCCGGCAAAAGCCGGAACTCCAGCGCCCGCACTCCGCGGCGGCGGCGAATTGCACACCCCCCCGCGACCGGAAGCCACTATTAGAAACATGGACAAATCGAGCGCGCGAAAACGGAGACCAAGAATACTTGTAACGTCAGGTGTCGCAATGACTTACGCACGGTACTTGGTGCCGCCGGCAAGAATTCTCGTCTTTTCGCATAGCGCGAGAATCGTAGTATATAGAGAGGCATGTGTTGATAGATGATAGTTTAAGTGAAGATTGGGATTGGGGATTAGGGATAAGAGACGCGACATTGCCAATCGCCGCGAAAGAGCGCAAAGAGCGCAGACAATCGGCTTTGTGCTCGATGCGATCTCTTGCGCGCGTTGCCCCCTGCCCGCAAGAGGTGGCTGGCGGCATTAGTCCATTCCGGCAGAAAGGACCTACTATGGTGCATAAACCACCCGGCGGCGGGAACTCCTGAGTCCACCCTGAGTCCATCTTGAGTCGATCCTGAGCCATTCCTGAGTTCATCCTGAGTCCATCCTGAGTTGATTGTGAGTGCGACAACGGCCGAAAACAGGCCGAAAACTCGACGTTCAACACGCGGAAAAAAATCTACGCCGTCTCTTGCCGACTTCCGCACCAGACGCCGAAGTTCGAAAACATCTGCAAGGCGACAACGGTTTCGCCCAGCAACCGACAATTAAAGATCCCGGCTTTGGCGACTAGGGGCCGGAACCGCAAAAAAAGTGTTGCGAAATGTTGCAAAACGTCGCATTCAAACACCCGCGCGGGGGAGGAATGCCGCGCCATTCCTTCCTCGGCTTGCGCTTTGGGCTTGAACTATCCGTTCCCCGCCCCCTGCTCTCTGCCCTAATCGCACCAGCCACGCCATCGAGGAATACACCGAGCGACCGGAACCATCCCGCCTAACTCGTTATGTATCAGCGCCTTACAACAACAGTCAACATACTGCACCATGCACCACAAATGCGAAGGCGGTGCATTAAGGTACGTGGAAGGCATGCCAATCGCGTCCCGTTGAGTACCGTTCACCAGATACGGCGGGCCCGGCGCCGAAACCATTGCCACGCCGGCCACGCTAGCTCCAAATCGCGCTGCTCACGCCGGCGATCAGGCCGAGCACTAGCGTCGTCGCCACGTAGAAGACGTAATGGAAGAAGCCGTTGGCCGTCTCAAGATCAAACGAGAACTTGCCGGCGACGGCGCCGACCACCATGAACGGCGGCACGATGACGAACCACATCGGCATGGCGATCGCTTCGCCGCCGAAGACCCCCGCGCGGACGTAGGCGAACGCGCCCCACAAGATCGCGTAGACCGCGCCGCAGATGCCGGCGCGGAGCCAGAGCGGCCCGCCGCGAAACGGCTGAAGCTCAGCGTCGCGCAAGAAAGCATAGCCGGCGACGCACAGCGGCGGCGCCACCAGCAGCAACCCCAGGCCACAGAGGATATGTTGAAGATCGAACGGCGAACTCGGCGCGTCCGGCGCAGGGATAAACCGGCGCAGGAACACGGCATACGCGATGGCAGCGACGATGCCCCCGACGACGGCCGCGATGCCCAGCGGCTTGATCCGCGTCTTCTCGCGCTCGATCGGCTTCAAGACCAATTTGCCGGAAACGCTCTTGCCGCCGCTGCTGAACGATTCCGGCGCGTGGACCTTCACCTCCTCCTGCTTCTGCGGCACGGTGATCTTCGCCTTGCACTTAGGGCAGGCGCCCGTCTTGCCGGCGAACTTTTCGTCGACGTTGAAACTCTTTTTGCAGCCGGGGCAGGTGACCAGGATAGGCATGCGTTTATTTTCGCACATCTTGTTGTCCGCCGCAACTCGGCAAGCTACGATAAGTGTATGATCGAGTTCCTTTGTCCCAACGAGCACAAGATACGTTGCCCCGACGACAAGGCGGGACGGCCGGCGAAATGCCCCAAGTGCGGCGTCAGCTTCCGCATTCCAAGCCTTGAGGAGTTGACGATCGGAGCGTCGTCGATCACCGGCGGCCCCGCCTTGGCGGAAGCGGCCAACGCCGACGTCCCGCCTTCGCCAGGCGAGGACGGCCACGCAGCCGCGCCCGCCACGGAACGGCAGATCGAGTTCTTGTGTCCCAACGGGCACCATCTGCACGGTCCGGCCGCGCTGCAAGGCCGGGCCGGCGAATGCCCGGAATGCGGCTCTCGCTTTCGCATACCCGTCGTCGACGAGCCGGACGACGCCCCGGAGGCGCTTGCCATGCCGCAATTGGCGGACGAGCCGCAGGCCATTCCCGCCGAAGAGATCTTGATGGCGCCGCCCGCGCTGGCGGATGTCGAGGTGGAAGGGATCGCCGCCGAGCCGCTGGAGTTCATGGAAACGCTCGATCATCCGGAAACCTTGCCGTCGCCGGCGGGCAGGCTTGCGTCGCGCGACGGGCGCATCGCCCATCCGCTGGCCGCTCTATTCGTCGAACTGTGGGCGGCCCGCGGCGAAGGGAGCCGCGTTGAAGTCCACCTGGAAAGCGGCAGCGTACTGACGCCCGACGGATACTTGAAGTCGCACTCGATGGAGGACTACGCCGTGCTCGTGGCCAAGGACCCCGACAGCCGATCGACCGTGACGATCGTCCCCTGGAATTCGATCGCCCGGATCATCTTGCGGGCGTTGAAGGAAGTGCCGGGGGAGGTGGTGCGGTAGGGCAGCGGCTACGCTTTATGCAACTTCTCCACGAAGCCAGCATGTTCCGGCGAAGCGATGCCTTGTTGCGCGACGGTCATGACACGGATCATTTCACCGCGGAGCATGGCGGCCGGGTCGAGCCAAAGTCCTGGAAAGACCTCGCTCTTGAGCACGCCCGAAGGATCTACCGTGAGTTTTTCGAAGTGTCCTTCGCGGAGTACGAACCAGTCAATGGCGGCGTCCCACACGCGCCAAACGATGTATTCGCGGACGCCGTTGCGCTGATAGGCACTGAGCTTTTCATGCAGGTCGTAGCTCGCGCTACTGGCGGCAACCTCCGTTAATAACTCCGGAGGTCCGGCGACGTAGTCGTCTTCGACGCGAGTCTGTCCACCTCGCTGCGGGAGGATTCGCAGCATGGCGTCGGGCTGGGGTTCGTTCTCTCCGTCGAGCCGAACGGTCCCGTCCGCGCCTCCGGCGACGCCCGGAGTGACCATGCGGTAGATGGCAAGCCACCCAATCAAGTCAAAACGAGGATCGCAGTGCCGCAGGGAAACGGGTGACGGCATATAAACGCGTCCTTCAATCAACTCAGCCTTCTTGACGTGCGACATCGCCGTGTACCGTCGCTCGAATTCCTCGCGCGTCAAGTGATCGCCCGCGACGAGCTCCGGGATTCCGCTGCTCTCTGGCGGCGATGCGACTGCGTGCGTAACCGCGCCCATTTCCGCCGTTGCCATGAGTAAAGCCTCCAATGTGCGATTTCGTCATCGCCGTCATCTAAGTATACCCTGCCGCACGCCTCCGGGAAACGCACCGCGACGGAATCCAATGTGTCACTTCTCCTTCGGCACGTCCGGAGGTTTTGTGCGATGTCCGCGGCATTCGATCCAACTGTTGAGCTTCGTCGTGGTCCGCGTATCGCCGCCGGTCTGCAGATAGAAGCGGTCCTTGATTGTGCCGGCGTCGATGGTGTCCTTGGCCTCCCGCGAAGCGCCGGAAGCGGTGAAGCGGGCCTTCTCAAGCGGCGTCCACTTGCCGCCCGCGTCGGCCACCCAGCCGTTACCGAACAGGGCGCGGCGGACATCGAGCGCGCTTTTGCCGTCGCGGCGGAAGTCCTCGATGAACGAATAAAGCGACTCCAGCAATTTGCCGCCGGTGATGGTACGGAACGTGACGAGGCGTTTCCACTGCTTTTTTTCCGACAGATAGAAGTAACCGGTGAACGCGGTCTTGCCCTCACCCCCCGCCCCTCTACCGGAAGGAGAGGGAGATATCGCAGCCTTCACCAAGAAACGATAAGTCTGCCCGACCTTCCACGGATACTCGAAGAAGCTTTGACCACCGGTGCCTTCGCCGCCGAAGCGCCGGGCGGTCACGTCGGGCGCATGGTAGAGGGTCTCGACACGTTCGTTGTCCGGCACCTGGGCAGCGTTATTGCCGTGGCCGGGGTCCCACACGGAGAAGATGACCACTTTTCGGCCGCCGCTCACCTCCTGGAGGCCGAAGTACCCCTGCCGGAAGCCGCAGGCCATGAAGTAACTGCCCGGCACCGATTTCTCCACGGTTACTTCGGTGTAGAACAGCACAGCCTTGGGCGCCGTGTAGCTCAAGTGGACCGAGCGGGCGGCACGCGGCGGAGCGGGCGCATCCGCGCGGGCGGCGGCGGAAAGCAGCAAAACAGCAAGGAATAAGGAAGCCGGTAGCACGTGCCGCATGGTTCATTTGCCTTTTGCGTGGCCGCTGAAGTATTCTTCGATCTCCTCGAGAGTCTTGCCCTTAGTCTCGGGAAGGAAGAACGCAGCGGTGACGAAATATATGACGGTGAATGCCGCGAATGCGAAGAACATTGTGCTGTAGCCATACTTGCCGACCGTCGGAAGGAAAATCGCCGCGATGGTAGTGGAAACGGCCTGGTTGATCAGCAAAGCGAAGCTCATCCCGTTGGAGCGAATGCGGGTGGGCATCAACTCGGACATGGCCAGCCAGCAGCAGATGCCCGGCCCAACCGCGAAAAAGCCCATAAAGCAAAAGATAAATGCGGCCGTTATCCAGCCGTTTTGCGTGCTCGGCACGGGCGTGATCAGGGCGTTTTCGACTTTCAAAGGCGCGCTTTGCGCGGCGGAGAGGTTGGCTAACGGATTCTTGAAGAAGGCGTCAACTTTGCTCGAAGGCAAGCTTTCGTCTCGCTTGATCTCGATCGGCTTCGCGGTCGCGTCATCGGAGCGCACGGCGTTTGTCGCAGACACAAAATCGCCGTAAGAGTAGATTACGATCAATGTCACCGGTTTGCCCAGCAGCCCCTTGGCCGCGCTGCCGCCGGAGGCCAACAGTGCGTCGGCTGCGGCCCGGTCGAACTTGATCGTCAAGCCATTGTCGCCGGCAACCAACGGCTGCACGGCCTCCTTGCAATCGACCTGGTCCTTCTCCGCCCGCTGGAACATGAACCCGACGCACAGCAGTGAAGCGATAATCCCCGCGCTGCCGATGGAAAGCAAAAACTTGCGGCCCTTGCGGTCGACAAGCATGACGCCGATCATGGTTACCAGGAAGTTTACGGAGGTGAGGATCACGTATCCCCAGTGGGCGGCGACGTCCGAAAGTCCCGCTTGAATCAGAATGGTGGCGTTGTAACCGATGATCGAGTTTACGCCCGTCAATTGGTTGCAAGCCAGGATGATGCAGGCCAGCACAAACGGGATGACGTACTTGCGGTGCAGCAGCGATTCCTTGATTTGCAGGCCGCCCGCGCTGCGTTTGGCGCTCTCCGCTGCGGCGGTTTGCCGCATTTCCAGCAATTCGTCTTCGGCCTCCTGCGCCGTTCGATTGCGGAGCAGCGCAGCACGCGCGGCCTCTTCCCGCCCGCGGCGAAAGAGCCAGCGCGGCGATTCCGGCACGAACAGGCTGCCCAGCACGAACAGCACGCCCGGCGGCAACGAAACCCAGAAGATGCTCCGCCAGGCAAGGTCTTTAGCTCGGAACAGTTCCTCAGCCGTGCCGTGTTCTTTGACGCCGTCCAGCCACATGCTGAAAAAGATCGCGATGAGCGCGGCGGCCACGATCCCCAACGTCAGCAGCCACTGAAAAATGCCGGTTCCCTTCCCGCGCGTCGATGCGCTGAGGCATTCGGCCAAATAAAGGGGAACGACAACGCCGATTAGGCCGGCGCTGATGCCCTGGAGAAGTCGCCCGGCAATCAGGGGGCCGTAGCCATGCGCCAGGGCAATCATGGGGATGCTGGCTACGAATAGCGCGCCGCTGAGAGCCATAAGCACCTTGCGGCCCAGCAGGTCGGCGAGCATCCCGGCGAACAAGGTGGAAATCACGCTGCCCAACAGCACGGCGGCCACAATGAACGAAAGCTGTTGCGAGTTGAGCCCAGAAGTCGCTTCCAGGTAGGGCAGGCGCCGGATATTATCCCCACATCGACGCCATACAGCAGCCCGCCGAGACCGGCGATCAACAGCAGAAAACGGATGGACCAAATCTTAGACGAGTTGCCGGAACTGGCGGCAGCGACTGCGGACATAACGGTTTCTTTCGTAGGCAATTGAGGATTGGGGATTCCGATTGATTGTAAATTGCAAAGCGAGAAATGAAAACGGCAAGCTTTCGGGTGGTCACGCGTACTGTTTACTGTGTACCGTGTACCAACTACTGAGCCTTGACGCCCATTTCGCTCAGTCGGACACGGTGCGATTCCATGCGGACTTGAAAATCCTGCCAATTCCGGGCTTCCTTGGGCGACCAGCCGACTTCGGCCAGGGCACACAGCCGCGGCCAGATCATGTAGTCGGCTTTGGCTGGTGTGGCAATGTGCTCGCTCCACATGTTGCCTTGCAGGCCGAGGCAGTGCGGCCGCTCGTCCGCGCTCAGCGAGGCAGGAATCGGCTCGAAGGAATAGGCCTTTTGCAGGCTAAAATCAGCATACGACCGATTGATATAGCGGTGCGAGCCGGGCGTGGCGACGTAATCGTGGCCCGACCGGGCGGCGGCCAACGCGCCGTTCATGCCCCGCCAACTCATCACCGTGGCCTTTGGCGCCAGGCCGCCTTCGAAGATTTCGTCCCAGCCGATCGGCCGCCGGCCCTTGGAGGCCAGGTGCTCCTCGATCCGGCGGATGAAGTAGCTTTGCAGCTCGCGCTCGTCTTTCAGCCCAAGTACCTTGATCCGCGCCTGGCACTCGGGGCATTTCTTCCAGCGGTCCTTGGGGCACTCGTCGCCACCGATGTGGATGAACGTGGAGCCTTTGGGCTCACGCCCAGTATGATGTCGTGGTCTCCTCCTCCCAGGGCGGGCGCATTGGACATTGTTACCGCAATCACAGAAAGCTGAAGACCGGTCGCCGGTCCAAGAAACGAAGCCAGCGGTTCGCCCTCTTTTTGTGAACTTTCGCCCAAAGAATATCCGTGCTGAAGCGTCCAAGCTTACGGCACCTACACCCCCCTCGACCTTGGCCGGATGCGGAACGATCGTTGCCGTGGCAGGCTCGGCTGCGATGGCTTGCGCTGCCGTCGTCAAAGATGAGGCAAGTGACAAGAACGAAAGTACAAATCGCAGTTCAGATTTCATGGCATCGGCTTTCATGGATGAACGTGATGGGAGTTGGAATCTGTCACGAAGGCAGACATGTCAAATAATCTTACGCAGGCGCGAACGAAGATGCGCACGCGGCGAATGAGAGTGCTGAACAGCTTCCCCATCGGCTTGATCAATTCCTTGGCGGCTTTGCGCCTTTGCGTGAGAATCGTCGGACATACGGCCGCCTCTGCTGGCCGACCTAGTCGATCTTTGCTGCGAACACGGATTGGCGGTGGTCGGCACTGGCGTTCTGTGCTGCCAAGGTGTAGGCTGTATGTGGGGGGAGGGAAGTCGCATTTAACGCGGCAGCGCGGTACTCGCATCCCCGTCTTCTATGAATTCGATCCAGGTCAACTGCGACTCGATAGAGGTCTCCCGGTCCTCGTCCCTCACGGTCCTAACAAACAAAGTGATCCTTACGTTTACTTCCGCCCCGATTCCAAAGGCGAGTATCACGGCAACTGGCACAACTGCCGCCCATGCCGCGGTTCGACGAGCGGCACTTGGATCAACCCGACCATGTACCAGATTTTCGGTCCTGGACTCGATGGCATGTATGGATCGGGCATTCAGTATCCCAGCGGCGCAGATTACGACGAGGCGCGCAAGGACGACATGAGCAATTTCACGCGCGGCCCGACTTTGGACGACGATACGCCGTGAAGTGCCTTACGCCAACAGTCGCCGCGCGATCTCCGACCAGACGGTAAACGTCTGAAACTCCTGCCTATGTTGCCGCAATACGTTGGCCAGATCGCCGCGAGCAAACCGTAGGTCTGCTAGGGCCAAGAGCGCGGCCTCTTCGTCGGGAAAGCCGTCGCCGGCGAAGGCCACGGTGCGGCCAAGCTCAATTTGCCGCCGCACTACACCTGCCTTGTCGATCCCCAGCGACGGCGAAAGAAACGGCGAACCGAGCGGCAATTCCATCTGCAAGCCGCGGCCGGCGACATAAGAACCGGGATTGGCGTGGACTTCCAACTCGACGCCCGCGCGCGCCAGCAATCGGCGGATGTACCAGTCGCAGCCGGCGGAGGTGACGATGACTTGCCAGCCGGCCGCGCGAAGATCGGCCACGGCCCGCGGCAGATCGGGGTCCAACTCCATCTGATCGACCACCTTGAGCACCTCGGCCTCACTGCATCGGATTTCGGCGAAGTACCGCTGCAAGGCCTCGAAGTGCGTGATGCGGCCCGTACGGTACTCCTGCCAGAAGTTGGTTACGTCCGGGGGCAGCAACTGTTGGATGGCCAGTTTGAAGAAGTCGCGCGCGGTCATCGTGCCGTCGAAGTCGGACACGAGAACGTTTCGCATCGGCTACTCCTGCGGCTCGCCGATCTGCCGCAGGTAGGCTGCCAGCCGGGCCTGCAAATCGAGCACGTTCTGCCATTGCCGCAGTTCCAAGCTCACGCGATCGCCCCGCTCCTTCTTCACCGTCTCGATCAGCCCTCGCAGCCGCAGGTGCAAATACGTGAGCAGCTCGCCCAGCTCGGCCGCCTGGCCGGGCGCTAGCGATGTGGGCAGTTCCGGCGGCGTCAGCACGTGCAGCAGCGTGCGGAATTCGCGAGCTTGTTCGGCGGCGAATTCAAGGTCCAGGGCCATCGAGTCCTCCTGCTCTTCAAGCTCCTCGCTCTTCAAGGGAACGGCCCCGCTCATGTCGGTATGGCGGAGGTCCGCCAGCCGCTGGGCGATCTCTTCCCGCGAACCGACGACGATCACCGTGCGGCCCAGGGCGATCAGGTTGCCCGCGCGGATTATCGTCAGGTGTACCGCCTCACCGTTGACCTTGGTGCCGTTGGTGCTCTCCAGGTCGGTGAGCACGATCTTGCCGTCGTTTTCCTGGATTTTCAGATGGAAGCGGCTGACGCGCTCGTCGTTGAGCTGGACGGGATTGCCCTCCTCGCGGCCCACGGTGAAGGGCGTGATAAGGTCGTCGAACGACTGCCCTCGATCGGCCCCATCAATGACCCGCAAGGTGACTAACGCCATGACGCTGATGCCTAAAGATGCCCGATCTGCCGTTTTTGCCGCGCGGCCCCTTCGTATAATATCCAATCATAAAGCATACCATGCCCATCGCGACCGCCAATCCCAAAAAAGCGGCGCGCGCGGCAAAATCGCCTGGAAACAAAGGAAAGCTCCGCTTTCGTCAACCAACCGTTACGGATTTGCGATCAGCGACTTGCCGACGTCCGTTCGATAGGCGGCCAGGGCGGGCAGATAGCCGACGATCGAGGCCAACACGATCAGGCCCGGCACGAGGATCAACTCGGCGAAGCGGAAGTTCAACATGCTCAAGGGCAGGTTCACCCGCTCGGCAATCCACGGCCCGGCGACGGCAATCAGGCCGTGGCCCATCGCCAGGCCAAGTAATCCGCCGCCAAGGGAGAGCAGGATCGATTCCAGCAGAATCACCACCATCACCGTGCTCCGCCGCGCGCCCAAGGCCCGCATGATGGCGATTTCTTGGCGGCGGTCGTTCATCGAGTTGTAAATGCTCACCATGATGCCGATGCCTGCCACGAGCACGATCATGATGGCAAAAACCAGCAAAACGAGCTCGATATTGCCGACGATTTTTTCGAATAAGGTATTGATTTCCTTCATGGGAATGGCGGCCTGGGCCACTTTACCCTTATTAATCTCGTTGGCAAGTTGCAGCGTCTGGTCCGGATCGCGCGTACAAACAAGCACGGCGCTAACCTGTTTTGCACTATCCGGAATCGCCGTGTGAAGATGCTCGTCCTCGTCGTGGTCCTCGTCCGGCTTGGCTGCTGGAGTTCCGCCTGCGGGTAGTTTCGCAACATTCCCATTCCGGTTAATTCCGGTACTGCTAGCGCTCATGTTGCGCGGCTCGTCGGCCGGCTTCGGCTCGTATTTGGCTGCGCCTGATTCGGTGACCGGTTTCGCCTCCATGAGGGCCCCGCCCGCTCGGCCGGCATGGCCGCCAACGCGGTAAAAGCCTTCGATGTTGACGAACAGCACGTTGTCGTTTGGGCTGCCCGTCGGTTCGAGGATGCCGACCACCGTGAATTCGCCGTGTTGGTGTTTGGGCTTGCCGCCTCCGGCGTCGTGCGTGGGGCGGAACTTGTCGCCCGGCTTCAAACCCAATTGCCTGGCGGCCGTTGCCCCGGCTACGGCGGTGAACCAACTCTTTTCGTCATCTTCGAAAGCCTTGCCTTGGGCGAAATGAAAAATCGCCAGGTCCTTGTCGTCTTTCAGATCGAACATGCCCGACGTGGTGCCGACGACGCGCTTGTCCTCGTACACGTCCCCCAGGCAGACGGGCACGGCGTCGCGGACCCAGCTTTTGTCCACCAACCATGTTCCTCGTTCATGATAGAGATCGTCATAGACGCTGTACGGCAAAGTAGACATCGGCTGGCTAAGGTAGAAGACGCTGGAAAGGACCAGGTCCAGGTTGCTGCCCTTGGGCGGCCCGACGATCAAATCGTACCCTTGGCCGCCGCGGTGAAACGCCTGGTGGACCACGTTATAGATCACCAGCACCGCGACCACGAGCATCACGCCCAAAGCCATTGAAATAGTCGTCAGCAGCGACGCCAACGACCGCTGTTGAATGCTTCGCCAGGCGATTTTCCAGAGAGACATCGACAGTGGGAAGTGGCCGGTGGCAAGTGAGAAGTGTCGAGTGGCCAGTGAAAAGCGGCGAGCATCTTGTTGCACGCTTACCACTTAACACTTTCCACTACTCACTCGAATCCGCCTCTTCTTTCATCCTCCTGCTAACTTTGTTAAACTCTTCCAACTTTTCCACGCGATCGAACTGCTCGGCCACCAATGGCGAGTGCGTGACCAGCACCAGTGCGACATTCTCCTCATCGCAGGTCTCGCGCAGCAGGTCGAGGATCTGTTGCTGATGGCCGGCATCGACGTTGGCAGTCGGCTCGTCGGCCAGAAGCAGCTTGGGGCGGTTGGCCAACGCACGCGCGACTGCTACCCGCTGCTGTTCGCCCACGGAAAGCTGCATCGGCTTGTGTGTCATGCGATGGCCCAGCCCAACGCGATCCAGCAGTTTCACCGCCCGCTCGCGATCGGCCTGCGGCGAGCCCATGTTCCATCGGGCGGCAAAGCGATCCAACAGCGGCAGCCCGACGAACAGGTCCATCACCGTGGTCAACATCTGGCCGGCCAGGGTCTCGTTCTCGCCGGGCAGATGGGCGAAGCGCATGGCCAGCATGACGTTTTCCAAGGCGGAAAAGCCGCGAAGCAGGTTGAACGTCTGGAAAACGTAGCCGATTTGTTCCGCCCGAAAGCGGTCGCACTCGGCCTCCGGCATGAGGGTGATGTCCCAGTTGTTGACCCGCACTTTGCCGCTGTCGGGTCGCGTGATGCCGGCAATGACGTGCAGGAGCGTAGTCTTTCCGCAGCCGCTTTTGCCGACCAGCACGATTTGTTCGCCCGGCGCAACGTGAAACTCCTCGATATCGAGGATCGGCAGCGGCGAGCCGTCGGGCTCGACGAACGATTTTTTGACGTCGCGAAGGAGGAGCATGATTTCCCAGTATCTTTACGCACGGTGCCACGGTTTGGTTCGCGACCCGCTCAAAACAACCTCCCCTGCTTCGCCTTTCCCAGCACGTGGGCGTTGTAGCCGAGGTCCAACAGCCGGTCGACAAAACTTTCCGGGCCGTGCGTGCAATAGATTTCCCGCGGACCGACGCGGTCGATCGCTTCAAGAAGCTCGTCGTAGTCGGCGTGGTCCGAAAGCGGTATGGCGTGATCGACGCCCAGGCGGTACTTTGCGCCGCGGCCCATCGCCCAGCCGGTCACGGCAAAGCGGACCGCGCGAGGGATTTCGCCGGGATACGTGCCGACCGGCATGATAACGGCACAGTCCGGCGCCGCCTGGCCGCGGAACAAGTCGTAACAGCCCAGGGAGCAGCCAAGCTCTTCGTATTTCCGGCTGACCTCGTAGATCGTGCCGTGCTGCAAGACCGCAATGCCCTCGCGGGTGAGCAGGCGGGTGACCTCCTGGCTCTTGCCCAAGGCATACGCATGGATGACTGGCGTGTTTCCGTCGGCCAGTGTTTTGCGGACCAGTGCGAGAAACTCCTCCACCGTTTCGTCCAGCGGCGGAAGACGGTGGTCGGGATGCCCCCACGTGCTCTCAATCACCAGGGTGTCGGCCTGCGGCAGTTCGGCCGCGTCGGCCGTGAGCGAAGGGCGAAGCTTGAAATCGCCCGTATAGAGCAGCGAACGCTCGCCGTCTTCCGCCAAAAGCATGGCCGAGCCAAGGCAATGGCCGGCCGGGTAGGTCGTCAGCCGCAGGTCTGCCCATTGGATCGGCTGGCGGTAGGGCAGGTCGAACGTCGGCCGCTTTCCCAGGCGAAGTTGATAGAGGGCCGCCGTTTGCGGCGTGCAGAGCGCCAACTCGTGCCGGGCCATGTGGTCGGAATGGGCATGCGAGATGAACCCCCGCGGCTGCCGGCGGCGGAAGTCGATCGCCAAATCCGCGCGCGTCAGCTTCAGGCCGTCTTCCCAATGAAACATGGTTCAATTGTACGGCGGCGGGGCACTACCACGACCGCTGCGACTGCAACGACACAAAGTTGGAATAAGTCAGCCAAATGAACAGTGCGCCCACGTAGAATTGGTGCCATTGCGCTATTGCCGCAAAGCCGACCAGGCCGCCGACAATTATGGAGAGGATCAGTGCCTGCCGCGTCGCGTCTTGGGGATGCAGCATCCTGAATACTTGCAACGCCGCTTGTCCGCCATCCAAAGGAAAAACCGGCAGGAGGTTCATCAGGCCCCACCACACACAGATTTGAAACACGAAGTAGAGAAAGATCATCACGTTGTGGTGCCCTGGTATGACCGCGATCGGCACCACGTCGCGCCATCCGCCATCCATGAAAAGGACTGTATAACCCAAAGACCTCAGCCCGAATCCTAGCACGGCCGCAAGGAGGAAGCCGGATGCCGGGCCAGCCAGACAAATGAGGAGTTGCCCCCAGGGACCGGGCTCGCGGAAGCCGTAGCCCCGTGAGCGCGGAATGGCCAGCCCGCCAAAAGAATAAAGAACGATCGAGGCTGTGTAACCGTAGGCCCGCATCACCAGCGCACTGCCCCAGTTCGTGAAGCAGGATGCACAATAGCACCGCCGCGACCCACAGAACGAAGACGATCGGCTGTAGTTCCTCACGCCCCATGCTCAGCAGGATCGTCGTCAGCCAAAAAAACGGATGTATCCGCACGGGAAATCCCAGCAGCGAGAAATGCAGGTCACCTTGCGACGGCGGCGGCTCAGCCAACAACACAGGCCCGACTCCTTAAGCAGCGGAAAGCTCTATTTGAACTATTCTAACGCGCCGCGGGGCGTTGGTGAGTGGCGGCGTGCGCGGCGGGCTAGCTTGAACCGTCGCGCCGCCGCGAATATGATGTCTCTTGGAGAGGAGTCTTCGAATGCGGCCACCCTTTTTCGTTTGGCGTTCCGGCACCTTGGACGTGTGCGACTCGCCCGAAGAACTCAGCGAGCGCTACCCGACCGTCGAGCTGGCGCAAGCGAACGTGGTTGTTTGCGATAGCAGGGGCCACGCACTGTGGATCAGCCGTGCCGCGCGCGGCGCCTGGCAAAACGCCGTAGAAGGACCGCAGCGGCCGTCGCCCGGCTTGCTGCGGAGCATCGTATGGCCGTATCTGGAAAGTTGCGGAATGCGAGCGGAGGAAGTCCAATCGCTTTCGTTGGACGAGTTGGTGCGGCGGGTCTGTCCGCCCGATCCGCTCCCGGAGCAGGGCATAAAAGATTTGGTTTTCGGACATGCCGTGGCGGCAGGCTTTGGGCTGGTGTGCTTCGCCGGCGCCATGATGATCGAGTGGCTGCAGAGCGGCCGTTAACGGCCAAAGTAACACAGTTGACCCGGTAAGCCGGTCAACGTATAGTAGGATTAAAGAGAAAAATGTCCCGATTCAACGACTCCCACATTTCGATCAACGCAGACGGTGTGCCGGTGATTACGGGCACCGGCACGAAGGTCGTTGAGCTCGTGCTGGATCATCTCGCGCATTGTTCGGACGCGCAAGAGATTCACCGCGAGTATCCGCACCTGAGTCTTGGGGCCATCTATACGCGCTGTCATACTACTACGACCATCAGGCTGAGATCGACGAGGATATCGCGCGGCGGATGCGGAAAGTCGATGCTATCAAATCCGATCTCGATGCGACGCAAGGGCCTTCGCGAATTCGGTTGAAATTGAAGGCTCAGGGCCTGCTGCGGTGAGCGTCGCTCTTTACTTCGATCACAATGTCCGCGCGGCTATTACAACGGGACTTCAGTCGGCGCGGCGTTGAGGTCTTGACGGCCTTTGATGACGGCCACTCCGAAGCCGACGACCCGGATGTTCTGAAACGCGCGACGAAGTTGGGCCGCGTTGCCTTCACAAGCGACGATGACTTCCTTGCCGTCGCGCACGAGTGGCAGAAGTCGGGACGCACCTTTGCCGGGGTCATTTACGTGCATCAACTGCGGCTGACGGTTGGCCAAACAATCGCCGACCTGGAAATCATTGCCAAAGTCGGCAATCCCGAGGATTTCGTTAGTCGGATCGAGTATCTTCCGCTATAGCGAAGCGTTTGCTATACTTCGATTCGATCGACCTCGGATTCTCTCCCATGACTATCGAAGAACGTTGCCGCTCGATTTCGCTGCTGCTGTCCGACGTCGACGGCGTACTCACCGACGGAATGGTCGTGCTGGACAACCAGGGCATCGAATCGAAGGCGTTCCACATCCGCGACGGGCTGGGCATCAAGCTCTGGCAGAAGGCCGGATACCAGTTCGGCATGATCACCCTCCGCAGCACGCAAAGCATGAAGGTCCGGGCGGCGGAGTTGGGCATCGAAATCATGCGCCAGGGAGTGCCCGACAAAATGACTACTGTGCGGCAAATCCTGAGCGAGTTGAGGCTGGACCGCCAAAGGGTTTGCTATATCGGCGACGACCTGCCCGACCTACCGGTGATGCGCTGCGTGGGCCTGGGCGCGGCCGTGGCCGACGCGGCGGAGGAGGTCCGCGAGGCGGCCCATTACACCACCCGGCTCTGCGGCGGACGCGGCGCCGTCCGCGAGCTGATCGAAATGATCCTCAAGCGCAAGGAAGATGGACGGATGTAATTCAGACATACCTTTAGAAGTACCGAGGCCGATAAGAGAATAAAAGATGAAGGATGAGAGATAAGAGATGAGACGTACTCACTTATTGATTCTCATCCCTTATCCTTTATCTTTCATCCCTCATCGTTCATCCCCACTGTCATGTACGACCGCAACGCCCTGATCGCTCTTTTCCGCCAAAAGGCCCTCAAATTCGGCCAGTTCACTCTCGCTTCCGGCAAACAGGCTTCCTATTATCTCGACGGCAAACAGGTGACGCTGGACGCGGAAGGTGCGCGCCTGGTCGCCGAGGGCATTCTCGATCTGCTGGTTGCGTCCGGGCCGCTTCCGGCGGCGGTGGGCGGAATGTCAATCGGCGCCGATCCGATCACCGCCGCCGTGGTCACGATGTCGGCCGTCCGCGGCACGCCGGTCGCCGGCTTCATGGTCCGCAAGGAGCCCAAGGGCCACGGCACCAACCGCTACCTTGAGGGACCGGTCCAGCCCGGCAGCGATGTGGTGATCGTGGAGGACGTAGTCACCACCGGCGGTTCCTCATTGCAGGCCATCGAGCGTTGCGAGGAGTTCGGCCTCAAGGTGGTCCGCGTGGTGGCCATCATCGACCGCATGGAGGGCGGCCGCGAGGCGTTCGCCAGGCGCGGATACTCGCTGGAGAGTCTGCTGACGATCCGCGATTTCGGCATCAAACCGCCGGAGGGATGAAATCCGAAGCAGGACACACGAAATTCGAAACAAATATGAAATGCGAAGCAAGAAACATGTAAAGCGTTCAAGCTTGCTGCCCAAACTGCCGACGATACGTTTCGTGGTTCGGGTTTGGAATTTGCTTCGAATTTCGGATTTGGTTTTTCGGATTTCTCATGGAGACTTCCCTCCACCGCGAACTTAAGCGGCTCTATGCCGGACGCGAGGCCCGCAATGAGGTCTCTCTGGACGGCTACCGCATTGATGCGGTCGCGCGCGGGCGGCTGTTTGAAATCCAGCACGGCGCTGCGGCGCGATCCGCGACAAGGTCCGCACGCTGTTGAAGTCGCACCAGGTGACGGTCGTCAAGCCGATCGTGGCGGGCAAAACGATCGTCAAGAAAGCGGCGAAGGGCGGCAATGTCGTGTCCCGCCGCGCGAGTCCCAAGCGGGGGCAGATTCTCGATCTCTTCGATGAGCTGGTCCATTTCACCAACGTCTTTCCGCACGCGCGCCTCACGCTGGAAGTGCTGCTGGTGGAGATCGAGGAGTCGCGTTATCCTGGGCACGGCCGGAGGCGGAGATGGCGGGCGAACGACCACGAGGTGGAAGACCAGCGGCTCGTGGCGATCCACGGCAAGCACCGCTTCCGCACGGCGGCCGACGTCGCCCGGCTCGTCCGCTGCCCGTTGCCCGTGCCGTTCCATACGGGCCACCTGGCTCAGTCGCTCGGCGTACGCCGCTGGGCCGCGCAGCGGATCGCCTATTGCCTGCACCGCATGGGCGCGATGAAGGCGGTGGGCAAGGAAGGCAACGCCAGGCTGTATGCGTTCACAAAATGCTTGACAGCCTTGACTGATGTCTGTAGGATCGAAGCTGGTTAAGCATTTCACGCAAGCATACTTCATTACGAGGCAGCGACGGCGGCAAGGATTAGGCCACCCGATGCGTACCGTAGGCGGCCAGGGATTCGGTCGCTTGGCGGCGACATCTCGGTTCTTCCGTCTCTTTGCCCAGCCGAGTTCTGGCGCGGTGGCTCGACGCTTGCCCACTCTTGATCTCGCCCTCTCGCGTGGTCGTGCCTGGAACCGCTGTTGTCTCATCTAGTTCCGGGTGAGGGTGAAAGGCCCTGCATGAAATACTTTGCATTTACGGTTGCGATATGCGTTGCCCTTTGCGCGAATAGGGCCGATTCGCAATCGCTCAAAACGCTGTTGTCATTCACAGGAACGAAGGAGGCGCGAGCAACTACGGAACCATTTTCGGGCTAACCTTGCCGGCCGCTGCTACTCCCGAGCCGGGCACACTGGCGCTCGTCGGCACGGCGGCGATCTTGCAGGCTTCTTATCGCAGGCGGAAGAGGCGGCAGGCACGGCTTCGGAATCCGCCGTAGGACGCGAAATGCGCCGGAGTTCCGGCTTTAGCCGGTCGTCCAATGGTTTCCCTGCGCAAGCCATGCCCCCCCTTTGCAGGCAGCAACTCTAAGCCCAAAAACCGGATACGCACGCAACGGATCTCACGCAAAGCCGCCACGCCGCAAAGAAACGATGCTTTGCGCCTCGCGCCTTTGCGTGAGATTTTCCTGTCTTGGCACATCGCCCGGATTCTGCTAAAACCCCCGCTCCATGAGCAATAATTTCCGCCGCGTCCTCCGCCGGGCATGCCGCTACCGCTTTACCCTGGCGGGCGCCATTCTCAGCGCGCTGGGCGTGGCCGTGCTCTGGGGTGGGAATATCGGGGCGGTGTTCCCCTTCGTCAAGGTCGTACTGGAAGGCAAGTCGATCCAAGGCTGGGTCGCCGACGAAATCGTTCATAGCCAGCAGACGATCAATGAGTTGGACGGCCAAATCGCGTCCGGACAGGCGCAGCTCGCCCAAGCGCCGGCCCAACAGGACCCGAAGCTCGAAGCAGCGATTTCCAGTCTGCAAAAGAGGCGCGACAACGAACAAGTTGCGCGCGACCGGTATCTTTGGGTGAAACCGTGGCTGGACCGCTGGCTGCCGGGCGATCCGTTTCAGACGCTCGTGCTCGTAGTCCTTGTGCTCTTGGCCGGTACGGTGGCCAAGGCGGGAATGATGATCGCCAACGACATCCTCGTCTCGCGGCTGGCGAACCTGGTGGCCTTCGACGTCCGCAAGCTGTTCTACCGCCGCACGCTGCGGCTGGACCTGGGCACGTTCACCAACGAAGGCTCGTCGGACCTGATGAGCCGCTTCACCCACGACACGATCAACATCGGTAACGGCGTGGAAACTTTCTTCGGCAAGCTGGTCCGCGAGCCGTTGAAAATGATCGCCTGCCTGGTGGGTGCGGCGCTGGTATGCTGGCGGCTGCTCTTGCTCTCGCTGGTTGTCGCTCCGCTGGCATTCCTGGCCATCCGCTGGCTGAGCAAGATGCTCAAGCGGGCGAACCGCCGGGCGATGGAACAGATGGTGCAGATTTTCAACGTCCTAGAAGAGACGTTTCGCGGCATCAAGATCGTCAAGGCTTTTACGAACGAATCATACGAACGGAAGCGGTTCCACCTCCGCGCCAAGGACTACTACCGCAAGTCGATGAAGATCGCCCGTTACGACTCGCTTTCGCATCCGCTAACGGAGATCATGGGCATCCTCACGATCAGCCTGGCGCTCTTGGCCGGGGCGTGGCTGGTGCTCAAGGGGCAAACGAGCCTCTTGGGCGTTCCGCTTTCCTCGCGGCCGTTGGACATCAGCACGCTCTTGTTGTTCTACGGCTTCCTCTTCGGCACGGCCGATCCCGTGCGGAAGTTCTCGGACATTTTCAGCCGGCTGCAATGCGGCGTGGCGGCCAGCGACCGCGTCTTCGCGCGGCTGGACCGCGAGCCGACCGTCCGCAGCCCGAAGAACCCGCTGCCCTGCCCTCGGTACCGCCGCGAGTTGGCGCTGGAAAACGTCTGTTTCGAGTACGAGCCGGGCACGCGTGTGCTGGACGACGTGACGCTGCGGATTCCCTTCGGCGAGACAATCGCCATCGTCGGTCCCAACGGCTGCGGCAAGTCGACGCTGGCCAATCTCATCCCGCGCTTCGCCGATCCGACCGCCGGGCGGATTTGTCTCGACGGCGTCCCGCTTGGGGCGATGCGGCTGCGGGACTTGCGCGGACAGATCGGCCTTGTGACGCAGGAGCCGGTGCTGTTTGACGACACGGTCTACAACAACATCCGTTACGGCCGTCCGCAGGCTGACCGCGAGGAAGTCATCGAGGCCGCCCGACGCGCGCACGCCCATCGCTTTATCGAAAACGAGCTAACCGACGGTTATGAAACGGTCGTGGGCACGCTCGGCGGCCGGCTTTCCGGCGGGCAGCGGCAGCGGATTGCGCTGGCCCGCGCGATCCTTCGCGACCCGGCGATCCTGATCCTCGACGAGGCGACCAGCCAGGTCGATCTGGAAAGCGAGCAGGCGATCCAGGAGGTGCTGGAGGAGTTCGCCCGCGGGAGGACGACCGTGATCATCACTCACCGCCTTGCCATCCTCTCGTTGGCCGACCGCATCGTGGCCATGCAGTCCGGACGGATCGTGGACGTTGGCACGCACCAGGAGATGATGCAGCGCTGCGGACTCTATCGCCGGCTGCACCAGATTCAGTTCGAGGACGTGCGGCGGAGTGCGTAAAGTCGATTAAGGCACTCGCACCGACAAGTCATCCCAATCTGGGCCTTCTTTTATGCCGTGGCCACCGTCGTCGCGGCCATTGCGGCCAACGCTGTAGAGTAGATAGCCAGATCCCTGCCGGCGGTAATGCAACGCGCCATCGTTGGCGTATGCGTCGGTTGGTAATCTTGCGACGTAACGCGGCGCCAGGTCATCAAGTTGCTGCGGGAATGAACCGCGATCGGCTCGATACGCTTCCAGCGCAAATCCCAGTTCGATCAACTCCTCTTGTGTTGTGCCGCGGTCCTCAGCGTTAATGGTCGCAAGAAGCGCCGGCAGCATCAGACAAATATAAATGTTCCCAATCAGTTCGGACCGCCTGTCAAGAAGGAACGACACAGCTATCGTTCTCGGATCGCTGTTGCTAGCCGATAGAGCCTTCAGCTCCCTCTCCAGGTTGTCGATTTCGGCCAACTTCTTGCTCCGCGTGGACTTGCGACTGGCCGCTACAATGCGGTCGAACCACGAATTGCCCATACGCAGCATAACGTCCCAATCGAGCGACGCACGCGCTCTTTCGTCCAGAGATGTGACCGTCGCCTTCGCGGGGCTGCTCTTGGAAAGGCTCAGGGAGTCGAAACCCTGGCGGGCGCACGTTGCCAACAGGTCCAGGAACACAAAGCGTTCTGAAACGTCGAGTTTGTCGGCCATTTTGGGCAAGGGAGACAGTTTGGCGAGTTCGTCGCGCATTTTTTCCGCCTGAGCCGCGGTAAGCCGCGCATGCTGGAGCAATGCCTGATCTCCCTGGCAGGCGAGGCCGTCGGATGCTACGCCGGTCAGCCCGTCAATAATGCCCGGTCCCTGGCCGATAAGGCGCGCCAAGCGGTGACATGCCAGCAGGTCCGCCCAGCACTCGTTTACTTGGCCTGCTTTGAGCCGCAGCATTGCACGTGCCACGAGCGCTCGAGCCACGTCGCGAGACAGATTAAGATGGTCCAGCGATGCGTCCAGCAGCTTACCCTCATCACTGTCTCCGCAGAGCTGCGGATGGTACCAACTAGTGGTTTGTCCAAATCGAGTTTACTAGTCCCTAATCAAGCGAGCCCCGATGGTGTTCGCAGTCGATTTGTGCTCGCCGCGTAGGGCGACACCGCCAGCGGCCGGTGCCGCAGGCACTGGTTTGTAACTCTCGAATTGTTTGCGTTTTCATCTCAGACTCCTTTGCACCTCGGGTGCGGTTTGGCGTGGCGGCGGACCGGAGCATCCGGACTCCGGCTTCATGGGTTCGTACTCAACATTTCAAGGGACGATGCAACTGGTCCAACAGGCGGAAGAACACTTGCTGCCACGGATTCCATGCCATCCAGCGGAAAACGATCTTGCGGCCCGTGCGAAGGATCTGCGCCGGAATATTCATCATCGCCTGCCGAAACGTGGAAAACTCCATCCGCAGCAACTTGTATTTCTCCTCGCGGTGCCTCTCCTGCCAGCGTCCCTCTTCCGGCAGCAGCAACGCCGACCACGCTTTCAAGCTCCAAGCCAGCGAGGCCATGACCATGTATGCCCCGTTGGACAGCAGGCGATCCAGGGGAGCCGTCAGCGACCGCACGTCATCTTTTTGCACCCCCAGCAGGTTCTCCTGGCCGCAACGGTCGTTGGCCCCGAAGACGACCTGCTCAACAGGCTTTTTGTCCTCGTTGGTGATGTAGAAGAAACAACGCGCCGTCTCCAGGAGCTTCTTCTGTCCGCGGTAGGTTTCCAGTTCCTTCCATACCACCACGATGCGATAGGCCTTCTCGCACTTGCCGGGCTGGTAGGTGAACTCCGCCACATGCTCCTTCACCGTACGCACGTCCTCGAACTCGCGTTGCTCGATCACCTGCTGCTTGACGTTCTCCGGCCGCTGCCGCGGTTTCGTCTTGACGGGGTGCTTCACCCGCCGCCGCAGCACCTTCCAGGCCTCCGCGGGCAGTTTCTCCGCCAATTCGTACAACTGCTTCGTGGCATCGATGCCGAAGATGAACCGCACATCCTCCCCGTCCCAGCGGTCCAAGTATTCGGTTTGCGTAAAGTCGGTGTCGCCCCGCAGCAGGATCTTACGGAAGCCCGCCTTGCGGCACAGTTCGACGGAGCAGTCGAAATACCAAGCCGCCTGCTCGTGGCTGGGCCGATTGCCGGGCCGGTTGACCACGAACAGCGGCTCGCCCGTGTTGGCCAAAGAGATGACCAACGGATGATAACCCCACTGCCCTTTGTAGTTGATCTCCATGCCCTCTTTGCACGCCCCGGTGGTTTCCACCATCGTGCCGTCGGCGTCCAGGATGGCTTGCTCAAAAAACGCTTTGGGCTGTTGCCGCCAGACTATGCAGCGGATGCGGTTGAAGATCGACTGCAAGCGGAGGATGGCGACCTCGTCGAAGCGGCGGCAGAAGTCGCCGGCCGTGGTAGGGTCGGGGATGCGGCGGGCGCCGAGGGCGTCCAGGTAGGCGACGTTCGTGCGGAGCAGTTCCAGGTGTTCCAGACACCGGCCCCCGGCCAGCAGGTTGTAGGCAATGTTGAGCACATGGTCGCTGTCGTGGTAGGGGAAGTGGAGTTTCAACAGGCCGAGATGGCGGTCGATCGCCTCGGCGAGTCCGAGCTTGCCGACCAGCAAGTGCATGGCCCCGATGCCGCCGGCGGCCGTGGCCCGCGCGATCGGCGATTTCATAATGGATGTTAGACGCCGTCATGACGGGCCGGTCACAGCCACGGTTAATATTCTTGTCCAAGCGGCGGGCTACCTCCCGCTTGCGTTGTGCGATTTGTTTGCGTATCTTGGAATTCACTCGAAAACCTCCGTGCGTTGGGTTGTGGTTTTGTTAACACCCATTCAACCCCAAAAAACGCCGAAGGTTTTCGGGTTTTTGTGTCTTACGCATCAGAGACACCACGCCGGGCTCGCTTGGCTAGGGACTAGTTATAGACCTTTGACGGAACGCAGGGATCGTCGTGTTCATCTTGGCGAACGAACTCGGGATACAGACTTCGCAGTTTAACGCGGGCGTCGTCCGTTGTGAATTGCCAGTTGACCCGTGTGGCACGAAGGTTTCGGTCGGTTTCCCAAGCGGCGACCTCATGGGCCAAGCGTTGGGCGTCGTCGATTCGGCGTGCCAAGCATTGCCGTCCGAGCACGCTCAATTCACACTCGGCGATATTCAGCCAGCTTCCGTGTTTGGGTGTGTTATGAATGTCCAGGCGTTCCGTCAATCGCCGCGCTTCGCTCGGCGCAAAGGCTTCGTAGAACGACGCCGGCGAATGGGTGTTCAAGTTGTCCATGACGAGGATGACCCGCTCCGCGGTCGGATATTTCTCGTCCAAGAGGTCGCGCAGGGCGTAGGCCCAGTCCACCCGAGTTCGTCTCGCTGTGACGCGGACGTGCCGGTGGCCACGAAGTGGTTCGACAAACATGAAGATGTTGCACGTGCCCAGGCGTTCGTATTCCGAGTCGTATCGCAACGGTTGACCGGGGCGCATCGGCAGCGGCTGGCGAACTTCACCCACGAGTTGTTTACTGGCTTCATCCATGCAGATCACGGGAAATTGAGGGCTGTACGGGCGGTGGTAGACTTCGAGGACATCTTCCGTCCGCCAGACGAATTCTCCGTCATGCTTCTTCGGAAGACACCATTGCTGTTTCAGCCAAGGCTTAACCGCGTTTTTTTAAGCGTGCCACGCACCGTTTCCGGGCTGATGGAAGGCACGATTTCTAACTCGACCAGCTTGCTGGCCAGCATTCGCAATGTCCAGCGCGCCCTTCCTTTCGGAGCAGGACCGCAACAAGCGGCCACCAGTTTCGCCTCGGCCGCGCCATCGAGCTTGCGTGAACGAGACGGGCATGCCTGTTTCTTGCGGCGGAGCGCGGCCTCCAGTCCATCCTCCACCCATCGTCGGCGAACATTGAAAACTGTCTTGGGGGTGACGCTCAGGGCTTCCGCGATCTGGGCATCGGTCTGCGCAGCGCCATCTTTGCCCTGGTCCGCCTTGAGCAGAATCCGAGCGCGTGCAAGGGTCAGCGCCGATGCTTTTCCCCTGCGCACCAAACCGTCAAGTTCCAACCGCTCCCTATCCATCAAACGAACAACGAACACCTTTTTCATGGCTACATCCTTGTATTGCCGAGAGAACCAACGGTCCAACAGTTCGGCAAAATATCAGGATGTAGTGAATTAGTAAAGTCAAATTGGACAAACCACTAGGACGCTTCGACGATTCGACTAAAAGCGCCAGCGGTTTGACATTGGCGGCGAGCCACCCGGCAATCGCGGGAAACTCCTCCTTTGACCAAGGACGCCGCATGGCTTCGCCCCTTTGGTCGGAGACCGAACCAGCGTCTAGTCAATTCGCGTAATTGTCCAAGATCAGAAAATAGTTGCCCTGAATCGGCGGCGTGGACATCCGCAACATCTCAAAGTAGCGGGTCCGCATTTCAGGCTTGATTGCATTCGGTCCCATGGCCTGCCAGAAGAGCACGGCGGCGTTGTTCTCCGGCGTCACTCCTTCCGCGGCGCGAGCATTTAATGCCGCAAGGTAATTGACATAGCCATCTTTCCGCAGCGGCCGAGTGATCCGCGTCGTCTCGTCCGAAACCGTAACGTAGACGCCGCGCGAGATGTTTCGCGAAGTTCTCGCATTGTTGATCGCGGAGAGTGTTAAATACCAACCGGCGCACACAACAATGACACCGAGCACCAGGACTAGGATCATGCGTCGCACGCGCTTCATGGCCTTCTTTCTCCCGATTCGTTTGCCGCAAAAAACGACAAAAGCACGGTTTCCTCGTTAGCCGCCGAAGCGTCAAATTTGATTTCTATGCGCACGCCGTAGGGCATCGCCTCTGTCACCTTGATCCGGCATGTCGGGCCCGACACAGCCTCCACCTGAACGTCGGGAGCCTGTTCAAACGGCGGACAAAACGCCACGTGCAGCGTGCCAGAGCGTTGCCCGACGGCCACGGGCATACGGAGCCAGCCGGAAAGCTCCTGGCCACCTTCGGCGGTCGTGCGGAGCGTGAGTTGCTGCATTACGTCGGCCGCCGGCTCCGTCGGCTCGCCGCCTTCGATCTTCGGACTCGCGGTTATGCGGCCGACGAATGGTGGAACCTGCGCGATCGCGGCTCCTGATGCGCGCCGCGTGGCGGAAACGCGAGCAAGCCACGCCAGGCCCGCCAGAAGCGCGGCAGTCAAGATCATGATGATTGCGGGCACTGGCTTCGCAAATGCGATGGCCAAACAACGCCAGACGAGAAAGATGGCCGTGGCGAATAACAAGGCCGACATCGCGGAGCCGAAATAGTGGCCCAGGTCGTTCGCAGAGAGGCGAGATGCAGAGAGTGCGTGCCCCGAAGGGGAGTCAGTTCGCCCAGCGAATGGCGCAGCCCTGGATGAGACGTCTGCCATAGCACGGCCCAAAAAATCTCACGGCGGATGAACGACCGGCCTTCGGCCCGAATGCTTACTTCGCCTTCGCCAAATCGGCCGCGCGGTCCGTCCGCTCCCAGGTGAACTCCGGCTCGCAACGGCCGAAATGGCCCCCGGAAGCGGTCTTTTGGTAAATCGGCCGCCGCAGGTCCAAATGCCGAATGATGCCGCTGGGCGTCAAGGGGAAATGCTCCCTTGCCAAAGCGCACAGCCGCTCGTCGGGCAGCCTGCCAGTGCCCTCGGTATCGATGTGTACGCTCACCGGATCGGAGACGCCGATCGCGTAGGCCAACTGCACTTCGCAGCGGCTGGCCAGCCCGGAGGCGACGATGTTCTTGGCCACGTATCGGGCCATGTACGCCGCGCTGCGATCGACCTTGGTCGGGTCCTTGCCGCTGAAGGCGCCGCCGCCGTGCCGGGCCCAGCCACCATAGGTATCGACGATAATCTTCCGCCCAGTCAAGCCGCAATCGCCGTGGGGCCCGCCGACGACGAACCGGCCCGTCGGGTTCACGTGGTACGTCACGGGGCCGGTAACAAGCTCCTTCGGCAGCACCGGGTTGATGATGCGGTTGATCACGTAATCGCGGATGTCGGCCGCGCTCACGTCCGGGCTGTGCTGCGTGGAGACGACGACCGTATCGACGCGGACCGGCTTGACGCCGTCGAATTCGATCGTCACCTGGCTCTTGCTGTCGGGACGCAGCCAGGGCACTTCCTTGGCAAAGCGAGCCGCGGTCAGCTTGGCAAGGATGCGGTGGGCCAAGGCGATCGGCAGCGGCATCAACTCGGGCGTGTCGTTGCACGCATAGCCGAACATCAGGCCCTGGTCGCCCTGCGCCGATCTCCTTCCCCTTGGCGGCGTCTTCGTTCACACCCTGGGCGATATCGGGGCTTTGCCTGTCGATAGAAAGCAGCACCGCGCAGGTATCGGCGCAAATGCCGTGTTCGTCGTCAACATAGCCGACCTGCCGAATGACGTTGCGGACGACTTCCGAGTAATTGATCGTGGCCTTGCTGGTGATTTCGCCGGCGACGACCGCCATGCCGGTGGTGACCATTGTCTCGCAGGCGACGCGGCTGTAGGGATCCTTGGCGAAAAGGGCATCGAGCACACCGTCGGAAATCTGGTCGGCGAGTTTGTCGGGGTGTCCCATGCTGACCGACTCGCTAGTGAACAAGTATTTGCCTTGCGCCACGTGAATATCTCCAAGAATTGTGCGAACTGAGATCAAAAGTTTACCGGAACGCCGATCATTTCGATCATAGAGTGACAGCCGATTATATAGGCAAAAGGCGTTGGTACGCAAGTCGTCCGCAGGCGTGGTACGTGCCAGTTCCGCTGCATCAGGGCCATGCCGTTTCCAGCTTGCCCAGACGCACGGTCGCCTTGGTTTGGCCGGCGCCGTCGGGATGTTGCAAGGTCAACTCCATCGCCTGGCCCGGCTGACGCGCGTAGACGAGCCGCATGAGGTCGGAGGTCAGGCGGATCGGCTTGCCGTCGGCGGCGACGATCAGTTCCGCCTCCTTCACTCCTCCGCGAGCGGCGGGGCCGTCGGCCTGCACCGACTTCACGATCAGCCCTTCGGCCTTCAGCCCGAAGCGGTCGAGCGTCTTGCGGTCCTGAGAGCAAAGTTCCTCCACGATCAATCCCAACGTCGGCGTCGCGGCCGATCGCCTGCACTGAAGCAGGTCCCGCACCGCGGCCAACGGGCAGGCGAAGGCGATGCCGATGGGAATGCCGTTTTGCGACATCACGCCCGACTGTACGCCGACCACGTCGCCGGTGGCGTCGATCCACGGGCCGCCGGACATACCCCGCGGCACCGTGGCGGCGACGTGCATGATTTCGTTGAAACGGTCGGCGTAGTATTCGAACGCGGTTTCGGCGCCGGCGATCGTTCCCGCGGAAAGAACACCGTGGCGGAAAAGTGGGGCGCCGATGACATAAACCGCCGTGCCCGGCTCGGGCAAGATCTCCGCCAGCTTCAAATATGGATACCCGCCCTTGCGCGACTGGATGCTCAATAGGGCCAAGTCATGGCCCAGATCGACCGCCACGAGCTTGGCGTCCGTGCGGCCGATGCCCGGCACACGTACCTCGAACCGCCGATCGGGCTGTTCCACGACGTGCCCGACGGTGATTACCAATCCCTTGGAGTCGGCGATCCAGCCCGATCCGTTGAGATGGCCATTGACCAGAATCTCGACGCAGGCCGCTCTAGCCTTGTCGTAAGCTGCCTGCGGAAGACCGTCGCCGCGGGCGGGTGATGCGCATAGAAGCGCGGCTAACGCGTAGAAAATGGAAAGGCGGCCAGTAGCGAGTGGCTTGAAGTTCATGGCGTGGTCCGATAGCTTTGATTCTAATTCGGCCGGCGGCGCATTCAAGTTTCGCGATCGTAGTACCGCCTTCAGGCGGAAGAGCGCCCGCGACGGTGCATACGGCCGGCTAAAGCCGGTACTACGGGCGCTGTTACTTCCGCTGGCACGTAGGGCAAAAAAACGTCGATCGCTGCGCCTGCACGACCCGCACGATCGGCGAACGGCCGCAAGCGAAACACGTCTGCCCGTGCCGCTGGTAGACGCGGTGCCGATACTGGAATTGGCCGGGTGAGTCGCGGGCGATGCGGTAAGTGCCGTCGCGGAGCGTCGAGCCTTGGTGTTGGATCGCCTCCAGCAGCACGCAACGCATTTCGGCATGAATGCACTGCCATTGCGCTGTTCGCAGTCGGTAGCAGGCTTGGGCCGGATGCACGCCCGCGCGATGCAAGATTTCCGACGCATAGAGATTGCCCACGCCGGCCAGAACTTTCTGGTCCAAGAGTGTCACCTTAATCGCGCGGCGGCTTGCGCGGAGCCGCGAGCGAAGTTCGTCGGCTGTGATTTCCAAGGCATCGGGTCCGATCTTCTTCGGCCCGTAAAGGCGATCGAATTCTCGGGGCGAAACCAGCCGCACGACGCCCAGTCCGCGCTGGTCCCAGAAGAGGATCTGTTCGGGCGCTCGTAGTCCCGCCTTTAGGCGGAATCGGCGCGCAAGCGGCCGGCTAAAGCCGGTACTACGAGCGCCTGGATCGTGCGTCAATTCGATCATTAGCCGCAGATGTTCAATGTCGGGCGGATCAGAGAGGAGAACGAGCCCTGTCATCCGCGGCTCGATGACGATACGATCCTCCGAATCGAGCGCCAAGATAATCCTCTTGCCGAGCCGATCAACGCGCTCAATAATCCTTCCCACCGCGCGGCGGCGGAAGGCGGCCGGCGATGGAGTCATCTCGATCGCCCGCAGCCGCGATGGGCCGCGGGAGATGCCCGTAATCACCGAGCAAGTCGCCTCAGCAATCCCGCGGCGCATCGTTTCAACTTCGGGCAATTCGGGCATAGCGACTCAGCAGATGTCCATGGTGCTGGTGCCGACGGCGCAATTCCAGCATGAACCGTGACAAGAGCGGTGGTTCACGGAAAGTACCGGTACAAATTGCGCCGTGGCAGGCAGCGTACGAACTCGAAAGTTTCTCCGCCAAAGAAAATCCCAACGCGATAGTCTCCAATCCGAATTCGGAAGAAGCCGTCGGCGCCGCTGAGCTTCTTGACGTTTGCGACTCCCTGCAGACGGTTGCCGCTTCGACTTCTGCAATCGCCTGCCGCACGCGATCTCGAACGTCTTGGTCCTTGATCTTCTTGAGATCACGGGCAAAGCTCTTGCGAAAGGCTGTCTTCATGATCGAGCCTGCAGGATCTGAAGCACGTCGTCTCGCTCAACTAATCTCGTCTCGCGTCCTTCGCGGATGGCTTCCGCCAGGGCAAAGTCTTGCAGTACTTCGGCAAAAACGTCGTGGAGGAACTGCCGCTGCTCGATCAGCGTTTCTGAAAGCGCTTCCTTCAAGGCTTTCTTCAACGACTCCTCATTCGCTTGAACTTCGGCCATAGCTAGTCCTTCTTGGAAGCCAACCGTACCAATCTTATGATACTTCACGGGCAAACTACGGACAAGCGGACGCGGTGAACGCCGAGTCGCATTTTGCGCAGTGGAGGCGCGACGCCGGCCCGACATTAGGTCGGGCGAACGCGGCGATTTCGAATACTTCGCGGAAAACAATCCGAGAACCGTTTGACCCGCTGGCGGACATAACCTATGTTTTCAATGGAGCGGCGAGGGCACGAACTGCCTCATTCGGCCTTGTTGCTCCAGGGTCACCGCACGAGGCGTCAGGCACTTGATCCCGCGGTGAGCGCCCGATGCTGGCCGACACCTGACATGCCGGCACCGGGCTTTTTCTGTTTCTTGGTCTTCCTACCGTACCGTCGCCAACTGCTCAATATCGTCAACCGTCGCCGCGCCTGGTCGCGCGGGCTCGGCGATCGTCCACGGCAGGCGGACGGTGAACGTGCTCCCTTTGCCCAACTCGCTGGCCACGAAAACCTGTCCGCCCAGGAGCTTGCACAGCTCCATGACGATGGAAAGCCCCAGGCCGCTGCCGGAGTATTCGCGGGCGAGGATGTCGCCGGTGGGCACGCTCATCTTCCCCTGGCGGAACTTCTCGAAAATCACTTGCTGGTCATCCTCCGCGATGCCCACGCCCGTGTCGACCACGCGCAGCGCCAACTCGTCGGCTTCGCGAGCGGCCATGATAGTCACGCGGCCTCCTTCGGGCGTGAACTTCACGGCATTGGAAAGCAGATTGCCGAGAATCTGCTGCACGCGGGCCTGGTCTTGCCGCAGCGGCGGCAAATCGGGATCGCAATCGACGTCCAGGTCGATGTTCTTCCGCTCGGCCAGCGGCCGGACCATGTCGGCCTGGGCGGCGATGATCTGCTGGATGCGGAACTCGGTCAGGCGGGTCTCCATGCGCCCGCTTTCCATCTTCGCCAGGTCGAGGATGTCGTTGATCATCTCCAGCAGCGTCTTGCCTGACTTCTGGATGTTCTGCACGTAGCGCTTCTGCCGCTCGTCCATCGACTCGATGCCCGCGAGGACTTCGCTGAAGCCGAGGATGCTGTTGAGCGGCGTGCGAAGCTCGTGGCTCATCGTGGCCAGGAACTCGCTCTTGAGCTGGTTCATCTCGTAGAGCCGCATGTTGACTTGCGCCAGCTCGTCGACCTTGCCGTCGAGATTCGCGTTGGCCTGCCGCAATTCGTCTTGGCTGGTGATCAGCGTCCGCAACATGCGGTTGAACGCGGTGGCAAGCTGCTCGAATTCGTCGCCTGTGCGGATCTCCGCGCAAAGCGCCGTATTGCCTCGGGTAACGGCATCGCTCACGTCGCGGAGGTGGCGGAGCGGCTTGACAATCACGTAGCGGATGATGGCATAGGAGATCAGCAGGCCCAGGAACACCGTGCTGATGGCGACTGCCCAGAGCATTCCCCAGTTCTCGTTGAGCTTCAACTGTGTGGACTGGTTGGGAATGGTGATTTTCGCAATCGCCATGAGGTCGCCGGCCTGCCAGCCCTGCGGATCGAGCTTGGCGGGGCGAGCGGCGAAGGGGACGCCCGGCCCGGCCGCCGCGATGCCCGAACCGCCCGGCGGCGAAGCGTGGCAGCCGAGGCAGCTTTCCTGCACGTAAATCGGCTGGAAGTACTGGTACTCCTTGTTGCCCTTGGTGGACCGATCGGTAAACTCAACGCTCTTCGGATTTTCTGATTTTTGAGGCGGCGCACGGCGGTATTTCTCACAGACCTCGCGCTCAAAATCGTCCTGCGGGCCGCTGTCGTTGGGGGCCTTCCAATAGTAGATGAATTTCGGCCGGTACTCGGAGGTGACGAAGTCCCGGTACATCTTCTTGACCCATGCGTTCTCCTCCGCGCGGTGCGCGCGGTCGTCGTCGGGAGAAGGCTGAGCCGGGGCGGGGCGATCGCTATCGACCTTGTTCGGCTCCGTCTCAATGGCGTGGACCGAGATCTTGAATTGATCGACCAGGGCGCGTCCCACGTCCTCGTTTTTGTCGGCGACCAGGTCGTTCATTCTCCGCCCATACCACCAGAATGCCGTGACGATAATCAACAGCAATCCCGCGGCGAAGAGCATGAGCAATTTCAGTTCCAGCTTCGTCTCGCCGAAAATGCGCTTTAGAGCATTGGAGGCCATAGCGGTTATTCTACTGCAAAAGTAGGCCGGAACAAGCGCAGCGCAGTTCCGGCTTGCACTTGCCGGAACTGCGCTGCGCTTGTTCCGGCCTACCGCCCAAATCTTGGATTACAACATGCTGAGCGGGTCGACGTCGGCGATCCACTCCACGCCGTTCGGCGCAGGCAGCGCGGCTTCCGCCGTGCGGACCGCCGCGCGCAATCGATCGCCGTCGGGACCTTGCAGTTGTACCTGGAAGCGGTACTTGCCGCGAATGCGCGGATTCGGCGCCGGCGCCGGACCGAGTACGCGATCGTCTTTGGAGTGCGCCGATTCATCACCGCACTCCAAACCGGATTTAATACTTGCCGCCAACTGCTCGGCAAACTCGCGCGCGACGGCCTCGATTTCGCCGCGAATCACCAGCCGGACCATCATTGCGAAGGGCGGATAGTGCAGCATCTCGCGCAACGGCAGTTCGTACGCAGCAAATGCCGCGAAATCGTGCCGCACCGCGGCGCGGATGGCGGCATTCTCCGGGCTGTACGTCTGCACGAGCACGCGTCCGCCGCGCGTCGCCGCGGCCCGTTCGCCCGGCGACCTGCGTGACTAACTGGAACGTCCGCTCGGCCGCGCGGAAGTCGGGCAGGTGCAGCGCCGTGTCAGCCTGGATCACGCCCACCAGCGTCACGTTGGGAAAGTCGAGTCCCTTGGCGATCATCTGCGTGCCCAGCAGGATGCGGGCCGTGCCGGCACGAAACTCAGCCAGGGCCTTTTCGTGCGCCCCGCGCGTCTTCATCGTGTCCGTGTCCATCCGCAGCAGCGGCATGTCGGGAAAGCGGGCACGCACCTCCGCCTCAAGCCGCTGCGTGCCCAGTCCCCAGTAGCGGATTTCGCCAGAGTCGCATTTCGGGCAGTTCGACGGTGCAGCCATGCGGAAGTCGCAGAGGTGGCAGATCGCCGCGTCGCCCGTCTTGTGGTGCGTTAGCGCGATGTCGCAGTCGGGGCAACTGACCACTTCGCCGCAGGCTGGGCATTGGATGTGCGTCGAATAGCCGCGGCGGTTCAAAAGCAGGATCACCTGCCCATCGTCTTGCAATGCGGCCTGCATGGCGGATAACAAGAGCCGGCTGATGCTGCCGCGGCTGCCGATCCGCTGGCCATCGACGCGGAGATCGATCGTGCCGACCTCCGGCAGCGGGCGGTTCAGCACTCGCCGCGGCATCTCGACCAATTCGTACTCGCCCTGCCTCGCGCGGCGCCAGCTTTCCAGCGACGGCGTGGCCGAGCCGAGCACCAGCGGCACGCTTTCCGCCGATGCACGGGCGACGGCCACATCACGGGCATGATAGCGCGGGGCCGTCTCCTGCTTGAAGCTCGTCTCGTGCTCTTCGTCCAGGACAATCAGTCCCAGGTGCGGCGTGGGGGCGAAGATCGCGCTGCGGGCGCCGACAACCACGTGGACCTGTCCGGCGGCGATCTGCTGCCATTGCCAATGCCGGTCGGCATCGCTGAGGTGGCTGTGGAGCACGGCCACCGCGCCGAACCGCCGCCGGAAACGTTCGACCGTCTGCGGGGTGAGGCTGATCTCCGGCACCAGCACGATCGCCTGGCGGCCGTAGCGGACGACCTCCTCGATCGTCTGCAGGTAAACCTCCGTCTTGCCGCTGCCGGTGACGCCGTGGACCAGAAACGTGCGATGCTGTTGCGCCGAAGCGCGGCGAGAATCGCATCCAATGCCCGCTGCTGGTCCGGATTGAGCCGCAGTCGCTCGTCGCGGACCAATGGTACTTGAGCCCGTCGCGTGGTGGAAACGCGGGCCGTTCTTGCGCGAATCAGGCCTTTGCGGCGGAGCGTGGCGATCGAAGAAGGCGAACATCGGGCGTCGCGGGCAAGCTCCTTCACGGTCAGCGGCTCCGGCGATTCTGCCAGCACGCGGAGGATTTCGCGGTGCTTTTCCGATAAGCGAACGTACTCATTTCGCTCCGCGAGATGTCCATCGCCCGCCGCCACGCCCTTGGCGTCTAGAATCAGCAGTGTGGCCAGCCGTGTGCCCGCCTGAGCGCGGACGCCCGCGGGCAGCACCGTTTCCAGCACTTGTCCCCACGGACAGAGATAATAGTCGCCGATCCAGCGTGTCAGCCGCAGCATGGCGGGCGAGAGCAGGCTGCGGCCGTCGATTACTTCGCTGACCGGCTTGAGCGTCCTTGGTCCGGCCATTCGGCACTCGACGCGGACGCAATAGCCCACCACCGCGCGGTTCCCCTTGCCCAGCGGCACGAGCACGCGGCGGCCCGCTTCGACCTGCTCGCGGAGCGCATCGGGCACGGCGTAGTCGAACTCCTGCGGCGGCCCGCTGGAAAAGACGACTCCGGCGACGAACTGCTCCGCCTGGTCGTCGGCCTCCCAGGCTTCCGGCTCGGTATCGAAGAGGTTGCGTTGATCGGTGGACATTACAAAGCTAAACTGGCAGCGGATCGTAGGGTGGGACAAGGGAGCCAAAGCTACCGCAGGCCCACCAACGACCGGAAAGCACGAAAACTCAAGCACGAAATCCGAAACAAATCCGAATACTGAATGACGAAATCCCAAACGGCGTTTCGAAGTTTCGAGTTTTCCGTTTTAGGATTTGTTTCGGATTTCGTGCTTCAGATTTCTGATTTCCTTTATCCCATATTGCAGCGAGCCTTTCAATGCGCATTGGCCTTTTCGGCGGCACGTTCGATCCGGTCCATCTGGGCCATCTTTTGCTGGCGGAATGTTGCCGCGAACAAGTGCCGCTGGATTCGGTCTGGTTCCTGCCGGCCGCGGTTCCACCGCACAAGCAGCAATGTGAGCTGACGCCGGCGCCGCAGCGGATCGAGATGCTTGAACTAGCCGTCGGCGGGTATTTGGCGTTCTCCATCTGCCGCTACGAAGTTGATCGCGGCGGCGTGAATTATACGGTCGAAACGCTCGCGGCGCTTCGCCAGCAGAATTCGGCCGACGAGTTCTTCCTGCTCTTGGGCGCGGACATGTTCCACGACCTGCCCCGCTGGCGCGAGCCGGCGCGGATTTGCGAATTGGCGCTGCCGGTGGCGGTCCACCGCGCGGGCGAGCCGCCACCCGATTTCAGCGTCCTGCAAGGCATCGCGACTAACGAGCGGATCGAGGCCATGCGGCTACAGGCGGTGGAAATGCCCGCCATCGGCATCAGCGCCTCCGAGCTCCGCCGCCGCGTGGCCGCCGGGCAAAGCATCCGCTACCGCACGCCGCGGGCGGTGGAGAAATACATCGAAGCGCGGGGGCTTTACCGGCCAGGTTAAGGGGCTGGTACAATTGAGAATCGTTCCGACGAACTTTTTCCGCTGAGTTCACGCGCGCTAGACTGCGAGGATAAGATGACTGGGTACTGGACAGCGCTATTGACGGTTGCGTTGTTCACCGAGTGCTTATTCGGCCCGCCGCTTGCGGACGTGTATCATCGACACAGTATACTGGATCCGTGCTATCAGTATGTAGGGATGATATCGGTCGCAATACTGGGTCTCTCTCTCCATCATCGCATGCGGCGTTCACCACCACAGTGGCGGATCTGGATTGGAGTACTCATCGGATGCTTGTCAATTCCAAACGCCTTTGCCGTGATGGCAATCCACTGCTTGGTCTTAGCACTGCTGCCGCTGCCGGGCTAGATTTGCGCCGGGAAAGTCGCGATCACCAGTTGCAAAGCAAGGGTCAATGAAACCGGTGTGGTCACAGTTTCTAACCACCGTCGACATACCGGCTCATCCTGCCGTCAGCGGTCCCCAGGCCACGCCGCCGGCGAAAATGCTGTAAAGCACGGCCGCGAGCATTACCAGGCCTATCCAGCGCTCGGCGCTTTCCGCGCCCCAACTGACGATCAACAGGCCCAGCACGAGCACGCCCGCCGCAAAGAGAAAAAACAGCTCGTGCCAATAACTGTTCAACGCGTACGTCCGCCGGGCGATTCGCGCGGCGACATTCAGCTCGTGCCAGTCACCCGCCTGCTTGTCGCGGCGGTCTTTGGCGGCCGTGGATTGCAGTTCCCGCAGTTGCTTGCGAAGCTCGTCCTTCTTACGCTCATCGGCCCTGCGCTCGTCGGGCTTGACGTCCCGCGCGGCGAGACCGTCGATTTCGTTTTGCACGACCTGCTCGCGGAATTGCTGGTCCTCGTCAAACTGCTCGGGCGCCGCGTTGGCCAAGACCGTCGCTCGCGTCGCGGCGTGCCGATTGATCTCCTCGCAGCCCTTGGAGAGCAAGGCGAGGAGCAGACCCACGGCGACCAGCGGCCTGCCTGCCCAGCGAGACAGCCGGGCCAGGTCGGCGGACGCCCACGGTGCCGGCGACTTGCCACCGAGATTGGGACTCGCCGCGCCGGCCGCGCGGCCGCCGTTGGGCACTACGAACGACTCGTTGCAAGCCGGGCATTGGATCCGCTGGCCCAAGTGCGAATCGCTCACTTGCAGGCGATGGCCTTTGGGGCAGGTGGTTTCGTAGGGCATGGGACGCGCGGCGAGGGTGTGGCGGGGCTTGCCAGCAATTAGTCTATTTCAAAAAGGCTATTTCCGCAATTTCAGGCTCTGCAAGCAGATTCCTTCCGAAAGCTGCCGCAAATTCTTGCCTCCGCGGTCCGGGGCGATTATAATTTCGCTCGGGCTGAAACTCTGAGGAAGGGCCGCGAAAGTGTAGGTTTTTCAATCGAGGACGGGACGCGTGTTGTTGCCATGAACGCCAGCCGTGCATTCCCTGCCTCTTCAGCCCGTGCGATGGACCGCCGAGCCCCGCCGCAACTCCGCGTCCTTGCGGCCGTCGTGCTTTCGTTAGCTATGGCATTGGCGTCAACCGGCGCAGAATCGCTCGCCGCGACGTACACCTGGAACAGCGCGGCGACGGGCACGGACTGGAACGCCACTTCTAACTGGGGCGGGACTGTGCCCGGCAGCGGAGACATCGGACTCTTCTCAGCCTCCTCGTACAATGCCCAGCCGTGCGCTGACGACAAACATTGCGAGCATCGGCGGGATTTGGGACACGGGCAGCGCTCCGCTCGCGATCAGCGGCCCGTACAACCTGGCTCTCTTCGGCACGACGATCAACAGCAACACCGGAACCGGCATTGAGCTTGACGCAGGCGCTGGGCAGTTAACGATCAACAATAACTTTGCCGTAAGCCTGCAAAACAGCCAGCAATGGATCGACAATTCGACGAGCTCCATCACGGTGAACGGCACGATCGGTGGCGGCAATCTAACTTTTCTCGGCATCGGCGCGTAATCTTGTCGGGTGACGATGCCTTTAACAGCAATTCTTTCAGCATTGCCGGCGGCACGGTCCAATTGCCCAGCGGAACCTTGTCGCCATTCAACGAATACGTCGGTATCGGCGGCACCGCGGCGTACATCGTGCAGACGGGCGGCAGCAACGTCGTTTCCGCGTCCACGAGCCTCAACGGCCTGCTCGTGGGATACGCCGGGCAGGGAAGCTACACGTTGTCCGGGGGCTCGCTTTCGGCGGCCAACGAGTACGTAAGCTACTCAGGCCTGGCCAACTTCACGCAGACGGGCGGCACGAACTCGGCCGGCTATTTGTCCGTCGGCACATATTACAACGGGACCTACAACCTCAGCGGCAGCGGACTGATTGACGCGACGAACGAGACCGTCGGCGACGGTTACATCGGCACGTTCACGCAGTCGGGGGGGACCAACAACGTGGCCAATGTATTGACTGTCGGAAACAACAGTTCTTTCGGTGGAACGTACACCTTGAACAGCGGCCTGCTGGCTGCGACGAGCTCCGAGTACATCGGCTACTCCGGCACTGGGAGCGTCACGCAGAACGGTGGTTCGAACACGGCTACCGACGTCTTTCTCGCTTACAACACGGGCAGCAGCGGCGCCTACGCCTTGAATGGCGGCCTGCTCTCGGCGACGTCGACCGTGGCCAACGCCTACATCGGTTATTCGGGAACCGGCTCGTTCACGCAATCGGGCGGGACGAATTCCGTGGCCGCCGATTTCCTCTATTTGGGATACAACTCGCATGGCCTCGGAACCTACAGTCTCAATGGCAATGGGCTTCTTTCCGCAGGCAACGAGTATATCGGCAACTCCGGCACGGGCAGCGTCGCGCAGTCGGGCGGGACAAACTCCGCCGGCGAATTGCTGATTGGCTTCCCCTCGGGGGCTTATGGCAGCTATAGCCTAACCGGCAGCGGCGTTATTTCCGCCGGCCTCGAGTATGTCGGTCCGTCGGGAATTGGAACGTTTCTTCACTCGGGCGGGACCAACTCGGCTGGATTTTTGGTCGTTGAGGGCCTGAGCGGCGGAGGAAACGCTTACAACCTCAGCGGCAATGCGCTGCTCTCGACGACGTACGAGTACATCGGCTACGCGAACAACAGCACTGGCAGCTTTCTACAGTCGGGCGGCACGAATTCCGCCAGCCAATTCGAACTGGGCGCCTTGGTGGGCAGCAGTGGAACGTTCATTCTCAGCGGCGGGTCGTTCGCCGCGCCGAGCGAAGACATCGGCATCTCCGGCAGCGGCAGCTTCACGCAGACGGGCGGCACAAACTCGGCCGGCACCATGAATATGGCATACGCTCCATACGGATTCGGCGTGTACAATCTCAATGGCGGCCTGCTTTTGATTGGAAGCGGAGGAATTCTTCCCCAGTCCAACCTCGCCACCGTCACATTCGGCGGCGGCACGCTCGGCGCAAGCGCCCCTGGTCCACTTCCATCGTCATGGCGCTCACCGGCAGCGGCGCTTACAGCACCGTCGATACGACCGGCGGAAACATCTCGCTTTCGGGCAATCTAACCGGTTCAGGCACGCTCAGCAAGGTTGGCCCGGGAGTCCTTTCTGTGAGCGGGACAAGCTCCAATATCGGCGGGCTGATCGTCAACGGCGGCACGCTGCAATTCCCCAGCGGATCGCTCGCGGCGGGCAACGAGTACTTAGGCTATTCGGCAACTGGCGCACTGACGCAGACAGGCGGAACGCATGCGGTCGCCAACACCTTGAACCTTGGATACAATTCCGGAAGCTACGGGAGTTACAACCTCAGCGGCAACGGGCTGCTTTACGCCACCAGCTACGAGTACGTCGGTAACACTGGCAGCGGCAGCTTTGTGCAATCGAAAGGAACGAATAATGTCGGCCTCGCCCTCTATCTTGGCTATAATGCGGGCAGCAGCGGCGCCTACACTCTTAACGGCGGCCTGCTCGCACTCGCAATGAGCGCGGAAAACGCGACTGTATACATCGGCTATTCCGGCAGCGGTAGCTTTACGCAGTCCAGCGGAACCAACTCTGTCTTTGCGACTGACTTGGCAAAAAGTCCGGGAAGCAGCGGTTCGTATCTCCTCAGTGGCGGGTCGCTTGTGGAAAACGTCGAAACTGTCGGCGACGCCGGCAGCGGCGTTTTCACGCAATCCGGCGGAACGCATTCAATGTCCAAATTCTATGTTGGGGCAAACCTTGGCAGCAGCGGAACCTACAATCTGAGCGCCGGATCGTTTTCCTCCGGCCTGGAGGTCATCGCCTTGGGCGGCAGCGGCGGCATCGCGCAATCGGGCGGAGCGAACCAAATCGGCAGCCTGTATCTTGGAAATGGTGCTGTAGGCTATTACAACCTAAGCGGCAATGCCCTGGTTTCCGCGACGGGCACAGAGTACCTCGGCTATTACGGCAGCGGCAACTTTACGCAGACGGGCGGAACGAACAACGCCGCGCTGGTCTTCGCGCAGGAAACCGGCAGTTCTGGGACATACAATCTCAACGGTGGTCTGCTTCTTGTTTCCAGCAGCGGCATTGCACAAGGTTCCGGCACTGCGGCCTTCAACTTCGGCGGCGGCACGCTCGGCGCGACTGCGCCCTGGGCCTCGCCCGTCAATATTGCGCTCACCGGCAACGGCGGCAATGCAACCGTCGACACGACGGGCGGCAATATCAGCCTATCCGGCAATCTCTCCGGCAGCGGGAGCCTGCTCAAAGTTGGAACGGGGAGTCTCACGCTGAGCGGCACCAATATCTACTTCGGCCAAACGACGGTCAATGGCGGAACCCTACAAATGACCAGCGGCTTGCTGGCATCGAACAACCAATATGTGGGATATTCCGGCAGCGGTAGCTTTGCGTTATTGGGCGGGACCACTTCGCCCAGCATTCTCACTCTTGGCTACGCGCCGGGCGCCAGCGGCAGCTACACGCAGTCGGGTGGAAAGAACTCGCCCGGCACGCTCACTCTCGGCTATTCTGCCGGCGCCAGCGGCAGCTACACGCAGTCGGGCGGGACCGATTCGGCCGGCAGTCTCACTCTTGGCCGCTCGGCGGGCTCCAGCGGCAGCTACAACCTGAGCGGCAGCGGTGCGCTTTTTGCATCGAGTTCGGAGGTTATCGGCCTGTTTGGCAGCGGCGTTTTCACGCAGTCCGGCGGAACGAATTCGGATGGGAATGGATTGATCGTTGCAGAAGTCCCGGGCAGCGCAGGCACGTACAACCTCGGTGGCAGCGGCTGGCTGAACGCAGTTAACTACGAGTATGTCGGCTACATGGGCAGCGGCAGTTTCACGCAGACGAGCGGGACTAATACCACCGGCACTCTAAGCCTGTCTGCAAGCCCGGATAGTTTTGGACTCTACAATCTTAGTGGTGGTTTACTGTTGGCATCGACCAATGAATTGATCACAACGGGCGGCACCGGCATCTTCACGCAGACCGGCGGGACAAACTCAACCGGAAGTCTCGGCATGGCGTACTTTTCCTCATTTGGCGTTTACAATCTTAGCGGCGGCTTAGTGTTGGCGTCCAGCGCCGAAGTGATCGCCGAGGGCGGCAGAGGCAGCTTCACACAGACCGGCGGAACCAACTCCACCGGCACTCTTACCCTGACGCAAACCACCGGCAGTAATGGGGCCTACAATCTTAGCGGCGGTCTGCTGCTCGTCGGCAGCGGCGGAATCACGCAAGGTTCCGGCAGCGCCGCGTTCAATTTCGGCGGCGGCACGCTCGGCGCCATCACCCCTTGGTCCTCCTCGATCGGCATGACGCTCACCGGCATCAGCGGAAACAGCACAGTCGACACCACGGGCGGGACCATAAGCCTCGCCGGCAACTTGACAGGCACGGGCGGATTGGCCAAGATCGGCCCGGGCACGTTGACGCTGACGGGCTCGAACACTTATTCCGGCAGCACGACCGTCGACGGCGGAACGCTGCAGATGCCAAGCGGCTCGCTGGCATCGCCCACTCAGTACATCGGTTATTCCGCCAGCGGCAGTTTTCTGCAATCCGGCGGAAGCAATAGCGTGTCCTACGCACTGGTCCTTGGAAACAGCGTCGGCAGCAGCGGAACCTATAGCCTGAGCGGCGGCGCGCTTTCCGCGGGGTTCGAGACCATCGGCTATGCCGGCGGCGGCAGCTTCGCACAGTCGGGTGGAACCAATTCGCTGGCCAACTATATGTACCTGGGCAACAACTCCGGCGTGATTGGAACGTATAACCTCAACGGCAGCGGCCTGCTCTCCGCTGCCGTGGAGTACATCGGCGTTTCTGGAAGCAGCAGCTTCACGCAGTCGGGTGGGACGAATTCGCTTTCCGACGCCGTATACCTTGGATATGCCGCGGGCAGCAGTGGAACGTATAGCCTGAGCAGCAGCGGGCTGATGTCGGAGCCTGACGCATACGTCGGCAATTCCGGCAGCGGCATCTTCACGCAGTCGGGTGGAACCAATTCGCTGAACTATCTATTCCTGGGAAATAACGCCGGCGGCGTCGGAACCTATAGTCTGAGCGGCAGCGGGCTGATCTCCGCGGGGGTGGAGTATATCGGCGTTTCTGGCAGCGGCAGCTTCACGCAGTCGGGCGGAACCAATTCATTCTCGGATGCAGTGGCCGTTGGATCCGCCGCCGGCAGCAGCGGAACGTACAGTCTGAGCGGCAGCGGCCTGCTTTTGGGGCCTGATGAGGATATCGGCACTTCCGGCAACGGCAGCTTCACGCAGTCGGGTGGAACCAATTCGCTCTCGGCACTGTACGTTGGGCATGACGCCGGCAGCAGCGGATTCTACACTTTGAGCGGCGGCGGCCTGCTCTCCGCGCCCAACAGTATATCGGCGTTTCCGGCAGCGGCAGCCTCTCGCAATCCGGCGGAACCAATTCGTCGTCATTCGGTCTTTACCTTGGATATAACGCCAGCGGCAGCGGCACGTACTTCCTGAGCAGCGGCCTGCTTGTCGCGCCGAACGTGTATGTCGGCTATTCCGGCAGCGGCAGCTTCACTCAAACGGGCGGGACCCACGCGACCGATCCGTTCTACCTGGGTTTCAACGCAGGCAGCCTCGGAACCTACAGCCTCAGCGGCACCGGTGTGCTTACGTCAGATACGGAGTATGTCGGCTATGCCGGCAGCGGCAGTTTCACGCAATCGGGCGGCACCAACACGACCGGCAGCCTCGTCCTTGCGCAAAGCACGGGCAGTTTCGGCGTCTACAACCTTACGGGTGGCCTGCTGTTGATCGGCAGCAGCGGAATCACTCAAGGATCGGGAAGCGCGGCCTTCAATTTGGGCGGCGGCACACTGGGGGCAAGCGCCGCTTGGTCTTCGCCAATAAGCATGACGCTCACCGGCAGCGGCGGCAATGCCACCGTCGACACGACGGGCGGCAATATCGGCCTTTCGGGCGTGCTCAGCGGCAGTGGCGGCTTGAACAAGGTCGGACCCGGCACGTTGACCCTGAACAATTCAAATACGTTTACCGGCAACACCCTGGTGAGCGCCGGCACCCTCATGCTCGGCAACGGGTCGGCACTAGCGTACAGCACTTTCGACACCAGCGGCGCGGGCGCACTCAGTTTCGGCTCGCAGACCGCCGTCACGCTGGGCGGCCTCATTAACGGCGGCACCGTCGTACTGGCCAATACGGCCGGGCAGACCGTGAACCTGACCCTACAACCCACCGGCAGCCCAACCTTCTCCGGTAACCTGACCGGCAACGGCGGGCTGGTCAAGGCGGGCACAGGCATGTTGACGCTCTCCGGACAAGACAGCTACAGCGGCGGCACTACGATCCTGGGCGGCGCGCTTGCATTCACCGCGACGACAGCAGTGCCCAACACGGGCACAATCACCATCGGACCAGGCGGCGCTCTGGTAGCCACGCCGATTTACAATCCGGCGGCGCCGGTAAGCAGTTGGCTCGCCAGCGGCCCGATCGTGGCCAATCCGTCGGGTGCGATCGCCTTGCCCAACGGCACGGTCGACAATGAAAGCATCGCGCTTTCGGCCACTTCCAGCGGGTTGTCCCTGGGGGCCGTCGGCTCGGCGACCTACGGCGGCACGCTCACCACTCCGGCCGCGACGGTTTATCTGGGTGGAGGCGGCGGCACACTCTACTTCACATCGAATCTCAGTGGCAGCGGGAGCCTGGCCGTTGGCACGCGCGGCGGGCCGGGCAGCGTAGTCCTGACTGGAGTCAACTCGCTGGGCGGCACGTTGACCGTCGACGGCGGCTCGCTGCAATTGCCCAGCGGGTCGCTGGCGGCGGGCACCGAATACATCGGCTACTCGGGAACCGGCAGCTTCGTGCAGACGGGCGGCACCAACACTATCGCCAACACACTCTATCTCGGCGAAAATTTCGGCTCGGTCGGGACCTACAATCTTCTCGGAGGTTTGCTCGTCGTCACCAACGTCGTCCCCGGTTTGGGCAGCGGCTCGTTGAACGTCACCAGCGGCAGCGTGGTGGCCGCGACGGGCGCCATAACTGTCGCGACGCCGATTGTGTTGGCGACCGGAAACAGCGGCACATTCAACACGTCCAGCTCGACGCTCACGCTCGCGGGCCAGGTGAGCGGCGGCGGCGGGCTTACCAAGACCGGTTCCAGCACGCTCGTGCTGGCGGCCAATAACACTTATTCCGGCGGCACGACCGTCGCCCAAGGCGTGCTGCTGCTCACCAATTCCAACGCCGCGCAGAACACGTCGGTCAACGTCGCCGTCGATAACGGCCTGCAGTTCGGCACTGGCATCGGCACGTTCAACATCGGCGCGCTGGGAGGCGCGGGCGACATCGTCCTCTCCGACACCGCCGGCAACTCGATCATCGCCATCACCGGCGGCAACAGCTCCACCACGACTTACAACGGCGCCATCAGCGGCGGCGGCACGCTCGTCCACGGCGGTTCCGGCGTGCTGGTGCTCAACGGGATCAACAGCTATACCGGCGGTACGATCCTCACCGCGGACGCCACGCCGGGCGGAGTGGTAGTCACCAGCCAATCCAGCTTCGTCGGGCCGTATACCTTCGCCGGCGACAACAGCCTCGGCTTCGCCGCCGGCTTTTCGGCCACCAACGCGATTACCTTTGATGGCGGCGTGTCGGGGGCTATCGACACGCTGGGCAACATGGTCGCCTTTACCGGCCTGATGAGCGGCGGCGGCACATTGAACAAAATCGACTCCGGCACGCTTGTGCTCTTTAGTTCCAACTCCCTTTCCGGCGCGGCGGCGATTTCCCAAGGCAGCCTGCAACTGGCCAACGCCAATGCCGCCGCCAACAGCACCGTGACCGTCAACTCCGACAACGGATTGCAGTTCAGCCACGGCATCGGCACATTCAATGTCGGCGGGCTGTCCGGCGGAAACGCCTTGACGCTGGCCGATACCAACGGCGCCCCGGTTAACCTCGAGGTCGGCGGCAACAACCAGAACACGACCTTCAGCGGCGCCATCAGCGGTGCCGGCACGCTGACCAAAGTCGGCGACGGCTCCTTGGATCTGAACGGCACCAGTTCCTGGACCGGCGGCCTCGGCATCGATCCGGGCACCGTCGTCTTGGGCAGCGACGCCGCCCTGGGAGCGCCCAACAATCCGATCACGTTCCTCGGCAGCGGCACTCTGCAAGCCGGCGGCGCGATCACTCTTTCGGCAAGTCGCACAATCACCATCAACTCCGGCGCGACGGCCGCGTTCAATCCGGCCGGATACACGCTGGTTATCGGCGGCCCAATTACCGGCGCGGGCACCCTGGCAGTGACCGGCAGCGGGACGCTCGTCTTGGCCAACACCAACAACGCTTATTCCGGCGGCACGTTCGTCAATGCCGGCGCGCTGGAGGCCGCCTCGACCGCCGCTCTGCCCGGCGCATTCACGCCCGGCAAGGTGAGCGTCGCCGGCGGTGCGATGCTGATCGCGGCCGTTGGCGGCCCGCAGCAGTGGACGGCTGCCGAGGTCAACAGCCTGCTGGCCGTGCCCGGTCTTTTCAGCCCCGGCGCCGTCTTCGGCATCGATGCCAGCGGCGGCAGCTTCAACGTCAACTCGATCAACTACAGCGGCAGCGTGCTCGCGTTGGCAGGCAGCAACAGTTATTCCGGCGTCACGACCGTCAGTCAGGGCACGTTGGAGTTGGCCAATTCGGCGGCCCTGGTCAATAGCACGGTGTCGGTCAATGCCGACAATGCCTTGCAGTTCAGCCCAGGCGCAGGGACGTTTTATCTGGGCGGACTTTCGGGCAGCCATCGCTTGGACTTGGACGACACCACCGGCGGCAGTGTGGCGCTGGTTGTGGGCGGCAACGGGGCTTCCACGACGTTCAGCGGCGACATCACCGGCGGCGGTTCATTGACGATGTCCGGCAGCGGCACGCTGGTTCTCAGCGGTTCCAACACCTACAGCGGCGGCACCTACGTCGCCGGCGGCGCGCTGATCGCCGCCAACAACGAGGCCCTTGCGGACGGGTCGGACTTGACGATCGGTAACGGCGGCCTGCTTACGTCGATCATCACGGCCGGCCAGGCGGACCCGCGTTTTGATCAGGCGGCCGTCACAGTGCCCGAACCCAGCTCGCTTCCGTTGTTGACCGTCTTGCTAGGCAGTTCGCTTTTTTGCATGCATTTCACCCGGCACTGTAAGGGCAGATTTCCCTGCAAATTGCTGGACACGGATTCGCGAGCCTGTTAGATTAAGGATTGCTCGTTGCTCATTGGCGGGGGGCCCATGAGGAAAACCCTAGCGTATCTCTGTTTCGCAAACGTCGCCGCAATTGGCTGCGCGGTCATCGCACTTGGCCTGACCGCCCCGGCCTGCTCCGCCACCTACACCTGGAACAGCGCGGCCACGGGCACGAACTGGAGCGCGGCCTCGAATTGGGGCGGCGCGGTGCCCAGCAGCGGGGATGTTGGCCTCTTTTCGGCCGCCGCGTATACTTCCCAGCCCTCGCTTTCCACCACGGCCGCGATCGGCGGCATCTGGGACAAGGGCAGCGCCGCCTTGAGCATCGGCGGCAACAGCGCGCTCGCGCTCTACGGCGCGACGATCAGCAGCAATTCGGGCACCGGCATCGAACTTGACGCGGGGGCCGGGTCGCTCACGATCAATGCTCCGCTGGTCCTGTGGAACAACCAGCAGTGGATCGACAATTCGGTGAACTCCTTGACCGTGAATGGCGCCGTCAGCGGCAGCGGCAGCCTGACGTTCAGCGGCTCGCGCACGTTGGTCTTGGCCGGAGTCAATACCTTCACCGGCAATCTGACGGTTGCAGGAGGCACGCTCCAGTTGCCCAGCGGCATCCTGCCCGCTATGGACGTGTACGTGGGCACGGGCGGCACCGCGGGGATGGTCCAGACGGGCGGCACGAACACGACAACCGATTTGTACCTCGGCTTCAATAGCGGCGGCGCCGGTTCGTACAACCTCAGCAGCGGCTCGCTTTACGCGGTAAATGTAATCGTCGGCAACTCCGGCAGCGGCAGCTTCACGCAGTCGGGCGGCACGAACTCCCCGGGAACGGCGGTGTACCTCGGCTACAACAGCGGCGCCAACGGTTCGTACAACCTCACTGGCGGGTCGCTTTACACGCCATATTACGAGTTCGTCGGCCGTTCCGGCAGCGGCAGCTTCACGCAGTCGGGCGGCACGAACTCGGTGGCAACATTTCTGGACATTGGCGAGGCTGGCGGCGCCGTCGGTTCGTACAAGCTCAGCGGCGGCTCGCTTTACACTCCCAGCGAGTTCATCGGTATCTCCGGCAGCGGCAGCTTTACCCAGTCGGGCGGCACGAACTCCGCGACAACGACGCTGTACGTCGGCGACAGCAGCGGCGGCGGATCGTACAACTTCAGCGGCAGCGGTTCCCTTGCCGCTCCCTCCGAGCTTGTCGGCTTCGGCGGCAACGGCGGCTTCACGCAGACGGGCGGGACGAATTCGGCCGGAAGTCTCATGCTGGCGTACTCCACCAGCATTTACGGCGCCTACAATCTCAATGGCGGACTGCTGTTGATGGCCAGCGCGGGGATAACTCAAGGTTCCGGCAGCGCGGCCTTCAACTTCGGCGGCGGAACCCTGGGGGCCACCGCCCCCTGGTCATCCTCCATCAACATGACTCTCACCGGCAGCGGCGGCAACAGCACCGTCGATACCACCGGCGGAAGCATCGCGCTGTCGGGGAATCTGACCGGTTCCGGCACGCTCAGCAAGGTCGGCGCGGGCGTGCTTTCAGTCAGCGGGACGAATTCCAGTATCGGAGGGTTGTTCGTCAACGGCGGAACATTGCAAATCCCCGGCGGGTCGTTCGCCGCGCCTTCCGAGTTCGTCGGCTATCCCGGCAACGGGTCGTTTAGCCAAAGCGGCGGCACGAACTCGGCGACGTCGGCGTTGTTCGTCGGCGCCAACAGCGGTGCCGGCGGTTCATACAATCTCGGCGGCAACGGGTTGCTCGCGTCGCCTTACGAAGCCATTGGTGAGGGCGGCAGCGGCGGCTTTACGCAATCGGGCGGCACAAACTCCGTGCCGACACTCCAAGTGGGTTTGAGCGGCGGAAGCGGCGCCTACAATCTTAGCGGCAGCGGCCATCTGGCCACCGTAAGCGAGACGATCGGCGTCTCCGGCAGCGGCACTTTCACCCAGTCGAGCGGCACGAACTCGATGACAGTCGAGTTGTTCCTCGGCGACGGCAGCGCTGGCGTCGGTTCATACAATCTAAGCGGCGGGTCGCTCTACGCGCCGAATGAATACCTCGGCTTTGGCGGCAGCGGCAGATTCACGCAGTCGGCAGGCACGAACTCCGCGCCAACCTATTTCTTCGTCGGGTACTCCAGCGGCAGCGGCACATACAACCTCGGCGGCGGATTGCTCACGGCGGCGCCTTCCGGCGAATACATCGGCACTTCCGGCAGCGGCAGCTTCACGCAGACAGGGGGCACGAACTCGATGAGCGTCAGTAGTAACGGCTTGTTCCTCGGCTACGGCAGCGCCAGCATTGGTTCCTACGTTCTCAACAGCGGATTGCTCGCAGCGTCCGAGGAGTATGTCGGCGCGCTGGGCAGCGGCAGCGGCAGCTTTGCGCAGTCTGGCGGAACGAACTCGGCGTCCAACGAACTCGACCTGGGATACGGCCTCGGCGCAAGCGGCAGCTACAGTCTGAGCGGCGGGTCGCTCTACGCGCCCAGCGAGAACGTCGGCAACTCCGGCAGCGGCAGCTTTACCCAGTCGAGCGGCACCAACTCAACGGGCGGTCTCTATCTCGGACTCGCCAATGCCGTCAGCAGCGGAACTTACAGTTTGAGCGGCAACGGCCTGCTAGCGGCCGGATCGTACGTGTATATCGGCGACAGGGGCGCCGGCGTCTTCAACCAGGCGGGCGGCACGCAGTCAGTCGGCAGCCAAATGGTCCTGGCAAACCTTCCGGGGAGCAGCGGGACCTTCACCCTTACGCCGGCCTGCTCTCCGTGCCGACGCTGATCGTCGGCAACTATGGGGCAGGCACTTTCTCCCAATCGGGCGGAGTCAATGCCGTCGCCTCGAATCTGTATCTCGGCAACGACGGCGGCAGCGCGGCCTACAACCTCAGCGGCGGCTCGCTCGCCGCGCCTTGGGAGTACGTCGGCTACTTCGCAACCGGCAGCGTCATCACGCAGTCGGGCGGAACGAACTCGGTGACATCCGGCCTCTACCTCGGATACGCCGCGGCGTTCAGCGGCGCATATAACCTCAGCGGCAGCGGCCTGCTCTCCGCGACATCGACCGCGGCGGAGTACATCGGTTACTCCGGCAGCGGGAGCTTCACGCAATCGGGCGGAACGAATTCCATTGCCGGCGGCAACTTACTCTATTTGGGATACAATTTGCATGGGTCCGGAACGTACAGCCTCAGCGGCACAGGGCTGCTCGTCGCCGGCAACGAGGACATTGCAGTCAGCGGCACCGGCACCTTCACGCAGACGGGCGGGACGAATTCGACAGGCCAGGTGTACGTTGGCGCCCTCGCCGGCAGCTGTGGCGCCTACAACCTTGCTGGCGGCTCTCTTTCCGCGAACTACGAATACGCCGGCAACTTGGCGGCGAGCGCCGCCTTCGTTCAAACGGGCGGGACGAATACTGTGGGAAGTGAATTGTATATCGGCGCAAATGGCGGCGGCGCGTACTACAGCCTCGGCGGAAGCGGCTCACTCATCGCGGCGCATGAGGTCGTCGGCCTCTCCGGCAGCGGCGACTTCACCCAGACCGGCGGGACCAACGACGCCGCCAATCTTGTCCTGGCGCAAGCGGCCAGCAGCTACGGAGTCTACAACCTCAACGGCGGCCGACTGTTGTTGTCTGGCGCCGGACTAACGCAAGGCGCCGGCAGCGCGGCCTTCAATTTCGGCGGCGGAACGTTGGCCGCATCCGCGCCCTTTACTGCCACCTTGAACATGTCGCTCACAGGCAGCGGCGGCAATGCGACCATCGATACGACGGGCGGCAATATCAACCTTCCAGGCGTCCTCAGCGGCAGCGGCGGATTGAATAAAGCAGGCACGGGCACTTTGTCTTTGGGCGGCCAAAACACCTTCTCCGGCAGCACATTGATTCTGGCCGGCACATCGCTGTTGGAGAACTCCAACGCCATGGAAAACAGCACCGTAAGCGTGCTCGTGGACAATGGCCTGGAATTCCTGCCCGGCATCGCAACATTCCACCTGGGCGGGCTTGCCGGCGGAAATCTGCTCACGCTGAGCAACACGAACGGTTCGGCGATTACGCTCAGTGTCGGCGGCAACGGCGCGAGCACGACCTTCAGCGGCAACATCGGCGGCAACGGGACGATGGTAAAGGTCGGCACAGGGATGTTGACCTTTTCCGGGTCGAACAGCTACAGCGGTGGCGGAGTGATCTCGGCCGGGTTGCTGGCTTTCGGCGCAACGAGCGCCGTGCCCAGTACGGGTACAATCACGATCGCGCCAAGCGGCGCGCTGGCCGCCACGCCGATTTTTGATGCGGCCGAGCCGGTGAGCGGTTGGCTCGCCGGCGGCCGGATCGCGCCAAGCCCGTCCGGCGCGATCGCCTTGCCCAACGGCACGAGCGACAACGAGAGCATCGCGCTTTCGGCCACGTCCAACGGGCTGTCCTTGGGCGCCATCGGCTCGGCCACCTATGGCGGCACGCTCACGACCGTGGGTTCCACGATGTATCTTGGCGGGGGCGGCGGGAACCTTTATTTCACCTCGTATTTGACGGGCAGCGAGAGCCTGGCCGTCGGTACGCGCGGCGTCCCCGGCGGCAGCGTTGTCCTCACGGGAGTCAACGCCCTTGGCGGCACGCTTAGGGTGGACGGCGGCACGCTTCAGTTGCCCGGCGGCTCGCTGACCATGACGTCGTCTACCACGGGTTACGAATACGTCGGCTACACGGGCACGGGGACGGTGACGCAAACGGGCGGCACCAACACTATCGGAACGGCGCTCGTCCTTGGAGAAAGCGCCGCCTCGCTTGGCAATTACAACCTCGTCGGCGGACTGCTCGTCGTTCCCAGCGTCGTTCAAGGCTCGGGAAGCGGTTCGTTGAACATCACGGGCGGAAGCCTAACCGCGACGACCGGCGCGCTCACGGTCGCCACGCCGATCGTATTATCGGCTGCGGGAAGCAATGGGACTTTCAACACGTCCGGTTCTTCGATCACCCTCGCGGGCCAGATCAGCGGCGCAGGCGGATTGACGAAGACCGGCCCCTCGACGCTCGTGCTGGCCGCCGACAACACGTTTACCGGCACGACGGCCATTACGCAAGGCGTCCTGCTGCTGACAAACTCCAATGCCGCGCAGGGCACGACGGTCAACGTCACCGTCAACAACGGCCTGCAATTCGGCACCGGCATCGGCACGTTCAACATTGGCGCGCTGGGAGGCGCCGGCCAGCTCGTCCTTGCCGATACCGGCGGAAGCTCGATCACCGCGGTCACCGGCGGTAACAACGCCAATACGACCTACAGCGGCGCCATCAGCGGCATCGGCACGCTCGTTCACGGCGGCTCCGGCGTCCTGTACCTCACGGGATCGAACAGCTATACCGGCGGAACTATCCTCACGGCAGACGCCGCGCCAGGCGGTATCGTCGTCACCAGCCAATCCAGCTTCGTCGGGCCGTATACCTTCGCCGGCGACAACAGCCTCGGCTTCGCCGCCGGCTTTTCGGCCACCAACGCGATTACCTTCGACAGCGGCGTGAACGGGGCTATCGACACGCTGGGCAACATGGTCGCCTTTACCGGCGTGATGAGCGGCGGCGGCACTTTGAACAAAATCGACTCCGGCACGCTTGTGCTCTTTAGTTCCAACTCCCTTTCCGGCGCGGCGGCGATTTCCCAAGGCAGCCTGCAACTGGCCAACGCCAATGCCGCCGCCAACAGCACCGTGACCGTCAACTCCGACAACGGATTGCAGTTCAGCCACGGCATCGGCACGTTCAATGTCGGCGGGCTGTCCGGCGGAAACGCCTTGACGCTGGCCGATACCAACGGCGCCCCGGTTAACCTCGAGGTCGGCGGCAACAACCAGAACACGACCTTCAGCGGCGCCATCAGCGGTGCCGGCACGCTGACCAAAGTCGGCGACGGCTCCTTGGATCTGAACGGCACCAGTTCCTGGACCGGCGGCCTCGGCATCGATCCGGGCACGATCGTCTTGGGCAGCGACGCCGCCTTGGGAGCGCCCAACAATCCGCTTACGTTCCTCGGCAGCGGAACGCTGCAAGCCGGTGGGCCGGTTACCCTGTCGTCAAGCCGGGCGATCACCATCAAATCCGGCGCGACGGCCGCGTTCGATCCGGCTGGCAACACGCTGGTCGTCGGCGGGCCAATCACCGGCGCAGGCACGCTGGCGGTGACCGGCAGCGGCACGCTTGTCCTGGCCAATTCCAACAACGCTTATTCCGGCGGCACAATCGTAAGCGGCGGTGCGCTGGAAGCAAGTATGACGAGTTCCTTGCCCGGCGCGTTCACGCCCGGCAAGGTGAGCATCGCCGCTGGGGCAATGCTGGTTGCTGCTGTCGGCGATCCGCAGCAGTGGACGGCCGCAAACGTCGACAGCCTGCTGGCCGTACTCAGCTCCAGCGCCGGCTTTGGCATTGATGCCAGCGGCGGCAGCTTCAATCCGAACTCGATCAATTACACCGGCCGAGTGCTGGCGCTGACGGGCAGCGACAGCTATACTGGCGTCACAACGGTCAGTCAAGGAACGTTGGATCTGGCCAATTCGGCGGCACTGGTTGCCAGCACTGTGGCCGTGAGTCTCGACAAGGGCTTGCAATTCAGTCCGAGAATCGGGACGTTCTATCTCGGCGGGCTTTCGGGCGGCAAGCGCCTGGACCTGGACGACACCGGCGGTGACGGAGTGGCTCTGATAGTTGGCGGCGACGGCCAATCGACGACTTACAGCGGTCGGCTCACCGGCAACGGCTCGTTGACGTGGGCCGGTTCCGGCAGGCTGACCTTGAGCGGAACCAGCAATACCTACAGCGGCGGCACTTACGTCGTGCAAGGCACACTGATCGCGACCAACAGCGAGGCCCTGGCAGACGACTCGGACTTGACCATCGGCGATGGCGACATGTTCGCCGCCATCGACGGGGCCCCGCTGCGCCCCGCTGGCTTAAACGAGGTCGCGCCCGTGCCAGAACCCTCCGCGCTGGCATTCTTTGCAGCCGCCTCGCTTCTTGCCGCGGGGGCGGCAATCCGCTTGCGAAGGACGCCCGGCGGCAGGGTATAATAATAGGCTGATGGGACTTGCCATTTTGGCGTCTTAGGGTCAAGTTCCGCGCCTGCGCAGTGGATTTATGGACAGCCCCCGCATTGACCAAATATCGGACTGCTTCAAGCAGGCCCTCCGCGAGGCCATCGGGCAGGCGACGAGTTGGCCTCGCGTCGACGATTTCTTGGGCGAGGTCTCCGAGTCGCTACGGAGCAAGCTGCGCGAGGAGCTTCTGAGGGTCGAGGCGCACTTTCGCCAGCAATCGGCCGCAGCCTGCGATCGGCCGAATTCGGCCGTTGTGATCGACGTGGTGGAGGAAGCAAACTCCAGCGTGGCCGCGAGCGCTGTCACCAAGGGCTGGCCAGGGCCGGAGCACCCGCTTGGGGGTCAGGAGAAGGACGATGAAGAGGACGCACCGGATGCTTCACCGGAATTGATAGGCGGCCGCTATCGCGTCGAAGCCTGCCTGGGCGAAGGGGCGTTTGGCAGGGTCTACCGCTGTCGCGACGAAGTACTCAAGCGAACGGTGGCCGTCAAAGTGCCCCATCGCGAACGGCTGAACAATCCGGCTCTCTATCTTACCGAAGCACAGGTCCTGGCCGGGCTGGAACACGCGGCCATCGTCCGCGTCTACGATTACGGCCAGACGGCGGACGGGTTGTGCTACGCGGTCTCCATGTTCATCGAGGGGAGCGACCTGAAAAAGAGGGTCCAGGCCGCCCCGCTCTCGCACCGCGAGGCGGCGGAAGTCGTGGCGACCGTCGCCGAAGCCCTGCACTACGCCCACATCCACGGCGTCGTGCATCGCGACATCAAACCGGCCAATATCCTCATCGATTCGCAGCTTCGACCTTACGTTGCGGATTTCGGCCTGGCCTTGAAAGACGAAGAGTTCGGCGAACACGGGCATGGCGCAGGCACGCCCGCCTACATGAGTCCCGAGCAGGCCCGCGGCGAGGGGCATCTCGTCGACGGCCGCTCCGATGTTTTCAGCCTGGGCGTGGTGCTCTACGAGCTTTTGACGGCAAAGCGCCCGTTTCGCGGCAGCACCGACGAGGTCCTGGAACGGATCAGGGCGCATGAGCCTCGCCCGCCGCGGCAGATCAACGACACCATCCCCAAAGAACTGGAGCGGATATGTCTTAAGGCGCTGGCGAAGCGGGCCACCGACCGCTACAGCACGGTGCGCGACATGGCCGACGACCTGCGGGCATTGCTGGCCGATTTCAGCGGCGCAACCAAGCCGCGAAGCACGGTATCGGGCACGGCGATCGATGCCCGCCCGGCCGTGACCGCCGATGCCCAATCCCGTTCCGTCGTGCCGACCCAGAGCGTGGGCATCGTCAAGATCGTGCCCAAGGGGCTGCGGTCGTTCGACCAGGGCGACGCCGAGTTCTTTTTGAATCTGCTTCCCGGCCCGCACGACCGCAACGGTCTTCCAGAGAGCATTCGCTTCTGGAAGGCCCGCATCGAGGAGCGTGACCCGGAAAGCGGCTTTCGGACGGGGATCATCTACGGGCCGTCGGGCTGCGGGAAGTCATCGTTGGTCAAGGCCGGCCTGCTGCCTTGCTTGGACCGCTCGATCGTCAAGATCTACATCGAGGCGACGGCCGACGGAACCGAGGAAAGGCTGGTGCGGGCCATTCGCCGCCAATTGCCCGGCCTGGAAGCAGGGGCGCAGGGCGGTTCCAGCAGGGACGCCGGGTCAAGCGGCCTGGTCAAACTTCTGGCCGCCATCCGCCGCGGTGGGGCGGAGCACCCTTCGGGTCCGGAGCGGGGCGGCCTCGCGCCGGGCGAGAAGCTGCTGCTGGTGATCGATCAGTTCGAGCAATGGCTGCATGCCCGCGGAGGGAACCCGGCCGCGGAACTGGCGCTCGCCCTGCGGCAATGCGACGGAGCGCGGGTCCAGTGCCTGCTGATGGTTCGCGACGATTTCTGGCTGGCGCTGAGCCGCTTCATGCAAGGGCTGGAAGTCCGCGTGGTCGAGGGGGAGAATTCGCGACTGGCCGATCTCTTCGACAAGCGTCACGCCCGCAAGGTCCTCGCGGCCTTGGGGGTCGCCTTCGGCGGCGCTCTCGGAGACGACGCGGACCAAAGAGCGGGACCTTTTTCTCGATCAGGCGGTGGAGGGCCTGAGCCAGGATGGCAAGGTCGTGCCCGTGCGACTGGCGCTGTTTGCGGAGATGATCAAGGGCAAGCCGTGGACGCCCTCTGCGCTGCGGGAAATCGGCGGGGCGGCGGGTGTGGGCGTGGCATTCCTGGAGGAGACGTTCTCCTCGGCCTCTGCGCCGCCGCACCACAGGCTGCACCAGAAAGCCGCCCAGGCGGTCCTCGCGGCATTGCTGCCGGAGGCCGGCAGCGACATTCGCGGCCACATGCGCAGCCGCGACGAGTTGCTCGAAGCCGTCGAGGCGTCGGGACGAAGGACGTCTGCGGGCCAGTTCGACGAACTCATGGCGCTGTTGGATCACGAGTTGCGGCTGGTGACGCCCACGGACGTCGAAAGCGTTGACGATGCCCGCGGCCCCACTGAGTCTTCCGACACCGGCGACAAGTATTACCAGTTGACGCACGACTATCTCGTACACTCGCTGCGGGAGTGGCTGACCCGCAAACAGAGGGCCACTCGCCGCGGCCGGGCCGAGCGGCGGCTGGCGGATTTCACCTCGCTGTGGTCCGCCAAGCCGGAGAACCGCCGCCTGCCCACGCTGCCGGAGTATCTCCAGATCCGCCTCTATACCCCGTCGCGAATGTGGCGCGATGCCGAGCGCAAGATGATGCGCCGGCGGGACGCATGCACGCGATGCGGGCGCTGGCGGCGCTGGTCGTCGCGGCGCTGATCGCGCTTGGCGCCCGTGAATTGTACGGCCGTTACGAGGCGGGCGAACTGCGCAAACAGCTCTATAGCGCCGAGTTCGACAAGGTCCCGGCGGTGGTCGATGAGATGGGTCAATACCGGCGGTGGGCGGACCCGTTGCTCGTGCAAGATAACAAGGAGGCGATCGACACCGGGAACGAGGAAAAACATCTTCGTACAAGCATTGCGCTTTTGCCAACGGACGGCAGCCAGGTTGCCTATCTCTATGAGCGCCTTATCAGCGCCGGACCGGGCGAGATCGACGCGATCGGAGTGGCGATGCAGCCCGCCAAGGAGCAGATTGTCGAGAAACTATGGGGTGTCGTCCGCTCGCCGGACAACGATCAACGGCTTCTGTGCGTATCGGCGGCGCTTGCCCGATATTCGCCGGCCGATCCGCGCTGGAAGGATATCTCGCAGCAGGTCGCCGCGGTCCTCTCCCGCACGAACCCGTTCTTTGTGAAGGACTGGGCGGAAAAGCTGAGTCCAATCCGCGGCCACCTGCTCGTCCCGTTGGCCGGCATCGCCCGTAACTCCGCGCTCGCGTCCGAGCGTCTGACGGCGACGAGCATCCTCAAGGGCGCGGCCGAAGCCCCGGCGGAGTCCGCCGCCGCAGACTGGGCAGGGCTGCTCGTACCGGTGCTGCTCGACGGCGACAAAGACCAGTTCGACATTGTATTCCCGCTCTTGGCCGGCCTCGGCCCCCAGCCGGCGCGGCTGCTCGCGGCAGAGATCGAGCCGCCGATTGCCGCCGATCCAGCCGCGATGCAACATCGCGATCGTTCGCCGCTCCGCGAGGCCCGTGCGGCCATTGCGCTGATGCGATTGGGGCATGCCGAGAAGGTTTGGCCGGCCTTCATGACGTCCAAGGACGACTCGCTCCGCAGCTACCTGGTTCACTGGTGTCCGCGCTATGGCGTCGACAGCCAGTTGGTCCTGCGCCGATGGCCGGAGGAGACCGACCCCGGCGCGCGGGCCGGCCTGCTGTTGTTGCTGGGAGAATTCGGCGAGAGCGGCCTGTCCTCCGAGCAACGGCGGCCGTTCGCCGGGCAAGTCGCCGCGGTTTTCGAGACTGATGCCGATGCCGGCCTGCACGCCGCAGCCGGTTGGCTCCTGCGGCAGTGGAAATGCGGTAAGATTGTCGACGCGGCCGTCAAGCGATTGGCAAAGAAGGAGCCGCAGCGGCGCGCGAACGACGAGTATCGAAAGCGGCGCTGGTACGTCAACAGCGAAGGCCAGACGTATGTCGTCGTCGATGCCCAACAACCGTTTCAAATGGGTTCTCCGGCAAGCGAGCATGGGCCGGACGTGACGGGTGAAACGCAACACCTTGAGACGGTCGGGCGGCGCTTCGCGATCGCTGCCACGCCGGTAACCGTCGAACAGTTCCGTGGTTATCTCGCTAACAATCCTGACGAGGCCGCGACGACGAGGAGCGAATCGCCCGGAAGCGCCGATGCGCCGAAAACCGACGTGATGTGGTTTCAGGCGGTCAAGTATTGCAACTGGCTCAGCGCAAAGGATGAAATCCCCAAGGATCAATGGTGCTATGAGCCAAATAAGGACGACAAGTTCGCCGATGGGATGACCGTAAAGGAGGACTACGTCAAGCTCACCGGTTACCGGCTACCAACCGAGGCCGAATGGGAGTTCGCGTGCCGCGCAGGAACGACTACGCCATATTATTTCGGCGGGGACGAAGCACTTTTGCCCGAGTACGCTCGCTATCGCGTCAACAGCGAGCGCCACGTTTGGCCGGTGGCCGGTCTGAAGCCGAACGACCTTGGCCTGTTCGACATGCATGGCAACGTCTGGCAGTGGTGCGAATGGCCACAGGCGCAGTACCCGAAATCAAGCGATGTGGTCCAAGACGATCGCGGAAAGGGCGGAAAGGTCAACTGGAACATTCCGGCAGCCTTGCGGGGCGGCGCATACAACAACCAGTTGGAGTACCTCCGCGACGCGTTCCGCTATCGCCTGTTTCCCAATTACCACGAGCCCCAAGTCGGCTTTCGGCCCGCACGAACGATTGTTCTTCCGAAGGAGTGAACCACGCTCTTACGCCCGTGCCACGCGCCCGATCCGCGCCAGCGTGTCGTCCACTTCTTTGCCGTTCAACATGCCGATCGTGACGGCGTCGACCAGGCCATTGCCGAGAACATAGTTCAACGAGGCGTCCTTCTCTTCCGGCTTCACCAGCTTGCCCGCGCCGAAGATCTTCATGCCCACCACGGCCTTGCCGTTCTTGCGGGCGGTCTTCAAGGTGCTCGTGACTTCTTCCAACGTGCCGTCGCAAGAGTATTTGGCCGTGCATTTGTTGTTGACGCGGGCGAAGATCACGTCGACCCAGGGATGTTCGGCGGCGATCTTCAGCGCGCCAGGTCGTGGCAGGAAACGCCCACGGCGCGGACGGTCCCCTTGTCCTTCAGCTCGGACAGTTCGTCGCGAATCTTCTCGAACTGCTTGGGCCACCGGGAGCTCATCATGCAGTGGATCAGGCAGACGTCGAGATAGTCGGTGCCGAGCTCCTTGCAAAAGCGGTGGACCTCGGGCTTCGCGCCGCCGGAGGGCGTGACCCAGTTGGCTTTCGTCGGCCAGATCTTGCTAAGCATCGTGAGCTTGTTTCTCGGAACGCCTTTGACCACCTCCTTGACGAAGGGTTGCGAGCCGTAGAGAATCGGCCATGTCGAGAAACGAAATGCCGTTGTCCAGGCTGTGGTGCAGCAGGCGGTCGAAAGAGGCCTTGCCCGCGCGGGTCTGCTCGGAAGAATGGTCGTGGCCGTTGTAGCCGGTGCCTTGCGCGAGGAAGGAGACCTTGACGCCGGTCTTGCCCAACTCGACGATCTCGTCCCCGCTGAAGTTGCCGGTCTGGGTAGCTAATTTGGGCACGGCGCGGACCACTTGCGGGGCGGAAAGCGCCAGTCCCGCGCCGGCAAACGAAGTGCGAAGAAAATCGCGTCGTGTGAAAGTTCCCATGATTTTGGCCCTTGGTTTTGTCCCAGTTTACAGTTAGATCATACTCATTTACACTGAAAAGTCAACTAAAGGAGCATTCCCATGTCAAATACGCTCGTCTTGCTCGCCGCGTCGTTCTTCCTGGCCCCGGCAGCAGCCCTTGCCGCCGAAAGCGGCATTATAGCCCCGGGCGCCAAGCTCACCAAACTGGCCGGCGGTTTCACTTTTACCGAAGGCCCCGCCGCCGACGCCGACGGCAACATCTACTTTACCGACCAGCCCAATAACCGCATTATGAAATGGGACGTCGACGGCAAGCTTACCACCTTTATGAAACCGTGCGGGCGGTCCAACGGGCTATGCTTCGACGCCCAGGGAAAGCTCTGGGCCTGCGCCGACGAGAAGAACGAAATGTGGCAGATCGACTTGGCGACGAAGGAGAAAACCGCCGTCATCAAGGATTACCAGGGCAAGCTGCTCAACGGCCCCAACGACGTCTGGCTGCGGCCCGACGGCGGGCTGTACTTCACCGATCCTTACTACCGCCGGCCCTACTGGAAGCGCGGCGGGAAGGAGATCGAGATCGAAGGCGTCTACTATCTTGGCCCGGATCACAAGAAGCTGGTGCGGGTTGTCGACGATCTTTCGCAGCCCAACGGCATCATCGGCACGCCCGACGGCAAGACGCTCTACGTGGCCGATATCCGCGGCAACAAGACCTACGCCTACGACATCCAGCCCGACGGCGCGCTCAAAGGCAAGCGGCTGTTCTGCGAGCTAGGCTCCGACGGCATGACGATCGACGACGCGGGCAACGTCTATCTCACCGGCCACGGTGTGACCGTGTACGACCGGCAAGGAAAGAAGATCGAGCACATCGACGTGCGCGAATCGTGGACCGGCAACATCTGCTTTGGCGGCAAAAACAAGGACCTGTTGTTTATAACCGCCAGCAAGGGGATTTACGGGTTGAAGATGAAGGTGCATGGGGTTGGGAGCCAGTGAGCCTACGTACTCATCTCGCCCCGTGAGATGAAGAAGCTGGCGTACTCACCTTGCTCCTCAAGATGCAGAGGCCTACGTACTCATCTCGCTTCGCGAGATGTCGCCAATCGCCGCGCTTCGCGACTCGGCACGGAGTACTGGATACTTCGTACTTTGAATGCCCGCCGCAGTCGTTGCGATGCCAAACCCGCCGAATGCTGCCAGAGTCACTAGTGGTTTGTCCAATTTGACTTTACTAATTCACTACATCCTGATATTTTGCCGAACTGTTGGACCGTTGGTTCTCTCGGCAATACAAGGATGTAGCCATGAAAAAGGTGTTCGTTGTTCGTTTGATGGATAGGGAGCGGTTGGAACTTGACGGTTTGGTGCGCAGGGGAAAAGCATCGGCGCTGACCCTTGCACGCGCTCGGATTCTGCTCAAGGCGGACCAGGGCAAAGATGGCGCTGCGCAGACCGATGCCCAGATCGCGGAAGCCCTGAGCGTCACCCCCAAGACAGTTTTCAATGTTCGCCGACGATGGGTGGAGGATGGACTGGAGGCCGCGCTCCGCCGCAAGAAACAGGCATGCCCGTCTCGTTCACGCAAGCTCGATGGCGCGGCCGAGGCGAAACTGGTGGCCGCTTGTTGCGGTCCTGCTCCGAAAGGAAGGGCGCGCTGGACATTGCGAATGCTGGCCAGCAAGCTGGTCGAGTTAGAAATCGTGCCTTCCATCAGCCCGGAAACGGTGCGTGGCACGCTTAAAAAAACGCGGTTAAGCCTTGGCTGAAACAGCAATGGTGTCTTCCGAAGAAGCATGACGGAGAATTCGTCTGGCGGACGGAAGATGTCCTCGAAGTCTACCACCGCCCGTACAGCCCTCAATTTCCCGTGATCTGCATGGATGAAGCCAGTAAACAACTCGTGGGTGAAGTTCGCCAGCCGCTGCCGATGCGCCCCGGTCAACCGTTGCGATACGACTCGGAATACGAACGCCTGGGCACGTGCAACATCTTCATGTTTGTCGAACCACTTCGTGGCCACCGGCACGTCCGCGTCACAGCGAGACGAACTCGGGTGGACTGGGCCTACGCCCTGCGCGACCTCTTGGACGAGAAATATCCGACCGCGGAGCGGGTCATCCTCGTCATGGACAACTTGAACACCCATTCGCCGGCGTCGTTCTACGAAGCCTTTGCGCCGAGCGAAGCGCGGCGATTGACGGAACGCCTGGACATTCATAACACACCCAAACACGGAAGCTGGCTGAATATCGCCGAGTGTGAATTGAGCGTGCTCGGACGGCAATGCTTGGCACGCCGAATCGACGACGCCCAACGCTTGGCCCATGAGGTCGCCGCTTGGGAAACCGACCGAAACCTTCGTGCCACACGGGTCAACTGGCAATTCACAACGGACGACGCCCGCGTTAAACTGCGAAGTCTGTATCCCGAGTTCGTTCGCCAAGATGAACACGACGATCCCTGCGTTCCGTCAAAGGTCTATAACTAGTAAACTCGATTTGGACAAACCACTAGCGCAACGCGCGATACTTGTCGGAACACGGAACGAATCATGGTTCACCTGCCCTTGATTAATGGGGATGCCGCCCTCTTCCACAAGCGAACGATTCTGTCGCTGCCGAGACTCGCCAGTTCCGTTCCATTTGGCGAGAAGGCGGCGGACTTGATCGGCTCCCCGTTCCCCTTGATTTCGCTCAACATTTTGCGGGTGCGAAGGTCCCAAAACTGGATCGTGCCGTATTCGCTGATCGCGGCCAGCATCGATCCTTCGCGGGAAATGTCACCCATCGATATCGCGATCGGGCCCTCCAAGCTGCCGGCGTGCTTCAGCGTGGCGGCACCGAGCAACTCGATCGTGCCGCTGCGGTCGTAGGCCAGCGTCTTGCCGTCCGGCGAGAAACGAGGCGAGCGCCCGCGGAACGCCGCGCGAATTTTCTTCGCCGCCAAGTCGCAGATCTGGATATTATCGAAGCTGGGCAGCTCGTCGTCGAAAAAGCCGGTCTCAGCCGCAAGAGTTTTTCCGTCGGGCGAAAACGCGAAGGAAACCAGCGTCGATTTGTAAAGGCAGATGTCGACCGGCCCGGCGCGATCGAAGACATCGAAGGCCGCCCTTTTCGCGGCCCGTCGCCCGATCGTAAAGCTTGAATAATTGCGCGGTGCCGTCTTCAGGCGATATATCGAGACTTCCCAGCGCAAGTGACTTTCCATCGGGCGATATAGCGGCCACATCCGTTTCCGGAAAGTGCATGATTCGCGGCAGGAGTTTTCCGCGGGCCAGGGTCGCTGCATCCCACCATGCCCCGCCGCAAAACAGCAGCTTCGCGCCGGGCGAAAAGCAGGTGCAGCCATATCCGCGCGGCGAGGCAATGAGGTCGTCATCCACCTTGCCCGAGGCCACGTCAACCAGGCGAACCGGCCCCCCACTGGAAAATACGATGAGCTTCCTTCCGTCGGGCGTAAAGGCGAGTGATCCGATTTCGGACGGGCCAATTGCCTGGCCACCCGAGGGCGCGGTCACCGCGAGCCGGAGTCGGAACAGCGGCGCCCGCGCCGCCTTGACCGGCTCGGCAAAATCGGCCAACACGAAATAGTAAATGGGTTTCGATCCATCGTTGGATTCCGAAAAGCGGAATTCCGATCGCGCGAGCAGCTTGTCCGAGACCGAGAATTGATAGTCGAGAACATCATCGCGGCCCGCCGCGCTTATCGGGCAGCTCGAAATCTCGCCTTGGCGATCGCGGACGAGCAGGCTCGCGCGGCATTTCAACGCGCGCGGCGCTAGGTTCTCGCCGTGGGCGCCACGTATATCGACGTCAAATGTTTTTGTTGCCTTTCCCGACCACGGTGCGGACATGCGGAACGCCATCGGCTGTCGCGAGATGTTCTCCGGCGTCACGCGAACGCGGTTGGCTTGCGCGAAGGCCGTGGAAGCGATCGACAACGCCAAGACGGGGAGGAAGTAGTGTAAGACCGAGAAGACAGGAGCTGCCCCAAGTTTCATGGCGACGCCTCTCATTCGGTTTCAGACGAAAAATGCCTCGCACCGTACATGCTATCGCATCGGGCGCATCCGGACAATGCCGGCAATTTGCGCTGCACGAACCAACGCCGGCAAAATCCTACTCTCTGACTATCGACTCGCGTTCCTCGTCAATCGCCTCAGCAAAACCCAACGGCACAATGCCGTTCAGTCGAACGTTTCCACCGTGCAGCCCTCCGGAACGCGCCATTGAGAATCGTCACCGCCGTAAGCATCGACGTGCCGCAGATGATGAAAGTGCCGCAAATCGAGGACCTTCGCGTCCTTCAGCGGCGTATTAGTGATGCCGAGGTACTGCAGTTTCGTCAGCCCACGAAGTTTTTCGAGCCCCGCCGTCGTCACCAGCGAACCACGCAACTCCAGACGGCGAAGCTCCGTCAATCCAGAAAGATGGGCCACGCCTGTATCGGTAATCCGCGGGCGGCCTTCCCGTTGATCTCCGAGATCGAGCGAACGGAGATTCGTAAGTCGTTCCAAGTGCCGCAAGCCGGCATCGGTAATCCAGTTGCCAGAAAGATTGAGTTCCTCAACGGAGGTCATTCCAGCGAAATTCTTGAGATCGTCGTCAATTATTCCGCTCTGGGAGCCCCCCGCGACGCGGATGTGCTTCAACTGCTTGATGTACGGCAAAACTTCCTTGTACTCGCGCTGATCGTCGAACCAGCTGTATGCCTCCAACCGCGTATCGCGCAACAAGAGAACGCCCTCTGGCGTGACCCTCGTATTCACCAGCGTGAGACGTTTTAGCCGCGGCAATTGCGCCAGTAATTTCAGGTTGGCATTTGTGACCAGCGCATCGACGATGGACAGCTCTTCAAGGCTCGTTAGCGGCAGAAGGTATCCGAATCCGGCGTCAGTCACGCCGCTGACGTGGATTGACAGCTTGCGGAGCCTTTTGAGGCCGGCCAAGTGTCGCAGCAACTCGTCGTTCAAGCCGCCCCGATACGTGGCGAGCGTTTCCAACTGCGCCAATCCGGAGATCGAGGCAACCCAGTTGGGGTTTCCTTCCGCATTGTCTACTTGCAGTTCCCGGAGCCCATCAAGGCGGCGAAGGAAGGACAGCGACGAATCGGCGGCGCCGGGTTTGGAGATCATCAGCCAGCATATCCGGCCAGCATCGTCGAATTTCGCCATGCCGCACCGGTTGATCGCAGCCAAGACTTCGGCAGGCTCGTGTTGGGCTGGCGCCTTTGGCGGCGGATCGCCACGTCCGACGCACGCGCAAGCCGCGATTAGGGCAAACACGGCAATCCCCACAAATAGTCGCTCTTGTAGTTTCATCATTCGGCTCCCTGCGCTTGTGGCCCGCGTAAAGCATCTCGTCAGCATGGCGAACGTAGTCGGCCGCCGTTTCAGCGCCCCGGCAGGACGGATGGGCGATGAGGCCGAGGAACATCAGAATCAGGAACTAACGCATGGCTTGGCTCCTTTGGGTTGAATTATAACACCAAGCACTTTTCCTGTCGCTCTCCAGTTCGCCAATGCGCACGCCCCCGGAGGATCAGGATCACCCGCACGGAACCGTCTTCTTGCACCAAAGGGCTTTGGGGGCTCGCGGCGGTGGATTGCTCGGGCAACTCCGCCAGGCAGCGGGCAAGCCCGTACGCAACGCGGTCGGCCGGGTAGTGCGGTACCTTCATCGCCGCCATCGCCCAGTAGGGAAAATGGACCTCGTAAGGGCAGAGGTCGTCCGGGGTCGCATCCACGCGCCGCACGGTGGATGTTTTTGCCACGGGCGAAAGACAAGTGTAAACTTCCTGGCTGACGTAAACGCGGGCATCCGGAGTGTTGCCCGAATAAAGTGCCCCCGACAGGTTAGCATCCCACCACCCGAAGAAGTTGCACAGCGGCATAACGACAGAAAGATTGTGCTCAGCCTAAATGCAGCCGCATGGGCACCATTTCGGACCGCTGGAAGCCGTGCCGCTCGTAGAAGTGGATCGACTTGTCGCTAGTGCGGTCGGTGAGCAGCGTAATCCGCGTGACGCCGTTGGACTTGGCGTAGGCCAAGGCGTGTTGGAGCAGCGCCGTGCCGATGCCCTTGCCGCGGTGCTCGGGGCGAATGACCATGTCCTCCAGCCAGCAGGCCGCGGCGCCCTGGGCCGTGCTGATGGTGAACAGCAGGCTCGTCATGCCCACCACCTCGTCGTCCTCGGTGGCGACGAAGATGTTGCCCCGCTCCGGCGCGGAGACGATCATCCGCAGCGCGCGGATCTGCTTTTCGCGGTCGGGCAGGAACTCCTTCTCCTCGGAAAAGAGGACGGCCAAAAGGTCGGCCATCTGCGGAATGTGTTCGATCGTAGCCTGTTCGATGCGGGCCATGAGGTTCCTTAAAACGTCAACATCTGCCGATATTCGTTCATGCGCTGGTCGATCGCCGCGCGGTCGATTCGCCGCAGGCGGTCGAGGCTGAAATCCTCGACGCAGAAGCTGGCTACCACGGTGCCGTAGGCCATCGCCTGCTTGAGCGTTTGCGGCGAGAAACTGCCCTGCTCGGCCAGGTAACCCATCATGCCGCCGGCGAAGCTGTCGCCCGCGCCGGTGGGATCGACCACGTCGGAGGTGGGGTAAGCGGGCAGCACGTAGGTCTCGTGCTCGCTGAAAAATGCCGCGCCATGCTCGCCTTTTTTGATCACCGCGAACCGCGGCCCCATGCGCAGCACGCCGCGGCCGGCACGAACCAGGTTGTGGTCGCCAGTAAGCAGCCGCGCCTCGCTGTCGTTGAGCACCAGGCCGTCGACCCGAGTGAGCATCTTCAGCACGTTCTCGCGGTCGTTGATGATCCAATGGTCCATCGTGTCGGCTACTACCAGCTCGGCGCCGGGGCACTGGTCGATGACCCGCATCTGCATCTCGGTGGCCCCGTTCGCCAAGAAGAGGAACTTGCACTTGCGGTAGTGCTCCGGCAGGACAGGATCGAACTGGGCCATCACGTTGAGGCTCAAGTTGAGCGTCTCGCGGTCGTTCATGTTTTCCAGGTAACGGCCGCTCCAGCGGAACGTCTTGCCGCCGCGAACGACTTGCAGGCCGGCCGTGTCGATCTTTCGCCGGCGGAGCAATTCCAGGTGTTCCGGCGGCCAGTCTTCGCCGATCACGCCAGCCAGCAGCACCGGCGCGAAGAAACTGGCGGAAAAGGAAAAGAAAACGGCCGAGCCGCCCAACACGTTCTCGCGGCAACCGTGCGCGGGCGTTTCCACGCTGTCCAACGCAACTGAACCAACAACAACGAGCGGCATCGAATACTTGTCCTCACTTCATTCCGGTCGGCGGCCAGGCCGCCAGATAATAGGCCCGCGGCGTCGTCATGTCCAGCAGCGCCTTCAACTCGCTGCCCATGCTGCTTCGCGTTTCGCTCCCCAGCAGCATGCTGCTCAGGCTCTGTTCGGGCTTGTAGCGGACGACCCTCACCTTCTTCTTGTCCAAACGGGCCAACTCGATGGCGCGATCGACCGCGTCCTCAACGAAGCCGAGCTTGTCGATCAGCCCATTCTTCGCGGCCTGGTCGGCCGTATAAACTTGCCCCGTCGCCAGCTTGTCCAGCGCAGAGGGGTCCTTCTTGAATTTAGGCCGGCCGTCCTTGACGACATCCTTGAAGCGGGTAAAGCTGTCGTCCACCAATGCCTTGATGATCTTCCGCTCCTCGGCGGTCATTGGTTTGGTGATGCTGCCCATCTCCTTCAACGGATGACTGGGCACGGAATCGTCCACAATGTCGTACTTGCTCAAGAGGCCGGAAATGTCGTAATGCGGCATGATCACGCCGATCGAGCCGGTCCAGCCGGTCGGCTCGGCGAAAATCGTGTTCGGCTCGTCGCCGACGGCCATCGAGACATAGTAGCCGCCGCTGGCCGCGATGCCGCCCATGCTGACCACGATCGGAATGTTTCGATCCTCGGCCAACTTGCGAAGGTGATGATAGATAAAATCGCTTCCGGTCACGCTGCCGCCTGGGGAATCGACGCGGAGGACCACGCCCTTGACGTTTTCGTCCTTCATGGCGGCGTCGATCGCGCGTTTGACGAAGCCGTCCTCGGTCTCCATGATGACGCCCTCGATGGGAATGATGGCGACCTTGTCCTTGGCGAAGGCGTCGTGCGAGAAGAATTTCTCTTGCACGCGGCCTTCGCCCATGAAGCTTGCGACCAGCCCCGCCATCATGAAGTTCATGAACAGCGAGCCGATGAAGATGAGCATGAAAAGTGAAAGGAACAACCTTCCCCAAAAGCCGCGGCGGCGCGGCGGAGGCGGATAGTATGGCATGGCCGGCGGGACATAAACCGGCATGGGACCTGGCGGCGCCGGATGGTGGTGTGGCGGCATCCCTTCGGGATGGGGGGTGGTGGACATGCAGTTCCTTTTGGCAGGACTTCAAGCTATGCGCAGCAACCATTCTAGCGGTTATCCACCGGCAAGCAATGGCCGGAGGCGGCATCTAGGCGCTACGATCCAGGACTAAGACCTTTCCTCTGCTGTTGCCTAATGTGCCCTTGCCACGTTAAGCTACACGTTTTTACCGCGTCATGAGGAGCTTGGGGCATGTTTGTCGCTGCTAGTACCCGCTGTTTTGCCGATTTGCCGCTGGATGCCGCGCTGCAACGGCTGGTCGATTTGGAATATACGTCGGTGGAGATCATGATCCACGAGTCCGAAGGACACATGCGGCCTTCAGAAGTGCTGGCGGATCTTGACGGTGCGATCCGCGTGTGCCGTCAGACGCACCGGCTGACGCCCATCGCCTTCAGCGTCGAAATGAGCGTGGCCGATTCCGATCCGGTTTACTACGACCAGTTCGCGGCCTGCTGCCGGCTGGCCAAGGCGAGCAAGGTGGTCTCGATCGCGGTCCGCTCGGCCGAGCTGGGAACGCCCTACAACGCCGAGGTCGAGCGGCTGCGGCGGATGGCGGCCATCGCCTCGCTGGAGGGCGTCCGCATCGGCCTGATTACCGAGGCCGGGCGAATGACGCAGGACCCGACCACGGCATGCGTACTCTGCGACAACGTCAAGGGACTTGGATTGACGCTCGATCCCAGCCACTACATCTGCGGCCCGCACCGCGGCGAGAGCTACGACCAGGTTTTCTCGCACGTCTACCACGTCCGCCTGCGCGACACGAGCAAGGAGCAGTTGCAGGTCCGCGTCGGCCAGGGGCTGATCGAGTACGGCAAGCTCATCAGCCAGTTGTTGCGGGTGCATTACGACCGCGCGCTCTCGGTCGACATCCTGCCCGTCGAGGGCGTTGACCAGTTCGCCGAGATGCGGAAGATGCGCTTGCTGCTGGAAAGCTTGCTTTAATGGTCGATTGCACAACCGGAGCGCTGTATCCCCGCGATCCCGACATGGTCGTGACGGAGATCGAGTAGGCCGAGGGAAGTCTCACCGGGGCGATCGCAAGTACTCGGCCGCCGCCTGTTGCCCGTCGTGGACCGGCGCTGCCGTCGTAGCTGCACTCCAAGATGCGGAACCGCATCCCCTTGATCGGCGCGCCGCAGTTGTGGAACGTCACGCCGCGATAGCGATAGTTGAACATGCGGCGGTGGATGTGACCGAAGAACACCTGCCGCACGCCCGTCTCCGGTCCCTCGCCGGCGTTCTCAAGATACGTCAGCACCCGCCGGGCGACGCGCCGCTTGCGGTGCAGCAGATAGGCCAACGGGCGGTGTAGTTGGGCGCGATGCACCATGTCGTAGGCCCGGCGGCTGATATTGCCAGCCGGCGGCCGGTTCAGCCAGTGGCGCGGTATTCCAGCAGCCGCTCGTGCGTGGAGCTCTTCTTCTCCACCACGTCGCCGTGGAGAAACACGTTCGGCCCCAGCCGCAGGTAGAAATAATGCCAGGCAAAGTTCGGGATCAGGCCCGCGCTGGCCTGAAGGCAATCGAGAAAGGCCTGGCAGTAGTCGTGATTGCCCAGCAGATAGTGGACGCGGCAATGGCGATGCTCGTCCGCCAACCGTTGCAGCCAATGGAAGGCGGCTTGGACGGTGTCGTCCAGGCTCGGCAGCGTGGACCAGCCGAAGTCGAAGATGTCGCCGCCCAGCACCAGCACCGCCGACCGCCGCGCCGCCGCGCGGATCGCCTCCGCATAGAGCGGGGCGTCGCTCCGCCGGGCGAAGAGATGCAGGTCGGAAACGAAGCTGATGCGATTCGTCATGGCATCAGCGTAGCAGGTTTTTCGCGCCACGACAAGAGTTTTCAGTGTTCAGTTTTCATTGTTCGGACTGAAAACTGAACACTGAACCCTGAAAACTACTCAATAAACCGCTTCAGCAAAAATGCCTTGTCCGTGTTGATGTCCTGCCCGCGGAAGAAACCGACGGGCAGCGAGCGGTCGAAGATGAAGAACGCGCGATGGCGGGTAACGTCGCCGGTGTCGGCGCCGAGTTCCTGGCCCACCTGCCAGCCGTCGGGGTTGCCGGGACCGACGCCATTGGCGGCCGGCAGGGCCTCGAAGTAGCCCACCGTGATCCAGATGGCGAAGACGTTGGAATGCGTGCTCGCCGTGCTGCCGAGCTTCTGCATGAGCTGGTAGCGGAAGTTTGCACTGCGATTGTAGTCCATGCAGGCCAAGGGAAACTTGTCGGGAGACGTGTTTGTGGGAGGGGCCGCAGTGTTGTTCATACTGTACAGAAGGTAGTCGTCCATCTCGAACAGCGGCCGCTCCGCTTCCGGTTGTTCCGGGTCACCGCGCAGGAAGGTGACGTCGGTTTCCCGCGGCGGCTCCCCGGAGGCCGTAAGAAAGGCCCCACCGGGTGTGCGGTAAGGTCGCATGAAGCGGCTCGGCGCGGGTGAATTCGGATTGATTGTCAGCATGTTCGTCATTGATTGCTGCAAGGTGCCGACGGTCGGCGTCGAGGTGCTTACGCTACCGCCGCTAGTGGTTGCCGGGTTGCCGCGGCGGCTGCGGACGAACTTGTCCCAGAAGATCGCGTTGAGCTGCCCGTTAACCTGCAATGGCGAATAGTCGTTCGTCGCGCCGAAGAGCACGTCGGGGCTCGTCACCGTGTTGAGATTGATCATACCCGGCTCGCGGTAGCGGGAAATGCGGTTGAAGGGAAAATGGAACCAGTGCGCCGGATTCGAGGGGTACTGCCCGGCAACGTCGGCGCGCATTTGCAGTTGCGCGTTGGAAAACCGCGAGGGCACGCCCAAATAATAGAGCAGCCGGTGGAACTGCGCCGATAAGCCCGACGTGCTGGATTTGTTGGACTCGAAGAAGTTCAGCAGGTGCGGATAGGGTACTTGCTGCGGATTCCCGTCGTAGACGGGCAGCGGCTGGTAGTTGGCGGGTTGGGGTTCCATCTGGCTCCGCTCGTTCTCGTCGACGTATCCGTAGTAACCTCGACTGCTGACGTTGGTGTTCCGCGCCAACAGCCGCGACGACGAAACCGTGGGCACCAGCAGCAACTCGTAGACATTATTGAACGGACGATAGGCCCAGTTCAAAACCGGGAACGGATATTGCGGATCGCCGAGGCGCCGTTCGTTCCGTTGGCCGGCGTTCCGAACGGCTGGTTCAGGAAGCCCAAAGTCGCGTTGAGCGGAAGCGTGACGAAGTTTGACCCCATGGCCGTGCCGCCGGCGATAAAGCCCACCGGTGTCCAGTTCGTTCCCAGCGGCTTCGGCAAGCCTCGAAGCGGGTTCTTGCTTCCAGACGTTCGCCTCACCGACGGTGTTCGGCGGAGCGGGAGGATTGCCCGGCAGGTAGTTCTTCTCACCGCGTTGATGCGAGGCAAAGAATGCATTGGTGGTCACCGGTGGATCCTTGCTTCCGTTCGGCTCATTGGCCACGCCGTTAAAGCAGGTAAGATCGACCGCCATGGAGTCGACCGTGCGGTACGGATTGCAGTTAATCGGGTTGGCAGTGCCGGCAGGCGCTTCCGCAACCCAAGGCCGCGTCGGGTCCGCAAGCCGCTGCAGGTAGATGATCCGGAAGCCCGACGTCGTGCCTTTGGTATTCAGGATTTTCCAGATAGGGGTGGTGCCCCACACCTCGTTGTCGACCATCGACCGTTGCTCGTCGACTGGGATGTCGAGCGTCGAGCCATATTTGCCCGAGCCAGCCGTGTACGACACCGCAGCGCCGTTGTTATTTCCATTTCCGGTGGGCTGGTGCTCGTAATAAGCGTAACCCTTTGTCGGCTCGGAAACGCTCAACCGCTGTGCGCCGCCGTTATTGCCGTTGGGCGCGGCTTGGTCGATGCCGAGCACTTGCGGCGGATTCGCGTACGGTATGGTGTCGACCGTGCTCCGCAGCACGCGCGGGTCTGCAGAGGTGACATCGCTCTGGTTCATGGTGATCCAGCGAGCGGTGGGAGGCGGCGTCGCGGGGTAAGCGGGGGGCTGGCCGGACGACGGAAAACCAATGTACGTGTAGTTGCCTTGGCCTGGATCGCCCGATCCGACCACCGCATAGCCGCCCGGCGCGACGACGAGGCTCTGCGTCCCCGGCAAGTTCGTAGTCGACGGGTAGTAGCTGAGCACTTTGTTTCCGCGGTCGTCGGTGAGCGGATAGTCGGTTCCAGGCCGCAGATTTGTCAAGGGAACGAAGTAAGCGACGCGCTCGATGATCGGCCGGCTGGTGGTAACGGGATAGTCCGGGTCGGGCACTTCGTCGCCGTTGGCGGGCGCCTGGTTCTTCGTCGGATCGACGACGATCAAGCGCCAGACAGGTGAGCCCGTCCGATTGGCGCCGACGGTTTTTGTCAACTCGACGCCGGGCCGGCCTTGGGCCGACGGCGGCGAGAGCTGCGACGGCCCCAAGTCGGGCAATTGCGGCTCCATCGCCGGCGACGGATTGAAGAATTCGACGAACAACGATCCTTGTGGCCGATACGCCGAATTGTATCCGGGGTCCACGCTCTTCGGAGTGATATCGGTGGTCAGACCGGCCTGTGTCCGATTGGGATTCGGGGCACTGGGGTACGGCCCGTTTGGCTTGTTATTGTTTACCGTTTCGCTGGACAGGTCCTGCGTGCGCCGGTCGTGGAATGCAATCGTCTCGGTGATCAAGAGCGAGGGCCGCTTGCAGCCCCAAACCGTATGCTGCGCCGTGCCGTCGGGATGCCAGCCCGCAGTTGTAAACGGGTTTGCATCGTAGGCGAACGGGATCATGATGTTGTTGTGATCGCGGTAGGCGACGACATTCACTGCCCACTGGGCAAGAAATCGGGTGACGTCGTCGCTGGATGCGGTCGGGTTCGTCTTGCTCAGGTCGTTCAAAACGGCGCCCGTGTCCGACAGCGACAAGGCGAGGATGTAAAGATGCCGCGCGTAGAGCTGCCGTGCGGCCAGGGAATCGTTCACCGGCGATGCCTGGATGTTCGCGCTGGGAATCGCCGGATTCTGGGAAAACTGCGCCGCCGTCTGCCGTGTAGTTGAAATTGGCCGTACCGGCACTGCTGGCCGTGGCGCTGGTATACTGCTGCGCGGTTTCGTTAATTGAACCCGGCTGGTCCGGCAGTATCCTCTGCCAAGGCGTGCTGGGCGGCTGCACGTAAGCCGTGTTCATCAGTCGCGTTCCCGACTGCCAAAAAGTGCCCGAGCCAAAGGGCCGATTGATGTCCATCTTCAGCCCTTGCATCAGTTCCCACGGCAGAAGCTGCGCTACGACCGACTGCGCCGCAGCAACCGTGCTTCCATTCTTGAGAAACTGCGCGTAGAGAATATCGACCGGGTGAACGGAGCGATAGTTGGGCAGGTATTGCCGCAGGCCGGGCGGCAATACCGCGGCGGACACCGGAACGGAGTTGCTCTCCACCGTGAATTCGGCGCAACGGGAGTTCAACATGGAAACGCCGGCGTAATTTGTCAGGTTCGCCAATCGCGTGGGCAATGTCGGGGCGTCGCGATCGGGCCAGCGCAAAATCCTCTCCATCTCGGCGACGCCGAAGGCGTTGTTGACCGTCGTCTGGTCAACCGCGTGCGGCGCGTTGGGCGTCAGGTCCATGTCGTAGTGGCCGTTGGCCAATTGAGCGCCCATCGAGATGTATAATTGTCGCCCCGCTGCGTCAAGTCCCACCGCGCCCATCGCGTGCGGATCGGGCGGCGAGCCGTAGGCATCCAGGCTCCCGCCCGATGCGCTCCAGTAGGTTGCGCTGCCGTTGAACAACACGCTGCTGTAAGGAAACGCTGTGTTCCAGGTCAGCCTGGCGCCGGGAGGGGTGCCGCCGGCGGTGCCGGGCAGCGCGCCAGGCCCGTACCGGCCCATAACAAAGCTGCCGTTCAGCGTGCCGCCGGTGAGCAGGCTCTGATAAGCGCTGTAAATGAAATTGGTAGGCGCGGAGAGCTGGCGGAACAGCGGCGCCAGATTGACCTCCGCGGGACCGATGCCTTGTCCCCGCGGCAAGGCAATTGGCGGGACGACGTTCTGTGCGCCCCCCACAGGGCCTGCGAATTCGCCGGCGCCCCCGAAGGTTGTATCTGTCCCGTGGGCGAAACTTGCCCCAACGCCGAAACGGGGCCCGTGTCGAATTGTTGGCTCACCGTTGAGTAGCCGCTCAGACTCTGCGTGGCCGAATAGACGGGGCTGGCCTGCGCCAGCGAGCCGTGGGCGTTGAGGTTCAGCCGGCCATCCATGTCGAGGCAAAGAATGGCGAACAGCGGCTTGTACGCCTTGCCGTCCGACGTATAGCGGACTGGCATTCCCAGGTCGACCCACACGCTGTCGGGCCGGCCGCGGCCCATGTTGTCGACGTCCCATTGGTATCCGTTTGGATTATTGAACAAGTTGCCATCCCAGGTCCCACTGTAGCCGGGGGCGCCCGTAGCCGGGTTGGTGTTACTGCCGGTGAAAAACGGATTTGGAGAGTATGCTCCGCCGGAAGCGATCAACTCCGCACCCACGGGGCGAAAGGAGATTTGCTGGAGCAAGTAGGCAGTTGTTGAATTCTTTCCGAAATCCGAGTACCTGCTTAATTCCCTCACCGTTGTACTTGATCCAGAACGGAATCAGTTCCGAGCGCTGCATGGAGGGAATGGGCACAAAAACTCCGCCGCTGCCGTCGGGCACGGCTAGGGCCAAGAGCGGATCCTGGTAGTCGGGCGCTGTGTAGTCGCTGTTCACTCCGCCGGCAATAATGCCATTCGTCCCGCCCAACGACAGCCAAGTCGAAGGCGGCGCATTTGGCACTAGGGCCGTCGACGTCATGCTCCCGCCGCTGTTGGTGAACCCATATCCCATGCCCGAGTAGGGAAACCCGTTGATGATGTAGTGCGCGACCGAGTTTGGCGCGAGTGGCCATACGCCGCCCTCGAATGCCACCATCTGCAAGTTCTGCGTGTTCGGATTGATGCCCACGATCCGCGTGCTCAACCCGGCGGCCGGCCCGTCCAGCATCGTCAGCACACAGCCGACGCAATGGAATGGATCGACGGGCTTGTTCAGTCCGTAAACGTCCGTGCCCGAATTGACGAATTTTCCCTGGCTGATTTGCGGCAGGGTGAATTCGATCAACTGGCCGCTGGCGACCGCGGTGCCGGAACTGAGCGTACAAGGATAATTCACGGTGCCGATTGTTTCAAAACCGTCGATCTTTTCCAGCAGGCTTTGCCACGTTATTGCCGACGTGGTGGCTGCCGTGCCAGAACTGATCGACGGACCGGTCACCACGGCCTTGACGGCATCGTTAAGAAGCTTGTCCGGCGGGTCGAATTGATTCTCGACCTGTGCGATCTTTTGTGCACTGTCACGATGAAAGCTGGTCATGACGACGAAGGCCACGGTCATCATGGCAAACATGGCCAGCAGGGCCAGGACCACCAGCAAGAGCATGCCGCGACGTTGACGGGTTCTCATGGTACGTATCCTCTGAATCTTTTGCCCTTGTGTGAAGGTAGCAGGCCCGCTCCGCGTGCCGTCCGCCCTACATAGTCGATCGCTGTGCCGCCTCGGAAGCGGGCGCCTTCAGAGCGGACGGCACGCGGAGCGTGCCTGCTACTTTAATTCTTCCAGGTCGTGTCGGTGTCCAGATCGACGGTGGTCGTGTACACGCCGACGACATCCGTACCCAACGCCACTACCATGTCGCCGACGTCGCTCGTCCCGTTGTACAACCAGAGCCAATCAGGTCCCGACAGCGTGAGTTGACTCGTGTCGTCGCCAATGGCCGCAACTCGGTACCAGCGGCACAACCCGTAGTTCGGACTTTGTGTACTTGAGCTAGTCAATGCCACCCAATCGTTTTCGCGAACGTTGATTCCGTTGGCGCCACCGATCGCGTTCTTGAGCACTATCGTGCCGCCGCCTTGGGCAAGGTTGTAAGCACTTTCGACTACGATGCTATCCCAATAAAAGCTTACGGCCACAGCCTGTTCCGCGGCCGCATTGAACACGCGGCGATAGCAGACGACGATGGAAACCGTGAACCGCTTGGGGTTCAAGATCGATGTGGAACCAGGCGAAAAGGAGGAGGTCACACGGCTCGCGTCCGGCGATACGGTAAGGAACCACGTATAGTCGCCCTGCGATTGGAGCATGTTCGGCGTAACGGTGTCCCAGTTGGGGAGCGGCCGGCCCGGTGTTTGCGGCGGAGACATCTTCTCCGGCAGCGGCATCGCAAGGTCGTCCGCGGAACGAAAGACCGACGCGGCCGTAGTGGGACTGTATGGCACGGCCTGGCCGGAGCTGTTGACCGCCGCCAGTGTGATTCGCGGTATGGTCGTCAGCGAACTTACTTGTGATCCCGAAACGGAAAGGTTGTAGCCAAGTGTACTGTTCAGCGATCCTGACGTCACGCCCAACGGATCGATGATGAATGAAAGCGGAATGTTCGCCGTGGGGTCCCAGTTGGCATTGAACCATGCTTTGCTGTAGTTGCTGCCCCCAAGAAAGGTAGCTTGGTTGGCCAAGACCCCCTTGGAGTCGCACCAGTTATGGTAATCCAACATGCGGTGGACGATGATATCGCGCATCGCCGCGCGGCCGCACGTGCCGGCGCGGTCGGCCTTGATCGCTTCGAAGATCGTCACCTGTCCCACCGGCAGCAGCGCCGCGAGGCTGAGGATGCCGACGGTAAGCACGCCGATCGAGGCCAGGACCTCGATGAGGCTCAGGCCCGAGCGGGCACGGAGCGGGGAGCGGGGACCGGCATACCTCGCGCTTGCCGCCCGCCGTTTCTGCTGAACACTGAACACTGAACACTGAACACTCATCGTCGAAAACTGAAAACTCTTCATCACTTTCCTCCCGCATTCACCAAGGCTTGCCTCGCAAAGGTGCGGCTGTTGAAAATGTCGGTGGCGCTGATTGGGTTAGTCGCGCTTACAGGCTGATTCGCCGGCAGCGCGGCCGGATCGGCGACGACGATCAGGCCCGTTGCCGGGTCAATCGCGACCCACAAGTTGTTGAAGTCGTTGATATTCGCGTTCGGATTCTGGTTGGGATTCGTATCCGCAACGTTCTTCCGCATGCCGATCATTAGATAGATGGGCATCACCGGCACGACCCCGTTGTAAGAACTGCCGACCGGTGTGCCGCCCGGCACGTAGGTGCGATCGACTGTCCCGTCGGGAGCGAACATAATCATCGGCGGCGCGGAGGTAATATTCACGGGCGCGGACGTGGATTGTTGGATTTGCCAGGTTGGCGGGTCGGTAGCGATGATCGGATCGTGGCCCGACCAGGTCAGGTCGACGACCGTGGGCGAAGGAAGCTGCAAGTCGTTGGTGGCCGTCTTCGTGGGCCAGCGGCGGATTTTGAATTCCGATTCAATGGCGCTCGAAAGCACCACTGGCTGCTCGCCGTGCGAGATGTCGAGAAATACGAACAGGCAAGGGACCTGTTGGTTGCCCACACTAATCTGCGTGGGAGTGACTGCCTGCGTGCTCGAATTGAACGAGTTTAGAGCCAGGTTCGGCGTCGTGCCGGGTTGAATCGCGTTGCAGTTTGCTGGAGCGACCGTGTACCAAAAACCTTGATAGCCAATCTGGATCTGGTCGTTTGAATAAAGGGGAACGCTGGGCCAACTGCTGAATTCTATGGCGGCGATGGCGAATGTCTGGCCAGTGGAAGCACAGGTGGCGAGGCATGGGAACGCGGCTCCGCTGTACGTGCCTGACAAGTTCAATACCTGGGCCCCCAGCGAATCACCGCCGTACGCGGTCGGCGTTTCGACCTGCTTGAGGGTCATCGAGCAGCCGTTGTCGGCGGGCAGCGGCTCGATAAGCACGCCGCAGCTCCGCCCACTGGCCATGGCCTGGTTCCGCGCCGAGCTGAGATAGAGCTGAATGGCGCGAGCGGCCTCGCGGGTTCTGGCGTGGTCGATGAGCGGCTTCAGCCGCGGGACCAACAGCGCGGCCACCAGCAGCATGATGCCCACCACGATCATCAGCTCCAGGAGCGTCATGCCGCGACGGCGCGACTGGCCATTTGAAATCCGAGATTTGAGATTTGAGATCGGCATGGCGTCACTTCTGCTCCATGTGGTGATTGGTGACGCGCGGGACGCCGCCATTCGGCGCAATCGAACCGCCGGCGGCGTAATCCGAGCCGTAGGGGTCGAGAGCCTGCAGTAAGGATAGGCTACTCGAACTCACCTGCTCTTGCGTGGGCGTGAGGCTAGTTAGGTTGATCCCGTAGTCGTCGACTTGCGCCGACACCGTCGCACCGCTGGAATTCACAACACTAGCCGTTTTTGTGCCCAACAAGCCCGCGAAGATCAGCGGATACAGTTGATAAGCGGGATTCTGATAGCCGAAACTGCTATAACCCTTCGCCACATAGGAATTGGGCCCGTTCTGCGTCAACATCGGATCGAACGGGTCGTGATGGTTTACCGCGTCTGCGACCTGGATGTCGGACCAGGAACTGGCGCCGGGCGCCCAACGTTGGAAACCGATAGGGTTGCCCCAGCCGTCGGCGAAATACTTCCAGCCATCCGTGTCGGTGGCGATCTCCTCGGGCCGGAAGAGCGCCCTCGATTCGGGCATCGCGGTCGTGACCCAAAGATAGAGGCACTTCGCCGACTCGTGGCTGGTATTGGGTTGCGTCATTGGTGCGGGCGGGGTCTTCCACTTTTTGTAATAAATCTGGCACAACGCAGGCGTCGTCAGGACTTGGGAGGAGGACCTGGCTGTTGGGCGGGTCAAGAGGGTTTGCTATAGCCAAATAGTAATTTGAAGTCAAAGTTGGGGCCGTGCTGATATCAGCCCAGCACTGGGGCATTTCTCGCAGCATGATCAAACGGATCGCTATCATCCGAGTGGCCGCGTTATCCTCGTTTCCGGAACCGGTGAAGTTCAATGGAATTCGCCGCGTGCGGTAGCTGTTGTAGCGCTTCATCACGAGGTCGTTGATCTTGGCGATGGTGGCCTTGGTGGCGTCCAGCTTGGCCGCCTCGCGGGCTTTGGCCAGCGCCCCCAGCGACATCGCAGCCAGCATGGCGATGATCACGATGACCACCAGAAGCTCGACCATCGTAAAGCCCCGGCGCAAAGTAGCAGGCCCGCTCCGCGTGCCGTCCGCCGGATTGCAAACTGAAAACTGAAAACTGAAAACTGAAAACCGCCGCCCGCAGCGCCCCGATTTGCATTTTTCATTTTTCATTTTGCAATTCTCAATCTTATTGATTACGTTCATGGCCGTGTCTCCTGCCGCGCTAATGCGTGTCGTCGCCCACCGTCGGCCCCTTGGTGAAGTTGGTCATGTCGTCGATGCCGTTGACGGCGTCAGTGCCGCCGGAGGGGTAAAGCGGACAGGCAGTCGAGCCGGAGGTCGTGTTGAGGCTGTAATTGCCGTATTTTCCGTCCACGCCCGGGCAAAGAAGTTGATAGCTTGTCGTATTGACAAACGCTCTCGAAGTCGAACTGGTAGTCGAGTCCAAGTAGGGTTGGGTCGAGGTGGCGGCCTGGTTGGCGTTGCTGGGGGTCGGAGCCGGAGACGTCGGGCCGCCGGGCACGAACGTCGACCCGTATTTGGAGGTTTGCCATGTTGTCCAGGCGCCGGCTGTAGTCGTGTCGATCTTGAACACGTACACGGGAGGTTGCCCGGACGTGATGATTACGGGCTTGAAGTAAACGTACGGCTGGCTGCTGGACGGGATCTTGCCGTTGGGCGGATAGTAGTAGTAGAGGTTGTAGTTGCAGGCGGTGCCGCTGGTGGGATTGGGTGAATTGGCGAGGCTCGAGGTGTATGCGGTGGATAGCACGACCCGCGTCGCATCCTTGGGGAACTCGAACGTGGGCGGATTGCGGCTTGCACCGTAGTCGAAGGGATTCTGCGGGTTGGCGCTGAAGCCGATAAAATGCCCGTTCACGTCTTGTGCGCCGCCCAGCCAGAAGCAGAGCGCCGTATCGGGTGTGACGCTAGGATAGGGCACCTGCGGCGGCGAGGCGTTCTGGTTGGTTATGCTCGTGACCCAGTTCACCCGCGGCCAAGCATTGCGGCAGAATTGCTGCAGGTCGTTGGTGTTGGTGCCGTCGGGCGGATACTGCCCGCCGCCGATGCTATTCTTGAAGGAGTCCAAAGCATTAATCAATTGCGTCATATCGGTCTTGATGACCGCCCGCCTGCGCTGAGCCTGACCGCGTTGATCGCCGGCACGAGCAGTCCCACCAGGATGCCGATGATGGCAATCACCACGAGCATCTCGACGAGCGTGAAGCCGCGGCGGAGCGGCTTCATTCGGAGATTCGAGATTTCAGATTTCGGATTTGAGATCTGAGATTTGAGGTTTTCATGAATTCCGGTCATGGTTATTTCCTTTTGTATCCAGTACCAAGTACTCAGTACCGAGTTTTAGGCCCTTATCTTCCCTGTCCGTACCTTATAAGTTCAAAGCTCATAACTCCCTGCTCTCCGCTCTGATGCTCCTAGCCCTTCCCCGAGCTGAGGTTCGTTATCAGCGAAATCAGCGGCATGAACAAGGCGATGACGATGAAGCCGACGATGCCGCCCAGCGTAATGATCAAGAGCGGCTCCATCAAGGCGGTGAGGCTTTCGGTGAGCACGGCCACTTCCTCGTCGAAGGTGTCAGCCACTTTGTAAAGCATCGTGTCCAGCTCGCCCGTTTCCTCGCCCACGTCGACCATGTTGATCACCATTTCGTCGAGGATGGAGTGCCTCAGGCGATAGGCGAGGAAGGCGGCCAAGAGCGCGGACACGATCACGCCGTATACCGCGGCGCTGAGGAAATAAAGCGGGTCGCCCGGCTGCCCGCCGAAAATGGAATTGAAGTACGCGATCGCCAAGCCGATGAAAAAGCCGATGGGATAGAGCATCAGGCCGAGGAAGGCCAGCGCGGGGACGGCCAGCTTGCTCTTGAGCACGAACGCGCTTTCGCGCATCGGCTTGGCGATCGACTCGCCCTCGCGGATGGAATCGTAGACCTGCGCGAAGAGCGACTCGAAGGCCGCGTTGCCCGACGTTTCGCGGGTGATGTGCAGGGCCTCCAAGATCGGCACGCCGCTGGCCACGAGCGTGCCGAGGGTGCGCATGGTGCGGGCGACGGTGTCTTTCTCGGTGAGCTGGCCGAAGATCGGCACCTTGATCTTGAAATAGTCCCAGCCGACGCGCCCGAGGTTGAACTTCCGCATGAGCTTGAGATACAGCCAATAGCTTATGGGAATTGTCGGGACCAAGTACCAATAGTGGCCGATGAAGCTGGCGATGGTGATCAGCAGGTTGGTGATGGCCGGCAGCGGCACGCCGAAGTCCTTGAAGATCTTCTGGAACTGCGGCACGATGCTGAGCATGATGAACAGCAGGATGCTGACGGCGAAGGTGACGACGAAGATCGGGTACATCATCGCGCCGCGAATCTTGCGCTTCAGCGACTGGGCGCGTTCCTGGAACTCGGCCAAGCGCTTGAGAATGACTTCCAGCGCGCCGCCCGCTTCCCCGGCCTTGATCATGTTGACGTAAAGCCGATTAAAAGCCTTGGGCGACTTGGACATGGCTTCGGAGAGCGTGGCGCCGCCTTCGATCTCCTCGCAGACGTCGATGAGCGAATTCTTTAGTGCGCCGGGCTTGGCCTGGTTTTCCAGGATTTTCAGGCTGCGGAGGATGGGCAGGCCGGCTTCCTGCAAGATGGCCAACTGGCGCGTGAAGGTGCAGAGCACCTTGGTGGCGACGCCGCCCATGGCGAAGGTTTTGCCCTTCTTGCCCGCCTTTTTCTCGGCTTGGCCCTTGCGGGACTTCTTGACGCCGATCTTGGTGACGAACAGGCCGCGCTGGCGGATTGTGGCCTGGGCTTCTTCCTGGGTTTGAGCTTCGATCGTGTCCCGGACTTCCTGTCCGGTTTTGTCCATCGCTTCGAATTGGAAGGTAGGCATAGTAGTGTCCAGTTTTCAGTTTTCAGTGTTCAGTTTTCAGTGTTCGGCAAAAACTGAACACTGAAAACTGAACACTGAAAACCTTACTCGTGTACCGTTTCTCTTATCACCTCGTCGATCGAAGTGACTCCCGCGTAAACCTTTTCCAGTCCGGCCTTGCGCAGCGAATGCATGCCGGTCTGCAAGGCCATGTCGCGCAACTGCTCGGTCGAGCAGCCGCGGTTGATCATCTCGCGGAGCTGGTCGTTCATGGGCATCAGCTCGTAAAGCCCGCTGCGGCCCTTGAAGCCGGTGTTGTTGCATATCTGGCAGCCCCGGCCGCGATAGAACTTCTTGTCCAGCACGTCGTCGGGCGAGAGGTCCAACATGGCCAGCGTCTCCGTGCTGGGGACGGTTTGCTCGCGGCAGTTGCTGCAAATCTTGCGGACCAGCCGCTGCGCCAGCACGGCCTCTAGCGTGGCCGTGAGCAAAAACGGCGGCACGCCCATGTCGCGCAAGCGGGTGATGGCGCTGGGGGCGTCGTTGGTGTGCAGCGTGCTGAACACCATGTGGCCGGTGAGCGAGGCCTGCACCGCGATCTCGGCCGTCTCCAGGTCACGGATTTCGCCCACGAGAATTTTGTCCGGGTCCTGCCGCAGGATCGAACGGAGGCACTGTGCGAACGTGTTGCCGATGCCCGCGTCGATGGGAATCTGCACAATGCCTTCGATCTCGTACTCGACGGGATCCTCGGTGGTGATCAGCTTGTCTTCGATCACGTTCAATTCATTGAGTGCGCCATAGAGCGTAGTCGTCTTGCCGGAGCCGGTGGGGCCGGTGACGAGCACGATGCCGTTGGGGCGGCGGATGATCTCGCGGAAGGCGGCCAATGTGACCGCCCCCATGCCCACTACGCCCAGGTCGAGCATGACGACGCTGCGGTCGAGAATCCGCATCACGACGCTCTCGCCGAACATCGTGGGCAAGATGCTGACGCGGAGATCGACGGGGTGGCCGCCGACGGTCAGGCGGATGCGGCCGTCCTGCGGCACGCGGCGCTCGGCGATGTCGAGGTTCGCCATGACCTTGATCCGCGTCGTAATGGCAAAGGCCAGGTGTCGCGGCGGCGGAACCATTTCATAGAGCACACCGTCTGCCCGGATGCGGATCTTGAACTCGTTCTCGAACGGCTCGAAGTGCAAGTCGCTGGCGTGGTCCTTGATGGCCATGAGCAGGACCATGTTCAGCAGCTTGCGGACTGGGGCGCTGTCCGCCAGGGCCTCCGCGCCGGTCAGGTCCAGCACGCCTTTTTCCAGTTCCTGGGCCGCCTTCGCCAGGTCGGCGTCCTGCTCCATGTCGGTGATCAGCGATTCGACGCTTTCGCCGCCGGCGGCGTAGTAACGGCCGAGTGCCCGGAGCACATCCTTTTCCGTCGCTACCACCGCCCGCACGTCGTAGCCCAGGAAGGTTCGCAGCTCGTCGATCACGGAGAGCTTTTGCGGATCGCACATGGCGATCGTGAGCACCTTTTCCGCTTCGTTGAAGTCGACGGGCACCACCCGATAAAGCTGGGCCATAGGCTCGGTAATCTTGGCCAGGACGGCGGGCGGAATGACCAGGTCGGCCAGGCTAATCACCTGCAGGCCCATCTGCTCGGCCAAACCCTGGACGAGCTGCTCTTCGTTGAGCAGGCCCATGCTGATGCCCACCTGCCCGAACAGCTCGGACGGCCGCTGCCGCTGCTCCTCGAGGACCATTTTTATGCGGTCCTCGGTGAGAAAGCCGAGGTCTACCAGGATTTGTCCGATGCGTCGCAATGCCATTCTAAGCTGCCTTCTTCAAAACTCCCTGCTCCCTGCTCCGTGCTCCCTGCCCTACGTTGGTTTGTCCATTTCGTCGTCGAAGACGCCCCGCTCAGCCTTGGCGATTCGCGCGGAGAGGTCCTCCACGTTGTTCGAACGAATCAACACTTCTTTCTTCTCCACGATGCCCTGCTGCCAGAGCTTGAACATGTGGTCGTCCAGCAGTTGCATGCCTTGCTTGGTGCCGGTTTGGATCGACGACGTGATGCGAAAGGTCTTGTTTTCGCGGATCAGGTTGCCGATGGCGGGCGAGACCACGAGCATTTCGTAAGCCGCCACGCGTCCGCCGCCGATCTTGGGCAGCAGGGCCTGCGAAAGGATGCCGATGATCGACGTCGACAATTGCGTGCGGATTTGTTCCTGCTGGTTCGTGGGGAAGACGTCGATAATGCGGTCCACGGTCTTTGCGGCGCCTGTCGTGTGCAGCGTGCCGAAGACGATGTGCCCGGTCTCGGCCGCGGTGATGGCCGCTTCGATCGTTTCCAGGTCGCGCATTTCGCCCACGAGGATGATGTCCGGGTCCTGCCGCAGCGCGCGGCGTATCGCCTCCGCGAAGGTCGGCACGTCGACGCCGATTTCGCGCTGGTTTACCGTACACTTCTTGTGCGGATGATAGAATTCGATCGGGTCTTCGATCGTGATGATGTGATGCGGGACCGTGTCGTTGAGGTAGTCGATGGCGGCGGCCAGCGTGGTCGTCTTGCCGGAACCGGTCGGCCCGGTAACCAGCACCAGTCCGCGAGGCCGCATAATGAGGTCCTTCAGCACCGGCGGCGTTCCCAGATCGGTGAAGGAGAGAAGCTTGTTGGGAATCTGCCGCAGCACCATCCCCACAAAGCCCTTCTGCTTGAAAATGGAAACGCGGAATCGCGCCAAGTCGCCAAAAGCAAAGCCGAAGTCGGCGCTGCCTTTCTCTTGAAGCTCCTTCTGAGACCGCTCCGGGGCGATGCTCTTCATCAGAGCCACCGTGTCCTCGGGCTCCAGGACTTTGGTTTCCAATCGCTTCAGATGGCCATCCATCCGCACGACGGGCGGCTGCCCGACGGCGATATGCAAGTCGCTAACCTTGCGTTTAACGACCGTATGGAGGAGTTTGTCGATTAGAACGGTGCCCATAAGCCTGCGCTTTTGCTGCGGTCCTCTTGCCCTCGGCCCTGAGCGTTACGATTATTCGCCGGTTTCGTCCGAAAGGCCAATTTCTTTGATTAAGATGCACATTTTTCATTGCCGGTGGCCAAGGCGGCTAGTCGCTCTCCGTCCGCTTAGCCACGCGGAAGACTTCCTCCAAGGTCGTGACGCCTTTCATGGCTTTTTCAATTCCGTCCCAGTAAAGAGTTCGCATCCCTTCCGATTGGGCAACCCGACGTACCTGGTCCGTGGGCGCCTCGTGAAAAGTGAGTTCTCGCACTTTGGTGGACATCAACATAAGCTCGTAAATCCCGAGCCTCCCGCGGTATCCACCCCCTTGGCAGTGCCCACATCCTCGGCCGCGCATGAAGTTGGCTTTCTTTGCCATTTCGGGTGTGACGCCAGCCGATTGCAGGCTTGCCTCACTAGGGGTAAATGGCTGCTTGCACTTCTGGCAAATAACGCGCACTAGACGCTGTGCCATGATGGCGACGATGCTGCTAGCCACCAGATAGGCGGGTACACCCATATCAACCAAACGTGTAATAGCACTGGGCGCATCGTTCGTATGTAGTGTACTGAAAACCAAGTGTCCCGTCAAGGAAGCCTGGATTCCCATCTGGGCTGTCTCCAAATCGCGCATTTCTCCGACGAGGATCACGTTCGGCGCCTGGCGCAGCATGGCGCGAATGACCCTCGCAAAATCAAGCCCAATGTCATGTTTAATCTCAACCTGGTTCACCCCCGGCAGGTAGTATTCAACCGGATCTTCGGCCGTGATGATTTTTCGATCGGGCGTGTTGAGCGCATTCAGGGCGGCATATAGGGAAGTCGTCTTCCCCGATCCCGTTGGCCCCGTCACCAAAATGATTCCGTTGGGTCGCTGGAGCAGGTTTTTGAATTTAAGGAAGTCGTCTTCGGCAAAACCCAATTGCTTCAGGCCGACGCGAATATTGTCTTTGTCCAATATTCGCATGACCACGGATTGGCCGTGTGCGGAAGGGATGATACTGACCCGAAGGTCCAACTCCTTCTCGCCCACCGTAACCTTGATCCGGCCGTCTTGCGTGCGGCGGCGCTCGGCAATGTCCAGTTTGGAGAGAATCTTAATGCGCGACAAGATTGCTCCCAACAGCCGTCGGGGGGGGTTGTCGCGCTCGACCATTTGCCCATCAATCCGGTAGCGGACGCGGATGCGGTTTTCGAACGGTTCGATATGGATGTCCGACGCCCGTGACTGGACCGCCTCTTGAATGATCAGTTGACACAGTCGAACGACGGGGGCACTCGCTTCATCAACCGACTCGTCGCCTTTGGGCCCCTCGTCCACGGTCTCCGTGAAGTCGATGGCGGTATCGGTAAACTCGGTCAGCATCTGGTCGGCGCTTTCCGCGATGGTCTGGCCGTAGTAGCGATTGATCGCCTCGAGGATCGCCTCGCGAGGGGCGAGCGAAAGATCGACCTGCTTGTTGAGGATGAATTTCAGCTTGTCGACGGTGTCAAGATCCATGGGGTCGCTAAGCACGACCGTGAGCCGGCCATCCGATTCGGAGAGCGGCAACACCGCGTTTTCTCGCGCGACCGATTCGGGAACCAATTCAATAACCGACGGTGGGATAGAGACTTCTCCCAGACTCACGTAGGTTAAACCGTGCTGCTCGGCAATCGCCCGGCTGACGTCCTCGCCGGTCGCATAGCCCAGTCGCACGAGGGCATCACCCAGCTTGCCGCCAGACTCCTTGGACATCTGGGCCGCCTCGCGAATCTGCTCCGGGCTGACAACGCCGCGGCGGATGAGGACCTCTGTAAAATCGAGTCTTTTTTTGGCCATAAGCGATCCAGTGCATACCCCTATAAATGGGTACGGGGTTTGCGGCTAAGAGTCCCACCACTTTGCTCTCGTGCCGTCGAAGACCGATGCCTTCGTTTCAACGCTTGATTAGAGAAGACCGGACGGTATTTGCCACGGTCGCGCAGCCGATGCGCACGGGCGCGAGTCCTTACTCCCTATCATTCTAAGCTAACGAGCGGCTACTGCGATGTCAACCTGCGCGAATTACAACGGTGGATCCGGCATGGGGCTGGCGGCGCGGCGGCCGAGGGCTACAATTCGTAGCTTTGACAGACGAAAGTCACCCGCAGTGCCAGCGAGTCGGCCGATGCATTCTCCCCGCATTCAACGTGCCTTAATCAGTGCCAGCGATAAGAAGGGGCTGACCGAATTCGCTCGCGGGCTGGCCGCGTGCGGCGTGGAAATCTTCAGCACCGGCGGCACCCGCAAACATCTTGAAACCGAGAAAATTCCGGTTCGGGACGTGGCCGAATACACCGGCTTCCCGGAGATGATGCATGGTCGCTTGAAAACGCTCCATCCCAAGGTCCACGGCGGCATCCTCTGCCGCCACGACAATGCCGACGACATGCGGTCGCTGGCGGAGCACGGCATCCTCACGTTCGAGCTTGTCGTCGTGAACCTGTATCCATTTGAAGCCACGATTCGCAAGCCCGGCGTGACGCTGGAAGAGGCGATCGAGCAGGTCGATATCGGCGGGCCGACGATGGTGCGCGCCGCGGCCAAGAACCATGCCTTCACCACCATCGCTACGGACGCAAGGCAATACGGCGATATCCTCGCTCAGGTCCAAGCGGCCGGCTGCACGACGTTGGAGCTAAGGCGCAAGCTGGCCGCCGAGGCGTTCGCCCATACGGCTCTCTACGATCGGGCGATTGCCGACTTCTTCGCCGGCCACATTGAAACCCGAAGCGCAAACGAGAGGACGACTGGAACCCGAAGCGCAAGCGAGAGGACCGCCGAAGAACGTTTTCCCGGCACGCTCCATCTCGGCTTTCAGCGCCAGCAAGTGCTCCGCTACGGCGAGAACCCTCACCAGCAAGCGGCCGTCTATGCCGCGGCGCGGAGCAATGGGCCGAGCGTTGTCGCCGCGCGGCAGCTCAGCGGCAAGGAGCTTTCGTACAACAATCTGCTGGACCTCGATAGCGCACTGGCGATCGTCCGCGACTTCGGCGAACCGGCCGCCGTGGTCATCAAGCACAACAATCCTTGCGGCGCCGCCGAGGCAGCCGACTTGGCCGCAGCGTTGAAGAACGCGATGGCCGGCGATCCCTTGAGCGCATTCGGCTCCGTGCTTGGGCTGAATCGCCCCGTCGATGCGGCTACGGCGGAAGTGCTCACCGAGCCGGGCCTGTTCGTCGAGGCGATCATCGCCCCGGAATTCGATCCGGCAGCGCTAAACATCTTAACGACCGTTCCCAAATGGAAGGCGAACGTCCGCTTGATGGCCGTCGGGCAGATTGCCAAGCCGGCGGCCCACTGGGCCTATCGGCCGATTGAGGGCGGCCTGCTCTTGCAAGACGCCGACGCTTTGCCCGACCCCCAGAGCGAATGGAAGGTGGTCACTAACTGCCAGCCCATACCTACACAGATGGCCGACCTGCGATTCGCCTGGACGATGGTGCGGCACGTAAAGTCCAACGCTATCGTGCTGGCCAAAGACCGGGTTTTGCTAGGCGCCGGCGCGGGGCAGATGAGCCGCGTCGACTCGGCGGAAATCTCCATTAAGAAGGCCGGCGACCGCGCGCAAGGCTCCGTCATGGCCTCCGATGCTTTCTTTCCGTTCGCCGACTCGATCGAGGCCGCCGCCGCGGTCGGCGTTTCCGCAGTAATTCAGCCCGGCGGCTCGCGCAACGACCCCGACGTAATTGCCGCCTGCAACCGGCACGGCGTGACGATGATTTTCACGGGACGGAGGCATTTCAAGCATTAGAGGTTTTCAACTATCACACTTCAGGAACATCAGGACTGGAAACAATGGAAGCAATGTTTTGGCGAGCGGATGAGCCCGACTACGATAGCGACTATCGACATACTTTCATCAACGGAGCATTAGAACACCCCTTTTCGTTGCCCGGTGTCCGTTGTGAAATATGCGCCAAGGCGTGGGGAGGTTCACGAATACTGCCGATTGCTTTACCAGACGAACTTCGAAACCGCAAGGAACTCACCGACCGGCGGCCTATTTCCGGCAAGGAGCACCAGAGGCTGCGATCGGAAATTGCTTCGGTGCTTCAATCGCGTGGACACTCCATCAAGGACCTGCGGCCTGGCGACAAGTTTCAATCTTGTCTCCTGAGTGTCCCATCCAAACCTCAAGCCGATTTTCTGTGGGCCTCGCTTGGAAGCGTCGTCGTGTCCGAGCGGATTCGGCTGACACTCGAAGACATTGGCTGTGAGGGCGTGCATTTCTGTCCTGTGACCATTCGAAAGGTGGGGAATCGCAAGGCAACGGCGCGACCGCGAATACCGGCAAGCGGTGAGCCAGAAGATATGTTGAACGACGAGAGCCTCCGCGAGCCAACTGGGGAACTTCCGCAATACTTCGAGATGGTCCTGACATCCGAATCTAAAAATCCGCCCGGGACCGAAATCACGTCGCGCTGCGAGCTCTGTGGACGCGAAGAATACGAACGCCGAATACTAACCATGCGACCCGACATGTGGCTCGGTGACAACGTCTTCTTGTTGGCAACCACGTTGTGGATCGTTATTACGGAGAAGGTCGGGCGACGATTGCAGGACATTAAGGCAACGAACGCAGTTTTTCGGCCACTCTAAAGTTGAAGGCTATAATGTAGTATTCCCGCGTTCCTCACGGAGCTTGCCCGATGCCCTGTCCCTTCCCCGGCATGGACCCTTACCTCGAAGCGCCGGATATTTGGCCCGACTTTCATTTCGCTTTCGCCGTCGAAATAAGCTCGGAACTAAATCGCGTCTTGCCGCATTCGTACTATGCTCGGCTGGGAATGCGGCCTGAGATGAATTGTACCGACGCCCCATTGCAGCACCGATTCGTGGAGATTCGCGATCCAAGCCGTCGCCACGCACTGATAACGGTGATCGAGATCGCGACTCCCGCGACCAAACGGCCGGGACCTGATCGAGAATCCTATTGGGCAAAACGGCAGGAGATCCACGACAGCGATGCCTCCGTTGTGGAGTTGGATCTCCTCCGAGGCGGACAATCACTAATTGCTGCTCCTGCAATGAGCGAGCCTGCTACGAGCTTGGAACTGCGTCCGGGTTATTTGGTGAAAGTGAATCGTGCGTGGCAACGCGGGGCAAGGTCAATGTACGAGCTTTTTCCCGTTAAGCTTGAGGAGTCGCTGCCACACGTTCCGGTCCCCTTGCGCGAGCGTGAGTCAGAACCGCTGCTCGATCTGCAATACGTGTTTCAACAGGTTTACGACAGCGGACCATACGCGCGGGGCGCTGTTGACTACGACGGGCTGCCGGACCCGCCGATTCCCGAGGACTGCGTTCAATGGCTAAACGACTGCTTGGACCGTTGGCGACTGCCGCCGCACAGAGAGGCGAAGGAGCGGCGCGATTCGTAAAATGCCTACGATCCTGGATCGAATCGTCGCCGACAAGCTTCGCCAAATCGCCGCCGCTAAAGAGCGTGTGCCGGAAGAACAAGTGCGCGATTGCCTGCCGGCTGCGCCGCCGGTCCGCGACTTCTTTTCGGCGCTGAGCGGCCGAGGCGCAATCCGCCTGATCGCCGAGGTGAAAAAGGCCAGCCCGTCCAAAGGCGTCATCCGCGAGGATTTTCGTCCTCTGGAAATCGCCCGCACGTACCAGGAGCACGGCGCAGCGTGCATCAGCGTGTTGACCGACGGGCCGTATTTTCAGGGCAGCCTCGATTATCTAAAACAAATCCGCGCGGCAGTCGATCTGCCGGTGCTGCGGAAGGATTTTATTATTGATCCGTACCAAGTCATCGAGGCCCGTGCGGCGGGGGCTGACGCAGTATTGCTTATCGCCGAATGTCTCGACGACGGCCAGCTTTGCACGCTCCACGACGCGATCGTGGAACTCGGCATGACGCCGCTGGTCGAGCTTTACGACCCGGCCAATCTGCGGCGCGTGCTGGCGGCCGGCCGCGGCTGGTCGGCATCAACAACCGCGATCTGCGGACTTTCGAAGTCGATCTCCAGCACACGCTTCGCGTCCGCCGCGAAGTGCCCGCGGGCGTCTGCGTGGTGGCTGAAAGCGGCATCGGCAGCCGTGCCGAAGTGGAAATGCTCCAGCGCGCCGGCGTCGACGCCATGCTCGTGGGAGAAACACTCATGGCCAGCGCGGATATCGGCGTGGCCGTGGACGAACTGCTGGAAAGGTAGCTACTTTTTCGGCTTCGTTTGCACCGCGTGGCAGCGCTTGCAGCGCTTCACCTGGTTGTTGAGTTTGGCGCCGCACTTCGGGCAGCGGCGCTGTTTGAGTTGCATGACGAATTTCGTGCGGGGACGCGTATTCACGTTCGCGGTTTCCTGAGAGACGCCGGTTTGTATTGTGCAAACTGGCCAGTTTAAGCGAATTTGCCGCCCGCGCCAAGGTCACGGCACGGCTTGCAAGTTAAGCTACAATTGTCTTATGCCGTTTTTTCAGACCGTTACCGACCTCGCCCGCGGTGCGGACGTGATCCGCCGTCGACGCTACGGTGTGATCGAAGTCGTCGATGGCCGCTTCCGCGGAGTGACGCTTCGGCCCTGGCCGACGATTCTCGTAGGTCCGGAGGTAATCTGGCTCGGCCAGTGGATGCACCAGCGGCGCGCCGGCGACCGCTTGCTCTTGTACTACAACCAGCCCTGGCGGTTTCCCGACTTCCTGGCCCTGATCTACGCCGTTTCCGCGCGGCAGACGAGCGTGAGATCGGTCCGTGTGGGGCTGGAGATTCTCGACGAAATCGCGCGGCTGAAGCGGAGCGACGCCCTACTGTGCGACGCGAGCAATTGGCGGATTTCCGAGCGCTTCATGCTCCGCTACGGTTGGGTGCCGCACTGCCCAGCGTCTTGGTGGCATCGGCATTTCATCAAGCGGTTCTACGGGAAGTATCCGGGAAAGAGCACGCGGCAGGGAGCCGACTCGCTGCGCGAGTGCTCCGGCAGGGAGTCAGAAGGTGCGAGCATCGAGCTTGTCACATCGCCTGCTACTTGACTTCGCTTTCGCCGCTCCCGGCTCCCTGCTCTATGCTCCCCGCTTGCTGTTCGCCTCCTCGGAACCGGTCCGTGACCCAGCGGATCGGCGGCAGAAGGACCAACATCAGACTGAGACAGCCCACGAGCACCGCAAGCAGCCATGCGTGAAGGGAAAAGTAGTGCTCGCCGAGCAAGTCCCAAATCGGCCTCCAATAGAGGACCGTGACCGCCGCGCCGAGGCAAAGGAACGGGCCAAATGGAATTTCGTGTTCACCCCGCAAGACCAACCGGAAGATGCCGACGACGACGGCAATCAACGGCGTAGGAAGAAAACTATAATCGCGGCTTGCCAGCCGAGAAATGCGCCGATCATCGCCATCAGTGTCACGTCGCCAAAGCCCATCGCCTCGCGGCCCATTGCCACCGTGCCGAGGATGCGGATGATCCACACTAGCCCGCCGCCGACAACGACTCCCGCCAAGCCGCTCGCCAGGCCGGCCCAACGCGGCCCGCCCATCCACCAGACGCCGGCGATGGCTGCGGAGCCGGCCAGCGCCAAGCCGAGCAAGCCATAGCTCGCCCGTTCGTGCGCGACCCGCGCCGTGAAAACGCGAATTCTCAGCCAATAACCGTGCCGCCGCGACCAATGACCCGGCAATAGTGCCATGCACCAGGCCCAAAAACCGGCAATCGCCGCCGCCAGCGCCGCCGGGCCAATCACCGCGGGCACGTCCCAAGGGTCCACAAACTGCGGCGGCGCAAGCGGAATGTTCGGCGGAGGAAGAACCACGTCCGGCGATGTCAGCCAAACAGAACTTATGACCGGTGCGCCGAACGGGCCGCCCTGGTTGACTTGCGGCAAAAGCGCGTACGGCCAAAGGCCAACGATCAACAGCCCGAGCAACGTGCATGGCACAGTAATGCTATCAGGGATGTTGGTCTCGTCAATATCGATCCATGTCGTGGCGAGCATGAAGCAGAACAAGACGATGTGGGCGACAAACTGCTGGTGGCGGATGATGGCCAGCATGACATGGTTCGGCATCATCGCCGGCAGAAAAAACTGCGGCGAGCGCCACGTTCGGCGGCACGAGCCGGCACAACTCGACCTCCCAATAATAAAGACCGGCAATCGCCGCCCCGCAAAACAATTCCACGAGCATCGGCCGGACCCAGATCCAATTGCCGGGGCCGTAAAGCTTCGCCTCGCGCCGCAGCCCGAACCAGCCAATCACCGGGATTCTGTCCCACACGGTCCGCAGCGGGGCCTCCGCCGGCGCGTTTCGACCACGGGCTGATCGGACGATGATGCCAGGCAAGGCTGTAAATGGCCCAGTTTACCAGTCCGCCGAGACAGCAGCCCACGACGAATAATATCGCCGCGCGAATCTCAATGGGAATCGACAGAATAAAGGTCAAAGATCTCCTCCGCCACCGCTTCCGGCGACTTCCCTTCGGTATCGACGACTTGGTGGGCCGTTTCCCGATAGATCGGCTCGCGATGCCCCAGCACGTGGACGATCTCTTCCAACGGCGCTCGGCCGGTGAGGCTCGGCCGCCGCGCCGCCGTGGTTACGTCGGCCGTCATGCGGGCGAGAATCGTCGGCGGCGTGGCCGTCAGCCAGACGACATGCCCTTCCTGCCTCATCGCCCTGCGGCTGTCCTCGCGCAACGGAGCGCCGCCACCGGCGGCCAGTACGAGCTTCTTCCGCCCGCATAGATCATCAATGACCTGGGCTTCAAGGTCGCGAAATGCCGGTTCGCCGTCTTCGGCAAAGATTGTGGCGATCGACTTTCCAGCGCGCCGCTCGATCTCGACGTCGGCATCGATCCACTCCCAGCCCAGCCGGGCGGCCAAATGGCGGGCCACCGCCGTTTTTCCGGTCGCCCGATAACCGACTAACACAATCCTCATCATTTCCTAACGATGGGGTCCGTAATCCAATAGGATTATGGCCGATTCGGGCCGAGCTGTAAAGCATATCAGCTCAAATCCCGCCCTGTGGGACCGGCTTGCCCGGCGGCAGCGGTTCGGGAATCGCCGCACCCGCGGCGGGGTTCAGCCCAGCCCCGGGGGCAGGGCCGGGAACAGCGCCGCCGGCGCCCGGTTCAGCGTTCAGGTCCAACACCGGAATGGGCGGGATTTCCGCCGGCGGCGGGGCCAGCGTCGGCTGCGGCAAGGGCGAGCGGAAGTCCGGCCCCAAGCGGATTTCCCAGCCGCCGCCCAACGACTGGTAAACCGTTACCAGCCCGTTGGCAATCTGACCCAGCGCTATCGCATACTGGTTTTGTGCCGTCACCAGGCTCTGCTCGATCGTGGAGACCGTGGTGAAATCGACCCTGCCGACTTTGTACTGGGCGATCACGATCTTGACGGCCTTGTTCGCGGCGACGACGCTGTCCAGGAGGTTCTTCGCCTCGTCGTGGGACTTGATGTAGGTGATGACGCCGTTTTCCACCTCCTGCTCGGCCGTAAGCACGGTCTGGCGATAAACGAGCAGTTGTTGCTGGAAGTTGGCGTCCTGCAGCTTGACGTTGTTGGCGATGCGCCCGTAATTGAGGATGTCCCAGGTGAACGTTGGACCGACGCTGCCCGAATCCGCCGCGTAGGTGAACGTTTTCGGCAAGCTCTGGGCCGTGGCGCCGATCGTGCCGGTGATCGAAATATGCGGGTACCAGTCGCTCGCGGCGATGCCGATCTGCTCGGATTGGGCGGCCGCGTTGCGTTCGGCGCGGCGGATGTCGGGCCGCCGCTGCAGCAACTGCGCCGGAATGCCCACCACAACCTCCCGAGGCGCCCCCGGTATCGGGCCCTTGCCCAAACATGCCTCCAAATCGACGGGCGGCATGCCCAGCAACACGCAGATTGCATTCTCGCTTTGCCGCAGCGTGATCTCGAAGGCGGGGATGGTGGCCATCGTCTGCGACAGCGTGGTCTGCGCCTGGTCGACGTCCAGCTCGCTGGCGGTTCCGTTTTGGAAGCGGGCCTGCACAATCTTCAAGACGTCCTCCTGCAGCCTGACGTTGGCCTTGGCCAATTCGATCTGCTGCTGCGTCTGCCGCAGCGTCACGTAATTCGTGGCCACGTCGCCGATCAGCGTCACCAGCGCGTCGTCGTAATCTTCCACGGAGAAATCCAACTGGGCTTCGGCGGCGATGACCGCGCGGCGGTAGCGGCCCCAGAAGTCCAATTCCCACGAGAGGTTGAAGCCGTAATTCCACTGCTCGAAGAACTTCTGCGAAATGGGGAAGTTGGGGTTCGTCGAAGTTTCGATCCGCTGGTAACTGCCCGTAGCGGTCTGCGTCTGCGGGAAGAGCTCGCCGCGCTGGATGGCCAGGGTGTAGCGGGCCATCAGGACCCGCGCCGGCCTCCTTGAGCGTAATGTTCTGCATGTAGGCGTGGACGACCAGGTCGTTGAGGATCGGATCGTTGAACACGCACCACCAGCGGCTCAGGTCGGCGGGCGTGGAGCGGACGCGCACGTCGCCGGCGTCGATCCATTTCGGCGCCACCGCGGCGCTTGCGCCTTTGTAATTTGGCCCCACCTTGAATCCGTTCTGAATGTATTCCGACGGGCTCGTACAGCCGCTCAGGCAGGCCGCCGCCAGAGCGAGGCACAGGGCCTGGGCACGCACGGAAACGCTACGCATAGTGAATCTCCTACATGCGGCGCGGAACGTCTTATCTAAAATCGTCGTGTTTCCGACAGACGCGGCAGATCAGCGCCAGCGGGCACAACAAAGACATTCGCTTCCGTGCATACCATCGGCGGATGCGGCGCAAAGCAAACATCAGAAAGCTTGGGCGCGAGAAATCCGCTACAGCGGTCAGTTCCGCGACTGCGGGACGCTTCGGCATAAGCCGCACACGCCGAACCGCGCCGCCCGAACCGACGGCACAACCGCTACAGGTCGGCGCGTATTTGCACGACGTCAGGGGGGACCGTCTGCGCCGCTGCTGAAATGACCGCGATGCGCGCAGTGCCCGGAGAGGGGAGGGATGCGCACCGCTTGGAACGGTTGCGACGAAGTCGCGGGCGCTAATGATCTTGCCGTCCGCGAGAATGCGAGCGGTTTTTCGGCGCAGGACCCGGCGGACTTAGCGCCGACGATCGACGCTAGTGTCGCGTTGTGCGAGCTGCGGCTGCCGGGGCACGAATTGATAGACCTCGATGCGGTCGGGCGGTTCGTGGCCGATTTCACCGTCGTCGTCGTTCCGCTGGGGGTACTCCTGGCGGCCGACAAGATCGTAGTCCCGCTGCATTTTCTGAAGCCATTGGGCGAAGGCGCCCGGGTCGTAGGGGTGCTGCCGCCACCAGTATTGCACGCAGAGCAGCGGTCGGGATTGCGATACACGATCCAGGTGCGGCGGCTCGCCCCGCGCGTGCCGGGGCGAGTAGATTCGCTGGTTGCACAGGTAAGACGGCGCGGCGGGAAACTTCTCGCCCAGGTCGGTCTCCACACAGACCAGCTCGCAGTCGCGGCTCATGCCCGTCCAGAACCAGCAGGCGAAATCCCGCATCCAGAGATTCTGCACGTCCTTGCACTGGAATCGGCAGTCGCGGGCTACGTAGACGAGGCACAGGACCGTCAGCGCGACAGCCGCCACACTCGCGGGACGCAGGCTTGCAGAAAGGCGCCCGAGCTGGCCGGGTACAAATACAAGCCCGAAGCGCAAGCGAGCGGAATCGGCTTGACCCTCGCTTGCGCTTCGGGCTTGTATGTCCTTGCTTGCACGTCTGATTTCCATGCGGCCGGCGAGAAGCCGCAGAAGCGTGGCCGCGCCGAATCCGGCCAAAAGGCAGACCAACGGCATGAGGTGCATCGTCATCCGCATGTGCCCGCCGTACGGATAGCGGCGCAAAGCTGCCGCCGCCATGTTCAAAGCGAAGGGCGACGCGCAGAAGAGCAGGAACCAGTAGTGCCGCCGGCGCCACAGTGCCGCCGCGGCCGCTAGGCACAAGAGCGTGGTGCTGAGGCTGCCGAAGTTGTCGGCGCCTACCGGCTGTCCGAACACCGGACCGGCCTGCGAATAGAGCAGCCACCAGACCAGCCGCAGGGGCGAGTGCAAGGGCGGAAAGGCATGTTCCCAGCACTCCTGCTGCACGGCCAACGAGGCGCGTTCCTGCCAGCGAATCGAAACCGCGTACAGCCCGGCAAAGGTTGCCAGCATGAGCAGATTGTAAATGGTCCAGGGGAGCCAGCCGGGCGTTTGCTTTCCGATGTGTTTGCCGCTGTAAAGAATCGCGGCAACCGCTACGCTGACGCCGCCCGCCACGAACAGCGCCGGATAGGAGAGGGCCAGGGCCAAGGGTACGAAGGCGGCCAGGCCCCAGAGCCAGCGGAGTTGATCTTGCCGCCGCCACCAGGCCGCTGTCAGCGTGAGCAGGACCGTGGAGACAAACAGATCGACGCCGTAGGGCTTTACCTCGGCCGAATAGCGCAGCCCCGGATAGCTGGCCGCGAAAATTCCCACCGCCAGCACGACCGCCTCGCCACGAAACACGAGCTTGGCCAGGCGCTGAAAAACAAACAAGCTGGCGACGCTGCAAACAAAGGGAAACAGCCGCAACGACCACTCGGAAAAGCCGAGCAATCGCGTGACCGCGTGCTCGACGGTCAGAAACAACAGCGGGGCGATTTGGATGTGGTCCAGCGGACGCAGCAGATCAAGAAAGCCGCGGTCCAGCAAGTTGGACGCCAGCAGGCTTTCGTCGCCCCAAAGGGGAAAGCGGAGCAAATACCGCAAGGCGCGGACCGCAACGCCCAACGCCAAAAAGGTGATAATCCAGCGGGTCTGCCAATCCCCTGCGGCGGAAGCGGTATCCTCGTGGCCCGCGGCATCCTGGTCGGAAGAGCGGTACGGGGACAGTTTCAGACCTGGAATCCGGCCAGACAGGACCGTATGCGGCCATTGTGCCATATCGACGCGGAGGCTACCAAGTCGCTCTATTTACCGCAAGGCCGCTCGACGGGCTATAATACACCCGATAGTCCAAAACCCCGGAGGCGCCATCGTGCTGGTAAAACGCTATTGCTTCGTTGCTGCGTTCCTGCTTCTCGTCCCGGCAGTCGCCGCGGCGGCCACGGCAGAAAAACAAACCGAGAAGGGGATTGGGAAGCAAACGTTCCAGGAGGCCCGCTTCGAGAAGGGCCAGCTTAGATACAGAAATCACGTGCCGGTGCTCTCGGTGGAAGGCACGCCGGAGGAGATAGGCCGGGAGGAAGCCGCCTTGACCGGCGAGGTGGTCAAGGGAGCGGCCGCCTTCCCGCGGCAGATCATGATCTTAAGCGGCCAAGGCGCGAAGTGGGAAAAGTGCGTACAAACCGCACAAGCCTTGACTTCCCACGCCCCGGCGGCCTATCGCGACGAATTGCGAAGCTACGCCGCCAAGGCTGGAGTTCCGATGGACTTGCTCCAGGTCGCCAACACGATCATGGACCTCCACCGCGGCGGCTTCGCGTGCTCGTCCCTTATGGTCGAAGCGGCAAAAAGCAAAACCGGCGCCGTCCTCTTCGGACGGAACCTCGACTTTTTCACGCTCGGCGTGCTGGACCGCTACGGCCTGGTGGCTGTGTACCGCACGGAAGGAAAACACGCATTCGCCACCGTCGGTTTCCCCGGCGTGATTGGCTGCATTTCGGGCATGAACGACGCCGGGCTGGCGCTGGCCGTCCACGAGGTCCGCATTACCGCCGACTATGCGCCGATGCTCAACCCGAAGGCAATGCCTTATACGTTCTGCCTCCGCAGCATCCTGGAGGAATGCACGACGATCGAAGAAGCCCAGAAGCTGCTGCGATCGTCCGAGCGATCGACGATCCTGAGCGTGGCGATCTGCGACCGAGCGGGCGCGGGCGTGCTGGAGATTACGCCCAAGACGGTCGCCCTCCGCCGCGGCAGCGACGGCATTTGCGTGAACACGAACCACTTCCGCACCCACGGCCTGCGGCTCTGGACGGCCTGCCCGCGGTACGCGATTCTCTCCAAAGCGACAGCGATGGACAAGCTCGGCGTGGACGACATTTTCAAGAAGCTCGACGAGGTACACCAGGACGTCAGGACCGTGCAGTCGATGGTGTTCGAGCCGGTCCCGCTTATCCTGCACGTAGCGATGGGCAAGATTCCGGCGACGAAGGGCCCGTTGGAAACGCTGGAGCTAAAGCCGCTCTTCAATCCCGCGGAGCAGAAAGACAAATGATCCTGCTCATCGACAACTACGATTCCTTTACGTACAACCTCGTGCAGCGGCTGGGCGAACTCGATCCTTCGCTGGAATTGGAAGTCTATCGCAACGACCAGATTTCGCTGGAGGAGATTGAGGCCAGGCAGCCCTCGCACTTGATCATCTCGCCCGGCCCTTGCACGCCGGACGAAGCGGGAATCTCCGTGCCTTGTGTCAAGCGTTTCGCGGGCAAGATTCCTCTGTTGGGCGTTTGTCTGGGCCACCAGTCGATCGGTCAGGCCTACGGCGGCAAGATCGTCCGCGCCGGCCGGCTGATGCACGGCAAGACCGACCGCATCCAGCACAACGGCGAGGGGCTTTATGAAGGCATTCCGAACCCGTTTGAGGCGACGCGCTACCACAGCCTGGTGATCCAGCCCGACACGCTCAGCGACGACTTCACCATGACCGCCTGGAGCCGCGACCCGGACGGTGCGCTGGAAATCATGGGCATCCAACACAAGTCGTGGCCGCTCTACGGCGTGCAGTATCACCCGGAGAGTTTCTTGACGGCCTGCGGGACGCGGATTCTGGAGAACTTTTTGGCGGTAGGCGCGGCCGTGTGATCGTGCCGCGCGTCACATGCACGGATGTTGCAATCAATTCAAGCCTTCTTCCGTTCCACCTTCGGCCTCGCCATGATCGGGGCCGCACTGCACTGGGCCGCGCTGCCGCCGTTGGACTTGTGGCCGCTGGCATGGGTCGCGCCCGTGTTCTGGATTCTGCTGGTCCGCGCGGAGAAACTGCCGCAAAGTATCCGGCACGCTCCGCGTGCCGCTGGCGGTCGGCACACGGAGTATGCCGGATACAATCGCCCGTGGCTGCTTCTCCTGGCGGCGGCATTGCTCTTCGGCGGCGAGATGCTCGTCACGTACTTGTTCCACGAGCAGAAGTTCCAATTCTTTTGGGCCAATGAAGTAGTTTTCTGGCCCGCGCTGTTCGCTCTGGTCTGTTGGGCCGCGCGGCGCTGGGCGGCACATCCCTATCGTTGCCTCTGGCTGGCGGGAATGTTCTTCTGGCTGGCCGATCTGCATTGGCTTCGCCTGCCCTATTGGGCGATCGGCTTCGGCTGGCTGGCGCTGGGCGTTTACTTCGGCTTGTATCTGCCCGTGTTCGTTGGCCTGTCGCGCGTCGGCGTTCATCGCCTCCGGCTGCCGGTGATTCTCGTCGCTCCCGCCGTTTGGACGGGGCTGGAACTCGCCCAGGCCCATTTGCTCTCCGGCATGACGATGGGCTGCCTGGAACATACGCAATACCACTGGACCCACTTGATCCAGATCTGCGACCTCACCGGCTGCTACGGCGTGACGTTTGTGATGGTCTTCGTGGCGGCATGCATCGCGAGAATGCTTCCCTCCAGCCGGGAGAGATGGGCGTTTTGGCCGCTTCTGCCGGCAGTTGCAATATTGGCCGCCGTGCTTGGCTACGGATATTGGCGGACGCATCCGCGATCGGAGTACAACCCGGGCCTGAAAATCGCGCTCATCCAGGGCAATTTCGACGTCCAATTGCACGAGCCCGCGGGCTTCCGCAAGATAACTCAGGACGAGTATCGGCGGCTAACGCGCTGGGCGCTTACCGGCGATCCCAGGGCTGATCTGATCGTCTGGCCGGAGACCGTTTTCACCTGCATCGACTCCGTCAACGGGGAGTGCATGCCGTGGATCACCGGCAGCTCCGACGCCGCCGTCCCGCCTGACGCCCCAACGCTCTCGCCGGGAGAGTTCCACGAGCGGCTCGATCGCGCAGAGCGCGACACGCGCGAAATGATGACCCGCTCGGCCGCCGAATTCGGCCGGCCGATGGTCGTCGGCGTCGCGCGGCAATACTATGGCGCCCGCGGCGAGGAAGTTCTCAATACGGCCGTGCTCATCACGCCCGACGGCCAGTGGTCCCGCCAGCCGCCCGAGCGCGATTTCTACGACAAGACGCATCTGGTGCCCTTCGGCGAATACATGCCGTTCACGCGCCTGTTGCCGTGGCTGCAATACGTTTCGCCGCTGGGCAATGGCACGTCGTCGGGCGAGCGGCCGGCGTGTTTTTTCGTCAAGGACATCTGCCTCGTTCCGAACATCTGTTACGAGACCACGCTGCCGTACGTCATCCGCGAGCAGTTGGCCGCGCTGCGGCAGGAGGGCGTCCAGCCGCAGATCCTCGTCAATCTTACCAACGACGGCTGGTTCTGGGGATCGAGCGAGCTTGAGATGCACCTGGCCTGCGGCGCTTATCGCGCGGTCGAGAACCGCCGCCCGATGGTGATCGCGGCAAACACGGGCATTTCCGCTTGGATCGACGGCAACGGCCAAATCGTGGCCCAAGGCCCCAAGCACGACTCGACAACGATCCTTGCCAACGTGGAATTGGATGACCGCGAGAGCTGGTATTCGCTCCACGGCGACTGGTTCGCCGTCATCTGTCTCGCCGCGACGATCGCGCTGGCCGCGGTGGGAATACGGCGCTGGAGTACCGGCTTTAGCCGGAATAGACGCGCGAGAACCGCCTAAAGGCGGGACTCCAGCGCCGCGTCATTGACCGAATTCCATCGTCCGTTATACTGGGTCGTGGCAGAAGGAAGACGGAAATCGAAAGGAAGTTGGCGGTATGGCAGACCAAGTTTTGCCGGCGGCACGGATCAATCGAATCCATCACGGAGATTGCATAGCCGGCATGAAGGCCCTGCCCGCCGGCTGCGTCGATCTGGCGTTTGCCGACCCGCCGTTCAACATCGGCTACGAGTACGACGTCTACGACGACCGCAAGGGGCGCGACCAATATCTTAAGTGGTCCAAGGAATGGATCGCGGCTGTCCATCGCGTCTTGAAGCCGGACGGCACGTTCTGGCTGGCCATTGGCGACGAATATGCCGCCGAATTGAAGCTGGCCAGCCAGGAGATCGGCTTTCATTGCCGTAGCTGGGTCATCTGGTACTACACGTTTGGCGTGAATTGCAAGCAGAAGTTCAGCCGCTCGCACGCTCATTTGTTCCACTTCGTCAAGGACCCGGCGAGGTTCACCTTTCGCGCCGACGACCTGGACAACCGCGTCTACTCCGCCAGGCAGTTGGTTTACAACGACGTCCGCGGCAACCCCACCGGGCGGTTGCCGGACGATACGTGGATTCTCCGCCCGCAGGATTTGCAGGACTGCTTCACGCCCGACGAAGACACCTGGTATTTCCCCCGCGTCGCCGGCACGTTCAAGGAGCGAGCCGGCTTTCACGGCTGCCAAATGCCGGAACAACTGTTGGGCAGGATCATCCGCTTTTGCTCCGAAGAACGGGAGCTGGTGCTCGACCCGTTTTCCGGCAGCGCGACAACGCTCGTCGTAGCAAAGAAGCTGGGGCGGAACTATCTCGGCTTCGAGCTGTCCGAGGAATACGTTGCTCGCGGAAAAGCGCGGCTAGGACAGGTCGCAGTGGGCGACCGCCTCGATGGCGCGCCCGAACCGCTCGTAAGCGCCCCTTTGACCCGCGAAGGCAAGTCGTTGGTGGACGCGCCGAAGAAGCGCATCCGCCACAAAGACGAAGTCCTGGCGCCGCGGCGCGTCCCGACGGAGCACGAGATTAAACGTGCGCAGACGCTCTTTGAAAGGGGATTGCTGGAGGCTTTCGGCAAAATCAACGACGGCTATTCTCTGGACCGTGTGATCGCCGATCCGGAGTTGAGCGCCGCGCTGGCCGACGAGTGCCGCCGGCTGGGACTGCCCGGCGAGGCCCGTACGTGGAATCATGCGTTGTTCAATCTTCGCAAGCGTGGCCGCTTGTCGGCCATTCCGAGTGAGCGGCGCACAGACATCGATTGGCAGGCATGCGACGAATTCCTCTTCGCCAGCGAGATCGCCTGGAAGCGGCTTGCGCGGGAGGAAAAAGGAGCCTGGACGACATCCTTTGCGACCCGGCGCTGGCCGCCAGGTTCGATCGCACCGCCGAAAGCTTCGCGCCCGGCTTTACGCCGCTCGAATATCGCTGGGCCGCCCTGAAACTTCGCAAGTCGGCGCAGCGGGCCCGCACTCGCGCGACGTTGCTCAAGCCGGGGCGCTTCCGACCGCCCGTCAGCGCGTTCAAGGCGGCGAGCAAGCAAGCCCCGTCTACGGCGGGCGTCTATCTCGTCTCGACCGGCGAGGAGGACCTTTACGCCGGCGCTGCGCTCAATCTGAAAGGCCGCTTCGACGTGCAGTTCAAACCGCAGCGGAAGAGTGCCTGGCCGAAGGGTGAGTTGGAAGTCCGGTTGTTCACGACCGAGGCCAACAGCGCTGATCTTATCGCCTATCAGAGCATTCTTGTTGGCAGCCGCAAGCCGCGGTTGAATTGCGAGACGGCGACGGCAATGTAGGATCGTCGGGATTCGGCGGGCTATTGCAACGACCCCACCGAGCTTGCCTCGGTCGGTGAAGCAGGTTGGACAGCTAAACGACGACCCTTGGCCGAATCACCTCACTTCCCTTGCTTCCTGGCCGCCTCCGGCGGCCAGGAAGCAAGGGAAGCGGGAGGGAAGGCGTGAGCTATTGGCAGCTTCCCCGTTTTGGCTTTCAGCCTTATTCGCCGACCGAGGCAAGCTCGGTGGGGTCTTCGAATCGTTTCTCACACGGCTGACTACCTCGGAACTGGATATAATACCCACGAGGTTCCAATGCCGCTTCGCGATCACTTTCAACCGCCATTCACGAAGATGTTTGCATGGAATGAATTCCACGGCGGTTGGCCGTCTGGGGTCGTGAGAGAGCTTAACAAATCGCTTCCCATGCAGTACAGGGCCGCGCCGCTCATCCACTTTGCCGGAAGGACGCTGGACTCTTTCGCGCCGGTCGACGGCGGCGACGAGGATGCCGTGTGGATCCCGGCCGAGCCATCGCTGGCCGTGGAAACGGACATGGCCGACTTCGACGAGATTGAGGTGCGCGCCTACGACACGACCCGCAATCAGCGGCTGGTCGCGGCCATCGAGTTCATTACTCCCGGCAACAAGGATCGGCCGGAAAACCGCGGCCAAATGCGCCGCGCTTTTGCGAAAGGGCGTCTCGGTCGTGCTGTTGGACATTGTGACAAAGCGCAAAGCCAATCTCTACGCTGGCTTGCTCGATCTGATTGGCCGGTCTGATCCGTCGCTTGGCGCCGAACCGCCCTCGACGTATGCTACCGCTTGTCGCTGGCGGCCGCGCGGCAAGGGCTGGCGGTTGGAAGTGTGGAACCGCGAAATGAAGCCGGGACTGCCGCTCCCGCTTCTGCCGCTGTGGCTGACGGAGGAACTGGCGGTACCATTGGATCTTGAAGCAAGCTACGAGCAGACCTGCCGCGATTTGCGGATTGCGTAAGGCGGCACCCGCAACAGTGCAATGATATGAGCTTGCGGCCGTCACGATTTCCGGTGTTGTGGTTCTTTGCGTTGACACTTGTAATAGCGGTCGCGGCGAAGTGCTTTGTCGATCTCTTCTTGGTCCATCGGCTGCCGCTATTAACATGGATTCGGATTGCTCCTTACCTGACTGGGACAAGCCCGAGTATCGCTGGGCTGTTAATGACGATTTGGCTTTACGGCTGGCGAGGCGTTAGAAGGCTCGTCCTTCAACTTCGTCCCCGCCCGCTCGACAAGACATGGTGGATGCTGACCGCCTGCTTGCTTCTCCCCATGGCAATCGCGATACTAACAATCCGTGTCTTGAGCCTCTTCGCTTTCACCACTCCGCGTCTGGCGCCGAATTGGCTAACCGGCTACCTTTATACCGCAGTGATCGGCGAGGGGTTTGTCGGTGCGGGCCTCTTCGAGGAGATTGGTTGGCGCGGGTTCGCGTTGCCTCACCTTCAACGTCGTTACACGGCGCTGACGAGCAGCATCATCATTGGAGTTGCGTGGGTGTGCTGGCACATTCAGAATTACATGGTCTTTGAGCCATTCCCGGTCTTTGTGGACCCGTTCCCCTGGATGGAAGTAGCGGTCTTCATCCCTACTGTCATCGCGTACTCCGTCGTTTTCACCTCGGTTTGTAATTCAACCGGAGGCAGCCTATTCGCTGTCGTCTTGCTACACGGGGCAATCGATGCGCAGGGGAGTCTGCTTGCGTGGAACGATCTGCCGCAACAGTCTATACCTCTTATTCAAGCATGGCTGGGCATGTCCTGGCTTGTCCTTGCGGTTGCACTGGTGTGGCGATACGGAGCGACGAACCTGTCTCGGCGGGATCGGTTCTTAGCCGAGACTTGACAATACCTGTCTATCGACGGCGGCCCCTCGCATGGGTGCGTGCGACAGCGGCCGTCAATCACGCCCTACTCCATAGCCGCCGTCGTGCATAGAATTCCAGCACTATGGAAACCACACGACTTCCCTGGCAACACGTTACCGATTCCACCTCCAATTCCGCCTCCGCGCCCCAGCCCCAGACCGCCTCGCCCGCCGACGCGGAGTTGTTGGACGCCTACTCCCGCGCGGTGATCGCGGTAGTGCAGAAGATTTCGCCCGCGGTGATCTCCCTAGCCGGGCCGCGGAACGATCCGCAGGGCGGCATGGGGTCGGGCTTCCTGGTCACGCCTGACGGTTACGCGCTCACCAATAGCCACGTCGCCGGCGGGCGGCAGACGCTCCGCGGCATGACGGCCGACGGCGATACGCTGGACGCGACCGTGGTGGGCGACGACCCGGCAACCGACCTGGCCCTGCTGCGGCTGGCCGCCCGCGATCTGCCTTTCGCCGAACTGGGCGATTCCGAGAGCCTGCAAGTCGGGCAGTTGGTCATCGCGATGGGCAACCCGCTGGGCTTCCAATCGACCGTTTCCACGGGCGTGATCAGCGCCCTGGGCCGGGCGATGCGCGGCGACTCCGGCCGGCGGATAGACAACATCGTGCAGCACACCGCACCGCTGAACCCCGGCAATTCCGGCGGCCCGCTCTTGGACTCCCGCGGCCGCGTGATGGGCATCAATACGGCCATCATCGCCATGGCGCAAGGATTGGGATTCGCCATCCCCTCGAAGACCGCGCAATGGGTCGTCGGCGAACTATTGAACCACGGCCGCGTGCGGCGGCTCTCGCTGGGCATCAGCGCCACGGTCACGCCCCTGCCGCGGCGGGTCATCCGCGAGCACGACCTGTTGAGCGAACGGGCGGTGGAAGTCGTGGAAGTCCTCCGCGGCGGCGCCGCCCAGGCCGCGGGTCTCAAGCCCGGCGATCTGCTGCTGGCCGTCAACGGCCGGATCATCACCGACGTGGACGACCTGCACCAGCTCCTCGCCGGCTTCCGCGCGGAGCACCGTCTGACGCTGAGCGTGCTCCGCGATGACCGGCTGCTGGAAATCATCATCGACCCGCGCTGGAGCGAGTAACTCGCCACATCATAGGGTTGGGTGGCACGCTCTGAGCTTCGAGCGAAGCGCGTGGTAGCACCTCAAACACGCCTTTCGCGACCCGCAAGTGTGTGCCCCGGCTCAGGGTCGCGCCCCCCGGCAATCGGGTGATTTTGCCCAATTTCTTCGTCTTGACTTGCTGCCGCACGTATGTTAGTTTTCGCCGCCATAGCTTTCCCCCAAGGAGCGGTGCATGAGATTCTCGGCGATTTTCCGGGTTGTGGCCGGAGCCTTGTTGTTCTGCGGCTGCCGGCACTACGAAACAGCGCCGCCGCCTTATTACTGTCAGCCCGCCTGCGGGTGCGCCCCGCCCCGGTGCAGCAATGCGCGCCGGCCTGCAATCCATGCACGCCAACCCAGGCGCCGTATATCGCGCCGCAAACGACCGTCGTCCCGCGCACCAACCCGTATGCCCCGTCAATTCCGGCGGCGCCCGGCTATGGAACTCCGCAGCCAGGTGCGTATGTTAGTCCACCGCCCGGCGGCTATTCTAACGGGGTTGCCAACCCCAGCACATCGGTAGGGCCGGCGCTGATCCCGGCAAGCCGCGGAACGAATAAAAAGCCCTTCGCAAGCAGTGCCTGCGAAGGGCTCGGACGGTCTTCCCATAGTTGCACACCCCGACGCTTAGGGTGCGGGACTCCGTTCACATGCTCCAAGCATCATTGGTGGCAAAGGCCGCTACCTACAGACGTACTCTGCCGTGTTGTGGCTGCGCAAGCGAGAGTCTATATCGCTTACGGTGAGAAGTGAAACAGACGTCTGCGTGACGCGTCGATTTGTTTCAATTCAGGCCGGGCGACTAACAGGTTCTTGCCAATAAGCTGGCTGTGCCGTCTCGTGCGCGTTAACCTCCAAGTCCCAAGACGCTCTTCGCCAACGTCTGAATCGTTGCGCGTCGGTTGTCAGTTTTGTTATCGGCCAAATTCGCCGCAGATTCGCCCGGAATTTTCTCCGATGCCGCATAACCGGCAATTGGCGTTGGAGGTCCGGCCGCGAATTGATACGATGCGCGACGTTTACGGAACAGATTCCCTCTTGCACTCAATACTCAAGGAAAACGCGAGAATGAGCCTCAAAAACATTGTCTCCGTCTTCGTCCTGTTGGGCGTCCTTGCGGCGGTAACCAGCGCCCAAGCCGGCGTTACGCTCGGCATAGGCATCGGCGTCCCTGCTTATCCCTACCGCCCCTACTATCCCTACTACCGGCCCTACGGCGTAGGCGTCTACGTTGCGCCGGCGCCGGCCTACTATTACCCTCCGCCCGCCTATTACCCGCCCGCGCCGCGCCGGCCTACGTTGCGCCAAGTTATCCGGCGCCCGCGTATCCGCAGACCGCGCCGGTCCCGCAACAGTACTATTACGGCCCGACCGCGCCCGCGATGGCGCCGGCCCAGGCGCCTGCACAACCGACGTACGCTCCATCGCCGGAAATCGTTCCACCACCGCCGGCGCCAAGCGCTTACTGACCTGTTGCGCGGCCTTCTTCCGGCTATTTATTGCCGAGGAGCTTTATGCACTAAGGAATCAGAGCACGGAGTTGGGAGTTTCGAGCGCGGCCGTCCCCTCGTCTGTCGCACGAGGCCTGCACCGACGCGCAGCGGCAGTCGGTGAGGGCGCGTCCCGACCTCCGACGTTCGTCTTTTGAGCTCAGGTCCTTCATCTTTGGTCTCTCATCCCTCATCGCGGCTTGCCAACCGGTGGCAACGTCTCGCCCCGCCGGCTAAAATGGGCGCAAGCCGGCCGATAACATCGGCCGGCGATCTCCTCCTTGTCCAAACGACCGTTGGCGAACATGGCCGCTCCTCAAGAAGACCGCAACCTGCTTTTCGGCATTCTTGCCTTACAGATGGATTTCATTGGCCGCGAAGCCCTTGTGTCCGCCATGAACGCCTGGGTGCTGGAAAAATCCCGTCCGCTGGGCGAAGTCCTCGTCCGGCAGAACGCCCTATCGCAAGCCAACCACGATCTGTTGGCGCCTCTGGTCGATGCCCACATCCGCCGGCACGGCAACGATCCTCAGCAGAGCCTGGCCGCGATCAGCAGCCTCACCGACGCCGTGGCCGACCTGCGGACCATTGCCGATGCCGATGTTCAGGCGTCGCTGGGGCGCGTCTCCGCGGCGCGGGCGGGGAACGATCCCTGGGAAACGATTTCGCATAGCGTCGGTGCGGCGACCTCGGCCGGCACGCGGTTCCGCGTTCTCCGCCCGCACGCAGAAGGGGGACTTGGCATTGTATCGGTCGCCCGTGACGAGGAGCTCAGCCGCGAGGTTGCGCTGAAGGAGATAAAGCTCATCCGCGCTCACGATCCGCAGAGCCGCGCCCGCTTCCTGCTGGAGGCCGAGGTCACCGGAGGCTTGGAGCACCCCAACATCATCCCCGTCTACGGCCTCGGCCAATATGCCGACGGGCGGCCCTTCTACGTCATGCGATTCATCCGCGGCGACAACCTGAAGGACGCGGTCAATCGGTATCACAGTAAACTCCCCTCTCCCGACCATGCTGCGCACGGTGCCCGGAGAGGGGCCGGGGGTGAGGGCGATTCCCACGTGCCTGCATCCCTGGCCGAACGCTCCGTCGAATTCCACAAACTGCTCCGCCGCTTCGTGGACGTGTGCAACGCCATTGAGTACGCGCACCATCGCGGCGTGCTACACCGCGACCTCAAGCCCGGCAACATAATGCTGGGCAAGTACGGCGAAACGCTAGTCGTCGATTGGGGCCTCTCCAAAGTCATGTCGCGGGCGGAAATATCCGAGGCCTCGGAAGGCCCGATCGTGCCCTCCTCTGGCAGCGGTTCTGCGGAGACGCAGATGGGCGCCGCGATCGGCACACCGGCATTTATGAGTCCCGAACAGGCCGCCGGGAGGTTGGACCATCTCGGCCCAGCCAGCGACATTTACAGCCTGGGGGCGACGCTGTATTACTTGCTGACCAATCGCTCGCCATTCCGTAAAGCTGACGCCGGTGCGGTACTGCAGCAAGTCCAGCGGGCTTCGTTCCCGCCTCCACGCAAGATCAACTCAACCGTTCCCGCGGCCTTGGAGGCAATCTGCCTCAAGGCCATGGCTTTGAGCCCCTCCGACCGCTACGCATCGTCCCGCGCCCTCGCCGACGACATCGAGCGTTGGCTGGCCGACGAACCGGTAGTGGCGTACCGCGAGCCCTTGCCCGCTCGGACTGCCCGCTGGGGCCGAAAGCACAAAACGCTAGTCGCGGGTGGATTCGGTCTCGTCGCTGCCGCGGCGATTGCCCTGGCCGTAAGCACGGTGTTAATAAAGCGCGAGCAGCTCTTGACCGAGAAAGCGAAAGACCTGGCCAAAGATCGACTGACTCAAGTTGAAATGGAGAAGAAGAACGTCGAAGCGGAGAGGAAGAAAGCGGAGGAGGAAAAGCAGATCGCTCAAGCGGTGCAAGACTTTCTGGAAAATAAGCTGCTTGGGCAAGCCGACGTTCGCCAGCAGGCCGATTTCCTGATTAAGGCCGGCCGAGGGGCGGCCGAGGCCAACCCGAACATGACGGTCCGCGAACTGTTGGACCACGCTGCCACGGAGCTTACGCCGGAGAGGATCGACACGGCCTTCCCAAACCAAGCGCGAGTGCAAGCGGCAATCCTCCGCACGGTCGGCAATGCCTATCGCGGCGTCGGTGAACTCATGCGGGGGGCCAAGTTCCTGGAGCGCACACTGGCGCTGAGCCGCAAGGAACTCGGGCCCGAGCATCCCGACACGCTAGCCTTCATGAACGACCTCGCCGGGGCATACCAAGAAGCCGGCAATCTGGACTTGGCACTTCCGCTCTTGGAAGAAACGTACAAGCTTACAAAGGCGATCGTCGGCGACGACCATCCCAACACGTTCACGAGCATGAACAACCTCGCGCTGGCGTACCAAGATGCCGGCAGACTAGACCTGGCGCTGCCGCTCTTGGAGGAAACGCTGAAGCTTAGGAAGGCGAAGCTCGGTCCCAAACATCCCCACACGCTAGACAGCATTAGCGGGCTTGGCGACGCGTACCGTGCTGCTGGCAGGCCGGACCTGGCCATGCCGCTCTTGGAGCAAGCGCTCCAATTGAGGAAGGCTAATCTCGGTTCCGATCACCCCGACACACTGAATACCATGAACAACCTAGCGCTGGCGTACTACGATGCAGGCAAATCGGACCTGGCGCTGCCGCTCTTTGAGGAAACACTGAAGCTGACGAAGGCGAAACTCGGTCCCGAGCACCCCGCCACGCTGCAGGGCATGCACAACGTTGCCGCCGTATACAAAGATGCCGGCAGGCTGGACCTGGCATTGCCGATGTTGGAGGAAACGCTGAAGCTGAGGAAGGCGAAGCTCGGTCCGAATCATCGCGACACCCTGATGACTATGGACACCCTTGCCACGGCGTATCGGCAGGTGAAACAATTTGACAGGTCGATACAGTTGGGCGAGGAGGCTCTCAGGCGTAGCGAACGGAAGCTCGGTCCAAAGCACCCCGAAACGCTTATCATTGTGGCAAACCTGGGCAGCCACTATAAGGCTGCCGGCCGAGTCGCCGCGGCGTTGCCGCTTCTGGAACGAGCCGCGCATCAAAGGAGGTTCCAGGCCTGCAAGCGGTACGCGCTTCATTGCTCGACTGCTACGTGCGGGCCGGCGAGCGTGAGAAGGCCGTATCGCTGGCGAAGGAGTTAGTTGCCGGCGCGAAGCAAGTTACCAAAGGATAGCCCACTATTGGCCGCGGAGTTGGCGACACTGGGCTTGACTCTGCTGCAAGCTAAGGCCTTCGCGGAGGCCGAACCGCTCGTTCGGGAGGCCTTGGCGATCCGCGAAATGGCGCAGCCCAACGATTGGTCCACGTTCAACTCTAAGTCGTTGCTCGGCGGCGCGTTGTTGGGAGAAAAGAAGTACGCCGAGGCGGAACCGCTGCTCTTGGATGGCTATCGAGGAATGAAAGAGCGCGAGGCGAAGATTCCGCCGGCAGGCAAGGTCCGCCTGACCGAGGCCACGGAACGCCTGGCGGAACTCTACGACGCCTTGGGGAAAAAGGACGAGGCTACCAAGTGGCGCAAGGAATTGCAGTCGCGAAAGGATGCGGCCGGCGCGGCCAGACTAGCACACTCCACCCTGAGAAGCACTACGGCCCCGTGGGAAAATGAGCGGGCAGCCCCCGGCGGAGCCGTCGCCGGAGATTCGGGAAAGGTAGCGTATTGTTGGGGTTGCTCGCGGACGTAGATTCAAACGTGAGATACGGCCGGGCCGACCGGTGGCATCCAGCGTCTCCATTTCTCCCTTTCCCCGCTCTCCCTTTCTCCGCTTCTTTCCGCCTTACGCCGCCTTGCGCGACGACTTGCGCCCGGTCTCAACCGTGGCGGGCTTTTCGGTGCGGTAGCGGTACTGCATGAGGTAGGCGTCTTCCGGCGTGTCGTCGTAGAAATTGTGCAACACGGAGATCGCGCGGAAGCCGTTCTCGCGGAAGAACAACTGGGCGTCGAGGTTCGTCTCGCGGATTTCCAGCACGATGCGGCTGCGGCGCTGCACGGAGAGCTTGGCGATCAGCTTGGCCACCATCTGGCTGCCCACGCCCAGCCGCTGGTAGAGCGAAGCGACGGCGAAGTTGAGGACGTGGATGCGGGCGCGGTGCAGCTCGTAGATCATGAAGCCGACGACGCGGCCTTCGTGCTCGGCCACCATGCCGATGCTGTTCCGCTGCCGCAAGCAGCGAATGAAGTCTTCATCGACCCAGGGGAACTCGAAGCTGTCGCGTTCGATTTGCAGGACTTCGGGCATGTCGCGGCGGATCATCCACCGGATGTGGACGCGGATTTCCTGCTTTTGCTCGGTATGCACGGCGGCCTCCTTCCTTGTCGGCCAGTCACGGGAAGTTGAGGGGAATCTGATTGGAGAATCTCCCGGCGGTCCCCCTCGCCGGACCATCGTGGTCCGGTATGAAGCGGGCCGATGAACCCGGCGGCTTCATTGGTCAAGAGCGTAGCAAAAACCATTGGGGGAGCCAAGAGGAAGTTGTTTGGGTTTTTTGCGGATTCCGTGGCACGGAGGGCGAAGTTATGTCGGATGCGATTGAGATTGGGTAAAATGATTGGTTTGCCGAGGCTCGACATGCCTGCCACTAAAAACCGAACGATTGCCGTGCTGGGCGGGGGCGTTTCAGGTCTCGCCGCCGCGCTGCGGATTCACGACCTGCGCCGGGCTGCCAAGTCACGCTTTTTGAGGCCGGTCCGCGGCTGGGCGGCGTCGTTTCGACCGTACATCGCGATGGTTACCAGGTCGAACAAAGCGCGGACAACTTCATTACAACTGTCCCGTGGGGGCTGGAGTTGTGTCGCCGGCTGGGGCTGGCAGACCAACTCGTGCCGACGAACACAGCCTTCCGCCAGACGTTCGTCGTCCGTCGTGGGCGGCTCGAGCGACTGCCCGACGGGTTTTTGATGATGGCGCCGACCAAGCTCTGGCCGATGCTCGTGACGCCGATCCTCAGTCCGATGGGCAAGCTGCGAGCGGCGATGGAGTATTTCGTCCCGCCTCGGCGCGACGAAGGCGACGAGAGCATGGCCCACTTTGTCCGCCGCCGGCTCGGCAGCGAGGCCTTCGACCGGCTGGTGGAACCACTGGTCAGCGCCATCTACGCAGCCGACATGGAGAAGCTGAGCGTCAACGCGACTCTTTCCCGATTCCGCGACATGGAGCGGCAACACGGCAGCCTGATCCGCGCGATGCGGAGTCAAATGAGGCAGCGTGCGGAAAAGGGGTCAGAACTGATTTCTGCGACGACCCAGCAAGCAGGGTGCCCGCCTCCGGGCCGTTCCGGGAAATCAGTTCTGACCCCTTTTCCGAGCGAAAGCGGCGCCCGCTACAGCATGTTCGTCACGCTGGCCACCGGGCTGGGCGCGCTGGTCGAGGCGCTGGTCGCGCAACTGCCGGCGACAAACTCCGCGGGCACCCCGACAGTCCGCTTGAACTGCCCAATCGCGCGGATTGAGCGCGCGGAGGACAAGTGGCGAATTTGGTCCGAGGAAGTCGGCGCCGCGCCCGCGCATTTCGACGCCGTTATCGTGGCCGTGCCGGCGCATCGTTCCAAAGGAATTCTCGCCGCTGTAGATGCCGAGTTGGCGGCCGAGCTGGGGCAGATCGAGTATTCGGGCACGGCGATTGTATCGCTGGGCTACGACCTCCGGCAAGTCGGCCACAAGCTGGACGGCATGGGCGCCGTCGTGCCGGCGATCGAGAACAGTCCTCTGCTGGCGTGCAGCTTCAGCAGCCAGAAGTATCCCCACCGCGCGCCGCCGGGCAAGACGCTGTTGCGGGTGTTCGTCGGCGGCGCGCGGCGGCCGGACCTGGCAGAGATGCCCGACGCCGAACTCTTGCCGCTGGTCCTGGGGCATTTGAAGCCGCTGCTTCAGATCACGGGCGAGCCGAAGTTTTGCGACATTGCGCATTGGCCGCGGACGATGCCGCAGTATCACCTGGGGCATCAAGAGCGGGTCGCGCGGATTGACGCCCGGGTTGCGCGCTTGCCGGGAATGAAACTCGCCGGCAGCGCCTTTCGCGGCGTCGGTTTGCCCGACTGCATCCATAGTGGGCAGACGGCGGCCGACGAGTTGCTGGCGTGCTCGTAGGCGCGAAACGCAAGCGAGGCGGCCGGCTGCTTACCGTCGCATCACCACCGGCTGGCTGATTCTTCCCACCGTGCTCACCGTGACGCGCACCACGTTTCTGAGGACCTGCTCCCACCGGCGCGGTCCGCAGTACCAATGGCTGACGGTGCGCTTAATCGGTGCCGGTCAGATTTTTCCGCGAGGTTCCGCCGCAGCGTCGAATTTGCTAACCCGCTCAAAACACTTGACAACGTATGTTTCGCGGCTAGAATGGCGTTCGACATTTCTCTGGTGCCGCAAATGTCAGGGGGAATCAAAATCTGAATTCGAGGCGCGTGCCGCAAGAATAACGCTTTCAAAATCGACTGCCATGTTCTCACAAGGGTCCCGGGGCTTCCGAAGGGGTTTAAGTCGGGGAAAAAAGACCAGCGGGCGTGGTTCCGTCGCTCGCGAAGCGAATCGTCGCCCGCTGAGGCTCGAAACGCTCGAGCTTCGCGTCATGCTTTCGATTCAGCCGGACTTGGTCGTAACCAATCTCAGTCTGGGGCAAAACTCGGCGGTGGTCGGCAACGACTTCTCGTTGGCGGTGAATTGGACGGTAAAAAACCAGGGCAACTGGGCACCGACCCAGAACTGGGTCGACAATTTCTACTTGTCATCCAACAGCAGCTACGATAGCACGGCCGTCTTCGTGGGCGGCGTCACGCGGGACACTTCGTTTCCGTTGGCCATTGGCGGTTCTTATACCAGTTCCACCGAACTGGCGATTCCCAATACTGCGCTGCGGGGCAGCCAATACCTGCTGGTCTACGTCGATCAGGCCAACAGCATAAACGAGTCAGACTTGTCGAACAACGTCATGGCCGCGTTCATTAACCTGACGGCGCCGAGCGTCAACCTGGCGGTGTCCGGCGCATTGGTCGTGCCCACGAGCCTGGTGGCCGGCAACGGCGGAAGCGCCATCGTCTCTTGGACCGTCACCAATAGCGGCGCGGACACCGCCGTAGCGGCGTGGACCGACGGGGTCTATCTTTCCAGCGCGACTACCTTGAACGCCGGCTCGGTGAAACTGGGCGAGTTTTCGCCCGATCCCGGCGCCGAAACGCCTTTTGATTTGGCGCCGGCGCAAGTTACAGCCAATCAGAGACGGTATCAATCCCTAACACTTCCCTGCTGGGCGGCGAAAATGTCCTCATCGTCGCCGACGACAACGGCACGCAGGCCGAAAGCAGCACGGCGAATAACGTGGCCGCGGCGCCGGTCTCGGTGGCGCTGCCCGCCGGCCTGCCAGATTTGCAAGTTGCCGCGGGATCGGTGACCGCGCCGTCGTCGGCGACGACGGGCGAGACGATCCCCGTAACGTGGACGGTGACGAATTCCGGCAGCGGCCCCGCGCTGGGCACTTGGACCGACGAATTCTATTCCTCGCCGACGGCCACCTTCGATGCTGCGACGGCGCACGACCTTGGCGGCTTTGCCGCTCCCTCGACGCTCGCGGCGGGGGCGAGCTACACGCGGACGACGGCGGTTACATTGCCCGCCGCATCAAGTGGCGACAGCTACATCCTGGTCGTTGCCGACAACGGCCAGACGCAGGCCGAGTCGGATTACGCGAACAACCTCGGCGCATCGGCCGCGATTTCCATTACCGCGCCACGCTGCCGAACCTGGACATCGCGCCTTCGTCGTTCACCGCGCCGCCCTCCGCCGCGCTGGGCCAGTCGATCGCCGTCAGTTGGTCGGTGGAAAACACCGGCGCGGTCGCGGCGACGTCGCCGTGGTCGGATGAACTGTACGTATCCGGGAATTCGACTTTCGACAGTTCCGCGCAACTGCTGGGCAAGTACGCCGCGCCGATCGCGGGCTCGCTGGCGGCGGGCGCAAGTTATAACCAAACCGTCGATGTGACGCTGCCCTACACCGAGACGGGCAACCGCTATCTGCTGCTGGTCGCCGACGGCGACGGCGGGCAGGCGGTCAGCGGGACGACTCCCATCGTGGCCGCGACGCGCATTGCGCTCTCCGCGCCGGACCTGGTGGCCAGCGTCGCCAGCGCCGTCGTCCGCGATGCTGGGCCAGTCGTTTGACGTTTCCTGGACGGTGACCGATCAAGGGAGCGTGCGGGCGGACGCCGCCTGGCAGGACGGCGTGTACGTTTCCAGCACGCCGGCGTTCGATCCGAATACGGCAACTTTTTTGACGTTCGCCGACGCTCCTTCCGCGCTGGCCGCCGGCGGCAGCTACACTTCCGCGGCGGCGGTCACGCTTTCGAGCATGCCCGCCGGCAACTACTACCTGCTTTTTGTGGCGGATATCAACAACGATCAGGGCAAGCTCAACGAGTCGGTGGACAACGTGGCCTCCGTGCCAATCAGCGTCACCGGTCCCGATCTGACCGTCGCCATCAACAGCGCGTCCGCATCGGCCGTGGCGGGAAACAAGGCCAAGGTTGCCGTTGATTGGACGGTGACGAATAATTCCAGCGCGGCGGCGGCGGACACGTGGACCGACGCGGTGTATCTCTCGAAGACGCCCGCGTTGGATCTCAGCAACTATACGAGCTACTGGGCTCTGCAAAGCTTCAACGAGCCGCTGGTCGGTCCGTTGGCCGCGGGCGCAAGCTATACGCAGGACCGAACGGTCACAATCCCTAATGTCGCGTCGGCGGGGGGGACGTACTACCTGATTGTGATCGCCAATCAGGGCGAATCACAGCCGGTGACGAGCACCGCCGGCACGACGGCCTCGACGCCGATCAGCCTGACGTTGCCGGCGGTGAACCTGGTAGTCACGCAAGTGGCGAGTCCGCCTTCCGGCGTCGTTGCAGGCGGCAGCTACACGATCAACTACACGGTGCAGAACCAGGGAGGCGATCCGGCCAACGAAGCCCAATGGACCGACGTGATCTACCTGTCCAACACGACTTCAGTCAACAGCTCGGCCATCGAAGTCGGCGCCTACTCGTTTTACTCCAGCACGTCGCTGGCCGCCGGAAGTTCCTATTCCGGGTCGGCGAGCATCAGTATTCCGGGCACTGCCGCGGCGGGCGGCCAGTATTTGCTTATCGAGCCCGATCAATCGCAGACCCAGGCCGAAAGCAACACGAACAACGTCCACCCGCTGGCGGTCACGGTTACGGTACCCGACGTGAAACTGGCGACGACGATCACGTCGTCGCCGGACTCGGCGGCGATCGGATCGAGCTTCCTCGTGTCGTGGCAGGTGACGAACAACGGCACCGCGGCGACTGACAACAGTTTTTGGTACGACCAAGTCTATCTGTCGACTTCGCCGACCTACAGCAGCGCGGCGATTAATCTCAGCGAGGAGTATGTCGGCAGTCCTCCGCTGCCACTGGCGCCGGGGGCGAGCTACAGCGAGTCCGAGAACGTGACCGCATATGCGAGCGAAATTGCCGCTCCCGGCACATATTACCTTCTCGTGCGCGCACAGCGCTTACAATACGCAGTCTCAGACCGACTCGTCGTTGGACGTGGCCAGCGTGCCGATCACGATTACCGCGGCCGCCCCTCCCGCGCTTCCCGACGTCGATCTGATAGTCTCCGGGGCTACGGCCCCGCCCAGCGCGGTGGCAGGGCAGTCGGTTTCCGTCTCCTACAAGGCCCAGAACCAAGGAACGGACGCCACGACAACCTCTTGGGACGACGCCGTTTATCTTTCCAGCACGCCCACGATCAACAACTACTCCGAGTACATTGACGACTTTACCAACGCTTCGGCGTTGGCGGGCGGAGGGAGCTACACGCAAGCGAACCAGACGATCACGCTGCCCAATTACGGCGACATGACGGGGAACGTATACCTGGTCTTCGTAACGAATTTCGAGGGCCAGTCCGGAAGCGGCCAGAGCGAAGTCAATTACAACAACAACAGCTACGCGGTGCCGATCGCGATCGCCGCGCCGGAGTTGACCGTGACGGCGGCGAGCATCATGGGCGCTGCCATTGAGGGCACTCAGGTCACGGTGAACTGGACCGTCAAGAACGTCGGCACCGGGCAGGCAAGCGGCTCCTGGGACGACGCGCTTTACCTTTCCAGCTCGCCCGTACCGAGCTCGGCCAGCGAGATTGAGCTTCGCGACGTCTACGAGGGAAACAACGGCCCTGTGGCGCCACAGTCGAGCTATTCGGCGAGCCAAAGTATCACTCTGCCGGCCTACGCGACGGGACCCCAGTACCTGCTAGTCGTGGCGGACGCGTTCAATGGCCTGCCCGACTTGAACCGGACCACTAACTTCTACGCCATTCCGCTGACGCTCACGGCGCCGAATCTGGCCGTATCCAACGTCTCGGTGACGCCTTCCTCGGTCGAATCGGGCAACGGCCAGGGACTGAACGTGCAATGGACCGTGACGAACAACAGCACGATCAATACCAGCCAAGGCTGGACCGACGAGGTCTTCCTTTCGTCAACGCCATCTTACGATCCGACGACGGCAATCACCCTGGACAGCGCGCGAGCCCGAACCGATCTTGCCGCCGGCCAGAGCTACACGACCGACCTCAACGACGTCGTCGTGGAAAATATTGTGCCGGGAAGCTACTACGTGCTGGTGGTCGCCAACCAAGGCTATGTCTCCGCCGTCTTGGACGGCGAGTTGCAGTATTATTCGGGCCAGCCGGAATCGACCGCGAGCGACAACGTCGCCGCCGTCGCCGAGACGCTGACGGCGCCCGGCGTGACGCTGACGGTGAGCAATACCAGCGCGGTGTCGACGTCGCTCGTGGTTGGCCAGTCGGTGCATGTCTCCTTCCAAGTCAACAACCAGGGCAGCGAGACGGCGGAAAACTCGTGGTACGACGACGTGTACGTTTCAGCCAAGTCGACTTTCGACTCCTCGGCGCAGTTGATAGCTTCTATTCCCAGCCAATCGCCCCTGGCCGCTCAAAGCAGTTACATGCAAAGCGACAATGTGACGATTCCGCAGGACTTGTCGCCCGGTCAATACAACCTGTTTTTCGTGGCCAACGAAAGCCAGACGCAGGCGGAAAGCAGCTACGCGGGCGACGGTCTCTGCGCCGCTGCAAATCACCGTCAATGCCCCGGATCTGGTCATTTCCGTCAACAATCCGCCCACCGCCGCCGAACTTGGCCAGCAGCTCACGGTCTCTTATACGGTGACGGACGACAGTTCCTACAATACGACGTCTTCCTTTTGGCTCGACTACGCGTATATTTCCAGCAATCCCGCGGTCGACTACACGGCGCAGTTCCTCTCTTATTACGAACGCGAGAACACGCCCGCGCTGGCGGCGGGCCAGAGCTACACGGCAAGCCAGACGTTCACCATCCCGGCCAATCTCACGCCGGGCCAGCAGTATTATCTGCTGTTCTATGCCAACGAGTTCGGCAATCAAGGCGTCTCCAACCCGGCGGACAGCTTCGAGGCCGTGCCGATCACGATCGAGGCAACCGGCGTGAATCTGCAAGTGGCGGCGAACTCGGTGAGCGTCGCCGCTCCGGCGGTACCCAGCATCGGTGCGCCGATCACAGTGGATTGGTCGGTCGACAATGCCGGCAACGAGACGGCCAACGGGCCTTGGTACGACTATGTTTATATTTCCAGCAATGCCACGTTTGACAACACAGCTACGCTGGTGAGTTCGGTTCCGGCGCCGTCGGCATCGCTGCCGCTGGCGGCGGGCGACAGCTACAATCAATCGGCCACGTTCTCGCTTCCCGTCGGCTTTGCCGCCGGCAACTATTACCTCTATGTCGAGGCCAATGGCAACGGCGCCCAGGCGGAGACAACGACCGCCGACAACGTCTCGGCGGCCGTGCCAGTTACGTTGGCGACGCCGGACCTGCAGGTGACCAGCGTGATGGCGCCGCCTTCGGCGACTTGGGGCGATTCGGTTCAGCTAACGTGGACCGTGCAAAACAACGGCGCCGGTGCGGCGGACGGCGTGTGGTACGACGGCGTCTACGTCTCCAGCACGCCGCAGCTCGATGCCAGCGCCCAGTTCCTCGGCGATTTCTACGAGGGACAAAATCTGCCCGCGGCAGGGCAGTATACGACGACCCAGTACGTCAGTCTCGCCGACATTGGCGACCCGATAGCCGGTCCCGCGTACTTTATCGTCGTCCCCAATGACGGTCAGAATCTGAACGAGACGAGCGCCGGCGGCGCGGGCGCGTTGGACCAGTTGTCGTTGTCCGCGCCCGCCCTTTCTATCAGTGACGTCGCCGCGCCGTTGGCCGCCGTGGCGGGCAGCAGCATCGCCGTCTCCTGGACGGTGACGAACATTAGTTCAGTCGACGCGCCGGGCCAGTGGGTCGACCAGGTTTTCCTCTCTCCGGACAACGTGTACGACAGCAACGCGCAACTTGTCGCCCAGTTTGCCGCGCCGACAGTCCCCTTGGACGCGGGGGCCAGCTATACGCAGAATCCGAATATCACGCTGCCTTTTATTTACAGCGGGCCGGAGTACCTGATTGTCGTCATCGACGCCGGCAATTCCCAGCCGCAAACCAACGCCGCCAACGACGTCGCCATCGTGCCGATCGATGTGAGCGCGGCGAACCTGACGGTCTCGTCGGTGTCCGCGCCGCCCGCCGCCAATCTGGGCGACCCGATCAATGTAACTTGGACCGTGCAAAACACCGGTGCGGGACCGGCTGACGAGCAATGGACCGACGGCGTGTACTACTCGAAGAAGGACTTCTACGACAGCTCGGCCACGCTCCTCGCCCAAGTTCCCGAAGGCGCCAATTCGCCGCTGGCGGTAGGCGACAGCTACACGCAGAGCACGCAGGTGACGCTGCCTTCCGGACTGGCCGCGGGCACGTACTACATCCTCGTCTACACCGACATCCTCGACAACCAGCCGGAAACCGACAAGAGCGACAATTCGGCCGCCTCCTCGCCCGTGCAGGTGACAGGCGCGGACTTGACCGTAAGCTCCGCCTCCGCCCCGGACAGCGGCGACTTCGGCCAGAGTTTCACGGTCAACTGGAGCGTGCTCAACGCGGGCAACGGCGCGGCGGACGGAAACTGGACCGACGGCATTTATTTCTCGAGGAAGAGTACCTTCGACAATACGGCCGTCCTGTTGGACCGCGTTCCTTCCGGCGGCAACTCGCCGCTGGGCGCCGGCGCGAGCTACAACCAGAGTGACAGCGTAACGGCTCCGCTGACCCTCGCCTCATCCAACGGCAGCTATTATCTGTTCGTCGTCGACAACGACCAAGACCAGCAGGCCGTGACCGACCAGACCAACAACGTCAGCGCCGCGATTCCGATCCAGATGACGGTGCCGGCCTTGCCCGATCTCGTACCGGGAAGCTTCAGCGCGCCGACGCCGGGCTACAACGGCGAGCAAGTCAACGTGTCCTGGATCGACTCAAACGACGGTACGGCCGCTGCCGTCGGACCATGGACCGACAACATTTATCTCGCCAGCGACGCCCAGGGCGATAACGCCTTGCTCGTTGGGAAAGCCGCGTATCCCGGCACCCTCGGCGTGGGCCGGCAAACCGTCCAGTTGACGCAGCCCATCGAATTGCCGAGTACTCCGGGCACGTATTACCTGATGGTGGTCGCGGACGCCAGCGGCATCAACGAAGGACCCAACGCGGCCAACAATACGACGGTGGACACCACGCCGATCACCGTCTACCAGGAGCCTCTGCCGGACCTGGTCGTGACCAGCATCACGCCGCTGGGCAGCGGCATCATTTCAGGAACGACGGTGCCCGTGACCTACACGGTGACGAACCAGGGCGACGCGCCTACCAACGCGGCGCAGTGGCTGGACATCGTCTTTATTTCCCAGTCGCCGTCGCTTGTCTTGGCCGGCGGCTCCAATGAGATTCTCGATCAGCCGTTGGGCATACCCGTCTTCGCCACCAACCCCAGCTACCTGCTGCAGGGGCAGAGCTACACGCAGACGGTGAACGTGCCGATTCCCGTTTCGGTGTCGGGCACGTACTACGTCTATGTCGCGACCAACCGTGCGTACTTTCACTCGCTGCTGGACAATTTCATTTACACCGGACCGGTCACTGAGAGCAACGCGAACAACGACCTGACCACCAGCGCGCCGTTTACCGTCACCCCGGCCCCCTTGCCGGCGCTGACGGTGGCCGCGGTCCAGACGCCGCCAGAGGCATTCTCGGGAGAGCCGCTGAATGTTTCCTGGACGGTGACCAACACCGAACCGGGAATCGCCATCGGGCAGGCGTTGCCCCCGGAGGATGCTCCCGTCGCGCCGGTTACTCCCACGCTCCCTGCCAATTCCACGTGGACCGACGAAGTCTACATGTCGCGGAGCCCGACATTGGACGCAAGCGCGATCTCGCTGGGGACTTTCCCGTACAGCGGCGCCTTGACGCCCGGCGCGAGCTACACCGAGGCCGAGCAGGTCACGTTGCCCGTCGGCGTCAGCGGTAATTACTACTTCTTCGTTCGGACGGACATTGACGGGCAGGTCTATGAGGAAGGCTTGACGACGGGCGAGATCGGCGTAACGCCTACGCGCCATTACCGTCAATCTCACGCCGCCTCCGGACCTGCAAACTTCGATTCTAACGGCTCCGAACACCGCGCTGGCAAGCCATTCCTTGAGCTTCAGCTACCAAGTGAGCAACGTCGGAGCGGGCGCTACCCAACTGCTGAATGCCAGCGACGTCTGGACTGATTCCTACTACCTCTCGCCTACTGCTACGTACGACGCCGCCACGGCGATTGCCCTTGGCTCGCTGACCTACGGCGGCAGCCTCGACGCCGGCGCCAGCTACAAGAACAGGATCACTGAGACGCTGCCCAACGGACTGAGCGGCAGCTATTACTTGATTGTGATTGCCGATAGCGGCAACGCGGTCTTCGAGCTGGACCAAACCGGCAAGTTTGGCGTCACGGCGTTCGCGATCCAGGTGGCTTCCATGCCGGCCGATCTTGTCGTCACCGCCGCCACCGCGCCGGCATCGGGTCAGGCCGGCGCCGCGGTGATGGTCAACTGGACCGTCGTCAACCAGGGCAGCGGCGATACGGCGGTCGATTCCTGGCAGGACAACGTCTACGCCGATACGGGTTCCACCTTGGACAGCCACGCGGTCCTGGTCGGCTCGTACACGCACGTCGGGCTGTTGGCCGCCGGCGGTTCCTATTCGCAGTCGGAGCTGGTACCGCTTCCGATCAGCCTTTCGGGACCGTACAACCTGTTTGTCGTCACTAACGAGCCGTTGCTGACGCCGGGAGAGGCCTCCGTTCCGCCGCCGCCGGTCTACGAAAGCAATTTCAACAACGACGCGTCGGCGGCCGTGCCGGTCAACGTGACGCAAATGCTGGCAGATTTGCAAACTACCCGTGTCACGGCGCTGTCCTCAGTGCAGGCCGGCGGCAGTTACGTTGTGCAATGGACAGTGAAGAACATCGGCGCGGGCGAGACCAATTCCAACTACTGGTTCGACGACGTTTGGATTTCCACCAAGCCTACGCTCGGCAGCGGCGGCAACGACATCTTCCTCGGCACCGTCCAGCACTCCAATCCGCTCGTTCCCGGCGGTTCCTACACGGCTTCCGACCAGGTGACGGTGCCCGCCTCGCTGACGCCGGGCAGCTACTATTTCATCGTCGCGGTCGATCGGCCAGTGCTGCCGCCGAACGTTGACGACACGTCCACAGAGGACCTCGTTTACGAGATCACTGGCGCAGCTCAGGAAACGGCATCGGAAGCAACGGTCACGCCGGGCCCAGAGTTAGTTGCTTCCAACGTAACGGCCCCGGGCGTTGTCGACGTGGGCCAACCGCTTTCCGTGGGTTGGACGGTCACCAATTCCGGTTCCGGCGGCACTGGAAACGTGCCCATCGAAGACTCCGTCTACCTTTCCTACGACCAGGTATTCAGCAACACGAGCGTCTACATCGGCACGGTAACATCGGCCGGCGGGCTCGCCGCCGGCGCTCACTACAATCAAAGTGCCACGCTGCAATTGCCCAGCGGTCTGCTCGGCACGTTTTATGTCTTCGTGGTCGCCGATACGAATCAGGCCGTTTACGAACAGAATCCCAGCGACGCTATGGCTCTTGATCCCACGCCGCTGGTCCTTCAGTCCGTGCCTCCGGCGGACCTCGTGGCCGGCACCGTGACGATCCCGGCCACAGCCGTGCCGGGCGAGAACATCACGGTCACGTACCAGGTGACCAACGACGGCGCCAATCCGGCCAACGGCTCGTGGACCGACTCGCTCTACCTCTCGTCGACTCAGACTTGGAGCGCGAGCGATCCGCTTTTGGGCACGGTGCAGGAGGACCAGGACCTGGCCGCGGGCGCGAGCTATACCGGTACCTTGACGGCCCCGCTGCCCGGCGTCGATCCCGGTTCTTATTACGTGATCGTGCGCACCAATATCCTGGACACGATTCCCGAGACGACGCTCGGCAACAACCTGAGCGCCTCGCTGACGCAGACTTCGATTTCCGTGCCGTCCTTGACGCTCGGGGTCCCCACTGCCGGCACGCTCGGAGACCAGCAATCGGTCTTCTACCAGGTTACCGTCGGCGCGGGCCAGACGTTGGAGATCAACTTCACCAGTCAGGAAGCCGATTCGCTCAACGAGTTGTACGTGAGCTACGGCGCCGTGCCTTCCCGGGGCAGCGCCGACTACAGCTTCCAGGCGCTGGCGGCCGACCAACTCATCAGCGTGCCCACGACGCAAGCCGGCGTCTACTACATTCTGGCTTACGGTTCATCCGTTCCGACTTCGCCGGAAAGCTACTCGATCATCGCCGCACTGGTGCCGTTCGCGGTCCAAGCGGTGGTTCCCGCGCAGGTCGGCAACGCCGGTTCTTCGACTCTGGAAATTCAAGGGGCGCAGTTCGACCGGTACACGAGCTTCGAGCTGGTCGGCCCGGCCGGTCAGGTGGTTCCCGCGACGGCCGTCGATGTTAGCGATGCGGCGACGGCCTACGTGACGTTCGATCTCTCGGCGCTGCCCAAGGCGCCTATGCTGTGGAAGGCGTTTCATCGACCGGTGCGACGAGCGAGCTTTCCGCCGGGCTGAACGTGGTCCATGGAACCGGCGGGCGCCTGCAGACCAGCGTGGCGGTGCCAAGCTTGGCCGTGGCCGGAAGTGTTTCCAGCTTTACGGTCGATTATGCAAACGTCGGCGACGCCGATTTGCCCGCCCCGCTGCTGGAGGTTGTCAGCCCTACCAACACCCTTCTGGGAGAAAGTTCCCAATACATCCAGGATACCAGTCTCTATTTCCTCGGAACCGACAACAGCGGCGGCCCCGCGGGGACCCTGCGGCCGGGCGAATCGGAAACCCAGGCGTTTTATTTCCAAGCTTCCGCCACGGTCGGAACCCCCTACCAATTCCAGGTGGAAGTTTACACGACGGCGGACACCACACCCATCGACTGGAGCGTTGTCTCAAGCTGGTTCTCCTCGTCCTATACCAGCGGCAGCAACTGGCCGGCAGTTTTTGCCAGCCTGCAGAGCCTTGCCGGACCGACCTGGGGCGACTTTGTGCAGATGCTCGACCAGAACGCGACCGTTTTCGATACCGCCACGGGATTTTCCGCGAACAATCCGATGAACCTTCTGCAACTGGAACTCAGTAAGGCCGAGGCGGCTATCAGCGGTTCCATATCGGGGGTCCTCCAATCGCCCGATCTGAGCACCCCCATTGCCAACGTTGTGGTAACCGCGGAAAACACTGCTACGTCTCAGACTTACGCGGCGGCGAGCAACAATGACGGCTCGTTTATCCTGCCGAATCTGCCCGATGGAACCTATAGTATCACCGTGGCAGGATGGTTCGCCGGCAGCGGCGGCTCTGTCACCGTGGCCAACGGCCAACCTGTCACCGGCGACGACGTGCTTCTCGAACCAGGCGGAAACATCGACGGACAGGTCACGAACCCGAACACCAATGCTCCGATTGCCGGACTGCCCGTTTCGCTCACCGGTCCTGACGGGACGACGCAGAACACGACGACCGACGGCGACGGCAACTACAGCTTTACCAACTTGGCGCAAGGGACGTACACCGTCATCTTGCCGCTGGGCGGTACGGGCACTTCGCAGACCGTCACGGTCACCGCGGCAGACCTCGACAACGGCACCGAAACGGCCAATCTGCAACTCGCCTACGCGGCGACGATCAGCGGCCGGCTCTTGGACTCCAGCGGGCTGCCGATCACCGACGGCACCATCACGCTCTACCAATCGGGCCAGCCCATCGCCTCGGCCCCAACCGATGACACCGGCAGTTACGAGTTCGAAGTCGTCACGCCGGGAACTTTCGACCTCGTGGCTACCGCGTCGGAAGGCACTTTTACGCCGGCCGATAACATCCAGGTTGCGGCCGGCGACTCGATCGTGCAAAACTTCCAGGCGGGAACCGCATCGCTCACGGTCGCCGCCACCGACGATTCTCAACCGGCAGCCGGGGCCATTGTCGACGTGACGGCTCTTGTCGACGGAGCGCAGATTGTTCTTCTTGAGCCATACATTGGCACCGATGGCAGCGTGCAAATCCCAGGGCTCGCGCCGGGCCAGTACACGGTCGTCGTTGTCAACGGCGCCGATACGGCGCAGCAAACGATCACAGTAAGCGCCGGCCAATCCGCGCAGGTCAGCATAACCTTGGCGACGCAGGCTACTGTTGCTGGGACGGTCACCGACTCCTCCGGCAACCCAATCTCCGGCGCCGAGGTCTACGTGCAACTATCCAGCAATCTGCAGCAAATCTATTCCACGACCACGGCCGGCGACGGCACCTATTCGCTGCTCGGCATTCCCGCCGGAACTTATGACGTGACGATCTTCAGCAAGGGTTACCTGGCCGACACGCAGACCGCCGTTAGCGCCGCAGCCGGCCAGCAGGCCACCGTCAACGCGGCCCTGACGCCTTGCGGCACAACCATTACCGGAACGGTTGTCGATCCGGCCGGCAATGCCGTGCCGCAGGGCCAAGTCGGGATCCTTGACGCGGCTGGACACGTCGTCGGACTGACCTCGATTCAAGACAACGGCGTTTTCGACGTCACCAGCGCCCAGGGGAATAACTTGAGCGCCGTCGTTATCGCCGAGGGATACGCCGGCACCGCGCCGGTTGCCTTGAATGCCCAACCTTCGACAACCGTGCAGCTCAGTCCAATCACCTTGCAGCCCGTGGCCATTGACCAGACGGGGAGGTTCGGCAACGGCGGACAAGTACAGTTGGCGACACCCCTGGGGTACCTAAAAGCCACGGTCCAAGCCGGTACTGGCCGGTATAAAGAATACGAATTGAATGAAGTATTCGACCAGAACCCGCAACAGATGCCGATGCCGAACCCGTTCCCGAACGCCTGGGGCCCCTATCAAAACAACCACGCCAACCCCATTCAATACACGATCAATGTCGTCCAAATTGTGACCGACGCAGACTATTTTCTGAAGGGCGAGCCGCATACTTTACCAGTTCTCGACACGAACCTCTACGTTGACGGTGTGTTGTCCGTAAAACCGCCGCTTCTGCCAGAGTCGTTCATGGACCAACCCCTTGGTCCAAAAGACGAAAACTGGCATATTGTGTTTGCCGACTTTGTGGTAGCCACAGGAGGCAACATTCCATCAGGGACTTGCATGATCCTCGCGGGATTCACGTGGGCGACCGGCCAGCTCACCAAGTACCCGTCTTATTCCATCTACAGCAGGTTCTCGCCTAGTTCTTCGTTCCCCTTGCCCTTCCTCTATGAATCGGTCCCGCCTATTTACTACGCTCCGGCGCCCCAATTGCTTAATGGCTCTAGCCTATACAAGCAATACCTTCCCCTCATCATGCAAGCGGTGATGGATTCGAAGCCCTCGCAACCGCCGCCTACGCCAATGCCCTACGACCCGAGCAAATTCCCGTGCACCCCCAACAGTGGGCCGAATGGCGGCGGTCAGGGCGGCGAAGGAGGCGGCAAAGCCGGGAAGTCGGAAGATCCCAACTACATCATCGGGCCCGCCGGCTTCGGCGCGGAGAACTTCGTTTCCAATACCGAAACGCTCCCCTACGAGATCGGCTTCGAAAACGATCCGACGGCGCTGCTTCCCGCCCAGCAGGTTACCATCACTCAACAGCTTGACTCGAACCTCAACTGGCAGTCCTTCCGCCTGGGCAGTTTCGGCTTCGGCGGCAATACCTATACGGTGCCCGCCAACACGGCCTTCTACCAAACGCAGATCGACCTCACGCAGACCGAAGGCTATTACGTCGACGTCACCGCCACCATCGACGAGCGGACGGGCATCGCCACCTGGACCTTCACCACGATCGACCCGGCGACTGGCCAGATTCCGTTGGATCCCAGCATCGGCTTCCTTCCGCCCGACAGTCCAGCCGGCGTCGGCGAAGGGTTTGTTTCCTACACGGTCATGGCGAGCCCGTCGGCCCCCAGCGGCGCCGTCATCGACGCCCAGGCCACGGTCGATTTCTATACCCAGCCGCCGATTGATACTGCGCAGATCTTCAACACGATCGATACGGGCAGCGACCTGACCAGTGCCGTCGCCGCCCTGCCGGCCGTGCAGTCATCGCCGACGTTTAACGTCTCCTGGGCGGGGACCGACAATCCCTCCGGCTCAGCCGTCGCCGACTACACGGTCTACGTCTCCGAGAACGGCGGGCCCTACGTGCCGTGGCTTGAGGACACGACGCTCACCTCCGCGCCGTATCCGGGTCAGCCCGGCAACACGTACTCGTTCTACAGCGTGGCGGACGACAATACGGGCAACGAGCAATCCGCGCCGGGAGCCGTGGTGACGACGACGATCCAGCCCCAAGGGGTCACGGCGCCGACCGTGAGCAGCGTCACGGCCAGCACCGCCAACGGCACGTACGGCGTCGACGCCAACGTCTTCATCGACGTAACGTTCTCCGGTCCCGTCACGGTGACGGGCACGCCTCAATTGGCGCTGAATTCCGGTGGCACTGCCGACTACACCGGCGGCAGCGGGACCGATACGCTCACGTTCAAGTACGTCGTCGCCGCGGGGCAAAACAGCCCGCATTTGGAGTACACGTCCGCCTCCGCGCTGACGCTTAACGGCGGGACGATCGTCGACGGCAGCAACAACGCGGCCGATCTCACGCTACCGCCTCCGGGCGCCGCGTCTTCGCTCAGCGCGAACTCGGATATCGTCATCGACACGGTCGCGCCCACGGTCGTCGACTATCGCGTGCTCTTCGGCTCGCAGAGCTACAGTTTGCTCAATTCCACGCGGCTGGACCTGCCCTGGCAGATCACCGGCATCGAAGTCGTCTTCAGCAAGCCGATCGCCAATGCTGACATGAACAGCCTCGGCGGGATGACGGCGACCGGCTTCAGCGGGCTGGGCACGAATACGTTGACCTGGACGTTCAGCCCGATCAGCATCGGCCGCTTTGCCACGACGCTGGCTGGCGACGGCATAGACGCCGTCACTGACGCCGCCGGTAATCCGCTTGCAGCAGGAGCCGGATTCTCCCAGGACTTCAACGTCCTTTACGGCGACGTGACCGGCGACGGCTTCGTGACCAGCGCGGATATGCTGGCCGTGTACCAGGACATCAGCGGGCCTTATTCCATCTTCGACGATTTGAACGGCGACGGCGCGGTGAACATGACCGACGTGCAGATCGCCCGCTCGCTCAATGGTGATAGCCTGCCGGCCGCGCAGCCGGGGGCCGCGCCCGCGGCCAGTAACGGCGCATCGCTGCTGTTTGGCGGCGTTTATCCTCAGACCGATACGACCGATCTCCCGGCGAACATGCCAGCGGGCAGCATCACGTTCCTCGCCCATGCCGGCGCGACCGTCGTCAACGGCAATGCCGTCACGCTCGGCGGCGACATCGTCGATGCCAGCCCAAGCCTCCAGCGGATCGACTGCCCCATCGTGTTGACCGGCGGCAGCCACGCGCTGGATGCCGCGGCGGGCAATTTGACGATCGCCGGGGCGATCGGCGAAAAAGGCGGCGCGAACTCGATCGTCGTGACGGGTCCCGGAACGGTGACGCTCAGCGGCGCGAATACCTTCACAGGCGGCACGACGGTCTCGTCCGGCACGCTCATCGTCACCCGTTCCGATGGGCTGGCCGACGGCTCGAACCTGATCATTGGCGCCGACGCGACGGCCTTCTCGGCGGCGGCCGCGCCCGCAGCCGATTCGGCGGCGCAACCGGCCGCTGCGACCGGCCAGGGCGCTGCTTCCACGGCGCCCGCCGCCGCATTGCCCGCGGCCTCTGTCGCGCCCCGTCGGAAAACGCGTCCCGGCGCTTGCCGATGCGAAGAAAGCCGTTTTCGCGGCGCTGGCGTCGCAAGCCGGCGCCGCCTTGCCGCCGCCGCCTGCTCGACCGGCGGCCGCGCGGCCGTTCGCCGGCGCCTGGGCCGCAATAGAGACGTTCACTGGTCCCTCGTGGCCGGGCGACGCATTACAGACGAAGGATCGCGCCCTCGCGGCGTGGGACGCCGCGCTGGCAGACTACAATAGTTGATACTCGATTTGATCCAGTTACAATCGTTCAGAGGTTTACGCAACGCAGCCGCTTTTTTGGAGAAACCGCTATGAGACGCCTGGTGATTTTCACGAGGCATGGATGCCGGTTAGCGATCGTATCAACGTTGGCCGCGCTGGTTCTGTGCGCCGCGCGGCCGGCCGCAGCCGCTATCAACCTCGCGTTATCGCCGGCGACCGCGACCGTCGCGGCCGGCTCCGACGACGACGCCTTCGACGTAACGCTGACCAATACGGGCCCGTCGTCGATCGACGTGGCCGCATTCGCGTTCGAGTTCTCCACGAGCAGTTCGTACATTGACTTCACCGGTGCCACGACATCCACCACCGCCGCGCCTTATATTTTCGCCGGCAGCTCGCTTTTCGGACCGAATATCACCGCCAGCGCGACCGGCGGAACGCTGGAAGCGTCGGACATCTCGATCCTCTCATCGGGCGTCACCGTTGCAGCGGGTTCGACCGTCGGCTTGGGGCACATTCTCTTCAACGTCTCATCACTGGCGCCTGCGTCCGTCGTGCCGGTGACCTTCGAGGCATATCCAAGCACGAGTTTGACCGGACCGACCGGCAATAACATCACGATCAACGCGCTGCTATCGGGCGACATCGACATCCAACCCGGCACTATGCCCGTGGTCCCCGAACCGTCGATGATTATGATCTATTCCGTTGGCATCGGTCTGGCCGCAGTGTCCCAAGTCTTGCGCAAGATGCACCGCGCATGACATGCAACACCGGTCGAAGGGAAAAGCAGTGCCAGGTGAGTCGTCGGCGTGGGAGCAGTCGTCCTGTTCCTCGCCTATTACTTCATCGGCAGGCTGCGCCTCTATATTTGCCGTGTCGCAGGGGAAAGCTTGAGGGGACGTGAAATGGCCCCCTCATCGCCATGGCGCATTCGCAGGCGGTTGCCTGGCGGCGGTGTTGCTGGATGGCGGATGTCGTCGAGAGAAACGGGTGACTGGTGGACTCGTCGCAGCAGGACTATCATTACTGTCAGCAAGTAACATGTATCGTCAATTCCTGCTTGAACTAACATGGGTTTGTTTCACTCGCTCCCACGTACTTGCAAGGAGAGTCCCAATGCGAGGCCTTTTCATCCTTTCGTCCGCCGTGGTTTTGTTCTTCGGTTCGATTCGAAGCCGTGCCTGCCTACAACACGACGGCAGGAAAAGAGCGGTTTCATCCAAAGGGACGCGACAACGGCTACATGCTTACGTTGGGCGGAAAGCGGGTTTACATTGCTGGTGACACGGAGGACATTCCCGAAATGCGGGCGCTAAAGGGAATCGACGTCGCTTTCCTGCCGATGAACCTGCCGTACACGATGAGCGTGGCCAAAGCCGCGGACGCGATCCGCGAATTCAAGCCCAAGATCGTCTACCCGTACCACTACCGCAGCGGCAACGGCAGCAAGGCCGACTTAAACGAGCTCAAGCGGCTTGTCGGCGCGGACAGCGGCGTGGAAATCCGCGCTCGCGACTGGTATTCCGAGGAAAGTAGCAGCGACTCGCCCTTCCTTCTCAAGGTCCCAAAGCCGCACTAGAGCAATTGTAGAAACAGCAGCAGTGCAGCGCTGCCGAGACTCGCCTTTGTAACCGCACGCCGACCTTTGGCCCGAATCGACTCTGGCCAATGCCACCCACCTTTCTCGCTCCTGCAACACCCATGCTGTACCGACGATTTGGCCGAACCGGACTTTCGATGCCCGCGCTAAGCTGCGGCGGCATGCCGCTATCAGTACCAGTGGCAGGATCTGCCGCTGGACGGCATTCCCGCCGATAACCAGGCTAACTTGGAAGCCACAGTGCGACGAGCCCTTGAATTGGGCATCAACCACATCGAAACGGCGCGCGGCTACGGCTCGTCGGAGCGGCAGCTTGGCTGCGTGCTCCCTTCCCTGCCCCGCGAGCAGCTCATTGTGCAGACGAAGATTGCGCCTCAGGCAGATCCGCGGCAGTTTCTGGCCGACTTCCGCGACTCGTTGAAACGTCTGCGGCTCTCCTACGTTGATCTGCTGGGCATCCACGGCGTCAACAACCACGAGACCCTGTGGTGGACACTCCGCAAAGGCGGCTGCCTGGAGGCGGCCCGCGAACTTGTAGCGGAAGGCAACGTCCGCCATGTCGGTTTCTCCACGCACGGCTCCCTTGACATAATTCAGGCGGCGATCGCGCACGAGCGAAATGGGGGGTTCGACTACATCAATCTGCACTGGTATTACATTTTTCAGCAGAACTGGCCCGCGATCGAGGCCGCCGCCCGCGCCGACATGGGCGTATTCATCATCAGCCCCGCCGACAAAGGCGGCATGCTTTACAAGCCGTCAGCCCGCTTGCTGGAAATCTGTCGCCCCTTGCATCCGCTGCTCTTCAACGTCCTGTTTTGCCTTGCCCGGCCCGAATTACACACGCTGAGCATCGGGGCGGCGCGACCCGAAGATTTCGACTTGGCGACGAGCGCTTTGCCGTTGCTGGGGCAGGCGTGCGAGCTATTGCCGCCTATCGAAAAACGGTTGCGACAAGCAATGGTGGACGCGGTGGGGTTGGAACTGGCGGATCGCTATGCCGATGGGTTGCCCGCGTGGCACGACAGCCCAGGCTACATGAACATTCCCGTCATGCTCTGGCTGAGGAATCTAGTCCTGGCCTACGACATGCTCGAGTACGGCAAGATGCGCTACAATTTGCTGGGCAACGGCGGGCACTGGTTCCCGGGGCTGAACGCGGACCACGTCGATGAATTGGACCTGACGAAGGCACTGGCATACTCGCCTTTCAAGGACGAGATTCCCCAGTGGCTGCGGCAGACGCACGCCATGCTTCACGACGCCCCCAAGCAGCGCTTGAGCCAGAGCTGACGCGCCGCCCGACCCCGTTGCCGGCGTTCAGAGGCCGAAGTAGGTAACCGACAGTGCCAATCGCATCACTCACGATCCAAGGAGAACTAGGCGAGATCGTTGCCTTCCTGGGCGTTATCTGGGGCGTATTTGTCGTCAGCCGGTTCATTCCAAGACTCGACAGTTATGGCGTGGTTCCCCGCACGCGGCGAGGATTGGCAGGAATTCCGGTCATGCCGTTCTTGCATTAGGATCTGCATCACCTCCTGGGCAATGCGATTCCGCTGTTCATCCTCGTGGCCCTTCTGGCTGGCTCAAGTGCCCAACCGTGGCAGGTCGTTGTTGAAATTATTCTGCTGGGCGGTCTTCTCCTGTGGCTTTTTGGACGTCCCGCAGTCCACATCGGGGCGAGTGGCCTGGTATTCGGTTTAATTGCCTTCTTGATCGTTTTCGGCTTTCTGGAAAAACGACTCGTCTCATTGGCGGTCGCTGTCATTGTCGGATTCGTCTACGGCGGAACGCTTGTTTCCGGCATCCTGCCTCGGTTTAAGTCCTACATCTCCTGGGAGGGGCATCTTGGTTCTGCCGTGGCCGGTGCAATCGTGGCGTATGCTCTGTGGCCAAGGTAAGCGGCGTGACTCGGGCCGTCAATGAAATCCAAGTGGACTGATATCCGGCGTCTTAGCGGCGGCTTCAGCAGTATTGACGCGGGCTACCCAGAATTAAGACGGAGCCGGTCAGCCGCTTGAGACATCGAACTTGGGATCAAACTCTAAACCGCTCAGATGCCCCACTTCGCGTCAAAATTCGCACGCAAACCATGCCCGGTGAAGCTCCACCGCCATTCGGGTTATGGCAAATCCATCAGGGCGAGCGTAGATTACCACTGTAACCCCTGTGAAGAGCCTGATGGCTTGGGTTGCGATGAATTTTTGTCGGATGACTAGGTAAAGAACAGCCCGTCCTTGCCGGGTGGTTAATTGAAGAGTAAGCCGACGTGGCCGAATACCTTCGGGTGTTCGACCACGTCGGCTTTTTGCTTCGGTGGTGCAGAACGGTCGAAATACAGCACGGATGGATTCTGTGAAAGAGTCACCGGCTCGCAGCTATAAGAATCCACGTGCGAACCAAGTTAAAATACGAGAAGCGATCCGTCCCATTGTACAGCCAGTAGCGGAGGGGATATGGAGACCTGGACAAGAGGCAGAGCATTCGTGTACGCCGGGTCCGATGATGTGGAGTACTTCTATCGATTCGAGAAGACGGCGACCTATCCCAGAAAGGATGCAGTTCGTTCCTTCGGCGGTCATCTACGAGAATTGGATAAGTGCAAGCCGCTCGACTACGTGCGCGATTCCAAGAATCTGAATGTGACATTTTAGCGAGGCATTTGGAGGGCAGCCCAACGCATTGATACCGCGATGATCCTCGCAGACGAGGAAAGCATGTACATGACCGACTATTTGATTTACCACATCCAGTATGTCACCCTGGCTCCGCACCCCGACAGGAACAGCGTCGAGAATTTGTTTCAACTTCTCGATGACCTGGACGTACTTGAGCGGGACCGGATGCTCGCATGGATGTACCTCGCATTCCTCGAACCGCCTCCAACGCAGGAAACGGCCCAAACCGATGAAGAACGGTCTCTACGGCGTTATTACAGGTTTGAGGAGAAGTTCCGCCATATGGCTACCGGCGTGTTTGAACCGTTTCTAGTCCATGCGGTCCTGACTTATACTCTGGCTTACCTTCGAGAGTGCAGCGACAAGGCATGCCTGGACGCCATCCTTCATAAATCGCAATCGGCACTTCAGGTGCTTCACCGGCGAATTGCGGAGGGAACATTGCTGCCTGATGTTGGAGAACCGATGATTGGGAACTTGGAAGAACATATCAACAACCTTCGCGCGGACGTGGAGCTTGCTCGCAAGCGATACGAAAAGTTCTGCGAGAAGGTCGTGAAACAAATGCTGCCTTAAAGCGTCACAAAGCCGAAACAAAGACAACACAAAGATAACCGGAGGAATTGATGAAAAAGACCAAGAGCACCCCCACGAACGAGAACGAAGCCGCACCGGCGGAACAGCCGCAGGACGCAAACCACAAGGAACTCATCAAGTCCCAGGTATTGGCGAAGATCGGCACGCCGCCCCGGTGGCACCGGGTGGAGGTTTCCAAGCATCACAACGGCAAATACCGCGTCAACATCTGGGAGCAGCCTGAGTTGGACAAGCATATCGCCGTAACGCCCAGTCCCCGCATTCGATTTTCCTACTATTTGACGGTCTCGGACAAGGGCGAGATTATTCACAGTAATCCGCCGATGACCAAGGTGGGCTCGCCCAATTGAACTTAGAGGCTATCCGAAAAGTGATCTTGTTCCAAACTACCTGAATTACGTATTGTGTGGCCCTTCGTTTTCCCAAACCAAGGAGTCCACACATGGATACGCCTGTACGCAAGCCCTACCCGACCGACTTGACTGACGCACAATGGACTATCCTCGAGCCGCTGGTTCCGCCGAGCAAGCACGGCGGTCGGCCACGTGTGGTCAACATGCGGGAGGTTATCGACACGATTATGTACCTCAATCGCGCCGGTTGCCAATGGGACATGCTGCCTCATGACCTGCTTCCTAAGAGCACCGTGTACGAATACTTTGCGCAGTGGCGCGACGACGGCACATGGGCCAAGTTCGTCGATGCGCTGTGCGTTCAGGTCCGTACCAAGGAAGGCCGCGAAGTCACGCCCAGTGCTATGTGCATCGACAGCCAATCGGTGAAGACCACCGAGGTTGGCGGCGAAGATCGGAGCTACGACGGGGGCAAGAAAATCAAGGGCCGGAAGCGGCATTTGCTGGTGGATACGCTGGGCCTCCTGGTGGCCGTGCTGATCACCGGCGCCGGCGTCGACGATGGGGTCGCTGCGCCGACATTGTTGGGCCAGATCACACCCGAAGCCTTCCCGCGGTTGGCGGCAATCTTTGGCGACAACAAATACCACAACCATGCGTCGGAAGCTTGGTTGAAAAACGAACGCCCGGACTGGCGGATCGAGGTAAAGATGCGCGGAAGGAACACGGGGGTTCACGCCGTTGAAGAAACGCTGGGTCGTGGAGCGCACGAACGCGTGGAACGGCCGTTGTCGCCGCAATAGCAAAGACTACGAGCGACGAATCGAATCGAGTGCCGCAATGGTTCAAATCAGCAACATCCCTTTAATGCTCCGCCGGCTGTCGCCTGAGCCGCAGCCCACCTTCCAATACCGGGCGGCCGCATGAAACCCACGAAAACCCGAGTAAACTTTTCGGATAGCCTCGTACTTTGCCTCATTTTCTACAAGACGCCACTTCTTTGGTATCGGCTGAAAGAGACATCAGCGGGTAAGCACAAGATCTCGATGAGCGACCAGCAGCAAAGCACCTCGGTACATGGCCACCAACTCCCCGGCGAAGTCATTGACCCACGCTAACAAAAATGGGGATTGCACACCGGAACTTGGAATCGGCAAGCAATGCCAGCATCTCGAATTCCAACGGAGGGGACTTCCAATCCACACACGGATGCCGTGTCATCATCCTTCGTACTGACGGCATTCTTTTCCTCCGAGGTCGGCTGTTCGGCTTTCACGAAACGCAAGTTGCCCAGGAGGTTGTAGCCGCGATCGACGGAGTAACTCAGGTGGTCAATGAAATCCAAGTGGAATGATCGGAATAATAATCCTTGGCATCGCTGAAGTGCTATTGTTCTCGCCATTACAGGCTGTACAATGGACCGGAGTTCGCCGGTTGACTAGATGAAGAGCAACCCGGTTCCGCCGGGAGGCTCGATGACGAGTAAGCCGACGTGGCTGGATACTTTCGGGTGTTCTGCCATGTCGGCTTTTTTATTTCCTGTGGCAAGAAGCCGTCTGAACTGTGCGAACTGAAGGAGCGACCCATGTTAGTTTTGAGCCGGAAGCTGAATCAGAGCATCATTATCAACGATCACATTGTGGTTACAGTGCTGGGTGTCAAAGGCGACCGAGTGCGACTGGGCATCGAAGGCCCCGGTGAAATCCCGGTGCATCGCCAGGAGGTGTATGAGAAGATACAGAACCAGGAGGTTCTTATGAGTATTGGCTAGGGTTGGCTGCTTCCAGTTGGCCTGCGTGAAGCCAATTGACCAGGGGCTTTCCGCGGACCGATGCAATTCGGTATCTTGACGGCGACCGAGAATGGATCAGAGTGAAGATTCCCGCAGGGCGTGAACGGAGTGGCGTAGCAGCTAATGGACAAAGAGATGTTTGAGACCATTGATCCCGTCTTGGGCAACATTGCCGAAGTTGGTACTGAACTCCTGGAAACTGCCGCAACCGAAAAGCTACGAAGCTTGTTGACCGAGTTGACCAACATTCTCGGCAAACGATACTTGGTCAGCCTCCATCTAAATGTGACGGTTTTCGACACTGAGATGGAACGCTGCCTTCCGGTGTTGCAGACTGGTTTCACCGGGTTTGATCGAGATAAGCCATATCGGGCAGTTCGCGGTTCGACGCCGCAGCATTACATTGTCGATGGAGAAATGCTCGTCGTGCCCCATGACCGTTGCCCTCAGTGCTGGGGGAAGTGGGACTTCAAGCTCCAGCAATCATCATGTCCCCATTGTGGCGTGTCCTTGGGGAACGAAATCAAGATACTGCTCGACACGGACGTATGCCCCAACTGCGAGGAAGGAATGGTCTCAATTTCTGATCCTCAATGCAGGAACTGCGGCTTTGTGGTCGAACTTAGTCAAGTTGCGTGGGGTTGAGTGTCGGTCCCAGAAAACAAAGAAGCCCGCTCAATTAAGGCGGGCTTCTCTTGCGGGGAGAGGCGGTACGCCAACCTCGGCCATCTGCTGCCCATGTTTTATGTCGGGCAAGCGATGAACCCGGTGTGTCGGCCCTCCCTGGTCGCTGATCGATCAGCCACTCCCATTGTATGGTCAGACGGCAAGAAGGCAAGCGGTTTGTATGCCGGGAGGCCATTCCTGCCACAAGGCCGAACTATACCAACGCGACGTTCTCGGCACAGGGGCCCTTCGGACCCCTGCCTTCCGTGTAGGAGACTTTTTGGCCTTCCTGTAGGGCATCGAAAGCGACGCCTTGGAGGCTCTTCGAGTGAAAGAACAGGTCTTTTGCTCCCCCTGTGTTGATGAATCCGAAACCCTTGTCGATTAGCTTCTTGATAGTACCTTCTGCCATTCGTGCGACTTCCGTAAAGACTGAGTTGACGTTGCCCAGCTGGCGATTTGCTGACTGGTCAGCGTCGATTGGTTGCTACAACTATATGCGGTCACGATGCCAAAGGCAAATGGGCCATTTAAGCGTCCAAGACAACTTCCAGCATCGCTGCACCTGGAACAAATACGACCTTCTGGATCATGCTTGCTTTTAGTATCGACAGAAGAGCGGTTCGCTGCTCTGTGTCGTCTCCGTTCATTATTCCACAGGATTCCCCATCACTGAGAGACCAACCGTGCTGCTCCCACTTCCATTTGGAGCATGAACGCAAACAATTGTTTGCAAGTCGCAAAACGCCGTGCCTGTTCGGGTGCTCGCGCTTTAGTCGATCTAGTTCTGCCCTAAGCCGGTCAAGCTTTTCGTCTGGCGTCAATCGATTCTCCTTTGCGACATTGATACGAAGGTCGCAGCCTCGGCACAAGTTTCATCTGATTAGAGGCCCTTTGGGCGAAAAACACAAGCCCCTAGCTACTGACGGTTTGTGAGATGCTGACTGTGATGCCCTATCTCTTGTAATACCAGTATCAAGCAGGCCCCATCATCTTATTTCATCGCCGCCTGCTCCTCCATAGCCCGCCTTGACAACCGTCCGGGGCCCTGCAACAATTCTGCGTTCACACCCCACAACCAACAAGGAGCCAAAGTCATGCCCGAAATCAACAAATCCCAAGCGATCCGCGATTATTACAAAAAACACCCCAAGGCCAAGGCCCGTGAAGTGGTCGAAGCCTTGGCGAAAAATCACGTCACGGTCTCTGGCAACCTCGTCACGACCGTCAAGTCCAAGCACAACACGCGGCGTCGGCGGTGCGGAAGGTTGTCGCGAAGGGAGGCGTCGGTATTCCCGAAGTCAAAGCGGCCCTGGCGTTCATCAAGCTCACCGGCAGTGTGAAGGCAGCGAGTCAGGCTTTGGCGGTGGCTCAGGAAATCAGGGATATCGTGTAGGCCTGAATGCCACCGGCCATCCACTTTCCTGTTCCCCGCTTACTGCCCTATCGCATCGGCCTCAGTTTCCCGAATGTCGAGAATGCGATCCAGGCAGGTGAGCTTGAAAATCAGGCGAATGTTCGGGCACATCCCGCATAGCCGCAAGACGCCGTTCTTCTCGGCTATCTTCCTCTGCACGACGACGAGCTTGCCGATCATGGCGCTGGAAAGGAACTCCACGTCGGAGAAGTTCAGAATCAGCTTCCGACAGTCGGGGCGATCCACCACCGCATAGAGCTCCTTTCCCAGGCCCGCAATTGCAGCGTCTGCATGAATCTTCTGGTCGAGAAAATGAACGACCAGGGCATCGGCGTTTCGCTCAATCCGAAAATGCGTGCTCACGTCCCGGTCTCCTATTCCATTCCAGCTCACACTCGCATTTCGCCGCCCTCGTCAATCTCAACTTGGACGCCGCTACTTCTTCTCAACCTTCTACTCCGGCACGATCTTGAGATCCGCGGGCCCGGTCAGCTTGATCTCGGGCCGGTTTCGGTACATGACGACTTTGCCGGTAAATGGGGATGTGAGTTTCTTGACGACTGGCTGCAATTCGGCTCGACTGTATCATGCCAAAGTGCCGTAGGCAAGTCGCCAAAGGCCGTGCAAGCCATTCCTAACAGAACCCTAGTGTGCCGCTACCGACCGACGCGGCATAAACAAAAAGCCCGAAGGCCAGGATCGCGTCCGGCCTCCGGGCATCGGTTTCAATCAGAGCAGGTTCACCACCCGCTCGGCCAGGCCCTTCTCGCCCAGCACAACGTTCAGCTTGCCGCCCGCGGCGATCTTCTCCAGGACCTCCAGTTCCCGGAGCCGCATCAGGGTCGGGTTGCCTTCCAGCACCTTCGCCGTGTTGGCCTGGCTGCGCATGGCTGCCGTTTCCTCACGACGGACGATCAGGTTAGCCTCCGCCGCCTTCTTCGCCTCCGTGACCTTGTTCATCAGGTCCTTCATGTCGCCCGGCAGGATCACGTCGCGGATGCCCACCGATATGACTTCCAGACCCAATGCTGCCACCCGCTGGCGGACGATGGTCTCCAACTCCTTGGCCACGGCGTCCTTGTCGGCCAGGAACTGGTCCAGCTCCCGCGCGCCGATTACGGCCCGCAGCGCCAACTGAGCCTCGCGATAGAGGGCCTGGCGGGAGTCGTCCGCGGCACTCAGCGCCTTGTGGGCGTCGGCCACGCGGTAGGTGGCCGCCGCGTTCAAGCGCAGCGTTACCTTGTCGGCAGTCATAATCTCCTGACCGCCGATGTCCAGCATCGTCTCGCGCAGGTCCACCGGCACGAGGGCGACCTTGGCCACGTTCTTCCAGAATGCATACTTGCCGGGCGGCAGGGTCTGGACGTACCGGCCATCCTCGAATAGCACGCCGCACTGGCCCTGCTCGACCTGGAAGGCGTCCAGCAGCCGCTCGGCCATCGCCGAACGGACGATCACCGGAAGGTCCTTGTGCTCGAAGCGGACCTTGCGGGCGTCGATCACCTTGACGGCGACGTGCTTGAACGTGGTCCAGTAGGCGTACAGCCCCGGCGGCAGGACGTGGCTGAACCGGCCCTCCACCCAGACCAGCGCGCGCTCGTGGTCTTTCAGGTCCAAGATGACGGCGCGGTCCTTCAGCGCCCCAGACTTGACGATCACGTCGAGCTTCTCGTGGGTCAGCCACGGTGCGCTGCGAGACGACCTCCACCTTGACTCTGCGCAGCGGGTCCACGAACCGGTGGCGGCCAGCGCCTAGCAGGCCCTTGAATTCACCATCGCGGAAGTACAGGCCGATTTCGTAGCTGCGAATCTTGATCATCTTGAACATGCTTCACCGTCCTTTGCTGCGGCCCGCCGTGGGCCGCTTGTTTCTATTCATTGTCGTGTCGGGCAACGCCGTTGGGCGGCGGAACCACTGGCGATCACACGGTCAAATGCGGAGTGTCGTTTGAGCATCCACGAAGCCACCGGCGTCACGGCGCCTGCCGTCCGGCTTGTCGTCGCCAGGGCGAAGCCCCAGCGCTAGTTGCCGGACATTCGTCGCCGTTTGCCGAAGGCCGGTGGAAGCGGTATCCACGCGCTACATGGCACTTGGACGTGCTGCCGTCGATGCGCACTTCGCGCACCATCGCCGATTTCTCACCGACGATGCGCGATGGTCACCGATGGCCGATCACACACTGGCCCGCCTCCCTCAGGCTACGTTGGAGCGGGTGTTTACAGCACTCGCGGTCTTGGTACGGGAGTCGAACCCGCGACAGCCAGATTATCGGTCTGGTGCTCTATCCGCTGAGCTAACCTGTTTGACACGACCAATCGGTCAGAACCCATGTACGGAACACACGCTGCCAACTGCCGCGAAGGCAGGGCGCGTGCGCCGTTGGCCTGGCCGTATCAGAAGCGCCGGTGGGAGTCGAACCCACTTGAAGCTGCTTTGCAGGCAGCCGCCGTGCCGTCTGGCTCCAGCGCCGTGCGAGGCTTGAGGTAGTCGTTTCCCTTTCGAGACACGGCTCGCTGAGAAAAGGCTCGGGGAGAAGGGATCGAACCTTCGTCTTCTGGGTCAAAGCCAGACGGCCTGCCACTAGCCGATCCCCGAACGTTGGAGGCTTGAGTCCTGAATCCTGGGGCTTGCGCACGAAATTCACGCAGTGGACTGGGCGGTGCTCGAATCCGCGTCTCCTGGTTTTCAACCAGGTGCGACCATGCTGCGCACGGTGCCCGCGTCTCAGCTACCAGTCCAACAAGAAACCCCGGCGTCCCAAACAAAAACCCGGTATCACTGTGACACCGGGCTTTCGGTATTCTCGCAGAATAGGTACGGCCAAGTGTCAAGTGCGCAATGGATACGGGGGAGTATATTCGCCGGTTGACCGGCGAATCTACCCGTCGCCTTTCGCAGTTCGCAAGGTGGCCGCCCTGTAGTCATGGATCTTTCTAGTCGGTGGGCGGCTCGACAGGAACCGCCTGCATGTATCTATTGTTTAGACGCCGCAGAAGCGGTAATGGTTCACGATAAAAACTGGGATCCGGTGGTCCTGCGCACAACACGCTGAAAACGGCAATGCTATTCCCGAATACAACGGTCCGCCTTTGCAGGACTGCCTCAGACGCTGTCAAGCGACGGCTGAGCCGGGGTTGCGAGCATCGCTTCGGCCTTCTCCTTGAACTGAGCCATTTTGACCTGAGCCTTCGGCAAAAGGGTCATTGCCGTCACAAGTGCGAATACTCCCATGATCGTCAGTGCAGCACCCTGGGTTGCAGGCTTCGCCTGGATCGTCGCGGCGATAGTCAGTCCCATGAGGACGACCGGCAGGATGATTCCTCCGAAAAGCCCGCGCCGCAAACCGAACAGGCTGATTATGCGCCAGCCGATGACGACCACCACGAACGCGGTTGCCAGCGCGATTGCCGCGTAAAAGTCGATGAAGTAACAGAGTGATTCCCCTGACTGGCCCCTCATGTACTATAACCGAAGACGAGTCGGCTGTAAATAAAAGCGAAATATTGTACGTCGATTTGTACTCTGTATCGTACAAAACCACTCGCCGCAATCCGCGAATTGCGTCTACAACTCGCGGCGGCGCCGGCGGCAACCACGATCCTCAATCGAACGTACTCAATATCCGGCCGGTTGCACGGCAGCATCCTTTATGGACGCGCGCGGCGACACCGCCTGCAACGGCGCGAAGCCGCTGAGGTCCAGTCGGCCCGGCTCGGCTGCGGCCGGCTGCGGCGTCGCCGCCAGACGGCTCAAGTCACTTGCCGCCAGGTCGCGCGAGGCGCCCGTCGGCGCGGCCGCCTGCACCGGTTCCGGGGTCGGCTGCGGGGTCGCGGGCGGCGCGGGCAGCAGTTCCGGCTTCGGCGGCTGCGGTTGGCCCTGGCTCGGCACGGCCGGCGTCTCCTCCGCGCCCATCGGGCGGTTGTAGAACTGCTGGTACTCGCCGCGGTCCAGCGGCCGAGGATAGCTGTAGCCGTAGTCGATGTTTACCGCGGCGGCACGGGCACGGGCGCGGCGGCGGGCGTCGAAGTAGGCCTTGCCCGGCCACGGCCCTTCCGTCAAGAAGACGCCGTTGTACTCCAGCAACGACCCCTTTATGCGGTGGACCTGTGAAATGGCCTTGGCGTAATTGGTGAGCGAGCGGAAATAAGTGCTCTCCGCGTCGGCCAGTTGCCGCTGGGCTTGCAGCAGCACGTCGTACGGCACACCTTGCTGGCCCAAGTCATACGCGGCGGTCACCACCTTGAGGTTCCTCTCGGCAGCCGCGCGGGCGTTGAAATTGGTGATTGTTATCTGGTAGTCTGCCTCCAGGTCGCTCACCACAAACGTAAGCTGGCTCACGACTTCCAACTCGGTGTCGTGCAGCTTTGCCCGATCGCGGGCCAGGGCGTCTTCCGCGCTAATGACGCCGCTAATCTGCTTGCGGAACCCGATCGGCACCTGCATGTCGACGCCGATGTGCCAGCTCTGGTACTCGCCCGAAGCGAGGTTGTCGACGGCCCCGCCGGAGAAATTGCTGTCGCCCGGATCGAGCAAATGATTGCCCATTCCGTCATAGCGGTAACGGGCGTCGAGAGAGAGTTGCGGCAGGAGCCAGTTCTTGGCGGCGATCAACTCCAGCTCTCGCTGTTTGACGCGCTGCCGCGCCTCGCGGACTTCCACCGATCGCGCCATCGCTTCGGCCAGGCAGTCGCACCAGTCGAAAGTGATCTTGGCCGTGGTCGGGTCGTCCTTGGGTCGGATCAAGCGGCCGTCGGTGGCCGGAATGCCCATCAGGAACCGTAGGCGGGTCTCCGCGTGATAAAGCTGCGCCTGCGCCTGTTCGGCGGCGACTTGGAAGCCCCAATACTGCTCGCGGGCCTGGGCCTCTAACGCGGCCTGTCCTTGTTCGTTCCCAAACCGATAATTGGAATTTGCTTTCTGCCAGGTGCGCAGCGAGTCGTCGCGGCCCTCCACCGCCGTGTCCAGGTTGCGGTAGGCGAAGTAAAGGTCCCAATAGGCCCCTTCCACGTCGGAAACCGTATTGCGGATCGCGCCCTCGAAGGCCGCTAGCGCGATGTCCGTGTTGAGCCGTGCCAGCAATACGCCCTGGTTGAAACCGGGAATCGCGCCGGGGCCGGCGATCTGGTTGAACTCCACGCCCGCGCCTTGCAGCAGCGGCTTGCGGATTTCCATCTGGAAAGACTCCACCCAGTCTGAAGGCGACTGCCGCGTGGGGTCGTTCCGCTGCAGGTCGTAAGCCGTCGTGTTGGTCACGCTCAGCACAGTTCCGTCCGCGGTCGTCTTGCTCAGGCCCGTCTGGAACTGGAAAACGTCCTGGTTCAACTCCAGCGGCAGTGACCCGGCAAACGCCTGATTGACGTTTTCCGGCTGGTGGTTCCGTTCCCAGAAATAGTCCGTCGTCCACGTCGGGTCGAAGAGCGACTCGCCCGCCGCGACTCCGAAGCGGGCATCGGTCTCGACAATGGCCGGGTCGTAGATCGTGGTCGCCGCGTTGGGGTTGCCGGTGAGGAACGTGGGCGGGCCCTGCACGGCCCCGCCGAGCGACCGCAGGACCTTGCCGTTTTGCAGAGTGATCTTGACCGTTTCCTCCAGCGACAGGTTCCACATGTTGGCCTCGGTCGGCGCCGGGCGGGTGATGGAAAACGGCGCCAGCGTGGTCTCGACTTCGCTGTTGCGGGCCTCGTCGACGTTGACGTTTTCGATCTTGTCGGCCACGCCGACGTAGTGCGAGAGGTCGTCGTTGTTGCGGAAGTAGAACGGTTGCTGCGGCGCGCAGCCCGGCAGCGCCGCGGCGATGCACAGCAGAACGATAGCGACAGTCTGGGGGTGACAACGCATCCGCTTGCGTTTCTCTTACTCGCACGGCTGGAACTGAAACGAATCGTCGCTACTTGTACAACGTTCGCTTCACAACCAGCCGTGAGCAACAAAATGCTCCGCGCACAGCCCCCGAAAGCGACGCCGCAATGGGCGCAGCGCGACGTTTAGTTTGCCCCCCATGCCGGCAAGCGGAGGCAGCCGAGCGCAATGCATGCACCCCGCCGAGTCCGCTTAACCGGCAAACTTGTTATCGACAGCCCAATCATTAGACTTGTGCGAATCTCCGTTATCGGCAATCAGGACGTATCACGCCTGTATAGCGCAGACATCCCATTTGATAGTTTCCGTTAAATTGGGAAAGACGACCGCCGTCGATTTGAGAGGCAGTCGGCTCGGGGTGTCGAAATGTTAGCCGCTGGCTGGGCCGTGGCGCATAAGGCGACCGATTTTTTCTTCGCGCTTTGAACATCGAGTTATTGCCTTGATTTTGGCCATTTTTCGAGCCAGATTCGACCCAGGAGCCACCCAGGACCGACCCAGAACGCACTCAGGATGGAGCTAGGACTACCGTCGCCGGGTGACTTGTGCATCGGCCTGTAGGTCCTTTGTGCCTTCAATGGACAAGTGCGGCGAACCATTTTGTGCGGGCTGAGGAGTCCGCGAACCGTGTCCGCAACGGTCCATCTCGGCAAGAAGGACCTGCCGGGGATGGAAAAGATGCGCAGCGCACAACGCCTTCGCGTTTTCTTGCCGCTGTTGCGCATCCGGCGCCACCGCTGTAAACTCTTGATGACAAGGGAATTACGCACGCCGTCTTTGGCCATGTTGCTGTTTCCCTCAAAAGTTGTGGGTGTTGCGCATCTCGCAAAAAGGGGCAAGTCGGGAGCGCAATGGTCCGGTCTCTCCCTTTCCGGCGAGGGGGCGGGCTGAGGACTGTACTTCTGCACCCGTGCCTCAGACTTCCGACTTCTTCCCGCTCACGACTTCTCACCAGCCGCTATCCACGTTTCCCGGCACTATACCACAATTCTTAACTACTGTCAACACCAATTGGTGATTGTGGTTCGTTCGTCGCCGCAACTCCTTGTGCGGCAAGGGTTTAGGGCCCTTGACACTTGTTTGCGAAAAGGGCCGCCGGTTTTGCCCCGCGGAGCGAAATCGCGCCCTAAACCCTTATGGCGCAAGGGGTTGGGAGTTCGGCATCGCCCGCCGGCTTTCGCCATAATTCCGCGCCAAGGCAAAAAGTAGTTTTTCGCGAAATCGCGTCTTGTTCCGGCGGGCGCGGTGCGTCCCACAACTTGCGAAGGGCGTCGCAAGCTGCAAATCACGCCCTTCGCTGCGGCTCAGGAACGTGCCACCCTCGGGCGCTCGGCCTTCATCGGCTCCCACAACTCGATCGGATTTCCTTCCGGATCTTGCAGCTTGGCGAAACGCCCGTTGGGGTACTGCTGCGGATCGATCGTTACCGCGATTCCGGCGGCTTGCAGTTGCGCCGCCATGCGGTCGAGGTTTTCGACGCGGAAGTTGAGCATCCAAGTCTTTCCACCATCGCCGAAATAGTCCGTGTCCTCTGGAAACGGAGCAAAGGCCGTTGGCCCGGCCGCTTGCCGCCAGGGCGAGTCGTCGTAGCTGGCGGGAACCAGCGCGATCTCCAGGTTCTGCTGATACCACTTGGCCAGCGCCTCCGGATCGCGAGCGCAAAGAAAAAGCCGCCGATGCCGTTGACGCTTTCCATCGGATGCGCTACCGCGTACGTAGCCACCTGCGTCGCCACACCGCTGTTGACGCCGTCGGTCGTAATGATGGCCGTCAAGGAGCCAGCCGCCGTGGGCTTGTTTTTGAACGTCACGATCAGCGAGGTCTTGGTGGCCGACGTGACCGTGCCCGTCGCGCCGTCGTTGAAGGTGACCGTGTTGTTGGCGAGCGTGGTATCGAAGCCAAATCCGCTGATCGTGATCGTTGTCGCGGAGGTGGCCAGACTAGAGGTGTTTTGCGTCACCACCGGCGAGATGCTGGCGATCTCGACCGCCGTGCCGCTGCTTTCGCCATAGGCGTTCACAATGGCCGTCAGCGCCCGGCGGTCGGCGCGGTCCCGAAGGTCACCGTGAGCGAGGTGGCGCTGGCGGCGGTGACTGTGCCCGTTGCGCCGCTGCTTAAAGTGACCGTGTTGCTGCCGGGCGTGGTATTGAAGCCGGCGCCGTTGATGGTGACGGTCGTCGAGTTGGCTGCCACGCTGGACTTGCTCTGGGTAACCACGGGCACGACGGTTGCGACCTGCACCGTCGAACCGCTGCTCGTGCCGTCCGTCGTGACCACGGCGGTCAGACTGCCCGGGGTCGAAGGCTTCGTGCCGAACGTCACCGTGAGCGACGTGGCGGTCGCCGAGGTGACGGTGCCGACGGCGCCGTTATTGAAGGCAACCGTATTGTTGCCGGGCGTTGTATCGAAGCCGGCCCCGTTGATGGTGATCGTGGAGGCCGTGATTGGCTGGCTGGTCGTGCTGCTGGTCACGCCCGGAATGACCGACGCCACTCGCACCGCCGAGCCGCTGGAAACGCTGTTCACCGCGACCACGGCGGTCAAATTGCCGACCGCCAGATGGCTGCTGTTGGAGAACGTCACAGTGAGCGAGTTGGCGGTCGCCGCGGTCACCGTACCCGCCGCCTGGCCGTTGAACACTACCGTATTGTTGGCAGGCGTCGTGCTGAAGCCGAAGCCGTTGATGGTGACCGTCGTCGCATTGGCGGCAAGGCTGGCGGTGCTGCCGGTGACGATCGGGGCGAAGCTGGCAACCTGGACCGCGGTTCCGCTGCTTGAGCCGTCGGTGGTGACGATGGCAGTCAGGCTGCCCGCCGCGGGGGACTGCGAGAAGCGAACGGTCAGCGACGTCGCGGTTGCGCCCGTAACAACGCCGGCCCCGCTGTTGAAGGTTACCGTGTTGTTTGCCGGCGCCGGATCGAAGCCGGAGCCGTTGATTGTGACAGCAGTCGCGTTGGCCGCCAGGCTGGCAGCGCTGGCGGTCACGGCGGGCGCGACCGTCGCCACCTGCACCGGAGTGCCGCTGCTGTTGCCGCTGGTGGCAACAACGGCGGTCAAGTTGCCAAGCGCGGTCGGCTTGGCGCCAAAGGTCACGGTAAGCGCGGTGGCCGTGGCGGTGGTAACCGTGCCGGTCGCGCCGTCATTGAACGTGACCAGATTGTTGCCTGTCGTCGTGCTGAATCCGAGGCCGTTGATCGTGACCGTATTGGCATTGATGCCGTTGGCCGTCGTGCTGCTGGTCACAACCGGCACGACGGTGGCCACTTGGACCGGCGCGCTGCTGTTGACGCCGTCCGTGTTGACGGTCACCGTGAGGCTGCCGACGGCATTCGGCCTGGTGGTAATGCTCACGGTGAGCTGTGTCGCGGTCGCCGCGGTGATGCTGCCCACGGCGCCGTTGTTGAAAGTCACCGTGTTGTGGGCGGCAGTCGGGTCGAAGCCGTAGCCGTTGATGGTGATCGTCGTGGCATTGATCGCCAGGGCAGTAGTGCTGCTGGTGACGACCGGCACGACCGTAGCCACCTGGACAGCCGTGCCGCTGCCGACGCCGAGCGTGGAGACCGTGGCGGTGAGCGGCCCGGCCGTAGGCGCCGCGCTCAGTGCCACGGTGAGCTGCGTAGCGGTCGCGGCGGTGACGGTGCCCGTCGCGCCGTTGCTCAATGTCACGACGTTGTTGGCGGCAGTCGTGCTGAAGCCCGTACCAGCGATGGTAAAGCTGGTTGCGTTGGCGGCCAGGTTCGCTGTGCTGCTGGTCACGGTCGGCGCCGTTCCGGCGGACACGACGGTGGCCACTTGAACGGCCGAGCCGCTAATTTGCGAGTCGGTCGTGACGATGGCGGTCAGCGTGCCCGTTGCGGTCGGTTTGGTGCTGAACGTTACCGTGAGCGTCGTTGGAGTCGCGGCGGTGACGGCACCAACCGCGCCGTCGTTGAAGACGGCCGTGTTGTGCGCCGCCGTCGTGTCAAACCCGTAGCCGCGGATGACGAGGCTCTTGCCGTTCAACGCCTGGCTGCCCATGCTGGATGTCACGATGGGCGTGACCGAGCCCACCTGCACAGCAGTTCCGCTGCTCACGCCGTCGGTGGTGACAACGGCCGTCAACGATCCTGCGGTTGGCGCTTTGGCGAAGACCACAGTGAGGGCAGTCGAGGTCGCCACCGTTACTGTTCCGACCGCGTTGCCGTTGAAAACCACAGTGTTGTTGGCGGCAATCGGATCGAACCCGGAGCCGTTGATCGTGATGGCGGCCGCATTGGCGGCGAGGCTTGTGGCGCCGGCCGTCACGACCGGGGCCACGGCGGCCACTTGCACCGCCGTGCCGCTGCTTGCCCCGCTGGTGGTGACGATCGCCGTCAAGCTGCCGGCGTTAGGCGCGTTTGTGAAAGTGACCGTAAGCGCGGTTGCGGTGGCCGCCGAGACGGTGCCCGTCGCGCCGTTGTTGAACGCGACCGTGTTGTTGCCCGCGGTCGTGCTGAAGCCGGCGCCGTTGATCGTAATCTGCGTCGCGCTCGGAAATAGGGCGGTGGTGCTGCTGGTCACAACGGGAACGATCTTGGCCACCTGCACCGCGCCGCTGGATTGGCTGTCGGTCGTTACCGTGGCGGTGATAGCGCCCACCGCGGCCGGCTTCGTGCCAAGCGTCACCGTAAGCGTGGTTCCCGTGGCGGCTGTTACCGTGCCAACGGCCCCGTCGCTGAAGACGACCGTGTTGTTGGCCGCCCTGGGATCAAACCCGAATCCGTTGATTACGATTGAAGCCGCGTTGATCGGCAGGGCCGCGGTGCTGCTGGTGACAGACGGTGTGACCGTGGCGACTTGCACCGGCGAGCCGCTGGCAACTCCGTCGGTCATGACCACCGCAGTGAGGTTGCCGGCGGTCGGGGCGGTGCTGAACGTCACGGTGAGCGCGGTCGCGGTGGCCGAGGTCACGATGCCCGTCGCGCCGCCATTGAAAATGACCGAGTTGTGCGCGGCGGTCGTGTCGAAGCCGTAGCCGTTGATGGTGATCGTCGCGGCGCTCGCGGCCATGCCGGCGGCGTTCGTGGTGACTACCGGCGTGACGGAGGCCACTTGCACGGCCGTGCTACTGCTGATGCCGCTGACAGTGACCACTGCGGTCAGGTTGCCGGCGGTCGGCTTCGTGGAGAAAGAGACTGTGAGCGACGTCGCGGTGGAACCTGTCACCGTGCCAACCGCGCCGTTGTTGAACACGACGGTGTTATTGCCCGGCGTCGTGCTGAAGCCCGCGCCGTTGATCGTCATCGTAGCGGCGTTGGCGGCCAGGGAGGCCGTGCTGGCGGTGATGGCCGGTGAAACGGTCGCTACTTGCACCGCCGTGCCGCTGCTGGCGCCGCCCGTGGTTACCGAGGCCATGAGGTTGCCGGAGGCGGGTGGCGTGGTGAAGGTCACCGTAAGCGAAGTCGCCGTCGCCGATGTTACGGTGCCGACTGCGGGGCCGCTGAAGGTCACCGTGTTGCCCGATGCCGTCGGATTGAATCCGGAGCCGTTGATCGTCATCGTGGCGGTGCTGGCGACGAGGCCGGAAGTGCTGCTGGTGAGGACCGGCGAGACGGCAGCTACCTGCACCGGCGAGCCGCTGCTGACTCCATCGGTGGTGACCACCGCGGTCAGAAGGCCGGCGGTTGGATTGGTGGAGAAACTCACCGTGAGCGAGGTCGCGGTGGCCGATTGGACCGTGCCGACTGCGCCGTTGTTGAATAAGACCGAGTTGTTGCCGGCCGTCGTATCGAAGCCGTTGCCGTTGATGACGATCGTGCCGGCATTTGCTGCCAGTTGGTACGAAGGATTGGCGACGACGACGGGCGTTATCGCGGCCACCTCGACGCCCGTGCCGCTGCTGGCGCCGTTGGCGGTGACCGAGGCCGTCAGGCTGCCCACGGCGTCCGGCTCGGTGATGAACGAGATCGTGAGCGAAGTCGCGGTGGCGTTCGTAATTGCACCGACCGCGCCGTCATTGAACGCGACGGTGTCGTGCGACGACGTGGCGCTGAAGCCGTAGCCGTTGATGGTCATTGAGGCCGCGTTCGCGGCCATGTTGGTCGTGCTGCCGGTCACGACCGGGATGACGGCCGCCACCTGCGTGGCCGTTCCGCTCGTCACGCCGTCCGTGGTGACGATGGCCGTGAGCGGGCCGGCATTAGTCGGATTCGTGGTGAAGGTCACAATGAGCGAGGTCGCCGTGGCCGACGTCGACCGAGCCCGCCGCGCCGTCGTTGAAGGCGACCGTGTTCACGCCGGAAGGATCGAAGCCGAAACCGTTGACGGTCACCGTATTTGCATTGGCGGCCAGATTGCCGCTGGCGGAAGTGACGAGCGGCGTGACCGTGGCAACTTGAACTGCCGTGCCGCTGCTCACGCCGTCGGTCGTGACCACGGCGGTCAGATTGCCCGCAGTGGGCTTGGTGGAGAATCCGACGGTAAGTGTCGTCGACGTCGCCGCCGACACCGTGCCAACCGCGCCGTTGCTGAACACGACGGTGTTGTTGGCGCCGGAGTTCGAAGTATCGAAGTCGACGCCGCGGATGGTTATCGAACTGGAGTTCGCGGCGAGGCTGTTGGCGCTTTGCAGCACGACCGGGGCGACCGTAGCCACCTGCACCGCCGAACTGCTGCTGACACCGTTGGTTGTCACGGTTGCGGTCAGGCTGCCGACGGCGTTGGGCATCGTCGAAATCGACACGCTCAGCGCAGTTGCCGTGGCATTTGTCACGGTGCCGACCGCGCCCTTGTTGAAGACCACGGTATTGTTGGCCGCCGTGGTGCTGAAGCCGCTGCCGTTGATCGTAAGCGTGGCGGCATTCGCTGCCAGCGCGGCCGTGCTGGCAGTCACGGCCGGAGCGATCTTGGCCACTTCGACGGACGAGGCGCTCGCGCCGTCGGTTGTCACGACGGCCATCAAGGGGGCGGTCGCCGCTGGTGGCGCGCTAAAGGTCACGGTGAGCGAAGTCGGCGTCGCCGCGGTAACACTGCCGACGGGCGTCGTTGTGCCGTCAGCAAAGGTCACTGTGTCGTTGGCGGCCGTTGGATCGAACCCTTGGCCGGCGATCGTCAACGTCGTCGAACCGGCGCCGAGGCTTGACGTGCTGCTTGTAACAACCGGCGAGGGCGTGGCGACTTGCACCGGCGCGCTGCTCGCGCCGTCGGTCGTGACGACGGCGGTCAATGGCCCGGCGCTGGTCGGCGGCGTCGTAAGGACGACCGTTAGCAGGTTCGTGCTGGTCGCGGCGACGCTGGACACCACGGCGCCGTCGCTCAGCGCGACCGTGTTGTGCCCGGCGGTGGTATCAAAGCCGTAACCGTTAATGAGCAGCGTCGTCGCCGAAGCGGCCGGCTCGTAGGCGGCATTGGAGGTTACGACCGGAAGGACCGTGGCCACTTGCACCGCGCTACTGCTGGGCTGGCTGTTGGTGGTGACCGAGGCCGTCAGGCTTCCGCCGGTCGGCGGCGTGGTGAACGTTACTGTGAGCGAGGTGGAAGTCGCCGCGGTAACTGTACCGACCGCCGCGCCGTTGAACGAGACCGTGTTCTTCGAAGGCGTTGTCCCGTTGAAGCCGTAGCCGTTGATCGTAACCGTGGTCGCATTTGCGGCCAGGTCTGCCGTGCTGCTGGTGACTACCGGTATGACCGTGGCCACTTGCAGGGCCGAGCCGCTGCTCTCCCCGTCCGTCGTGACGACCGCTGTCAGATTTCCGGCCGCCGACGGAGCCTGACCTAAGGTAACCGTCAGCGACGTCGGCGTGGCCGCCGTGACCGTGCCGGTCGCGCCGTCGTTGAAGGAGACCGTGTTGTCGCCGGGCGTGGGATCGAAGCCCGATCCGCTGATGGTCAAAGTTGCGGCGTTGGCGGCGAGATCGGACGCGCTGCTGGTGACGATCGGCGTAGCGGTGGCCACTTGCACTGGCGTACCATTGATCACATTGTCGGTGGTTACCACAGCGTTCAGCGGGCCGGCGGTTGTCGGCTCGCTGTTCAGCGACACCGTGAGCAGCGTCGCGGTCGCCGCCGTGACCGAGCCTGTGGCCCCGTCGTTGAAAGTGACCGTATTGTCGGTGTCCGTCGTGGCGTCGAAACCGAGACCGACGATGTATAAGGTGCTGCCAGTGGCAGGCAACATATTGCCGCTGTTGGCAGTGACGACCGGCGCGATCGTGGCGACTTGCGTCGAGCTTCCCGCCGCGCTGTCGGCCGTGACCGTGGCGCTCAGGCTTCCCACGGCCGTCGGCGCTGTGGTAATCGATATGGTAAGCGCGGTGGACGTTGCGGAGCTTATCGTGCCGGCCGCTCCATCCGTGAAGCTGACCGAGTCGTTGGCCTTCGTGGCGTCGAATCCATAACCGTCGATCGTCAGTGTGGTCGTATTGATCGGCAGGTCGGTCGTGCTGCTGGTGACAACGGGAGTCACTTTGGCGACTTGCACGCCCGTAACGCCGCTGGCTTGATTGTCGGCTTGGACAATCGCCTTCAGCGTGCCGGAAAGCGTTGGGCTTTGGGTAAAAGTCACCGTCAGCGAGGTCGGCGTGGCCGCCGTGACCGTGCCGGCCGCCGATCCGGAACCGTCCGTGAACGTCACAGAATCGTTGGCCACCAGCGTGTCGAAGCCATAGCCGTCGATCGTCATCGAGGTCGCGTTGGCGGGCAAGCCGGCGGTGCTGCTGGTTACGACGGGAGTGACCGTGGCCACTTGCTCGGGCAGCCCGTTGGCGGCGCCATCCACACTGACGATCGCGTTGAGCGTGCCGGAAGTAGTCGGAGCGGTGTCGAGGGTCACGGTGAGCACGGTGGCGGTTGCCGTGCTGACGGTTCCAATCGCGCCGTCGCTGAAAGTGACCGCGTCGTTGGCCTGGTTCGTGTCGAAGCCGAAGCCGTTGATCGTAATGCTGCTGGCGTTTGCCGCCAAATCAGTTGTGCTGCTGGTCACAACCGGCGTGACCGTGCCCACCTGCGTCTCCGAGGTGGCCACCGTGTTCACCGTCACCGTCGAAGTGAGCGCGCCGCCGGTCGGATCGGACGGCAGTGTCACGGTAAGCGACGTGGTGGAAGCGTTGCTGATGGTGCCGGTTATCGCGCCGCTGTCGAACGTCACCGCGTCATTGGCGCCTGTGGCATCGAAGCCGTAACCGTTGATGACGATCGAGCCGGCATTGGCGGTGAGGTTGTCCGTGGCGGAAGTGATGACCGGAGTCACGGTCGCCACCTGTGCCGACGCGCTGGCGGCGCCGTCGGCCGTGACCACGGCATCAAGCTCGCCGCCGACCATCTGCGAACTGGGCGAAATCGCCACGGTGAGCGAGGTCGGGCTGGCCGACGTCACGGTGCCGGTCACCGTGCCGTCGCCGCTGGCGTCGGTGAACGCGACGCTGTCGTTGGCAACGATCGGATCAAAGCCCGTACCGGTAATGACTATGGAGGAGGCGTTTGCCAACAGGGCGTTCGTATTGGCCGTTACCGTCACCGACAGCATCGCGCGGCCTTCCAGGCGCTCCATGCGCAGCCGGCGACGATCAATGCCGCGGTTCAACTTCCTCTTCTCGCGCCGGTCGAAACAAATGCAACCAGGAGCGTAGCCAATTCTTGCGCCAGAAAGATGGAAGCGATGCCATCTCGGTTCTCCATTCGAGTGAAAATGTGCAATAATATCAGCGTCCGGGCGGGGGTTATACACGAAGCGATAAGGTGGAAACAAGACTGCTTTCTGATTCGGCGCTTGCGAAATTTCAATTCGCCAAAGCAACATGAACACCCGGCAACCCCCAGCGCCTATGGACGGTTAGACACAACCTCTGCTATCGGCAGCAGGCCAAGTCGCCTTTTTCCAAAAAAAACGATTGCCGATTGGAACAAGCGGGCGAGTTATAGAGGCCACTGGCGGCCGGTTGCGCCGCGCTGGAGTTCCGGCTTTAGCCGGGCGTACAGTAAGCGCCGGGCTAAGCCGGAATTCCAGGGGATCGGCACGTGCGCCACCGCGAATTCACTATGCGTACACTGAAGTGGGGACGCGGCTTGACTTCGCGCTGTTTTTCCCGCTAAACTGACACGTTTGCTCGTCGGCAGCCGTCGGTTGCAAGCGGGCAAGCGTGTGGTTCCCATCGAGACTAGCTATGCCGGCCACTTGTGTTATCGGACTTCAATGGGGCGACGAAGCCAAAGGCAAGATCGTCGACCTGCTCACCGACAGCAACGACATCGTGGTTCGCTACCAGGGGGGAGCAAACGCCGGACATACGGTTGTCATGGACGGGCAGACATTCAAGCTCTCGCTGGTCCCCAGCGGCATCTTTCGGCCCGACGTGCAGTGCGTGATAGCGGGCGGGGTGGTCATCAACCCGCCCAGCCTGCTCCAGGAAATCGAATCGCTTTGCGCCCGCGGAGTGAAGGTTGGCAAGAATCTCATGATCAGCACGCGGGCGCACGTCATCTTCCCCTGGCACTTTGAAGAGGACCGACTGTTAAACGAATCTACCGGCGGCGAGGCCCTCGGCACGACGATGCGCGGCATCGGTCCCTGCTATCGCGACAAAGTCGGCCGCTCACACGCCATCCGCCTGGGCGACATGTACCGCGAGAACTTTGCCGCACGCATTGAACAGATCGCCGCGGCCAAGCGCCGCATCCTCCGCGGACTGGGCTGCCCGGACGATCAGATCCAGCTCGATGCCAAGGAAATCTACCGCCAGTATCACGAGTACGCCCAACGGCTGCGGCCCTACGTGGGCGACACGACGGCCTATCTCTTGGATTCCATCGAGGCCGGCAAAAAGCTGCTTTTCGAAGGTGCCCAGGCGCGCTGCTGGACATCGATCACGGAACCTTCCCGTTCGTGACCAGCAGCAACAGCTCCGGCGTCGGCGTGGCTGGTGGCTCCGGCGTGCCGGGCCGTTATGTTACCAAGGTGCTGGGGATTGTCAAGGCGTATTGCACGCGTGTCGGAGGCGGGCCGTTTCCCACCGAGCAGGATAACGCCGTCGGGCAGCATATCCGCGAGCGCGGCAACGAGTACGGCACGGTCACCCGCCGCCCGCGGCGCTGCGGCTGGTTCGACGCGGTCGCGGCCCGCTATACGGCGCGGCTCAGCGGCGTGGATAGCCTCGCCGTTATGCTGCTGGACGTGTTGAGCGAACTACCGGAGTTGAAGATTTGCACCGCCTACGAGCTTGATGGCCAGCGAATCACGAATTTCCCCGATCACGTTGACGACCTGCGGCGCGTTGTTCCGGTATACGAGACACTGCCGGGCTGGCAGGCGGAAATCAGCCACGCCCGCGCGATGAACGATCTGCCCGCGAACGCCACCGCCTATCTTGCCCGGCTTAGCAAGTTGGTTGGCCGGCCGGTGGAGGTTGTTTCCGTGGGGCCGGACCGGCAACAGACGATCTTTGCCCATGATGTCCACCACAACTCAGATGCTCCGTGACGGTGCCGGCAAAGGGGACAGTTCCATTTTCGCTGATACGAAAATCGGGACGGTCCCCGCGCTGGCCGACGTGCCGGCCGCGAAGATTCCGCGGCACATCGCCATCATCATGGACGGCAACGGCCGCTGGGCGCGGCGGCGAGGGCTGCCGCGAATCGAAGGCCATCGTTGCGGGGCCGACGTGGTCCGCCGCGTGACCGAGGAGTGCGCCCGGCTGGGAATTGAGCAACTGACGCTCTATTGCCTATCCAGCGAGAACTGGAAGCGGCCCGCCGACGAGATCGCTTTCCTCATGCAGTTGCTGGAGCACTACATGGTCGGCCAGCGCTCGCTGATCATGGAACAGAACATCCGCGTCTCGGTCATCGGCCGCCGCGAGGGCATTCCGCAGGGCGCCTTGCAGGAAATGGACCGCACCGTCTCCACGAGCGCGGCGAACAGCGGCATGAAGCTTTGTCTGGCGATCAACTACGGCAGCCGGGCCGAGCTTGTCGATGCCAGCCGCCGCATTGCCGAGGACGCCCGCGCCGGCCGGCTCGTGCCCGAGGACGTCACCGAGGAAACCATTTCGCAGCGGCTCTACACGGCCGGCATGCCCGACCCGGACCTGCTCATCCGCACGGCGAGCGAAATGCGGGTGAGCAATTTCCTGCTCTGGCAAATCAGTTATGCCGAGATTTGGGTGACCGACCGCCTTTGGCCCGAATTCGACGAGGCGCTATTGCACGCGGCGATCCGCGATTTTGCGGCGCGGGACAGGCGGTTTGGAGGGTTGGGGAAGTAGCGATCAGCGTGACTGTACGCCTGCTAACGCTGTACTCACCAGTAGTTGAATTTGCCACAGATTCAGCTAGAATCGCGCTATGGGAAGCGTGTTGGAGATTGTTGACGCGGTAAAGGGGCTGACCCCGACCCAACAGTACGAACTCTTTGCGCGCCTTCGCGAATCGGGCATCGTCCCGCCTTCCGACGCGCCGGCGAAGGACTATTCGCGTTACGAGTCGGAAGAATTCACTCGGCAGTTGACCGAGTGTTTTCACCGCGGCAAACGCCGCGCGCTGGAATCCCGATAAACGGATGGCTTTCTTGCAAGGACATGCGCTGTGGCCGAACTGTGGATCGTTGCTGGTCCGAACGGTGCTGGAAAGACGACATTCGTTCAAGGAGAGCCACTTTCTGATCTTATCTCGCATGCGACTTACCTGAACCCGGACGATATCGCCCTTGCGATTCTGCGCGGGAAAGGTATTCCGACGTTTTCCGACGCCCCGGACGCGATTCGGACTCAGGCGTTCCTGGAAGCTGCAATCGCCGTCTTTAATAAACTCATTGCAAGGTTGGCGACAGGCGAGGCGGTCGTTGTCGAAACGGTCATGAGCACGGACAAATATCGACGCGTCGTCGAATCGGTAGACCGAGACGGAGGATTCTTCGGTCTGATATACGTTTGGCTCGACTCGCCGGAAACCGCCTGTTCGCGTGTTCGCGCTCGTACTGAGCGCGGCGGTCATGACGTGCCAACGGAGAAGATCGTAGCCCGATGGCATCGTTCGGTCGATACGGCGGCCTGGTTCTTGGCCCAGGCGACACGATTCTGGGTTTACGACAATACCAATTCCGATCCGAAAGTTGCGCCGCCGCTTCTGGCGCAGGGTGGTCACGGCGAATGTTCGTTCATCGCCCCTACGATCCCGATTCAACTTCTTAATGCTCTGCCTCCGCACGCAAACCCCTGACGTAAGCGCAAAAGCAATCCATGCTAGCTTGGCAGCATCTCGATACAACCCGTTCGCGCTCAACTCATCTCATCGGCGTCGGCGGCGCTGGCATGAGGTCGCTAGCGCACGTGCTCTTGCATAGGGGCTGGCGGCTAAGCGGTTCGGATTCGGCAATTGGCTGCGATGATCCGCTGGCGAGCGCGGGTGTCCGAATCTTTGCGCAACATGCGCCGGAAACTGTATCTGCCGATGTCGAGCTTGTGATCAAGAGTAGCGCGATTCCGGACGACAATCTTGAGCTTCGCCGCGCCGCGGAATTGGGCATTTCGATCGTCAGCTACGCCGAAATGCTCGGCCTTCTGATGAAGGGCCGTTGCGGGCTCGCCGTTGCGGGCACTCACGGCAAATCGACGACTACCGCGATGGCGGCCGAAATCTTCATGGCCGCAGGTCGCGATCCGACGTTCGTCTACGGGGCGTCGCCTTGCGGCGGCGTGGGAGGGCGCGCGGGCAATGGTGATATTGTGCTTGTCGAGGCGTGCGAGTATCAGCGGAACTTCTTGCATCTCAGCCCGCACGATGCAGTGATACTCAACGTGGAGCACGATCACTTCGATTGCTACCCGACTCGCGAGGCGTTGGAAGATGCGTTCGCGCAGTTTGCCGCGCTACTGCCGCCAGAGGGGACGCTGTTGGTGCCGTGCGATGACGCAGAGTGGGACAAGATCGCGCAGCGAGCGCCGGCCCACCAATCGCTTCAAACGGTGGGCCTGCACTCGCACGCTCGCTTGTCCCACCCTACGATCCAGACCTTCGGCCTCTCCGACCATACCGATTGGCGTGCCGCCAACGTGCAAGGCAACCGCGGCCAATACAGCTTCGATCTGCTGCATCGCGACTGCCGTCTCGTCCATGTCGAACTTGCCGTCTACGGCCTCCATAACGTCCTTAATGCCCTTGCCGCCGCGGCGCTGGCGTCGATCAACGGTTGCGCCGCGGAGGTAATCGCGGCCGGTTTGGCAAACTTCCGCGGCCTGCGGCGTCGCATGGAATGTGTTTACCATGCTGGCGGCCTGGCGATTTGGGATGACTATGCCCATCATCCGACCGAAATCTCCGCCGCCTTGTCGACGATCCGCGAAATCTGGCCAAATTCCCGCGTCTGGTGCCTCTTTCAACCCCACCAGGCGTCGCGGACGGCACGCCTACTGGACGAACTGGCCTTGAGCCTGCAAAATGCCGAGAGGGTGTTGATAGCCGACATCTTTCGCGCCCGCGAAGGCCCGCCAGTGCCCGGCGACGTGACTGCCGCCGACCTGGCCGCACGGACCCGCGCCGCGGGGCAAGACGTGTTCGGCTCGCACGCCCTGGCGGACATCCAACAGCATCTCAAGACGCACCTGGCGCCGGGCGATTGCCTGGTCGTCATGGGGGCGGGCGACATCGGAAAGGTAGCTCATGGCCTCGTGGACTGGTTTCGAGAAAATCGTGCGGCAGACTGAGCCCCTGGCCATGCACACCTGGTTTCAATTGGGCGGCCCGGCCGAATTCTTTGCCGAACCGGAAAACCCAGACCAGTTGATCGCCCTGCTCGCGCGCTGCCATGAAGAAGACGTCGAGGTCCGCATTCTCGGCCAAGGCTCGAATATCCTCGTCCGCGAAGAAGGCGTGCCCGGGCTGGTCGTCCGCCTCACCTCGCTGGAGTTCGGCCGCATCGCCATCGACGGCCGGCGGGTGACCGTCGGCGGCGGCGCGAACCTCGGCCGGCTGGTGACGACGACGGTCCATCGCGGATTGGCCGGCATGGAGATGCTCGTCGGCATCCCCGGCACCGTCGGCGGTGCGCTCCACGGCAACACCGGCGCTCACGGCGGCGACATCGGCCAATGGACCGCCGGTGCCACCATCGTCACGCCCTCCGGCGAGACGATCGAGCGGGCCCGCGACGACCTCTTCTTCGGATACCGCGAGAGCAATCTCGATGAAGGCGTCGTCCTCGAAGCCGTGCTGGAGCTCGAAGAGGACGACCCCCGCGAGCTCGCCCGGCGGATGCAAAAACAGTGGATCATCAAACGGGCGAACCAGCCGATGGGCCACCAGTGCGCCGGCTGCATCTTCAAGAACCCCCGCGGGGCCAGTGCGGGCGAGCTGATCGACAAGTGCGGCCTCAAGGGGACGCGGATCGGCGGCGCCGTAGTGAGCGAGCGGCATGCGAACTTCATCGTCGCCGAACACAACTGCACAAGCCAGGACGTTCTGCGGCTGATCGAGCTCGTTCGAAGCCAGGTCAACCAGCGCATGGACGTGCGGCTGGAATTGGAGATCGAAATATGGTGAGCGCAACGAAAAAGGCCGCCTCGCGTCCCGTCGTGCCTTCCGGGCTCTGGCGGACGCTGGTGTTTCTCGCCGGTCCGGGCCGCACGTTTACACTGGCGGTGCTCCTGGTGACCGGCTTCACCAGCGGCGCCTGGGCAGTTTGGCGGCGGGTGGAAAAGCACGTCGCAAACTCGCCCGACTATATCGTCAGAATCGAGCAGATTGCCGTCACGCCGCCGCCGGATTGGATCCGCAGCGACGTCCGCGCCGAGGCATTTCACAACATTACCTCGTCCGACCGCCCGCTTTCGCTGCTGGACGATGATCTGGCGGAACGAATTCAAATCGCCTTCATGCTCCATCCTTGGGTGGCGAAGGCGACGGTCACGAAGTCCGCCGGGGCGCGGGTCCGCGTAGATATCCAATACCGCCGCCCGGCCTGCATGGTCGAAGTGGCCGCCGGGCAAACGGTCGAGTTGCTGCCCGTCGATAGCCAGGGCGTGTGGCTGCCGGGCGAGGATTTTTCCCAGAAGCAGAAGGAGAGCTACCCCTGTCTGGCGGGGATCGACCGGCGGCCCATCCAGCCGGTGGGCCACGCCTGGGGCGACCCGCGAGTGATTGACGGCGCGGCGGTCGCGGCGGTGCTGCAGCCGGTTTGGCAGCAGTTGAAACTCTATCGCATTCAGTGCGTGACGCAGGCGGGCGGCGCTCGGCCGATGTTTGACCTGTATACCCGCGCGGGAAGAACGAAGATCATCTGGGGCACCGCGGGCGGCTCGATGATGCACGAACCTGAAAACGACGAAAAAGCTGCCCGGCTCCAGAACTATGCCGCCGCGCACGGCGGTCTTGATGGCGGCCTGCCACTGGACGTCCGCACGCTGCCCGCGGCGAAGGTAGCGCGCACGCCGTAGCGTCAGTACATCTCGAACGTATGTTCCCCTCCGTGCTCCGGGTTGCCGATCAGTTTTCCACCTCGCGGATCAACCACCAAATCGAGGTTCTCCAGCGGAATCTGACCGACCAGAACCGGAACCTCGTCGGGCACCTCCAGCACGTCGACAGGGCATTCGCGGCCTTGGATCGTCAACCGCACCGCCTCGTACTTATCGGCTTCGGAAACTCCCTTGCTGGTGGCGACCGGCTTTTTTCCCCGCCATGCCAGCCCCAACTGGCGGCCCAGTCGGGTTGGCAGCGATAGGATCGACGCTCCCGTGTCGACTAGGGCGTCGCGGACCACCACGCGCCGAACTTGGTCCGCCTGAAGAACGCCAAGTTCCACTGCGTAGAGGTCCTTCAAGTTTTCAATCGTCGCCTCGGTCAACACGCGGCCCACTGTTGCGGCCTCCATGGGAATCACCTTTGTCCCTTTGCATGAATCGACGCGTCGAATGCTTCTAGTCACGAGAATTATAAACTACCGACCGGACCTTGTGAAGCGAACGAAAACGAACGATCGAAGAGCGGCAGCATCAGATTGTCTTTATCACGACGAACGTGTTCAAATGACATTGCACGATGGTCGAACTCAGAAGGAAAAGTCACGGAACTCCGTTGTTTGCTTCGTGAAACGTGGTTCAAATCCCGTCGCTTCTTTTGGCGGAACCACGCGGTTAGTCGCTCTTGCCCGGCTTTGTCGGCATCGGGAAGTCACTTGCGTTCCTGGGCCAGCCGCACCAGCCCGTGCGACTCCAGGGCGTGCAGGTGATAGTTGACCTTCTGCCGAGCCAAACCGACCCGCGTGGCCAACGTCGCCGCCGAAGCAGGGGCGGACAGCTCGGCGAGGAGCCGACTTCGCATGGGCTCCAAGGCCACCGTCGCCGCCGCCGGATCATTAATAACTTGGATGTCGAGCATGAAAGGAATCATTGACAACTTTTTTGTCAAGCAGGGTTCGAGGGTTTTTTTGCCAAATTCGGGAAGTTGCGCCTCGATCGGCGAATATGCCAGTAAGCCAAGCGGCTGTCGGCAGCATTGCTAGCCGACTTACGCGGCCTCCGTGAGGACCATCTCAATCAGCCGTTTGATCGAGTACTCCAGGTCTTCCGCCGCTTGCCAGAAAAGTTCTATTGGCGTACAGTCGCCCCGACTGCTTGCAGAAACCGGCCTGTTATCTTGAAAGTGCCAGATACCAAGCGGCAGAGTTACTCCCTTCAGTTGCGCTTTCCCGGTAATCCGGCTAAAGCCGGTGCTACGAGCGCCGCCATTACGACTTGGTATGACTTCCGGCGTCGCGAACGGTGGATACCTCGGCGGCAACGGCGGGAACCCCGCCGCCAGTGGCCAATTCCTCACGGAGAATCGGAAACTCCTCCGGGGCCTCTACGCCAATGCGTACGACGCCCGGTGCAATCCGCACCACCGTGATCGCGATCTTGTCGCCAATCAGAATACGCTCGCCGGGCTTTCGTGAAAGGACTAGCATCGTCGTGACCAGGGCAACACCCGGCGGCTCCTTGCCAAGCAGCGCGGCTGGGAAAGCCAAGACTCCAATACACCGATAATAGAATACCCCTTTCGAGCATTTTGTGCAAGCATCCCCTTTCCAGATTCGCGATAGCCGCGATCTCGTGCCTAATACCCGCCAGACTATTTTTCGCATACTTTTGACGCGGCGATAATGGAGAGGTAACATTGCTTGCCACGTCAAACGAGGAACACTTATTGTGTCTGACTCCTCCCGCCCTCTTCCCCCCGACATTGAAATCGCCCGTCAGGCCCCTATCCGCCCGATCGATCAGATCGCCGCGCGGCTCGGCATCTCCGATGACGACCTCGAGGCCTACGGCAAGTACAAGGCCAAAATCTCGTTGGACCTTTTCCACCGCCTGGACAACAAGCCAACCGGCAAGCTCGTCCTGGTTACGGCCATCACTCCTACCCCGGCCGGCGAAGGCAAAACAACCACCAGCATCGGCCTATGCGACGGCCTGAACCGCATCGGGAAGCGATCGAGCGTCTGCCTCCGCGAACCGTCGCTAGGGCCTTGCTTCGGCATGAAGGGCGGCGCGGCGGGCGGCGGGCGGTCGCAGGTCATTCCAATGGAGGACATCAACCTCCATTTCACCGGCGACTTCCACGCCATCGAGCTCGCCCACAATCTTCTGGCGGCGATGTTGGACAACCACATCCACCACGGCAATGCGCTGGGCATCGACCTGCGGCGGATCGTTTGGCGGCGCGTGGTCGATATGAACGACCGCGCCCTGCGAAACATCATCCTTGGCCTGGGCGGCGTGAACAATTCGTTTCCCCGCGAAGGCGGCTTCGACATCACCGTCGCCTCCGAGGTCATGGCCTGCTTCTGCCTTAGCGAGTCGCTGGCGGAGCTGCGCGAGCGGCTCGGGCGGATCATCGTCGCCTACACGCGCGAAAAGAGGCCCGTCACCGCCGCCGACCTCAAGGCCCACGGCGCGATGACCGTGCTCTTGAAAGAGGCCCTCAAGCCGAACCTCGTGCAGACGTTGGAAGGCAACCCGGCCTTCATCCACGGCGGGCCGTTCGCCAACATCGCCCACGGCTGCAACAGTGTTTTGGCGACGAAGCTTTCCATGCGGCTTTCGGACTACACTGTGACCGAGGCCGGCTTCGGCGCCGATCTGGGCGCCGAGAAGTTCATGGACATCAAGTGCCGCAAGGCGGGCATCAAGCCCGACGCCGTAGTGATCGTGGCCACGGTGAAGGCCCTGAAGCTGCACGGCGGCGTTCCGCTGAAGGACCTCTCCAAGCCCAACGTCGAGGCGCTGGACAAAGGCGTCGAAAACCTCAAGAAGCACATCGAGAACGTCCACCGCTTCGGCCTGCCGGTGGTCGTGGCGATCAACCATTTCTCCACCGATACCGACGCCGAAATCCAGTTCATCCGCGACAAGTGCGCATCTTTCCGTGAAGATCGTCCGCGCCGACCATTGGCTTTGCGGCGGCAAAGGCGCCGAGGAGCTGGCTAAGGCCGTGGTGGACATGGTCGATAGCACGAAGACCGATTTTTCCCTGCTCTACCCGGACACCTGCACGCTCTGGCAGAAGGTGGGCATCATCTGCCGCGAAATATACGGCGCGACCGATGTGCTGGCCGACAAGAAGCTCCGCGAGAAGTTCCACCAACTGCAAGAGGCGGGCTTCGGACATCTGCCCGTCTGCATGGCCAAGACGCAGTATTCCCTCTCCACCGATCCGGGGCTGGTGGGCCGGCCGAAGAATTTCGACGTGCCATTGCGCGACGTGACGGTCGCCGCCGGGGCCGGCTTTGTGGTCGTCCTCACCGGCGACATCATGACCATGCCCGGTCTGCCCAAAGTGCCCGCGGCCGAGACGATCGACATTGACGACAAGGGGCAGACGGTGGGGCTGTTCTAAGATCAAGATAATGCTTAACCCCGGCATTTGCGCCGGCTATAATGGAAGCATGACGAAAGCACTTCAACAAGCGATTGAGCGGCTGCAACGGGCGCCGAAAGAGCGGCAAGACGCGCTCGCCGCACTGCTCCTCCATGAGCTCGAGGAAGACGACCGCTGGACCCAAACCACCGCGGCCAACATCGATAAGCTTCGCGCACTCGTTGAAGACGTTTTGGCCGCCGATCGCCGCGGCCAGTGCGATCTTCTCGATTCGGACCTAATGTGACTTCGCGGCTGCATCCGAACTTTCGTCGCGACTTCGCTCGGCTGCCGCCGCGCGAGATCCAACAACGCGCCAGAACCGCTTTTCGCCGTTTTCAGACGGATCCGGCGCATCCCAGTCTGTAGTTCAAGCGTCTTCACGCAAGCGTGCCTCTTTGGTCAGCTCGCGTGACGGATTCCTACGGCGCAGTCGGCGCGCGAAGCGACGATGAAATCGTGTGGTTCTTCATCGGCACGCATGCGGAATACGATCGTATGCTCGCCAGTCTGTAGTTTGTGGGAGCATTCGGGGAACTCGACATCGGCGCTGCGGCAAGGTAATTGCCAAACACGCATTCCCTAGCACAGGGACGGGCGGGGACGTGGCGAGCTAACGCCCAGCAACATTCGTGGCTCCGCGATCGTTTCCGGCTAACGCCGAGACTCCAGAGCCCTACCCTGGCAGGACCGAAAAAAGCCGGTTAAAATGGGGCTGTTTGGCGCGCCGATCTTCGTCCTCCCGAGCGAAACAGCCGATCATGCAGCTCAAGACTCTCCCGATCTTCCTGGCCTTCTTCTTAATGGGTCTGGCCGACGCTATGGGACCCAATTCGGACAAAATCAAGGAAGCCTACAAAGCGGAGCAACTTACCGACTTCACCTCCACACTGCCGACGTTTGCCGTCTTTATCGCCTTTGCCGTTTTCAGCGTGCCGGGCGGATTGCTGGCCGCGCGGATCGGCAAGAAGAACCTGCTGCTCTTGGGCCTGGGCTTGAACGCGGTTGCCTTGCTCATTCCGTCGTTCGTTCTGCTTCCAAATTACTATCTGCTTTTGGCGTGCATCTTCGCGCTCGGCATCGGCACGACGTTCCTCCAGGTGGCCGGCAACCCGATCATGCGCAACGTGAGCGCTGCGGGAAACTACAGCCGCAACCTGGCCTTCGCGCAAGGCATCAAGGGCATCGGCAGCACGGCCTCCACCTATCTGCTCGCAGCCATTGCCGCGATTCCCATGTTTGCGAACATGGGTTGGCAAGCCGGATTTCCTTTCTTTTGCGCTCTGATGGCGCTTGCCTTTGTCGGCGTGGCGCCGCTGAAAATCAACGAGACCAAAGCCGACGTGCCGCCCAGCATCGCTTCCAGCCTTGGCTTGTTGAAAGAACCGGTGTTCCTGCTGGCGGTGATTGGTATCTTCCTTTATGTCGGGGCAGAGGCCTCGATGGGCCGTTTTCTGAAGCCGGCTTTGGCGCATCTCGGCTTTACCGACGCCCAATTCTCGCTCGTGGACAAGCTTCCCGGCTTCCTCAAGCCGGTTTTGACGAAGCTCGGACTTGACAAGGACCCAGCAAATGTTTTGGGCCCCACGGCATTCTTCCTCATGTTGACGATCGGCCGCATTCTGGGCGGCGCAATACTGACGATCATGAGCGCACGCACGTGTTTCCGGCTTTCCGCCGCGCTAGGCCTCCTGGGCGCCATTGCTATGATGAGCGGGTCCAAGTACGCGGCGGTGGCTGGCGTCGTGGCCGCGGGACTGGGTTTCGCCAATATCTGGCCGATGCTCTTTTCAATCACGGTGGAAGAGAAACCGGGCCGGGCCAGCGAGCTTTCCGGCTTGATGTGCATGGCGATTTCCGGCGGAGCGGTCGTTCCGCTGCTGATGGGGCGGGTGCGCGACTCGCTGGAACCGGGATCGCAGGCCTATTCGTTCGCTGTGCCCGCGGCGTGCTTCGCCTATCTGCTGCTGCTCTCGCTCCGCGGCGGCGGCAAACCTTCCGCACAAGGAGCCGCCGCATGAACACCAGCAGCGATTCCCGCATCGTGCTCACGCTGGACGCCGGCGGCACGAACCTGAAATTCTCAGCGATCCGCGGCAACAAGCTGCTGGTGGAACCGATCTACGTCCCCACCGAGGCCGACAACCTCGACCGCTGCCTGACGAACATCGTGGAGGGCTTCTGCCGCGCCCGCGAGCATTGCCCCGCGCCGCCCGTGGCGATCAGCTTCGCTTTTCCGGGTCCGGCCGATTATCCGGCGGGGATCATCGACAACATGTCGAACATGCCGGCGTTTCGCGGCGGCGTGGCCTTGGGACCGATGCTGGAAGAAAAGTTCGGCGTCCCGGTATTCATCAATAACGACGGCGACCTGTTCGCCTACGGCGAGGCCATCGCCGGCTTTCTCCCGTACATCAACGGCCTGCTGGAAAAGGCTGGCAGCCCCAAGCGCTACCGGAACCTCTTCGGCGTCACGCTGGGCACCGGTTTCGGCGGCGGCATCGTTCGCGACGGGGAACTGTTCATTGGCGACAATTCCTGCAGCGGCGAGGCCTGGCTCTTTCGCAACAAGCTCGATCCGGCGATGAACGCCGAGGAGGGTTGTAGCATCCGCGCCGTGCGCCGCGTCTACGCCCGCGCCGCCGGGCTGAGCGAAGCCGAGGCGCCCGAGCCGAAGGTGATTGCCGACATCGCCCGCGGCGCGGCGCCCGGCAATCGCGCCGCGGCAGTGGAGGCGTTCCGCTGCCTGGGCGAGGCGACGGGCGACGCGATTGCGCAGGCGCTGACAATGGTCGACGGCCTGGCGGTGATCGGCGGCGGCATTTCGGCGGCGGCCGGCCTGTTCCTGCCGGCGCTGGTGGACGCGGCCAACGACGTGTACATTAAAGGCAGCGACCGGCTGCGGCGGCTGGTGCCGCGGGCCTTCAGCGCGGAAGACCCCGCCCAGCTCGACGAGTTCCTGCAAGGGCAGAAACGGACGCTGACCGTGCCCGGCAGCAAGCGGACGGTGCAGTACGATCCCTTGCAGCGGACAGCGATCGGCCTTTCGCGGCTAGGCACGAGCGAGGCCGTGGCCATCGGGGCGTACGCGTATGCGATCAGGCAATTGGATGAAGGATTGGGGATTAGGGATTAGGGATGATGTGCGTTCGTCTCTTATCGCTCATCGTTTATCTCTCATCCTTCCAGGTGAAGCCATGAAAATGAAAACTCGTATCACCGCAATGTTCCTCGCCCATTTCGGCGTCCTTCTCTCTTGTGGCCCGGCGAAGGCCGCGGACGACAAGCCGCTTTGGCAGATCGGCTTGCCGGACGACAGCTACGCCGAGTTCGCGCTGGCCGACGCGCGAAACGGCGATTGGCAGTATCCGTGGGACTGGAGCCGCGACGTGCTGTATACCGTAGGCGAAAGCAAGGCCAAGCGGGACTGGCCGTTCATCCATCCTGGTCCGGTTGACGGCTGGGCCGGCGGAAAGCAGCACAAGTTCGCCATCCAATTCGGACTGAAGAGCGTCGCGGAAGAGGGCAATTGCCAACTCGAAGTGCGACTGATCGACACCCACTCCCAGGCGCCGCCGCCGCTGCGGATCGCGGTCAACGGCAAGAACTTCGAGAAGTCGCTGCCCCAGGGCGGCGGCGACGAATCGGCCATCAATCGGCCCGAACAGGGAAAGCGCCAGCGTTTCACAATCGAATTCCCCGTCAACGGCCTGCGCGAGGGCAACAACGAAATCTCGATCACCACGCTCAGCGGCTCGTGGGTGCTCTACGATTGGCTCGCCTTGACCGCGCCGCACGGGACGCAACTGGGGAAGTACAACCTCGCGGCAGTGACGACAGACTACGGCCGGCCGACGGTGGGCACGGCCGGCACCGGCCATACGTTCCCCGGCGCATGCGTGCCCTTCGGCATGGTGCAGCTCAGCCCCGACACGCGGACCAAGGGCTGGGAAGCCTGCGCAGGCTACCAGGCCAAAGACCCGCGTATCTTGGGCTTCTCGCACAATCATCTTTCCGGCACGGGCTGCGCGGACCTGGCCAATATCCTGCTCATGCCGGCGGTCGGCACCGTGGACCTTTCGCCGCGGCAGGGCGAATCGGGCTTCCCTCAGGATTTCGATCACGATTCCGAGGTCATGTCGCCCGGCTATTACCGCGTGAAGTTCCCTAACGAGAAAATCACCGTCGAGCTGACCGCCACGATCCGCGCCGGAATGCATCGCTACACGTTTCCGGCATCGCATGAGTCCCACGTCTGCTTCGATCTGCATCACGGCCTGGCTAACAACGTCCGCGAGTGCGAACTGACGGTGGAGAACGACCACGTCATCTCCGGCTACCGGAAGTACAACGGCTGGGGCGGGCCGATGCAGTTCTTTTTTGTCGCCGAATTCTCCAAGCCATTCAAGAACGTGTCGGCCGACGTGGGCAACAATCAGCCCCTTGACGACGTTAAAGACTTAAAGGCCCGCAGCATCCGCGCCTGCGCCAACTTCGCGACTACCGAAGGCGAAAAGCTGCTCGTCAAGGTCGGCCTTTCCGCCGTGAGCGTGGAAGGCGCCCGCAAGAATCTGGCAGCGGAAATTCCGGGTTTCGATTTCGACAAGATCCGCGCCGCGGCCGAAAAGGCATGGCAGGACGTGCTGGGCAGAATCGAGGCCCACGGCGACCGCAAGACGCTGGAAACCTTCTATAGCGCGCTCTACCACGCCTGCCTGGCGCCGAACGTCTTCAGCGACGTTGATGGCTCGTTCTACGGGCCGGACGCCAAGACGCACACGTCGCCCGGCTTCACCTACTGCACCACCTTCTCGCTGTGGGACACGTTCCGCGGCGAGAACCCGCTGCTGTACGTCATCCAGCCGCGGCACATGGAAGACGCCGTGCAAACGATGTTGGAGCACTACAAGCTCATGTCGCCGCACTGCCTGCCGGTGTGGGTAAACGCCGGCAAGGAGAACTGGTGCATGATCGCCTATCATTCGATTTCCACGATCGCCGACGCCTATCGCAAGGGGCTGCGCGGATTCGACGCCGATTTCGCCTTGCACGCCATGATCGACACGATGAACCACGGCCACGACGGCCGAGACAGAGAGCTGGCCGAATACCGCCGGCTGGGCTACGTCGCCCGCAACAGCCCCGGCCGCGGCAACGACGCGGCGCTGCGCCAAAAGCAGTGCGTCTCGCGGACGCTGGAGTATTGCTACAACGACGCCTGCATCGCGCGCTTCGCCGAGGCCATCGGCAAGCCGGAGCTCGGCGCCGAAAGCCGCAAACGCGCAGAAAACTATCGCAACGTCTACGATCCGGCCGTCGGCTTCATGCGCGGCAAGCTGGCCAACGGCAAGTGGGCAGAGCCCTTCGATCCGCTGAAAGTCAATTTCGACGACTTCACCGAGGCCGACGCCTGGCACTACCTGTTCTTCGCCCCGCACGATCCCAAGGGCCTGATCGAGCTTTTAGGCGGCGAGCGGTTGTTCGCCGATCGCCTGGACGCGGTATTCGACAGCCCCACCGGGGATTTGTCGGCGATTCCCGACCTCACCGGACTGATCGGCCAGTATTGCCACGGTAATGAACCGTGCCACCACTATGCTTATCTCTACGCCTGCGCCGGCCAGCCGTGGAAGACCCAGCAACGGGTGCGGCAGGTAATGACCGCGCTTTACGACAACACCCGCGACGGTCTGCCCGGCAATGACGACTGCGGGCAGATTTCCGCCTGGTACGTATGGAGCGCGATGGGCCTATATCCAGTCGATCCGGCCTCGGGCGAGTACGTCATCGGCAGCCCGGCGCTGGACCGGGCGACGATCCGCCTCGATCCTAAGTACGCCACAGGAAAGACGTTCACAGTTGTTGCCCTGCACAACTCGCCCAACAACATTTACATCCAGTCGGCCGCGCTCAACGGCAAGCCGCTAACACGGAATTTCATTACGCAGGAGGAACTTACGGCCGGCGGCGAGCTGCTGCTGGAAATGGGTCCGCAGCCGAAATTCACGCGGATCGTCGGCGGCAAGGGCGGCCTATGAAACTCGGCGGTGCGCAAGAAGACCTCGGCCGCTCGGGCTCTCGGAAGTCGTTCATCGAAGGCCGCACGTCCCGCTATCTGGCCTGGGCAATGCTCCTCGCGCCCGTCGCGATGAGCCTTCTGTATGTCTACGCCTGCGGCACGAACATCTGTTGGGCGGATCAAATTGGCGCGGTTGGGCCGCTGTTCAGCAAATGGTATAACGGCACGTTGGGCTTTTGGGACTTCTGGACGCCCAACAACGAACATCGGCACACTGTGCCGACGATGGTCATGTTCGCGCTGGGTTTGCTTACCCGCTGGAACACGCTCGCGGAGATGTATCTCGTGCAATGCACGCTCGCCGCGGCGCTGGGAATGCATCTGTTCCTCTTTCTCCGCCAGTGCGGACGGCGCTCGTTGTGGCTGGCCGTGCCCATCGCGTTTTTGGTCTTCAGTCTGGGGCAATTCCAGAACATGCTGGTGGGCTATCAGTTTGCCTTCGTTTTCGTGGGGGTTGCGGCAATGGCAGCATTCTTGTGCCTGCACCTGATGCAAAGCGGCGGAAAACTCCTGGCCAAATACTTGGCGGCCTGCGCGTTTGCGACGCTGGCGACCTTTTCGGCAGGGCAAGGGATTTTGGCCTGGCCCGTGGGACTGATGCAACTGGCGGTCCTGCCCGTTTCGTGGCGCAGGAAAGCCGCCTTTTCGGGCCTGTGGCTGGCCGCGGGCGGCATGGAGGCGGCGGCCTATTATTGGCGCTTCCCCTGGCCGAGCGGCCATCCGCCCTGGGCGTTTTCAGCCGAGTTCTTGTTGACCTACATCGGCGGATCGCTGTTCCCCACAGCGCCAATCTCCAACTCCTCGGGCAGCGCAATGCGCGTGCTCGCGCCGATCGCCAACGGGCGCTGGTAGCCCCCGCTGGCGGCGCGATCCTCCTCCTGGCGTCGGTCGCCGCCTGCCTGGCGATCGCCCGTCGAGATGCGGCGCGACAGTCGTACTGGCTGGCGCTCATCGCCTTCGGCCTCTTGATCGCGGTGCAAGTCACGGTGGGGCGGTCGGGCTTCGGCGTCGCCATGGCGATCGTCGTCCAGCCGCTACGCGACCTATTCCCTCTTGCTGGTGATCGGGGCCTACGGAATCCTCACCGCCGCAAGCCTCCAGAAGCAAAGCCTGCTCAACTGCGCGCTTTGGCGCTGCCTCATGATTGTAATTGCGGCTGGGCTAGTCCTGTCGACGGGCGCCGGCTGGTTGGCGGGCCGAGACATCAAGGGCGTTCAGGCGTATTATGCTTTCGTCTTTCGCACGTACCAGTCGCAGCCCGACGAAGTTTTCCGCACCGTGGCCGGCATCTACGCGCCGCGTGTCCGGCCGTGCCTCGATTTCCTCAAGCCGCGGCATTGGAACATTTTTGCGGACGAGGAAGCGGTGCGGAACTACGAGCTTCCCGCTGCTTCTCTGCCGGTCGCGCGGACCTCGGCCCGCACCGGAGGATTGCCCCAGTTCCGCGTCGACAAGGAAACGGGCTGCGTGACCGCGTCGGGTTGGGTGGTCGATGCCGAGGCGGACCATCCCGTCGGCGGCGTTTACCTGGATATTGACGGCGTTTCCTACCCGGTTTATTATGGGATGCGGCGGGACGACGCGGTGGAAGCACTACACAACTCCGCTGCGCGGTATTCGGGCTTCAAGCGGGAATTCTCTCCGCGCCAGTTGCCCGCGGGGATGCACCGGGTCGGGCTGAAAGTGCTGGCGAAGGACCGCGGCAGTTTCCTTCAGATCTCGCCGCCGGCGGAAGTCCGCATCGGCCCGTGACCGACAACACATTGGATAAGCTCATGAAAATACTTGTTACCGGCGCCGCAGGCTACATCGGCTCGATTCTGGTGCCGCGTCTCTTGGACGAGGGGCATGAAGTCGTCGCACTGGACAACTTCATGTACCGCCAGGCCACGCTGCTGGACTGTTGCGCGAGCCGCTGTTTCTCGATGGTCCGCGGCGATGCCCGCGATCCGGCGCTGCTGGACCGCGTGGTGCCGAAGGCGGACGCGATCATCCCGTTGGCCTGCCTGACCGGCGCGCCGTTGTGCAGCCGCGATCCGGTGGGCGCCCAGTCGATCATCGTCGACGCCGTGCGGGAAATCCTCAAGCGGCGATCGAAGTCCCAGGTGATCATTTATCCGACGACCAACAGCGGCTACGGCGTCGGCGAGAAGGGCAAGTTCTGCACCGAAGAGACCCCGCTGCGGCCGATCAGCCTGTATGGCAAGCTCAAGGCCCAGATCGAGTCTGAAATCCTCGCCGCCGGCGGCGCGATCACCTTCCGCCTGGCCACCGTCTTCGGTGTCAGCCCCCGTATGAGGGCCGACCTGCTGGTCAACGATTTCGTGCAACGGGCCGTGCGGGACCGTTTCGTGGTGCTGTTCGAGGCCGATTTCAAGCGGAATTATCTGCACGTCCGCGACGCGGCCGCGGCCTTTTCCTACTGCCTGACGAACTTCGACCCCATGAAGGACCAGGCGTACAACGTCGGCCTCTCGCAGGCCAACCTTTCCAAGCGCGAGCTGTGCGCGGAAATCAGTAAGCAGTTGCCGGAGTTTTACGTCACCGAGTCGTCGATCGGCGAAGACCCAGACAAGCGCGACTACATCGTCTCCAATGCGAAGATCGAGGCCGCGGGATTCAAGGCCTGCCACGGCATCCAGGAAGGCATCCGCGAGCTGATCGCCGCCTATCAGATCCTGCCCGCCCAGCCGTTTGGAAACGTGTGATGCAGGACGCGGGGAAAGGGAGAAAGGGAGAGTCTCCCTTTCTCCCCCGCTCCCTTTCTCCCCTTCTTGCTTACTTCCGCCAGCCCTGAATAATCTCCAATTGCCTATCTTCCAACGAGCTTACCGGCTGCGGGACTGGTGTCTCTTGCGTCTGCACGCCCAACGGCGCCATGAGCCTTTGCAGCAAGGGAAGTTCAAGCACCGGCGCTGGGTCGATCACCAGGTATTGTCCGTGCCTTTCCAGGTAGTCGCCCAGGTTCATCGACCAGAGCTGCGTATACGCGTTGTTGTCCCAGCCGTATTGCGAGTCGGGCGCGGCGGGGATCGCCGGCGGGTTATGGGGCGGCGGAAGATCCGTCAAGTTCACGACGTAGACGGGGCGCCCCGCGAACGTCGCGACTTTGATCGCGTTCTTGTGAACCGGCACGGTCAGGTCCACGCCGCCGACCATCCACACGCGATGGCCCGACGAGAGCGTGCGCTTGACGGCGTCTAAAGTCGGCGCAAACGAATCGGGCCGCACCATCATTTCCTTAATCGCCGCATGTTGGTCTTCCGATGCCATTCCCGCGGCGGAGACCATAGGCAGGCAATTCCACGGCGCCTTGCCGTGATAGTAGTACTTGAACCCCGGCGTGAGCCAAAACGGGTTGACCAGCACCAGATCGCCCGAATCGGCATGCTCGGCAACCGTGCGGGCGGTGACGTCCAGGTTCGTCCGTCGCAAGTGCGCGTCGTCCCACAGCGGCTGCGCGGAAAAGGCCACGACGGTAATGAATATCAGGGACCGGCCGGCGATCCACAGCCACGCCCGGCGCTGGTCCTGCAAGGCGACGTCGATCATCGCCGCCAGCACGGCGATGACCGGTATGAAATACCAGACATTGGGGAACATCTTGCTCGACTTCACGAAAAGAAACGCGGCCCCGAGAGTAATCACGATGGTGATCAAGGCAAAGGCATGCGGAGAAGGGGAGAGGTGGGGAGAGGGAGAAAGGGAGACCGGCTCCATCTCCCTTTCTCCCTTTCTCCCTTTCTCCCCTTCTTCTCCTCTGCCCCGTACGCTCCGCACCAATGCATAAGCGGAATACCCGACGGCCAGCGCGCCGAGGATACACCAGATGATCAACAGCGGCGGCATTCCCTGAAGCTTGGCGCCAAAACTGATGTCGCCGCAGAGGGCAAGCGCGAACTGGGCGAGGATTGCCGACACCGCGTGGTCCATCTGCGTGATCTTGACCGAGTCCCAGTAATACGGAACGACGGTCAGATAGGGCAGCATGGAAAGCGCGGCGAAAAAACACATCGTCAAGATGACCGCCGCCCGCTTCCAGAGTTTCACCAGCAGGCAACACAAAGCAGCGGCGACGCCGATGGCAAAAAGGATGTAGCAGTTGTGGTAATTGGAATGGACGCACAACAGCATTGAGACCATTGCCGCCGCGGCCCAACGGCGGGAGGGGGCCGTCGCGAACCGCCACGTCGCGCCGAGGCAGACGAGCGTCGTCAATGCCGCCAAGCCGTACGCCCGGTTTGTGGCCGAGTGGTAAAAGACGGCCGGATTGAAGGGCAAAAGCGCTAGGGCTACCAGCGGCGCCCGCCGCCCGAACTGCCGGCACGCCCAAATCGTCGCCGGCACCAGGGCTAACGAAATCAGCGTGGCGTAAAGGCGAATCCCGTCGTCCGACGAACAAAACGGCAGCATCTGCCACAACCGCAGGAGGCTGACGGGCAGTACGGGGAACGGGTCGGCCCCCAGCGCCCACCACATCGCCGACCAGCTCTTCTCCTGCGATATCAGCACCGTGCAGGCCTCGTCGCGCCAGAAGGCGCCTGCGTGCGCATAGAGCACCAAGCCCAGCGCGAGCGCGAAGGCGATCGCGGCGATCAACTCGGCGAGCTCGAAGCGTTCTAGCCAGCGCAGCCAACTCGCCTGTGCCGGCGCCGGCACGGGCGGCAAGGCGGCCTCCGGCGCGGATTCCGCGCGGGGTGGTTTCGGTAGGGTGGTCTCCTTGCCTTTTCTGCTGGTCATTCCTCAAAGTCCAATGATGTGGCGGCTAATACTAGCATGTGGGGGAAAATAGCGGAATTCAAGCCCTGCGCAAATTATGGTATAGTATTGGGACCGGCCGCAAACCGCAGTTTGCCTTGGCCTTAGTAGCCCATCATCCAGCCATCTTGGGATTAGGAATGTCCAGGGAACTAATTGACTTGCTCAACCGCGCCGACAAGGGGCGGGTTGTTTTGCTGGGCGACGTGATGCTGGACCGCTACGTCTGGGGCGATGTGCAAAAAATCAGCCCCGAGGCCCCCGTGCCGATCCTCCGCGTCGAAAAGGAAGATCACCGCCTTGGGGGGGTTGGCAGCGTGGCCACGATGCTCGTGGCACTGGAAATGCTACCGTGCCTGGCTGCGGTCGTCGGCGACGATCTTGAAGGACGCCTGGTGCGCGAGGTACTGGGGGAATTGCAGATTGACGCCGAGGGAGTCGTGTCCGATCAAATGCGCCCGACGACGGTCAAGCAGCGGCTGTTAGGCGGCATCCGCTCGCACGCACCCCACCACATGCTTCGGCTGGACCGCGAGAGCATCGCGGCGACCGATGAAGCCCTGAGTGAACGGATGCGGAAGTATATTGCTTCCTGCCTGCCGGAGGCCGACGTAGTCGCCATTAGCGACTACAACAAGGGCGTCTGCACGCCGAAGCTGATCGCCGAAGTCGTGGCCATGGCGCGGAAGGCGGGCGTGCCGGTGATCGCCGACCCGGCCCGCGACGTAGACTACGGCCGCTACGCCGGCTGCGGCTGTATTACGCCCAACCGCACCGAAGCGGGCCTGGCGGCGGGAATGAAGATCATCACGCCCGAAGACGGTTTGGAGGCCGCGCGAAAGTTGCTCGGCTACGGCATCGACTCGGCCGCGGTGACCTTGGACCGCGACGGCATTGCCTGGGCCGACGTACAGGGCAACGTCCGGCACTTCCCCGCCCAGCCGCGGGAAGTCTGCGACATCACCGGCGCGGGCGACATGGTCCTCAGCGCGATGGCCCTGGGCATAGCGGCCGGCGCGGACTATGCCACAGTGATCGAGCTGGCCAATCTTGCCGGCGGTTTGGAAGTGGAAACTATGGGCGTCGCGGCGCTTACACGCGGCGAATTGCTGGCAGGCATCGCGCGAAGCTCGTCCACGCCCGAAAGCAAGATCTTGCCGCTGGAATCGCTGGAGAAGGCGTTGCAGCGCCGCCGCCAGAGCGGGCAGACGATCGTCATGACCAACGGCTGCTTCGATCTCTTGCATCCGGGCCACGTGGCTTCGCTGCAGGAGGCGCGGCGGCACGGCGACTGCCTTGTGGTAGGACTGAACAGCGACCGCAGCGTCCGCGAGCTCAAAGGGCCGACTCGGCCCGTGATCGACCAGCAAGGCCGCGCCGAGATGCTCGCCGCGCTGGCCTGCGTCGATTACGTCGTGATCTTCGACGAAGCCAGCGTTGCCGGGCTGGTGGAACGGCTTCAGCCCGACGTGTTGGCCAAGGCGGACCAGTACGATGTTGATGGAGTCGTGGGCCACGAGATCGTCCAGCGCTACGGCGGCTGCGTCGTGTTACTTGCCATGAAACCGGGCTACTCCACTGCCTCGATCACCGCGCGGCTGGTTGAACGTGCGGGAGCGGCTGAACGCGCGGCGTCGCTGACGCACGAGCGCGCGCCCTGGCCGCGGGAGCAACCGGCTTGAATCCGCGTACCATCAAAGTGGTCGATGCGTGGCTGGGAGTTCCGCTGTGCTGGGTGCTGACGGTCGTGCGCCGGCTGGCCGCACTCTTCGGCCGCCCACCGACCGATCCGCCGCGGAAGATCGTCTTTCTCAAGCTCATCGAGCTGGGCGCCCACGTCCAGGCGTACACCGCCGTGCGCCGCGCAGCGGAGATGGTAGGGCGGGAAAACGTCTACTTCTGGGTCTTCCAGGACAGCGTGCCGATCCTCCGGCTTTTGGACGAAGTGCCGCAGCAGAACATCATCGTCGTGCGGTCCAAGGGCATCCTGCGGATCGTGCTCGACTTGCTTAGCACGGTGTGGCGAATACGGCGGATGAAGATCGACACCGTGATCGACATGGAGTTCTTCTCGCGAGCGTCGGCGTGCCTGGCCTATCTGAGCGGTGCGACGCGCCGCGTGGGGCTGCACCGCTTCACGTCGATCGGTCCCTACCGGGGCGACCTGATGACGCACCGCGTGCAATACAATCCCTACATCCACGTCAGCGCGATTTCTATTTGCTCGTCGAGGTTCTCCAGTCGCCGCCCGGCGAGTGTCCGCTGCCCAAGCGGCAGTTTCCCGCCCAGCCGATGCCGACATTCCACTTCCAGCCGACTGAGGAGGAGCTGCGCAGCGTGCAGCAGAAGCTCGACGAGCGCGCTGGCTATGCCGTGCGGCGGCCGATCGTCTTGTTGAACCCCAACGTCAGCGATATCGTGCCGCTGCGATCGTGGCCCATGGAGCGGTTTACGGCAGTCGCGCGGCGGCTGCTTGCGCAAAACAATGAATTGACGGTCGTGCTCACCGGGATGGACGCGGCGGCCCTTGAGCCGATCCTCCGCGAAATCGCCTCGCCGCGACTCTTAAACATGGCCGGGCAGACCAGCTTCCGCGAGTTCCTCGCGCTTTTCTGTCTCTCGGACGTGCTGGTGGCCAGCGACAGCGGGCCCAGCCAGTTCGCCGCGATGACCGACATCGACGCGGTAGTCCTCTTCGGACCGGAAACGCCGCAGCTTTGGGGACCGCCCGGCGAGCGGATCCACGTCCTCTGGGCGAATCTGGCCTGTAGTCCCTGCATCAACCCCTTTAACTTCCGGTTCTCGCCCTGCAAGGATCCCGTGTGCATGAGAGAGATTTCGGTGGATCAGGTGGTGGCGTCGGTCTCACAGGCGCTGGCACGGCGTGGGTTTCAGTCGGCTTGAAAACCGTCAATCGCCCTACTCACCGCGGATGCCCTGCCAGCAGGCTTTCCACGTCCGCGCTCTTATCGCCGCTTTCGGCATCCGAATCCTGTCCTTCACAGTTCGGGGCTTCGTCCGTCAGTTCCCGAAAGGGCTCGACGCGGCTGTTCGCCCGCGCGCTCCTCGTCTGCGTAGTCGGCCTCGGGATCGTAGAAGATGATCTGGCTGCCGCCAAACTCGAACTTGAAGGGCACGTGCAACAGGCCGGACAGCCGCTGCTTGACCTCCTTTTGCCGGGCGGCGGGCACGAAGAGGCAAAGGAAGCCGCCGCCGCCCGCGCCCAGCAACTTGCCACCGACGGCTCCCGCGGCGCGGGCCTCTTCGTACATCTCGTCAACGTGCGAATTGGTCACGCTCTTGCTCAGGCCGCGTTTGACCTGCCAGCCCTCGTGCAGCAGCTCGCCGAAACACTCCAGGTTCTGGTGGCCGGAAAGCACGGAAAGCCCTTCCTTGACCAGGTCCAAAAGGGTCCGCATCCCGCGGCGATGGTTCTCGATGGCGGGCACGTACGTGCTGGCGATGTCCGAGGCTGTCCGCTTGATACCCGTGTAGAAAAGCATGAAGTGCGAATTGAATTCTGCCAAACGGTCCTGCGGCATGATGATCGGCTGCACGGAAATCTCGCCGCTGGGAAAAAAGCGGACGTGGTTCAGTCCGCCATATGCGGCCATTACCTGGTCCTGCGAACCGACGGTCTCCTTCAGTACCTCCTGCTCGATGTGAATGCTCTCCATGGCCAATTGATGCTTGCTCATCATGCGGCCGTGCAAGGCATGCAGCCCGTGGGTCAAGCCGACCGTGAACGAGGAGCTGGAGCCCATGCCGCTGCGGGCGGGCAGGTTGCCGTCGTGATGGATTTCCACGCCGCGATCGACTTTTTGGTATCGCAGGATTTCGCGGACGGCCGGGTGGCTGATCTGGTCGATCGAATCGGCGTTTTCGACCTTGGAATACATCACGCGGTAGCGATAGTCGAAGAACGGCGGCAGGTAGCGGCAATTCAGGTAGCAGTACTTGTCGATCGTGGTGGCGATCACCGCGCCGCCGTGCTCGCGGTACCAGCCCGGATAGTCCGTGCCGCCGCCCAGGAATGAAATGCGAAATGGCGTTCGACTGATGATCATCTGCTCGTCCCTCGCTTGTGTAGTTCTCGGCAAATCAGCGCCGCGGCCTGCAAGAGGTCATCGGCGATAAAAACGGGCACGGCGGTACGGGCTGCCTCGGTCTGCCGTCCGTAGCCCGTCCGCACGAGGATGGTGGCAGCGCCGACTCCCCTGCCCAGTTCGATATCGGAGGCCTTGTCGCCAACGACGAAGCACTCTTGGGGGCGAAATCCCTGTTCTTCCGCCGCACGCCGCAAGAGCCCCGGCAACGGTTTGCGACAATTGCAGCGGTTTTCGGCCGTATGCGGGCAGACATAAATGCCATCCAATTCTACGGTTTCATCTGCCAATAGTTCCCGCAAACGCCGGTGGATCTCGTCTAGCCGGGCCATATCGAAGTAACCTCGTCCAATCGCCGACTGGTTCGTAATTACGACCAACCCCAGACCCATCTCGCGCAACATCCGCAGGGCAGCTCCAGTGCCCGGCAATAACTCCACCTGATCGGGGGAGGAAATGTAGTCGCGTTCGGCGTTAATCGTGCCGTCGCGGTCCAGCACTATAAAACGGCGGCCGCTCGTACCGCGACGATCCATCACCGCATCACCATGCCGCGCATCGGCCCTTTCGGCGAAACCAGTTTCTGCAGGTAGATCGGTATGGCTCATGAAGGCATCGTGAGTGCGCAAGCGCATGCCCAGCGGTTGCGAGAATTCATAGTAATCCTTGCCGCCAGGGGTGTCAATCCGCAAGACACCACGTCGCTTGCGATGCCGCCAAAGTCTCGCATAAACCGGATGGCTTGTGCCGAGAATGCGGCTTGCAGCGTTTATTCCAACGGGAAAAGCGGCGAAGATTGAGTGGCCGCTGCGAGCGGCAAATCTCTTCCCGCGGCGACCGGCTTGCGCGGCCTTTCGTGTGGTAGATTTGTTAGATTTTCTGCGCGCAGGAAATGACGTCCATGAACATGGAAGCAACCGCGACCCGATGGGTTGACGAAACTGACCGCCGCTCGCCATCGATCTCGCCGGACGCCACCGAATTCCTTCGCGGCCTGCGCTCCCGGTTTACCCGCGCCGACGTGGCCGACGCGCTGGAGAGAATCCGCAATGCGTCCGTGCTCTACATCGGCGAAACGATCATCGACGAGTACCAGTATTGCGAGTCGTTGGGCAAGTCGGGCAAAGAGCCAGTGCTGGCCGTACGCTACGTGTCCGACGAGAAATTCGCCGGCGGAGTGCTGGCCACGGCGAACCAGTCGGCCGCCTTCTGCGATCGCGTCGGCCTGCTCACGATGCTGGGCGAGAACGATTCGCACGAAGAGTTCGTCCGCGGAAAACTCAATCCCAACATCGACGCCGCCTTCCTCTCCATGCCCGCTACACGGACGATCGTCAAACGGCGGATGGTGGAGACCTACCCGTTTCAGAAGCTGTTCGAGGTCTACTTTATGGACCTGGACGTGCCCGAAGCGGCGAACCGCGCGTTGTACGACCGGCTGCAAGCCGCGCTGCCGCAGTACGAGGCTGTGGTGGTGACCGACTACGGCCACGGCATGTTGACGCCTGAAATCATCGAGTTGCTCTGCGCGAGCAATTGCTTCCTGGCGGTCGACGCCAAGACGAATGCGGCCAACCAAGGGTTCAACGGCCCCTCGAAATACCGCCGCGCCGATTTCCTTTCGCTTTCGGAAAAGGAGCTTCGCCTGGAGGTCCGCCACCGCACGAAGGACTTGCAGTTGATCGCCGCTGAAACGGCCGAACGGATGGCCTGCGCGCAGATGATGGTCACCCGCGGGCGCAGCGGCAGCCTCTGCTACCACGTCCGCGACGGGTTTTTCTCCGTCCCTTCGTTCACCGCGCGGATCGTCGACCGCGTCGGCGCGGGCGACGCCCTGCTGGCCGTCTCCTCGCTCTGCGCGGCCAGCGGCGTGCCGATCGAACTGACCGGGTTTATCGGCAACGCCGTCGGCGCGAGGGCGGTCGAGACGGTCGGCAACCGCAGCGTCGTATCGCGCGAAGACCTGTGGCGGCAAATCAACCAATTAATGCGCGGCGATCACTGGAATTCAACAACATGAACACAACCACAAAAGGCCGAGTTTTCGTTCCCGGCGGGGCCGGCTATGTCGGCGCCGTGCTCGTGCCGCAACTGCTGGATCTGGGCTACGAAGTCCATGTTTTGGACCTTTACATCTACGGGCGGGCGGCCCTGTGCGCGGTCAATGACCACCCACTATTGCGGCAGTTTCGCGGCGACGTCCGCGACCAGCAGGCCGTTCGCGCGGCCGTGGAAGGCTGCGACAAGGCGATCCACCTCGCGTGCATCTCCAACGACCCCAGCGTGGAGCTCGATGAGAACCTCAGCCACACGGTGAACTACGAGTCGTTCCTGCCGTTGGTGCGGAATTGCAAGGAGGCGGGCGTGAGCCGGTTCATCTTCGCCAGCTCCGGCAGCGTCTACGGCGTGAGCGACTCGCCCGACGTGACCGAAGAACATCCGCTGGTGCCCGTATCGCTCTACAACAAATACAAGGCGATGTGCGAGCGGGTCCTGCTGCCCGAACAGACGGAGAGTTTCGGGCCGGTGATCGTGCGTCCGGCCACGATCTGCGGCCATTCGCCGCGGCAACGATTGGACCTGACGGTCAACATCCTCACCAACCACGCGGTGAACTCCGGGCGGATCACGGTCTTCGGCGGCACGCAGATGCGGCCGAATCTGCACATCCGCGACATGATCGACCTCTACGCGCTGCTGCTGGAAGCCCCCGACAAGCAAGTAGCAGGGCAGATCTTCAACGCCGCCTATCAGAACTACAGTGTCGCCGAAACGGCGACGATCGTCCGCGACGTTGTTCGTCGTGAAATGCCTGATAAGGACGGCATCGAGATCGTTACTACGCCCACGGACGACAAGCGGTCGTACCACGTGAATTCGGAAAAAATTCGCAAGGTGCTCGGCTTCGTGCCGCGGCGGACGATCGAGGACGCGGCCTGCGATCTTGTCTCCGCCTTCCGCGCCGGCAAGCTGCCGAACTCGTTGGACTGCATCGAGTATTACAACATCCGCAAGATGAAGGCAATTCAATTAAAGTAGCAGGCACCCTCCGCGTGCCGTCAGCCATGTCCCGCGAAAAATACCTTGTCATTGGCAGCAACTGCTTTACGGGCGCGAGCTTCGTCGCGGGCCTGTTGGCCGACGGCGCAGAGGTCGTGGGCATCAGCCGCTCGCATGAAGCTGATCCGGTATTCCTGCCGTACAAATGGCAGCCGCACGACCGCTTCACGTTTCGCCAGTTGGACCTTAATCGCGATCTCGACCGCCTCGACGCGCTGCTGGGCGACTTTCGGCCGGACTACGTCGTCAACTTTGCTGCGCAGGGGATGGTTGCCCAAAGCTGGCAAAACCCGGTGCATTGGTACCGCACGAATACCGTCGCCATGGTTCGCCTGCACGAACGGCTGCGGAACTACGCCGGGCTGAAAAAGTTCGTACACGCCTCGACGCCGGAGGTCTACGGCAACACGTCGGGCCTGGTCCGTGAGGACGCCCCGTTCAATCCCAGCACGCCCTACGCCATTTCCAAAGCGGCCTGCGACATGAACCTGCTGGCCTTGCAGCGGGCCTACGGCTTCCCCGTTGCAATGACCCGCGCGGCCAACGTCTGCGGGCCCGGCCAAGCCCTTTACCGCATCATCCCCAAGACGATCCTCTGCATCCTCACCGGCCGCAAGCTGCGGCTGGAAGGCGGTGGCACGAGCGTCCGCTCGTTCATTCACATCCGCGACGTGGTCGACGCCACGGTCCGCGTCTGCCGCGACGGCAAGCCCGGCGCGGTCTACCATCTGGCCACCGAGCGCCGCGACACGATCCGCGCGTAGTCGAGGAAATCTGCCGGCAACTGGCGGCGCGCTTCGAGGATTGCGTCGAGGTCACTGAAGCGCGGCTGGCACAGGACTCGGCCTACCTCCTGGACAGCACCAAGGCTCGCGATGAGCTTGGCTGGAAGCCGAAATTGGTGGTCTGCGACGCCATTCGCGACACGGCCGAATGGGTCAAGCAAGACCTTGCCCGGCTGCGAGAACTGCCGGACCAGTATCAACATAAGGAGTAAGGTAGCAGGCACGCTCCGCGTGCCGTCCGCCTGCTATGATCGTTGCATCCCAAGAGACCACCATCGAAGCCATGCAGACTGTCGCCCGGCAGATTCGCGGCGATGTGGTGGCCTTGTCTCATGCGAAGAAAACGCCGCACCTGGGCTCCTCGCTGTCGTGCGTCGATATCGTCGTGGCGGCTTACTGGGGCGCGCTCCGCATCGATCCGCAAAATCCCTGGTCGCCCGACCGTGACCGCTTCATTTTGAGCAAGGGTCACGCCGCGACAACGCTATACGCCGCCTTGGCTCGGCGGGGCTTCTGCGATCCGGCGCTGCTGGATTCGTACAATTGCGACGGCGGTCGGCTGGCCGAACATCCCTGCCTGCACTGCATGGCCGGCGTGGAGGCCTCGACCGGCTCTTTGGGCCACGGCCTGCCGCTTGCGCTGGGAATGGCGCTCGCACAGCGGATTCAGGACCGCGACTACCGTTGCTTCGTGCTCATGAGCGACGGCGAGTGCGAGGAAGGCACCACTTGGGAAGCCGCGCTCTTCGCCGCGGCACAGAAGCTCGACCGCGTCGCTGTAATCGTCGATTACAACAAGTGGCAAGCCACCGGCCGCAGCGACGAAGTCATGGCCCTATGCCCGCTGGCCGACAAATGGCGGGCCTTCGGCTGGACCACGCGCGAGGTCAACGGCCACGACCTTGAAGCCCTCTCCTCGGCTTTGGAAAACGTACCCGATGGCTCCGGCCGGCCGCTTGCGGTCGTCGCCCACACCGTCAAGGGCAAAGGCGTTTCGTTCATGGAAGACGACAACAATTGGCACTATCGCACGCCCAACGCCGAGGAATTGCGGGCCGCACGAGAGGAGTTGGGACGATGAGAAATGCCTTTGCCGCCACGATCACCGAACTGGCCGGCCGCGACGACCGCATCGTCGTCCTCTCCGGCGACATCGGCAACCGGCTGTTCGACGATTTCAAAGCCCGGCACCCCGCGCGGTTCTACAACTGCGGCGTGGCCGAGGGCAACATGACTGGCATGGCCGCCGGCATGGCCATGTGCGGGCTGCGGCCCTTCACCTACACGATCACGCCCTTCGCCACCACGCGCGTGATGGAGCAGATTCGAATCGACGTCTGTTACCACAATTTGCCGGTAACGATCGTCGGCACGGGCAGCGGCCTCTCCTACGCCTCGCTCGGCCCCACGCACCATTCGCTGGAAGACGTGGCCTTCCTCCGGGCGATTCCTAACATGACGGTCGTTTGCCCGGCCGACGTGGCCGAAGTCCGCGCGGCGCTCTCGGCGATTTTGGAGGTCGACGGCCCGGTCTACCTTCGTCTGGGCAAAAAGGGCGAGCCCACGGTTCACGAGAAGGAGCCGCCGCTGGTCATCGGTCGCGGGATCGCCGTCAGGCAAGGCACCGACGTCTGCCTGTTGGGATTGGGCAACATGGTGGCGCCGCGCTGGAAGCAGCCGCGCTCCTGGAGGGCCGCGGCATTTCGGCGATGGTCGTCAGCATGCACACCGTCAAGCCGCTGGACGAGCAATTGCTCCGCGATGTGTTGGGCCGCTTCGCGATCGTGGCCGTTGTCGAGGAACACAGCCGCATCGGCGGACTGGGAAGCGCAATCGCCGAATGGCGGCAGGCGCAGCCCGGCCGTGCCCGCGCGGCTGGTCTCGCTCGGCACGCCCGACGCCTTTTTGGCGGAATCCGGCTCGCAGAAGTACCTGCGGCAGCGGTTCGGACTGAATGCCGAAGCAATTGCCGACACGGTCGATCGCGCCTATCGGGCGGAAACGAAACCATAGAGATTGTACATGATCATCGGCGTCGATTTCGACAACACCATCGTCTGCTACGACGGCCTGTTTCACAAGCTGGCGGTTCAACAGGGCCTGATTCCTGCCAGCGTGCCACCAGCCAAGAACGCGGTGCGCGATTATTTGCGGCAGATGGGGCAGGAGGGCCGCTGGACCGAGTTGCAGGGCTCCGCCTATGGCCCGGGAATGAAAGAGGCCCGGCTGTTCCCCGGCGCTGGAGTTCTTCGACCGCTGTCGCCAGGCGGGCGTAGAAATATTCATCATCAGTCATCGCACGCGCTATCCGTTTCTCGGCGAGCGCCACGATCTGCATCAGGCCGCCCGCAACTTCCTCGCAGAGCATGGCTTCACCGATCCAGCGCGGATGGGGCTGCCGCCGGACCGTATCTGCTTCCTGCAAACCAAGGCCGAGAAAATCGCGCGGATCAACGAGATCGGCTGTACGCATTTCATCGACGATTTGCCCGAAGTGCTCGCGGCGCCGGAACTAAGCGGAACCGTGGAGCGAATCCTTTTCGATCCCAGCGACGAGCACGTCGCCTGCAACGGTGTGCGGCGCGTCCGATCGTGGGCAGAAGTAGAGGAGCGTTTGTTAAGCGCTCGTAGTACCGGCTTTAGCCGGAATTGTGCTCGGATTCCGGCCGAAGCCGGGACTACGAGCGCGTCGCCCGACTTCGATTCTGCCGTGGCCGCGTTGCTCGAAACGACCGGTTTGCCACGCGAATTCCAGATTACTCCCCTTCCCAGCGGCGGCAACAATCGCGTCTATCGCGTCGATTGCCACGGCCGAACGCTTTTGTTGAAGTCTTACTTCCATCATCCGGACGATCTCCGCGACCGGCTGGCCGCAGAGTTCTCCTTCTCCCGCTTCGCTTGGGACGCCGGCATCCGCTGCATCCCGCAGCCGCTAGCTCGCGACGACCACAACCATCTTGGATTGTACGAATTCATCGAAGGCCGCCCTCTGGTAGCGGGGGAAATCGGCACGGCCGAAATCGACCAGGCGGCCGGCTTCTTCGCCGCCCTGAACCGGCAAGAGCTCGACAGTTGCGCCGCCGAACTGCCGGTTGCATCAGAGGCCTTTTTCACCCTGTCCGAGCACTTGGCTTGCATCGATCGCCGCATGCAGCGGCTGCGCCGCCTCAACCGCAAATCGCGCCTCGATCACATGGCTGCCGACTGGCTGGAATCCGAGCTTTGGCCCTCCTGGTTCCGCGTTCGCGAACATGCCGGGCGACAGGCCGCGGCGCTTGGTCTGGCGATGGACGAACCACTTACCGTCGCCGACCGCTGCATTTCCCCCTCGGATTTCGGCTTCCACAACGCGATTCTCGCGACGGATGGCTCCTTGCGCTTCATCGACTTCGAGTACGCCGGATGGGACGATCCGGCGAAGACGATTTGCGATTTCCTCTGCCAGCCGCGGCTGCCGGCACCGGAGGAATTCGCCGGGCGGTTTACCGACGCGGTCCTAGCAGACTGCTCGGACGCGGGCTTCCATCGCCGCCGCATTGAGATATTGCTGCCCGTCTATCGTCTGAAATGGTGCTGCATCATGATGAACGAGTTCTTGCCCGTCGGCGGCCGGCGCAGGAGCTTCGCCCGCGACGAGGGAAACCACGAGCAGCGGAAGCGGGCGCAACTGGAAAAGTCCGCGCAAGCGCTGCTGCACATCGGAATTTGAGGAAGTGTATGGCCTACGTCGATTTTCTTTCCACCGTCCACAAGAGCACGAAGCGCGACTACGTCGCCCGCGTGACCGAGTTTCCCAAGGCCGAAGCGGCCCGGCTGGCGAAGAAATGGGACTACGACTACTGGGACGGCGACCGCCGCACCGGCTACGGCGGCTATCGCTACGACGGCCGCTGGCGGAAAGTGGCCGACGCCATAGTCCAGCACTACGGCATTCGCCCCGGCGACCGCATCCTCGACGTCGGTTGTGGCAAAGGCTTTTTGCTCTACGACTTCACCCAGGCCGTGCCGGGCGTAGAAGTCGCCGGCATCGACGTATCGAGTTATGCCATCGAGCACGCCAAGGAGGAAGTCAAGTCGTTCCTACACGTTGCCGATGCCACGAAGTTACCATTCGCCGACAAGAGTTTCGACCTGGTTATTTCCATCAACACGTTGCACAACCTCTATTGCTTCGACCTGCACAAGGCCCTGAAGGAGATCGTCCGCGTCGGCTGCCGGCACAAGTACCTTTGCGTCGAGTCGTACCGCAGCGAAGAAGAGAAGGTGAACTTGCTCTACTGGCAGTTCACCTGCGAGATGTTCTGCACGCCGCAAGAGTGGCAGTGGTGGTTCGACCAGACGGGATACAAGGGCGATCACTCGTTCATTTATTTTGAGTAGAAAAGCTAGCCACAAGAATGAACCGCGGATTACACCGATACCGCGGATATTTCGGATTGATTCCAAGAGGAGTTTCCCTATCCCATTATCCGCGCCCATCTGTGCCATCCGCGGTTAATTATCTGACCGATCACCGACCATGAAATCTCTCGCTGCCATCCTCGTTCAACAAAAAGCCTCGCTGGCGCTCGAAGAGATCGAAGTGCCGCGGCCGGCGCTCGGCCAGGTGCTGGTCAAGGTGCTCGTCAGCGGCATTTGCGGCTCCCAGATTGGCGAAATCGACGGCGTGAAAGGCCCCGACCGCTACCTCCCTCACCTCTTGGGCCATGAAGGGACCGGCATCGTGCTGGAAACGGGCGAAGGCGTCCGCACGGTCAAGCCCGGCGACAAGGTCGTGCTCCACTGGCGCAAAGGAGCCGGACTGGAATCGACCACGCCGGTTTATCGGTCGAAAATCGGTCCCGTCAACGCCGGTTGGGTCACGACGTTCAACGAAATGGCGGTCGTCTCCGAAAACCGCGTCACGGCGATTCCCGGCGATTTCGACCCGGAGGCGGCCGCCCTGCTAGGCTGCGCCGTGACCACCGGCTTCGGCGTGATCAACAACAACGCCCAGCTCAAGATCGGCCAGTCGATCGCCGTCTTCGGCGCCGGCGGCATCGGCCTGAACATCGTGCAAGCCGCGGCGATGGTCAGCGCCTGGCCGATTATCGCCGTCGATCTGTTCGACAACCGTCTGGAGTTGGCAATGCGGCTCGGCGCCACGCACCTGATTAATTCGCGCCAGCAAGACGCCGAGGCCGAGATTCGCAAAATCGCCGGCTCGCAAGGCGTCGACGTGGTGGTTGACAATACAGGCAACGTGAAAGTGATCGAGACGGCCTACCGGGTCACAGCCGCCCGCGGGCGGACGGTGCTCGTCGGCGTGCCGCCGAAGGAGAGCACGGCATCGATCTACACACTCCCCTTGCACTTCGAGAAAACCCTTACCGGCTCGCACGGCGGCGAGGCCCTGCCGGAGCACGACATCCCCAATTACGTCCGCCTGTGCAAAGCCGGCAAGCTGAGCCTCTGCCCGCTCGTCGGCAAGCGCTACCGGCTAACGGACATTAACCAAGCACTCGACGACATGCGCAGCGGCGCGCTGGCCGGGCGCGCGATCGTGCGCATTTCCGAGGAGTGAGCCTCAAACGTACTACGCTGAGAACCGAACACTGAAAACTGAAAAGTATGCTTCAAACCCGTGAACCGCAATACGAAGTCTGTTTCGACGTCCTCCGCGACTCCGGCCGCGCGAGCTTCGGCCTGATGAGCAACCAGGTCTGGCACGACGACCCCAAGCGGCTGGGCTTCCTCTTGGCGAGATACAAGTTTGTGGCCAAGATGTTCAGCGGCTACAAGCGCGTGCTGGAAGTCGGCTGCGCGGACGCCTTCGGCACGCGGGTCGTGCAACAGGAAGTCGCCTGCGTCACGGCCGTCGACTTCGACCCGCTCTTCATCGAGGACATCGAGAACCGCGCCGATGGCCGCTATCCCGTCGACGCTCGCGTACACGACATGCTCGCCGGACCAGTACACGGCGGCTTTGACGGGGCCTACGCTCTGGATGTTTTGGAACACGTCCCGGCCGAGCAGGAAGAACTGTTCGTGGGCAACATGGCCGCCTCGCTGAACGAGCGCGGTACGATCATCCTGGGCATGCCGTCGATCCAATCGCAGGCCTACGCCTCGCCGCCCAGCAAGGCCGGCCACGTCAACTGCAAGGACGGCAAGGGCCTGAAGGAAACCGTCGGGCGGTTCTTCCACAACGTCTTCATCTTTTCGATGAACGACGAGGTCGTGCATACCGGTTTTCAAGCCATGGCGCACTACTTGATCGCGCTGGGCTGCAACAAAAAGCGGATGTAATGGTCGCTGCGGAAACAATGCTCGTTGTCGGCGCGGACGGCATGATCGGCCGGGCGCTGGCGGAGCGCCTCGTCAAAGGCGGCCATGATGTCGTATGCACGGTGCGCACGCACGGCGATCGTAGGCCGGAACAAGCGCCGCGTAGTTCCGGCGACTGGCCGTCATCCAAGCAATTGTCGGAACTGCGCGGCGCTGTTCCGGCCTACGCGTGCTGGAATTGGACCTGGCTCGTGACGCAGCCGATTGGAGGCCGCCGGCCGCAAACGTTGCTTTTCTCTGCGCCGCGGTCACGTCGCAAGAGAAGTGCCGTGCGCAGCCGAAAGTTACACGGGCGGTCAACGTCGCTGGCACGCTTGCACTTGCCGAGCGGTTCATGCAACAAGGCACGCACGTTATTTTTCCCTCCACGAACCTTGTGCTGTCCGGCGAAAAGCCTCATCAAGCGGCCGATGAGCCTTACGCTCCGCAATCAGAGTACGCGCGGCAAAAAGTCGAGGTTGAACAGCGATTGCGGCAGTTTCCAAGAGCCTGCATCGTGCGGTTTACGAAAGTCGTGGACCGCGGCAACCGGCTGCTGGGTGACTGGTGCGAATCGCTCCAGCGCGGCGGAGCGATCCATCCGTTCTCGAACATGCCGTTTGCGCCGGTGACGCTTGATTTTGCCGTGCGGTCGCTCATCGCGGTTGCCGCCGTGCGGGCGGAAGGCATCGTGCAGGTTTCCGCGACCGAGGACATCACTTATGCCGCCGCAGGAAGTTTTGTTGCCAATCGCCTTAACGTTGCGGCGGAACTTGTCCGGCCCGTAGCTGTTTCGCGCGATCGAGCATATGCCGCGAAATACATCATTGGACTCCACGCGCCTGCGAACCGAATTCGGCCTCGCGCCGCCTTGTCCTTGGGATGCGATTGAATTGGGAATGCAAACATGATAACACTCGAACCTGAACTGGTCCCTGTTGGCACGGACGTAACGTGCCACCTTTGCGGCGCGGCGGGCTTGCAGGAGTTTCCCGCCTTCCGCGAGTTTCGCCGCATCACGTCCGACTGCCGCCCGTGGCCGGCGGGGGGGCGATTGTGCGTCTGCGATGGCTGCGGCAGCGTGCAGAAGATCGTGGATGACGAGTGGAACTGCGAAGTGGCCGAGCTTTACGCCGGCTACGCCATTTACAACCAGGCCGCCGGAGCGGAGCAGGCCGTCTTTGATCAGGCCACCGGCGCGGCCGCGTCGCGCTCCACGCGCCTCCTGGCCGCGCTGGGCAAAGCGATCGAATTGCCCCGCACCGGGCGCATGTTGGACGTCGGCTGCGGCAACGGGGCCATGTTGCGGGCCTTCAGCCACGCCATGCCCGGCTGGTCGCTGGCCGGCACCGAGTTGGACGGCAGGTACCGCGACACGGTCCACAGCATCCGCGGCGTCCAGTCGCTCGACACTTGCCAGCCGTGGGAAGTGCCGGGCGATTTCGACGTCATCACCATGATCCACGTCCTGGAGCACATTCCGCGGCCGAAAGAATATCTAAAACGGCTTGCGGCGAAGCTTCGGCCCGGCGGCCTGTTGGTCGTGGAGCTGCCGCACCACGTGGCCAATCCGTTTGAGCTATTGATCGCCGACCACTGCACGCATTTCGCCGCCCAGACCGCCGCCGCGCTATTGCATCGCGCCGGTTTCGACGTCGTGCACGCTGCCGACGACTGGGTACCCAAGGAGCTGACGCTCGTAGCTCGGCCGCTTTGGAGTGCGGCGGCTTGCCGCCGCTTTTCAAACGGCGAACCAGTTCGTGACGATGCACGCCCGTCGGTTGACCAACCGGCGGGTGAATCTTCTCTGGAAAGCGGTGACAAGTCCCCGCACTCCAAAGATGTTCTTGCGCGGCTGGAATGGCTGGGGGAGGTTTCCGCCGCCGCGCGGAGCCTGGCCGCCGAGCGCGAGCTTGGCATCTTCGGCACTTCGATTGCCGGCACGTGGCTCTTTGCTGAACTCGACGGCGACGCGGCGTTCTTCGTCGACGAGGACCCCAACCGCGCCGGCACGCGCTGGCACGGCCGGCCTGTCATTCATCCGCGGGATATTCCCGTCGGTTCGTGCGTCGTGCTTCCCCTGCCGCCGGCCTTGGCCCAGAGCATTGCCCGCCGCATTGGTCGGCCGGATGTGAGGTTTTGCCTGCCGCCACGGATGGACGCCTAGCATCTGTCGGGGAGCACGTCGATCTGCTACAGGTAATTCGAGCCTGTTGCTCCATTGCGACCCCTGACACGGAGCCGTAGCTGACAGTATAATCGGGTTGGCCGGGGTTTCATGATGCGTCGCGGCTTCCGCGGAGCAACACGTAGCAGAAATGACCAAGACCTATCGGTCGAACCGTGAGAGGATTCCGGAAGACGCCCTACGGCAATACGACGGCAAGTGGGTGACCTTCAGTTCCGATGGATGCCGCGTCGTCGCGAGCGGTGACACTATTGGGCAACTTACGGCACGCCTCAATGCAGCGCAGCAGGACATTCAAGAGGTCATTCTCGAAAAAATCGAGATGGACAACGGAGAAATCCATTTGGGCGGGGCAACATTGCTGTGATCTTGCCTCGATATCATGACTGTTTCGCCAGCAAGCGAATCCACCCCCAGCCGCTACATCGTCGGCTTCGATCTGGGCACGACGAACTCGGCGGTCACGTACGTCGATACGGCGGAAGAGCCGTGGCGGGTCCGCACGTTCGCGGTGCCGCAACTGGTCGCGGCGGGGCAGTACGAGGCCCGCGAAACGCTGCCATCGTTCCACTACCAACCGGCGCAGGGCGAAATGCAGCCAGCGGCGCTAAGGTTGCCGTGGACGAATTCGGCAACGGACGATACTCCGCACGTCGTCGGCGTCTTCGCCCGCGAGCAAGGCGCGATCTCGCCCGGCCGCCTGATCAGCTCGGCCAAGTCGTGGCTCTGTCATTCGGGCGTCGATCGCACGGCCGCGCTCTTGCCGTGGCAGGGCGCGGCCGACGTGGAACGGCTTTCGCCGGTCGAGGTTAGCGCGCGCTATCTGGCCCACGTCCGCGCCGCGTGGGACCAGGCTTTTGCGCAACACAAGTTGGCTGAGCAGGATTTCGTGCTCACGCTGCCCGCCTCGTTCGACGAAGTCGCGCGGGAACTGACCATCAAAGCCGCCGCGCTCGCCGGGCTGCCACGGGTCGTGCTCATCGAGGAGCCGCAGGCCGCGTTTTATGCCTGGATCGACCACAATCGCGACCGCTGGGATCAGTTCGTCAAACCGGGCCAGAAAATCCTCATCTGCGACATCGGCGGCGGCACATCCGACTTCACCCTCATCCGCGTCCGCCGCGGTGAAGCGGGAAAGGTCCAGTTCCGCCGCGTGGCCGTCGGCGACCATTTGATCCTCGGCGGCGACAATCTCGACCTGGCACTGGCGCATCACTTGGAGGAGCGATTAGCGATAGAGGGAAAGGGAGAAGGGGAGAAAGGGAGAAAGGGAGAGCAGCCGGGCGCGAACGATACAAGCAGCGACTTGCATGTCTCCCCTTCTCCCCCTCTCCCTTTCTCCCCTTCTCCCCCTCTGCACGCTCGCCAGTGGGCCATGCTCGTCCAGCGCAGTCGGCAGTTGAAGGAAACGCTGTTGGGTCCCAACCCGCCAGAGAAAGTCACGCTCAACCTCCCCTGGTCCGGCTCGCGGCTGATCGGCGGCGCGCGGCAGCTCGACGTTTCGCGCGACGAAGTCCACAAGCTGCTCGTCGAAGGTTTTTTTCCACTGGTGCCGCTGGACGCGCGTCCGGCCCGGCGGAGCAGCGGATTTCAGGAATTTGGTTTGCCTTACGCGCCCGATCCGGCGGTCACGCGCTTTCTGGCGGCCTTCCTCACGGCGCACCGCAACGTGGCGATGGATGACGTCGCGCTTCTCGCCGGGCAAGACCCCGCGCGGCCCGACATCGTGCTTTTCAACGGCGGACTGTTCGAGTCGCCCGTGCTGCGGCAGCGGATGATCGACTCGCTGGAACAGATGTTCGGCGGCGGCTGGTCGCCGATCGTGCTGGACAACGAGCGGTTGGACCTGGCCGTCGCCCGCGGCGCGGCCTACTACGGCATGGTCCGCCGCGGCCTCGGCGTGCGCATCGCCGCCGGCCTGGCGAGGACGTATTACATCGGCGTGGAGGGAGCAGGGAGCAGGGAGCACGGAGCGGGGAGCACGGAGCAGGAAGGAGCGGCGCCGCTCCCTGCTCCCCGCTCCCTGCTCCCTGCTTTGTGCCTCCTCCCCGCCGGCGTCGAGCCGGGCCAGGATGTCAATCTCACCAAACGGCGATTTGATCTGCTCGTCTCCGAGCCGGCCGAGTTTCCGCTCTATGTTTCCAGCACGCGGCTCACCGACCGGCCCGGCGAATTGGTGAGCGTCGATCGCGAGCAGATGACGCCGCTGCCGCCGATCCGCACGGTGTTGCGCTCGCGAAAAAAAGGCGCGGCGGAGACCGTCGGCGTCAACCTGCACGCCAGGCTTACTGAGATCGGCACTTTGGACCTCTGGTGCAGCGAGGTGGAGGGCAAGCGAAGCTGGCGGTTGCAGTTCGACGTCCGCTCGGCAACGCAAACGGACATGGCCGCCCACGAGTCGGCCGCCGAGAGCGAAGGTTTTGTGGACGAGGCCACATGGCACGAATGCCGCGCGGCCATCGAACAAGTCTTCGGCGAAAACGGAACGGAAAGGCCCGAGGGACTGATGAAAAGCTTGGCCGCCGCGACCAGCATGAACCGCAACGCCTGGCCCACGTCGCTTTGCCGCCGCTTGTGGGAAACCCTCATGGACGCCGAGGCAGGGCGGCGGAAGACGGCGGTTCACGAGGCCCGCTGGCTCAACCTGCTTGGCTTCGCCCTGCGGCCTGGCTACGGCCTGGCAGTGGATGACTGGCGCGTGGCTGAAACCTGGCGGCTGGTGCAGGGCAAGCTCATCCATCCGTCGGCCGCCGTGCGGCTGGAAGGCTGGATTCTCTGGCGGCGGATCGCCGGCGGTTTGCTTGCCGGGCAGCAGCAGGCCCTCGCCGAGCCGCTCTTGGGTCCGATCCGCGGCCTGCATCGGCTGATCGTCGGTGGCAAGGGGCGCGGAGGAGACTTCGGTTTCCAGCCCAATGAGACGGCCGAAATCTGGCGGCTTTTAGGCTCCTTCGAGCTGCTGCCCGTCGCCCTGAAAGTCGAGCTGGGCGACATCCTTTTGGACCTTCTGCTCAAGCGGAAGATGGAAGCGGTCCGACCGGCGATTGTCTGGGCGGTCGGCCGACTCGAGGCGCGGGCGCCCCTCTATGGCCCGCTGAATACCGTCGTGCCTGCCGATACCGCCGCCGCATGGCTGAAGCGGTTGACCGATTCCTTCGGCGGCGATCCGGCCGGCACGCTGGCCGTGATGCAGATCGCCCGCAAGACCGACGACCGCTACCGCGATCTTGCGCCGAAGCAGCGCGATTTGGCAGCGGCGTATCTACATAAGGAAAACGCGCCGGGCCACTTTATTTCGCTCGTCGAACGCGGCGGCACGTTGGACCGCGAGGAGCAGGGCCTCGTTTTCGGCGAGTCGCTGCCGAAGGGACTTAGGCTGTCGTAGGGTGCATGACCTCGAACCGTTACCCAACAGCAACGCTCACGGTTCTGGCGTAAACCGTCGGCTTCGGTACTCGCTCGCCGTGCAGGCGCATTCCTTCGATATGGAATTCGATCGCCTCGCGGATTCTTCGCTCCAAAGTCCTCGCCGTCTTCGCCGTCGCAATGCAACCTGGCAAGTCCGTTTTACTCTTTTTTCGGCCGGCTGGATTCTACTATTGTTTTGCCGCGATTTGCAGTGGCCAGATTGTCGCATCCGGTCGTGGCGCAGCGATCCTGGTACAATGCTTGCTTCACAATTATGGCATTCCAGTGGCTATTTCTGATTTCCATTGCCGCCGGGTTCGTCGGCGCGATGAGCGGCATGGGCGGCGGCGTGGTGCTCATCCCTGCCATGACGTTGGCCGGCATGGACATCAAACAGGCCATTCCCATCAGCATCGTCTCGGTTATCGCCACTTCCTGCGGGTCGGCGGCCGCCTATGTTCGCGATCGGATCACCAATCTCAAGGTCGGCATGTTCCTGGAGATGTTTACGATCGTCGGCGCGTTGGTCGGGGCCAAGATCGCCCTGGCATCCGGTCAGAGCGTCCTGTTCATCCTGTTCGGGCTGGTGCTGCTGTCGTCCTGGGGAGCGCTGTTTCTCGAAAGGCGCCGGCAATGGCAGCCGGCGGAGCACCAGGACCGTTTTTCCCAGTGGCTCGAGCTCGAAGGCAGCTACTACGATCGGGCCGGCGGGCAAACCGTCCGTTACCGGGCGGTCCGCGCGTACTTCGGCGGGCCGCTGATGTTCATCGCCGGGCTGATTGCCGGGATGTTGGGCATCGGCGCGGGAGCGCTGAAGGTGTTGATCCACGACCTGGTGATGGGCCTGCCGCCGAAGGTCTCCACCACGACCAGCAACCTGATCATCGGCGTGACCGCACTGGCCGGTTCCAGCGTCTATCTTGCTGCCGGCGCCGTCGACCCCGGCCTGGTGGCGCCGGTAGTCCTCGGCATCCTACTGGGGGCCTATATCGGCACGAAGGTCCTGGTACGGTTGACCAACCAGGCCGTCCGCTGGTTTTTCATGGTGGTGCTATTGGTGCTGGGCATTGAAATGCTTGCCCGCGGAATTGCGAAGCGCCCTATGAACCAAACCGACCCGCCCAATACAAAGGCGCGCAGCGACGCCCAGCAGGCCACGATGGACGCCTTGATCGGCTACGTCCTTTTGGGCGGCGTGATGTTGAGCGTCGCGCTCATTATCGCGGGCCTCGTCTGGCACTGGATCAAGTTCAGGCAATTGGGCATCGAGTACGCGATTCCCAAGAAGAACCTTTTTGAGTTCCTCGTCGCGGAGGTCGGCGATCTCTTGCGCGGTAATGTCCGCCCGCGACTCTTGGTCAGCCTGGGCTTCGCCGCGCTGCTTCTGACGCCTTACCTGCGCGTGCTGGCGTCGTTCTTGTTTTTCGCCTTCGTGCAACGAAATTGGAAATACGCCCCGTTCACCTTTTTCGTCCTCGCCGTGCTCACGTACAGTCTGTTTCTTCGCTAAGACTTGGTCACCCTAATGCTGCCGGCTGACGACGAACTCGGCCAGGCCCAGCAGCGACTCGCGGGCCTCGGACGCCGGCAGGATGTCCAACTGCTGCGCTGCAAGCTGGCTGAAGACGACCGCCTTTTCGCGTGCGTAGGAAAGGGCGTCGGTAGAGTCCCAGTAGGGCGCAGAATTTCCCGCTGCCGTTGGCCGCACGCGCTGAGCTGCCCCACAAGCTTGTCGCGGACGTCCGGCGGCAATTGTTCCAGCAGGCGGATCACGGGCAGCGTTGCCTTTTGCTTCACCAGATCGGTTCCAAGCGACTTGCCGACCTTGGCTTCGTCGCCCAGCACGTCCAAGAGATCGTCCACGATTTGGAAGGAAACGCCCAGGTGCATGCCGTACTGAGAAAGCGCGTCCTCGATGTCGGCGTCGGCGGCGGCAAAGTGCGCACCCAGGCGGCAGCAACTAGCGGTGAGCGCGGCCGTCTTGCCGCGGACGATCTCGTAATACTGCTCCTCGGTGAGCGAATAATCGCCGCGGCTCTCGACCTGCCGGAGCTCGCCTTCGCACATGATGCGGGCGGCGTGGTTCAGATCGCGGCTGGCGAAAACGTCGTCCAGCGAGCTGGCCATGCACAGTGCGCGGGTGAAGAGGTAATCGCCCAGCAGAACGCTCGTCTCGTTGTTCCAGCGGACGTTGACCGTAGCCAAATGGCGGCGGATGGTGGCCTCATCCAGCACGTCGTCGTGGACCAGCGTGGCCGTGTGGATCATCTCGACTGCCGCAGCCAGCAGGATGTGGGCCGGGCAGAGCCCCGCACACGCCAGCCCGCTCAATAGCAAAAGCGCGGGCCGCAGCCGCTTGCCGCCGAGGCGAAAGCCGTACTTGACGAGGTCGTCGACGAACGGGTATTTGCTCCGCAGTTGCTCGCGGAAGACCTCTTCCACCTGATGCAGGCCCGCCTGGATCGGCCCGTACAACGCAGGCAAAAGTTGGGGGATTTTGACCCGGTCCACGGCCGCCTCTCGCATGAATGGGTTCCCTCTTGGCAAAAAACATCCGGGAAAGTGGAAATCGCTTCTTCTTAAGATTGTAGTCATTGGCGCGGATTCGTCGAGTATCCGCTGTGCCACTTTTTTTGCCGGTGTTGAAAGGGCTTTATTTCCGACAGCTTTGGATTTTCTCGTCTTGACACGCCTGCCGGCGGCGGATTTTAATGGCCCGATTGAACAAGGATGGGTTCCGCTTCCCCTTGCCCGGACTGGGGGGTGGGCACAGGATTCTTTACATGCCAGGGAGGGCAGACATGCGAGCGCTTTCGATTGCTGCTGTCATCATAGTATTCACCACTTCGCCGGCGATTGCTGCCGGTTTGGCCCACGACGAGAACTTCATCGTCTACGCTCCCGATCAGGACCTGGCCGATCGAGTTCTGGCCAAAGCCGAGGAGTTCAGGAAGGCGGAGGCCAAAAACCTTCTGGGCGCCGAGCTGGAACCGGGCAAAGGCCGTACGATTATTACCGTCGAAGTCTCGCCGGCGGAGGACAGCGGTTTCACCTGGCCTATCGACTGCCCCGAGCGCAAGTGCCACGAGATGTGGCTGAAGACCTCGCCCGACCGGGCCGCCGGATCGACGCTACGACACGAAATGCGGCACGTCGTTCTCAACATGCGCTTCCCGGAACGGCTCCCTTTGTGGATCGAGGAAGGCTTGGCCAGCCGTGTGGACGACCGGCAGCGGCAGCAGCTCTCGCGAATCACGACGGCCAGGTTTATGCGGTCCAGTTGGCCGCCGATCAGGTCCGTGGTCGAAGTCCGCGCGATCCATTCGTCGGACCAGTCGACGTATACGGCGGCCACGTCGTTGGTGAACTATCTGCTCACCCGCGGCGACACGGCCAAGCTGCTTGAGTTCGGCATGTTGGCGAAGAAAAGCGGCTGCGACACGGCCCTGGCCAAGTGCTACCGCATCGGCAGCCTTGCGGAGCTGGAGTCGAAGTGGCGCGCCTGGGCAGCGCTCACGGATACGCGATGATCGGGGTGTAGCCCGGCTGCGGCTCGATGAGGACGCTCTGGAAGAACTTGTTTCGCGCGTCCAACGGCCAAGTTTTCGCCGGCTCGTAGCCTGTAAGCCGCGTCGTCGCCACGCCCGCGGGCACGACGACGTCCATGTTACTCAACGGTGCGACCCAGCGGCCGATGCCGTTGACTTCGAGGTATTCCCCGACGGGCATGCGGTTTTCGACCCGTATCGTGCCCAAGGGAACCACGGGCGGCGCGAGGGCGTCGTCAACCGCCTTACGGAAATCGGCTTTGAACTCTGGGTTCGCCTCCAGCTCCCGAATGGCGACGATCGGAGCGCCTGTCGCGTCCTTCTTGATGATCCGCCCGAGATCGACGCGCGCGATGTTGGTAGCCTCGACGTTCGCATCGAGCTTTGCCCGAACGTCTGCCAATTCCTGCTTCGTCTTCAACAAGTCGTCGCCCAGTGCCTTCAATTGGGCGAGCACATCCGCATCGACGCCCCTAGCCGCCGTGCCGGCGGAGCTTTGCGGGAGGACGCCCGTTTTCTCGCTCCCATCGGGCGGCGCGGGTATGACATTGCTCGCCAACGAGATCAGCGGCCGATTGCCGCCGAATTCCTTACTCGCGGCCACGGCCCGCACCGCTTCGGCCATGTCCTGCCGCGTCAGCATGTCGTGCTTCAAGTTTGTGATGTCGCCGGTCACGACGCAGGTCTGCCAGCCGATGAGGGCGAGCACCAGCAGCACGACAATTACCAGAGTACACTCGACCACGTTTCGCACAGTCATCGCACACCTCCGGAGAGTTTTCGAGTCTCTATCAAAACCGATCAAATGGCACGCCAGTTTTCGCCTTTTGAATCGGTATGGTTAGGGACCTTAATTGGGTTATCCCAGTCCCTGGGCGGTTCGCCGCAGTCTCCGTTTCGCGGCGTATTGTCGCCGACGGCTATCTTGCCGCCGGTCTGCTTCACTTAGATGGTAATAACGGCTCCGCGAAATACAAGTGCCTCAGAGTTGATTGTACGGTCGCGTAAAGAGCAAGTCGGCTTCCTTGAGATTGCCACTCTTGAGGCCTTCGGTGAACCAGCGGACGCGCTGCTGGGACGTGCCGTGGGTGAACTTCTCCGGCACGACGTAACCTTGCGCCTGCTTTTGCAGGCGGTCGTCGCCGATGGCCTGCGCGGCGGTGATCGCTTTTTCCACGTCGCCCTGTTCGAGAATGTGCCATTTCTGGTCGGCATAATGCGCCCAGATGCCGGCGAGGAAGTCGGCCTGGAGTTCCAGCCGCACGGAGAGTTGGTTTGCGTTTTCGTTGGGGAGCTTGCGGTGTTTCGACTCGATGCTGATTCCCAAAAGGTCCTGGACGTGGTGACCCACCTCGTGCGCGACGACGTAGGCGTTGGCAAAGTCGCCCCCAGCGTGAAAGCGGTTCTTCAGCTCGTCGTAGAAGGAGAGGTCGATGTACACCTTTTGGTTGCCGGGACAATAAAACGGCCCCGTCGCCGCTTCGGCCAGGCCGCACGCCGATTGCACCCGCCCGGTGAAGAGCACCAGCTTCGGCTTGGTGTAGGCGGGGTGGTGCGGAACCTGGGTCTGGAAGAGATCGGTCCAGACTTGCTCGGTCTGAGAGAGGACGTGCCTGACGAACGAGACCTTGCGGGCCTCTTCGGGACTCTCCTGCCGCGGCGCTTGGACGCCCGGCGGGGCCTGGTTCTGCAACTGCTGCATGAGCGCCCGCGGGTCGCGGCCCAGCAGCAGTCCCAGCACGATGACGATGATCGTGCCCGCGCCGCCCAGCGCCATGCCGACAGGCAGTCCCCGCTGGTCCTCGACATTATCGCTTTCGCCACCTTGGTCCCAACGCATGATTAATTATTCCTGTCGCCAGTTGAACGCTGACGCGAATCGTGGGACTATTATATCCGTGGATTGGCAGACAAGCCATTCCCTGTCGTTTTGCGGGCCGGCGTACTTTCGTTGGCTTCAACACATTCAGGACGTACAATACTAATGCGAGTCCACGACTTCGTCTGGCCGCAGGACAGAATTGACCACATTGACCGTCACGGCGTCACACCCGAGGAAGTTGAAGACGCGTGTTTCGGCCACGCGCTCGTTCAGCGTGCCAAGTCCGAGGGCGAGAATCCGGTGTATTACGTGCTCGGGCAAACCCGCGCCGGACGATATCTGTTCTGCGTCGTGATCCAGTTTCCCGATGGAAAGGGCTATCCGGTCACAGCACGGCCGATGACCGACAAGGAAAGCCGGCGATACCGCCAATGGAGAGACCGATGAGCACTGAGAAACTTCCCCAAACCGATTCGATTCAGGAACTGGCAAACTTTTGGGACTCTCACGACGTCACTGATTTCAGCGATGCGTTGGAAGACGTGAACGAGACTGTCTTCGAGCGAGATACGGACATTACGGTCCATCTTGAGGCAAACGACGTCCAAACAGTGCGCGAGATGGCGAAATCGAGGGGCGTTCGCGAGTCGGACCTGGTCCGCGAATGGGTGCTGGAGCGGATCCACGCTTCGTGACTTGCTTCCGCGTCCGGCATTCAGGCGCTTCCAATGAGTATCCCCGCCAGAAACACAAGAATTCCGCCCCCGAACACCTGTATGATCGTCGGCACAAACGGGCTATCCATGTAGTGGTTGCGAATCCAGGCGATCACGATCAGTTCTATGCCCACGACGACCATCGCGACAGTGGTTGCCAACCAGAAGTGCGGAATCAGATAGGGCAATGCGTGCCCGATCGCGCCGGCGAACGTCATGAGCGCACAGACCACTCCGCGAACGAACGGCCGTCCTCGCCCGGTGAGGCTGCCGTCATCGGAAAGGGCTTCAGCAAAGCCCATGCTGATGGCCGCGCCTACGGCCGCGGCCAAGCCAACGAGAAACGTTGCCCAAGTCGCTTGTGCGTCGGTCATCGCGCCTTTGAACACGGCGGCTGCGCGTGGCAAACGCCGCCGCGAACAGCGGTGCAAGCGTCGAGACGGAGCCGTCCATCAGGCCCACCAAGCCCGGCTGGATCACTTGCATCACGAAGAGCTGCCGCGCCACGCGGGCTTCCTCGGCGTGCTCGTCTTGCGGTTGGCCTTCGGGGGCCAGTGTCGCGGAACGCGCCTCGTGGTGCCGCTCCTCCTCTGCCAGGTCGCCCAGCAGTTGCCGCGTTTCCGCGTCGCTCATCGTTGCCGCCGCCTTGCTGTAGTAGCGGCCCGTTTCCAGCTCCATCAGGGCGACATACTTGCGGATGCGGGCAACGTCCCACGGCTGTATCGAGGAGATCGGATCGCGGCGGACGAAGCCCTTGACGTCTTCACGATGGATCAGCGGAATCTCTTCGCCGTACTTCTTGCGAAAGAGCTCCACCAGCCGGTGCCGGTGGCCGTCCTCCTCGACCCGCATCTCGTCCAATTCGGCCGCGGCCTTGGAATAGTTGGGGCGGAGTACCCGCGCGAATTCCTGGAGTATCCGCGCATCCTCCTCTTCAAGGGAGATGGCCAATGCGAGGACCTCGGCGGGCGAGAGCTGGCTAAAGGACCTTTTCATCGTGCCCATAGCCTAACCCATTCCGGCGGGCGGGCCAAGGCTCTCCCCGGTACAATGATTTGCGGGACTCGCCCTTGGAAGAATTCAAAATCATGCCTGATGAAAAAAGTGACGGCGACGCGATCGCCAACACGGCGCGGGCCGTGCGCCGCGGCGCGATCCAGGTCGCTGTTTTTCTTCTCGTCGTGGCCGGCTCGATGTTCGGCCTCGCCGAAAGGCTCGATTGGACGCCGGGCTGGGTCTTCCTGGGCGTTTATGTGCTCGTGGCGATTGTCGCCGTCGCCTATCTTCGGCGGACCAATCCCGAAGTGCTTGTCGCCCGCAGTCAGTTCCACTGGCGCGACCAGACGCCCGCGCACAAAGTAGTATTCGTCTTGCTGGTGCTGTTGTATATTGCCATCATCCAGGTAGCAGCGGTCGACGCCGGCCGCCTCCGCTGGTCGGCCGTACCGCTTTGGCTCGTCATTTCCGGCTATGTGCTGCTCCTGCTGGGCGACGCGGGCTGCGTGTGGGTATTGAGTGTGAACAAGTTCGCCGAGCCGAGCGTGAGCATCCAGGCGGACCGCGGCCATCAAGTGATCGACAGCGGCCCTTACGCCATCGTGCGGCATCCGCTCTACGCCTTCGCATTCTTTCTCTGCCTCGGCACGCCGCTGGCCTTGTGCTCCAATTGGGCCGTCATCCCCGCTGCGCTTGCCTACTTGACAATAATCGTCCGCACGGCGATGGAGGACCGCTTGCTGTACGACGGCCTGCCCGGCTATAAAGAGTACGCTGCGCGTGTCCGTTACCGGCTGCTGCCGGGCATGTGGTGAAGTTAAACATGATTCATAAAGCAGTTATCTTCGACCTCGACGGCACACTCTTGGACTCGCTGGAAGACCTGGCGGATTCGACGAACGCGGCCTTGGCGGCGATGGGATTGCCGCAACATCCGCCAGAAGCGTACAAGCTGTTCGTCGGCGACGGCCTGGAAATCCTCGTGCGGCGAGTCATGGGGCCGCGCGCCGAGGATGCCGCCGCCGTGGCCCGCGGCATCGAACTGGCGCAGCGGGAGTACGCCTGCCGCTGGGCAGAGAAAAGCCGCCCCTATCCGGGCATTCCGGAGTTGCTCGACGGGCTGGCGGCGCGGAGAATCCCGATGGCCGTGTTCTCGAACAAGCTGGACGAATTCACCCGGCTCTGCGTGGCGCGGATGTTCTCGGCCTGGCACTTCGCCGCCGTCCAGGGCGCAACGCCGGGGCATCCCAAAAAACCCGAACCCGCCGGAGCATTGGCAATCGCCGCGAGGCTCGGCGTCGCTCCCGCCGAATTCCTCTATCTGGGCGACACCAATACCGACATGCGCACCGCCGTCGCCGCCGGCATGTATCCCGTCGGCGCGCTCTGGGGCTTCCGCACCGCCGAGGAACTGTTGGAAACAGGCGCGGCCGCGCTGGCGAAGACACCCCTCGAAGTCTTAGCGATGTTATGATCGCTCAAACCGCAATCGCCCCCGACGCGCTCATGCTGACGGAGCGTAGGATTGGCGGCTACTGCCTGTAGTTGGCACAACTACGTTGCCGAGGTCCACAGTCGATCGTCTACGAGGAGCGGACGATTGTGCGGCTGTTCCCCGCGCTTGCGCGACTACGCCAACCGCGATGCACCATCAAGGCCGCTCCCGCCGCGGCAAAGAGCAGGCCAGGCGTCGGCGGTTCCGGGACGGGTGTGGTGTAGGTATATATAACAGTACCGGTCAAAGCAGCGGTGGTGTTTTGTGCGGAAGCCGTATTGCCACCCAAGTTCTGCGTGAGTGTCGTCGTCAGCGTCGAGGCAGACAATACAATCGAGCCGCCGCCGGTGAACTCCGTAAGCTCCGCAGGCGACGTATAAGTGTTACTACTAGTACCGGTGTTCGACATTAGGCCAGAACTGGAACTGCCAGCCATCGCCAATGCGTACGCGTAACTGGGTGAAGACAAGGTGAGCGCCGGAGACGCAAGTGTCAGACCAGGGTCCTCAACCTTGATGAACGACTGGGTACCCGCACTTCCACTGGAGGGTTCTCCCGGCGGAATAAAATTCGAGATGTTGTAGACGTTTAATGCCGTGTTCAAGCTGCCACTGAGGTCCAACGTCACCGAATTCAGCGATCCGAGGCTCGAATTGAATTGCGGGAACGACAAAGAGCCGGACCAGTCAGTCGTCTGCATGCCAATTGGGGTGGTCGTAGTATACGACAACGAAAGCGTACCCGCCTGGGCGGCAACGGATGCGGTTATAGCGACAGCCGCCAGGACTGAGGTCGAAAACACCTTCAAGGTGACGCAGGATCGCCCTGCCAGCGCACAAAAGCTGCGCAACATAAGCCGATTTCCCTTCCACGTGCTCACAAGATGTCGAACGCTGCCTCGATTAACGCTTGTTCGGTGCATCAGCGCGAGACGAAACCTGTAAGCACAGCAGGAATCGGCTACGACTTAGGGCGCTGCATCACCATTTGGACGAATTAAACTATTCGCACGGTCCTTGCAGAAAGAACCCAATACGTCCGTCATCATATCAAGGGCCAGCCAAAATTGCAAGTGTTTTGCGCCTGCTTTCGGAAACTTCCTTTGGTTCTGCCGAGAAGAACTCGCCATCAAGGCCGAGCTAAGCGATCGTGGTGCCCTTAAAGTGGGGTGCTGAGACTTCCCCAGCGTGACTTTCCTCAACGAAGCGCTTGACCAACTCTACTGCGGCGCGTATGCTGGATGCCGGTGAGTAAGCAAATTGAGGCGATTCTATGTCCGGCGATATGCCACGATTTGAGCGTAAGGGCTCGTCGACACTGACAGTGCAGGTCCGTACCGGGCTTGAGGAGCTGCTGGCCGCTTACGACTACGCGCATGATTTGGCCTGCTCGTTCTGGGATTTCAGCGTGAAGATCGACCGCCTTCTGGCTCGCGGGCTTACCACAAGCGATCTCCGCTGGTTGGTGAAACGTGGCTACTTGAATCACGCGCGGGAAGTTACCGGCCCGCACGACGCGGAGCGCCGGTTCGATTCTGAATTCCGGAACTTGGCTTTCTTTGACGACACATGCTTCGTTCTGACGATTGCAGGACTTTCTCTTCTTCGCTCGAACGCGGTGGCGCAGCATTCAACCGTAGAGTCGTGCCAAGCACGTCAACGATGTGAAGCAGTCGAGGCAACAGTTGCAGATTCAAACCTCGCCGCGCACTCGTATCGAGTTATTGCTGCAAGTGCGACCAGCAGTGCTCGCACATCGACATTGCTCGTCGAAAACCAACCTATCTGGGACCGCGATTCGCGCACGTTCTACGTCGGCGAGCGACTGGTCAAGCATTTTCGCGTCCCTTCGCCGAATCAGGCTGCCGTACTGGACGCCTTCCAAGAAGAGGGCTGGCCACGAATTGTGGACGATCCGCTGCCGCCGCTTCCGGATCGGGAGCCAAAACTACGGCTTCGAGACACGATCAAGTGCTTGAATCGGAATCAGGTTGCTCGGGCTATTCTGTTCCGTGGCGATGGCACAGGACAGCGCGTGTCCTGGGAGTTGTCGACAGATTCAGAAAACGAAACGACGAGCGCCAGCACGCGATTAGCAGTGCGTCATGCCGCCTGAGGCGTGTCCAGTTTGCATTGACCAAGGAGGAAAAGATGGAAAAGTCTCGCAAGTCTGTATCGCTGCTTCGGTTAGCAATAGTCGACTCAACGCCTCAGGATTATGTCGACCTTCTCGACGCAGCCGTGCGCACCAGGCGTCAGTCTTCATTTTCTAGTCACGGCAAACGATGCGCTTCAATTTGCACGACATTGGAGGGCAGATCTCTGGCTCGTAAACCGCCGCCTTTGTGACATGTGCGGTTTTGACCTGGCCGCGAACTTACGTTCCACGCGGCCCAGTGCGCTAGTTTTTATGATCGGCGACCACTACTGCGTGGCGGACGAGTTGCAGACCCTTACCGAGGGATTGGCGAAGTACCTGTGTAAACCGCTGGAGCCATCGTGGATCATGCCGCACGAGGGTGATTCATGCATCCCACTACCTGCGTGTCGCTTTGCCCAACCGCCGTCGCGGACCGCGCTTGCGACGGCCCAACACGTTCCGGACACTATTCGCTTCCCGAATGCGGCGGCCCGTCCGGCCTCGTCGGGCAGCAGCCATGTGAATCCGCCGTTCGCGGATAATGCCCGCCACCGACCGGCGGCATGAGGCTGGTAGCCCCCGTTTCGCGGGATTCGCCTACGATGATATAATAGTACGTGTTGCACAGCGCCTTTAGAGCCTGTCCGCAAGCTCGGCAACGGCTTGCACTGGCGCATGGTGAGACGCGGTTTTCCCCGAGGTCCTTTTACCGTTTCGCTCCGCGCGAGACGCGGCATTATCGCCATTCGATCCGTGAGGTCCCGCTCATGACGGCCCAAATAACAGAATTCCAGCCGCTGGCGCCATCGATATCGAGTCCGGCCAGGGCGATCAGTTCGGCCGCGTTGCGGTATATCACCGCGCTGGCGATTACCGTCGCCATTACGTTGTTGCGTTTCGCGCTCGACCCGGTTCTCAACGACAAGTCGGTCTATTCCTTTTATTTCGCGTCGGTGATCGTGGCCGCATGGTACTTGGGACTGGGGCCTTCGCTACTGAACATCGTCAGCGGCGTGGTGGTGGCGTCGTACTTTTTCGCTCCGCCTCGTGGTTCGTTTGAAGTTGTACGAGGGCACATCGGCGGCATGATAGTGTTTTGCTCGGTCGGCACGTATCTTGCGTTGCTCATTTATTGGCTTCAGCGAGACATTGCCCGCCGGCAGAAGGTAGAAGCAGACCTGCTGGCGACCCAGGAACTCGTGCAGTCCCATCAGGCTGAATTGGCCCATGCGGGGCGCTTGAGTCTGATGGGCGAGATGTCGGCCACTTTGGCGCACGAGCTTAATCAGCCGCTGCACGCTGCACGGAACTACGCCCAGGGCAGCATCCGCCGCCTGCGAAAGGACTCCCACTCGGACCCGGAGGTACTCGTCGCCCTGGAGCGGATCAGCCAGGCCGCCGATCGCGCTGCGGAGATCATGCGGCGCGTCCGCGATTTCGTCAACAAAAGCGCCCCCGACGCTGCGCCGATCGCCGTCAACGAAGTGCTGCGGGACGCCGCCATCATCGCGAACCTCGAGCCTGCGCCTTCGCGGGCAAGAGTCGAATTCGAGATCGCTCCCGATCTCCCCGCCGTGCCGGCGGACAAGGTAGAAATCGAGCAGGTTGTCGTGAACTTGCGCGCAACGGACTGGAATCGATGAATGGCCTGCCCGCGGAGGAGCGGGTGCTGCGCGTTGGCGCTTGCCGCAGCGACAGTAACGCGATCGAGGTTTTTGTCCGCGATCGCGGCGCCGGCATCTCCGTCGACGCCGCGGCGAAGATATTCGAGCCGTTTTACAGCACCAAACTCGACGGCATGGGAATGGGGCTGGCCATTTCTCGCTCCATTGTCGAGCGCCACGACGGTCGCCTCTGGTTTACCCCGAACGACGACCGCGGCTGCACCTTCCATTTCACACTTCCTTTTAAGGAGACTTGAACTGTGAGCGAAAGCCCTACAGTCTATATTGTCGATGACGATCCCGCCGCACTGGAATCGTTGCGTTGGCTTGTCGAGCAAGCCGATTTTCCCGTAAGGGCTTTTCGGTCGGGCCGCGATTTTCTTAGCTCGTACCGCCCAGAGCAGACTGGCTGCCTGGTGCTGGATGTCCGCATGCCGGACTTCGACGGCCTGTCGCTGCAGCGGGCGATGCGGGAGCGCAAGATTCGCATGCCGATTATTTTCATCACCGCCTATGGCGACGTGCCCACCTGCGCCCGCGCGTTCCGCGGCGGCGCGGCCAATTTCCTGGAGAAGCCGGTCGACGACAAGGTCCTCTTGGAGCATATCGGGCGGATCATGGCTGCCGGCCAGCGCAGCGGCGGTTTCGAGGACTCCGGCAATTACGGCACACGTCTGAGCCTGCTTACGCCCACGGAATCCGAGATTCTGGAAATGCTCGTGGACGGCAAGAGCATCAAGGAAATCGCCCGCACGCGAAAGGTGTCCGTGCAGACGGTTTGGCGGCACCAGATGAACATCTTTCACAAGCTGGGGGTGGAAAACCAGCTTGAATTGGTCCGCGTGGCGACCGAATGGCAATTGAAGCAGCAGGAAGTTGCCGCCGGGGTTTGACGGGTTTGAAGAAGACTATCCGCATTCCGTGCGCCGGCCAGCGAGCTGCGGCTGACTTGGCGCGGACGCGGAAAGAACGGCACCGGCCTCTTTGCGGTCGCAAACGAATTGAACGAATTGGAATTCATGCAACAGGGCTTGACGCACGGGAGAGAATTACGTAGGGTAATCGCTTTAGCCGGCCCCGTAGCCAAGTGGCTAAGGCAGCGGATTGCAAATCCGCCATCATCAGTTCGACTCTGATCGGGGCCTCTGCCGTAACCCGCTGTTTGCCGGCGGGTTATGTCGTTTCTTGGAAAGTGACGGCAAAGGGTGAACGGGAGGTGCATGGCCATGCCGGTCGTCTTGATAGTCGATGATTCATCCGTTGAACGTACCGCGATGGACGGTCTTTTGCGCAGTGAAGGAGAGCTGGATTGGGTAATCGAACACGCCGAGAACGGTGCGGAAGCGCTGGCGAAGATGGAGAACTTGATGCCGGACGTCGTCATCACCGACATGATGATGCCGGAGATGGACGGGCTGCAACTGGTGGTTGAATTGAGGGCCGCCTTTCCGGAAGTGCCCGTCGTCTTGGTTACCGCTGGGGGCAGCGAGGACTTGGCTGTTCAGGCACTGGAGAGAGGGGCCGCCAGTTACGTGCCGAAGAGGGATCTGTCCACGAAAATGCTCGACACGGTAATGCAAGTCATCGACGTTGCCCGCGCGGACCGCGGTCACAAGGAACTAACCGCGCGGTTCCTCAATTGCCGCTTGACCCTCGAGTTGGATAACGATCCCGCGCTCATTGTACCGCTGGTGAATCGCTTGCAGCAGATGCTCCGCGACATGGGGATTTGCGACGCCAACGAGACCACGCACGTTGGCATTGCCCTTGAGGAGGCCCTGTTGAACGCTTTGTTCCACGGAAACTTGGAGATACCCGCCGACGCGATACACCAGGTCTTGTCTGAGCACAGCCAGCACAAGACTTCGGCCTACGTGGACAATCGTCGCGCGCAGCCGCCCTACCGGGATCGGCGGATCTACGTTGAGGCCGACGTCAGCCGGGCAGCGGCTCGCTTTGTAATCCGCGACGAGGGCCGAGGATTTCCGCCGCCGAGGCGCCTCCAGGCGCATCAGCCGGTTTGCCTGGAAAAGGAGACGGGCCGTGGAATAGTGTTGATCAGCAGATTCATGGATGAAGTCTCGTACAATGACACGGGGAACGAAGTGACGATGGTGAAGAGAAAAGCGGACAACGCCTGAGGGGAACGAGATGGAAACAACGGATGACCAGGATCGGTTCGCACGCTCCTTCAGTCAAAAGCGCGCGGGCCTGGAGATCGACAGACTGTTCGTGCGCTGGTCAAGCTTCGCGGAAGCGATCTGCACCTAAGGGTCGGTCTTCCCCCCGGCGTTCGCATCAGAGGCTCGTTGAGGCCATTGAACCGGGGTCCGATCGACAGCGAGGAGATGGTCCGTCTTTGCCTGCCCCTGCTGAACGACCGAACGCGGCCGATTTTCGAGCGCGACGGCGGCGCGGACTTCGCGTACAGCGTGCAATGCGACGGCGAAGAAAGGCGGTTCCGCGTCAATCTGCTGCAACAGCTTGGGAACCTCGGCCTGGTGGCGCGGCTCGTGAACAACGTCATTCCCAACTTCGAGGGCCTCCACCTTCCGCCGGTAATGGAGGAACTGTGCAAGTTCGACCAGGGAATGGTCCTGCTGGCCGGCGTGACCGGTTCCGGCAAGAGCACGACGATTGCCTCCATGCTCGACTGGATAAACCACCGCTACCACAAGCACATTCTGACGTTGGAGGACCCGATCGAGTTCATCTTCACTCAAGACAAGTGCTTCATCAATCAGCGCGAGGTCGGAGTGGACGTGGTCAATTTCGAAGTCGGCATGAAGCACGCCGTTCGCGAGGACCCGGACATCATGCTGGTCGGCGAAATGCGCGATCGAGAGACGTTTTCGACTGCCATCCATGCCGCCGAAACGGGCCATCTCGTCTTTGGAACGATCCACGCGTCCAGTGCGTCGTCGACGATCGGTCGAATACTCGACCTTTTTCCCGCGGACATGCATCCGGCGATTCGCAGCGCCCTGGCGTTCAACATGCGGGGAATCGTGGCGCAGAAACTGCTGCCGTCGATCAAGCCGGGCGTCGCGCGGGTGCCCTCGGTCGAAGTGCTCACGTTCACCCCGATGACTCGCAAGCTCATACTCGAAAATGCTGACGAAAAACTCCCCGACCTCATACGCATGTCGGAAAAAGAGGGCATGCAGGACTTCACCACGAGCCTCGTCAATCTGGTCAATGGGGAACTCATCGATCGCGCCGTGGCGCTGGAAGTCGCTCCCAACCCGGATACCTTGAAGATGCGGCTGAAGGGCATTGTGACTTCCCAGCCCGGAATCCTTTGACGCCGTCGTGGACAGCGCCGCCGAGTTCGGTCGCTTTTCCTGTTTATGTTAGCTCTGCTTTCTCATGATTCAATATCCGCCATATCGAACGAAGACCGCGTCCAGGGCCTGAATCGACGGACCCCGATTTTGATTCTGGAGCGTCGCAGCGGGGGCATCACCTGCCTGTGCCCACCAGCCCACGATTGCGGCAATCCGATCGGCAATTAAGGGCTCGCCAGGACGATCGACGGTTGCGACGTTTGCTGACTTGGCGCGAACCGTTTGAGACGACGTCGGTTGCGCAATCGACGGCCGGACGGCCGACTTGGCGCAGCCGGCAATGGTAGCGCGGCTAGCCGTGCGGCGTCTCTGCTCGCGCCGGCCGAAGCCGATGTCGGCGAGCTTTCGGCCACCGCCGCGGTAGCAGTCGCGGGAAGCGACGTGTCGAACAGCGAAGCCGCGTCGTCGCCAACCGTCAGACTCGTGCCCGAAGCGATCGACGCAGGGTTTTGCACGATCAACGAGCCCGCGCTTACGATCGTTCCGCCGGTGAAGCTATTGGTGCCCTGGAGAATCACCGTACCGGGCCCGTTCGCGGTCAGCGACTCGCCTGCGCCGGTTATTCCGCCTGAGATCAACAGTTTACTTCCGGCGGCCGGGCTGACAACGACGCTGCTAGCCATTTCGATGGCCGCGGATATTGTCTGACTGCCGGCCGACACGGTAATCGCGGCATCGCTGCCGCCATTGGCAAGTTGCAATTGTCCGCTGCCGGTGCTCGCAATGACGTAGTTTTCGTTGCTGGGTCCGAAGGTCAGCCCGGCCAAAGTAGGGCTGAAATCGCCGAGGTCAACATTGAGACCAGCGGCGCCGTTGAACGCGGCCATATCGCCGACAAGGCCGCTGGAGCCCGGCACGCCGGTGCCCTGGCTATCGGTCCAATTGCCCGCTGCGTTCCAAACGCCGTCCGCGGCAGAGTTCCAGGCGCCGATGATCGGCACGGGGACAACGGTCAGGGTAGCCGGCGCCTGACGTGAGGGTCCCAGCCGCGTTGCTGAAGACGGCAAGATATTGGTAGTTGTTGTCGGCTACACTCGCCACAAAGGAATAAGTTGCCGAGGTCGCCCCGGCGATCAGATTGAAGGACGTCCCTCCGGTGGCGCTCTCTTCCCACTGCACCGTGTCGGCGTCTCCGGGGTTGGAGCTAGCAACAGAGAACGAAACAGTCTGACCATCGTCGACAGTCTGGCTGACCGGTTGGGTAGTAATGTAATCGACGGTCAGAGTCGCCGCGGCAGTCGTCGCGGTTCCAACCGCATTGGTGAAAACGGCCTCGTAATCGTAGCCGTTTTGCGCGGCGCTGGCCGTGAAGCTGTAGGTCGGTTGATTGTTCGTGCCGGGGGCCGGGTTCCAGGTCGTCCCGTTGTCGGTGCTTACCTGCCACTTTACGGTCGGAGTCGGATTGCCGCCGGCCGCCGCGGAGAAGCTTACCGCGCCGCCCGCGTTAACCGTCGCAGCGCTGGGGCCGGCGGTCACGCCGGGAGGAACGCCGATCATGGCGTTGGCATTGCCCGAAGTCGTCGTGGCGTTGCCGGCATTGTCGGTGGCCGTTACGACGACGTTGAGGTTGCTGCCGCCCGTCGCAGTGAGAGGAATTGTGTAACCGGTTGTCCAAGTATTGCCGTTGTTGTTGGCCACCACGGCAGCCGGGCCGCCGAACTGGCTGAAGTTGACCGTAACGCTGGCGATCGTATCGGTGTTGTGATCTCCGCTGGCAGTATTGTTCCAAGCGGCTGTCACGGTATCTCCAGCCTTAAACGCGCCGCCGCCGGTTCCGCTGATCGAGATGTTGGCTGCCGTAACGGTAGGCAAAATATTGTCGACGGAGACATTGGCATTGCCGGATGCTGTTGTGATGTTCCCCACACTGTCGGTGGCCGAGACGACGACGTTGCAACTGGTCGAATCAATTGATCCAGCAGTAATGGTGTAGGTCGCAGTCCATACATTTGAGTTGTTCACGGCGCTGACGGCCGCGGGACCGCCGAACTGGCTGAAGTTGACGGACACCGAAGCAATGGTGCTGCTATTGTCGTCGCCTGATGCCGTGTTGTTCCAGGTTGCCGTGACGGTGTCGCCTACGCGATACGCGCCGCCGCTCCCGGTCGCCCCGCTGATGCTTATATTCGCCGCCGTGACGTTGGGCGGGGCAATGTACGTAAAGCGATCTGCCGGTCCCGTCGCGGATGTGCCGAAGAAGCCAATCGCGGTGACGTCGGACCGTGCCGGCGGCGCCCGCGGGGCTGGTAACCACGATCTGGGTCGCGCTGCTGCTGACAATGGATGCCGGCGCGGAACCGAAGTCCACGGAAGTGACCGTGGCCAGGTTTGTACCGTTTATGGTCACCGTTGTTCCACCCGCGATCTTGCCTTGACTCGTCGATAGCGAAGTTACCGTGGGCGGGGCGATGGCGTAAGAGGGTGAGGCGATGCCGTTGGCAATGACCTCCATGCTCGCGAAGTCGGTGATGGCCGTACTCCCGCTGGGCAGCGTGACCTGAGTCGTCACCGGCGCGGAGCCCGTGGCCACGCCGACGCTGCTCCAGCTCGACGTTCGCCCGTAATAGATGTTGCCCGACGAGTCCGTGAATTGGACGATCGGATAATTCGACGACATGGCGTTGTCGTCGCCATAACTTGCGCCTTCGGAAATTCCGTTGAGCTGCGTGCCGGTCAGCGTATAGACGCCGCCGTCGTCGTTCGCTACCCCGGTTAGCACCGGCTGCCAGGATGCCTGGGGAGATCCAACTGGAGTATAGAGCTCCATCGTCGTCGACTCGTTGGTGAGAAGCACTTGCCCGTTGGGCAAGTCGAGCATGCAAAAGAGGAAACTGTTGTCGCCGCTGAACTCGAGGTTGGCGTAGGTATAGCTTCCGTCGTTGAGGTTGAACTCGTAGAGGTAAGTCGGATTGGGAAAACTGTACTCGCCGTGGCTTAGCTTTCCCAAGGGCGAGAGGGCCATGAGGACGTCGCCGTTGGCCATCATCGCGGCGGGGGCGTCGGCGGCCACGAGCTGTTTGCCGCCATTTGTCGGCAGCATCGGTCCGGCCGACCAGAGATTCGTCGTCGGATTGTAATAGGCCGTGTACCCGTTGCCGCCCTCCAAGAAGACATTGCCGTTGGGCAAAAGCAAACCCGGCCCTAGTTCATAGCCCACGCTGGAAGTGCTGAGGATATGAGGCGGACTTGTGGTGGAGAGGTTGCTGGCGTCGACCCACGTGCCGGTAGAAGGGATGTACCGCTGGGCATGAAACACGCCTGTCGATATGCTGGAAAAGACATCGTACGACAAGATACTGCCGTCAGGCAACTTAATCCAGGTTTCCTCGTCACTTTCATCGCCGCGGAGCTTTGTGCCGGTTTGTGTCCAGGTGTTCGTCGTCGGATTGTAGAGGTACGTCGAGGCGCTGTTGATATCGCCCGCCAGGACCTGGGTGCTGGACAACACTTCGACCGGGTCGTCGCCGAATTGAGAGTCGGGAAACGAAGCCGTATTCGTCCAGGTTCCGGGCCCTCCGGAACCCGTGGCGGGGGTGAAGATCTCCGCGGTGTTCGTGAACGAGGCTTGCGTGCTGTACTCGCCGCCGATCACCCATGTCTGTCCGCTCGGAAGCACGGCGGAACCGAAAAAAAGCCGGCCGACGTTCATCGAAGCCAGTGCGGTCGTTGTACCGTTGGCATAACTCCCGGACGAATTCGGGGCCAGGCGGCTCCACGTCGTCGTGTTATTATTCGCGCCAACCTGATACATGACGCTGCCGTCTGGTTCCAGCAGGGCGACCTGCGCGCCGGGACTCGTGGAAGTCAGGGAGGTCCACGTCCCGATGGTAGTCAACAACCGACGAGTCTCGAGCGGCTCAAATCGTAATCGCCGCGAGAAAACACCCGTACGGCCGGCATTTCCAAGGCGGTCGTGCCAGTGCTCGAATAGTAACTTTGCAAGATACCGCATAAACATGGTTCACTTCACTTGGTGGGACGCACTACGCGTCAAATGATCACCGACCGTTGGGAAGTCCAAGTAGATTTCGATGCCCTTAGGCCGTCAACGCAAGCCCGACAACGAATCTGAATGGCCACACTTGCCCGCATGTTTCCGTCCTCTTTTATAGTAGGATTTCACGAATAAGGCAAGGAATTGGCCATAGTTTCCCCCCCAGGGGCGGTTCCGCTTGAGTTACTACTTTGAATTTGCCGCGGTTTGCTTCCTAAGCTCACAGACCGCGTTACCTCTTTCCGCTCTCAAATCGCGACGAAACGTTTCGGACGATTACGGCCAATTCGCGCAAGGAAACTGGCCGAAATAGCCATTGCCGGGCCGCTGACAAAGTGAGTCCTAACGTGCGGAGAAACGTGTTATACTGCGTTGGTCGTTCCCGCCGCCCAGTCCCTGCCCCAAAACCATGCCCGCTGAGTCCGACATCCTTCCCGCCGCGCTGCCTGACATGCCTGTCAGCGCGCTCGTTGCCCGGCTTGTCGCGATCGCCGGCCAAGACGCTGAGCTGCGGGCGGTCCTCCATTTCATTGCGGGGGAACTCCATCGGTTGACGGCGCCGTCGCCCCCTGCCGCGCCAGAGACAAACGGCAAGATGGCCGCGGCGCCGGTCTTGGCGGAGCCGATTCGGGCAATCGAGGCCCCGCAGCCTGCCGCGCCGACGCACGTCGTCTTGTCCGGCGCTTCGGGAATTGAAATTCCAGTCGAGCTCGCACGGCGGATGGTGACCAAGGAGAACGACCTGCCTTGGATCGAGGCCCGCTGCCGGCTCAAGGCGGAAGGGGCCCGCTGGGCCGCGGCGCGGCAACGGCGGCTCCGCGACGGCGCCCCTTTCGACACCGAAATCGAACCCAAAGACCGCGAGATTATCGCCAAGGCCCAAGCGCTGCCGAATTGCTTTCTCTGGATGAACCACTTCAGCGCCCCCGTCCCCGCCGACCTGCAATGCTGGGAGGACGTGGCCGGCTGCTTTGAATCGGCGGCGTTGGCCGTCGCCCTGCTGCGGCAAGTCATCGAAAAGGGGGACGAATACCGGGCGTTCCTGGAAAAGGCGATCGACCTTACGGCGGAGGCCCAGTCGGCACTGCGGCTGGCGGTCGAGATGGTCGAAGCCAAGCCCGACAACGACCAGTTCAACCTCTTCAAGTGGCTGCGGCAGATGGCGACCGAGCAACAGGTCTACATCCAGCGTTACATGCGGCTGGACGATCCGGCCGACCCCAGGCGTTGGAACGACCTTCAGGAGAGAATCGGGCAACTCGACTCCGAAATCGACGCCCTTCGTCAGCGCGACAAGCATAGAACGAAGCTGCTCACCAAGGCGCAGTATCACGCCCGGCTCATTCGCGACGGCAAAGGATCAGCGAACGACTGGAATAAGGTTATCGAAGTTGTGGACACGCTGGTTAGCCAGGGAACGCCGCCCAGCAACACGGACCTCCGCGACATGCTGCTGCCGATCGTCGACGACCTGCCCGAATCGGAGCCGCCCGAAGGACTGCGGCGGGCCTTGATCGAGATCGACCGCCACTTGGCGACGCAGTCCTCGCCAGCGCCGCTGGTGCTGCGCGCGACAACTTCCGATGAGGTGCGAAAGGCGGCCGAGCTTTACAAGGACAAAACGTTTATTCTCATCGGCGGCGACCGTCGGCCCAACGCCTACGCGGCGCTCAAGTCGGCCTTCGCACTAAAGGAGCTGATTTGGATTTCGACGCGGGAGCATGAATCGACGGAATACTTCGTGCCGTTCATTGCGCGGGCGGACGTCGACGCCGTGCTCCTGGCGATCCGCTGGTCGAGCCATTCGTACGGCGACGTTAGGGCGATCTGCGAGAAGTACGGCAAGGAGTTTTTCCGCCTGCCCGCGGGATACAACCCGAACCAAGTGGCGTACCAGGTTTTGCAGCAGCGCGGAAACAAGCCGCAGACGGGATGAAGGGGAATGGGATGCGCGGATGGCGAGGTCAGTACGGAGTACACAGTACTCCGTGCTCACGCCTGCGAAACGCCCACTTTGTACTGTGTCCTGCGTACTTGGTACTGCGCTTGCCGCATGTCGCGGAATTACGGCAACTCGATCATCGACTGGCTCTTGACGATCGCGCAATCGTCGGGGAAGGTGTGGAAGGCCTGGATGAGCAGCTTCCGCGTGCGGACTTCGACGTTGATGTAGCTCAGAGCGCCCAGGGAGATTCGCCCGCTGGAATCGAATTTGTGAAACAGGCCCTTTCGCTTGCCGTCGGCGGCCAATTCCTGCTGAAAGGTCCAAAAAACCTCGGGTTCGACGGGCTCGAGCTGGAAGCTCATTTCGTAGCGCACGCCACCCCGACAGATCATGCGGTCCGACCGCTGGCCGCGAAGCGCATAGGACATCAGCCGCCGCATTTCCGGCAAGGGATGCTGGGCGGCCGCCGCGACCTCAGTAAGCGTCATCCCGCCCGAACGCCACGTCACCACGTGGCCAGCGCTGGTGATGTCGATCTTTGCCTGGTAAGCCTCGCGCGCGACGCTGCGCGACTCGTAAACCTGAAAAAGCTCCGGATGCAGAGCGCGTCCGTAGAGCTGAAAGACCAACTCCGCGACTTTGGGTCGAACAGCCAGCACTTTCATGGTTCCTTTCAGATTAGATGATTTCAAAAGTACCGCCCGGCGCTCGCGGGAGCCCCTAAGAAGCGATGCTCCCAATTCGTTTCGGACGGTTCGTTCACCGCACTGTCGCATTATAGCGAGGGCGTCGTTTGTCACCAAGGGGTTTTTCAGATTTTGCCCAGGCCGTTTTTTCCTTTGCACTTGACAACCGCGCGAAGCTCAGTTAGAGCCGGGCGCGCTGCTAGCAGCGCGCCGCGCAAGCGCGCTCGCGAGGCGCACGCCATTGGTGGAATATTGCGAGTTGCGCAGCTTCGCGGCTAAGCGACGCGTGCAATGGAGAGCTGCACGAGCACGTCATAAAGGGCATGTGTACCCGCCGCGATCCCGAATCCACGATAAAGGTAGAGCACTGCAAAAAACGCGCCGGCGAGAAAGCGAAAGCAAAACGTGAGCCAATTCCAATCGTCACCGAAACGACCGTAGTGCGCGGCTGAAAACAGGACACTGGAAATCACTATGCCGCCGACCGTGCTCGCTCGCGGCCCGATGCGGAGCCACAGAAGCAATCCGGCGCACACGTTCAAGAGGATCATGCGGAAAAGAAGCTCTTCATAAATGCCCGCTCCAAAATAGGAGTTGATGGTCCCCAGCCAGTTCGCCACGTTCCGCGTGTTGACCTCCATTGGCACCGACCGCGACACGGCCTGCCAGAAGAGCTGGCACAAGCTCCAAGAGAGCCATAGCGCGGCGGACAACCCGAAACTCTCGCAGGCCATGCCGAAAAGCACCTTGCGCGAAACGCGCCACGGTTGCCGCGAGACGTAGTGCCATCCCAGCAGGATGCCCACGGTGACCAACGGCAGAAGGAAATAATCCAACTGCTGGCGAAAACCGAGAGTTGTCAGGCTTTTGCGGAGCAAAGCGTCGGCGCCGTTCCGCGGGGCGCTGGGCCCCAGGCAAATCAGGCCTGTCTCGTAAATCACCAGCAGCGGTCCCGCAAAAAACAAGCTGGCCAGCGGCCGCCGCGACTGCGAGAAATAGTCGGGGCCTACGGGCGCGGGAGCAGCCTTTGCATCCGTGGTTTTCGCCATTTGTGCCTGCGTCATGCTACAATAACCGTTAATCCTACCATGAAATCGGTCGTCCAAGAAGTCTACCATCGCCTGCTGACGGCCTTCGGTCCGCAAAAATGGTGGCCCGGTGATACGCAGTTTGAAATCCTCGTAGGCGCCGTGTTGGTGCAGAACACCAACTGGCAGAATGTGGAGTTGGCGATACACAACCTTTGCGAGGCCGACCTGCTGGAACCAAAGGCGCTTTACGAAGTGCCCGTGGAAGAGCTGGAGGAATTGATCCGACCGGCGGGCTACTATCGCGTGAAGGCGAAGCGGCTGCGGGCCTTGCTGCAGTTTGTCGTCGAGCGTTACGGCGGCTCGCTCGACGAAATGTTCCGCCGCCCGTTGGACGAGCTTCGCGCCGAGTTGCTGGGCGTTCATGGCGTGGGACCGGAGACGGCCGATTCGATCCTGCTCTATGCCGGCGGGATGCCGACCTTTGTCGTCGACGCTTACACCTACCGCATCTTCAGCCGCCACGGTTGGATCGACATAGAGTGCGATTATCACCAGGCCCAGGAGTACTTTCACGATCGCCTCGCGTCCGACGCCCCGATGTACAACGAATACCACGCGCTATTGGTCAATCTCGGCAAACGCTACTGCAAGAAGAGCAAACCATTGTGCGACGCTTGCCCCCTGCGGCCGATGCTGCCGAAGGGAGGACCGCTGGGGTTGGAGATGGGCAAAACGGAAGTGGACCCTGCGTGACGCAGTATAGCACGCGCGTGCAAATCCGTAATCTCACCCAAGCACGGACCTGTTGCCGTCACCTATCGCTCGCCCGCACTGCGGACAAAACTTCGCCGATTGCGAAATCATGTGACGGCAGCCAAGGCACGCTTTTAGCAGCTCGGTTTGCTGACACCGAAGTGAAGACAGGTACACGTTCATATCCTCTGGAACAGCGAGAATGGCGCACGTTACGACGCCCAACGGCCCCATGAGCATGCCAAGCAGAAACCCCATGCCTTTAAGATTCTCCGGGGCGATATACAGACAGAAGACAATTGAGGCGATCCATACGGCTATGCATGGAAGGAATTGTTCCATGACGTTCTGACCCAAGAGTTTTCTTGAAATCGTACCGCACCCCGAAATTGTGTGCAAACGGCCGATTTCTCGCTCGCCACATACGCTCAATCTGCACCGCGCCGCCGTCCTTGTCCTCAATCAAGATGCGGTAGCCGAGCATCAATCGCATTCCAATCAATAGCTCCGACTCCATTTCGTCGATGAGGACAGCAGTTGGCTGGCCATCCCAAATCACGCTAGCCCGATAGACCGCGAAATAAACCGCGCTTCCGTCCGCGAGAGTAGCCGTCCCTTGCTCGCGCGAGGGGACGCCCCATACGCGAGCGAGCCTCCTGGGCAAAGTCAGCCAGCCATTGAAACCAGTATCGACAATCGCGCTAACCGCATGCTCGCGACCCTCGGCATCGAGAACGACGAGCGGGATTACCGCGCCGCGACCGAGTACTACGGTGCCAGAAATCATTTCTGCCGCCGCACGAGCCCTGCGCCAAAGGAGCGAATGTAGCCATACCCGACCCGCGTCATCCAAATCTGCGCGTCAGGAAGGCGATTCAGTAGGCGGTCGCCGGCCACCATCTCGTCCGGGTCCATTTCCCATTCTCCCGTGTCCATGTCGATTGCCACGAACTTGCCATCGTCCTCGTCCGTTACTTTTGGGCGGACGAGCCGCTCGTATAAATCGTTGCCCAGTCGGGCCGCTTCTTCGTTGCTGTATTTGAATTCGCGGATGGCCATATTCGGACCTCGTAGCCTAAAATGGTTTGACTCGCTTCCCATTGATTATAGTCTCGGTTCACGCAATTGGGAATCCGGTTCGACTGCATAACCGGCAGGTTCGGCGGTAGAATGATCGAGTCCCAAGCGGAAGTTCCCGTTTGGAACATTTGACCTTCGCATTTCAGACTTATTTCGAATCTCGAGTTTCAGTTTCGGATTTCCGCCCCAGTCATGTCCCTCTTTGCCGCCTCCGAAGCCGAAAACCGCCGCGCCGCGCAGCCGCTGGCAGCGCGGATGCGTCCGGCGAACCTGGACGAGTTCGTCGGGCAGCAGCATTTTCTCGGTCCCGGCAAGTTGCTGCGGAAGCTGCTTGCGGCGGACCGGCTCGGTTCGGTGATCTTCTACGGGCCGCCGGGCACTGGCAAGACAACGCTCGCCCGCCTGCTGGCGGGCGAGAGCCGCAGCCACTTCCAGCAGATCAGCGCGGTGGCCGCGGGCGTGAAGGAGCTCCGCGAAGTGCTTGCCGCCGCGCAAGATCGCCTGCTGGCCGACGGCCAGAGGACACTCTTGTTCGTCGACGAAATCCACCGCTTCAACAAGGCCCAGCAGGACGTGCTCCTGCCGAGCGTCGAGGAAGGCGAGGTGATTCTCGTCGGGGCAACGACCGAGAACCCGTTCTTCACCGTCAATAGCGCGCTGATCAGCCGCAGCCGCATCTTCCAATTCCAACCGCTGGACAACGACGAAATCAAGTCGTTGCTGCTCCGTGCGGCGGCCGATCCGGTCCGCGGCCTCGGCCAGTACCAGGTCCGTCTGCACGACGACGCTCTGGAGTTCCTTGCTGAAACGAGCGACGGCGATGCCCGCCGCGCGCTTTCCGCGCTGGAGATCGGCGTGCTTTCCAGCAGCGATCGCCCGGTCGAATTCACCCGCGCGCTGGCGGAGGAATCGCTGCAGCGCAAGGCGATCCAATACGACCGCGACGGCGACGCCCACTACGACGCGATCAGCGCGCTGATCAAGAGCATTCGCGGCAGCGACCCCGACGCGGCGCTTTACTGGCTGGCGCGGATGCTGGAAGGTGGCGAGGACGTCCGCTTCCTCGCCCGGCGGCTGGTGATCCTGGCCAGCGAGGACGTTGGCAACGCCGATCCGGCCGCCTTGCCGCTGGCGGTGGCCGCCGCGCAGGCCTGCGAGCTGGTCGGGCTGCCGGAATGTCAGCTCAACCTGGCCCAGGCGGCCACGTATTTGGCCTGCGCGCCGAAGTCCAACGCGAGTACAATCGGCATCGGCGAGGCCCGCAAGGACGTGGCGGAAGGCCGCCTGTTGCCCGTGCCGGTCCATCTGCGCGATTCGCATTACGCGGGCGCGAAGCGGCTGGGCCAGGGGCAGGACTACCAGTACGCGCACGACGCCGAAGGGGGCGTTGCCGCGCAGGACTATCTCGGCGTCGTTCGCGAGTACTATCGGCCGGTGGATCGCGGGTTCGAGAAGGAGCTGATCGAGCGGCTCAAATTGATCAGGTCGAGGCTGCGGGAGGGAAAGTAGACCCTAACTACTCGGAACAAGCTTTGCGTCGCATTTTGCACATTGTCGACACGCTCGATCGGACGGGCACCGCCCGGCAGTTGACGCTGCTTGCGCGGCATGAACGGGAGCGAATTCGACGTTCAAGTCTGCGCCTGAGCGGAGACGGCCCAGTTGGTGAAGAGTTGAGGCAGACCGGTATCCCCGTGGAGACATTCGTGCGCCGCTGGGCGGCCGATCCGCTCGCGCTCTGGCAGTTGAGGCGGCATGTCAAACTGTTGCGGCCGGACGTCGTCGTCGGTTGGCAATCGGCCGGGCGGGCTTATGCGGCCGCGGCGGCAGGGCGCGCCGGCGGCCGGCGCGTTGTAGCCGTGTGGCGAACCGCCGAAACGAACCTTAGCCCCTGGCAGCGGACTGTAAACCGCCGCGTCGCCCGCCGTGCGGACCTTGTTGTGGCCGCTTGCCCGGCCGTGCGGGATTACTGCGTCGCACAAGGCATCGCGGCGGAGAAAATCCGCGTCATTCCCGGCGGTGTGGACGTGCAATCGCAAGCGGTTCTCACGCGCGGGCAACTCTTGGACCAGTCGGGTCTGCCGGAAAACGCGCGGCTGATCGGCTGGGCTGGTCGCTTGCAACGCGGTCGCGGCGGCAAAGACGCGATTTGGGCGGCCGATCTCTTGAAGGTCATTCGCGACGACGCCCATCTGCTGATTTTCGGCGACGGGCCGTATCGCGCGCGGCTCGTCCGCTTCCGCGACCAGGTCGAAATCGCCGACAAGGTCCACTTTCTAGGCGACCGCGGCGACCTCGGCCACTTCCTGCCGCTGTTGGACCAGTTCTGGTCCACCGGCCGCGGCGTCGGGCAGCCGCAATCGGTGCTGGAAGCGCTTGCCGCCGGCGTGCCGGTCATCGCCGCGGACGTGCCCGGCTTGCGCGACCTCATCGAGCACGAAAAGACCGGCTACCTTTTCGCTCCCGGCCATCGCGCCGGCATCACCCGCTGGGCCGAACACCTACTGAACCATCCGGACACAGCCCGGCAGATCGGCGCGGCGGGCAGGGAGAAGATCGGATGCGGATACAGCGCGAAGGGCATGGTGGAGGAATGGAGAAAAATGCTTGGAACCTAGCGCCATTCGTGCAGACGGTTCGTTTAACCCAGGGCCAACGGCGATGGCGGGCAAACAAGCCAATCGTGCCGGCGGCAAGGACGCCGAGCGTGCCGGGTTCGGGGACGAGAGTCACGTCGCCTGTCGAATAAAGCTGCGACGTGTCCCATGAGTAGCCGACTGGAAGATTGCTCGTTATCTCGTCGAACTGCCCCGACGGGCTCACACCCGTCCAATCGAACAACTGGAACGTATCGCCGACGAGCCCGACCGGATCGACGCCCGCGGCGAGGTCCAACTCGAAGTCGCCGCCAAGCATGACGGGGATGCCGGGGTCGAACGATATCGTCGATCCCCAAGGATTGCCATCGAATTCGAAATCGAGCGTCGCGCCTGGCGTCATGCTCATGCCCTGCTGAACGTGGATTGGGATGTTGCCACCGTACGACGGACGGACGTAGTTTCGCACAACAAGGGTTGTGTTGTTGGAGTTCAGTTCCAACCCTTGTACGGTTCCGTCAGGCAACACCGTGTTCGTAGTGACGGCAGAACTGATAGAAGAAAAGGATGCACCCCTTAGGTCCGCTCCGGAGAGGTCAGCATTGGACAGCGCCGCGTTAATCAGGCCGGCATTTGTCAGATTGGTAGCCCTCAAGTTGGCGTTAGTCAGCGTGCTGCTAGAGAGATCGGCGTTTGCCAAGTCCTGGCCGTTGAAGTTCCATCCTGCCACGTTGTTGTAGGCTAGTTCGATGCCTTCGAGATTGTGCGTTTGGTAGCTGGCGGTACTATAGAGCTGCGAGGACGTCAGATTCGTACCGCCCAAAATAGCACCCGCGATCGTTGCATTCGCAAAGCTGGCGTTTGTCAGAGTGCTTCCTGAGAAGTCTGCGTTACTGAGGTTGGCGTCGGTGAAATTGGCGCTCGTTAATTTGGCTTCCCAGATCACCGCGTTGCTCAGGTTCTGATTGGAAAAATCCCAGCCCGTCCGGTTGCCGCCTTCAAGCCCGATGCCTTTTAAGTTTTGTGCCTGATAGCTGGAGGTACTATAAAGTTGCGAAGACGTGATCGTAGTCGGAACATCGTTTGTCCCGCCGAAGTCGGTTCCGGTGACAATCGCTCCGGCCAGATTGGCATTGGTCATTGGGACGCCGATAAAGTAAGCATTGGTCAAGTTGGCATTCATCAGGTTAGCGTTGGCAAGATTACCGTAAGACAGGTTGGCACCCGTCAGGTTCTGGCCAGCGAAATTCCAACCCGATAGGTTGTCCTCGTTTAGATTGATGCCTTGCAAATTCTTGGCTTGGTAGCTTGCGGTACTATAGAGTTGCGACGATGAAAAGTTGAGCGCGTTACCGGCAATGGCGGCACCGGTTAGGATTGCGCCGGAGAAGTTGGCGTTGGAAAGCGTGCTACCCGAGAGGTCAGCGTTCGTCAGATTCTGTGCAACAAAACTCAAGCCTGCGAGATTGCACAATTCAAACGTGACACCTTGCAGGTTCTTAGCTTGGTAGCTGGCCGTGCTATAAAGTTGGGAGGAACTGAGGTTTGTGGAACTAACGTTGACGCCAGCCACATTCTGACCGGAGAAGTTCCAACCAGCCAGATTGTTTCCTGCGAGGCTTATTCCCTGCAGATTCTGTGAAAGGTAACTTGCGGTGCTGTAAAGCTGCGACGCGGCGAGATTCGTGTAGCTGAAGTCGGCGTTATTGACGTTTTGCCCAGAGAAGTTCCAACCAGCCAAATTGTCGTTCGAGAGGCCGACTCCCATTAGGTTATGAGCCTGGTAGCTCGCCGTACTGTAAGCCTGAGCGAACGTGATTCCTGTGGAGTCAAAACTGGTTCCGACGATGATCGCTCCGGCCAAATTGGCGCCCGCGAGCGTGCTGCTCGATAGGTCGACGTTCGTCAAATTCTGGCCTGTCAAATCCCAACCCGCCAGGTTGTTGCCTTCGAGATACATGCCTTGTAGATTCTTGGTCTGGTAAGTGGCTGTGCTGTAAAACTGCAAGGACGAGATGTTCGTATAACCGAGACCGGAGCCAGCGATATTGGCCCCGGTCAAGTTCGCGTTGGTCAGGTCGACGCTGGATAAACCTGAGTTGGCCAAGTTCGCGTTGGTTAGATTGGCGTCGGTTAGGTTCGCTCCAAAAAGAGCCACGGGGCTGAGGTTGGCGTTGATCAGGTAAGCCTGCGTCAGGTTCCGGCCGTCAAGGTTGACGCCTGGAACTGCCGAGACGCCGCTTCCGTCCGGACAGAGCGTGGTCGATTGCACTACCGACCCGCCAGAGATGGTCCACTGATAGATATCTGCACGTATCTGAGGAATCGCAGAAAGAAATGCGGCCCACAGAACAAAGATGCGGAACGGCGCGACCGAACTGCGCATGATGAACCGCCTTCCCTTCGACGTGTCTGTCCGCGATTGTGGCTTTCGAGAAACTTTCCGCCAAGACGCAATCATCATACCAGATTCTCGGAAACGTATCGGAAATGATGTAACCTTAAGCGGCACAAGAGTTTGCACGACCAACTTCGACGAGCGGCGTCGAGTTCGGCGGAAAAGGGACCAGCCGCGTTTTGATACATAGATGTTGCAGAATGATACACCAAGGTGGCAGGCACGCTCTGCGTGCCGTCGGCACAAGCCCTTCGTCAACTCTCCGGCTTCTTGCCCTCAAGCCGTTTGACCTCGAGGTCGAAATCCGAGACGTATTCCAGGTCTTGCCGCTTCCGATAAACGTTGTATTCCCCTTCGGCCTTGAGCTTGGCTTCAAGCGCGCCGACTTTGCCCTTGTCGCACAGAATCGGATAGTTCGACAGTTCTAAGAAACTATCGAGGAACTTGACCCAGCCATTCTGGTCACAATGCCCCGCTCGGCGCGGTTTTCGGCCAGGTCGAGATAGGCGGAGACGATGCGGTTTAGCTCCTTGATCTGGGCCTCGCCCGGATAGTTCTTGGCCACGGAGACGTCGGACTTCAGAATCTTGCCGTCCGGGGCGTGCTTCCAGGTCGTGAGTCCCATAGTGTACTTCGTCGTGTCAGCGGAGCTGTAGATCAGCTCCGCCGCCGTCTGCCCGGTGATTGCCCAATGCAGCTTATTTTGCACGGTGGCAAAGAAGTCCTTGGTCAGCGGCGCACGGCGTCAAGTGAACTACTATTCACTATATCGCCGAAGTCGCATTCCCGGCAAGTACGGACGGGAACGGAAGATTGCTTTCAATTCTCTCAACGCCCCAGCCATCTGCGGAGCGTCGTGCGCCAGAAAAGCGGATTTTGCGGCGGTTGCGTTTCGCTTGGATCAAGGGGAGGAAGAAGTCCTTTTTGCAACGCAAACGCCGTGTCTCCCAGCAGAAACGCCTGCCCTTGGCCGACGCGGTTGCCGGCAATCACAGGAGGATCGTGCGAATCGTCGCCGGGCCAGAGAGTCGCGCCAATGTCGCCGGATACGAGCCAAGCGGCATGGAACCGCATGGATTGGTTTTGTTCCGTCGGCTGCGCGGCGATTTCCGGCGGTACGCGGAAGGTATGGCTTATCGCGCCCAACGGCTCGGTCTCCGGCGCGTTCTTCCACGGCGGCAGCGGCATCTCGGCAATCTGCAGTTTGAACTTCTCCAGCAATGGGCGGCTCGGCCCCACATCGGGCGCTCCTGCCGTGCAGAGGAAGACGCCGCCCTGCTCGACGAAGCCGTTGACTTCCTCAACCTCGGACGGGCTGAACTCGCGGCCCGGCGCGATCGAGACGAGCATCTTCGCGCCCTTCAGCCGCGCAGCGGACACGTCGGGGGCCAGCAACGGCAGATAACCGCTCTCAGCTAGAACGCGCGTGAAGCTGCCGACGCCGTCCTCGCGCCACGGGTCCCGGCCCATTGCCTCCAAGTGAGAGCCATCGACGTAGATCACCGGCCGTGCTGGAGTACCACCTTTGCTCGCCGTACCGGGCAGCAATTGCGCGGTCGCATCGTTGACGGCATGACAGCCGATGGCGGCCAGCGCAAGAACGATCGCTGCCACGGCCACGCGCAACGGATCGTAGCGACGAAACAAGAGCACAACCCCCGCGCCGGCCGCGACGATCGCCACTGCTTGCCGCCACCAGACCAGCGGCGACGTGTCCTTCTCGGCTAGCGCGGCGAGCAGCGGCCCGCAGAAAGTATAGGAGAACGGAATGCCGTCGTTCGTCAGGCAGGTGGCGTCGCCCAGCACGATTACGGTCCCCCGACCAATGTTCTGCTGTGCAGCCAGCACGAGGTCCCCCAGCCGGTTGCCCGGCGAGTAGGGCAGCGCCACCGGCCGGGGCGGATTGCTCTGCGACTCGATGCGGGTAGGGTTGCCGCCAAGCTCATTCCAGCACCAGCGGCCCGCCAGCAGCGGCCCAGCCGGCCATGCGATGCGGACGCTCGCGGCGCGGTCGATACTGAAACTGCTCCGTCCCGCGCGGCTGCCGGCGGTCGCCGCGCAGGGCGATGCCAGCAGATTGCACTCCCAGCGCTCGGTAAGCGAATTGGCCGTGTCATCGCGGAACGACATGGCGGTAGGCTCCAGCAGCTCGTTCAGGGCATTGTCGGCCGCGCTGGGACGAGTGGCCGGCTCGCCCGCCACGATCAGCCGGCCGCCGGACTTGACAAAGCTCCAGATTCGTTCGCGTGTTTCAGCGGGCATTTCGTTGCGCGGACTCGGCGACGTGCCCGGCGGCAGTACGATCAGCACGTCGGCATCGCCGAGATCGCCCGCGGTGAGGTTCTTGGAGACCGCAAACTGGCCGCCGAGGCTTGCGACCAGCGCCGGCAAGAGGCCGTATCGCGGCGCGAGACCGGCGGGGACGTTGCCTGAATTTGCCGTCGACCAATCGAGCGAGCCGTCGTCGTAGGCGACGATCTTCCGCCCGGCGAGGTCCGGCGTCACGGGGGCCAAACTGGCAGATGCCGCCGCGACGAGTAGCAAGCCAGCGGGACCAAAGGTCATCCAACCAATTGTCGGGCGGACTCGATCGGGGTTCTCGCCGCCATTACCGAGAATTCGCCTGTCGCGCCGATGGCGCGGCCGGCCCTCCGCGGTCACACTTGCCGTTTCATCGAGCGCGATCTCTGCCGATGCCGGCCAAGGCGTCAAACGGAACATGAGCACGGCGATTACTGTCTGGAAGATCGCGGCCAGCACGGGCAGATGCCATGGAAGCATAGTACGGACCGTAGCACTGAAAGTCCACACGCCCATGTGGACAGCGTCGTTGATGACGAGACGTGCCGGCGTCGGCAGCGACGCCGCGAGCTCGTGCGAGCAGGCCAGCACGACAAGGTACGCCGTCTGCGCCGCAACGATGGCCAAGGCGGCGACGCCAAACCATTTTGTGCGGGCGGCAGCGCTCTGGCAAACGTATTGGACTTGCTCCGCCCGGTGTTGTTTGTCTTCGTAGCGGTTCGCGGCCTGCCGTGCATCTCGCGGCGCGAGATGAGCACGTAGCGCTACGGCCAGCGCGGCCATAACCACGAGAAAATCGATGCCGCCGAAGCTTGCGCCGATCAGCAGAGGACGACCTGTCAGCAGCGCCGCCCATTGACCTTCCGTGCGGCCGATGGAGTCAGCCAATGCCCAACCTGTGGCGTTTACGTCGACAACGACGCGGTAAACGGCTAGTGTGGTCGCGGCCAGCGCTACCGGGCCGGCAGCCTCCGCAATCTTGCCCGGCCGGACAATCGCCAAGGCCGCGAGGAACACGGCTACGGCCAAGATATTGACCGCCGTCAGCGACGAGGCGGTCATAAGCACGGCAATCACCACCGCTGCCGCCAATACCCAACTGCCGAATCTCAAGCTGCGTTTACCGTCCCAGCGATTGGCCGCGGCCCGATCGCGTTGCGCCAGCAACACGATCGCGCCCAATGCCAGCCATGCCAGCGTTCGTTGCAGCGGCGGCGCTATCCAGCCCAGCGATCCGGCGGCCAGCCAAATCGCCCAGAGGCCGCAAATCAAAACCAACGTCGCCCGCGCAGGTGAACGCCAAATCGGTAACGGGCCTGCGGACACGCTTTCCAGTTCGGGATTTGTACTAGCCATTGCCGGCCATTTTAGCCTGCATGACGGGAGACGGCTACCACGACACTGCCGACGTTGCTGCCGGTGATAAGAAGCCCGTGGGGACGGCAGACGCCGGATTCAAGACCGCCGCCTGGCTGGAGCCTAAGCCGCCGGCCCAAGGCGAGTGCGACGGCAATAGATCGAATTGACGTGGCTCACCTGTCTACTTGCGCCGCTTAGGCCGGAACGCCAATAGCGCTGCGATGCCGGCGCCAAGCAGCGCACAGGCAGACGGCTCGGGCACGACGGCGGAGTACGTGTAGGTAACTTCGGCGATCAGACCGCTGTCCGTGGATTGAGTGGCGTATGAAGCGCCGCCGCTATTAATCTGGTTCGTGAACGCTGTGCCCGCAGCCGACAAGGAAATGTTGCCCGAACCGCTGAATTCATTGAGAATGAACGGATTGGTATACGTGATGTTGCCGGAATCCGCCGCGCTGAGGGACCAGGACTGCGAACCACCAGGCGACAAACTGTATGGGGACGTAAGAGAGATTTGCGGCAGCCCGGAAAGAGAACCGCCGGAGTCTTGCAGGGAGAATTGTGCTACCGTGCTCGCGCTTCCGCTGGATGCTTCGCTCGGCAGTACGGTGTTGGAGAGGTTGCCGGCCGTCAAGGTCGAACTCACGCTTTCGTTGACCGACAGCGTAACGGCCATAAGCGTGCCAAGGTCTGTGTCAAACTGAGGGAAGGAAAGCGTGCTGGACCAATTCGCCTGCGTCGGCGGGACCGACCCGGTTTCGGTTGTCGTCAGGGTGCTTGCTCGCCCGCCAGAGGCGAGAGAGACCGCAAGTACCGCCAACGCGCTTGCACCGATAAATTGTAACTTCTTCACGGCGATTCTCCTCCCAAACGACCACCCCGTTAGTTCGCAAAGCAAACCCGCACAGTCGTTATCATACGAGGGATTCGCCAGAATTGCAAGAGTTTTGCGAGGAGGTTTCGGGCTTATTATTTCGCGGACCCTGGCCAAGTTCTGCGGAAGAACACACGTGTGGTAAGGGCCGCAAAGTCGGCGAAAGTCCTTATGTAGATTGGACTTAAAAGCGTATGATTAGAAATGGAAAGAGAGTTCGCGCATTGCCTTGCCACCCGTTCGATGGGTAATTTGCTGCGAAAATGGGAAACTTACGGAAGCTATCGAGATCTGCCTACGCCGTGCGCCGTTCCGAGCCGGGAATCTTCTTTCCTTTTAGCTGATAGACGTAGGCCAGCACTTCGGCCACCGCTGCGAAGCGGGATTGCGGGATTGGCTGGTTGATCTCCACCTCGCGATAGAGCGCCTGGGCAAGCGGTTTGCGCTCCAGGATCAGTACGCCGTGCTCCAAGGCGAGCTTGCGAATCCGCGCGGCCAGCACTCCCGCGCCCTTAGCCACAACTATCGGCGCGGCCATCTTTTCGACGTCATACTGGATGGCAATGGCAAGCTCGGTGGGGTTGGTGATCACGGCGTCGGCCTTGGGCACGGCGGACGAAATGCGGTGCATGGCCAACTGCCGCTGCACCTGCTTGCGCCGGGCAACCATCTGGGGGTTCGCCTCCAGGTTTTTCAACTCCTCACGGACCTCTTGCGTCGTCATACGCAGGTCCCGTTCGTGCTTCCACCACTGGAAACCGTAATCGAGCACGGCCAGCACCAGCAGTGCGAAAGCGATCTTCATGCTCGTCCAAATCAGGACCTGGGCAAGAAAGGCGGCGATCTGCGGCGTCGTCATTCCGGCCAGACCGAGAACCTTGTCCCGCTGACCATAGAGACTTGCGTATGCAACGCTCCCGACGACGGCCATCTTCAGCAGGCCCATCATCAGTCGCACCAGGCTGGCCAGCGAAAAGAGTCGAGAGAAACCTTGCAGCGGGTCGAGCCGAGCGATGTCGGGGGCGAGCTTTTCGGGCACGAAGACGAAGCCTACCTGAAACAAGTTGGCAGCGATCGCGCTGATCATGAGGAAGCCGAAGATCGGCAGCAGGCAGCCGCCCAACGCATAGACGACGCGCCAAGCATGGGCGGTGAAGAACTGTGGATCCGCCGAAAGCCAGGCCTGCGCCGCCCAGTTGCTCGGTGGTATAGCGCTCCACCATATTGACCACCGGCGTGCCCAGCCAAAGCAGCACCGCCAGGCCGACCAGCAGCAAAAAGGCGGAGGCCAGGTCCTGGCTCTTGGCTACCTGGCCTTCGTCGCGGGCCTGTTGCCTGCGATGGGGCGTTGCGTCCTGCGTTTTGTCGCCGTCGGTTTCGGCCATGGGCAAGGACTTAGTGCTTAGATCTTAGTACTTAGCTAGCAGCATTTGGTCTGCCAGCCAAGCACTAAGTTCTAAGCACTAAGCTCTAAGAGCTATTGGGTATGCAGCGGTATTTTCAGCGTCCGGAACAGCACTTCCAGCGTCGGCGCAATCTGGTCCTGGAAGACGAGCATGGCGGCGCCGAGAGTGAAGGAGAATATGGCAAAGGTCAACAGCGCGTTGATGCCGAAGCCGACGACCATCACGTTCAACTGCGGCAGCGTACGGCTGACCAGCCCAAGCACGAGCGTGGCCAGCAGCACGGCCGCGACCAGCGGCGCCCCGGCGCGGATGCCCACGTGAAAGCTTTCGGTGATCAGCACCACGAACAGTTCGACTAGCGACTTCAGCAGCTCCGGCGTCGAGCCGCCCGGACCGAGGAACGTCGCCAGGCAGCCGCCCGGCGGAATCGTGCTGAACGTGTCCAGCAGGCCGCCCATCAACATGCGATGGCCGCCGATGATCACGAACAAGGCCGCGCTGAGCAGGCTGAGGAATTGTGAAAACAGCGGCACGCTGGTTGAGGTCGTTGGATCGAGAACGTCGGCCAGCGTCAGCCCGCCTACGCGGCTTATGATGTCGCCGGCGGTCTGCATGCCGCCGATCATCACGGTGATTCCCATGCCCAGCACGAGGCCGATCAGCAACTCGGCGGCGATGATCACAACATAGACCAGCAGACCGCCCGGATAGGGGAGGCGCGACCGACCATTGGCTGGGCATGATAAGGACCGCCAGGGCGAACGAGATCAGTGCCCGGACGGTCATCGGCGCCTGCCTGCGCGCCGATCAGCGGCATCGCCATGAGCAGGCCGCTGATCCGCGTGAGCACGAGCGTAAAGACGAGCAGGCGGTCGATACTGAGCACTCGTCAAAACCTCCCGGGAATACCGTTTATCAGTTCCGTGGTGTAGTGCATCATCTGGCTCAGCAGCCAGGGAAGGGTAAAGCTCAACACGAGGATCATGATGACAATTTTCGGTACAAAGGATACGGTTTGCTCCTGAATTTGCGTCACCGCCTGCAGCAGGCCGATGACCAGCCCGACTACCATGCCCGAAATGAGCACGGGCGCTGAGATCAGCAGGCTGATCCAGATGGCCTCGCGGCCCAGTCCGATAGCGAGTTCCGTGAGGGAGTCGGGGGACATGATTAGGGACTAGGGATGAGCGATGAAGGATGAAGGATATAGGGGCGTGGGATGTGGAATGAGGGATGAGCAGTCATCTCTTATCCCTCATCCCTCATCCCTTATCTCTCATCCCGACCCTACTGCTTGAAAACTCTGCATCAACATTCCTACCACGAGATGCCAGCCGTCGACAAGCACGAACAGCAGTATCTTGAACGGCAAGGAAACGAGGGTGGGCGGCAGCATCAACATGCCCATCGAAACCATCACGCTGGCGATCACCATGTCCAGGATCAAGAACGGCAAGTAAATCTGGAAACCGATGAGAAACGCCGTTTTCAGCTCGCTGAGCATGTAGGCCGGCAGGAGAACGGTCAGCGGCACGTCTTCGTACTTCGCGGGGGCCGGGCCGATGGACGAGTATTTCCAGAAGAGCAGTACGTCCTCGCTGTTGCCGGTCCGCTCGATCTGGGCGCTCATGAACTGCCGGATCGGGGCCGCGCCGCGGTCCCATGCCTCTTGCATGCCGATCTGCCGGTTCGTGTAGGGAACGATCGAGTGGTCGTAGACCTGCTTCCAGGTCGGGGCCATGATCGCCAGCGTGATGAACATCGCCAGCGAGGTGATGACCTGGTTCGGCGGCAGCGTCTGTGTGCCTAGCGCTTGCCGCAACATGCTCAAGACGACGATGACGCGGACGAAGCAAGTGGTCATCAGGAGGATCGCCGGCGCCAGGCTGAGCACCGTCAGCAGAAGCACGACCTGAATCGTGGCACTGAGGCCCTCGGGACTAGTCCATTTTTCCGGCCCGCCGCTGAATTCCTGCGGCACGTTCAGCGCGATCGGCTTGCTGCCCGCATCGTCGGCGCGGGCGGTCGGAGGGACCAACGAACAATTCACGATGATCGCCAGCCATATCAGCCCGGCGCGAAGCCACCAATCGGCATTTTTCAATTTGCATTTTTCAATTTGCAATTGTTTCTTCTCACGCATGTTGCTCCTCCCAGCGATAGCGCTTGCGGCGGGATCCGCCTACCGGCAGATCATCGTCCGCGGTTCGTTTGCCAGGCGCCGCCGCCATCTGCTGAAAGACCTGCCGGAAAGCCGCTGTCGAGCTTTTGGGGTTACCCTGCCGGCAGATGCCGGCAATGCGATCGACTTCCACCGGATCGGTCACTTCAGTCAGCGTTTCCGTGCCTTGAGGAGTGATCGAGACGAGCAGCAGTTTGCTGCCGCAGCGGAGGAGCTGCACCTGTTGCCGCGCGCCTAAGGGAGCGCGGCCGATGATTTCGAAGACTTCCTTCGGCAGCACCAGCGCACCTCGAGGGCGGCCTTGCGCATCGCCCAGGCGACGACCAGAAACAGCCCCAGCACGATCGACAGACTGCCGCCGACCGTGAACATTGCGCTCGAGCGGCGAGGCCTTTCCGGCCGGGCCTTTCTCTCCCCGCTCACCCAAGGAAAGCGACGGGCCGACGGCGGCTGGTTGCGCGGTTGTGGCGTTTGCCGCCGACACGATCGGCCGCGCTGCATCATGCGCAGATAAACGTGCGGGCGTTCGAGTTGCGGGCGGCGGATTCGTAGGTGTCGCTCGCAAGATGTTGGGCACGGCGGTGCGCGGATGTCGCCGGGAGGTCCTTTTTGACTTGGCCCTCGACCGGTTCCGTCGCGGCGGCCAAGCGGACGGCCAACGAATCGGTTGCCTTCTCGTAGTCGGCCGGCACTGCATTGCGGCGAGCATCGGGTGGATCGGACACCATATCCGCCGGCCCGCCGACCTTCGCTGGCGGCGGCGCGGACCGTTTGGATCGCGGCGACTCGGCCGCGACACCGTATCCGGGCGTTTGAGGCAAGGCCGCAGACGCTTCGCCCACGGATGGATTCAGCCACGGCGCCGTATCTCCCGATCGGTAGTCCAGAGGATCGGCGGCCGACCCGCTGCGCGGGCACCCCGCCACGACGGCCGCGGTCAGACAGCTTCCCAAGATTGCAACCAGACAACGCATCCTTGCGATTCCTTCCTTGTCAGGCCACGGCATTGGCTCCCACGATCAACTCTGCCACGCGGACACAGAAGTTGTCGTTGAGCACCAGCACTTCGCCGCGGGCGATCAGGTGCCCGTTGACGTAAATATCAACCGGATCGCCGGCCATTTTGTCCAACGGCACTACCGATCCCTTGCGGAGCTTGAGCACGTCTTCCAAGTACATGTGCGTTCGACCCAACTCGATCTTGAGGTCCAATTCCACGTCGCGGATCAGGTCAAGCGTGGCGGCCTCGGTCGAAGGGGCGGCGGGAGCAAACTCCTGGAGGCGGTAAGACGACACCCCGGAAGGTACGTCGCCAAGACGATCGGAGTTGACCGATTCCAGCGCCTTTTCGGCCTGGGCGAGGAGAAACTCGATGTCTTGAGTGGCGATGTCGGGCTCGTGGGCGGGCGGCGGAGCGGTGCGCGTCGCGGCGGCCGCTCCCTTGGCGGCATCCGCGATCGCCGTCGGGCGGTCGCGAGGCGCACTCGCGGCCTCCCCGCCGGCCAAAGCGGCCTCGATGTCCGCTGACGCCTGCGCCGCGGCCTCCTTCGGCAGGCTTAAGGGCTGCTCGACTTCGTCTTGGCTTGTAAGGGAATCTTCGTTCGCCATTGGATTCCGTTCCTATGAGCGATAAGGGATGAGTGCTCAGGGATGAAGGATAGAGGATGACGGACACGAGATGGAGATCGTTCACCTCGCATCCCTCCCCTTTCGCCTTTCATCACTTATCACTTATCCCTCATCTCCCATCCCTACTTCCTAGTTTTCCATGGTTGCGCAGTCGGTGACGAGCACTTCCTTCAATATCGAGCGGCCGAAGACGGTCTTGGCTTTGCTCAGTATGTTGCGCTTGATCCAAGAGAGGGTCGGGTCGTTCAGTTCCGCGATTTCCGCGCTATCGACGATGATTCTGACTTGTTCGCGAAGTGCGCTTGGTTTTCCTCGAAGAGCCGCTGGAAGTCCTTGTCGTCCTCTTTGGCCACGATGCCGTGGAGGTGAAAATCGACCCGCAAGGTCGAATTCGACGCCGCCTGGTAGCGGGTCACCGAATACTCTTTGAGGTCGACCTCGATCATGCCGTTTGGCTCGCCTTCATCCCGCTCCTCGCCCTTTTTCTTATCGGAGGGCGGCTTGACCGCGTTGCTTGCCGCCGCGGCCGTACTGGAGGCCGCTGGGATGCAGAGGTAAGCCACTGTGCATTCTACAGCGACAACGACGACGACCAGCACCAGCACGAGGAGCTTGCCCAGCATCGACTTCTCGGCTGGCGCCGGTGCGCCGCCGTCGGCAGCTTCTTCGGATTGGGGCGTCTTGGCCATGTGTCTACTGCCGATTGTTTCGCTGGGACTCACTCAATTCTAAGTTGCTCTCGGACGGCAGAGGCTTGGGCACGTGTTTCTTTGGCGGCGGCCGCCGTCCGCCTGTGCGGGACGTAACGGCTATTCGCATCTAAACGACCTCAGCAACTCCGCAAAAGCGCCAGGTGCTTGGCCTGCTGGTAAACCATTACCCGCCGCAGCACCTCGTCCATCGTCTCGGCCACGACCAGCCGCTCGCCGCTGGTTAGCGTAATGAACGTGTCGGGCCGGGATTCTACGTATTGGATCAATTCGGCGTTGAGCAGCAGCGGATCGCCTCCGAAACGCGTCAATCGAATCATGGCTTGCAAGTTTTCAGTGCTCAGTGTTCAGAACTGAACACTGATCCTACTGCAACAACTGCAGCAACTCGTTGAACATATCCTGCGCGGTGGTAATCATGCGCGTATTGCTGCTGTACATGGTCTGCGTCGTAATAAGGTTAATCAGGCTCGCGCCGATGTCCGTGTTGGACAATTCCAGCGACCCGGCCGCGATCGTTCCCGTGCCCTGCGAGCCGGGATCGGCGATGATCGGCAAGCCGGAGTTGACGCCGGCAGAGTACATGTTTTGGCCCTGTTGTTCCAGGCCAATTGGGTTGGAAAACTGCGCCAAGAGGATCTGGCCCAAATTGCGGCTGATGCCATTGCTGAAAACGCCGGTGATCAAGCCGTCGTTGCTGATGTTGAAGCTGCTCAACACGCCCGGCGCGGAGCCGTCCTGCGAGGAAACCGAAAGCGTCGGGCTGCTCGTGGCAAGGCCGGAAACCTGGCTAAAATCGAGATTGAATTGCAGTGGCTTAACCGAAGGCTCCTGGTCGCGGCCGATCGAGATGGTCCTATTCGAGGCCGAAATGAAGTTGCCCTCGCCGTCGAACAATACCGTGCCGGTGCCGACCGAGATGTTGGTCTGTCCGGCGCCAAGGTCGTTCTGGCCGCAGTCGGCGTACCAGCGGTACTCGGTGTAGCTGCTCGTCGTCGCTTCGAGCACGGCCGTAACGGTAACGGAAAGCGGCGTGCCGAGGCTATCGTAGGCCGTCATCTGCGCCGTAACGCCTACTCCCTGGGCGTTCTGGACCGAATTGAACGGGATGTTGATGGCCGTGGTATTGGACGAATTGCCGCTGGGGACGAACTGCAGGGCCGACAGTCCGATGGAAACGGCTTCGGCGGTGCCGTCGTCGCTGACGATGTTGATCTGGCCATTGGACGTGACCGTCACGCCCGCCGCTTGCCCGGTGCCGCTATCCAGGGGGATCGGATTATTCGGATCGTTGCCCGGCGGCGACTGGATTCCCAGCGAGCCTTGGAGGAAATTGGCCAGGTCCTTCATCGTGGTCGCACCGGTCACGGAAAGGTTCTGCATGGTCAGCGTATTGCCGCCTTTGTTCCCGGTGAACTCTAGCGTTCCATCGCTCGGAAAGGCGTTGCTGTAGGTCCCGGTCGAAGGGTTGAAAATCACGACGTTCTGCAGCAGCGTCGTGTCGGTGACCCGGGGACCGTAGAAGCTCATGGTTTGCCCGCCGGCGATGAGCGAGGCGTCGGTGGCGTTGTCGGTGTAGGTGAAGGTGGACGCGGGATCCGCCGTATTGAGAGAAGTCACCAAATAGTAATTCGTGTTGCCCGGCGGGCTGTTCACGCTGCGGTAGATGTTCATGCCGGTCCACTGGCCCGACGTGTCCGTGGGCAAATTGGAAAGCGTGACTTGGTTGTTGGCCAGCAGCGGCGAGGTGGAAGTGACCAACTGCGGCCGGCTGGTCTCGTTGCCGTTGGTGAATTCGACGTAGTAGTTGTACGTGCCGCTGAGATTGCCCGCGACGGGAGTGCCGCCGTTTTCATCCAGGGAAACGGTGGGACCGCTGGACGGGTAGGTCATACTGCCGTCGGTGAGCTGGTTCGACTGGATGATGCCGGCGGTGTTGGCCACGGCGCCGTTGGGAGTCAGGGCGCCTTGCAGCGTGGCAGTGGTGGTGGCTTTGGCCACCATGGCGGTGCCTAGCGGGATTTGCAAGGGCTGCAGTTCGCCCGTATTGATCTGAAACTGGTTGTTGACGGCGTAGCCCAACACCTGGTTGCCGGTGCCGGTAACCAACTGGTTCTGGGCGTTGGTCGTGAAGGTGCCGTTGCGCGTGTACTGCTGCGAGCCATCGTTCGCCTGGACGATGAAGAACCCGGCGCCCTGGATGGCCAGGTCGGTGGGGCTGTCGGCGGTCGTGATCGTGCCCTGGGAGAAGTTCGGCGTAATTTCGGCGACCTGCACACCCAGGCCTTCCTGGATGGGATTGTTGCCGCCGGTGGTGCCGGTGGGCGCGGAGCCGACGCTCTGCGTCTGCAAGAACTGCGTGGCGAAGAGAACGTCGGAGGCCTTGAAGCCCACGGTGTTGGAGTTCGCCAGGTTGTTGCCCGTCACGCCGATTTGCGTTTCGGCGGTGCTCAGGCCCGTGAGGGCCGTGCTCAATGCGGATGCAAGACTCATGTTTCGTTCCTCGTTATCGTAACTTTCTGCCCTGGGTTTATATCGGCTTGCTCTGTTATCTTTCGTTATGTGCCGCTGGCAGGTGACGTGATTTGGCTGACATTACCCAGCGGCATGGTGGAGCTGCCGACGTTCAGCGTGGCCGCGCCGTTGGCGATAGAGACCGAGCTCACCGTGCCCGACACGGGATTGCCGTTGGCGTCCTGCCCCTGGACCGAGCGGCCGATGAGGTTGCCGGCGGTGGCCACGTTTTGTCCCAGCAGCACCGACTGCAGGGTCGTTGTCAACTGCTGCGTGGCCTGGATCGACTGGATCTGGCCGACTTCCTGCATGAGGTCGGAATTCGTGACGGGTTGCGTCGGGTCCTGGTTCTGCAATTCGGCGACCAGCATGTTGGTGAAGTCCTGGGAGGTGAGACTCGTCAAGGAATTCGTGGTGGCCGTGCTGACGGCGCTGTTTGCCGTGCTGTTGGTGGTTGCTGGACTGCTGGTAGGAGTGGTTGTGGTGGCCATGCTTGCCTTTCAGTTATGGGAATTGGGGGATTTCGGGATTTCGGGATTTCGGGATTTTGGCAAAATCCCTAAATCCCTTTGTCCCCAAATCCTTTTATACAACGACGTTTAGTCGCCCTTCGGGGCTAGATGTCTGGAGGGAGGGCTCGGGAGTCAGGAGATTTTGAGTACCGACTCCTGACTCCTGACTTCTGACTACGGACTCCTTTGTTCCCGGATTCTGCCACGACTGGCTTTGCTGCTGCGCGGACATATTGGCCGCGCCGCCGCCCGAGCGGTCCATCAGGTCGACGTCAAACCGCTGCACCTTGATGTCGTGCTGAGCCAGGCGATCGCGGAGTGCCGGCAGGTTGTCCAAGATCAGGTTCCGCGCCGAAGGCGTGTCGGCCTCGACCCGAGCCGTCATCTCCCCGTTATTGACCTTGATACTGATATGCAGCGAACCGAGGTCGGGCGGGCTGAGCCGCAAACGGACGCTTCCGCCCTCGCCGCCGAGGTCCTGAAAGGCCTGTTCGACGCGTTGCACCAAACGGACGCGGTTGCCCTGGGAGAGACCTGTTTCCGCATTGCTTGCCGCAGCCGAGGCACCGGCGGATGGCGTTGTGCCCGTGGCCGACGCAGGGGCGGCGACCGATGTTGTCGAACCGGGGCCACTGCCTGGCGCGGGGGCGGCGACAGTGCCATTGGTGCTGGACGACGCCAGGGCTTCCACCGCGGAGGTCGCCCGTTGCTGCTTGGCGGCCTGCGTCGCAACGTCCGTTGCGGCCGCGAACGAATCGGCCAATGCGAAAGCGCTCTGTTGCATGCCCGTTTCTGCCGGAATAGTCGGCGGCGCGCTGTCAGTTTGCGCGTCGGCAGCGCCCCCGGAGTTCGTCGATGGCGGTGGTGAGGCAGTCACAGCAGTCGCCGCTGATGCCGCGGCCGCCGCCGTCGTCACAACTGCCGGAGAATTGGCCGCCGCGGCGGTGGCCGCGATTAAGGCTGCCGAGGACTTCGCTGCTTGGCCGGACGGCTTTCCCTCGACCGGCTTGAGGTTCGGCGCGGCCGATTGATTAGCGGATGCCCCGACCGACGCCGGTGCTGAATCTCCTTTGGCCGCCGGTTTCGCCGCTGCGGCAGCGGCCACGCTGGTCGAACTGTCTTGCTGCGCCAGCGCATTCGCGGCGGCTTGAGCGACTTGGGCCGCCTGCCCATTGGTTTGTTGCGCCGTCGGCGCATTTGTAGCGCTGCCGTTTTGCAGCGCTGCCGCAGCCGCCGCACTTATTTCGAGGACTGCCGCCCCGGTTTGCTCTTGTTTTGACTTTTCTCCGTCATTCGGCTGCGTTTTCCCGGAAGATTCGTTGGTCTGCTGAGTGTTGGCCGCATCGTCGGAGGATGATTGCTTTCCGCCTTTGCCGCTGGTGGAACTGGCCGCATCGCTCGAACTGCTTGCTGGCGTAGAGTCTTGCGGCATCTGCCGCGGATCCGGCGACAGCGCCGTGGAAGCATTGTGCGTCCCGGTAGTATTCTGATTCGCCGGTTGTGTTTCGGTCGAACTGTCCTCAGCCGTATCGTCCGCAGACGCCGCGCCGGCAGACGACGAAGGGGGCGCATAATTGTCGGATTGCAGGCTGCTCGTGTTTGCCGCATCCGGAGGGTACCCGGTCGACTGCGCCTGTGCTCGTTGCAAATAGTCTCCGAACGATCCGTTCGCGCCCGCCGCATTGCTGCCGGTCTCCGCCGCCAGTTCGGACGAGTTCACGTTCAACAGCGCATCCATGCTGATGGGTGACATCTTTTACTGCCCCTTGGGCGATTGAAGTTTCTTTTCTGTCTGGTTGATCAAATCCTCGGTGGGCTGTCCTTCCCGAATGTGATCGAGGACGGCGCCGATCTTTTGCAAGTCCGTATCCGTCTTGAACTCGGCGATAATCTTCGCTCGCTTGCCGTCGGGCATTCCCGCCAACATGTGGGCGACGACATCGGTCTCGCCCTTGTCCAAGAGCTGCTGGATCAAGTCCTTGGCCTGCTTGGGCTTGAGCGTGCCGATCGTCCCGGTGAAGGTTTCCACTCCGGCGCTGGTCGCGCTGGTTTGCATTTCGTCGAGCTTGTTCTGCAAGTCGTCGCGGACCTGCTGCACCCGCTTCTTCTCGGTTTCGACCGAGTTCAGTTGGACCTGGAACTGCTGCATGAGCGTGCGGATGGCGGCTTCGCGGCGTTCGAGATCGCGGGTTTTGAGACCTTGTGCGGCGAGAAGCTGCTCGTAGGCCGGCTGTTCGCCCTCAGGCTCCTTCTTTGGCGGTGGCGGCGGCAGAAGCGATTCGGCGCTCTTGCCTTGGAGAATGGCCAGGGCCTGCCCGGCGCGTTCCTTGTTGACTTTCCACGACTGTGCGTAATACACAAACAGCACGGCGGCGGCGATGACCGTGGCCACGCACACCGCGGCGATGAGCGATACAAGCGCGGCCAGCAGCTTTCCGATCATGGCGCGACCTCCGGGGCGAGTTGCATCTTCCTGAAGCTTTGCTGCGTGGCCACTTCATCCAAACGCTTGGCCTCGCGAAGTTCCTCGTTCCGCCGGTGCTGTTCGGTCTGCCGCTGGCGGAGCTTTTCAAGCACGCGGACCTCGCGATCGGCCTCCACCAGGGCCTGGCGGCGGCGCTCAATCTCGGCGCCGACGTTTTGCCGTTGCTGGGCGATGTTTCTCTGCTGGTTTTGCGTAACCAGGTCGTAGCGGCGGGCCTCGACGAGCCGCTCGATTTGCACGCTGCCCGGCGACGACGCCCTCCGGCTGAATTCCCGCAAGGCGTCCATTTCCCGTGATAGCGCTGCCAACTGCTGCTGCAGCACGTCATCGACGCGCAGCGCATCTGCCAGCGCCGCGCGGCATTCATCGCGCCGCGCCAGGCGGAGCTTCAGCAACGACTCCATCGGGAAGACGAACCTGGCCATCGCTATGCCTTGCCTCCGTTAGAGCGGAGAGCTGGGAGCGGCGAGCTTGGAGCCGGAAGTGGAGAGCTGGGGTGCGTGCTCCCTGCCGGGGCACCTGCAAAGTGGGTCGGTTCCCTGCTCCCGGCCTTTTCACATATTGCCAACAGCCCTTGCCGGGCGTCCTCAATGCTCGACGGCTGATCGACCGGCTGCCGCAAAAACCCATTCAAGTCGTCTTGCAAGTCGATAGCGGAGTCCACCAGCTTATTCGCGCCGCGGCGATCAGCGCCGATGGAAATCAGGTCTTCGTGATCGCGGTAGGCGGCCAGCAGGCTACGGATAATCGTTGCCGCGCGGCGATGCTCCTCGCCGGCGACTTCGGACATCAGACGGCTGAGGCTGCCCAAGACATCGACGGCGGGGTAGTGGCCGCGGCTCGCCAGGCTCCTCGAAAGCCAGGTGTGCCCGTCCAACAAGCCGCGAACCGCGTCGGCCACCGGCTCGTTGGGATCGTCGCCTTCGACCAGCACAGTAAAAAAAGCGGTGATGCTCCCTGACGGGCTGCGGCCGGCCCGCTCGACGAGCTTGGGCAGTAGTGCGAAGACCGAGGGCGGATAGCCGCGCGTAGCGGGCGGCTCGCCCGCGGCAAGGCCGATTTCGCGCTGCGCCATGGCAAAGCGCGTGACCGAATCCATCAGCAGCAGCACGTCCTTTCCCCGATCGCGAAAGTACTCGGCGATCGTGGCCGCGGTGTTGGCGGCTTGAACGCGCACGCAGCGCCGGCTCGTCGCTGGTGGCCACGACGACCACGCTGCGGGCCAGGCCTTGCGGGCCGAGATCGCGCTCGATGAACTCGTTGACCTCGCGGCCGCGCTCACCGATCAGCGCGATGACATTTATCTCCGCCGACGTGTATCGGGCCATCATGCCCAGCAGCACGCTCTTTCCCACTCCCGAACCGGCGAAGATGCCCATCCGCTGCCCTTTGCCGCACGTCAAAAGCCCATCCATCGCGCGGATGCCGGTTGCGAGCGGCCGGTCGATTCGCGGCCGGGCGCAGGCGTGCGGCGGCTGACGATGGAGCGATAGACGCTCGTCAAGGACCGGCTGCGGATTGCCGTCCACTGCGCGGCCCGAGGCGTCGATCACGCGGCCCAAGAGTCCCTCGCCCACACGGAGCCAGCGGGCGGTTTGCCGCAGCCGCACGCGGTTGCCGTAGCGGACGCCCGTCAGGTTGCCGAGCGGATAGAGCAGCGTCATTTCATTGCGGAAGCCGATTACTTCGGCCAACAGCGGAGACCCGGCGGGTGGCCGGGAATCGCGTTGGATTTCGGCGATCGAGCCGACCGGCGCGGGAAAGCCGGCTGCCGAAATCGTCGTGCCGAGAGTTTGGGCCACGCTGCCCGTGACAGCCGTCGTCATGACGCGGTCGAGTTGTTCGATCATCCCAGCGATCATGGCCGCAACTCCTCTTCCACGCGGCGCTAGTCTGCGCCTCGAACGTCTGGTCGATGGCGCCGAAGCGCGTTTCCACGCGGCATCCGCCGGGCGAAATCGTCGCATCGGCCACAATCTGCGTCTCGCCAAGTCCGGCCATTTCGTCCACTAAGAGCTTCACCTGCCCGGCGAGCGCCTTATGGTCGTCCGGGTTAAGCAGCAACCGCACTTCGCCGCCGGGCACGCTCTGGGTGACGGCCATTTGCAATGCCTCGCGGATCAGAGTTTGAGGGATCTGCGGCTGACGCGTCAGCTCGCCGCGGATCAGGCGCTTGGCAATCTCCGCCGCCAAATGAACGGCCGACGCCTCCCACTGCGCGAGCCATGCCTGCTTGGCCTGGTGGATGTCCAGGATCGCCTTCCGCAGCGCGGGAATGACTGTGGCAAGCTGCTTCTGGATCATCCGATCGACCTCGTCGAGCGCAGCCTGGCGGCCGTCCGCCTGGGCACGCGCGCGCAGCGCCGCCGCCTCTTGCTGGGCCTTGACGACGATTTTCCCCGCCTCGACGCGGACCTGGTCGAGGTACTTCTTCGCCTGGTCGGCCAGGTCGTCGAAGTTGAAGGCCACGTTGGCGGTAACGCGGTGGCTGTCGGTGGCGCGGAGAACGGTGGGCATGTGAATCTTTAACTTCTGACTTCTGACTTCTGGCTTCTATACAGCATTCTGCTTGCAATCCTCGCTACTTGCCGCCGCGCCTCTTCCACGTCGCGAAGGCGGATCGGGCCGGGATGGTCGAGCTTGTCGCTCAGGGCACGAGCGTCCGCAGCGGGCAGGTAGCGGAGCATATGATCGACAAGCCCGGGGGCGGCTCCAAGCATCGCCGGCAGCAACAACTCCGCGCCGGCTTCCTCGAGTGCCTCTGCCAACACGTCGGCATCAATTTCGGCCAGATCGTCAAATGCGAGCTGTTGCGGCATCAGTCGCTCGGCAAGCATGCGATCGTCGCGGGCCAGGTTGTCGAGGATGCGGATGCCCGTGCAGCCGTCGGCGGCTTGCAATATTCCGGCGACGGCTTGCAGCCCAGCCACGCGGCGGCGCTGCGGTTGAACGTGTTCCGTAAGCCGCCCGCGCAATGCCTCTTCGACCTCGCGGAGGATTTCCGGATCGGTCTCCTCCAGATCGACGAGGCGATGGACCACTTCCACTTGCACGCTTTCCGGCAACCTTGCCAGCACATTGCCCGCACGGGCCGGCGGCAGGTGCGAAAGCACCAGCGCAATGGTTTGCGGCCTTTCGCTGCCCAGCGCGGGACGAGCTTGTCGGCGTCGGTTTCTTGGAGAAAACGGAACGGCGGAGACTTGGGAGTGGGAAGTGGGGAATGGCGGTTTTCCGAACGATCACTATCCACTTGCCACCCGCCACTTCCCACTTCCGACTCCCCGCCTGCTGCACGTCCGGCAAGCCACGCCAGGCGTCCGTCAAGTTCCACACCGGCGTCTGCTCCTGACTCCTGACTTCTGACCGGGGCGGGCATCGCTTGGTACGAGTGGTCGGCGGAGCGGGTCGTATCCTTCTTGAAGAACTCGTCGATTATCCGCCGCCGTTCGCTTTGGTCGATGTCCTCCAGCTCGACGACGATTTCGCGGACCTGTCGAGCCTGTTCCGCCGCAAGCTGATCGAGCACGGCATCGGCGGCGGCGATATCGAGGCTGGCCACCAAAATGGCCGCCTTGCGAAGCCCATCGTTGTTGAGTTGTGTCGACATATCCAGTTTTCAGTGTTCAGTTTTGAGTGTTCAGTGCTGAGAACTGAACACTGAGAACCGAACACCAAGCCTTAATTCGCTTGCCCGATCCAAGCCCGCAAAATGCTTGCGGCCGAGTCGGGGTCTTCCTTTACGATTTCGGAAAGCTCGTCGCGGAGCGACGGTCCGCTGCCGGTGATGCGGCGCAGCCGCCGCGCGGCGGTCGCTTCCACCGAATCTTCCTTTTCCTCGTTAGTGGTCTCGCCGAGAGAAATTCGCGCGGCCAGCGTCGAAGGCTCCGGAGCCGCCGTCGCGGGAACGCCCCGCAGCGCCGATCGCAACATTCCGAGGCTTGCCAGCACGAGGCCCACCATCGCCAGCATCGGCCAGTTCTCGCTCAGCCATGAAAACGCCTTCTGCGTCACCGCCGGGCCGGGAATCTCCACCGGCTTGATATCTTGGAAGCTCGTCACGGTAACGAGTGTCGTCGGGTCTCGGACCTCCGAAGGCGGAAGCAGCGTGGCGACGTGGGTGGTTACGTCTTGAATGATGCCCTTGCGGATTTCGTCGATGGCCGCTTGGTTTTCCGGCTTCTTCTCGTCACCAGGCTCTTTGGTCGGGTTCCGCTCCCGCCAGACCTTTTCGTAGTAGCTGGCGGGGATGCCGACGGATACCTTGGCCGATCTCGGCGTTAGGCCGTATTTCTCGCTTTCCGTGGTCGTGGTGGAGCTGGCGTTGACTACTTCGCTCTTGTCCTCCTTGGTCGTTTCGGAGCCGCTGCCGCTGGAACCAACCGACTGAACGGGAGTATTAACGCCGCCGCCTTGCTGCTGGAGTCCTGGCGCGCCGCCCGGGGATACTCCCCCGCGGCTTGTCTCCTTATTGACTTCGTTTGTCCGCAGCGCGACGGTTCCTTTGGGATCGACCGTATTCTGTAGTATGCGGGTGCCTTTATTTTGGTCGAGGACCACGGTCGAGGTGACCGTCAGATTCGGGACATACGCCAGCGCCGAGCGGATCTTTTTGTTCAGCTCCTGCTCGGCCTTTCGGGCGGCTTGGGCATAGGCATCGTCCACGACACTGGCGCTGCGGGGTCTGCCAGTCCGCACCGGCCCATTCGCATCGGCAATCGTCACGTTCTCCGGATTCATGCCGGCGACCGCGCCGGCCACGTACTCGCAAATCGTATCGACCTGCTCATCGTCCAAAGGTTGTGAGCCGATCACCGACGCAAACACAGAGGCAGTTTTGATCAGTGGTTGGCCGATCCCCGGCTGCGGCTGGGAATCGAGTAGTACTGATGCGCGTTCGATTCCTTTCATGTAGCTAAGCACCAACGAAATCTCCCGCTCCTTCGCGTGCTTCAATCGCTCCGTGTGTTGCGACGGAGACTCAAACGGTCCTGCGCCTGCTTCGTCTTTGAAGTCATCGCCGGGATACGACGGCATCGCATGGTTGTCGGCAAGCGCGGCCAGATAAGCTGCACGCTGGGCGCGCGACACTTTCACTCGGCCGCCTTCGATGGTGAACCCGTTCAATCCTGCCTTGCCGAACGCCTCTTCCATCTTTTGCAACGTCGGAGTCGGAATCGATGCGCCGCCGAAAAGGTACTCGTCTCCGCCGCCGACCTGCGCCTGGAACAAATAACCGACGCTGACCACCGCCACGACAAGCAAGAGACCGGCCGTGATCCGGCCGCCGGGCGACATGGAGCGGAACAGGTCGTTGAATTGCGTGAAGGCTTTGTTGAGGAAGTCCATTGAAAGTGTTCAGTTTTCAGGGTTCGGTTTTCAGTCGCCGCATCAGACTTGCAGGCTCTTGATCTCGTTGAAGGCGTCCACCAGCTTGTTGCGGACCTGGACCATCATTTGGAAGGCAATGTCGGCCTTCTGCACGGCGGTGAGGACTTCCGCCGGATTGACGTCGCCGCCGGTGGCCAGTTTCTCGACGGCCTTGTCCGCCGCGGCCTGCATCGAGTTCACGTCCTGGATCGACTGCACGAGAAAGTCCTTGAACGACTGACCAGTTTCGGCCGGCGTGGCCGCTCCAGCAACCTTGCCGGGCTGCAAGATCGGTGAAGTCGTGATGCTGGTGATTGGGGTCATGGGCGGAAAGTGGTCAATGCTCAGTACCCAGTACTCAGTACCGAGTATTGTGTACCGAACAGTCAGTGGCTCGCGTGCCTTCCTAACTCCTAACTTCTAACTTCTAACTTCGCTCACGCCAGTATTTTCAGTGTCTGCTGTTCCATGTTCTTCGTGATGTCGATCGCGCCCAGGTTCGCCTCATAGGACCGGGCGGCCTCCAGGGCGTTGGTGAACTCGACCATCAGGTCGATATTCGGATAGGCCACTTCGCCGGCGTGGGGACCGGCCTTCTGCGCGTCGGGATGGTTCGGCTCCGGCCGCCAGATCGGCTCGGCGGGCACGGCTGCGATCGAACTGACCTTCACGCCCGCCGCGCCGTTGCTGCCCTGGCTCTCGTCGGCCTGGAAAACGACCGTCTTCGCCTGGTAGGGCACTTTCTCGCCGTTGGACGTGTGCGTGCTCTTGATGTTGGCAATGTTGTTGGAGATCTGGATCATGCGCATCCGCTGCGCGACCAGACCGCTTGTGCTGATGTCGAGGGCGGAAAGCATACGTTACACCTTTTCGCTAATCGCAACCTGCAGTTGATGAAACTGGTCGGTCATGATCGTCAGCGCCGTGTTGTGCTGGATTTCGTTCTTCACCATTTCCGCCACCTGCGATTCCATGTCCACATTGCCCAGGTCGTGCCGCAGGATGGTCGGCGACGACTTGGCCACTTCGGCCATAAGCGGCTTGGGTGGCAAATCGCCCTCGCCTGGTGTGCGAATCCCGGGGTCGTCGCGCTCTTCAATCGCCTGCTTGAGCCGCGCCTGAAAATCCTCGACGGAGAGGTCCTTCGCCTGGTAGCCGGGCGTATCGATGTTGGCGATGTTGCCCGCCAATACCGACTGCCGCGCCTGTGCGAAGCTGATGACTTCCTCCAGGACGGGAATGCTGCTCGATTGGAACAAGCCGTTCAACATGGCGAATCGGTTACACGCAAGCCGCGTGCCGCTGGTTGTTATTGGAGTGCGGCGGCGTACCGCTGCTTTGTTTTTCGAATTTGGAACTGTCGTTCGGCAATAACGGCGCTTTGCTAGCGGCAGGTTTTGCCGATTAAATCTGCCGTAAACGATTTCTCCCGCGGGGCGTAGCCGTACTGCCGCAGCTTGCCTGAAAGCGTGCGAATACCGATGCCCAGCGCCTTGGCGGTGCGAGCGCGATGGCCGCCGTAACGGTCCAGCGTCGCCTCGATCAGACGTCGCTCCATCTCCTCCAGGCTTACGCCGACGGGCGGGGAGCAGGAAACGGGGGGCAGGGAACGGGGAGACTCCGTGCCCGTTGCTACCAGCCAGCGCCGCAACTCGTCAGCCGCGACGCGCCCGGTCGTAGTCAGCACGCTGGCGCGGGTGACGATGTTTTCCAGTTCGCGGACGTTGCCCGGCCAATGATACTCGACGAGCAGTTCCTCGGCGTCCTTGTCCAGCGCGCAGCAATCGCGGCCCAGCCGCACGGCGGAACGCTTGAAGAAGTACTCGGCCAGTTCCGGCACGTCCTCGCGGCGATCGCGCAGCGGCGGCACGACAAGCGGCAGAACGGCAAGCCGATAGTAAAGGTCTTCGCGGAAGCGGCCGGCAGCGACTTCTTCCTGCAGTTCGCGGTTCGTCGTGGCCAGCACGCGGACATCGACGTTCATTGTCTTGCACGATCCGACCCGCTCGAATGATTTTTCCTGTAGAACGCGGAGCAACTTGGCTTGCAGCGAAAGGTCGACCTCAGTGACTTCGTCCAGCAGGATCGTGCCGCCGTGTGCCGCCTCGAAGCGGCCGGTCCGCTGGGCGTCGGCGCCGGTGAAAGCGCCCTTCTCGTGGCCAAACAGCTCACTCTCCATCAATTGGGCCGAAAGCACCGGGCAGTTCAGGCTGACCATGGGCGTGGCGTGTCGATGGCTGGCGGCGTGGATCGCGCGGGCGACCAGTTCCTTGCCGGTGCCGCTTTCGCCCATGATGAGTACGGTCTCTGCCGTCGGCCCAACTTGCAGGATCCGCGCCCGCAGCGACTGCATGAGTCGGCTGGATCCGATCATCGCCGGCGAGGTCAACTCGGCCGCGGCACGGCACCCACGGAGCGCGTCCCCGTCAGGTTCCGGATGGACCAGCCGCCCATGGCGCATGGCCTGCGCCACGAGCCGCTCCAGAGCGTCGGCCTCAAAAGGCTTTTCGATGTAATCGAAGGCCCCGTGCCGCATCGCCTCGACGGCCGTGGCGACGCTCGCGTGCGCCGTGACCATGACAATCTGCGTCGGGCATTGCCGCTGCCGGAGTTGAACGATAAGCTCAATGCCCGACATGCCGGGCATCTGCAAGTCCGTGATAATGCAATCGAAGCGGTCCGTTTTGAGCAGTTGCAGGACTTCGGCCGCGCAGGTGCAGCATTGCACTTCATGCCCGGCATGACGCAATACGTCAGCCATAGACTCCCGCGCGCGGGCGTGGTCGTCGACGACAAGCACGCGTCCGGCGGAGCACCCGCTCAATGGGTCGGCGGACGTTTCGCTCTTGGAAACAACAGTCATCAGGCGGCCTCCTTGACAATGTCTTCCTCTCCCTCCGGGAGAGGGCCGGGGTGAGGAAAGATGGGCGCGGTTCGCGCGGATTTGGTCGAATGAAGCTGCGATCCGCCCTCACCCGCTGCCTCTCTCCCGACCACGCTGCGCACGGTGCCCGGAGAGGGGAGACTGAGCGTAAACACCGCACCGCCGCCGGGCGAGTTGGCCGCGGCCACCATGCCTCTATGGGCGTCGGCGATCCGCGCGACGATGGCCAGGCCCAGCCCCGTGCCGCCCTGCTTGGTGGTGAAGAAAGGTTCGAAAATCCGCGGCAGAATATTCGCCGGCAAGCCCGGACCGCTGTCTGCCACGTAAAGCTCTACGCCATTCGAAGTTGCCTTCGCGCCAACGGCGAGCGCGCCGCCGCCGGGCATCGCGTCCAAAGCATTGAGCACCAAATTGAGCACCGCCCGACGAAGCATCTCTCGATCTGCCCGCAGCGTATGTTGTTGCGAAATCGCTGTCTCAAAACGGATATTCTGTGCGGCAAGCTGGGGAGCCAAGGATGCCTCGATTTCGCCAACGAGTTTTGCCAACGGAACGACCGTCATCTGCGGATCGCGGTCGGAGGTGAAATTCAGCAGATCGTTGACCATGACGTCCATCGCCCGGAACCCGGCATTTACCTTTTCCAGCATGTCCAATCCCTCGGCGTCGTCCGTCAGCCGGCGACGGAGCATGCTCAAATAGAGCGTTACCGGCACGAGGTTGTTGCGGACTTCGTGGGCCACGTGCGAGGCCATTTGGCCCAAATCGGCCAGGCGATTCTTGCGGGCCAACTCGCGGTTTTTGATTTCCAACTCGGCGGTGAGCTGCTGCACCTCGTCCCGCAGGGCGCTGTGCGTCTGTTCCAGGCGGAGCGTGGCGTTGTGCCAGGCGGCCAGGATAGTTTGCAGATCGGCGCTGGCGTCCAACGTCGAGGCGTCGATTGTAGTCGCAAGTTCGCTCATGCGTTTCTCTCCCTGCCAGGCTTCACCTTTCCGAAGTCAGGTCGAGCCGGCTGGCGCCCTTGCCGGACCGCCCGTCACTCCGGGTCGCGGACGCGTAGGCGCCGTGGGCCTGTCCGGCGATCCGCAGCCTTTGCAATTGCACGGCCGTGGCGTCGCGCCTTTGGACCATCGTCTCCTCGCAACGCTTCTCCTGGACAACGATCTCCTTGAGCATCTGCTCGCACTCGGCGATTAGCCGCGCCACGCCGCCCGGTCCTCGGCCGAGGACCACTGCCGCGATTCGGGGTCCTGTGCGCGAAAGGGATCGAGCGCCTTCTCGATTCGCTGGATGTCATGCAACGGCTTTTGCTTGATTGCCAACAAGTCCAAAAGTCCGCTTACGTTTCCCTGGTCGATCAGCTCCATTTGCCGCCGCCCCAAGTCGCGGAGCTGAACGAGACACGCGTGGCGTGCTCGAACGAGCTGTGTCAGGATGTTGGTGGGAAGCTGCGTCATCTGTTTTCGTAGTAATCACATAAGGCAACTAGCTTGGACTGGGTGGCGAGAATCTCGTTGGTTCTTCATAGACTGCACAATTTGTCCAACAGTTCGCCCCATTGTTTGCGGTTGAAATTCGTAGTTTGCTCCAAGCGGATTTCCGGAGACATGCGTCGCAGGGCAATGCGGGCCTGCTCCAGCGAGGTGCGGGCCTCGGCCGGCCGGTCCATGCGGCGATAGACGCCGGCGATCTGCAAATACGCGTCCAGCGCTTCAGGGCGGTCGGCATAGTGGTTCGCCGCCGACTGGTACGCCCGCAAGGCCTCCGGATAGCGTGCCAGTTCAAGGTATAGATCACCCAGCGCAAAGCGCGCATTGCGGAGCACCGCCTGCTCTTGTTGGGTAAGTTCTTCCGCGTCGCCGCGGCCAAGCTCGCTCTGCAAGCCGCTGTAGACTTCCAAAGCGCGGCGGAAATTGCGGTCGATTTCCGCGCCGCGCTGGCTCCGTACGGCGGATGAAATCTCCTTTGCCAGCCCGGCGCAGAGCGCCAATGCCAGCCGTCGGGAGCTGTCGGCCAGGAGGTAGCGGGCCGAGACGGCTTGCGGCGCGTCCGGGTAGCGCTGCAGCGCTTCTTCGAGACGGCGAATCGCTTCGGCGTCGCGGCCTGCCAGATGGAACAGATCGCCCAACGCGAAGAGCGAGTCCCGCCATTCTGGCGCGGCCGGGGTCAACTGCTCGCCGCTGAGGTTGTCTTGCAGGAAGGCTTCGGCCTGTGTGAGATCGCCCAGCGCGATCGACGCGCGGCAGCCCAGCAGCCGCGCACGATAGATGGCAGCGTCACGCGGATGCTGCTGGATGCATTCCTGCAACGTCCGCACGGCCCGTTCCATGTGGCCAAGCGAGAGCTCGGCCTCGCCCAGATCGGTCAGCGCCTGGGCATTCCGCAGCCGCGCCTCGTTGCGGAGGTACGTACGCAGGGTTCGAGCCGCGCTGCGATAGTCGTGCCCGGCAAAGTATGCCGACGCGGCGTTCCAAAGTTGCTCGGGGTAATCGCGGCTGGTGAATTCCTCGCGGGAGAGATCGGTGTAGCTGTCGCCGGCGCGGCGCAACTGGTTCCGCGCCTCCGCGCGCCGAACCTCGGCTTTGTCGGGCGGCAGATGTTCCGCCTCTTCCAGGAGGTTGTCTGCCCAGGTGCGATAGATTTTGGCCGCAAGCTTCAGGGCCTCGTCCTTGGGAAAGGGGCCGGCCATTGCCTTGACCAGCACCAGCGCGGTATTGTACTTGCGGGCCTTTACGTAATCGCGGCAAGCGCCGAGCATCGCGGCGCGGATTTGCGGGGAGCTGATCCAAGGATTATGGAATTCATCCAAGCGGGAGTACGCCCGCATCAGCCGGCAATAGGCGGTTACGGATTCCTCGTGACGACCCATGCGGCGATAAAACTCGGCTTGTTGGAACACCGCAGCCATGCACTCCGGCGAATCGGGATAGAGCTTTTCGACCCGCTCCATTTGCATTACCGCGGCGGGAAAACTTCCTTGCTCGGCCAGTCCAATGCCAACGAGATAGTTCGCTTGGCGGACAACGCCGGCATCGCCGGCGCTCTGGCCAATGGCCTTGCGAAACCAGTCGAGCGCCAGTTGTATTTTCGCCTGCGGTCCTTTGAGCGCTGTGCCGTCGGTTGCCGGGGCCGGCTGGTTTGCGCTATGAACTTCGGTGGCCGTGCCCGCCTTCCTCATGGCTTGGGCCTCGCTGAGAGCCAACCGGCCGCGAAGCAGCGATATCTGGCCGCGGAGGAGCAAATCGTCGGGCAATTTGTCCAGTAGTACGGCGCATTCGCGCGTGCGATCCATGCGGAAGAGGATGCGGGCTTGTTCCGCCATCGCCAGCACCCGAGCTTCCTCGCCAAGGTGCGGGTCCGCCAACAGCTTTTGGCTTTCGGCGAAAGCTTTATCCAGCTCCGGCGGATAGACGCCGACCAGCACTGTGATCAACATGCTTCGCAGTTCCGAGTCACGGCCGGCCGGATCGCGCAGGGCCTCTTCCAATACGGGCAACGCATCGTCCAATCGGCCGCAGAGGCAGAGGCTCTTGCCCAGCAGATAAAGTCCGGTTGCCTCGCGGTGAGCCGGAAAACCCAGCTCTCGCGAACGCTGCAAGTAAAGCCCCGCCTGACGATACTTCCCAGTCTGGTTCTTGGCGCCGGGGCGTCAGCGCTCTTGGCGGCAAGCGCCCAAAGATGTAGTCGGGCACGCCCTCTTCTTCGTTGGCAATGATCCGCTTGGCGGCCAGTTGTAGTGCCAGGTTACGAGCCTCGTTGGTGTCGCCGCGGTCCAGCGCGCTTAAGGCCGCCTGCATGGTTGGGGGTTTGGGCGGCGGCTTGTGGTTGCGGAGGATGACGGCGGTGCCGACGACTCCCGCCACAATTGCCAGGTTCACCGCGAGCGTCAGTACCAGGCGGAACGGATCGCTCAGCGTATGCCCCACGGCCGCTGTCACCGTGCCCATTGCGGCAGCGCGCGGCCTGGACGCGGCAGGAGGGGAAACGGACGGATTTTGGCGTTTATCGGCCATGGCAGCCGCGATACTCGCGACAGAGGAGCAAAACGAGGATAAGGCGGCGTGTTTCTACCCAAGAAGCCGCACGCGCGTCAAGGCACGTTTGGGGGGAAAGAAAGTTCGCGGCGTACGTTTTCTACGCGCTCGCCGGTTCTGCCTGGGGCTTGCGCGAGGTGATCTGGTCGATAATCCAGGCATCCGCGTCCGAGAGCATGCCCGGCGAGATCTCGTGGCCACAGGGATAGACGCGCAGCATGATCGACATGCCCGCGCTGTGGAGCAGCCGCAAGTCTTCGCAGACCTGCGCTTGGTCGTAGACGTTGCTGCGGCGGCCGACGGCGAGAAAGATAGCCAGTTGCCGGGCCTCGGAGAGCCGAGCCAAGGGGGCGCCGCCGCACGGCAGCGAGCCGCCAAGCGAGATTACGCCAGCAAATTTGTAGGGATGGTTCATTGCCAGGCGAAAAGCCAGCGTGCCGCCGCAGTCGAAGCCGGCAAGAAAGATCCGCCGCGGGTGGATGTTGTAGCTGCCCAGCGCATTGTCGATCGCGTCGAATACTCGCTGCTCGGCCTCGTGCAACCCCTGCTCGTCGGAGGGCCAACTGTAGAACGCCGGAGACGGAAACGCGGACATCTCCGATTTGTGCAAGGCACCCTCCGGGCCGTTCCGGCAAATCGGAGATGTCCCCGTTTCCGGCATTGCGATTCCCCGCGGAGCAATGCCAACGTGGTTCCTCATGCTCACCAGTGGCATGATCCGCCGCAATTGCCGCTCGTCGCTGCCTGGCCCGTGCAGCCAGACGATCAACGGGTAGGCGTAGCCGGGCGCGTAATGCAGCGGCGCGAAAGTCGCTTGGTTCGTGTCTCCCCGCTGGCCTTGGCATACTTGTGCCGAACCGAAACTTGTCGAACCGAAGTCTGCCGCCGCACGAAAGACACCTGACTCGATTTCAAAGCTTGCCGCCGCGTCGGTAGTTTGCGGAAGAAACAACGATTGCCGGGGATGGCTCATGATGAGAGATGCTTCCGAGTAGGTGATGTCACTTGTCGATCAAAACTTTACGCGCTAGTCGGCACTCTGTCAACCGCATTCCACGGCGCGCTCTATCTGCGAAGAAAAACGCGGCGACGAAGATGCGCGGCGGTGGAAAAAGTGTGGGCACGCGCGGCGCACGGTTTGCTCGCGGCAGAGAAAATGGAGAGCGGAGGCCGGAAGAGGTGCAGCGAAGTTCCGCCAATCGTGCCGTTTTCACACGAGAAATGCCGGAACCGCGGCGTACTTGTTCCGGCCTTTCACCGCTAGCACTGCTAGCTCTGCTGCTTGGAATATCCGTAGCGCTCGAAGCAATCGGACCAGCGCCGAGCAATTTCATTGGCCAGTTCGTCGGGAAGCTGGTAGCGATTGGTCTTGTAGTTGGCCTTTGCGGCAAAATAGCCGGAAATCGCCGGCCGCACCTGCTCAAAATCGTCCAGGTTCAACTCCTTGTAGATTCGTTCCATTTGTTCCAGAGGGCGGGCAACCAGGTCTTCGTAGCGGACATCGCACAATTGGCCCGGCGGGACTAAATCCCGGTCGCGCTCGAATGTCTCGTACATCCCGGAAAAAGTTGCGAAAACTTGCTCGTCCAAGCCGTCGTACGTCGGCACCTGCAGGCCGTCGTTGCGATACATCCGTTTCCAAAGATTGATTGTCGACGGAAATATCACGAACGGATTGCGGACGATGTGGACGAATCGCGCCTTGGGGAACATTTCCAGGAGAATCCTTACTCTAAAGGTGTGCGGCGGCGACTTCAGGACAATTCGTCGCGGCGACCGCAACGTAACACACTTCAGGAACCAACGTAGCGCGGCCTGCCAGCGGGCGCGTTGCCGCGGGGACACATCTTGAAGTTCAAAAAACTCCTGGTCCTGCGGCGGTTCGTTCGGGAAAGCAATCGTATGATAGGGCGAAGGCAGTCCCATGTTGCAAAGTGCGAACTCGTCCTCTTGAGGGCAGTCCCAGCCCGCAGCCATGTTGTCCATGGGCCGCTGCTTAGGCATCAGCCCGCGCAGCAGTGGCCGAAAGACGGGCGCGGTGACGAGAAAGTGGCTGGATGCGAAGCAATCATAGGTGTTGGGATAGGTATGCCGCGAATCCAAAACGAGCAATTCGTGCAATAGCGTCGTGCCCGAACGCCAATGCCCGATCACGAAAATCGGATCGCTTGCGAGTTGTGTGCGGGCGATGCGGCGGCCGAATATGAGCAATTGCAGCAGCGATAAGCCGGAATTCATCAGACTGACGGTCGAGATCAACACGGCCATCGCCCAGCGCCGCGGAGAAATGCGGAACCGGTTTCGCCACAGGAGGAGAAACCAACTGGTAGCGGGCTTGCCCTCCCAAATTCGCAGGAACCAGGGTTTGTCCTCGTAGCCGCCGGAACCCAGACCGTCGGACTTTTTTGCCTTGGGCATGGATTCGCGCGAGTCAGCCGGGGAAAGCGTAGGTGCCACGGGCCTATTCTGCGATCGGTCATGCACCACGGCCATCATCGCTCTCCCAAAGTAGCAAGTCTTGCGGAAATTCCATAATAACAAGGCCAGTCGGCGAGGCAAGATGGAAAAGCGAGAACAGCCGAAATGGGGGGCGGTCTGTGCTTCATGGAACCATTGGGGCTTACGGAGACCTAGGGGACTGCCACGCAACTCGCATTCCCATTAATTTCATTGGTCTCATAGGTCTCCTAACTCCCACAGTCTTCATGTACGCATCCGTGCAGCGCGCCTTCATCTGCCGAAAAAGTTCTCTCTAGACACACCCTGTTCTTTGCGATACCTTCCCGACCGCTTTTCGACCGTCATTTTCCGGAGAAAGGGATGTCTTCCGGGCTCGCACTACGAACCGCATCGTCCGGCGGCCGCGCCACGCGACTGCAAGACCTGGTATTTCCCGTGGGGATTGTCGCCAGTGTGCTGGTTATTTTGGTGCAGTTGCCCACGCCGTTGATGGACCTGCTGCTCTCGGCCAATGTGGCGATCGCGGTGATCATGCTGCTGACGACGATTTACGTCCGCACGCCGCTGGAGTTCAGCATTTTCCCGTCGCTATTGCTGGCCACGACGCTCTTCCGGCTCGTGCTCAACGTGGCCACAACGCGGCTGATCCTAACCCGCGCCGCGGCCGATGGCCTGCTGGCGGCCGGCGGCGTCGTGAAGACCTTCGGGCAGTTCGTCACTGGCGGTTCGACGGGCGTTGACAAAATTGTCGTCGGCTTGGTTATTTTCGCGATTATCGTCATCATTCAATTCGTGGTAATCACTAAAGGCGCCACGCGGATCAGTGAAGTCGCCGCGCGCTTCGCTTTGGACGGGATGCCGGGCCGGCAAATGGCCATCGACGCCGACCTCAACGCCGGCACCATCGACGAGCGCGAGGCCCAGCGCCGCCGCAAGGAAATCAGCCGGCAGGCCGACTTCTTCGGCGGTATGGACGGCGCCAGCAAGTTCGTCCGCGGCGACGCCATCGCCGGCATCATCATCACGCTCATCAACATAGTGGGGGGATTGTTCATCGGCATGGTCGAGTCGGGCATGAGCCTCAGCCAAGCCGCATCCCTCTTTACGACGCTAACGATTGGCGACGGCCTGGTGAGCCAAGTACCGGCGTTCCTCATCTCGCTCGCGGCGGGCTTGTTAGTGACGCGGAGCAGCAACGAAAGCGACCTGCCGCAGGAGTTCGTACAGCAGCTCTTTTCGCGTCCGCAGGCATTGGCCGTGGCGGGGGGATTCCTTTCGATCCTCATTTTCACAAGCTTGCCGCGGATTCCCCTCTTGGCGATCGCCGCGACGTGCATCGGCACCGCACTCACCTCCAACCGCCGCTCCGCGGCGGCCAAGGCGGCCACTGAAGCAAAGAAACAGGCCGATGCTGCCAAACCGCCGGAAACCCGCGTGGAAGACTACCTGAGCGTCGACCCGATGGAAGTCGAGATCGGCGTCGCGCTGATCCGCTTGGCCGATCCCCGCCGCGGCGGCAACCTGTTGGAGCGCGTCCAACGGGTCCGTCAGAATGTGGCTGGCGAAATCGGCATCATTTTGCCCAAGGTCCGCATCCGCGACAACATGCGGCTGGACCAGAACCAGTATCGCATCAAGATCGCGGACATGTCGGTGGCCGATGGGACCGTTTACGCGGCAAAGTTTCTCGCCATGGACCCCGGCGCCGGCCGCCCGGAGGGTCGCGGCAAGGTGCAAGGGATGGCCACCCGCGACCCGGCCTTCGGCACTCCAGCCGTCTGGATTGACGCGCGAGAACGCGACCAGGCCGAGATGCACGGCTACACGGTGGTCGAGCCGGGCAGCGTCATTGCCACCCATCTCACCGAGACAATCCGCCGCCACGCCGATGAAATCCTCACCCGCGACGCGACCAAACACCTGATCGACGAATTGAAGCGGACCGCGCCCGTTGTGGTCGATGAGCTGATCCCCGGCGTCATGAAGCTGCCCGAAGTGCAGCAGATTCTACAGATGCTCTTACGCGAGGGCGTGCCGATCCGCCAACTCGGGCCTATCCTGGAGACCCTTGGCGACTACGCCCCGCGGACCAAGGAGCCGATCCTCCTCACCGAATATGTGCGGCACCGCCTGGCCCGTTCGATTTGTACGCGGTATCGTGACGCACAGAACAAGCTTTTCGTCGTGACGCTCGACCCGGCCCTGGAAGACCGCATCCGCGCGGGCTTCGAGCACAACGAGCACGGCCTGTTCGTCCGCATGTCCCCGCAAGCGATCGAGGCCACCTGCCGGCAGATCGCCGCGGGAGTCGAGCGGCTGACGCTCGCCAACCATTCGCCCGTTGTGCTCGTTAGTCCGCAGATTCGCGCCGCCCTGCGGCAAATGACCGCCTCGCACCTGCCGAATCTCGTCGTGCTTTCCTACAACGAGATCACGCGCGATACCAAGATCGAAGCGATGGCAATGGTCAGCGACGCACGTTGACATTCTCAAATCCTGAAAACTGAACACTGAACACTATCATGGAACTCAAAACCTTTCGCGCCCGACGATGCACGAAGCGTTGGCGATGGTCCGCCACGACCTGGGTCCCGACGCGGCGGTGCTGCACACCCGCGAGGTCCAGTCCCGCCGCTTCTTCGGCTGGTTCAACGGCCCGCGTCAGATCGAAGTCACCGCTTCCCGCGGTGTCAATGTGCCCAGCCGCTTGCCGGGCCGAAGTGATTTTAGCGAGCATGAAGACGACCGCGGGGGCACTTTCGTGCTGCGGCATGACGGCCCGCACGTGCCTCCTTTCGCCGTGAAACCGCAAATGGACGTGAGCGGCGCGGTGCAGACACAGTTGAGCGAATTGCAGGAGATGGTCCAGGAGCTTTGCCGCCGCAACGACACGCCCGGCCACGACCTACCGCAGGAGTTGTTCCAGCTCTTTACCGATTTGTTGGACTCCGACCTGAGCGAAGAGCTTGCCCGCGAGTTGGTCGAACGGGTGCGCCGCGAGACCAAAGGTTCGCGGATCGAAGACCCGTTGTTGGCGAAGGCCCGGCTTGCGCGGATGATCGAGTCGGAAGTCGACGTTTGCGGACCGATCCAGACCACGCCCGGCCGCTGCCGCCTGGTGGCCCTCGTCGGACCGACGGGCGTCGGCAAGACGACGACGATCGCCAAACTGGCTGCGAACTATCGCCTCAAGGAGAAGCGCCGAGTCGGCCTGATCACGGTCGACACCTATCGCATTGCCGCAGTGGAACAGTTGCGGACGTATGCCGACATCATCGACCTGCCGATGCAGGTGGTCTCGACGCCACGCGAGATGCGCGAGGCGGTAGGCCGCATGGACAACCTCGATCTGATCCTTCTGGATACGGCCGGCCGCAGCCCGAAGGACGAGGTCCGCATCCAGGAACTGCGGGCTTTCCTTACCGAGGCGGAAGCGGACGAAGTACACCTGGTGCTCAGCAGCGTGGCGGGCAGCCGCGCGCTGGAGCAGACCGCCGAGCGCTTCGCCGCCGTCGGCACTACGGCACTTGTCCTCACAAAGCTCGACGAGGCCAGTGGACTGGGCAATATCCTGCCACTGCTGCGCACGAGCAAACTGCCGTTGAGCTACATGACAAACGGCCAAAACGTTCCGGACGACATCGAGGTTGCGGAATCGACACGAGTGGCGCGGTTGATACTGGGGATGGACTAGCAGCATGGATCAGGCCACCGAACTTCGCGCACTCGTGCGACAAGCCGCCCCGCCGGCCCGCTACGCGGGCGCCCCGGCGTCGGCCTCTCCGGGGCCGCATCGGATCGCGGTCTTCGGCGGCAAAGGGGGTGTGGGCACGACCACGATCGCCTTGAACCTTTCCGTGGTGCTTGCGCAGCAAGGCCATCGCTGTCTGCTCATAGATGCCGCCGGCGGCGACGTAGCCTTGCAGCTTCGCATGGAGCCGCGCGCCATGATCGCCGACGCGTTGGCCGGAAATCGCAGCCTGGAAGACGTCCTTGCGACAGGACCGGCAGGGGTGCGGATTGCGCCTTGCGCCGGCGACACAGTGCGCTGGCACGACACGGCCGAACATGCCTGGCATCGGTTGTTCGCCCAACTGTCGTCGCTTGCGTTTCGGCCGGAAACGGTGGTGATCGACGCGGGCAATCGGCCGGATACCTTGGCGCGACTGCTTTGGAGCGCGGCCGACCGTGCGCTGCTGGTGAGCACGACGGAAACGGCCGCGATCATGAACGTCTATGCCTCGATCAAGTTGCTGCACGACCCGGCACGGCCGGCTTCGATCGCCCTGCTTTTGAACCGCTCGCCCAGCCGGATGGCGGCGGGTGATGCGCAGCGGCGGCTAGCCCGAGCCTGCAGGCGGTTCCTCGGCCTTCCGCTGCGGAGCATCGGCGCGCTGCCGGAAGACAACAACGTGCCACGGTGCGCCGCGCATGGCGACGCGTTCGCGCTGGTGGCGCCGGCCTCTGCGGCAAGCCTGGTACTGCGGCAGTCAGCCCGAGCCATAATAAACCGCGCCGCGGCACAAAAGGTGGCGGCGGCATGACATGGTGTGTCGGTTTATCGCCGCATTCCAAGAAAGGATACAAAGATTAAACCCTAGGCCACGTGCATCCGATATAAACGGACAAGCATTGTTAGTCAATGCGCTGTTAAACTGATCCGATCAGGCAAGGTTTGACGGCGGTCCGAAAGACGCTACCGTGGCCCGACAATACGCTGCAATCCTTGGCCTCTTGGCACTTGTGGTCTCGCTCTTGCGCGGGCTGCTGGCAGGAGGGGTGAGCGAAGCAACGCTGTGGACGGCCTGGCTGAGTCTGTTGGCATTTACCGCCATCGGCGCGGCAATCGGCTGGCTGGCGGAACGCATCGTTCGCGACGCGGTCAGCGGCAAGATCTTGTCGGAATTGCAGGACCAAAAACCCAAAGTGCCGGCCGCAGCGCCGAACTGAGCCGCGGCGACAACAAATCATGGAAGATACCGCTCCTCGTGCATTCAACCGAATGCCGCGACGAGCACTGCGTACTGAGTACGAAGTACTGAGTACCTGAAAACTGTCACGGAGGATCGCATGGCAACGACTGTCGCCCCAGAAGACGTTGAACAACTGTGGACGGAGTTCAAGCAAGATCAAGACAACCAGGAGCTTCGCAACCGCCTGGTGGAAATCTACCTGCCGCTGGTCAAATACAACGGCGAGCGGATCTGGTCGCGGCTGCCCGAAGGCGTCGAGCTGGACGACCTGATTTCCGCCGGCGTGTTCGGGCTGATGGACGCCATCGACGCCTTCGATCTGTCGCGCGGCGTTAAGTTCGAGACCTACTGCGTACCGCGTATCCGCGGCGCGATGCTGGACGAGCTGCGCACGCATGGACTGGGTTCCGCGGCTGGTCCGCTCGAAGGCCAGCAAGCTCAACGAGGCGGTAAAGGGTCTGGAGGCCCGGCTCGGCCGTCAGCCCAATGAAACCGAACTCGCCGAGGAGATGCAAATCTCCGTGCCCGAGCTGGAAAAAATGATGATGGACGCCAACGCGGTGAACCTCATCAGCCTGAACAAAAAGTGGTACGAGACGGACAGCTACAAAGACGTCCGCGAAATCGACATCCTCGAAGACAAAAAGGGCGAAGACCCGACGCGGCGAATCCAAAAGGCCGATCTCATGCGGCTGGTCACCAAGGGACTCAACCGCAACGAGCGACTGATCATCATCCTCTATTACTACGAAGAGCTGACCATGAAGGAGATCGGCGCGACGTTGGACCTCTCCGAAAGCCGCGTCAGCCAGATGCACAGTTCGATTGTCGACCGGCTGAAGAACCAGCTCGGCCGCCGCCGGCCCGAATTCGGCTCGTAAAGGCAGCCCGTTCCGAAATCCTCTCGGCTGGTGTATAATAAGCTTTTACCGTCTTTGCTCTAAAAAGCCAGCCTGCGGCACGAGGCCTTGGGCGTACATGCCCGGCCTTCTACCGCAGCGCCCGTCCGGCGCCTCGCCGAGAGAGGTTCGCCATGAACTTGCAGGTCGTCGGTTGCAGCCACCACGCTACCGCGATCGAAGTACGCGAACGGCTGGCCTTCGGAGAAGACCGCGCGGGCGAGGCGCTGGCCGAATGGCGCAATTCTTTCCGCGAAGTTGAAGGGGTGCTTCTTTCAACTTGCAACCGCGTGGAAATCTATGCCGCCAGCCAGTCCGGCGCGGTGCCCGACGTCGACCAAATCGGCGTATTCCTGGCCCGCATCCATCGCATTGATCCGGGCGACATCGTGCCCCACTTGTTCGTCAATACCGACGAAGCGGCGGTGCGGCACCTGTTCAGCGTGGCAGCCAGCTTGGACAGCATGGTGCTGGGCGAACCGCAAATCCTCGCCCAGGTGAAGCAGGCCTATCAGGCGGCCACGGAGCGCGAGGCAACCGGGCCGCTCTTGCACCAGGCTTTCCAGGCGGCCATCCGCGTCGCCCGCCGCGTAGCCGCCGAAACCGCCATCCACCAGCGCCGAGTGAGCGTTCCCAGCGTGGCAGTGGCCGACTTCGCCCGCCGAATCTTCGAACGCTTCGACGACAAGCAGACGCTCGTCATCGGCGCCGGCGAAATGGCGGAGGAGACGCTGCGTTACCTTCGGGACGAAGGGGCACAATTGATAACCGTTATCAACCGCAGTTTCCAGCGCGCCGGCGAGCTGGCCGCACATTGGAACGGGCGGGCCCGCCCCTGGGGGGAACTGCACGCGGCCCTTGCCGCCGCGGATCTGGTCATCAGCACCACCGGCGCCGGACGGACAATCGTCACCGCCGAGGAGTTCCGCGCAGTCCACGCCGCCCGCGGACCGCGCCCGCTGTTCGTCCTCGACCTGGCCGTGCCGCGAGACTTCCAGGCGGAAGTAGGAGATTTCGCCGAGGTCTATCTCTACTCGATAGACGATCTTCAAGCCACCTGCGGCAGCAACCGCCTGCTCCGTGACGGAGAGCTGCCAGCCGCGCGGAAGATCGTTGAGCAGGAGACCCGCCGTTTCATGAGCGAGATGTACCACCGCGTCACGGCGCCGGTGATCCAGCAGCTTCGAGACGGATGGGAGAAGCCGAAAGGGGATGAGGTGCGGCGGCTGCTCAACCGGCTTCCCAATTTGGATCCGCGGGCCGAAGAAGAGATCCGCCAGGCCTTCGACCGTCTCGTCAACAAGTTGCTGCACACGCCGCTGGAATCGCTGCGCGACGAATCGCATAAGGGCGTCCCGCACGGCCTGCTCGATGCCCTAGCCAGGCTTTTTCAACTGCGGGACTAAGCTCGCGGCGGGGCCCTCTTCCCCGCCGACGCCAAATCTCGCTACCCGCCTTGCGCCGGAAAACGACCTCGTCCCAAGCGCATCCTGCGGAAAGAGACCGGATCAACCCTCGTCCTTTTCCTCTTCCTCTTCCTCGTCGTCCTCCCAATCGTCATCGTCCTCGTCCCAGTCTTCGTCGTCTTCGTCCTCGAAGTCTTCGTCCTCCTCCCAGTCCTCATCCTCGTCTTCGTCTTCCCAGTCTTCGTCCTCGTCTTCGTCGTCGACCTCCTCCCAAGGCTCGTCGTCGGCATCGTCCTCTTCCTCGTCGTCCTCGTCGTCTTCCTCCGCCGCCTTCGCGGCGTAGATTGTCCGTGCCACCGGCACGGGCAGCTCGGACTGAGTCACCGAGGCCGCGCCGGTGCGGGCGGGCTTGGCTCGTTTTTCGATCGTAACACTCATATCAGTCTCCTCTTGGTTCTCACGAGAATTATGGAACGGTTCCAAATCCGGTATTGGAGGATCGGCGACCGCGTCGGCCGATGCCTCGGTGACAAGCTTCGTAATCGGCAAAAACTCAGGGTGAGGTAAATCCTCCAAGTGCCGCAGCCCGAAAACCTGTAAAAACTGCTTCGTCGTACCGTACAGTAGCGGACGGCCCAACTCCTCGGACCGACCGGCAATCCGTACCAAGTCGCGTTCGATGAGTTGCCGGAGCACTTCACCGCATTGCACGCCACGAACCGCTTCAATTTCGGCCCGAAGCACAGGCTGTCGGTACGCCACGACCGCCAGGGTCTCCAGGGCGGGCGCGGAAAGCCGCAGTTCCCTCGGCGTCGCGTTCAGCCGCCGCAGCCAAGGCGCATACCGCCCCCGCGTCAACAGTTGAAATCCGCCGGCAATCTCCTCTACTCGAAACGCACTTCCTTCCGCATCGTAACGCCGGTTCAAGGTTCGGACCAGTGTACGTGCTTTTGTACCATCCGCCAAGCCGGTGAGCTGGGCCAATCTCCGACTTCCTAACGGCTCACGGGCGAGAAACAATATCGCCTCAAGCCTCGCCGCCCGCAATTGCCGTGCCCCACCGCCCACTTCGTCGGCTGGGGGAACCGCCTCTGCCATCCGATAGCCCGAAAACGCCGGCCTGGCAACTGGCTCCGACCAGCACAAGGGCCGTTGGTATCGCAGGGCAACGCTCTTCAGGCTCCGGCCTAAACTCACGGGAAACCTAGACATACCATTTAGCGTAGGTCTCGACAAGCACCCTCGGCAAGAGCAGGCAAAAAAATGGCGGGATTTCCGCTCAATGCGCAGCCTTGGCGGTTCCGCCTGATAACCCGGCAAAAGAAGCGACTCCGCCCTTTCGCCAAGCCTCCACCTGTTGGAGTACGTTGGTCATCGCGGCGAGTGCGTCGTTATCGACGCAATAGAACTGCTCGGTTACGTGGGGGTTGCCGCCGATTGCCATGCGGCAGTAGAAGCGATAGGCATCGCCCTGATCGCCGTAACTCTCTAGCAGATAATAAGTTGCGCCCAATTCCTTGAGCCGCTGTTGGGCTTGCTTAAAACGAGCATCGGGGGCCACTTGATTCAAGTCAGAGGGATGCCCACTTTCCGATGAAAGCCGTGCGGTGAGCCCACCGGACGCATTTGGCGAGCCCATCTGAACCGGAGGGACCGAGCCATTCCTGTCGGGTGGGATGGCCGGGAGTTTTGAATTGCCGACAGTAGAGAAATCGCTTTTTTCAGCCGCTTGCTGCTGTGGAAAAGTTGTTGGTGGCTCGTTCCCTCCGTGGTTCGCTGGCCCGACTGGGGCGTCGTAGGATGCAGTGATCACGCCTGATTCGGCCGACTGACCCTGTGGGCTCGTCCCAATTGCCGACGGCGCTTTACCGGCGACCAACATCGAGCTGGTGGGCTTGGCGCCGGGAACAACGAACGCCGGGGCCAAGCTCAAATCGTTCTTCGGCGTCGCACCCGGCCCGCGAAAATCGGCCAGGGTCGGCAACCGCCCGCTTTGGATCGCCTTTACAACGGCCGGAAACGACGTCCCGCATACTGCCGCGAAAGGGATAAGCACTACACAAAAAATCATCACGAAGGCACGAAAAGTGGTCAAGCTCGATGATTGTTCCGCCATGTAAGGCTCTCCTTCAGTCGACTTCCCTTGTTTCTTCCGATGCGCAGCGCGATCGACCAAGGACCAGGGCATCGGGCCGAATAATAGTCGATGAAGCTATTTGGGGGCAACGTCAAAACGATTCATGCGCAAGTTCGCCAAATTCAAGTACGCAAAGTCCAACGCGGCAACGGCAACCGCAGTTCCTGAATGAACTTTTTGAAGTCGACGCGGCGCATAATTGCGTGACACCATGATCGGCAGAACGTCCTTGAAAATATGAACATGCCAGTGAGCTATAACGGGCCTGCGCCTGCCGGCAGGATTGCACGGATGGCGATGGAGCGGCTGCGAAACAATCCGTACAAGGTCCTGAGCCGCGTCTCCTGCGAATCGGACTGCGGCGTGCTCTACCTGCGCGGACGCCTGTTCAGCCAGCACGAGAAGCAAGTCGCTCAAACGGCTGTATTGGCGATCAAAGGCATAACGCGGGTGGTCAACGAAATCGAAATCGAATGAACGGCCGGCGGGATCGAGCGATCGCAGAAGCGCTCACGCTAATCTTGCCAGGCATTCACGGATGTGCGACCGTTGAACGAAACGGCCGTCCGGCGCGATAGCATTTCAGACGCTGGCGGATTTCGTCCGCGGCTTTCTTGTCGGTGGTGGCCAGCTTCAACGCGGCCTGGGCGTCTTCCGCAGCGGCCTTCAAATCGCCGGACTCGGCCTCGGCTGCGGCCCGCGCGTCCAACGCGGCAGCGTCTTTACCTCCGCTCAGCTCGACCGCCCGGCGGCCCAAGGAAAGAGCTTCCCGCGCATTGCGCACGCCGGCCTGGGGCGATGTCGCCAGCAGCAGGGCGAGCCGGCTGCAAGTGGTCTGGTTTGACGGCTCCTCTTCGTGCGCGGCGCGGAGATGCTCGACCGCCTCGCGATCGTCGCCGCGGGCTTGCAGGAGCCGTGCAAGATTGGTGAGCCCGCTGACCGATTTGGGGTTGTCGCCGATCATGGCGCGGTAATGCCTTATCGCCGCGTCGGCGCTGCCGAGGGCTTCGTACGACGCGCCGGCGGTTAGGTGACTGCTTTCGTCCTTGGGGTCTTTCGCCAGGGCCGCTTCGAACTGATGGACTGCCTCGCTGTGGCGATTCTGCTCGGCCAAGTTCAGACCGAAATTGTAATGGGCGACGGCGTTGTCGTACTCGGGAAACGATAGTTCGCGGGTCCAGAGCGTTTCGCAATTGCGCCAATAGGAGGTTTGCCGCCATGCAGCAATACCAAGCGCGGCCAGGATGAGAGTTGAGCCGATGGCCACAAAGCCGTGGACCCCGCGTTGTCGAACCGATTCCATTCGGTTTGCTCGGTACGGTTCGGAGGATGTAGCGGGAAGCTCAATCGCGGGATTTTCATCAATGGAGGCGGAATCGTGCGTGAGGTGAGCCGGTGAATCGAATGCCGAGGCAATTACGGTAGCCTGCGGAACAGACTCGAATTCTTCGACCGATGGGATGAAGTCCGTTCCACACAGCTTGTCCGCCGTCGCAGTCATGCTCCATACGACGGCGATGGCCAGACCGATCTGGGGAAGGTAGGTGTAGCGGTCGGCCATCGACGCGCCGCCAACTTGCAAAAGACCGATCACCGGCACGAGCATGCCCAGATACCACAGCCAGCCGACGAGCAGATAGGGCATGCGACGCCACAAGAGCCCGATCACCGCCGAGCCGACTATCAGAAAACACGCCTTGACGATGGCGTCATGCACGTCGTAGTCGTCGCATGGGTGCGGATAGAGCACGGCCAGCCGCCGCGGCCAAAAGAAGCTGCCGACGTAGTCCGCGTAGGCGATCGGCGTGTTGGCGACTCGCGCGGCAAGCGAAACGCTCTGAAGCGATTGCACCGCTCCGCCGTCGCTTTGCGTGTAGAACGTGATGAGGCAGGCCACCAGGGAGATTACAAGCAGCGGAACCTTTTCGACCAGCAATCGGCCAAGAGGATCCTTCCGCTGAAGCGGCCAATAGTCCAGCAGCAGCAACAGCGGCGGAATCGTCACAAGCATCGGCTTGGCCAAGAGACCGAGCGTGAAAAGCAGGCACAGCGTGATGTACTTGCCAACATCTCGCGGGCGGCGTGCGTAGTGCGCGTAGGCCCACAGCGTCAGCACGAAGAACAGCCCGCTGAGAACGTCTCTCCGCTCAGATATCCAGGCCACGGATTCCACGCGCAAGGGATGAATCGCAAACAACGCGGCCGTCATTGCCGGCGGCCAGAGGCGGCCAGTCATCTGCCGCAGCACGAGAAACAACCCGACGGCGGTGGCGGCGTGAATTAGAACGCTCATCGCGTGGTGCCCGCCCGCGCTGGCCGAACAATTGGCAGTCAAGCATATGGGAGAAGCTCGTCACAGGATGGTACGTATAGGAATGCCGGTGCCACAGATAAAAGCCAAAGCCGCCAAGCGTGATGCCGGGCTTGACGTGATCGTTGTCGTAGACATACTGGTCATCGTCAATGTTGACAAAATCATGCCGGGCTGTCTGACAGAAGACGAGAACCACGCCCAGGACCAGCAGGACGCAAACGAGTGGCACAGTTGCGCTACGCCTTGACGTCGGTATCGACACGGTAGTACTCCTTATACCACTTCACAAACCGCGCGATGCCAGCCTCCAGCGGCGTGCTGGGCCGAAAGCCGGTGTCGCGGACCAGGTCGTCCACATCGGCATAGGTCTCGGGCACGTCGCCCGGCTGCATCGGCAAAAAGTTCTTCACCGCCGTTCGCCCGAGGCATTGCTCGACCATCGCGATCATCTGAAGCAGCTCCACCGGGCGGTTGTTGCCGATGTTGTAGACGCGATACGGCGCGCTGCTCGTGCCCGGATCGGGGTTGGCCCCGCTCCAGGCCGAATCCGGCTGCGGCACGCGGTCGGCGACGCGAACGACGCCTTCCACGATGTCGTCGATGTAGGTGAAGTCCCGCCGCATCCGCCCGTGGTTGAAGACGTCGATCGGCCGCCTCGCGAGGATCGCCTCGGTGAACAGAAACAGCGCCATGTCGGGCCGCCCCCAAGGTCCGTAGACCGTGAAGAACCGCAGCCCGGTCGTCGGCAGGCGGAAGAGGTGGCTGTAGGTGTGGGCCATCAACTCGTTGGCCTTTTTCGTCGCCGCGTAGAGGCTCACGGGATGATCGACGTTCTGATGCACGGAAAACGGCATTTGCGTATTGGCGCCGTAGACCGAGCTGGACGAAGCGTAGACGAGGTGCTTCACGCCCGTATGGCGGCAGCCTTCCAGGATGTTCGTGAAGCCGGCCAGATTGCTGCTGACGTACGCGCCGGGATTGGTGAGCGAATAACGGACCCCCGCCTGCGCGGCGAGGTTTATCACGACGTCAAACTGCTCCTCGGCGAAGAACCGCGCGATCGCCGCGTCGGCCAAGTCGAGCTTGACGAACCGAAAGCCAGGGACGGACTCCAACTGTTTGAGCCGGTCGAGCTTCAGTTGCACGGAATAATAGTCGTTGACATTGTCCAGTCCGACGACGCTGTCGCCGCGGGCCAGCAGCCGCCGGGCAGTGTGGAAGCCGATGAATCCGGCCGCGCCGGTGACAAGAATCTTGGTCATGCGCTAACGATTCAGTTCTTCAAATGATTGCGGGACTGTCCTTGCCATCTTAAAGATTGCCGTTAGGATTGCAAGGATGAAGAGTCGATGGCGATTCGGTTTGCGAACGTTGCTTTTTGTGGCCATTGCGGCTGCCGCGGCTTGGGGACTGGGCTTGCGGTTCTCTCAAAAGCCAGGTTCCACCTGTCGCACGTTGGCTGAAATCCTTGCAATGCCGGATAATTCCGGATTCGATTTGGTTCGCCAGCCGGATCGGTCGGGGCCTTACGAGCGCATGGGGACAACGAGCGGCCTCGCTGGCGAACCGGCGACCGGAAGCTTCTGGGCGAACGGCAAGTTTTGCAGGTTCAGCCTTCCAGGCACGCCCGGCGAGGAGTGTCGCGTCGTTGGTCTCCTTCCGCAAGACGGTGGTGCGCCAACCTACATTGTGTTGCGGCGGTGCGCCGGGGCAGGCACATCCGTTGGCCCGTCCGCGAAGTGAAATCGGACGCGGGCATTTATTATTTTCCGGCTCGCGTCAAATATTGCGGTCCGCCGCGAAGCATGATCTCCAGACCGGATGCGCCGGCGGTGAGCGTCGGCTGTTTCTCGCCGAGGTAATCGACGATCTCCCACCGGCCGCCGCCAATTCGGATTCGCGCAGCGTGCTCTTTGGCCGAGGTCCAAGTCGCATAACGGCGCTGGCTACCGTTGGCGAAAACGTAGACGTAATCGTCGCCGGAGGCCTGCGGCAGGCGTTTTTCGAAATGGAACCCGTCGAACAACGACGTAAAAGTTCTCGCTGCCACATAGGCGGGTTTCTCGGCGCAGACCGGCCGCTGCGCCGCCTTGTAGGCGTAACCGACCACGCCGAAATGGTGCTCCGGTTCCTTGGGGTTCGGGCCGTCGTCGTGCCAGTCGTACCAAATGGAAATCGGCACGCCGCAAGCCAGATTCGTCATCCATTGCCGCGGCAGAAACTTGGCTTGGCGGATTTCAGGAGACTTGTCCCCTACCGCCGAATAACCCCACTCGCTGGAAACGATCGGTATCTTCTTGCCCCGCGGTGCATAACGATCGATCAATTGCCGCAGCCGGGCGTAGTCGGCGGCAGCCGTCTCAGGGCTGTGCGCGGTACGGATGGAGCGTAACAGCCGACCAGTATTTCAAAAGACCCGCTTGAAAGCACTTCTCCAAGAACTTGAAGTCGAAGGTCGACGTTGCCGGGCCCGCGTAGATTTCTTCCGGCGCAGCCGCGGCAAGTGCCCGGCCGACCTCCAAGGCCAACCGCGCATAGTCGTCCACATTGGGCTTCGGCCGCCAGAATTGGATGTTTGGCTCGTTGTACATCTCCCACAGTACGCCGCGGCCGCGAAAATGCTTGGCCGCGGCCGCTGCCCAGCGGGCCATCGCGCGGCGGCCTTCGTCGCTGGACGGTGATTGTCCGCCGTCGTAGTGCCGGTTGGAGTAGTCGAGAATGAAGATAGCGCGGATTTGGTGTTCGTCCAACGCCGCAAGCAAGCGGTCGTAAGCGGAGAAGTTGTACCGGTCCTTGTCGCGCTCCGTGGCAGACCACGAGAAATCCATGCGGACCCAGCGGAAACCGGCGGCAGCGAGCATCTCCATCTCGCCCGGCCGCGGATCGGTAAAGTGAATGTTGACGCCCAGGCCGTCGGGAATGGTCGGCCCGGGAAGACCGGCTGCGAAGGCCAATCCGGCGCAGCAGGCGAGGGGAGTTGCCGCAAGCGCAACACGCAGGCGAAACACAGCTCCAATTTGCAGTTTGCATTTTTCAGTTTTCATTTTGCAATTCCCCGTTCCACTCAGTCGGTCCCGCCCATCGCCTGCACCTCGCGCCGCGCTTCTTCGCGGCTGAGGCGGACATGCGGCACGGGCAATTCGGGATCGGGCAGCTCGTCTTCCTCCGCACTGTCGGACAAGACGCGATCGACCTCCCCTTCCAGCACCTCCAGCCAGCTCGGTACGTCGAACCCCGCGCCGGAGACCTCCCGTGTGAACTCTTCCAGCCCCGCTTCCAGCCGCGGGAAGCTCGTCGCGTCGCCGGCGGCGGCCGGCGCGTGCGAGCGGCTGGGAGCTTCGTCCATCGCCGGCTCGATCAGCGCGCAGAGACGATCGACCAGCAGCGGCCGGACGAAGCGCTCGCCGAGGCGGTCCGCAATGCTCGGCAGCCTCATGCCGTACTTGCGGTTGAGCCGCGCGAACTTCTTGAGATGGTCGTCGGCGATGCTCGCCGTCCGCTCGGCCACCGCCGCCCGCCAAACGTCGGCTGCCTCCTCGTATCCGCCGCGGACGAGCACTTCGTGGGCCAAGATGACGGGCAGCAGGTTCCAGGCGACGCGATCGTAGCTGGCGCGGAGCCGCAGATAGTCCAGCAGCGTGTAAAGCATGTCGCCGCGGTCGGATTGCGTGGTGGTGCTGTTGTAGTCGATGTACTCGGAGTAGTTTTCCACGACCGATTCCATAGCGACTGAGAGCCAGCGGACGGCATCTTCACGGGAAACGCGCGTATCGAGATCGTCCAAAAGGCGAAAATGTTCTTCCTCGTCCGGTTCCTCGATGAGCGACGTCAGCCACGCATCGACTCCCTGGTGGAGGATGCCGCGAAGGTTGCCGTGGTTCATGAAGCGTTGCGTGAAGAGATCGCCGCCGTACTGTTCGATAAACCGCTTCAGGTCGGTCCAGGCGCGGCGATTGCTGGGTTCGCTGACTGATTCCAAGACGGAAAGCCGCACGCCGCGGCTATGCACCAGCCAGGCGCGGAGCAGGGCCTCGGTGGCCTGTTCGAGGAACGCGATCAGTTCGTTGTCGCTGCTTGCCGAAACGCTGCTGGCCGTAACGCCGGTCGGCGACGCGACGGCTTCCACCGTCTCGGCCCCGGACCAGTTTTCGGCCGAGTAGACCAAGGAGCGGACGATCGCACGGCAACCGAGCTTGAACATCTGATCGAACTCGGTGATCGCGCCGGGTCCCACGGGATGGTTGGTTTCCATCTCCTGGATGGTGGTGATGAGCTGCATGGTTTCCCGCAGCAGTCCCAGCCGCGGCAAATAGGCCAGCAGACGGCGGAGCACGGCCTGCAAACCGCGCGAAGCGACGATCCGCTGCGGACGGCCGCCGCGGGCGAGGGCCACGTAGAGCAAAGTCTGCTTGCCGAGCGCCGAGATCAGCTTCCGCCAGACCTTGCGGACGCCATCGGCGTCGCCTCGCAGCACTGCCGTGAGGGCCGCTTCGGCGGGCGCTTCCCACGGCTCCTCGCCTTCCGTCTCCTCGTGGTGGTCCATGACGGCGCGGATCAGCCGCACGGCATCGGCCGATTCGACGCAAGCGGCGATGATCTGCTCCAACAGCATCTCCTTAACGCTGCGGCGGCGCTCAAACTCAACCAGCGCTTCTTGCGTGCCGCGCGGCGGCGGGATGCGGTAGCGGGCCACGGCGGCCAACAGATCGAGAAGCTGCACGCGGAATTTCGTCGCCTGCTGGAGCCATGCGGCCAGTACCGGCTCGCGGTCGTTGGCGGATACGTCGCCGTAGGATGCCACGGCCGCCAGCTTCCAGAGCTGTGCCAAGGTGGCGAGAAACGTCAGGCGGCCTACGATCCGCTCGGCCTCGCCGACCAGCTCGAAATCGGTCGGCTGACCGCCGGTGTCGCCGCCCTCGCCTTCGAGCATATCGCCTTCGATGTCGTCTTCGGTGCTGCCGCGAAAGGTCACGCCTTCGTAGGCTGCGCTGTAGATGCCGTCATCTTCGTCGTCGCCGCCGCGAGCGGCATTCTGGTCACCGCCCAATTCGAAACGCGGCACTTCCCAAAGTTCTTCGGCGTTGGCTTCCAGGTAATCGAGGAACTTTCGCGCCAGTGCCCAGCGCTGTTGCGACGAGGCGCCCGCTTGCAAGTCACGGTCGTCGGCGCGGGGATGTCCGGCCGACGATCCGCTGCGCGGGTACCCCGGTACCCCGTGCCCCGGGTCCTCCTCGCTGTCGTGCCACAGGTCGTGCATCCAGTCCAGCGCTAAATCGTGGAAGGAATAGTCTTCTTCCGCCAAGGGGATTTCATTGGACTGGCTGAGCCATTGCACCAAAAGCGCCATCGCGGGCACCGCGCTCCGCTGCTCCAGCAAGGCGTCGACCACCAAAGCGTATGCCTTGGCGGTGCGAAACTGCTCGGCCCGATCGCGCCAAAAGGCCAGGTTGCCCGACGCCGCGCCCGCCTCGTGCCACGCCCGCAGCGCGGCGGCAACGTGATCGGCCGACTCCCGCGTCTCGTGCCCGGAGAAGCTCTCGACGTTGGAGACCTCGGTGGTAGCGAACTTGTCCCACCAATCGGCCAGCGCGTCCAAGCGCTGCGAGACCCGTCCCTCCAGTCGCGCGATGCCGATGGCCGCCGCCTCGGTTTGGATTTGCATGCCGACCGTGAAAATGCTTCCCACAATGCCGATCAACTCGTCGATCCGCTGGTCGTAGACGCTGTTTTCGGGCGAAGGAAACAGGCTGTACTGGCCGCCGAAGCCCAAGATGTTCCACGGATCGACCAGCGCGCCGCACTGGATGCCGCGGTGCAGCAGATCGACCGACTCCTCCAGCAGTTTTGCCGCGCCGTCCAGTTTGAGCGCATGTGGCGCGGGCGTCTCGCCCGCCTCGGTTGAACCAGCGGACGCCGCGCCGGCGCTATAGTGCATTTCATGCACTTCCTCGATCGCAAGATGGGCCGTGGTCAAGCGGCAGTGGATATCGCACTTCATACGGGCGGACGTGACGGGCACGACGCGGACCTGCTTTTCCGCGGCCTCGGTATAGCCCATTCGCGCGAAGACCTCCGCCAAATGGACGTGCTGCAACTGCTCCGCGCGGCGGCGAGCGAGATGCTGATTGAAATGCTGCCGCACGCCGCCGAACGGCTGCCGCACCGACACCGCTTCCGCCCGCATCCGCTCGCCGTGCGAGCCCTTCAATTGGGCGAGCAGTTGCTCGTAGAACGAATCGCGATAAACGGCGATTTGCTGGACGAGCGATGCGAGCGTTACGGCGGAATCGTGGGCGTCCGGGCGATTGCCGCTGATCCGCGAGCCCATCAAAATCGTGCCCGCCAAAACGGCCGCCGCCTCGTAGATCATCTCGTCATATGGCAGCCGGCCGCGATGCTCGACGCGCTCCAGCATGGCATCCAGCGAAACCTGCTGCACGATAAAGCGGCGGCAGCGGCCGGCATTGTCGAGTTTGGCCACGTCCCATTGCCCGAAAAGATAATTCGGCCGCTTGTTCACCGGATGGTCGAAGTCGTAGGCCCGCGGATCGAGGGCCAGTTCTTCCAGCAGCTCCAAATCGAACATCGACTCGAATTGCAGCGTGGAGTCGATGCCGGCAAGGATTTCCATTGCCCGCGAAACCAGATCGTGATACCGCCCCACGCCGACGCCCGCGCCGCTGATGTAGAGCGGGATCGGCCGCACCCATTCGTGGGAGTAAGGCTGGATCTTCTGCTGCGTGCGGAGCACGGCCACAGGGCGGTGACCGATGAAGTCGTTCAGGTGCGCGATCGCGCCTTTGACGATGCGATCGTCTTGGTCCCAGGGGCCGCCCTGTTGCAGCACGGCCTCGCACACGCGGCCAATAAACAGCGGCTGAAAGAGCGTTTTTTCCGATTGATGAAACAACAGATCGCGGTGGAACAGCCGGTAGGCAGGCAGCGTCTTCTCAAAGACCAGGCCCAAAACGGCCTCAGCCTGCTCGACCACGCGGAAGGCCTCGCTTTGGCCGTGCAACTCGTGCAAGGTATTGACCAGCCAGCGGTGCAGGGCCTTCCAAGTCGGCTCGATCCGATCGGGCGATGCATCCAAGGCTTCGAAGAATCGGTTGACGTTTTTCAGGAACTTGGGGTCAGCGGCGCCGGAGGAGAAATTGAGGTATCCGGCGATTTCCTGCCCCGCCTTGGCGGCATCCGGTTCCAGCCCTGATTGTTCCATGCGAAAACTCCGACCCGAAAGCGAATCTGTGGTAATTGTAGGAAATGAGGCCATAGTTTGTTAGGACCCCTGTTTCGTGCCGAAATCCCGCGCACGAGGGCCGTACAGCGTCGAGCTGTCTGCGGAGAGAATCGTGAGCATCGCCACGAAACGCCGGTTGAATCAGTATGAGCAGCCTCGGCGTGGCTACTTTTCCGCGACGGCCTTCAAACTTGCCAGTCCCATCTCAAAATCGCGGCCGACCATGTCGCCGCAATCCATGACGAGGCCGAAGAGCTTGAAGAAGAGGCTTGAGTTGCCGCACATGCTCCAGGTGACCGCAGTCTGAGTGTGTTCGGGGACGAAGTTGAACTCCGCGAGGGTGTTCGACTGGAACGGCCTTATGAATTCCAGGTTGATGCGGATCCGGTCGTTGGGCCGGCTTTCAATGATTGTCATTTTTCCCGCGCCGACCTTTTGGTTTCCGTCCCAGGACATCGCCGCCCCGATGCCGGCCGCCGGGCCGTCATACGTGCTTCTGGCTGCGGGGTCGATTTTCGCCCAGGGCGACCACTCATCCCACTTGCGCAATTCGTTGACGTGAGGGAAGACCTTGTCCGGCGGCGCGGAAATCATGGTCGAGCGCGTGACGACAGATTCGTCCGGCTGTCCGGCGATGACAACTACCAGGCCAATGGCGATGAATGACAGAGCTAAGAGTATGGGGAGCATAATTCTCCTCCTGGGTTTTCAATTCAGCAGACCGGCAAATTTCCGCCGCGCGTCCCACAGCAGGAAAAACGCGCAGACGATGATAACGTCAAGCATCCAGTTCTTCACTATGTGCAACGGATCTCCATCGACAAGCACGTGGAAAGCGATGATGTTCACAATGACCGGCCCGAGCAAGAGCAGGCCGAAGTTCCGCAGCCGCGGGACCATCACGACCAAGGCGCCTACGAATTCGAAGATTTTCACGAACTTGACGTAACCCGTCGGGCCAAAGGCGGCAAAAAAGTGAGTAGCAGGCGTCCATTCGGACGGAGGCTTGGAAGGAAGCGAATAGAGGTTGAACAGTACCGGCACGCTGGCCATCAGAAAACAAAGGCCGAGGATGATGCCAGCGACTAGGGCGGGGATGTTTTTCATGGGCGAGTTGGGGGCTGAATGGTTCGCTTGGACGGTGGCAAGATACCACGAATTATATCCGGCTGTAAAGATCGGCAGAGAATTGCCTTTTGCCGCCGGGCGAATTAACATAGATGGTAGGCCGTTTAACCCCGCTGCGGTTAAAATGAGCGGCATTTCCTGACTGATTCTTGGAACGACGACCATGCGATACATCCTTTCGATCGCTATTTGCGCGGCCGCCTTGGCCCCGGCGGGACAACTGTGGGCGGCTTCCGCCGACGAGATCATTTCGGAGGCCGCGGCCCAGCGCTGCGGGCTGACCAGGGCGTGGCTTACGCAGGCCCAGGTCGATGCGGGCCAAAACCGCTTGCAGTCGTTGACACTCTACGACGGCACGCTCTTTGCTCAATCGAGCCGCGCCACGCTGGAGGCGATCGACGCGGAGACCGGGCAGCGGCTCTGGACGAAACTTATCGGCCAGCCGAACCACCCCAGCATTCCGCCCGCCGTCTACCGCGATCTGGCCGCCGTCATCAATGGCTCGACGATGTTCGTTTTGAACCGTTACACGGGCGATATTCTCTTCCAGACCAAGATCAACGGCATGCCCGGCGCCGCCGCCGCGCTGAGCAGCAAGCGGGCCTACGTGCCGACCGTTTCGGGGCTGATCTACTCCTTTCTTCTGGATCCGATCGCCGACCCGGCCAAGGAATTGGGCAAGATCAATCCCAACCTGTCCTACATGACCGAGGACGAACGCAAGGAAGCCGCCAGGCAGGCCGAAGAAGATCGGCGCGAGAACATCCGCCTGCACCAGGAGTACGTTCCGCCGCTGGTGTGCGCATCGGACGGCCGCGCGATGACGCCGCCGGTAATCACCACGCAAAACCGCGATGAGGAGTTCCTCACGTGGGTCACCGACAAGGGACGCTTGCACCTCGGCCGCGTCGACCGCCGCAGCCCCGACGCGCTGAGCATCAGATGGCGCCTTAGCGTGAAAGGGAGCTTCATCGGCGTGCCCGCCTACATGCGGCCCAACCGCAAGGTCGTGGGCGATACGGGCACAATCTTCGCCGGCACGAGCGAGGGCGAGGTCTATGCCGTCTCCGAGCACGACGGCGAAATTCGCTGGACTTTCACCATGGGCGATCCGATTGTCGATTCGCCCGTGCTGATCGGCGACCGGCTCTATGTCACTTCGGAATTGGGCGGCCTTTTCGCGCTTGTGGCGAAGACAGGAAAACTGATCTGGTCGACGCCGGAAATCATGCACTTTGTCGCCGCCGGCAGGCAGCGGGTCTACGCCGCGGACAAGCTTGGGAGGCTGCGGATCCTCGACGGCCGAAGCGGCACCCTGTTGGATGTCCTGGCCACCGGCGTCCTGCCGATCAAGGTCTGCAACAGCCAGACAGACCGCATTTACCTTGCCACGGAGGGTGGGCTGGTGCAATGTCTCCACGAGGTGGAAGAGACGAAGCCGATCGTCTACAACCAAACCGGCAAGCCGGACGCGGACGAAGAGCAGCCGGTCAAGGCGCCAAAGCCAAAGCTCGCGAGCGGCGGGGGCGCGCCGAAAGCGGCGCCGAAGAAGCCCGCGGCAAAGCCGAAGGACGACGGCGGTTTTGGCGACGCAGGCGACGCAGGCCAGCAGCCGGCCGCCAAGCCGGCCAAACAGCCCGCCGGCAAGGCGCCCCCCAAGACCAAAGCAAACCCCGCTGCCGCCGGCCAGTAGGTCCCTTCTGCCGGAAGGGACTGTTTGGTTCTTCACGTAGTAATTCGGTTGCAAGTGATTGGTGAGTGGCACGTCCTGGGCTTCAAGCGAAGGGCGTGATGCCTGGCAATAACAGGCCCTTCGCTTGAAGCTCAGAACGTGCCATCCTCGGGCGCCGACTTTGCCGGCTTTTCGGCCTTCTCCGGCGATTCGCCGCACTCCGCTTATAACGCTTCTGGCGAGAATCCGTTGCCGCGAACGCGGCCTGTAACACCTTTGCCACCGCAGTCCCGGCGACCGTCGCACAGGAATGCAGGATTGCCTTATCGCGGCCCGAAAATCCGGTCGATCCGAAGTATCAAGGAATGTCGTCACGATGCGACGGAGCGGCGGACAATGAACAGGCGTCATATCGCACAAATCGGGATCGGGCCGCGGGACTGGCGCGGCCCCGCGCGGCGGCCCTGTTGGCGGCCGTGGCCCTTATCCTGCCGGCCGTCGCCATCCAAGCCAATCCTGTGCAACCGCTGCCGGTGCGGTCCGACGCCCTGGAGATGATCGCGCGGCAAGCGGACGAAAAGGTCCACGCGGGGATGGACCTGGCGGCCCGCGGGGCCTGCTTCGCGGCGCGGGCCGACTTCATCGCCGCGCTGCGCATTCTGACGCAGGGTTTGGACAACGACGAGGGCGGACCGCGCCACAGCCAAGCGCTCGGCGCGGCCTTGACGGCTATGAGCGAAGCGCAGGACTTTCTCCCAGCCCCCGGAAAGGTCGAAGGCGAGATGGAGCTTTCGTCCATTGTTGCCGGGCACCGCACGCCGCTGCTGAAGAACGTGCCGCCGAGCCAGTTGCAAGCCATGCGAGCCGTAAAGCAGTACTTCAGTTTCGCCCAGGAGCAGCTCAGCATAGCCGCCGGCCGCGAGGTTGCCGGATTCGATGGCCTTGCGGTCGTTGGGCAAGCTGCACGCCGCAATGGCCGAGAAAGGCAGTTCCGAAATCGCGCTGCCGGAAGCCAAGGCGATCACGTTTTTCCAGGCCGCACTGCTGGTCTGCCCGCGAAACTACTTGGCAGCGAACGATCTTGGCGTCTTGCTGGCGCACAAGAACGACTACCAGGCGGCCCGCGTCGCCTTCGAACACAGTGCGCGGGTTTGCCCGTGCGCGGAGAACTTGGGAAACCTCAGCGCCGTCTACCGGCAGCTTGGCGACCTTCGCGCCGCGGGGCTTGCCGGCCGCGATGCGGAGGCGGCCAAAGCGGCGGAGGCCGCGCGGCAAAGAAGCAATTACCGTTGCGCCGGCGGCGCGGTGCAACTGGTCGATCCGAGCGTAATGGCCAAGCCTGGAACCCAATGGACTGACTTGCCCGTGCGCTCCGCGGCGCAGGCGTCGGGGACACAAGGTCCCGCGACCGGCGCTTCGGGCCAGTCGGCCGTGCCCGCGGCATCGCCTATGATCCGATAGTTCAACCACGACAAAAAAACAGAGTACGAGATGAACAGAGGAGCCAGCGTGAAAACGATTGAACAATTGAGGGTCCATCGGGTCGCTTTCTTGACTTTCGTTCTGGAGGTTTGCGCCGCGGCAAGCATCGCCGCCGGGCAGGGCATACCGCTGCCGCCCGTTGGCGGGCAAGAGCCGGTGCCCCCTGTTGTCGGCCAACCCGTCGCCGGGCAGGGCATACCTGTGCCGCCGGTTGTTGGCCCGCCCGTCGCCGGCGAGCCTGCTTTCGTCCCGCCGATTGTCGGCGCGCCGATTGCTTATCCGGCGCCGGGCGAAGGCTTGGGACCTGCGGCGCCCTGTCCGATTTGCGCCGTGGACGGCTCGTGTTGCCGCGTCTGCGGGCCCTGCGGCCGTGACCGCCAGCCGTGCTGGGAGGACGCCCGCTTCATCGCCTGGCAGGCATACGCCCAGGGCGAGTACGTCGGCCACGCCCGCACCGCGCATGTTCCCGAATACCGCCTCCGCGTCGACGACCAGTTGGACATGCTCTATCGCATCACGCGCGACGAGACTGCGCGGGCCGTACAAGCTCAACGTGGGCGACGCCTTGCGCGTTGAGTCGTTCACCGATCCGGACCTGAATCGCGACTTGATCGTCCAGCCCGACGGCATGATCACCGTGCGGCTTTTGGGCCAGGTCCACGCCGCGGGCAACACGGTGACGCAGCTCCGCGACGTGCTGGAGGATACTTACAAAAAGTACTACAAGGTGCCGTCGATCACCGTTACGCCGGTCAAGGTCAACACGCAGTTGGACGATCTGCGGAACGTGGTCGACCGCCGCTACGGCCCCGGCGGCGGGCAAGGGGCCTACGTCCGCGTGGCGCCCGACGGCACGATCTCGCTTGCCGCCATCGGCTACGTCCGCGCCCAGGGGCTTACCCTCAGCGAGCTGCGGCAGGAGATCAACGAGCGCTATCGCGAGAAAATCGAGGGCATGGAAGTCATCCCCGTTCTCCAAGCGCGGTGCCGCGCTACTGCTATGTGCTGGGCGAGGTCCACGCTCCGGGCCGTTTCGAAATGGTCGGGCCGACCACCGCCATGCAGGCCATCGCCATGGCCGGCAGTTGGAACGTAGGCGCGAACCTCGTGCAAACCGTCGTCTTCCGCCGTGGCGACGACTGGCGGCTAATGGCCACCAGGATCAACCTGGAGGGGGCCTTGTACGGCAGGCGGCCCGCCCCTCCGGGAGAAATCTGGCTCTCCGACGGCGACGTAATCGTCGTGCCCAAGGGCCCGATCCTGCAAATGGACGATTACATCAACCTCCTTTTTACCCGCGGGATATACGGCGTATTTCCGCTTTATCCGACGATCAATTTCGATAAGCTGTCGACGATCTAGCACGCGACGCGGCAGTTCGGTCCTCAGATGTACACAACTCTGTCTTCAAAGTCCTCGGCTGACAACTCGTTCAGCAGCACGAGCACGCGGCTGGCGATCTCATTGGGCTGGCGGCGAACAGCGATAATGATGCCGTGGTGTTTTCTTCCCGCCGTATACCAATCTCTGGCGAGCTTTTCGAAGTGCTTGCGATTGTGCGTCAGCAAAACGAGTTGCTGCTCCGTTGCGTACGTGAGTTGCTTGTCGTCGGTGTTGCGCACTTGCTCGGCTTCGAGAGTCGTAATCGTGGAGAAGCCGCGTGATTTCAAAATGCCCGCGATGACAACGTCAAGGTCCTCGTCCAGGTACAGACTCGCGAAAAGGCCGCTCATCGGTTCCTGACACTCGGATGAATGTTTTCTTCCGGTACTCGGTTTTGCTCGATGTATTCGGCAATCTCATCCTGGTGATCGCTGTAGTAGCTCAAAGCATCAAAAACCTGGGCAAGCGTCAGATGCGGCAGGTGGCTCGGAATCTCTTCGGGAGCCACCCCAAGCCGCCATTGTTCGACGATTGCGCGTACTGGCGTTCGAGTGCCGCGAATGATCGGCTCTCCGCCGAGTATCGAGCTGTCGCAAACAATATAACGATTGTCAGTGGATGTAGTCATCGCTCACTCCTTCGCCCTTTCCAGATACTCCCCGGTGCGCGTGTCGATCTTGATCGTGTCGCCGATGTTCACGAAGACCGGGCAGTTGAACTCCGCGCCGGTCTCCACCTTGCAGGGCTTGGTGACGTTGGTGGCCGTGTTGCCGTGCGCCGCCGGTTCGCAATACTCGATCTTCAAAATCACGTGGTTGGGCGGCGTGACGCTGATCGGGTTGCCGTTGTAAAGCATCATGCTGCATACGGTCGACTCCTTGATGTACTTCCACGTATCGCCCACCTGGTCCGGCGACAGTTCGTACTGCTCGTAGCTCTGGTTGTCCATGAATACGAACTTGTCGCCCTGGCGGTAGAGATACTGCGCGTTGATCTCGTCGACGTCGGCCGACTCGATCGAGTCGCCGCTCTTCCAGGTGCGGTCGATCGTCGTGCCGCGGACGAGGTGCTTCAGGCGGCACTTGTAAAGCGCCTGGCCCTTGCCCGGTTTCACGAAATTGCACTCGGTCATCAAGTAAGGGTTGCCGTCGAGTTGGACCTTGAGGCCCTTTTTGAAATCGCTGGTGTTGATTGTGCCCACGTCAAGTGTTCCGTATTCCGTTCTGAGTAGTACTAAATCTTTCTTGCTGTGTTTTCTCCCCACCGACCGCGTGTCGGTGGATCTCATGACTGATCGGCTAGCCACGCGGCTTCAACGATTCTCCCTTCGCGTCGTCGGTCGGGCGGCACGGCGAAGCCGTGCCGCCCGACCGACGACGCGATGAAGGTGGCGAGTGACTTCCGTGTATTAGCCCGCCAATCATCAAACCACCGACGCCGGGTCGGTGGGGACATTTTATCGCGTAGATGTTACACTGTCGCTATGCAAACATCTCTTGCCTTGCCCGCGCCGCTCCGCAGTGCCGTTCCGCAAACCGAAGCCAACTGGCGAGCGATCCTCGCCCGTGCGATTCGTGATCCGATCGAGCTTTGCCGCCGATTGGAACTGCCGGAGTCGCTTGCTGCCGAGGCCGCGGGTTCGACGGCGGGTTTTAGCGTGCTGGTGCCCGAGCCGTATCTGGCCCGCATGTGTCCGGGCGATCCGCTTGACCCGCTGCTGCTGCAAGTGTTGCCTCGCAAGGAGGAACTGGCCGCAGAGTCGCCGGTCGGGGGGCCGCAGTTCGTGCCCGATCCCCTGCACGAAGCGGGAACCGTCCGCACGCCCGGTCTCCTGGGAAAGTATAAAGGCCGGGTCTTGATCGTAGCAAGTGGGGTTTGCGCCGTCCATTGCCGTTTCTGTTTTCGGCGGCATTTTCCGTACCTTCAGGCCCTTTCCGGCCGCGCGTGGTCTGGCGTCTTGCAACAAATCGCCGCCGATCCGACGATCGAGGAAGTGATTCTCAGCGGCGGCGATGCGTTGACGACGCCCGACAGCCGCTTGGCCGACGTTGCCGGGCAGCTTGCCGCAATCCCCCATCTTCGCCGCCTGCGGGTCCATTCGCGGCTGCCGATCGTGCTGCCGCAGCGCGTTACAAACGAACTGCTCGCCTGGCTGCGGGGCACGCGGCTGACGACGTTTATGGTCGTGCATTGCAACCATCCGGCCGAGCTTGACACGGCCACCGCCGACGCACTCGGCAGGCTCGTTGATGCCGGCGTGCCCGTGCTCAACCAGGCCGTGCTCCTCCGCGATGTCAACGATGACGTTGACGTGCTGGCCGAGTTGTGCGGGCGGTTGACGGACCTCCGAGTGCTTCCCTACTATCTGCACCAACTCGACCGCGTCGCCGGGGCGGCACATTTCGAAGTGCCCGAATCCCGCGGCCGGGATCTGGTCCGCCAGTTGTGCGCCCGGCTGCCCGGCTACGCCGTGCCGCGGTACGTTCGCGACGAACCGGGGGCAGAGCATAAGACGGTGCTTGAGTGAACTCGTAGGGCGGGACCGGTGAACCAACCTTCTGATGCGCATTAGATTCGATCATGGGACTTATGGGACCTCTGGGACCAATGGGAGGGAATGCATAACCCTCATAATTCCCATTGGTCTCATAGGTCCCATCCCGCCGCTACCTCAATCTCCTCAGCTCCACCGGCAGCCGCGTACACATCTCCAAGGCGTCCGGGCCGTCGTCGTGCTCGGCCAAGGGAAAATCCATGAGCTGATCGACCAGCCGCCGGCAGCCGGGCGAGTCGGACTTGAAGCGGAACTCGCGGCCGTTGATGTACTGCGTCAACCGCCGAATCCGCGCTACCTTGGGAATGCCTTCGCTCTTCATCATCCACACCGGCCACCGCCGCTGAAAATCGTTGCACTGCCGGCGGAACTCGTGAACGAGCAGCTCCTGGAACTGTTCGGCCTCGATGCCCACGTGGTCCGGGCGGTAGTGGTCGCAAAACGCGATCGCGCGGCGGACGACCTGCGTGAGCGGGATGTGTTCCACGACGGCGTCGACGAAGATCAGCCCGTCGCCGCGAAGGCCGACGAAGACAATCGCCGAATAATCGCCGGGGCGGTCGCTGCGGCCCTTGCTGGCGTCCAGGCAGATGACACTGAGCTTGAATTCCTTCGGCCACTTGTCCGCCGGGCACCAAATCTCCGGGCCGAACAGCTCCGCCGGCCAGTCGCTCGCCGACGCTTCGGCCGGGTCTTGCTGGTACAAGGCGGCGAACGCCCGTGCGTCCTGCTGGCGGATGAGTTCGAGATCGGCGGAGGACTTGAAGGCAGGCCAGAGAGGTTCTCCTGGCAAACGATTGTCGGCCGCGCCGGAAGAAAGGGAGAAAGGGAGCGGGGGAGAAGGGGAGAGGACTGCAATCTCCCCATCTCCCTTTCCCCCTTTCTCCCCTTCTCCCTTTCTTGTCTCCACTTCTACCGGCGCCGCCCCCTTCACCGCCTGCAAGCACAGCACCTCCCACTGGTCCGCCGCGCGGTCCGCCATCTTCTGCAGAAGCCGCCCGGCCAGGTCGTCGCGGTGCCAGCGGGTGTGCGTGAGCACGATCCAGGCGTTGGCGGAAAGCCGCGTGTAAAGGTCGTTGGCGTACCAGTCCCAAATCTTTTGGCGGATCGCGGCGCTGTCGGCGTCTTCGCGCTTGCCGAAGGGGTCGTCGATGATCGCGCCGTCGGCCGGCAGTCCGGCGATCGATTGCCCGACGCCCGCCGAGCGGAGGCTGCCGCGATGGTTCGCGATCTCGAAAAAGCCCATCGTCCGCCGCGGCAGGAACAGTCCGCGGGGCGAGCGCGGCGTCGCCAGGCGGACGCCGGAAAAGAGGTCGTGGTACTCTTGCCGGTCCATGATCCGCTGCACATCGCGGTTCATGGCGACGGCCAGTTCATGGGTGTGGCTGGCCGCGATCAGCCGCAGGTCCGGGTCCTTGCCCAGCATGAAGGCCGGGAAGCGGCGGCTCACCAGTTCGCTCTTGCCGTGCTGCGGCGGCATGAAGACCATCAGCCGGCGGCACTCCTTCCGCGCCACGCGGTCGAGCATCTTCGCCAGCCTCTCGTGGTGCCAGTTCTTGCGGTAGTCCGGCTTGGTGTATTCCGTGAAGTCCAGCAGGGTCTTCTTGGCGGTCTTCCGTTGCTCTTCGATAGGCGTCAACGACCGATCGGAGTCGTTCAATAGCTGCACGGATTCGTTGTACGGATTCATGAGGCAGGTTCTCCCGTTGTTCCGGGGTGAGGAGTTGGAAGATGGCCAGATACTCGGCGTCGCTGGTCTGGTCTTGTTTGGCTTGAGGATCGGCGAACTGGCGGAGGGCTTTCAGGGCGGCGACGGCGGCCATAAGGAAGGTCTTGTCGCCCGGTCCTTCCATGCAACGGGTGGTTGTCTTAACGATTTGGTCGTCGGCGTCGGCTTGCTTGGTCGTGGTCGTTTTGGGCTGTTGCGAGCGGAACCAGCCCTGCATCGCCTCGCGGAAGACGGCGGCACATTGGGTCTGGCTCAATGCCGCGCGTTGCCGGGCGGCGGCGCGTGCCCAGCGTTTTTTGAGCTCGCGGAGGTTGCGGCCAACGTTCAGTCCCGGCTGGCCCAATCTCTTGGCAATCTCGCGGCTTTTGAGGCCCTCGAGGTACAGCCGCTCGATTTCGGCCAAATAGGTTTCCCGGTCGATGCCCGGCGGTTTTTCTTTTTCGATTTCTTCGTTCATTGATTTCCTCTCGTTTTTGCGGTGAAGAAAGGGTTGCTTTGAGACAGGATCAAGGCAGGATGAGGGCAGGATGAAGACAGAACGGGGACAGCACGAAGGCAGGATGGCAACAAGAATATGTTTTGCGGGTGGCTTGTTGAATCTCAAATCCCAAATCTCCAATTACGTTTCAAACATCGCATTGGAAGTCGTCGAGCTTATTCTCCACTTCTTCCCCGCCGCGAACGCTTCGGCATGGCCCTCCTGAGAGCGGGTCGGGAAGGCGGCGTTTCCAGGCATCATACCCATATCTTAACTGATGTCAACAGTTCTTGCTACGTGTGGTTTGCCCGTCGCCGCAAGTCCTTGTCCTGCAAGGGTTTAGAGCGCTTGACATTTGTTCGCGAATTCGTGCCTAGCTCCGCCAGGTGAGGCCATGCGAAAATAGCGCAAGTCCAGGCCAGCAAAGGAGTTGGGAATCTCGCACGCGGACGGCTGCGGCGGCCGAAAAAACCGACCGCCGCGAAAAACAAATTCCGGCCTGCGCGCCTTGATCGTGTCGGCCAGCTCAGCGAACGGTTGGGCAGTTGACCCGACAAGCCGCGGGGCGGCCCCGAGTAACACTTTCCTCGCCTTGCCGCCGAGGCGCGGCGTTTGCCGGAACGGCCGGAGGGGGTGTCCCAGTCTAAGCCGCGCGATAGGATACGACTTGACGAGGCGTGCTTCGTTGCATTATAATACTACAGAACCGAGCGATCGAGCATGCTTTCCCACGCGGTCATTTGGGATTTGGATGATGACCCGGAAGGAAACGTAATGCATTGCCCGGAGCATGACGTTTCCAAGGAAGAGGTTGAGGAAGTCTTTCAGAACGCCGACGACGCGGACGTCAGTCGCTCCTCCGGCCGTCCGGTCGTTTTTGGAGACACAGACGAGGGCCGGCACTTGATGGTCGTGTTCGAGATCCTTGATCCAGACACGGTCTATCCAATCACTGCCTATGACGTTCCACGGAAATACCGACGATGACTACACGCCGCATTGTTCGTGACCGGCGGCTTACCCCCGAAGAAGCCGCAAAATATCGGGAGGTTCGGGAGAGGATCGGCGAGGAACTTCCCGAGTTGATCGCCCGCCATCAGGATCGCATGGCAACCTACGATCAGTTCGCCGAACTGCTCCGCCAGCTTCGCTCCGCACGCGAGGAGCGAGGCATGAGCCTAGCCGAGTTGACCGACTTGACGGGCATGGATCGCTCGGCAATCTCAAAGCTTGAAACCGGTCAACGCCCGAACCCGACGCTTGAAACGCTGATACGTTACGCCGAGGCCGTGGGGAAGCGATTGGTAGTCTCGCTTGCTGATGCTTCGCCGTAGGGTTCCCGAAGCGCCTGCTCGACACGTTCCGACACCTTCCCGGAAAGAGAGAATTGTGAAGTCCAGTTGTCCACTTTCTGTTTACAACTGAACCCTCACGGCCGGATATCTCCAAGGCGAGCTTGGGCCTGACACGTTCCCAATTCGCGCCGCGCACCCTCTAGCGCGTCAGGCCCATGGCAAAGATGTCATCGGACTGCATCAACCCGGCCAAATCGGCGACCGCCTGCCACTGGTCGCCCAGAAGCTGGATATAGGTGGAAATCGTGCTGGCGAGCGTCTGCTGCGAAGTGACCACGTCGTTGAAATCCGAATCGGGATCGACCTGATAGCGCTGGTATTGGCCCCGGTATGCCCGCACCTGGTCCACGAGGATGCTGCCGCGATACTGTTCGGCGGTTTGCCGGTCGGCGTCGTAGCGCGAGTAGGTGTCAGCCAGGCTGCTGAGCAGATCGTTGCGGGCACGCTCGTATTCGCTGCCGGCGCGGACCAGCGCGGCCTCCGCGGCGATGATGTTGCCGCGATTGGTGTCGAAGATGGGCAGCGGAACGCCGATCTGCAAGCTGACCACGGTCGTGAACGGCGGCGTGGTGTAGTCGTGTTCGATGACGGTGTTCGTATTGATGTTCGGGCAGACGGGCGTGACTTGGGCCAAGGTCAACTGGTACTGCGCGCGGGCGACGGCGTTCTGCGCGGTGGCCAGGTCCGTATGCGATCGCAGTATTTGATCGCGGGCCGCCTCGTAGCTCACGTCCGGCACCGCGCCGTCGATGCGGCCGGCCAGCGGCACGGGCGGCATGTCGGGGCAATTCAGCGTGATCGCCAGCTTCCGCCAGGCCGCCTGGTAATCGTGGTTCGATTGGACCAGCGCCGCTTGCGCCTGCACAGCCAAGACGCGAAGCTGCAGCGGTTCGTAAGCCGCCGCCTGCCCCGCCGCGACGCGCTGGATCTGCACGCGATAAACGCGCTCGGCGAACTGCGCCAAGCCAAAGTTGATCTTGCTTCGTTCGCGGGCCACGAGCACGCCCAGGTAGTTCGATCGCACCTGCGAGGCCAGATCGTAACGTGCCCGGCTCAGCGCCAGTTCCGCATTCTGCAGATCGACTTGGGCGGAGGCCTTTGCCAGGCGCAATTTGCCGCCGGTGACAATCGTCTGGCCGATGCCGCCGCCCTGGTAGCCGGCCGTCCTGCCCGTGTTGATGTCGTCGGACTGGTAGCCGACGTGCGGATTGGGATAGGCGCCAGCCTGAATCAGATTGCCGCGGGCCGCCTCGACGTCGGACGCCGCCTGGCGGATGAGCGGATTGCGCGACAAGGCCATCGCCTGAAGTTGCGAAAGCTGCAGCGGCGCTTGGCCCGGCGCCAAGGGCGGTTCGGGCGACGGCACGATCACTTGCAATTCGGCAAAGAGCCGCTCGATCTCGTTTTTCCGCTCTTCCGGAGTCGTCCCCGGCCGGGCAGGCGGCAACCGCAACGGCGGCGCCGAGCTTCCGGGAATCGAGCTCGGTATATCCATCGGCCGCACGTCCCGTTGCTGCTGGGGTGCGGAGGTCTGGTACGATATCGTTTGGCAAATAGGCTGCCTCGCGTCCGCGCCCGCCATACGGTCGCCGGGGTAGCCCTGCCACGAACCTTGCGGCGGACCTGCGGCGGGCGCGCCGGGCGGCGGCGGCACCGATTCGGGCGGATTGGGGGGCATTGCGCCCGGCGGGTAGACCTGCGGCGGCGCGGCGGGCAACGGCGTCACGTCCATCGGACATCCGCTGATCGCGCCGACGCGGCGATCGACCTGGCACTGCGTGTCGTAACTGCAGCCGACGGCCAGCAGCGCCAGCGCGGCAAGCAAGGCACGCCGGTTAAGGAACTGCCTATTCATCGCCCGCCTCGCACGGCCGCAGTTTGAAGTTGCTAACCATTAGACGCTTAATACCCGTACTAGCAATCGTATCGAATCTACTCAAGTGAAGCATTAGGAGGGCGGCAGTCGTGACGGCTGACCGCTTTATTACGGTTATAGCGCCAGAAAAGGCGCTGGTTCGTAACGAAATGACCTGGGCAATCGGATGGCACGTCCTGAGCTTCAAGCGAAGGGCGTGGACTTGGCAAACACGCCCTTCGCTTGAAGCTCAGAGCGTGCCACCCGGTTGTCGAATTGCAGTGCCCCAATGGGCGCGGACCACCATTTTCGGCTGATTCTCACTTTCAACCGGGTGTCCGCCGATCCGGATATTCTCACACCTGAGACTTTGCGAATCCGCCGAAAGCGAACGGCAAAAACTTGACATTCGCGGGCAACTGCCGGATAATGGATGGATTGTTACTCCCGTCTTGCGCAGCCCGCAAAAGCGATCGTCTCCATGCGCCCGCGAATTGCCAATGTTGCTTTGCGAATGGTCCTTGCAGGGATCATCGTCGCAACTTCGCTCTGCGGAAGCAGCTTGCACACGTTGTTCGGAATCGAGCATCCCGGCTTCGCCGGTGGCTTAATCATTCCACGCGTCGATCGGCACGAAGACAGTGGTCCGGCGTTTTCCGCCGGTCGCGAGCTAACCGAGCACGACGGCAGGTGCATCGTTTGCAATTATCTCGCCCAGGTGCAATTGCCGGAATCGAGCTTTGCGGGCGGGCCAACGATCGAGAGCGTGCCGATGCCGCCGCTGGAGTTCTCGCCCGCGCTGCCCTCGTCATGCCTCTTGGCCTTCCATTCTCGGGGCCCGCCGGCAGCGTGACGAAACGGCTGTTTGGCGGTGCGCGCGCCGTTCGCTGAAATCCGCGGCTGCGCACGCGCTTCTCACTCGCCGTGTTGCCCGCTTTCGCGCCACAGGTCCATACGCCTCGCCGCGAAGCATCCATGTCGGCTGTGTGTTAGCAGATAACAACTACTCAAATCGCCAGGGATGGCCGCTTCCATCCTCTCCACTGCCATGACTTCATCCACTCGAACGTTTTTGAAGCGAGCCGCCAGTGCGGCCGCGCTGGCGGCTTGCTTCATTGCCGCCGCCGCGCTCTCGCCGCGCTGGACGCGCTACTTCGCGTCGCGCGCGCAGGCCGCCAGCGAAACGGACGCGCAGTCCCCCAAGCTGGCCGGCAAGGACTCGCTCGACGTGCCGGCGGGCATCGCCGCGCGGTTGGGCGTGGAAACGTTCCCGGCGCAGAGTGCAACGGCCCCCGTGATCTTGGAGATGTCCGGCACGCTGATGTTCGACTCCACCAAGCTGTCGCACGTGCGGGCCCGCTTTCCCGGCGAGATCGTGCAGCTCGGCATGGGCAGCGGGCAATCGGGAGTCGTAGGTTTTGGCCAAAAAGTTCGCAAGAACCAGTTGCTGGCAGTGGTCTGGAGCCAGGACCTCGGCGAGAAGAAGTGCGAATTGATCGACGCGCTTTCGCAGCTTCGCGTCGACGAGGAGAGTTTGCAGAGGATCAAGAGCGTAACCGCCGAGGGCGCCGTGCCCGAACGGCTGCTGCAAGACGCCCAGCGCAAGGTGGAGGCCGACCGCATTGCCGTCTCGCGGCAGAGCGCACCTTGCAGACATGGCGGATTTCGCCCGCCGAGATCGAGGAAGTGCGGGCCGAGGCCAACCGCCTTATGCGCGACAGGAAAGCGGGCCGCGAACAGCTCGTGACGCAATGGGCGCAATTTGAGGTGCGGGCGCCCCTGGACGGCACGATCGTCGAGTGCAACGTCGTCCTGGGCGATCTGGTCGATACGAGCACCGATCTGTTCCGCATTGCCGATCTCCGCCGACTGCGCAGTTTTGGCTCACGCCTACGAGGAAGACCTCCCTTCGTTGGACCTCGTCAAGGACCGTAGTGGCGTGTGGTCGGTGGCCCTGGGGTCCGGTCCCGACGCGACCGTGCGCAACGGCCAGTTCGATCAAGTCGGCTGCATCATCGACCCGAACCAGCACACCGCCATGGTGATGGGCTGGGTGGAGAATCCCGACGGCAAGCTCCGCGTGGGGCAGTTCGTCACCACGCGGCTGGAAACACCGCCGCCGCTGGGTGAAGTCGTCATTCCCGCGGCCGCGCTTTGCGAAGAGGGAAGCGTTATCAGCGTCTTCGTGCAATCGGACGACAAACCGACCTACGTCCGCCGCAATGTCGCGGTCGCCCGTCGCAGCGGCGACAAGGTGTACATCCGCAGCCGGCCAACGCCCGACGAAACGCACCGAGGAGCACAGCCCTTGGCGCCGGGCGAAAAGGTGGTCGTGTCGCGAAACGTCGAGTTGGCTGCCTGTCTCGACACTTTACAGCAGAACGCCGGCACACCATAGAGCATATCCGAGGCAGCTTGTGATCAATCGTCTGATTCGCTGGGCCGTGAACAACCGGCTGATAGTGATCCTGCTGGCCGCGGGATTGCTGGGCTACGGTATCCACGCCTTTCGCAACATCGACGTCGAAGCCTATCCCGACCCGGCGCCGGCCATCGTCGAGGTGGTGGCCCGCTATCCCGGCGCGTCGGCGGAGGAGGTCGAGCGGCAGGTGACGATTCCGCTGGAGGTGGCCCTGGCCGGCATGCCCGGACTGAAAATCACCCGCACGCAGTCGCTGTTCGAGTTGTGCCACATCAGCAACCAGTTCGAGTATGGCGTCGATCAGCAAGCGGCGCGGCAAGAGATACTTAATCGTCTTCAATTGGCGCAATTGCCCACCGGGGTAACGCCCGATCTCTCCCCGCGGTCGCCCACCGGAGAAATCTTCCGCTACACGCTCGTGGCGCCCAAGGACTCCGCGGGAAACGAGATCTACGATCCCAACGACCTCAAGTCGCTGCAAGACACCACGCTGGAGCGGCTTTTCCGCCGTCTGCCGCGCGTGGTCGACGTGACCAGCTACGGCGGGACCGTGAAACGCTACGAGATCCATCCCGACCCGCGCGGATGCAGCGTTACGGCATTACTTTGCAGCAGCTTAAGGATGCTATCGCCTCGAACAATTCCAATGTCGGGGGTGACTACATCGTACACGGCGGCGCCGCTCACGTGGTCCGCTCGCTGGGCATGTTGGGAATGGGCCAGGACCCGATCGAAACCGCGATGGGCATGAAAGACCCCGTCGCCGCGCGCAATTACCTCCGCGCGGAGGAAGAACGCCGCATCCGAGAAATCCGGCAGATTGTGCTGGGCGCCACGAACAACGTGCCGGTGCGCGTCGACGACGTGGTTGAAGGCGGACCGCTGCGGGCCACTTCGCTGCCGTACAAGGAAGGCGTGGTGATGGGCCATCAGACCCGCCTCGGACGCGTGATGCGGAGCGTCTCGGTGCGCGACGACCAGAACCGCGACGTTCGCGACGCCCAGGGACGCCGTATTTGGCAAGACAACGACGAAGTCGTCGAGGGCATCGTCCTGCTGCGCAAAGGCGACCAATCGCGGCCCGCCTTGGCCGACATCCATTCGCTGGTCAAGCAGCTCAACGAAACCCCCGGCCGCATGTTGCCGGGCGTGAAGATTCAGCCCTATTACGACCGCACCTACCTGATCGCCGTCACGACCGGCACCGTCCGGGAAAACCTGCTGGCCGGCATGGGACTGGTCACGGTGGTGCTTTTGCTGTTCCTCAGCAACGTCCGCACCGCGCTGATCGTGGCCATTAACGTGCCGCTGGCGCTTATGTTCGCCGTATCCGTGCTCTTCGTGCGGGGCAAGTCGGCAAATTTGTTGTCCATCGGCGCGGTCGATTTCGGCATCATCGTCGATTCCTCCGTGATCATGGTGGAGAACATATACCGGCACTTGAGCAGCGGAGCGAACGCCGACTTGCCCATCGCGCAGCGGATTCTTCGGGCCTCCAACGAAGTGCGGGGGAGCCTGGCGTTGTCCACGGCCGTGATGGTCTGCGCGTTCTTGCCGTTGTTTACCATGGCCGGGTCCGGAAGGACAGATCTTCGGCCCCATGGCCGACACCTACGCCTTCGCCCTGGCTGGCGCCTTGCTGTTGGCGCTGGTCCTCTCGCCTGTGCTCTGCAGGATGTTTCTGTCAAACGTGAAGCCGCGGCCCGACAACTGGCTGGTGCGCACGTCGCAGACCGTCTACCTGCGGCAGTTGCGCCGCTGCCTGCGGTATCCCCTGCTGACTCTGGGCGTGTTCGCCCTGATCGTCGCGGCCACCGCGGTTGCCGTCCCCATGCTGGGCCGGGAATTCCTGCCCGAACTTGAGGAAGGCAACATCTGGATCGCCGGCACCTTCCCGCTGAAAACGTCGCTGGATGAAGTGTGCGACGGCGTCCGGATCGTTCGCAAAATCGTGCAAAGCTACCCGGAGACCGAACAGATGATCAGCGAGATCGGCCGCCCGGACGACGGCACCGATCCATCGGGCTTCTACGGGACGGAAAGCTACGTGCCGCTGAAGCCGCACGAGCAGTGGCCGATTCCGCCCGGCTGGACCCGCCCCCGCACCAAGGAAGAGCTGGTCGACGCGCTGAATCGCGAGATTTCGGAAACGATGGTCTGCCGTGGACTGGAACTTCTCGCAGAACATTCGCAACAACGTCAATGAAACGCTCTCGGGCGTGCGCGGCGACAACTCCGTGAAAATCATCGGGCCCGATCTGGCGGAACTGGAACAGACCGCCGACCGCGTGGTCCGGCGCTGCAGAAGGTCCGCGGCCTGGCGAACGTGGGCGCGATCCGCGTCCTGGGCCAGTCGAACCTCAATCTCCCCGTCGACCGCGACAAGTGGCGCGGTGGAACCTCAACGTCAGCGACGTGCAAGCGGTCGTCGATACGGCTGTCGGCGGAAAGCCCTTCAGCCAGATGATCGAGGGCGAGCGCAGCTTCGACATCACCCTTCGCTTCCCGAAGAAAGACCGCTCCGACCTCGACTCGATCCTGGCGATCCCCGTGGACGTGCAAGGCAATACCGTGGCCAACAGCCAGTCGCCCGGACAAGCGGCCACGCCGGTCAGCGGCGGCAACACCGGCCCGTCGTCAACGGGCACCAGCGCCAACCTGCCGAGCTTGACCGGCAGCGCCATGAACGGCACGATGAACGACCTCAGCCGCACGCCGCGGCGGCGGTTGCGCGACCTGCTCACGCCGCTTGGCCCCGACGGCCGGATGGACGAGCACGGCTCGTTCCTGCAGCGCGGGGCCTCGGACATCTACCGCGAGCAGGGCGAACGGCTGATCGTCGTCAAGTTCGACATCCATGACCGCGACCTGGCCGGCGCCGTGGCCGAAGCCAAGGAGGCCACCAAGGACCTGGTGCATGCCCCCTGCCGGATCACTTGGGGCGGCGAGTTCCACGAGATGGAGCAGGCCGAATCGCGCCTGCTGATCGTCATCCCCTTGACCGTCGGCTTGGTGGCCGTGCTGCTGTACATGGCGTTCGGTTCGCTGGTCGACGTGCTGATCGTGCTCTCCAACGTCGTGGCGCTGGCCTGCGGCGGCGTGTGGGCGCTTTTGTTGACGCAGACCAATTTCAGCGTCTCCGCCGCGGTGGGATTCATCTCCATCTTTGGCGTCGCGGTGATGGACGCCATCTTGCAGGTGTCTTCGTTCCACCGCGCGGATTGGAAGGCAAGTCTCTGAAGAGGGCGGTGATGCACGGCTCGCGGCTCCGCTTGCGGCCCATCATGATGACTGCTTTGACCGCGATCTTCGGACTAATGCCGGCGGCCTTTTCCACGCGGATCGGCGCCCAAGTCGCAGCGTCCGCTGGCCATCGTCGTCATCGGCGGGATGTTGATGGCGCTTCTTTTGAATCGCTACTTGACGCCGGTGCTGTACAGCATCCTCCGCCGTGCTCCGCCCAGCGAAGACGCCGCCAACTGGGGCGATGTCGAGTGATCGCTGATTATCCCAGTTCGATGGCGGCCTTGTGTCCAACGCGAAACACGACCGGGCAGCGATCGGCATGTCGCCGCGCGCGCCGCCTGAATCGCTTCACTCAACGTCTTGCCGAGGAAAAACTCCTCGGATACCGGCTCTACGGCGACGAAGTCGCCGCGGTTCGTAGATTCCAATTGGTCTCGATACTTGGCGTTATAAATCGACTCGGGCGGGTTACCGACTTGCTTGGTTGTAAGGCGGGCATGGGCGATTTCCTTTCGTGACTATTATAGCGAGCGCTGCCCCGTTGTCGACGCGGTTTCCTCGAATTGGAGTGCCATCGAATCCCGAATCGCAAAAAGCGAGACTGACGGTTCCATCCCTCGCTTGCGCTTCGGGCTTCGATTACAGCCTGCGACGTCTAACGCCCCCCGGAGCCCGACGAGGACCGTCTTCTCGTCGTTTTCTCCCTTGCGGCTAAATTGTTGGCTACTGCCCTTGACAAGGCTGGGACAGTAGGCTAAAAATTTAGCTAGACGACGTGCGGGGGCCGATCCTTCGATCGCCTCCCGCGACGCCAGGAGCCAAACACATGTCTTCCAAACCGGAACCGCCCCTGAGCAAGCGCGAGCGGCAAATCATGGATGTCTTGTATGTCCAAGGCGAGGCCACCGCGCTGGAGGTGCTCTCGGCCTTGCCCGATCCGCCGGGCAAGACGGCCGTGCGAACCTTGCTGAAGATTTTGGAAGGCAAAGGGCACGTCACGCACCGCGAAGCGGAAAATGCCTATGTTTACGCCCCGCGCCGGCCGCGCGAGCACGCGGGCCGCTCGGCAATGCGCCGCGTGCTGGACGTCTTCTTCGCCGGCTCTCTTGAGCGGGCCGTGGCTGCCCACATGGGCGACGACGCCAACTCGTTGTCCGAGGAAGAACTGAAACGGCTGGCGGCCTTGGTTCGGAAGGCCCGAAAACAGGATTCTTGATCCGTCCAACAATGCTTATTTCAATCGCATTCCACCAAACGAGGAGTATCTCATGGCAGAATTCATGCTCTCGATCATCGTCAAGTCCACAGCCATACTGCTTGCCGCAGGGGTAATTGAACGGATGTTGCGGCGGCAATCCGCGGCAACCCGGCACCTGGTGTGGACGGCGGCTTTGGCCGGTCTTTTGGCACTGCCGCTGCTGCCCGCGGTTTTCCCGTCGTGGGGACCTAAGTGGTCGCGGCCGTCTGCCACGGTGTTTTCGACGGAATCACCCAACACGGCGGCGGGCCCGCTTTGGTTGGCGATGCGTGCGCCAGGGGATGGGCCAGGGGAATCGGTTGCGGATGAGGTCGGGCCGGCCCCGCTGGCGCCACAGTTTTTCCAGACGGCGCCACAGGGCGCCCAGACGGCGGCACAGGGTACTCAGACGGCGCAGCGAGCCGCGCCGACCGTCGGCCGCTTCTCGTTGCCCGATGCGACACGTGTGCTCGCGCTCATTTGGGCCGGCGGCACTGCGCTCGGCGTCTTGCCCTTGTTGGCTGGAAGCGTCCGGCTGTGGCAGCTTTACCGAGGCGCCGCAGGGGCCGGGCCGGCTCTGGAGGACGCCCTGAATTCGGTGCGCGCCCAATTGCAAGTCGGGCGGCCGGTGCGGCTGTTGATCGCCAAGGGGCCGATTGTACCGTTGATGTGGGGATTGCGCCGACCCGTCGTGCTGCTGCCGTCGACAGCCCGCGATTGGTCGGCCAAGCGGCTGCGGCATGTCTTGGCCCATGAACTGGCGCACGTGGAACGCTACGATTTCCTGACGCAGTTCCTCGGTCAATTGGCGCGGGTGCTTTATTGGTTCCATCCCTTGGCATGGTGGGCATGGCGCCGGCAACGGATCGAACAGGAGCAAGCATGCGACGACCGCGTGCTGGCCGTCGGTCACGCTCCCCAGGAGTATGCCGAGCAACTCCTGACCGTCACGGCCGGTCTCCCTGAGACCTTCGTCCAATCGTCCGTCGCCTTGGCAATGGGCCGGGCAGACCGGATCGAACGCCGGCTCGCGGCCATTCTGGACGTCTCTCGCGTCCGCGGCGCGGCCGGCCGCGGACGACTCGTCGCGGCGGTGATCGCGGCCATGCTTCTCACCGTTTCGGTGGCGACGTTTACGCCGAATTGATCGCAATCGGCCGAAACGAAGTTCGCGGCGTCCGCGGCGCAAACAGAGAGCAACGATGAGAATCGCGGCTCGCCCGCCGCAAACCCGGCGACGGATGCGAGCGGCCGCGCCGACACGGCGGAAAAAGGCGAGTCCGGCGCGGGGAAGCAACGAATCATCGTGCGGCGCAATCTCCCTCTTCACTGCTTGACGTCGAGAAAATCCTTGCAAAGAACTATTCCAAGACCGACCAGGCGAAGCTCACGGAAGCTGCCATCAAAGGCATGCTCCAATCGTTGGACGATCCGCACGCGAAGTATTTCAGCGCGTCGGAGTTGGCGGAACTGAAGCAATTGACGGAGGGTCAGATTACCGGCATCGGCGCTGAATTGAGGAAGGAAGAGGGCCGCGTTGTCGTGCCGAACGTATTTCCCGGCTCGCCCGCCGAGCGGGCGGGTCTGCGGCCGGGCGACGAACTGCTGCAGATCGATGGGCATCCGCTTCCCCGAGAGCTCACAGACGTTGTCCACAAGCTCCGCGGCGCGGCCGGCACGGTAGTCAAGGTGACGGGCAGACGGAGGGATGGAACGGAATTCCAATGCGCGATCACTCGCGGACCAATTCAGATTCCCGAAGTCCGCGGCCTGTGGCGAACCGGCAGCGGCGCCCCGCAACATTGGATCGATCCCGATCTGAAACTGGCTTATCTGCAGATCACCACGTTCAATCCCGCCGCGGTTTCCCAGACCCGCAAACTGATCGAGAAGCTCAAGCAGGGGGGACTCAAGGGCCTGGTGCTCGACCTGCGCGACTCGCCCGGCGGCTTGCTTGCCGCGGCCATCGACTTCGTTAGCCTGTTTCAAAAGGAAGGCAAGTTGCTGATCGTCAAGGGGCAGCAAGGCGACGAAGTTTACGCGGCCAAGGGTCAATCGTGGTTGGGCGATTTTCCTCTCGTCGTCCTCATCGACGGCACAACGGCCTCTGCCGCGGAGGTCGCGGCCGGCGCGCTGCAGGAGCATGGTCGGGCCGTTCTGGTCGGCGACCGGACCTTCGGCAAGGGCTCGGTGCAAACGCTTATCCCCGTCGATGGCGGCGAGGCACTGAAGGTCACCACGGCCCAAATGGTCCTTCCCGGCGGCAGGCGATTGCAGCGCCTCCCAGGTGAGGCGACTTGGGGCGTCGATCCCAACGACGGTTTCTACGTGCCCTTGTCCGCCGCGGGCCAGGAGGCGGCCAAGTCAGCCAGGCGGCAGCGTGATTTGGGCGACGCTTCGCGTCCCGAAAAGCTCAGCCCCGAAGCGATCGCCACGGAACTTGCCGATCCGCAGTTGGCTGCGGCGGTGAAGACCCTATCTGCCAAGGTCAGCGGGGGCGAGTTCGCCAAAGCGGGCGAGCCCTTGACTACGCTCGTCACGCGTCACCGGCGGGCCCAACAACTCCAAGACCAGCGTCAAAAGTTGCTGAACCAGTTGCAGCAGGTCGATCGCGAGCTGGGCTCGGCCAATTGACGCTCGACAACACCGGTCCCTCTCCCTCACGCGGAGGGCTTTGGTATCTACACATCTCATTTCCTTCGGGAATAAAGGCGTTTTCGAGGCCACCAGAAGAAAAGGCGCCATCGAGTTAACCACGCCGGTTTTTTCGGGGGTTTTCGTGATAGCATTGCTTGCACCGGGTCTCTCGCTCAGACTTGTGTAGATACCAAAGCGCGGAGGGAGAGGGGAAACCGACTCCGTCGATTGTCCGGTACTTTGGCATTTGTTCTGTTGGGCCCTCAGTAGTCGTACAGTTTCAAAGGACCGGAATAAAAAAGCCCATAGAATTCTGGTTAGGAAGGCTCAATTACAGCCCTTGTTGCTTCTTCCCCGTTACTTTCCCGTCGATAAAGTCAACCGTAATCGACCGATTACCGTCTCCCCAGCTCAGTTGGCTATTGGACTGCTCGGTAGTGCCCGTCTTCGGATCGGTGCGGCTGATGCTCGCGCTGGTTCTGTTTCCAGGCGGACCCAGGATGCCCTGTACCTCGGCTTCCGTCATGCCGTCCTTGATTTTGTCGTAGTTGGCCTGGCTGATTTTACTGGGGTCCGGTTTGGGTGCTTCGTTGCCGCCGCCGCAGCCAGTGCTCAGAGCGGCAATGCACACGATGAGAAGGAAGCACAGCGGGTTGCGGACTTTATTCATGAGTCTTGTAGCTCCAGCAGAAGTAACGCAATCAAGATGGTGCGCAGGCAGGGCATGGGGGCTATTCTACACGACCCCAAGCGGTTTGGGCGCGTGCGGGGAAAGTGGAGGGTTTTCGGGAGGTTCGCGGGCGGGCGGTCGGGACCCAATCGTTTTGAAGTTACAAGATGAAAGATTCCAGGGGATTAGGGAATGACGAATGAAGGATGACCACGCCCAAGAAATGGATTCGCGATTCAGTACATCGACGGATTCAACGGCGCGGAGCGTAAAGCTGGCGGTCCGACCGTCAAGAAGTACGGTATTGGTGCCAGTAAACTCTGGTGGCTTGGCACCGAACAATGGTATCCGCGCCATGCCAAGACCTTTGGCCCAGCATTCGGGAGAGTGAACGTCCCAATCCATAAACGTGTCCTAAACTAGCTGCCATGATTTCTTTCGGTAAATTATTTCACATGCAGCGACAGAAGTACAGGGCACTGAATTATTTGGCAAGAGACAGGAGTTTTCCCGTGTACGCAACCTACGTCATGTTTTAGGGAGAGCGGCCCGCGTCTTGGCGGCGCAGCAGGCTTATAATCTGCCGTAGGGTGACGGTGCGCCCGTCTGGCTTCAATTCCTCTTCTCTCCGCTAGTCCCGCTTGGACTCGCGTTTAGCGGTCAGCCACAAGCCCAGCGGCGAAGCCGGCCAAAGGAACTATACGACGATCCTGAAGTGGACGGGGATTGCGAAGGAGATCCGCAGATTGAATCTGACCGGGTCGGAATTCATCCTCTACGCCCCCGCACCCGGCACGCTCGAACCGTTTTTCATCGAGATACGGAGGCGAGCGCGTAAACGACGTTTGCCTTAATCGGGAACGGCCTCGGCGCGCTGGCGCCGGTCCCGAAGCCTTGTCCAGGCATCGAGAAGCGTCCGACAGTTCTTCTTGCTTATTCCGAGCGGCCGAAGAATGGCGGCGTCCTGCCGAGCGAGGACTTCCTCCGGCGCGGTTTCCGCCTTGGTCATCTTATCGAGGTCGTCGAGGGCCTCCCGCCCAGTTTCCGATAATGGGACGAGGACCTTTTCGATCTCCGACGGCACCAGTTCCAGCACGCCGCCGCCATAATGCCGCCCTTCCAATTCGGACGTCAACGCCGTCAGGCTATTCACGAACGCTCCCACCAGTTCAATCCCGCTGACGCCTTTGGGCCTGACCCGGTAGGCGGTATCCGTCGTGAACGCCCCGACGCGATTCAGGATCAGGCGGGGAAAATGATGCGCCCGCTTGAGCATGCCCACGGGGGCCGCGTAGACGGACGGCACGCAATACCACGGAGAGCGGATGCGGCACTTGTAACGCCTGTGCAATTCTTGCGATTCGCCAAGGTTGATGTAGTCTCGCACTTTCGCCGGCAGTCGCTCAAAAAGCTCGTCGCGGAGCCAAATGAAATTCGTCGGCAGTCCCTCCCGCCGGTTAGACTCGTGATTCCTACTGTCGTAGATCACCCCGTGAACGTGGTCGCTGCGACCGAACATGGGGTGTGCGAAACGCCGTAGATCGTACTGTTCAACTACAGCGTCCGGAACGAGAAAGAAATCGTTGGCGCCCGTAACGATACCGACGTCAACGTCCGCCAAGTCGACGAATCGTTTGACGGACACGTGCGCCGACAGTTGCTCGACGGTAGAACGTTCGTGCGCGGAAAGCAAGGCCAGCATCCACTTGCCATTCATTTGCGATCCGCTGAGGTAGTCCGCTTTGTCGAAATAATTGCCGGCCCTGCCTTGCAACGCGGCTCGGTCCTTCACCGGGGTGACTGAGATAATCGCCGGCCTACCATTGGACGCGAGTTTCTTCTCTGCCAAAAGAAGCACGATGCCCTGAAGGGTCTTGTTGAACCAGATGTTCGAGGGGTCTAGCATCAAGACCTTGGAACATTGTGCGAGAAGAAAATCGCGAAGAGGCTTCGCGTGGAGCACGTGGAGTATTTCGGACGGGACTACCATCGCCAAACGTCCGCCAGGGCGGAGCAACTCAAGCGAGGCGAGAACGAACGGCACCCAGGCGTTTGTATGCCTTGTGAAAGGAAGCCCCAACCGCTTGAAGAGCATTTCCGAGCGACATTGAATCGGCGACTCAAGATACTGGTAGCGGATGAAGGGAGGGTTTCCGAGGACCGCGTCAAACTCCCGGGCTTCGTCCAGCGCTCGCAAAGACCAATCAAGAAAATCGCCATCGACGATCAACGTCTTAACCTTCCGCGCGGACTTTGCCTTCGCCTTCGCGCGCTCAGCTTCGGGCCGATCAATCTCGCAGGCAACCAGAGTGGCAACCGACGCGTGTTCGAGCCGCGCAATGGCCTCAATAAAGGCCCCGTCTCCGCACGACGGTTCCAAAACGGTCTTCGGGCGCGACTCCATCACCCACGCGGTTAAGAAAGCAGCGATATCGGGTTCGGTGTAATAACCACCCCGTAGCTTCTGCGCCGTCTCCAGAACTTTGAAATTCAAGTCTGACCTCCTTGATCGGTTCCAAGCGGAACCGCACGACGTTATCTGGCCTTTTGTATACGATTATACTATTCCGTCCCGCAGGGTCAAGAGTCCTCTTCTTGAAAATGAAGCTGATGATGTCGGCACGAGGGGCGCGTACGCCTGCACGATACCGTCGAATTGGAAGCAGCCATTGTCTTTAGGTGATTCCGTTCAGGTCGGAGGCACTGATCCTACCGCAATTAGAGTGATTCGCCAAGCCCCAAGTGGGGGCATTCGCACCCTGTGCCCCGCGCCGCGGGCGACATTGTCGGGTCGCCAGCGGATCGCGACCGTCACCCCCAAATCTCAACATTCGGTGCGAGGTCTGCGATGGAGGCGTGCCGCGCGAAAACGATGATCTGCTGGGAGTGCATAGCGCATTGTCATCCTGATTCGGCTACTGTCCCGCCGGCATCTCCACGGTTTCGCGCCGCCGGCGTCAACGGTGACCTTGTCCCCGGCGGCCTGATGGGCCGCTTCCGCTCGGTCACGCTCTCCGCGGGGCCGCGCGACCTGTCGGGCAGTTGCCGTTGGCTCGACCATTCGCATGATTTCTACGCCCTATGCCACTGGGGCTGCATAAACACGCGTCGGGAAGTATATATACTTCCCGACGTGCCAAATGGTGGCCCCAGTGCGTCGCGGGCCGGGCAGACGGCTATTGGCTCCAATGCATCGGCTTCTGCGGATTCACGCTTTCCGTTCCGCCAGCGCCAAGACCGCCTCGCGGAGATCGTGACAGATGGTCTGCGCGGATTCCTTGCCTCGGCGGAGGCCAGAGTAGCGGCGGGGTTGGCCGATGACCAAGCGCACTTTGCTAGGGCGAGGCAGCGCGGCGCACTTGGGCCAGGCGCGAAACGCGCCGTCGAGATAGCACGGCACGACGGGCAAATCGCGGCCGGCCAGCAACAAGGCGATGCCCGGCTTGAACTCGCCGATCTCGCCGGTGGTGCTGCGGGTCCCCTCGGGGTAAATCAGGAGCACGTTGCCCGGATTGTCCAGCACCGCGCGGCAGAGCCCGAGGCTTTGACGGATATTGGCGTGCCGATCGAAAGGCAGCGCGTTGGCAACGATCGCGGCGACTGCGGTACGCGGCGCGCTGACGAAAAAGAAATCCTTGGCCGCCGCGGGAAAAACGCGGTGCAGCTTCCGAAGCGGCAGCGCGGAGAGGATGGCTAGCGTGTCGATGTGGCTGGCGTGGTTGGCGACGAGGACATACGAGCCTTCGGGCGGCAGGTTCTCTCGACCCATGATCGTGAGGCGATGATAGATCCGCATCCAGGCGCGGAGAACAGCGCGGCGGCGCTCCGCAGGCCGTACACCAAGATGTCGGGCTCGCGCGGGAACTGCCGCAGCCGCCCGACCAATGACTGGTCGAGTTGTTCCGAAACATCGTAGTTCCACGGTTCCATACGGTTTGGGCTGGGCAATGGCGATTCACTGCAAATCATTAAACCAACGGACCATGTGAAAGAACAGCGGCGCGACATAGATCAGGCTGTCGACGCGATCCAAGATGCCGCCGTGGCCCTCCAGCACCGCGCCCATGTCCTTGACGCCCAGGTCGCGCTTGATCACGCTGATGGACAGGTCGCCCAATTGGCCGCCAATGCCGATGATCAACCCGGTGAGTGCAAGCTCCAAGGGCGAGAACTGGGGGAACGAGAAGCGCATCAGCCAAGGCAATGCCAGGGAGACCAACAGCGCCCCCAGCGAGCCCTCCCAGGTTTTCTTCGGGCTGATATTGCTCCGCAGCGGATGCTTGCCGAAAAGTTTTTCGCAAGTGAATGCGGCAACGTCGTTCAATTCCACCGCGAAGAGCAGGTAGAGCAAGTAGCCGTAGGCCAGCTTGGCGTTGGCGAGGAACGTCACGTGACCGAACATCCAGCCGATGTACAAAAAGCCCAGCAGCGCCAGCGCGATAGCCTGCAGTTGGCCTTGCACGCGGTTCCGCACGATCGGCACCAAGAGAATGGCAGTCACAACATAGACCGGCAGGATGACAAACAGTCCGTACCAGCCCGGCCGCTCCAGGACCGGGTCGCGGACCAGTGAGACGATGCCCACGGCGATGATGCCCAGGTAGACAACGATCGTCATCGGCCAGTCGCGATACAGCCCCGTCGCGCGGGCGAATTCCTTCATGCCGAAAACGCTCACAACGGTAAAGAAGACGATTGTCGCCGCCCGGCCAAGGAAAACCACGGCAAGCACCAGCGGCGCCATGACGAGCCAGCCGCGGTATGCCTTCCAGGCATGATCGACATTGCGCCGAAGCCCCCAGCGCAATGCGGCCAGTGCCGCGCCTGCTCCCGCCAGCACAGCGGCAACCAGGACGCAATACGTGCGGAAAATGGGGCTGGCGAGGGCGTCGGCCGGCGACATCATGGCCGCAACCCCCGCAGTTTACCCGTTTCGATCGCCACCATGCCGTCGAACATGTTTGCCAAGAGGCGGAGCTGGATGCACGCCGCGGCGGCGAGAAAGGCCGTGCGGCTCCAAATCGCCGCCGGCGCCAGCGTCGTCGCGGCCAGCGCGGCGCCGGCGGCAATTCCCGCGATCATTCCCGCTATGGAAATGGCGTTGGGCGATATGCCGCGGACCGCCAGCCAACGGGCAACCGCCTTGGACGCGGCGTGTTCGCGGGAGGCAAGCGGCCGGCGGTCCGCCGTCAGATCGCGCTCGTCCAACGTCATTTTCCCGCTCCCATAAGGCACATGCCCGCAACCAACAACATGCCGCCCACGTTGACCGCCCGGATCGGTTCGTTGAACGCGACTCGGGCGATGATCGCCGCCCAGATGAACGTCGTGGCGTAGACGGGATAAAGCACGCTCATGGCACCGCCTTTCTTGAAAGCAGCGACGACAAGGACCATCACCAGGACGGACCTGAGATTACCTGACAACCAAGTGGTGCTTCGCTTCGGGCCAAGGCAGATTCAACTTTTGCATGCTTTCCAAGTGCAGGTCGAGCGCTTCGCAAGCGTTTGCAAATGCTTCGGCAAGCGTAACTCCGCTTGTGATAATCTCGGGCACGTCGGCAAAGTCCACGGTGTAAGCTGGCTCACGCGGCTGGTAAGCGATCGTGAAGACGTACCCGCGGTACTCGTGGCTCGTAGTCATAATGTCAACAGTTCCAAGAGTTTGTTGACGTCCGCCGGGTGACAGGTGCGGCGTCGGCCGTGCGGACGTACAATAGTTATCACACGGCCATCGGAGTGGTGGTAAGTGCAGTGGCTGCCGCGCTGGTTGAACAATACGAATCCTTCGTGCCGGAGCAGTGCGTCCACCGACGGGAAACGGATATTGCCCGGTGACCTCCGCATCCTTCCTATTAGCTTATCACGCTGGCTCATTTACTTCAATCGAGGGTTCGTCGGCCTTTTTCGCGGCGCAAGACGGCCACTGTCGTTTTGCACGATGCGGACCGCCTCGCCACCGTTAGCCGGAATATCCATTCGCAATACCGTGGCGGCATTGACGGGCCGCACGTCGATGCGCACGTCCTTCGATTTCGGGTCTTCCGGGTGGCCGTCAGAAAAGATCGTAGCGTTGTATTTCGTGCGCGGATCGAGAAACTTCAGCGGGATTTCCAACGGCTCGGCCGCGGGGCAGATCGCGCCCATGTACCACACCTCGCCCTTGCGCCGCGCGACGCAGACGGCGCGGCCGATCCCCCCGACCAATACGCGGGTCTCGTCCCAGGTTGTCGGCAGTTGCTTCCAATAATCCAGCTCCGGCTCGCCGCGGTACATCGCGGGGCGGTCGTACCAGTAAAGGAACTGCCAGGGGCTGAAAAAGATCGTCGAGATGGCCAGTTGATGGGCGTGCGTCCGCTGCAGCTTGGGGCTGTACCAGCAGAACGTGTAGTCGGCCGGCCCGGTGAGGAAGCGCGTGAAGGGGAGCGTCGCGTTGTGGACCGCCGTGGGGAACTCCTCGTTGCCGCCGATCCCTTCCACGGTCATCAAGTTGGGATAAGTCCGCTGGTAGCCCGTGTTGCGGAACTCGTCGTGGATGTCGACCATCAAGTGGTTCTCGGCCGCCTTGCGGATCGCCTCGTGCAGCCAGCGCGTCCAGCGCTGGCTGCCGACGTTGACGAAACCGAACTTCAGGCCTTTAACGCCCCATTTGCGGTAAAGCGGCAAGATCTCGTCCAATTGCCGCTCCAAGGCGACATGGTTGACGTAGAGAATCACGCCGACGCCCTTGGAATTGGCGTAGTCGATCACCGCGGGCAGGTCCAGGGCGTGCGGATCGGGATTGCGCTTGGGGTCCAAGCGGACTTCGCGGGCGTCGGAATGGGGATCGAACTCGGGGCCGTACCAGCCGGCGTCGAACTCGATGAATTGCAGCCCGCGCTGGACGCAGAAATCGACGCACGCCTTGCCGCCGGCGGTGGTGAGCGTTCCCTCGCGGATGACCTTGCCCGGCTTGATCCACGACGTGTCGGAAAGAGCACAGGGATCGTTGAGGTTCAGGATAATGTAGTTTTGCTCCAGCAGCTTGCCGGGGCTGTCGGCGACCATGACCACACGCCACGGTGACGTGAAGGGCGCCTTGCCGGTGACTTGGCCGTAATGGCCGCGCTCTGCGTCGAGGAAGGCTTCGAGGGTGAAGTGTGGACCGGCGGTAGGTCCTGCTTGCCGAGCTGGATTGTTGTTGCCGGAAACTCCGGTTGAGTCCGACTTCTTGACTGGGTCGGCCGCATTAGTCCCTACCGGCAGAAGGGACCTACTGGGCCGCAGCTTCATGCGGGCGTAATCGACGAGCCGGGCTTCGGTGATTGAGGTATAGAGGTCGTCGGCAATGCGAACGGTGAGCGGCCGCTCGACGCCCGGCTTGACCCGGCTCAGCGGCACTTCGCTGCCGTCGTAATTGGCTTGGGCCTTGTAGACGGCCCAAGTCGTGTAATCGCGGGTAAAGTGGAAGTCAGTGTCCTCGGCTGCGATGGTGAACTGCGTAAGGCCCGGCTGCTGCGGCAGCGTGTAACGAAAGGCGATGCCTTCGTCGTAAGCGCGAAAGGTCAGCCGCAGAGCCAGCGGAGGATCCGCGTCGGACTTCAGATCGAGGACCAGCTCGTTATAGTGGTCGCGGATGATTGCCCGTTCGCCGCAGACGGGCCGCCAGGTCGAGTCGTGGCTTCCGGTCGAGCGGCCGACGATCCGCAAACCGGCGTTGAGCGGGCCTTCCTTCAGCTCTAATCCCAAGCGCGAATCGGCGAGGATCACGTTGCCGCGATATTGGACCGCGTACACCGGACAGCCGGCAGCCGCGCCTTGTTGCTTAAGGTCGAATGTCACCAACAGATTGCCATCGGGCGACTTCAACTCGATCGCCGCAGCATACGAGGCGTAGGCCGCAGCGACGAGGAACACCCAGGCGAACCGCAGATATCGAACCGTTCGCCTGTCACCCAACACGCCCGAAAACGTCCTTCCACAACCGCCGCACGCGATCTTGAGCGTCCGTGGAACCGACATTCGGCGCGTCACGGCGGCGCGGCGTTAGCATTGGGCCTTTATACTATGGCCGCCTATGGCTGTACAGTCTTTCTCCGCCGTACGAAGCGGCGCGCGAGAAGAGCGACGACTCCCGCCGTGGCGGCCATCGAAAGGGAGCCCGGCTCGGGAATCGACATCGGATTGTCCGCGTAGTTCAGGGCCCAGTACAGGGAAGTGCCTGGCACGTTCGGTCCCACGAGCGGGACGGCAAACTCCAAAGAGGGCACTGGAGTCGGCGGCGGAATGTTCGCGACATACTCCGCGAACTCGTTGTCGGTGAAGTTCACCGGGATCTGACCGGCGGGTGCGCCGCCGTTGGCGGGAGTGGCGGACAAGACCATCACCGAGGCCGAGCCTCCGTCGATGAGAAGCGGGCCTCCCGAGTCGCCCTGTAATCCGAGTCCGTTGCCGGCGGCGTTCGGGGCCGCGGCGTTAAATGCGACCTCCGGCTGAAAGTAACCGCCGCCGTAGTTGTCCGGGCCGGGGGCCAATACGCTGATCGCCGTGTTGTTCTGGAACCGGCGCGCGTCGCCAGGCCCAGGAGTGACTGAGGCATACTGAGCAGGGGGGCCCGGCTGGAATGTGCCCGCGAGGCCGTAGCCATATTCTGTAAATGGCACATTGGCCGCCGCAGTTCCGCTGCTTGGCAAGCCGGACAAGGCCGCGAGTTGGATTGTCTGGGCGGTTACTTTATTGTAATAGGCCAACTGCGCGGGGGTAAGGCTGGCGAGGGCAACCGTTGCCTTGACGATCGAGAGATCTTCTGTGGGACCGGGCGAGCCTGGCATGGTGTAAGTGGCATACTGGCTGGCTTGGACCATCAGCGGGTACGCTGTGGCCAGCGGTACGACTTGGCCCGTCGCGGAGAGTTGTCCCGGCCCGAAGCCGACGTCAACGGTGTTTCTATTAATAAAGGTCGCGACGTGGTCGGCGGTTAGAATCGCCAGGCAAACGCTCCCGCTTTCGGAAGGCGAGACGCCGATCAGCGCGCCGGAACCCAACTGTAGCCACGTCCCGACGCCATAGGTCCCGCCGCCGTTGGCATAGGTCCCCGTGCCGGAGCTTTGAATGAGAAATGAAGTCGTGTCGTAAAGCGTGTTTGCGGGCGGCGCATCGCTAATAATCTGATTGAGGGGGCCAATTGCGCGAGCGCTCGATGGCCACCCGAGCAGCGCGATGCAGCCAATTGCTGCCAGCAGTCCAAGGGAGCGAAGTAAAGTGGTGTTGATCATTGCCGTTCTCCTTTTACAAGTTGCTGGCATATTGCGCCTAAAGAACCAAGTTCATGCTAATGGGGCCCTGCAAATTTGTCTGTAAGCAAGGTGTAAGTGACTCCCGATGTCTTGGGAGTTCAAAAGAGGGGCCGCGGAAGCGGCCTGTAGCACGCGGACAACACACGTTTGGCTCACGCGGCCCGGCGCCGGTTTCGCGACTCGTCTGCAACGCGGGCACAAGAAAGAGAAGACGCCTCGCACAACTCCCAGCAGACGCCCTCGCCCGTCCCGTCGCCGAAGAAGCGAATCTGATGCGTCGGTTGCCCCTGGTTCAGGCACTGGATGGTAAAGTGCAGGCGATATTTGGGTTCCAGTTCCCCGCGGGGAGGCAGAGGGTCGTCGATGCGGCGCGGCCAGCCTTCCTCCTCAAAAGCAGACAACACGGCTTCCTGGTTGGCCGCCCGCATCCGGTAGCGCTTTACCACCGACGACCCCACCGAGAGAACGCGGGTTTGGTGATCCCAATGCGGGACAGGCTGAACGTCTCCCGCGCGGCGCATTTGTTCCGTCGCGCGGATCAGCGTGCTCAGGGCCTGGGCGAGCACCGCGGGGCTCAACTCTGGTTCGCTCTCCAAGAGGGCGTTGACCTTTGCAATCGCGCGGCGCAAATCGTCGTCGGCGTCGTTCAGCCGCGCCAGGGCCAGGCGGACCTTGGCGGCCAGCGCTTCGGTGGCGAAATGGAGCGTTTCTCGCCGTTGCACACCCATAGCCCCCAAGGTGCCATTTAGAAAAGTGCGGAGGGATCGAGGAAAAATGCTAGGGTGATTATGCACGCTTTTTTACAAACGTCAAGTACCCGCAGACCAGTTCGGTATTTCTTTGCAGAATTGGGCCTGCGGGCCTTTTTAGCCCGCCGTCGGCTCGCGGTCCTTTTCCATGACTACCGCGTTGCCTTGGGGATTGAATTCGACCCGCGACATGAAAGCGCGCATGAGCATGACGCCGCGGCCGCACGTGGCATGAAGTTGCTCGTCGGCGGTGGGGTCCGGCAGCGCGGCCGGGTCGAAGCCGCCGCCCTCGTCGCTGATCTCGATGCGGACGCGGTCGCTGTTCAGGCGGCAGACGATGTGGACGTTCTTCCGCGCGTCGCTGCAGTTGCCGTGGCAGATGGCGTTGACCAGCGCCTCCTCCATGGCCAGGTGGACGGCGAAGATCTCCCGCTGCTGCCAGTCCCGCGCTTCGAGCTGCTGGAGCATTTCGTCCAGCACGAGCCGCGCCGCCTTGGTGTCGCTGGCGATAATGCGGTCGTAGAGCCAATCCGAGCGATCCGTCATTGCCGTTCGCAGCACAAGCTAAAAGGCGGCCAGGGCGTCCGCCTCGTCATCCTTGATGTCGAAGAAGCGGTTCAGCCTGGTGATGGCGAAGACTTCGTAAATGCTGGGGCCGATGTTGGAGAGCTTCATCGTACCGCCCTGGGCCTTTACCTTGCGGTCCAGCGTGATGAGCTTGCCCAGCGCCGCGCTGCCGAGAAACTCCACGGCCGAGAAGTTCAGCACCAGTTTCTGGCGCTTGTCGTTTTCCACGAGGCCGAACATTTCGTTACCGAGCTCCTGGATATCGATGTCCTCCGTGATCCGGCGGTTGCGGAAGCGGACCACGGTAACGTCGCCGACGTCGGTCACTTCCAGGCGTTGGTATGTGGTCATCAAATGGACTCCTGGCCTGAAATCGCTGCGAAAAACCTAGTATACATCGTAGTCGTCGGAAATGGGAGGGTCAAGGGTGGGAAGGGGCTGCGTGGGAGCGATAAGGGATGAAAGATGAGAGATAAGGGACGAGAGATTACCGCGGACGCTCGGCTCCCAACGGTCAATCTCTATCCCTCATAGTTAAGCCCTTATCCCTCATCCTTCATCGTTTTTCGCCATCCAAGCCGCCGGTTCGCACCCCCTGCTCCAAAGCTATCCGCCCTTGGGCATGGCCAAACTGTGCAGTATCAGCACGCCGCCGATGGAGAGTAACATCCAGCCGATCCATTCGGGCGGGTAGAGAACGCGAGTTCCCGCCGCGCCTGTCACCGGCGCCAACAGCGACGATTGGCGCTGACGGCGACCAGCGGATGGCCGGTTTTCTCGGCCATGAATTTGGCGAACTGCTCCTTCAGCTCCACCGATTCGATCGCGCGGAACTGAATTCCCAAGAGCAGCAGCACGAGCCCTGCCATGAAGAATTGGTTGCGGGAAATCTCCATAATCCCACCTTCCTCGCGGAGCGGATGGTTGGGCACACGGCCCTATTTGTGGCTATGATAATGTAGCACGCATCTGGTGGATCGGCCGGGGATTTCCGCTGGCTGGCGGTTGAACTCGTCGGCGGGAGGGAGGTTCTTGCCGGGAAAAAGGAAAATAACGGCGCGAACGTGCGACGGGAGCTATGCAAGTCGGCCTCGTGACGACGCTCTGCGTCGTCACGAACGGAGCGTCCAACAATGGCGTGCCCACGCGGAGCGTGGGCACGAGGTGAAACTCAATCCACGCGCATGACACCACTTGTCCTTTCGCGACAGTTCATCCGCATGTGCCGTCGCAACTTGTGGCGGAACAAGGTCGCCGATTCGTCGGGAACCGCCTTGTCGGGCGGAGGTCTGCTGGCGCAAACGCTGGCGGTCCGCAGTCTCCTGCGCCGCGAGGTTCTCGACGTCGCCGAGCAGCACGTGGGTATCCTCTTGCCGCCTTCGGTGGCCGCGGTACTGGCGAATACCGCAGTGACGGTCGACCGCCGCGTGCCGGTAAACTTGAACTATACGGCATCTTCCGACGCGCTGAATGCGAGCATCGCCCAGTGCGGCATCCGCCACGTGCTCACCAGCCGGCGGCTGCTACAGCGATGCCCCTTGAAGCTCGCCGCCGAGATGGTTTTTGTCGAGGACTTCAAACGGCGGATGAAATCGCCGGACAAGCTCGCGGCCGCGGCCGCATGGCTGCTGCCCGCCGCGGCCCTGGAGCGCCGGCTGGGGCTGGCGGCCGTGCAACCGGGCGACACGGCCACGGTCATGTTCACCTCCGGCTCGACCGGCGTGCCCAAGGGCGTCGTGCTGACACATGCCAACATCGCCGCCAATCTGGCGGGGATCAACCACCTGATCCATATTTCGCGCCGCGACGTGCTGCTGGGCGTGCTGCCGATTTTCCATTGCTACGGCTATACGGCCACGCTTTGGACCGCGCTCACGCTGGACGCGCGGGCGGTCTACCACCACACGCCCTTGGAGCCGCGGCAGATCGGCGCGCTCTGCCGCCGGCACGGCGCTACGCTGCTCATCGCCACGCCGACGTTCCTGAGGTCCTATCTTCGCCGCTGCGAGCCGGAGGAACTGCGGACGCTGGAAGTCGTGTTTGCCGGAGCGGAAAAGATGCCGCCGGAGCTTGCCGCCGCCTTTCACGAGCGCTTTGGCGTGCTGCCGGCGGAGGGCTACGGGACCACGGAGCTTTCGCCGGTGGTGGCTGGGAACGTGCCGCCGTTGCGCGATCATTCAGCGGACAACTCGGGCAACCGCCTCGGCACGATCGGTCGGCCGATTAAGGGTGTCGAGGTGAAGGTGATCGACCTGGAAAACGGGGCGGACCTGCCGCGCAGGCAGCAAGGCATGTTGCTGGTCCGCGGCGCGAGCGTGATGAAGGGCTACTTGAACCGGCCCGACCTGACCGCGGAAGTAATGCGCGGCGAGTGGTATGTCACCGGCGACGTGGCGGCGATCGACGACGATGGTTTCATTACCATCACCGGGCGGACGAGCCGGTTCTCCAAGATCGGCGGCGAAATGGTGCCGCACATCGGCGTGGAAGCAGCCGTCCGCAAGGCGATTGGCGACGACGACCACGAGGCCCAGTTGGCCGTGACCGCAATTGCCGACGACCGCCGCGGCGAGCGGATCATCGTGCTGCACACCGGCCTGCGCCTGCCGCCGACGGACATCTGCCGCGCGATGGTGGCCGGCGGCGTCCCGCCACTATGGGTCCCCTCGCCCGACAGTTTCCGCCAAGTGGCCGCAATACCGCTGTTGGGCACGGGGAAGTTGGATTTGAAGGAGTTGAAGGAGTTGGCGGAGAGGGAGTTCATCGACGCGAAGTGAACCCGGTGTCAAGTACGACCTTGCCAAGCGGACGTATCTCGTCCTCCGTGCATTACCGCCAGAACCTCGATTAACCGACCTTTGAGCCTGAAATAAACCACGTAGGGAAATCGGTGCAGCCGCGCCGCACGGACATCCCGGTCTCCTTTCGCATAAGATTCCGGCGTCGAAGCTATTCTCGCCAACGTTGCCTTGAGGTCCCGCGCGAACCGGTTGCGCAACCTCTTTCCAACGCGCTCCTCGTACCAACGGCACGCTTCCGCGATGTCGTCCGCGATCTCCTTACGGAAACGGACGACGTATTTCACAACTTGCCCCGCAACTGTTCGAGAACTTCCTCCCAAGTCAACAGTTCGTCGGGCGCTGAGTCGCTCGCGTCGAGCCGACGGTCCAATTCCGCCCTCTGCTCCGCCGTAAGGACAGCCGGCTGATCGGGAAGACTTTCCCAGACCGCCTCTGCGACCTTCAACCGATCCTGCGGAGGAAGCGACAACACAGTCTCAATGGTACGTGCAACATCAATTGACATCAGAACATCCCCAGCTCGTCTCGCGCGTCTTCGGTCATCATCTCCGGCGTCCAGGGCGGGCTGAGCGTGACTTCGACCTTCACCTCGCCGGCGCCGTCGAGGGCTTGCAGGGCATCGCGGACGTCGGCGACCAACTGCGGGCCGTATGGGCAAGCAGGCGTGGTCATGGTCATCATCACGCCGAGGTTCGTCTTCTCGGCGGCCTCTTCCACCGCGACGCCGTAAATCAGGCCGAGATCGACCACGTTGACCATCAACTCCGGGTCGCGGACCTGCTTCAATGCCGAATAAACCGTTTCTTCTTGGATGGGCATGGTTGATCTCCTTAACTGTCGCGGGATGGCGGTGGGTGGCACGCTCTGAGCTTCAAGCGAAGGGCGTGTGTGTTGGGGAACACGCCCTTCGCTTGAAGCTCAGAGCGTGCCACCCACAATCTATCCCCAAACGTAATTCTTCCGCGGACGAATGACGAGCTTCACGAACACCTCGCCGTTTTCTACCTTGACCTCGTGCGAGCCGGTTCCCATGGTGGCCGGCATGCAGAGGACGCGGCCGTCGCGGATGTCGAACTTCGCCGTGCCGCGGACAAGCGATCGTGTAGCCTTCGAGGAAACCTTCGCCCAACGGACCGCCGTCGTGCGTGCAGACGTCGTCCAGGGCGTAAAACTGCCCGTCGACGTGAAACACCACGACGAGCTGCTCCTCGAGCTCGAAAATCTGTTTGCCCGGATCGGGAATGTCGCCGGTCTTGCACACGGGCACGAAATCACTCATATTCCCGCACCCTTCGGCCGATGGCGTGTCCCAGCGCCTCGCGGACGCTTGGGACGGTGATGCGATCGAAGACCTGCTGGAAGAAGCCGGAGACGATCATGCGGATCGCTTCCTTGCGCGTCAGCCCGCGGGCCTGGGCGTAGAACACCTGCTCGTCGTCGACGCGGCCGGCCGTGGCGCCGTGCGAGCACTTCACGTCGTCGGCCTCGATTTCAAGTCCTGGGATCGAGTCCGCGCGTGCCGATTCGCTCAATATCAAATTGTCGTCGCGCTGGTAGCCGTCGGTCTTTTGCGCGTCTCGATCGACCTTGATCATGCCCCGCCAGACCAGCCGAGACTGGCCCTGCAACGCGCCCTTGTAGAGCAGGTCGCTGGTGCAATTTGGCGCCTCGTGGTGCTGGAGCGTATGGTAGGAAAGGTGCTGCGTGCCGTCGGTGAACATCACGCCGTTGACCTGGGCGTGCGCGCCTTCGCCGACCAGCGCGACGTGCTGGTTGACCTTGGACAGCCGGCTGCCCAGGGCGCCGATCGTCCATTGCAGCGAGGCATCGCGGGCGACGAGGCCCTTGTGGTGCGCGAAGTGCCAAACGCCCGAACCCCAGTTCTGCAAGTTCACGTACCGCAGCCGGGCGCCGTGGCCGACGAGGATTTCCACCGCGCCGCAGTGCAGTCCCTCGGCCGCCGGATCGAGGCTGGCGGTCTCGGCCAGGACCGTAGCCTGCGCGCCCTCTTCCAGCACGATCAAGACGTGGCCGAAATCGCTCTGCCCCGGAGAAAGCGCCGAGAACATGTGCAGCGGGTGCTCGACGACCACGCCCTTGGGCACGTAGAGCAGCATGCCGCCGGACCAGCAGGCGGCGTGCAACGCCGAGAACTTGTCGTAATAGGGATCGACGGCGCGGGTGAGCAAATACGGCTCGATTTGCGCCGAATGCCGGCTGACGAGCTCGTCCAAGCTGCCAAAAAGCACGCCGCGGGCGGCCAATGCGGGATCGAGCGAGGCATGGCCCGGCCGGCTATCCAGCGCCACGGCTTGCCCGGCCAGGTCGACGCCGGCGGTAAGCAGTGCGGAAGATTGCCAATCGGCCGCATCCTCGACGTTGCCGGAACTTGCGCCGCCGTTGGGCAGGGGAAACTTGTCGAAGTGGAATCGCCGCACGTCGGTCCGCCGCCACTCTTCCTGGCGCGGACCGGCGGCCAAGTCGTGCGGCATCGGCAGCTCGCGGAATGCCTTCCAGGCGTTGCGGCGCATGTCTGTCAGCCACGGCGGCTCAAGCCGCGAGGCGAGAAACGACTCGAAAGCGTCTTGGGTGATTGTGGAGGCGATGGTTTGGTTCATGCGATGTATACCGGGTGGCAGGCAATGAGCCGGGGCACCCGCTTGCGGGTCGCGAAGGGCGTGGAAATGCGAGAAACACGCCCTTCGCCTGAAGCTCAGGACGTGCCACCCTCAATGCGGGCTTACCCCACCGTCCCTTCCATCTGCAATTCGATGAGGCGGTTCATCTCGACAGCGTATTCCATCGGCAGCTCCTTGACCAGCGGCTCGATGAAGCCGCTGACGATCATTGTCGATGCCTCGGCTTCATTCAGCCCGCGGCTGGCCAGGTAGAACAACTGCTCCTCGCCGATCCGCGAGACGCTCGCCTCGTGGCCGATGTTCACGTCCTGCTCTTCGATCTCCAAGTAGGGATAGGTGTCGCTGCGGCTTTGCGGATCGAGAATCAAGGCGTCGCAAACGACGTTGGACTTCGATTTCTTCGCGCCGGGCATGACCTTGCACAGGCCGCGGTAACTGGCCCGGCCGCCATTCTTGGAAATCGACTTGGAGACGATGCGGCTGGAGGTGTGCGGGCGCAGTGCACCACCTTGGCCCCGGCGTCCTGGTGCTGCCCGTGGGAAGCGAAGGCCACGGAAAGGACCTCGCCGCGGGCGCCAGGCTCCATCATGTAGATGGCCGGGTATTTCATCGTCAAGCGGCTGCCGAGATTGCCGTCGACCCACTCCACGAGCGAATCGCCGTAGGCCATCGCCCGTTTGGTGACGAGATTGTAAATGTTGTTCGCCCAGTTCTGGATCGTCGTGTAGCGGACGCGCGAGCCACGTTTGGCGATCACTTCCACCACGGCGGAGTGCAGGCTTTCGGTGCTGTACATGGGGGCGGTGCAGCCTTCCACGTAATGCACCTGCGCACCTTCATCGACGATGATCAGCGTCCGCTCGAACTGGCCCATGTTGGCCGCGTTGATGCGGAAATAGGCCTGCAAGGGAAAGTCGATCTTTACGCCCGGCGGGACATAGACAAACGAACCGCCCGACCAAACGGCCGAGTTAAGAGCGGCGAATTTGTTGTCCGTATTGGGAATGATCTTGCCGAAGTACTCGCGGACGAGGTCCGGATGCTCGCGGACGGCGGAATCGGTATCGGTGAAGATGACGCCTTGCTTGGCCAGGTCCTCGCGAAGAGAGCCGTAAATCACCTCGCTTTCGTACTGAGCCTTCACGCCGGCCAAGTGCTTCTTCTCGGCCTCGGGAATGCCCAAGCGGTCGAACGTGTTCTTGATGTCGGCCGGCACGTCTTCCCAGGAGTGGCTCTGGCCTTCGGTCGGCTTCATATAGTAGTAGACGTTCTGGAAGTCGATGCCGATCTTTCCGCCCCAAAGGGGCATCGGCTTGGAATTGAAGATATCGAGACTCTTGAGACGGAACTCGCGCATCCAGGCGGGTTCGCGCTTCATTTCGGAGATTTCCTCAACGATCTGCCGGTCCAGCCCTTTGCGGGCTTTGAAGACGTAGTGCTCGTCGTTGCGGAAATCGTACTTGTTGATTTCGCCGAGGAAATCCTCGGAATGCGTTTTCGTGTCAGTTGCCATTAATTTGTCGAACCACCGGGATTGGCATGTTCATGCCCGCGGCGGTCCGTCTCCTTCTTATCGCTTGTGTACCTTGCGTAACTCTGTTCTCACGCCACGGTTGCCATCGCCGCTTCATCGGCTTGAGCTTCCGGGTGCGCAGGCGCGGATGCGGTCGTAACCTTGCTTGTGCAATTCCGCGGCCAGTTCCGGGCCGCCCGTCTCCACGACGCGACCGCCCAACATGACGTGCGTGAAGTTCGGCTGGTTGTATTCTAGCAGTTGCTCGTGGTGAGTAATGATCAGAATTCCCATATCGCTTCCGCCGATCTCGGAAATGCTCTGGCTCGCCAGGCGCACGGCATCGACATCCAGCCCGCTGTCCGTTTCGTCCAGAATGGCGAATTTCGGCCGCAACATGGCCATTTGCAAAATCTCGGCCCGCTTCGATTCTCCGCCCGAAAAGCCGTCATTGACGTATCGCCGGGCGAACTCCGGATCGACGCGGAGACTGCCCATCTTTTCTCGCAACTCCTTGCGAAATTCGCGCATCGGGATCAGCTCTTCACCCTCTTTGCGTTCCGGGCGGCGGACGTTCGTTACGGCATGGCGGAGGAAATCGGCCATTTTCACGCCGGGAATCGCCACCGGCCGCTGGAAGGCCAGAAACAGCCCGGCGCGGGCCCGCTCGTGCGGCTCCATTGCCAGCAAATCTTGGCCGTTGATCTCGATACGGCCGCCAGTTACTTCGTAGCCGGGATGGCCCATGATGGCAAAGCCCAGCGTGCTCTTGCCGGAGCCGTTGGGACCCATCAGGGCGTGGACTTCCCCGCGCCGGATGGAGAGGGTAACTCCCTTCAAAATTTGCTTGCCCGCCACTTCGACGTGCAAATCGTTAATCGCCAAAACGTCATTCATGTATTGTTCCAAATTCTCCTTCAATGCAAAGCTGGGCATGTCGCCCATCGCGTGGCAAACAGCAGAACACCGGTCGCACCAGCGGCGTGCGGCCCGATCGTGGAGGTTAAGACTCCTTCTGGTGCATAGCCTCTCACTCGCCGGTTTCGAACCGGCACTCGTCGCCGCCGTCCAATCGGCACTGGGTCAACTCCACCTCGTTGCCGATCAGCTCGGAAAACATCATCTTTTCCATCTGGCAGACGCTCTTGTCCTGCTCGGCAAGGTTGGGATAGGGACAGGCATGCGCCGTCAAGGTGGTGTGCGTCCCGTCCGTGCCGACGGTGACGGGAATCCGCCGCTGGTTGAGCAGATCGGCCAGCGATTTCAGCCGCTCGCTAGGCGTATCGCCTTGGATATGCGCGGCATAGCCGGCCGCCAACGCGCGTGAAATCCGCCGCAAAAGGTCCTTTCCGATGCTCTGGTCGTCGGCCGCTTTGATTTCTCGCCAAAGGGTGATGGCCAGGTCGGTAAAATTGGAGCCTGTCTGGCGCAGTCCCCGGTCGGTAAGCGAGTAGCGGTGCTTCGGGCGGCCCCGCCCTGCGCGAATCGCCTCTCGGGAAATCAACGACTGGGTCATGAGCCGGGACAATCGCTGCCTCACGGCTGTGGCAGTTACTTCCATCGCGTCGGCCAACTCGGAAACACTCAACGGACCGGCGATGCGGATCAGGTCCAGCAGGTCGGCGTCGGAATTGGGGGCTTCCACGCTCATCGTAATACCGTTTGCGCTTTTAAGCCCCGCTGGGACTAACGCGGCTGTGCCCCAAGCACTTCCCGATTTACCCAGACGCGGGCCATCAAAAATATTTGCTAACACTCGTAGTATCTTACCCCCGCCCGATGATTTTAGCAAGCGTTCCTGCGAAAAAGCCGGCTGGGGATCGGCGCTATGCGAAAAAAGGCTGGCGGGGTCACAACGTCAGCGACAAAAGACTTCGGGCAAGCCCCCTCCTATGGGTATCATCCGTTGCGCGAATCGCTTGGATTGTCGGTTCCGGCCCGGTCGTCGGCAACGCGGCGGCTTTCGCGCTCGCGGGTGTGGCAGTCGCCGGGCTCGCCGCCTCTGGCTGCCGAAGACGAAGAACGGCGTAGCGCTCTTTGAAGAGCTGCGACATCGTGCCGGGACCGCCGTTGAAATGACCTGGCCGGTGAGCGGCGTGGAGGATGCTCTACCGGTTCCGATGCCGCCGGCTTGCCCTGCGGTGCTTCCCGCTCGATGCTACACGCGCTTGCCTCCCAACCCCTCTCCATTTTTCCTATTCCCGGCGACGGCTCCGCCGTCGCCGGGAATAGGATAGGTGCGCACGGAGGCTGTCGATTTGTAGCTGCGAACGCAAGAAGCCGCCGGCCGAGCCGGCGGCATTAGGCCCCGCAAAACCGTTGCAAAAAACGCTTGAATTGATTATGATGGACTGGGTTGCGATAGGGCTCTTGGCGGCTGGCGGTGCGCCCTGGTGTTGGGGCAATAGGCGGCGAGGGATCGGCGGAAACATGAGACGGGTCCTTGCAATCCTAATCTGGGCGGTAATTGCCGCGTCCTTCGCCGCCGCGGCGCGGGCGCAGATGTACGCCGCTGCCGGCGGCCAGCAGTACTTGGTAACGGATATTGGCAATTTGTCGAGCCAGTTTCCCTACTGCGCGCCGACGGCGATCAATTCGTATGCGCAGATTGCGGGCAATTCCAACGTCAGCCCTTCCGACGCCAACCACGGTTTCTACTATCCGGGGAACGGCGCGGCGCTTGTCGACATTGGCCCAACCGGCGCCGGCGGCGCCAATATCCAAAGCCAGGCATTCGGCATCAACGACTCGTCGTGGATCGCGGGCGCCCTCAACGGCGAGGCCGCGGTGTGGACTGCGCGAACGGGTCTTCAGGCCGTCGGGTTCCTCGGGACCGGAAACGCCAGCGTCCTGAACGCAATCAACAATTTGGACGTCGCGGTCGGGGGCTCGATGACTCTAGCAGGGAGCGACTCCCACGCGGCTATCTGGACTCCCAGCGGTGGTCTTCAAGACCTCAACAGCATGATCGTCAATCCGCCCACCGGTTGGGCGCCAAGCGACGCGGTCGCAATAAGCCAGAACGGCCTGATTGCGGTCATCGGGGACTCAATAACAGGTGTTTACAACGGTGGTTTTCCGGTTCCGAACCAGCACGCCTTCGTCCTCAACGGCGGGACAATGACAACGATCCCCGATCCCGGCGTGGAGATTTATCCAAGATCGATTGACAATAGCGGTGAGGTTTGCGGATTCTACTTCGACGCGAGCGAAATCGAACACGCCTTCGTCTACTCGGCGGCGCTCGGAACCGTCGATATCGGCACCCTTGGGCTTTCGGCGACGGGAGGGTACACGCCGTACACCGAAGCCCTCGGGATCAGTGGCGGCACCGTCGTCGGAAGCGAAGGCCTAACCGACGGCTCCGAGTACGCGTTCCTCTGGACCGAGGGCGGCGGTATGGTGGAGGTCGAGGCGCCGACGGGCGTTGTTCTCGATGGCCTGACGGGAATTAGCAGTGACGGGGACCTGATCGCGTCGGGGTATTATTCAAATGACACTGCGCCCGGATACCGGGGATTTCTCTTGACGCCGACTCCCGAGCCGAATTCGATCTTGCTACTCGCGGCTTCCGCGGCGACCGTTCTTATCATGCGGTTCGCACTGTCGCGGAAAGAGCTACCTGCGCATCGGATTGCTCTCCCGGTGCGAAAGGCGATCGTGAGCACGTTCGCCGACGCGTTTATCTCGCCGGGAACACGACCGTCACTACGCTTACGGCCAGTGCCGGGAACGTCGAGGTGCTGGCGGGGGCCAGCGTCATCGCGAGCACGGTGAACGTCAGCGGCGGCACGTTTGATTGCGAGGGCTACCTGACGGTCAATACCTCGATGACGGTCTCCGGCAGCGCGGCCCTGGAAGCGAACAATCCGTATGGCGACATCACGCTCAATTCCGCTGCGTCGGTGTTGAATTACGAAAGTTCTATGAACTGTACGCTAGCGACGCCAATCACGGGCGCCGGCTACCTGAAGGTCGATACCGTCTCGGGCGTCACCTTCGACTCGCTAAACGGCAACTCGTACAGTGGCCCCACGATCCTCCACGGAAGCGGCACGACCGACGGCGATGCGGTTCCCAGCCAATCCGAACTGGACATGTACGACGACGCACGACTCGACCTCGATGGAACCAACGTCACGGTCAGCAGCTTCAACGGCGCCCCCAATGCGATTATAACCAACTCGGACTCGGCCGCCACGGTAACCAACGCCACGCCGATTACCATCAACAGCTATCCCACCTCGCTGACCTCCACCTTCGCCGGCACGATCGAAGACGGTGCGGGCGTTGTCGGGCTGGATCTTAACGACTGCATTTTCACAATCACGAGCACTGCCAACGATTTCTCCGGCGGAACGAACGTCTCCGGCGCGCAATTGGTCCTTGGCGACGGCGCGAATGACGGGCTTATCCCGGGGTCGATCAACAGCAGCGACGAGAGCAGCTTGAAGTTCGACGTCGCCGCGAGCACGACGATTACCTTCACCGGTTATACGGTGGACGCTGACGTGCTCACGGTCACGAAAGAGGGCGCGGGCGAGCTTGTTATGAATCCATCCGCGCAATGCGGCAACTGGGCGACATACGTCACCGGCGGAGAACTGGTCTACGAGAGCGGCGACGCAATTTCTTCCGACAACAGCCTGACCGTCGATACCGCTACGGGGGCCTCGTCGCCCGCGACGGTCGATTTCGACGGCCTGGACAATCTGCCCGCCTTCGCAGACGTGATTCTGGCCGACGGCGTCATCCAGGACGGCGCGTTGAACGTCACCGGCACGGTGACGGCCGACTACGGCCTGATCAACGCCGACATCAACCCCGTTGCCAGCAATCCCGGCATCAGTCCCGCCGTGCTCTTGGACAAGGAGCAGCAAGTCTCGGGACCTGTTTTCAGCGGCATTTGCCCGGCCAATACGGTCATTCTCAGCGGCCAGGCGAATGTCGCCAACACGACCGTCGGAAACGGCACGTTGCAAGTCAACGGCACGTCGCCGGCCTACGCGACGATCGACTCGGACGTGGAAATCAGCGACCCCGGGGTCCTGAATACCGGCACATATTCCACGATCGTCGGCAGCATCGAGAACGACAGCACCGCGACGAGCACGATCAACGGCGTGGTCACGGACACGACCTACTACGGCTACGCAGCCAACGCCGGCTTGACCGTCACGGCCGGGACCGTGGTGGTGACGGTGGCGAACGGCTTGGCGGACGGCTCGAACCTGACGATCGGCAGCGGCACATCGGCCTTCACGCCCGCGGACCCGGCGCAGTTTACGGGCGGCCGGTTCGGCGACGGGGATTCGGACGACGGCGGGGGCGGTTCCGGCGGAAGCTCCGGGCCGGTGCTGGACAACGGGATGAACGAAGTCCAGGAAATCGAAAAATCGGGCAACGACGCCTTGGCCGCGATTGCCACGGTCGTCGATCCGGGCCAGACGTTTACGTCGCTCTCCACGTCTCAGACGCTCAATCTGTGCGGCAGCGAGCTCTCGATTGTCGTGGGCGCGATCGCGGATAACGGCGGCACGCGCGCCGGGATGACAACCCTCGTAATCAACGCCGCAATCGTCTCATGGCTGGACTGCGCAGGGGCTGACGGCAACATCCAACGGGGCGACGTTCACGTCGGAATACAACAATCCGTGGAACAACGCGGGCATCGCCTTCGATATCGCAATCTCGCAATTCTTTGCGACGTACAATATATCGCCCAGCGCCTGACCCGCAGTTCGGCCGCCTGCTCGCGCTTTTCCTGCCATTTTTGCAGCCGCGCCGGGGGCCAGGGGCAGAGCCTGCCAAAATGCGCGCCCTGAAGGGCTTCGCTTTGCGGGGAAAACCTGGGCTACTGAGGATAATGGCTGTCCACCAGCGAGTGGAATTCGGCCGCGGAGCTGGCTTTGGCCACGCCGGCGCAAATGCCCTGGCGCCGGGCCAGCCGCTGATGTAACAGCAGGCGACTTTTCGCATAAGCACGGTGCCCTGCCGCTCGCCGAAGCGCGAGACGATAAGACGGTAGTGGTCCAGCATCAGCTCGCGTTGCTCCGCCAACGTCGGTTCGGGCGGGACCGGTTCGCCGCGCAGCGCGGCCGCGGCCTGGGCGAAGAGCCACGGCCGGTTCAACGCCGCCCGGCCGATCATGACGCCGTCGATATCGTAGCGGCGGAACGCCTCCACGACGGCCTGGGGCGTGATGACGTCGCCGTTGCCAATCAGGGGGATGCGATAAAGAAAAGGCTTGATGCGGGAAATCTCCTCCCAATCGGCCGAGCCGCGGAACATGTCGGCGGCCGTGCGGCCGTGGACCGTCAAGGCCGCGCCGCCGGCGTCTTCCACCGCCTGGGCCACGTCGATGGCATTGATCGCGTCGCGGCACGCGCCCAGGCGGATCTTGGCCGTGACGGGCGTCGGTGCGCAGGCCTTCGCGACCGCGGAAACAATCTGCCCGATGCGGTCAGGAAAACGCAGCAAATACGAGCCGCTATGCGCCTTCTCGGTCACCTCCGTCACGGGGCAGCCGAAATTGATATCGACGACGCTCACGCGGAACTCGCGCGCAGCCGCCGGCCGACTTCGGCCATTACGTCCGGGTTATTGTCCCAAATTTGCGTGGCCAGCGGGCGAGGCTCCTCCAGCACGCCCCAAAGACGGTCGGGAGCGCGGTCGTAGCGCGAGTCGATTTCCAGAAAACCCCGCGCGGAAAACATCTCCGTGGCCGGCAGCCCCACCCCGCCATGCCGCCGGACGACCTGCCGGAAGGCATAGTTCGTAAATCCCGCCATCGGCGCCTGGAGAATCGGCGGATCGATGACGAGGGGGCCGATTTCAAGGGGTGGGACCATACGGCTATTATAAGCGGCGGTTGCAACGCAGCTAAGTTTTCGGGGTGGCCGGAATTTGGGGCATGTGCAGGCCGGAACAAGCGCAGCGCGGTTCCGGCAGACGATCCTGGCCAGCCGGATTGCCGGAACTGCGCTGCGCTTGTGCCGGCCCACGAAGATTCGTCAGTTGGCGCTGATCTTGTGGCTGGGAATCGCGTCTGATACAGTGGCGCCGATTTTTCCCCAGAATCGGGCTGCGGCGTAACGTGGCCAAGACTTGCAATGTTGAGAGCCAAAAACCAGCTAATGCCGACGCTATGAACGGCTTTCTTCCCAAGAGCGTAATTTGCCTGCGCCACTACAGTTGGCGGAAGTTTTCCAGCGATCTAATCGCGGGTGTGACCGTTGGTCTGGTCTGCGCTCCCCTTGGCAATGGCCTTCGCTATCTCGTCGGGCGTGCCGCCGCAAGCCGGCATTTATACGGCGATCGTCGCCGGTTTTTTGATCTCGGCGCTGAGGCGGCTCTAAAGCCCAGATCGGCGGCCCCACAGGCGCATTTGTCGTTATCGTTTACGGCATTGTCGCGAAATACGGCATTGATGGCTTGTGCGTCTGCACGCTAATGGCCGGCGCTACTACTGCTGCTGGGCGTTACCGGCTTAGGGACGACGGTGAAATACATTCCTCGGCCGGTAATCGTCGGCTTCACCAACGGAATCGCCGTACTGATCGCCAGCACGCAGATCAAAGATTTCTTTGGACTTGCAATCGCGAAAGTCCCCGGCGACTTTGTCGGCCGCGTCGGAGCGCTTGCCAGCCATTTCGGCACGATTTCGTGGCGGTCCACGTTGCTGGGCTCTGCGGGGATTATCGTGATCGTGCTGGTACGCAAGTTTGTCCCGCGAATCCCCGCCTATATCGTCGCCTTGACGCTGGGCACGGCGCTGGTCGGAATCTTCGGGCCATCGGTGGAAACGATCGGGACGCGATTCGGCGGCATTCCCACCGGATTGCCCGCATTCACCGCGCCGCACCTTGATTTCAACAAGATCGTCGCGCTCGTCCCGTCCGCGGTGACGGTGGCACTGCTGGGCGCGATTGAATCCCTGCTGTCGGCGGTCGTTTCGGACCGGATGAGCAAGGACAGGCATAACCCGAGCGTCGAGCTGGTTGCTCAAGGGATTGCGAACCTGGTCTCGCCGCTGTTCGGCGGAATTCCCGCCACCGGCGCCATTGCCCGCACGGCGACAAATGTTCGATCGGGAGCTCAATCGCCGGTGGCCGGCATGATTCACGCGATGACTTTGGTCTGTGTGCTGCTGTTCGCGGCGCCGCTGGCCAAATACATTCCGCTTTCGGTGCTGGCGGCGATCTTGCTGGTCGTCTCGTACAACATGGGAGAATGGCACGAAATCCCCAAACTGCTGAAGTTGACGTGGGCGGACATCGGCGTGTGGGGGATTACGTTCGCCCTGACCGTATTTGCCGATCTGACGGTTGCCGTGGAGACTGGCATCGTGCTGGCGGCGCTGCTGTACATCCGCAAGGTGACCGGCACGACTACCGTCACCCGCGTGACGTCGCAGTACGTCGAAGAAGGCTGGGCGCACATCCTGCAAGACAAGCCGATTCCCGATTATGTTGCGGTGTTCCGCGTTCACGGTCCTTTTCTGTTCGGCGCAACGGAAAAGCTTTTGGAGGCGGCCGAATGCTTGGACGATTTGCCGCCAATCCTCATCTTGCGGCTGCGAAACATGACGGCGATTGACGCCACCGGCTTGCAAGCCCTGGAAGATTTGGCCGAAAAATGCCGCGCCGCCGAGCGGACGCTGATCTTGTGCGGCGCCGCCTCAGCCGGCAAGACTGATGCGCCAAGCCGAGTTCGAGCAACACGTCGGTCGGGCAAACATCTGCGAGAACTTCCACGCGGCGTTGGAACGGGCGATCATTGTCCGATTCAACAGCAGCCCCGATAACAAAGTCGCGTAAAACAGTGTGATCCGAGCGACTGCACGCGGAAGCCCCTGTTGAGTCTCATGGATTCTCGTTCCTAGCGCATATTGAGAGATTTCTACCGCGTCATCAACAACGCCGACAGTCTCTCTGGCGCAACGCTATCAGCGACGGCGGCGATTGCGTATCGCGCTATCACCCGATTGTACTGCGCCGCGCTTTGAAGACAGGCGTCCGTTTCCGTTGCTTGCGCTTCGATCGTGGCTAGCTGCGCGTTCCGCACTCGCCTGGCCGGCGAGGAATGCGGCGGTTGCCGCGGAGCGTGCGGCGTCGGCTTCCGTCACTGCCGCGGCGTGGTCATTGAGCACAACTTCCAAACGCGGGATTTGGGTTTCCATTTGCCGAGCCGCCCAACCCCTCGCGCCGCTCGTTTCAATGATCGCGAAATGACCCGTAAGGGGTAGCGACGTTGGCTGCGGCAAACCATTATCTATCGGCAGTCCGGCGACGGCGGCCAAATGGAATTCGGCGGCGACGCCTTCCGCCTGGGCGTCAAGCGACCGGGCCTCAATCGCTGCGTGGCGGAGAGCGCAGGTCGAGCATGTCGGTTGGTGAGGGTGGATTCTGCGCCGCGACCGCCGGCTTTAGGGCATCAAGCCACTGCTTTTCCTCGGCAAGCAGACGGGATTCGGCGGTGGACTGCCAGACGGCCCAGTAGGCTTCGATTGCCTCCAATCGGCGCGCGGCGCGGCCGATTGAAGGCAATCGACCAGACGCACGGGGCGTCCCGCCGATGCGGCAGTATTGCTATCGTAGAGCTTGGTCAGCAATTGCGCCGCGCGCGTTGGACGAACGTCTTCCGCGACCGGCTTGAACGCAGAATGACTGATGCCTGCGCCGGACGATCTACTGTCTTTGGCGGGCGGAGCGCTTTTCTGCGTCGGAGGAATAATCGGAATCGCCGACTCCTGCGGCGGCGCCAGGCGCGGCGCGGAGTCGTTACTATTCTGCGCGGCGGCTGCGGGCTGCGCCGCTGTGGCCGCAATCGGCCCTTGAGGCGGAGCGACGTTTCCGGCTGAACCCGGTACGACGAGCGCGGGGCCTTGCTGCAGCGCCATAGGAATGTCAGCGCGCGCCGGCTCGCGATAGGGCAATTGGTTCTCAGCGGTAGCCGGTACGACGAGAGAGGGCGTGGCCGCGGGCTGCTGGAAACTGGCAGGGACGTTGGCGCCGCTCGGCGACAGCCGTCCTGCCGGTCGCGCCTGGATGATCAAAGTGGTTACCAAGGTTTCCGGCGTCGTATGCGGCGGAACGACCGCGAGCGAGTAATCGGCGATGTCGTCGTTATAGCGGCAGGCCGCGGCCAAGAACGCCTGCTGCTGTTGGACCTGGGCGTCGAGGGCTTGCAGCACGCGGACCAAGGGCCGCTGCCCAGTCGAGTGCAGCTCGATGGCCGCGTCCAGCGATTCTTCCGCCGCCAGCACGGCCGCCGCGTGACTTTCCAAAGCGCGCTGTCGCAAGGGGAGCGTCTGGTCCAAGAGGCGGACGCGATCGGGCGGCTTCTTCCCGGCGAACATCTCCGCGAGCCGCGTGCGATAAGCTTCCGTGAGCGGCCGGTCAACGGGCCAGGGCAACGGGGCGTTCTCGGGCAGATGCTGCGCCGCGGCCAATTCGTGCTGCGCGGAGCTGACGCGGATTTCGGCCTCATGCACGCGCGCCGTGGCGACGGCCTGCGCGGTCCGCAAATCGGCAGCCTCGTCCCTCGCTGCCGTCAGCCGCGCCAACCGCTGCTGCCGCTCCAAGAGATAATGGTAGTCGCCCGCCGCCTCTGCCAGCCGCCAGTATCCATGTATCGCCTCAAGCTGCCGCGGACGGTTGCCGGAAGCGGCGATGGCGGCAAGGAGCGTCAGCGGTTGATTGGCGGTCGAGTTGCCGGGCGGCGTCAGGGCCTCGGCCAGCAGTTGATCGGCCGTCACGCGGGTGGAAACTCCTTTAGACGGCTCCGCCGCTTTCCGGTTAAAGCCCGTACCAAGAGCGCTTTCGGCGAGCGGTGTTGCAGGGGAAATGATTGCGGGCGAGCCGCCGGCGACCTGCCCGATCAGGAATGTGCTCAAGAGCAAGGAAGAGAGGGGCATCGACTGGTCTCCGTGATGTTTTGGCCGCAAATTTCCCTAGAAAACCGTTAGCCTGCCATTTTTCTCCGCCCCCGTCAATCCGTTAGGCCGGGCAAAATCGTGGCTAACTGGCGTCCGGCGAGTTACAATTGCCCATATTCGCCGCCTGTTGCCTCGTGGGAAAAAGTCAAAGCACGAGGAGACGAAAAATGATTCGCAGCCGATACGGACTTTTGATTGCCCTGACGGTCGTCGCCATGCTCAGTGTGGCGGGCGGCGCGGGGCTGTTTATGGCCTACGCCCCCTTGGGTGATCCCGCGAAAGCCACGACCGAGCAGGTTTTCCGCTGGCTAGTAACTCGCGATTTGGCCAAGGAGCCGGCCGCCGTGCAAGAGGCGATCGTCCAGCGCGTCGAAACCGATTTCGATCAGTCGAGCGATTTGTCGACTGCCGTGGCCGAACTCGACAAGTCCCGTCGCACGATGCTTTGGAGCAACATCGGCGTGCTCTTGCGTCCGTGGCTGTTGGAAAAGGTTGACCAGTACGCTCGGCTTCCGGCCGCCGAGCAGGGCGCGTATCTGGATCGCTTCCTCGATTCCGTCGACCGCTGGAGCAGCATCGGCGCGGCGTGTCTTCACGATGGTGGCGACGCGGGCAAAGCAAACGGCTCGCTCAGCAAATTGATCGCCGATCGCATCGCCGAGTGCAGCCGCAGTGCCGGGCCCGCCGAGCAGAAGCGGATCTCCGGGTTCATGTCGGCCGTGCAAGCGCGGTGGGTATTGCGCAAGTTGTCGAACATGCACTTGTTCGGCAAGCCATAGCCTACGGCTTCGCTCGCTTTCGCAGCATCGCGTGACATTCCCTCACGCGCCGCTGCACCTCGGCCACCAACTCTCGTTCGTCGGTCGCAACAACCTCTTCCGGCGAGAGCGGCTCGCCGTAATGGACGTGAATCGTGCCGAGTCCGGGCAGCTTCTTCCAGCGAGGCCAGGCGGCGAAGGCCCCTTCAATCGCCACCGGCAAGATCCAGGCCTTGGCTCGTGCCGCCAAGACGGTGAAGCCGGGCCGGAAGTCGGCCACATTGCCGTCGCGGGTCCGCGTCCCTTCGGGAAAGATGAGCACCAGTTCGCCCCGCTTCAAGCGGCGGAGCGATTCCTTGATGCCGTTCAATCCCAGACCGTCGCGGTCGATGGGGATCGCGTCCAACGAATTGATCAGCCAGCGAAAGGGAGTAAAGCGGAAGAGCGTTTCCCGCGCCAGGAAGTTCATTCGCCGCGGGCAGCCCGCGCCCACAAGCGGCGGATCGAAGTGGCTTTGGTGGTTGGAAACGACCAGCACTGGTCCGGCCGATGGAATGTTCTCCTGGCCGCTGTAGCGCAGGCGATAGGCCAGGCCGCCAACCAGATACAGGCCACAACGAAGGAATTCGTACCAGAGTCGGCTGACCAACGGGCGTTCGGACATACTCGGCAAATTGTAAGTCGATTGGTAGGATTTGCAACTGAGGCTGGGGAGCGGGATTAAGGGGGGTCCGAAAACTCTACGGCCTGCGCTAGCCTGATGCGGCTGAAACCGAAGATTTGCGTATTGTCTCATGCCACGCGGCTATTTCCTTTGCCCGACCTGCGTGTAGAATTCAGGTAGCGAACGCCCGGGCTCTAACAGATTTCACGATACGAGGTGGGACCATGACTGCCAAGCGACTTTTACCCGTTTCCGTTATCATTTTCATAGCAAGCGCCTTGCTACCGGCAGCCCTTGCGGCCCACGGCGGAGGTGGCGGCGGAGGCCATGGCGGAGGCGGTGGAGGTGGCGGCCACGGCGGGGGCGGCGGCTTCGGGGGCGGGCATGCAAGCTTCGGCGGTTACGGCGGCGGAATGCACTACGGCGCGGGCTACTCGAGCGGCGCGCATTATGCCTCGGGCAACAGCTTTTCGCACACGAGTAATGCGAACTTTGCCCATTCCGGAAATCAGAATTGGTCCGGCCATGGCAACAATTGGAACAATAATAATTGGGGCCACAACAACTGGGACCATTACTTTAATCGCGGCGGCTATTGGGGAGGCTGGGGCGGATGGGGATGGGGCTGGGGTTGGGGGTGGGGCTGGCCGTGGTGGGGCTGGGGCGGATGGGGCTGGGGCGGCGGTTACGGCGACTACTTCTCTCCCTATGGCGACTACTACACTTCGGCCTATCCGGCTTACTCTTATGGCTACAACTATCCCGATGAAGGCACCTATCTGGCGAATCCGGACGGACAATATGCAGTAGCTTCGCCGCCGGCGCCGAATGCGGGCGATCAGATGCAGCCGTCGCCCGGCGACCAGCAGGCGGCTTCCGAGGCGCTGCAATATTACAACGAGGCCCGCGCCGCGTTTCAGCAGGGCAACTACCATGATGCGATTCGCCTGGCAGGACATGCGGGCGTCGATTCGCCGCAGAACCCCAAAGTGCATGAATTGCGGTCGCTGGCTTCTTTCGCCGCGGGCGATTATCTCGGTGCTGCCACCGAAGCCCATGCCGCGCTGGTCTTGGAAAAACCGAGCACTTGGGCCGATCTTTACAGTTACTACAACGATAACGACAAGTACACCGAACAACTCCGCAAGCTGGAAAAGACGGTCGCCCAAGTACCCAATTCCGCTCCGGCACAGTTCCTGCTGGGCTATCAGTACTTGATGACGGGCGCGAAGGCCGAGGCGAAGCAGCATTTTGCATTGGCCGCCAAGCTGACCCCGAACGACAAGCTCGCCGCGCACATCCTCAAGCAGCTTAATGCCGGCAGCGAAGTCACCCCGCCGGAGCTTCCCAAACCGTCGGCGGCAGGCGCCGACCAGCCGCAGGCCCCGCCTGCGCCGCAGCCGCAGGGCAAGTCGATCTGAATCTCGGTTGACAAACATCGGGCCGCCAGTCAACAATATAAGCAGTATTGTTGTAAGAGCCCCTAACACAACCATCGCTCGCCGGCCATCGTGCCGTGGCGAGCCGGGTTATGTTAGCGGTTCTGAGAAGAACCGTCTAAATCGTAAACTGGTTGGCTGCATGCAAACGGAAGAACTTCCGGAGTTGGCGCCCTCCCTTCAGGCGCTGTTGCAAGGTTGTGAAGAGCGGATTGGCTACACTTTTCACGACAAACATCTCCTCCAAGCCGCGCTGACGCACGCCTCCGGGGCCGAACACCGCCTGGCGTCCAACGAACGGCTGGAATTCCTTGGCGACGCCATCCTGGGCGCCGTCGTCTGCGAATTGCTGTTCCAGCAGTATCCGCAGTATCTCGAAGGCGACCTGACGCGGATCAAGTCGATCGTCGTCAGCCGCCAGACATGCGCAAGATCAGCGAAAACCTGGGGATGCAGGAATTCCTCATTCTCGGCAAGGGGATGACGACCAGCCCGTCGGTCCCGCCCTCGCTGTTGGCCGATGTGTTCGAGTCGCTGGTGGCCGCGCTTTATCTCGACGGCGGCAATGAAACGGCCCGCGAGTTCCTGATACGGCACGTCACGCCGGAAATCGAGCTTGCGGCCGGCGGCGAAATGGGCACGAATTACAAGTCGATGCTCCAGCAACTCGCCCAGCGCGAGAACGGCATGACGCCGACGTACCAACTTCTGGACGAGAAGGGGCCGGACCACAGCAAGTGCTTCAAGATCGCCGCGCAGGTGGGCAACAACCGCTTCGAGGCCGCCTGGGGGCGAAACAAGAAGGAAGCCGAGCAGCGGGCCGCCCGGAACGCGCTGTGCGAGTTGCACGGCAAGGCGGCGCCGTATCCGGCGGTGGAGTAGAGCAGGGAGCGGGGAGCAAAGAGCTGGGAGTCGCTGCGAACTTAGCTTACGAGCTGCTCCTGCCCTGCTCCCCGCTCCTTGCTCAAGAAAATAGAAACGCCCGGTCAGCCGTGCCGGGCGCTCCTTTCTCGTCGTTTCAAGGCGAAGTTCACAGAAGAGGTCTGTTACTTCTTTTTCTTGGCTGCCTTCTTGGCTGGCTTCTTGGCGACCTTCTTCTTGGCTGCCTTTTTCTTGGCCACAGCACTTCCTCCTGTAAAACGAGACTTGGAATTGCCGCGGCGAGCACACCCATCGGCCCTTCGGCCGGCGACCCGTCGCAAGCATTCCGGAAACCTGGAAGCGAACCGCAAAGGCGCGAAAGCTGAAGCGTGACGCCGTCAACTTTCAGCCGCGCAATGCGCTTCCAACACAGTGCCTTCGAGCTTTTCTTCCTTCACGAGAAAGCTCGAAGCGATTGAGCCTCCAAGGCTCTAACTACTTAGATATTATCGCCGTCTAAAATCTTTTCAAGCTCAATTCGGCTTCGATCGCGCGATTTTTTTGCTCATCGATGATGTTGGAGAGACTCAATCTCGCGTGCGAAATCGCGCCGCCAACGACGCGCATCGCGCGACGATCCTCTTGCGTCGACGCGCTTCGATTGCCACCGCGATGCAAGCCGCGCTACGCGCAGCGGCGCGCCCGTGCGAGCGCAAGATTCATCGTCCGGCGACGCGTGCGAAGCGCCGCGCGGCGGGCATCTCTACGGCGCTGCGACGCGCGCCTTAACTGCGGCTCTAGGCAGCACCCGCGAACCGCAAAAGCCAATTGTCATGCGCTGCGTTTGCAACTCGATTTACTCTTCGTGGCGATGTTCTAAACTCTTGTCAGTCAACTACTTACGTCAAGAGTGCAGCGCCGCGGCCGCGGGCCGTTCGCAAGCCGTTTTGCGCTGCAAGTTGCGCGGCGCGAAGCGGCTGTCGCGCCAAGCTCTCGATGCGACTGTGCCGCGCACGATCGGCGCGCGCAGGCGCTTCACGGAGGGCGATTCTCGCGCGATCGCTGTCGTCTCGCGCACGGTCGCACCGACGCGCAATTGCACACGCGCAGCGGCGCCGATTCGAGTCGGCGCGCGCAGCGCGCGTGAGACTTCTTCAACTACCGGCGACGATGCCCGGCGAGTATCGGCGCGCGTCGCTGAAGACCCCGAAAAATTTTTCCAAAAATCTTCGTCGTTTGCCAAAAAACCCCGCGAGACACTTCCAAAACGAGACAACAACAGCGTCCCAAGGCCTGTTGGATACTCAATCGTGCTCCGGAAAGAGCCGCAATTCGCGCTTCTAGTATCCGTGACAGCGATCGCTCTGCGTACTGAGAGCTTTGTACTGAGTGCTGGGCACTGGGCACTCTTCACCGGCCGTCGCGCGTCTCACGCCGGCTGCGCAGGCACGTATTCCACTCGAATCAGCACGACTCCGGCATTGTCGATCCTCTCGACGACCTCGTAGACGTGCGGTTGGAAGTTGTGCGGCGATTCGTCCTGAAGTTGTTCGTCGGCCAGGACGTTCACGGCGTACTCTGAAGCGGTGCGGAAGCGCTGTCCGACGCGGCCGTGGTGCGTCAGCGCGTAGTAGCGGCGGACTTCAGCGTGCTTGGACAACTCGCCGGAGACGCTGGTGCCGTCCAGCGGCCCGCCCCAGAACTTGAAGATGAAGCGCTTCATCGCGCTCCATTATATGTCAGGCGCGCCTCGGAAGCCGAGAGAGGGTTGCCGGAAAATCGCCGGCTTGGCACAATGCACGGCATGATTGTCGCCATCGACGGACCCGCCGGGGCAGGAAAAAGCAGCGTCGCCAAGGCATTGGCCCGGCGGCTGGGCTTCTTTCATCTGGATACCGGGGCCATGTATCGCGCCGTCGCCTTGGCCGGCCTGCGGCGGGCGGTTGATTGGGCCCGGCCCGAGCAGTTGGCCGAATTGGCCGAAAAGGTCGATCTGAGCGTTTGCGGCGAGCAGGTCCATCTCGACGGCGAAGACGTGACGGCGTTTGTGCGGACGCAGGAAGTCACCGCCGCCACGCGCTATGCCGCCGACAATCCGCGTGTGCGGGCGCGGTTGGTCTTCTTGCAACGCGCGGCGGTCGAAGGAAAAGACGTCGTCACCGAAGGGCGCGACCAGGGAACGGTCGTCTTTCCCGATGCTCGCTGCAAAATCTTCCTCACCGCCAGCCCCGCCGAGCGCGCCCGGCGGCGGTTGCTGGACCTTCAACAGCAAGGCGAGACCGCCTCGCTTGAGCAAATACTGGCCGAGCAGCAGCGCCGCGACGAGGTAGACGCAACGCGCGAAGTCGGGCCGCTGCGCCGCGCCGCCGACGCGTTCGAGGTGCTTACCGACGGTTTGACTCAGGAGCAGGTGGTCGATAGACTGGAAGCGCTGGTGCGCGCGCGGATGCCAATGTAGCTCGAAGCATCACTGCACGAATGAGGAAACGTCAACTGCCGAACAACCGCGCCCGCACGTCGAAACCTGATTTGCGAAGCCAGCGCAGTGCTTCGCGCACGCAAGAAAACCTCGGCAGTTCTGTCACGTCGGCGGCCATCTGCGTTCTGCTCGTCGCGGCCGTCGCCCTGGTCTTTGTCCAGTCCGCGCGGTTCGAATTCGTCAACTACGACGACGGCATCTACGTCTACGAAAATGATCACGTCGAGCAAGGAATCACGCCGGCTGGAATCTCTTGGTCGTTCGCCGAGAAGAATACGACGGGAAACTGGCATCCGCTGACCTGGCTTTCCTTGATGCTGGACAGCCAGTTTTATGGAACGGCGTGGCCGGGCGGATATCACCTGACCAACGTGCTCTTGCACGCCGCGAATTCCGTGCTGCTCTATCTGGTGTTGCGCTACATGACGGGGCGCGTCTGGCCGTGCGCCTGGCGGCAGGGTTCTTCGCAATCCATCCCATGCACGTGGAATCGGTTGCCTGGGTCACGGAGCGCAAGGACGTTCTCAGCGGGCTGTTCGGACTGCTGGCGATCTGGACCTACGCGCGTTACGCCCGCCGCCCCAGCGTGGTCCGCTACCTGTCGGTGGTCGCCGCGCTCGCTCTGGGGCTGATGGCCAAGGCGATGTTGGTAACCTGGCCGCTCTTGTTTTTGCTCTTGGACTACTGGCCGTTGCGCCGTCCGCCGCGACCTTGGCTACTATTGGAGAAAGTGCCCCTGTTACTGATATCCGTCGAATTCGCGATGGTCGCGTTTCTCGCGCAACGCTCCATCGGCGCGGTTGTTCCGCTGGAGCATGTGTCGGTGTACGAGAGAATTGGCCGCGCGGCGGTGGTTTACTCCGTCTACCTGCGGAACACCTTTTGGCCGACCGGTTTAGCCGTCTATCCCGCGGAGGAGCTGAAAAGCTATACCGCGGCCTGCACGATCTTGCTGGCTTTGATCACCGCGGGCGCGTGATGGGCGGCGCATCGCGGCGCGCGCTGGCTGACTGTGGGGTGGTTTTGGTACTTGCTCGCGCTGCGCCTACCATCGGGCTGGTCCAGGTCGGCGCGCAGGTGAGGGCCGACCGTTTCGTTTATTTGCCGCAGATAGGACTTTTCGTGGCGCTGGCGTGGTCCGCCAGATATTGGCTTGACGCGTGCCGTTGCGCTGGAGTTCCGGCCGGGCACCGTTGCGCAGCAATGGTCGCTGGTGAATATGCGGGCAAACCGGCTAAAGCCGGAACTCCAGCGCCTCGCTTCGGGCCGCAGCCGGCATGTTGCCTTGCGGCCAGTCTCGCGTTGGCAGTCTTGGCCGTTTGCACTTGGCGGCAGACGGCCTTCTGGCGCGACAGCGAAACACTGTGGACGCACGCACTGGATTGTGCGCCAGAGAACCTGCTCGCGCAGGACAACCTCGCCGATATCCTCGTGAATCGTGGGCAGATTGGCGCGGCTATCGCCCAAAGCCGCCAGGCGCTAAAGATCAAACCGCACGATCACATGGCGCACGGAGTCCTCGGCCGCTGCTTCGCCGCCCGAAAAGAGTATGCAGCAGCCATTAAGGAGTATCGGATAGCAATCGCGGCCGATCCTAACGATGCGAAAACGCACGTGAACTTCGCAAGCGCGCTAGTGGCCTGTGGGCAATTTCGCGAAGCCGTTGACGAGTGTCGGGAAGCGCTTCAGATCGATCCCGATCTTGCCGCGGCGTACAGCAACCTCGGTAGTGCTTTGTATGGCGCTGGGCAGCCGGATAAAGCGCTTGAAGCGTTCCGCCAAGCGCTGGAAATCAAGCCTGCCGACGCCCTTGCGCGGAAGAAACTGACTGCCCTTTTGGCCGAGCGTGGGCATTAGCGATGAAACCTGATTTTGCCGCCGCGCGGCAGCACCTCGAAGCCGTCAGCAAGCGAATGCGGTAAGGCATCGGGAAAGGACGACACGGACGAATGACAAAACGTCAACTGCCGCTCAACGACGTCGCTTCGCGCAGGCAAGAAAGCGTCCGCAGGTTTTTCATATCGGCGACCATCTGTATTCTGCTCGTCGCAGCCGTCGCCCTGGTCTTCGTTCAGTCCAGGCGGTTCGAGTTCATCAACTACGACGACACCTTCTACGTCTACGAGAATTATCACGTAATTGCGGGGATTACGCCCGCGGGTACTGCATGGTCGTTCGGTACGAAGAATGATACGGGAAACTGGCACCCGTTGACCTGGCTTTCCCTGATGTTGGACAGCCAACTCTATGGGACGGAGTGGCCGGGCGGATTTCACCTGACCAACGTGCTCATGCACGCCGCCAATTCGGTGCTGCTCTACCTGGTGTTGCGCTACATGACGGGGCGCGTCTGGCCGTGCGCCCTGGCGGCGGGGCTGTTCGCAATCCATCCCATGCACGTGGAATCGGTTGCCTGGGTCACGGAGCGCAAAGACGTTCTGAGCGGGCTGTTCGGCCTGCTGGCGATTTGGGCCTACGTGCGTTACTCCCGCAACCCCAGCGTGCTAAGTTATTTGCCTGTGGTCGCCATGCTTGCGCTGGGCCTGATGTCCAAGGCGATGCTGGTGACCTGGCCGCTCTTGTTTTTGCTCTTGGACCACTGGCCGCTGCGCCGTCCGCTGCGCTGGGGACTGCTGTGGGAAAAAGTGCCGCTAGTGTTAGTGTCCGGCGAGCTCGCGTTTCTCGCGATCATGACGCAATGGTCGGGCGGCGGAGTTGTATCGCTGGCGCGGGCGCCGGTGTACGAAAGAATTGCCAGGGCAGCGGTGAATTATGTCGTTTACCTGCAAAACACCGTTTGGCCGAGCCGCCTAACCTTCTATCCCGCGGATAAATTGAAGAATTATGTCGCGGCGTGCGCGATGGGGGCTTTGCTGGCTTTGATTACCGCGGGCGCGCTTTGGGCGGCCCGGCGCGGCGCGCTGGCTGTTCGTGGGCTGGTTTTGGTATTTGCTCACATTGATGCCTGTCATCGGGCTGGTCCAGGTCGGCGGGGAAGTGATGGCCGACCGTTTTGTTTATTTGCCGCAGGTAGGACTTTTCGTTGCGCTGGCGTGGTCCGCCAGCTATTGGATTGAGGCACGGGGTGGCGCTGAAGTTCCGGCTTTAGCCGGTTTGCCCCCATATTCACCGGCTAAAGCCGGAACTCCAGCGCCGCGCTTCGGGAGGCAGCCGGCATGTTGCCTTGCGGCCAGTCTCGCGCTGGCGACTTTGGCCGTCTGCGCTTGGCGGCAGACGTCCTACTGGCGCGACAGCGAAACGCTGTGGACGCACGCGGTCGATTGCGCCCGAACAACGTGCTCGCCCGCGGCCGGCTCGCCTTCAAATTAGCGGACCATGGACAGCTTGACCGGGCAATCGCCCAGTGCCGCGCGGCGCTTGCGATCGAACCGCGGGACCACACGGCCCACTCGGTCCTCGCCCGCTGCTACACGGCCCAAGGCGACTACCGCGCGGGCATTGCGGAGTATCAAAAGGCGATCGAGGCCGATCCCGGTGACGCACGGACGCACAGCGACTTCGCCATTGCGCTGGTGGCCGCCGGACAGTTTGGCGAAGCTATCTATCAGTGTCGCGCAGCGCTGGAGATCGATCCCGATCTTGCCACCGCGCACAACCACCTCGGCAGCGCATTGCGCGCCGTCGGGCAAATGGACGAAGCCGTTGCCGAGTTCCGCCAAGCGCTGGAAATCATGCCCGATTATGCAGTGGCGCGGAGAAACCTGTGCCGTCTCTTGTTTGCTCGCCGGCAGTTCGATGAAGTTGTCGACGTGTGCCGCAAATCGCTGGCGGTCGCGCCCGGCGACGCCTCGACGCACTACGACCTCGGCAACGCGCTGGCAGCCCTGGGCCAGTTCGATAAGGCTGCCGCCGAATTCCGCAAGGCATTGGCAATCAATCCTGATTTTGCCGCCGCGCAGCAGCACCTGCAAGCAATCAGCAAGCGGATGCGGTAAGTTGCCCTTACGTTCCCCAATCCCTCGCATAGCGAAAATCCCGGTCCATCGTCCGCGGCGAAAGCTTGGCGATGACCGGCATGCGGCGCTTGTAATGATTGCGGCGAATCAAGGTGGCAACTCGATCGACGAACTCCGGCGCGAAGCCGGCCTGGATCAATTCCGCCCGCCGCCAGCGGCGATCGACTAAGAGCACCATCAATTGATCGACCTCAGCGTACCTGAAGCCCAACTCGTCTTCGTCGGTTTGGCCGATCCAGAGGTTGCCGGTCGGTATCTTCTGCAATATGTCGGCCGGCACGCCCAGGTGGGCGGCCAGAGGATAAAGCTGCGTCTTGTAGAGATCGCCGATGGGGTTGATCGCCGAGGCCATGTCGCCGAACTGCGTGCCGTAGCCCAAGAGCAGCTCGCTCTTGTTGCTTGTGCCTAGCACCAGAGCATTGAATGCCGCGCTCTGGTCGTAGAGCACGGTCATGCGCTCGCGGGCGCACTTGTTGGCGAGGCGCATGCCGGCTGGCATCGGGAAATTGGCCGAAATAGGCATTGATCGAGCCGCTGATCGGCACTTCGACCGTCCGCACGCCGAGAGAATCAATCACCGCCCGTGCGTCTCGGCGGGTGGCGTCGCTGGAGGTCTTGTAGGGCATTGTGACGGCCAGGACGTTCTCCGGTCCCAGCGCCTGCGCGGCAAGAAACGTGACGACGCTCGAATCGATGCCGCCCGAAAGCCCCATCACCGCGCGTCGGAACCCGGCGCGGTGGATTTCCGTGCGGATGAAGCGGGTCAGTATGGCCGCGACCAGCTCGCAGTTGATGGCCAGGTCGCCTGGGGACTGTCCCAGTTTTTGTTCCACAAAAACGGGACTGTCCCCTTCAGGTTTCAAGTGATTAAGTTCCATATCGACTCCGCTTGATGCGATGCAGCTCTTCAATCGTCAATAGCAGCCGCTCGTCGCGGGCCAGAGGCGTGATCAGCCGCTGGCGGCGGAGCTCGGTCGCGTCGAACGTGGCCAGGGTCAACGACTCGTCCAGCATCGGCGCCTCGGCGATCGTCTGCCCGTCCGGCCCGGTGACCCAACTTCCGCCCCAAAAACACAGCCCGTCCTCAAAGCCTACCCGGTTGACCATAATCACCAATGCTCCCATAAGCTGCGAATACGCCTTGGCCAGGTGCTCGCAGGTCTCCGCGGTACGCACTCGCGGGCCCGCGACGCCCCGTGCGGGCGAGTTGGAAGGGCAAACCAGCACGTCGATCTCTTCGGCCTGCATGATCGCCGCCGCGGATAGGTGCCAGAAATCTTCGCAGATGAGGATGCCCATCCGCCCGAAGCGGGCCGTGTTGAAGGCGGCGAAGCGCTCGCCGGCGGCGAAGTAGCGCTGTTCGTCAAACAGGCCGTAAGTCGGCAGGTAAACCTTGCGGTGCCGGTGGACGATGCGCCCGCCTTCGGCATACAAGGCCGAGTTGTAGAAGCGGTGCTGCGGCGATTCTTCCACAAAGCCCAGCACGACGGCCATCGGCCCGGCCGCGTCCAAAAGCTCGCGGATTTCCGGCGCGTCCGGCGCGATGGCGACGTCGGGCACCATGTCGCGGACGAAGTAGCCGGTAAGCGAAAGCTCCGGGAAGACGATCAGGTCCGCCTCGCGCATCCCTTGCCGCCTCGATTTGTTCCAAGTGCAGTGTCACATTCCGCTGCCGGTCCGCCAGCACCGGCGCGATCTCGCCAGGGCGACGCGATGGACGGTTGGAGGTGCGTTGGTGGCGAGCGTGGTCATGGTTTTATCGTAACGCAGTCACGCTCGTAACGCCAGCCAAGTGAGAAGCAAAGCCTAACAGCAGCGGCTCTAGCCGGGATAACGACCCGCTCGCGACAAGGTCGTTCGTATCTCGACGCGAGCTGGAAGATTCAACTTGAGCAGCCTTTCCGTTGCCCGAGCAATGTCGGTCCGTGGCAGGATCTGTCCTCCCACGATCCGAAAGTGTTCGTTCCAAGCATCGGTGCGCGGGTTAAAGAGACGGACCAGCTTTCTACTCTTTGGGTCGAGCGATGCGATGTCGGAACCCTTGAAGCGGTTGCAGTCAAAGCACGCGAGAGCAAGATTCTTAAACGTGGTCGCTCCCGCGTGCTTCTCCGCAATAATATGATCGGGCTCGTGAGCGAGGAATGCATCTTCCTCGGCAAGCAGGCGGTCCTCGCAGCGATACTTTGCGCGACGGCGAATCCGATTCCGCAGCGCGGCCGCGATGTACGGCGTTGTCACCTTCCGAGTTCCCCGTGCAGATGGGCGCGCGCCTTTACCAATTGAACCAAGTGTTCGTATTGTCCCAATCGTTCGAGTTCGGCCGCTTCGTCCTCAGTCAGCTGACCTAGTTTGTTACGTCTCAAGAGATAACGCGCCCGGCGCTGGGCGGTGCGGGAAGGGTGAAACCGCAGAATCTCGTCCGGACTGCTTCCGCGGGCGAACAGATCCACAATTTCGTCGTATGCCTTCTCTAGCGTCTGCATGCGGTTATTCTAATACGAGATCACCTAATTGGGCAAGTCGGCGCTCATCCCCCGCAGCCGTCACTTAAACCGGCCGTCCGGCCCGTCCAACAATTTCAGCTCAGAGAGTAGGCACACGCCGTCAGCCCCACTCAGGTAACGAAAGCCAATAGTCTTATTACCTCCCACATCTTCCGCCTGCACAACAATCACGGGCGTCTCTTTTCCAGTCTGTTGGTCGATGTGGATGGCGCAATGGGCAAGTGAATGTCGATCGGTCGACTGCGCCCGCCGCGCACAACAAACACTGCGCGACCTGCTACCAAGTCCTCCTGCGTCGCGGCTCTTCCAACCACGCAAAGCGTGTCGTGCCACTGTGAAATATTGATCGGCGCGGACGCAACTTGCTTGGGCTTAGAATTGTCATCGGAGGGCATACTCCTTGAGTCTTTTCTAGAGCAGCCGAAAAAACTGAAAATGCTCATTCTAATCAACGCGGCGATATAAGGTGCTCGAAGTCTCATGCGCGTATTAGCATTCAAGCTGTTCGTAGACACGATGTCGTCACACGGATAATGTCACTCAAGAGCGGCGATAAAGCGCCGCACTCCAAAGCTACTTGTTCACCTTGATATTCAACTCCCGCAACTGCTTCGCGTCGACCTCGCCCGGCGCGCCGGTCATGAGGTCGGTGGCACGTTGGGTCTTGGGGAAGGCGATCGTGTCGCGGATGTTGTCCAGCTTGCCGAAGAGCATCACGATGCGGTCGATGCCCAGGGCGATGCCTCCGTGCGGCGGGGCGCCGAATTGCAGGGCGTCCAGGAGGAAGCCGAACCGCTCGCGGGCCTTCTCCTTGTCGATGCCCAAGAGGTCGAAGACCTGCTGCTGCACCTGCTGGTCGTGGATGCGGATCGTGCCGCCGCCCGCCTCGTAGCCGTTGATCACCAGGTCGTAGGCCACGGCGCGGCAGCGGCCGGGATCGGTGGCCAAAAACTGCATGTCCTGCGGGCGCGGCGAAGTGAAGGGATGGTGCATGGCCGCCCAACCGCCTTCTTCTTCGCCGTCTCCCTTCTCGGCCGGCGCGAACATGGGAAACTCGACGATCCAGGAGAAGTTCATTTCCTCGGGATCGTAGAGCTTCAAATCGACGCCAAACCGCTTCCGCAGCGCGTAAAGCGCTTTGCACGTGACCTCGAATTTGTCGGCCACAAAGACCACGAAGTCGCCCGGCGCGGCCGACATCCGCGCGGCGATCTTCGCCAGCAGCTCCGGGCTGAAGTTCTTGGCAATCGGCGAGGCGAGCGTGCCGCCCTCTTCAACCTTGAACCACGCCAGCCCCTTGGCGCCGAAATTCTCGATGATGAAAGCCGTCAGCTCGTCGATATCCTTGCGGGAATACCGCGCGGCCGAGCCCTTGACGTTCATGCCGCGGACGCGATTGCCCGACTCGGCCGTATCGCGAAAGACGCGGAACTCGGCCTCGCGGGCCAGATCGGTAATGTCGACAAGTTCCAGCCCGAAGCGCAAGTCTGGGGCGTCGTGGCCGAAGCGCTCCATCGCCTCGTCGTAGGTCATTCGCGGCAGCGGCAGCTTCAAGTCGAGGCCGAGAAGCTCCTTCGCCAACTGCTGCATCAGGCCGTCGATCACGCCGATGACGTCCTCGGCGGTGACGAACGACATTTCCATGTCCAACTGCGTGAACTCCGGCTGCCGGTCGGCGCGAAGGTCCTCGTCGCGAAAGCAGCGGGCGATCTGGATATAGCGGTCGTAGCCGGCCACCATGAGGATTTGCTTGTAGAGCTGCGGCGACTGCGGCAAGGCGTAGAAGTGGCCCTGCACCACGCGGCTGGGCACGAGATAGTCGCGGGCGCCCTCGGGCGTGCTGCGGCCGAGCATCGGCGTTTCTACTTCGACGAACCGCTGTTCGTCGAAATAGTCGCGCATCGCCTTGATGATGCGGTGCCGCAGCAAGAGCGTCTGCTGCATCTTCGCGCGGCGGAGGTCGATATAGCGGTACTTCAGCCGCAGGTCTTCGCCGGGCAGCTCCGGCGAATCGGGCAAGAAAGGCGGCGGGGCGCTCTTGTTGAGGATTTCCACGTGCCTCACCCGCAGCTCTATATCGCCGGTTGCCAGCTTGGGGTTCGCCGTGCCCTCCGGCCGCCGGGCAACATCGCCGCGAACGAGAATCACGTCCTCGCAGCGGAGGGCCTTGGATTGTTTGAGCGTCTCATCTCCCCGTTCCGGCGTAAAAACGACCTGAGTCCGGCCATAGCGGTCACGGAGATCGACAAAGAGCAACCCTCCCTGGTCGCGATAGGTATCGACCCAGCCGCACAAGGTGACTTGTTGACCGACGTGTTCCGCGCGTAGTTCGCCGCAAGTATGGGTTCGCAACAAGGTGGAAATCCCTTTCAAGAGGTGTTTTTTACTGCCAACCGGCCTTAAACTAGGGCAGCAGGCTATTTTCAAAGACCCCCAATTCTAACTCGCGGTTCGGGGCGCGCGTAGGGTGCTTGAAGCGATCCGCCACACGGACGCCGTGCTTGCGAAGGCCATCGGCCGCATGTACGATTAGTTGCAAGCAATTCGATCGCGAGGGAGCTTCCGATGATAACCATTCTCGTTGTCGATGACTCGGCCGTCGATCGCCGCCTGGTGGGCGAGCTGCTCTCGAAGAACCCCAGCGTGCAGGTCCAGTACGCGGTTGACGGCGCGGAAACGGTTGACAGCAAGTCGGTCGGCGAGTTGGCGGCCGGCATCCCGACGGTTAAGATCGAATATGCCGTCGATGGCCGCGATGCCCTCAGCAAGCTCGCCCGGCATCAGCCCGACCTGGTCATCACGGACCTGATGATGCCGGAAATCAACGGTTTGCAGTTGGTCGCGGCCGTGCGCGAGAGCTACCCCAGAATTCCGATTATCCTGATGACCTCGCAAGGCAGCGAGGAGATCGCCGTCCAGGCGCTGCAGCAAGGCGCATCCAGCTACGTCCCCAAGCGGCTGCTGATGAGCTATCTTTGGGACACTATCGAGAAAGTGCTCAGGGTAGCCGTTGAGGATCGCGGCCAGGCGCGATTGCTGAATTGCATGTTGCGGACAGAAAGCATTTTCCATTTGGACAACGACCCCGAACTGTTCGAGCCGCTGATTCGCTATCTTCAAGAGGAAACGATCCGCCTGGGCGTTTGCTCCGACGCCGACCGCGTCCGCGTCGGCGTGGCGCTGGAGGAGGCGCTGGCCAACGCGCTCTATCATGGCAATCTCGGTCTCGATTCCGAGTCGCGCAATCTGCCCGATTACCGCGACCAAGTCCGGCAGCGGCGCTCGCAACCCGGCATGTGCGAACGGCGGATCGAGGTCGAGGCCCGCATCACGCGGAATGAAGCGGCCTTTGCCATCCGCGACGAGGGTCATGGCTTCGATCCCTCGCAACTGCCCGACCCCACCGATCCGGTGAACATCGAGAAGGCCAGCGGGCGGGGCATCTTCCTCATGCAGGCCTTCATGGACGAGGTCCGTTACAACGACGCTGGCAACGCGGTGGTGCTGGTCAAACGGCGGGCGGCCGGCAACGGTGAAACGTGAAAAACTTGATCGCAGAAAAGCCTGGGAGAAAACAGTCATGGAACCACGAAATACACGAACAACACGAAAGGGTTTTCCTTTCCTTCATTTTTCGAGTGTTTCGTGTATTTCGTGGTTCCTCATCTTGGCTGCCACAAATCTTTTGTCGGTCCTTCCCGTCCGCGCCGCGGAAATCACCGCCGAGCAGTCGCCCAGCGGCGTCATCGTTAAAATCGACGGCCAACTGTTCACCGAATACCTGACGCAATCCGGCACGAAACCCGTTTTATGGCCGATCATCGGCCCGACGGGCAAGCCGATGACGCGGCCCTGGCCCATCGAAGGCAAGCCGCAACTTAGCAAGGACCACCCGCACCACCGCTCCTTCTGGTTCTCGCACGGCAGCGTCAATGGCATCGACTTCTGGTCCGAGCCGCCGCTGAACAAGAAAACGGCAAAAGTGAAAACCGGCAGTATCGTCCATCGCGATTTCACAAAGATCAAAAGCGGCCGGGGCACCCAGGATCGGGGTCGTGCCGAGATCGTCGCCCGCGACGACTGGCTCAGCCCCGAAGGAAAAAAGGTCTTGGCGGACGAGCGGCGGCTCGTTTTCGGCACAGAGGTCGATTCGCGGTGGATCGACTTCGCCGTTACCCTGCGTGCCAGCGAGGGGCCGCTGGAGTTTGGCGACACAAAGGAGGGCGCGTTCGGCCTTCGCGTGCCCGACACGATCCGCGTCGATTCCAAAAAAGGCGGGCAGATCGTCAACAGCCGCGGCGGGGTCGGCGAGAAAGCCTGCTGGGGCAAGCCGGCCGAGTGGGTCGATTACCACGGCCCGCTGGATGGCGAAACGGTCGGCATCGCTATCTTGAACCATCCCAGCAGCTTCCGCTACCCGGCGCGCTGGCACGTGCGGAACTACGGTCTCTTCGCCGCCAATCCCTTCGCCGAGCACGAGTTCGACGGCGACACGAGCCATCCGGTCTCTTATGCGCTACCGCAGGGCAAGGAGCTTCTCCTCCGCTATCGCATCCTGCTTCACAAGGGCGACGAGAAGCAGGGCCACGTGGCGGAGACGTTCGCGGAGTACGCGAAGACGAAATAATGGAGAATCCTCATGCCTAGCCCGTTTCCGGGAATGGATCCGTTTATCGAAGGCCAGCGGTGGCAAGATTTCCACACAACTTTTATCGCCGTCCTGAAGGAATTGCTCGTGCCGGCCGTGCGGCCGAGATACTCCGTGGATGTCGAGCAGGATGTCTACCTCGTGAGCGAGAACGAACTGCCGGCGGGAACAATCGAGCCGGATTTGGCGTTCGTCGAGGCTTCGGCGAAAGCGAGCCGCGCGTTTGACGGTTCCGCTGCGAGCGCAACGGCGCTTGCTCCAGCGATTTACACCTTGTCCATTCCGCAGGGCCGCAGGCAGAAGTACTTGACGATTCGCGATCGCGAAGACCGAAAGGTAGTCACGGTCATTGAATTGCTTTCGCCCACGAACAAAAGTCCCAGCGACGGCTACATGGAATACCAGGGCAAGCGCGAAAATATTCTCGACACGCGCACCAATCTTGTGGAACTCGATCTGCTGCGCGGCGGCAAGCGATTGCCGACTCGCGAACGCTTGCCCTCGGCGGATTACTACGCCTTCATCTGCCGCCCCCCGAGCTATCCGAAAGTCGAGGTCCATGCATGGACGCTGTGGCACGCGTTGCCGGTCGTGCCGGTGCCGCTGGCCGCCGGCGAAGCCGAAGTTTCGCTCGATCTAGAAGACGCCTTCACGAAGACCTACGATCGTTCCGGCTACGACTACGCCCTCGACTACCGTCGTCCGGCCGAACCGCCGCTGGAAGGCTCTGTGGCGGAATGGGCCGCGAACCTCCTGCCGAGATTCTTAACGAATGGCAAGTGAAGTGCCGTAAATAGTCCTTCCTTTGCCGGATAACTCAGCGTTTGACTCTGCTGCGGAGGCGAAAAGAATGTTCAACGATATCGCCTTCGGCTTCTTGCCGGCCAAAATCAGCCCAGGGTGACTGAACATTCTGCAAATTGCGGACCCGCATCCAGACTACGAAAAATGGCCATTGGTGGATATGCGAGTGAGATCGCTTGGCGCGAGCATCCCGGGATTGCCAAGCGAGCACTGCATTCTCGAACCGTCGTTTTACGTCGGCGCCCTGCCGCGATGGTGGCGTTGGGCGGGCGTCGAAAGGCTTCATGAATCGCAAGTGCTTGAAGGGGAGACGATGCTTGCGACTTAACGGTTATTGACGCGCCGTGGCACTTTGCTAAAGTGAGATTGCCTTAACCATCCCCGCAAGCGATTCGTGTTTCTATAATAGGGTCCAACCATGCAAACTTTGCTTCGTCATCCAATGCTCAGTGCGGCCGTCGCGGCTGTTACAATTTTGTCGGCCGGGCTCGCCTGGCCCGCGGAATACGACATCGTGCTCCGCGGCGGAACGATTTATGACGGCAGCGGCAAACCGCCCTTCGTCGGCGACGTGGCCATTAGCGGCGACAAGATCGCGGCCGTCGGCGATCTCTCGGCGGACCACGGGAAGACGGAAATCCACGCGGCGGGCCTGGCGGTCGCACCCGGCTTCATCAACATGATGTGCTGGGCGAACGAGACGCTGATCGCGGACGGCCGGTCGCAGAGCGACATTCGCCAGGGAGTCACGCTGGAAGTGATGGGCGAAGGCGATTCCATGGGGCCGCTCAACGACCGCATGAAAAAACAGATGCTCAAACGCCAGGGCGACATCAAGTACCCGATCGCGTGGACCACGCTGGGCGAATACCTGCAAATGCTCGAGCGCCGCGGAGTTTCCGCGAACGTGGCGTCGTTCATCGGCGCGGCCACCCCGCGAAACTACGTGATCGGCGAAGACAACCGGCCGCCCACCGCCGACGAGCTGAAACAAATGCAGGACCTCGTCCGCCAGGCCATGCGGGAAGGGGCGATGGGCGTGGCCTCCGCGCTCATCTATCCGCCGGGAAGTTTCGCCAAGACCGACGAGATCATCGCGCTGTGCAAAGCCGCGGCGGAGTACGACGGCTTGTACACTTCGCACATGCGCAGCGAGGGCGCCGAGATCATTGAAGGCGTCCAAGAGCTGCTGACCATCGCCCGTGAAGCGAAGATTCGCGCCGAAATCTATCACCTTAAGACGGCCGGCCGGGAGAACTGGCCCAAAATGGAGCAGGTGATCGCGATGGTGGAGAAGGCCCGCGCCGAAGGGCTTCACATCACCGCCGACATGTACACTTACCCGGCCGGCTCGACCGGATTGGATTCCACCATGCCGCCGTGGGTGGAGGACGGCGGGTTTGACGCATGTCTGCGGCGCTTGAAGGACCCGGCCACGCGCAAGCGGATCGTGGCCGCGATGCGCGTCTCAAGCCCCGATTGGGAGAACATGTTCCTGGAGCCCGGAACGCCGGACGGTATCCTGCTCGTGGGCTTCAAGAGCGAAAAGCTCAAGCCTCTGACGGGCAAGACCCTGGGCCAAATCGCCAAGATGCGCGGCAAGTCGGCGGAAGAGACCGTCATGGACCTCATCGTCGAAGACGACAGCCCGATCGCGACCATTTACTTCACGCAATCCGAGGAGCACCTGCGACGAAAGGCCGCGCTGCCGTGGGTCAGTTTCTGTTCGGATGCCGAGTCGCTGGCGCCCGAGGGCGTTTTTCTGAAATCCAACGTGCATCCGCGGGCCTACGGCAGCTTTGCCCGCGTGCTGGGCAAGTTCGTCCGCGACGAGAAGCTGATCACGCTGCAGGAGGCGGTCCGCAAGCTCAGCGCCTTGCCGGCCGAGAACCTGCGGCTGGACCGCCGCGGCAGGCTCAAGGAGAATTACTTTGCAGACGTAGTCGTGTTCGATCCCGCGAAGGTCCAGGACCACGCCACGTACGAGAAGCCTCACCAATACGCCACCGGGATGGTCCACGTCTTCGTGAACGGCGTGCAGGTGCTCAAGGACGGAGAGCACACCGGCGCGAAACCCGGGCGTTTTGTCCGGGGACCGGGGTGGAAGGGGTGAAGCTATCCGTGGTAGAATAGAGGGTGGTGTTTGTCAAGCAGCGATTCGGAAAAACAGGCGGTTCGCAAAATGTCAATCACGATTACACTGCCCGATGACGTCGAAGCCCAACTACAGCGCGCGGCGGACTCGCAACGTCGCTCGCTCGAAGAGGTGGCCCTGGACATTCTGGCCAACGCGGCGGGAGCGGGGCCGGTGGTGTCCACGCCGGAGGAGGTAGTGGCAAGGATACGGGCCACTCCACCTAATCCACGAAGCATTGTCGCGGCCACTGGTTCCCTCGCTGCGGCACTTGGGAACGCGCCACACGTTCCAGACTTCGACCTAGGCGTCTGGGAGCATGAGTGGGCGGCAGTCGAATCGCAGATCAGGGCGACGACCCGCGCCAATGATTGCGCCGAAGGACGTGTACAGTAGCTTCCGATGGCCGACTACCTGTTGGACACAAATCACGCTTCACCGCTGGTCACGCTTGGGCACCCGCTGCGAGAACAGATTCTCCGCAGACTCGATGAAGGACACACCTTTGCGATCTGCGTGCCCGTACTCACGGAGACGTTGTTCGGCATCAGCATTCTGCCGCGCTCCGTGCTGAACCGGGGCGAGTGGCAACGGCTCAGGCCAGCCGTGCCCTGCTACGTGCCCGATGAAACGGACGCCGAGTCTGCTGCGGACCTGCAAGTGGCGCTGCGTCGGCGCGGCCGGCAATTGGAGACGGTTGATTCCTTAATTGCCGCTGTTACCTTGCGCTACAGCTTGACCCTGCTAACGACCGACATGGATTTTCAAGCGGTTCCTGGTCTCCCACAGGAGAATTGGCTCGCCCATTGACGACCTTTCCTTCTTTCGCGGAGTGTCACGAGTGTGGCGGCCAGATGAATGCGGACGTGGTCGTGTTCGATCCCGCGAAGGTCCATGACCACGTCACGTATGAGAAACCTCACTATATAGTATGCCAGCGGTATGGTCCACGTCTTCGTGAACGGCGTGCAGGTACACAAGGACGGAGAGCACACCGGGGCGAAGCCCGGCCGTTTTGTCCGCGGTCCGGGGTGGAAGCGATGAAGCCGTTGCCGGCCGTACTCGATCGTACCGCCCGCTGCGCTCGATTCGCCACACCGCGATGCTCACGGCTATTTCGGGTTGCGATAGGCCCGTCGGCGAGACGAGGAAGGGGCCGTCGCACGTCCGTCGGAATCAGCAACGTCCTCTTATGCGCTCCGAAGGAAAGGCGCCGGCGAGCTGCTATAATGGGGGGCTTGTCATTTAGGGAACTAAGGTTCGGCTCGTTCCGGGAATTCAGGCTCTTGCAAGGATGGGCCACAACGGAAATTCGTTGAGGAGGCAGATGATGAACTACTGGCTTGACTTATTTACCGGGACCACCTGGCAAGAGTTTCAGAAGGTCGGAGCGACGGTCAGCGGATTCCGAGAACACAATCGCAAGCGCGCAAGCAAGATTCATCCCGGCGACGTTCTCCTGTGTTATATGACTGGAGTTAAGCGGTGGGTTGGCATACTCGAGGTGACTGGGAAGATGTACCAGGATGACACTCCCATCTGGGGAGAAGAAGTGTTCCCGATTCGCTTCCCGGTCAAGCCGCTTATTATGCTCACCCCAGAGGTCGGCGTACCAATGGATGAATTCCGGGGCAAGCTTTCCTTCTTCCCAAAAGACACCGCTCCGGGTGGATGGTCCGGTCTAGTTCGGGGTTCGCCGACAAGGTATGACCCGAAAGACGGCCAAGTAATCGTTGCCGCGATTAAGGCGGCAGAGGCAAATCCTGTTCTTCGGCCGGTAGACCCAAATAAGCTCAAGCGGTCGAGCAATCTCTATAAGCTCAAGAAGAAGTTCGGGGACGAGCAAGTAGAAACGGTAGTGACGATTCCAGGCGACGATGAAGGACAACCGGACGATTCGTGGCCTCTCCCGGCCGATGCTCCCACCCACACGGAGATTCAGTGGCGGTTGCTCGACTTGGGTTCCCGCATGGGATTGAACGTCTGGGCACCAAAGGCCGACCGCGGCAAGTGCTGGAGCGGCAAGGCAATCGAGGATATACCCCAGCTTCTCGATTCACTCCCTGTGCAGTTCGAGCCAGGCACCCACCAGACCATCGAGCGAATCGACGTTATCTGGCTGGACGGGAAGACTTTTGTGGCGGCCTTTGAAGTCGAACATACTACCTCGATCTATTCCGGTCTCTTACGAATGTCGGACTTGCTCTATATGCAGGCGAACATCGACATCAAACTCTATTTGGCCGCACCTGACGAACGATACGAGAAGTTCACCAGAGAAGTGCCTAGGCCCACTTTCGCGTCGAGTAACAAGCCTCTCCATTCCGTTTGCAGCTTCCTACCGTACTCCAAGCTCTGCGAGCGGTTGGAAGAGGTCAAGAACGTAATCCCGTACCTGAAACCGGAGTTCCTTGATGAAATAGCTGAGTCTTACGACCCGGCTGAGCAGTACGAGGCTTCCTAATGCCAAACGGGGGGAAGAAAAGGTGGAAAGAAAAGGTGTCGGGAACCGCTTCTTGACTCGACACTTTCCTCCGCACACCCCTGGCGCGAGCGACGCGTACGTCGCGCGCTATCGATTGTAGCAGTTTTGCGCTCTGGCGTACGGAACTGGCCCTCGATAGGCGCTCGCTGTCCTGCGACCGAACCAACCTGTCCGCGACGTGGAGGCGATTGCGCTTCGACGGGCCGCCGGTGCAGCACGCGTTGGAGGAAAGTTGCATTCGCGCGAAGCAACGCTTCCTTCGAGTGAAGGCAAATCCCATTCGACCGGTGCAACCCTTCCTCCGACCGAAGGCAAGATGCATTCGACGGAATCCACGACTGCTTCGGGCGGAGGCAATTTGCATTCGGCCGCAGCAAGAATTCATTCGTCTGTGGCACACCTTCTGCTCGTAGGACAGTTGGCGCGTCTCGCTGGACGGACGATTCGTTCAACGATACGGGCGGCCCGTTAGGCGTGACCGCTGAGGCGCCAGGCGTGACCCTTCCCGCGCCCGGCGAGACCGTTGGGGCGTCCGGGAAGACGGGCGGCGCGTCCGGCGTGACCAGCGAGCCGCGCGACGGGACCGGAGAAGCATTTTCGCGGACGGGAATTTGACGGCGCACGGTTCATGACACAGCGTTCCGGCGAGCGAAAGGTGAACAAAGTTAATAACAGTTGCATCCTGACAGTCAACAAGCATACGTCATGCTGCGAACACAAGCCTGAAGCGCAAGAGCGCAAGCGAAGGAAGGACTGGACCCCAGCCCGCTTGCCCGGCAGGGGTCCCCGATTCATCCCTCGACAAGAATCCGGAACGCCGCCTGAAACTCCTGACCAGCTTTTACCAGCCGCAGCCCGCGGCCGCTTGTCAGCGCGCTGGTGGGCGCAGTCATGGGCTCAAGTGCCACAAAGTCTTTGCCTCTGGGTGCAAAAACCTGTGCGTGGCTGAAGTTCTGGAGAAACTCGACCGTGATCTGGCGACCTCCGCCCGACAGCGAGAATCTCGGGCGTTCGTCGAGCACGACAAATCCATCGTCGAGGTTCAGTTCGCCCAGCGGGGCGTCGAAAGGGTCGCAAGCCGCCTCTTCTCCCGTGGGGATTCCACGGTTGTCGAGCACCAGTCTGCGCATCGGGGGCAACCGCAAACGCCATTCTCCGCGCGGCAACCCGGGAATCCCGAAGTACGGATGAAAACCGAAACTCACCGGCAGCAATTCGTCCGCCCGGATTTTGGTCTCAATCGTCAAACTGTCCGGAGCGAGGGTCACAGCCATCTGGAGGCGATGACGGAACGGAAAGACCGCGAGCAGTTCCGGGCGGTTCCAGTCAAGCCCGGCCACAAGGCAGTCCTGGCTCGATTCGGTCACTTCCCACGCGAGCACCGACCAGCGGACGCCGTGCATCGGCAAACCGTTTTCGTCGCAATGCAAGAGCGGAGACGACGGATCGAGGAGCACGTCGCGGCCGGCGGCGCGAAAGCCGGGACCTGACAGGCGGTTGGCCCAGGGATAAAGCAGTGGAATTCCGGCAGTGCTTCCTTTGACAGCCGCGGCTTCAAGGTTTTCCAGCCGCCGCAGGAACTCCTCTCCCCGGTGCCGCAATGAAATACCAATCATGCCGCGCCCGGGCAGAAAAGCTGCGTCCAAGTCGCCCGCCACAAGTCTACTCACGCTGCCGTTCATGCAGCCGCATTATACACTTAGGCGAGCATGGGCCTGCCGGCCTAAGAGCACGGCAACAAGCCCGCAGCCGATCAGCGCCAGCGTGGAGGGCTCCGGAACGGGAACCGTGTAAAGCGCTAGAGAGGCCGTGCGCGGGGCGCCTCCCGCCAAACCCAGACTGGCGATAGTCACGCGCGCTGTGTTGGCGTCGGCGGTGCCCATCATCTGGCCATCGGTTGCGACGGCGCCACCGCGATACCAGATGAAGTTGTTCGTGATTGTGCCGCTGCCAATCGTCGGGGCCCAGAACTCCAGGGAGTAAGAGTGGCCGCCGATCAGGGCAACCTGGTCGTTGGCGGTGCCATTGCTCAACAGGAACTGGCCTTGGACCTCTGGGGCGTTGGGAGTAGTGAAGGTCAAACCGTTACCGTTGCCGAACAGGTCGGTCAGCCCGGCGGGATAGGTCGCGCCGGAACCCTGGGTGAATGTGCCGTTGTTGGAACTGCCGCTGCTGGTGACGTCATAGAGTCGTACGATCATGGCAGAGCCGCTGTTGCCGGCTTCCAGGACGTCAAACCCGCCAAGGGTTTCGTTCGAGGTTGGAGTGAAGGTCTCGCTTAACACCGTGTAAGACGCAGTGCTGGCGGCCGTCACTTGGCCTTGGCCCGTGGTGGCGCTGGCCGGCGCTACGGATGAGTAGAACTGCGTAAGTCCTGCACCGGGCGGGAGATAGCTCGAGATCGCGGTCGTGTAGGAATAAAGCAGATCGCCCCGTGCGGGCTGTTGGAGCAGCGAAACGAATAGAAATGCTCCGCAAAGGGCGAGCGTCCGGAAAAGGAGGTTGACGGTTTTCATAGGTGCCCAGTTGTTTTGAATTAAAATGCAGGAGATTTGTGGCGTTGCGTGCATCGCATCGGCTACATCCGCGCGAAGTGCAACGCCAAAGAAATCCGCGGAAGAAACGGCTCGCGTCGTTCGTTTTTGCTGAACGAGCGGCCGTGCTCGGATTGAACGGAAATCACCAAGGCACATCTATCGGATTGAGAAACCACGACCCAGGGGATTGGTTTCCGTCTTGCCGACGCTCGGCTGTGCTTGGTACGCGCTGCCTCGTGATGAGTTGTTAAGTTTGCGCCCGTCCGAGAGGAGGGCACCCAGTGCTCGCGTGGAGCGGTACAACATTATCGAGTGTAGCAGATCGCGCGTTTGTGTCAAGCATTTGGTCGAGAATATTCGATTTCTGGCGAGATTGATTTTTGCGCGCTCCTGAAACAGGCGTCGGCTGTTCCAATACGAACAATTACAACCGATTAGCGCGCGAAATGCTCGCTTGGGAACAGGAAGTGTCTCTCGTAAGCAGTTCTGACTCGCTTTTCGTCTATTGCGTTCCAGGCCTCGCCTCTGGCGCTTTCGTTCGATGTGGCGGGTCCTGAGCGTGGATTTTCTGACGAAACCTCAAACCATTCGTCTTGGGGTTGACGAGTACCACGAAGTCTGGCAGCGCTTCCGGTTTCGGTTGTCCGCGATCGTCTTTCATGCCGGGCTCATTGTCCCATGCGAGTAGAAAGACAGAGATAGCGTACTCTCCCTCCGCCACCTCGACATGCCCGACGTTCGGTCCAGGCTGTCCTTCGACCTGCTCAATGCCACCCAAGCACAGCCGCCCAGTCGTCTTGAAAAGGTACGGCTCGGAACGACCCAGCACATAGTTCGTTTCACGCTCTGTGAGCTTAGCAAGCTGGTCCAAGTCTCCGACTCGGAGGTGGACACCGAAGGCCCCGTCGAGACCGCGATGGATGCCAACTGGAACAAACGCACCGGCTTTAATGTGTCGGACGATGTCGTCATCCTCGCACAACTCACGTTCCCATGTATTAGGGTCCAGGACGCCAGCAAACGCTTCAGGGTTCCAAACACATAGCATCCCCGAGCCAGTCGCATAAACTCCATTAATACTCGCAGCCATTTGCTTCGACTTTCGGTCGGGCATGAAAACGGAACATCTGATTTTCTCTCTTCCACAGTCGGCCTTAGTTGCGATCGGTTAACTTCAGAATTGATCGCTCCCCAATTCGTCCTATCCACCGACCGTCTCCCTCTTCCCCTTCACGGACGGCCCGCCTGCCGCGCCTTTTCGATCTCGTCGGGGGTGGCCTTGTAGGCGTCGCTTAGGACTGTTGACGCCTTCTTGGCCACCCGCGGATTGCCGCCGGCTTGCATGGCGACGAGGGCGCGAAGGATTTCCTCGCGCAGCGCACCGGCTTTGCCGGCCAGGAGGGCAAGCCCATCGAGGGCCGATTCCTTGACGACCGCTTCTTCTTTCCCGTCGGCCAGCACGGCAGTCAGCACCGTGGCGACGCGCGCAACAGAGGTCTTGTCGCCCTGAGCGATTTCGGCCAAGGCTACCAAGGCGGAGCAGCGGACCAACGGCTCCTTGTCGTGCGTAGCGACGAGCAATTGCGGGATGGTTTTGGTCGCCTTGAGCCGCCCCAGGCCGTTGATGGCCACCGTGCGGACGAACGGCCGCTTGTCCGTCAAGAGGCCCGTCAGCGGATCAATCGCCGACGGGCCCTTGCGGGCGAGCGATTTGACCGCCTCTTCGCAGATATCCCAGTGCGGTTCCTTCTGCACGGTATGCAGCAGAAACGGAACGGCTTGCGGATCATTCAGCCGCGCGATGGCCTCGACGGTCTCCAAGCGGGCCTGGGCTTCCCGCTCGTTGGTCCACACGGCCTTGTGTTTCTCGTAGCGGTCCTGCAGCTCGGCGAACGTGCCCGATAGGGCCTTCGCGGAATGGACTAAGCGTGCTTGGCCAGCGTCGGCAATGCAATACAAGGCCTCGTTGGTGCGGAGATATATCCGGCCGCCCGCGATGGCCGGGGTTGCCAAGATCGCGCCGTGGAGTGGGTTGACGGAAAGCACCTTGACCGATGGTTTCTTGCCGGTCAACGCGGCGGCATCCAGCACGTAGGTCTTGCCGCGCTCCGAGCACCAGTATATTTTGCCATCTGCTCCGACCGGCGAAGACGAAAAATGGTCGGCGACGCGATCTTCCGCCACGAGCTTGCAGGCGGCGTCGTAGAAGAGCATTTTGCCGTTGTCGCCCGGCACCATGAGGATAGAACCCGTCCGAAAACTTCTCGACCGATCCGGAATCGCGGCATTGCGCGTCCCGTTTTCGGATAGGTTCTCGGGGTAGATCAAGGGCGTCGGAACGTAAGGCCCTCCGCTCGTCAAGTGCAGAAGGACACGGGTCTCGGTCACGTCGCCGCGCCCGCGGGGATCGATGGCCATCACCGGACCGGTCCGTCCGGAAGAGGCGTAAATCAGCCCGTTTCCGAAAACCGGGCTGGGGGCCACGCATACCTTCATTCCGTGGCAGGACCAGAGCTCCGTGCCCGTGCCAGGATCGTAGGCGACTACCGGTTCGCCGTTGACCACCACCTGCGGCCGGCCTTCGACCCGGATCACCAGCGGCGTGCCATAGTGGCCGAAGTCGCTCGACTTGCGCGGCGCGCGCCAACGTTGCATGCCCGTCTTGCGATCGACGGCCAGCAGATACGCCGGCCCTTTCTGATCGCAGCATTGCAGCACCATATCCTTGTACAAGACGGGCGAGCTGCCCATGTTGTACGGGCAATTGATAGGGCTCATGCTGTGTTTCCACACGACTTTGCCCTGCATGTCCAGCGCGACCAGCCCCGGCGTGTCGAAGAACGCGTAGACCCGTTCGCCGTCCGTGGCGGGGGTGGGCGAGGCGAACCCGGTCTTAGCATAGAACGTGCTGGAGGTGTCCGGCAGAAGTTCGGTCCGCCAGAGGATTTTGCCCGTGTCGGCGTCGAAGCAGATGACCAGGCGTTTTGCCCCTTCGTCAAGCGCCGCCGTCAGGAAGACCCGCTTGCCCCACACGATGGGCGAGGAATTCCCTTCGCCCGGCAGTGGCGTGTGCCATAACACGTTCTCATTCTCGCTCCACACAATGGGCAAATGTTCCGTGGGGGGCAGATGTTCGTCGTCAGCGATCCCCGTCCCATCTCGACGCCAAGCCGGCCAGTTTGCGGAGGTTGAATGGTTTTCGTCGGCGAGAGCGCACAGACGGGCCACGAGCGGTCCCAGAAGGGTCATCCACACTACCAACAGTCGAACTTTCACGGACACCGCCTCGAAAAAGCATGACAGGAAGAATGCAACTCTAGACCCCCATTCTATGCTGCATCGTGCGGCCGGAGTACACGCCTCCCTTGAACCTGCTTGACATCACATTTCCGACGGCCCTAGAATGGCTGAGATACATGGATTTTGCGGAGTTTTGGGTCCTCGAAACTGCTGTTAGGAGCTGCATATCGCTCGAGACAATCGGCGGTGGCGACAAACACTATGGGGAGCGTAAACATGTTACGCAAAATCGCCGCTTCACTGTTATTCCTAGTTGCGCTCGGCACGTTGGTCTATGCGGACGAGTTTCCACGTCGGCCGTATGCTGGCGTGACTTACAGCGTCGAAACAAAGACCAATCCGCCCCAGCAAATCTATGAAGTGATCGTTGACCTGACCCGATCGGGAACCGTCGTGCGGGTTGCGCGCGGCGGACCCGATCCCGACGGGGATGGACCGTGGCAGACGACGTTGATGCAGCCCACCAAGATCGCGGATCGCGAAAAGTTCGACGTGGTCGTCAACGGTGATTTCTTTGAGCATTTCCACGGGAAAGATGCCGAAGGGAAAGCTGCACTGTCGCAGTTCAAGGCCGCCACCATGGCAAAAGTGACCGGCGTTGCCGAGACCGACGGCGTAGTCTGGTCAAAAGCCGGAAAGGATTTGCCAATGTTGGTGATCGATGCCCGCGGGAGAGCGTCGATCGCGACCGGAAAGGACCCGCCGCGCGAGGCAAAACAGGCCATTGCCGGGCACGACACCTTGGTCCACGGCGGCAAGAACGTCGCGCCGGTCTCTCAAAGACCGGGCTTTATCAAGGGGCCGCATCCCCGCACTGCCGTAGGCATCAAGAACCACGGCAATACTCTGATCCTGGTCGTGGTTGACGGACGCAAAAAAGGAGTAGCGACGGGCATGTCGCTCGCGGAGCTTGCCGACGTGCTTGTTGGCCAGGGGGCTGAGGAGGCGGTCAACCTGGACGGCGGCGGAAGCTCGGTCTTGGCCATCCGCGACCCCAAGACGCAGCAAATGGTTATCTTGAATCATCCAAGCGATGGAAGAGAACGCCCGGTGGCCAATTCGCTGGGGATTACAATCAGGCCGGGCCTCCAATAGGTGTATGTAAAAATTGGATGTTATTAGCGATGCCCATCTTTCTAATGTGAGCTTCGCTTGCGATGTCCCCCCAAAAATGTAATTCCAGGTCTTTTCCGCCAAGAGCACAGCGACAAAAACGTCGCAGGACGCTTTTTTTCCCGAATCTCGCTGGACCTTTTGTTTGACATCGTGCGCTGCCCTGTTAAAATCATAGTTGTTTTCGCAACTTGTATTACGGGGGTAACAAAAATGGCTCGCGCACGATCGACTCGCTACACTCTCTGCTGCGCCCTTTTCGGGCTGGCTATTGTTTTCGTCTTCGTCAATTCGCCAATTCAGGCGCAAAAACGTCTATACATGGGCCAACGTCGGCTCGGACTGGGGCACCGCCGCCGATTGGGGCGGGACCGTGCCCACTGGCGTCGACACCGGCCAGTTCAACGCCCTTTTGTACCTGTTTGAGCCGAACCTCGCCGCGGCTTATCCCATCGGCGGAGTCTGGAGCACCGGCGCGGGCGCCGTCACCATCAGCGGAAGCTCGCTGACACTCAACTCGGCTACGATTAACGGCAACGCGTCCACCGGGATTGAAATGGACTCCCACGCGGGTCCGCTAACCGTCAATGCGCCGCTCGTCATGGGAATCGACCAGACATGGATCAATAACTCAGCAAACCCGCTTTCGATCCAGGGGGGCGTGGATACCGGGCCCAGTTATACCTTGACCGTCGCCGGCAGCGGCAACGTTTCGATCGGCGGCGCGATCACCGATGGCGGCAATCTGACCATGCTTGGCGCCGGCACGCTGCAACTTTACGGCGCCAACACCTTCACGGGCACTACAACAGTCGACAATGGCACGCTCTCGTTGACAGGCGGCAGTTTGGCATCTAACCCGTCTACCATTGAATACGTCGGCTTCAACGGCACGGGCAACTTCGTGCAATCCGGCGGCGTTAACTTTCCAGCCGATCAGGGTTCTTATTTGTGGCTTGGTTACAACTCGGCGAGCAGCAGCGGCTCGTACACCATCAGCGGCGGAACGCTTGCCCCAGGGCGCATCCGGATGGGTTATCTGGGAACAGGAAGTTTCACGCAATCCGGAGGAGTCGTCACGCCCCAGGTCGCGTTGAGTATTGCCTACAGCAATGCCGCGAACTACACCATGACGGGCGGGCTGTTAAACTGCGGCGATGACGCCACCATCGGCAGCTTGAATATCGGCACATACGGAAATGGCACGTTTACCCAGTCGGGCGGATCGGTGAACGCGCTTGCGGCAAGTGTCGGTCTCGAAACCGGCAGTAGCGGGACCTGCACCGTTGGCGGCAGCAGTTCGTTGTTTACGCCGGGAGAAATCATCGTTGGCAATGGCGGCAATGGCGTCTTTATTCAAACGGACGGACTGGTCCAGGCGGGCCTGGCCGGGTACTTAGATGAAGCCCTGGGTTACAGTCCCGGCACTTCCGGGTCGTACTATCAGTCAGGCGGGACCAATTCGGTGACATCCACCAACCTGATCGTCGGTGAAAATGGCACTGGATACTACGCGCAAACGGGCGGGCTGGTTACGGTAACCAACGCCGGTAATGCGTATCTGGCCGTGGGCCTTGACGGTCCAGCCGACGACGGCACCCTCTCCTCGGGGACCTACAGTTTGAGCGGAAGCAGCACTGTTACCGCAGACGCAGAACTAGTCGGCTGGGATGGCAACGGCATATTTAATCATTCGGGCGGAACGAATACTGTGGGATTCTTTGCTTTGGGCTACGGCTCCGGAAGCGGCACCTACTCTTTGAGCAATGGTCTGGTCGCGGCAACCGATCTTTATGTCGGCTCTTCCGGCAGTGGTTCTTTCGTGCAATCGGGCGGAGTAGTTTCCGCGAATGACACACAATACATCCCGTTCGATTTGGGTCAAAGCGAGGGCGCACTGGGGACCTACCAACTCTCCGGAAGCGGTATGCTTTCATCCGCGGCCGTATATGTCGGCGACGGCGGCACCGGCATATTCATTCAGTCGGGCGGAACGAATTCCGTCTCGGGCCCCGTTGTTCTCGGCAACACCGATAATGGCGACGGCACCTTCGGCGCTGGGACCTACCAACTCTCCGGAAGCGGAGTGCTTTCCTCTGCCGCTGTGTATGTCGGCAACGGCGGCAGCGGCTTATTCATTCAGACGGGCGGGACGAATACCGTCGCAGGCCCCGTCGTTCTTGGCGTCGCCAATAATGGCGACGGCACCACCGGCTCCGGAACCTACTCTTTAAACGGCGGCCTTTTGCAGGTGCAGGGCGACGGCAGCAGCACGTACGGCACCTATAACGGCAGTGGGATCGGCTTCGGGATTGCGATGGGCTCTGGCTCGTCAGAGTTCGATGCCGGAGGCGGCACGATCCAGGCAACCGGTTCCTGGGGTTTAGGAGTGAACTCCTTCAACCTCACGAACAGCAGCAGCAAATTGACGGTTGACAGCAACGGCAATGCAGTGATCCTTTTTGGTCCGATTAACGGCCCGGGCGGGTTTACCTTTGTTGACAGCACCGGCGGCGGACTGGTGTTTCTCCCGAATGCCAACACTTACACTGGCGGCACGACGATCCAGAGCGGTTATGTCGAACTCGGCGACCCGGGCGCTCTGGGAGGCGGCACCGTTACGGTCAACGGCGGCACGCTTGACTTGGCGGGGCTGAATGTCCTTGTGAAAGGCTTGAGCGGCGGCACGGGAGGGACAATCACAAATTCCGGCGGCAGTTCCGGCGGCACGGCCAGCTTGACGGTCAGCCAGTCCGGCAGGACCACTTTCTCCGGCTCGATCCAAGATGGCGCATTCCAGACGTCCTTGATAATGTCCTCTGGTACGCTGGTCCTGGCCGGAACCAATTCGTACACGGGCGGCACGTATGTTGTCGGCGGAGCGTTGGTGCTGGCGAACAATGAAGCGGTTGCTGACGGCTCCAACTTGTCGGTCGGCGACGATTTAGGGGCATTCGGCACGGTGCTGCCAAGCGGCGAACATGCCGCCAGCGGCGCGACGGCCCCACCGCTGCGGGCGGCTCGTTTCAATGGGGCGGACCTAGGTCTTTCCGCCGCAACCTTTAATGGTGCAGGTCTTTCGGCCGCAACCCTTTATGATGGTCAATCGGCGCCCGGTTTCACTCCCGTTCCCGAGCCTGGAACGCTCGGACTGTTGATCGCCGCTGCGGCTGCGGCGGTTGCGGTCCGCGGGCGCAGGCGACGAGGGACGTGATCCATCAACCTGCCCAGTCCACGAGTGAGCGGGAATACCGGGTGACGACCCTGCAACGACAGTCGATTACTTGACCTTCGCCTGCGGCACGACGGCGGCCTTGATCTGGATGTCGGGGAAGTCCCATTTTCCGTTCGCTGCGCCAAAGGCCAGGCCGTCCAACGTCCCAATGCTCCATTTTCCCTTGGGGCCCGACAGCTCGAAGTTCACGTTTCGGTTGCCGATGAGCATGTTCCCGCCCCAGGCGCCGAAGAACTCCAATGCGGGCTTGGCCCGTAGGCTCAGCTTGTGGCTTTTCATCCAGCCGGTGAACCAGGCGCGCGCCTTCGCGTTGGGCCATCCATCGTCCAGGTATTCACGGCGCTGGAGCGGAGTGAGCGGTTTGGTCCGTCCGGCGGCCGGTCCCTGCTGCAGCTCCGTGTGATGAAGCGACAGGTCCACGCGTGCCGTGACCGTGAACGGGGCCAAGGCCGCGATCTCCAGCTTGAGCAGCGGCTTCTTGAATGGCCCCGGCATCGGTCACCCGCACCGCGTTCACCCGGCCCTTCTCGGTGTCGGCATATAGCTCCACGCTGTGAATCGTCTGGCACGGGTCATCGGGCGGCACGGCGTAGCAGACCACGCCGTGGAACGCCCCGTGGCGCCGCGTGAACGTCACAATCCAGCGCTGCAACGGACGGCTTGCCAGATGATATGGGCGCGGCGGCAGCGTGACCGCTGTCGCCGCGGCACGCGCTATGCCTGACGCGGCCAGCACCGCGGAAAGAAGACTTGTTACAAGGAGAACTTTCATCGCGGAAGGACTGCCAAGAAGTGTGATCGAGGCTTTTCACATGCTGTAACCTGCAACCGGTTCAGGCTCACACCCTGAACCATTATAGCAAGGGAAGTTCTCCACGCAGTTATTGCGCGGCCGCTAAAGACCAGCCATCGCGGTGAAACGGCGTCTCACGAGTATATGTCGTTATTGCTGGTGGAAGCGAGGTTGAGGGCCAGCAGCGTGTGGAGGTCCTTGCTGAACGTGCCGTCGTTGTAGACGCCGCCGCCGATTCCCTGCCCGACCGTGCCGCCGAAGCCGCCGAGGGCCAGGTTGAAATCGATTGCGCTGCTCGTGACCGTGGCGCTGGAGGCGGGGAAGCCGGGGTTGCCGGAGTTGATCGCCAGGCCGCCGCCCAGCCCGTCGCCGCCGGTCCCCGTCGCTCCTCCGCTGCCGCCTTGAGCGATATTGCCCAAGAGCCTGCTGTCGGAAAGCGATAACGTCGAGACGTCCACGACGGGAAAGGCGGCGGTATTGAAGAAGTAGCTGAAGCCCAGGCTGATGCCGCCGCCGAAGCCCGTACCGCCGTTGACACCGTTGCTCCCGATCGCTTGATTGCCAATCAGCGTGCAGTTGGTGACCGTGGCGCTGCCGGAGAAGGCAACGTCAAGTCCGCCTCCCGCGGCGAAACCCCACACAGCGCCGCTGTAGCCGGTGGGATCTTTGGCGCCGCGGCCGGCGATCGCCTCGTTGCCGATTAAGGTGCTATTGGTCAGCGTGAGAATTCCGGCGATCCCGGGCATCCCGAATTCGTTCAGGGCCGCTCCCCAGTTCGATATGCCGCCGCCGTCGGCGATGGCGCCGGGCCCCGTGGTCGTGTTGCCGCCGATGGCCTTGTTGTCGATCAGTGTGCAGTTCGAGACGGCAGCCATGCCCGCGAGGTTGACGATGCCGCCGCCCTGTCCGCTGCCGGTGGCCGGACTGGCGACACCGCCCGCGGCAGGGGCGGAATCGTTGCCGCCAACGGCCTCATTGCCGCTCAACGTGGAATTGTCGACGGTCAGCATCCCAACGGCGTTGTACACACCGCCGCCATTGGCGGCACTGAATTCACTGCCACTGCCGAAGTTGACACCAGTGGAGGCACTCAGCCCGATGCCGTCGTTTCCAGCCACGGCCCGGTTGCCGCTAATCGTGGAGTTGCTGATGGTTGTCACCGCGGTGGTGTACGGCGTACTAAACGTCCCATTGGTGTTCAAGATCCCGCCGCCTTGGGTGTAGACGCCGGTGCCACCAGCCGCCTCGTTGTCGGCGATGGTGGAATTCGTGATGGTTACGGTGGAGGGGTTGTTGTTGCCGACGGTGTTCCCGTTGGCGTCGGTGACGGCGCCAGCGTGATTGGCGATGCCGCCGCCGAGGGCGAAATAGGGGTAAGTTGCGCCGACAGGATCGGCCGCACTGATCGCCTCGTTGTTGGTAATCGTGCTGTTGCTCACAAGCAACGTGGCGCCGCACCAGTTGTCGATGCCGCCGCCCGTACTGCCGCCGAGCGGGTAGGAGTAGCTGCCGCCTCCCAGAGCTTCGTTGCGTGTTACGGTGGTCCCATTGAGATAGGAGGTCCCTTCGTTTAGGAGGCCGCCGCCGCAAACGTCACCAAACATTGCATTCGGCGCCGTATTGCTAGTAGGAGAAGGAGTACTCGGCGACAGAACAGCCTCGTTGCCGGTCAGGACGCAGTTATTGAGATACAAAGTAGCGCCGGCCTCGTTGAGAATCCCGCCTCCGCCGTTCATTCCTAGATACTCAGTCACGACCGCTTCCCCTTTGGCGACCGTCAGGCCGGCAATGGTCACCGTGACCGGGCCGCTGATGTCAAAGACGCGGCTGGCGGTGCTAAGACCTGCGTCGTTGCCGTTGATCGTCAACTGGTTCGCGCCCGGCCCTTCGATATCGAGGTTTTTGGTGATCGACAAGTCGCCCGACGTGAGCGTAATGGAATGGACGGAATTGGCAAACCTAATGGTATCGCCGCTGGCGGCGAGGGCGATTTCTGCGCGGAGCGAGCCCGGCCCGCTGTCGGCGCCGCTGGTGACGCTGAGCGCGCTGAGGGCCAAACGGTCTTCGAGGCACTCCACGCGGAGCCGCCGCGAAGTCGGCCTACGTTGCGAAGCCCGGCCGCGGCCGGTCCTTGCGATGGTCTTTTCGTGACGCGAACGCAGAAAACTGTTCAGTAGTGGCGCATAGTATCTCCTTTGAGAAAAGGGGTTGGGAAAGGAAAACGACCAAGCTGCCTGGCAAAGCGGCTATTCGTACGTCAGTTTTTCCAGCCTGACCGCTGCTATGTCAGGAGGGGAAAGCCTAACGGAGGCTCTGTCAGGCGTCCGTATCAGACGTTTGTAAACAGACCGCGCCGCCAGCAGCGCGGCGGCCGTCAGCAGCGCCAACGTTTCCGGCTCGGGCACGGTGCGAGTCTTCGGCAGGTCCGCTAGCGCGGATGCGGCCGCGGGCAGCGCCGGCGCAAACAACGACGCATCGCCGACGATCAAGCTCGTCCCGTCGGCAATCGCCTCGCTGTTGGCCACGATCAGCGTGCCGTCCTGGACCGTCGTTCCGCCTTGGTAGGTATTCGTGCCGGAGAGCACGACCGTGCCCGCGCCGAGTTTCGTCACCGCGCCGGGGCCGTCGATGTCGCCGGTGAGCACGAGCCGGTCGGCGGAACTCGACGCGACCAGATCGAGATTGCCCGTTCCGATGGTCACCGCGCAGGAGACCGTTCCCGCGCCCGAGATGACGCCGCTGTTGACGACCGCGAGGCTTGCTGCCGCGGGACTGGCGTCGTCCGCGGCAACCACCGTCCCGCCGTCGCTCATCGTGACCGGCCCGAAGCTGCCGGAGCCGGAAATCGCGGCCCCGTAGCCGACGTTGACCGTGCCGGTCACCGTGCCGTTGTTCACCAGCAGGCTGTCCTGCAGTTGAAGCACGAGACCCTGGCTTTGGCTGTCGGCGTTGAGCGTGCCGCCGCTGTTGATGGTGATCTGCCCACCGCCGCCGCTGGTCATGTTGCTGAGGTAGTTGTTGATTGCGGCGCCGCCGTTGATGCTGATCGCGCCGGCATTGGTGAAGTCGTCCGCGGTGACGGTGCTATTGACCGTCAGGTTCCCGCCGATGTTGTTCTCGCCGCCGTCCCAGACCAGCGGCGCGTTATTGACGATCTGCCCGCCATTGCTGAAGTCGGTAAAGGTGTCCAGGCCGTTCTGCAGAAGAACGGTGCTGGCGTAGGTGGTCGTGCCGGTGAACAGATTGGAGGTCCCCGGCAGGGTCGAATGCGTGCCCGGCCCGCGGAGAAAGCCGCCGTTGATGGTGGCGTTGGAGTATTGCACGGTTCCGCCGGATGGCGCGCCGATCGACCCGTATCCCAAGGTGACGACGGCGGCATTGAACTGCAGCGAGCTGCCGCTATTGACCGTAAAGAGCGTGGAGGCGTTGTTGCCTTCGACGAGGAGCGTTCCGCTGCTCACGGTGGTGGGGCCGGTATAGGTGTTGTTGCCGGTCAACGTCAGCATGCTGCCGCCGTTTTGGGTCAGGCCGCCGCCGCCGCTGATCGCGCCGCTGAATGTCTGCGGCGCCGAGCTGTTGTAGTACAGCAGGCTGCCGTTAGCGGCGAGCGCGATGGCGCCGGGATAGGCGCCGCCGCCTAGCAGGCCCGATCCGACGATCGCCAGCGTGCCGTTGCTGATGTTCGTGCTGCCGGTATAGGTATTGCTGGCGGACAAGACGGTCATGCCGGCGCCGACCGTTTGCAGGCCGCCGTTGCCGGAAAGGACTCCCAAGAGGCCCAGCGAACCGCCGCCGCTGAGGAAAATGCCCAGTCCAGTGAGCTGCATCGGCATGCCGCAGGCGAAGTTGGCGGGCACCTGGAGGGCGCCGCCGCCGAAGTTGAAAACAGCGGCGCCGGAGCCGCCGCTGAGGGTCGCAAGGCTCAACAGCCCGCCGTTGAGGTTGTAGGTGCCCGCGCTGCCAACGCTATAGGCAAGGCTGAGATTGCCGCAACTGTTGGTGCCGCCGGACTGCGTGAAGCTTCCCGATCCCGCGTACGCCACGTTTTCGGTGTTGGCCGCGAACAAGGATCCGCCGCTGAGGCTGTACGTGCCGCTGCTGAGGACCTGGTTGCCGAGGTTGAGAAAGCTGCAAGTATGCGTCCCGCCGGACTGCGTGAAAGCGCCCGCTCCCACGTAGCCTACGCTTTCGTTGTTGGTCACGGTCAGGATGCCGCTGCCGCTGAGGTTGAAGGTGCCGAGGCCACCGGCGGCGCCGCCCAAATTGAGATAGCCGCACGTGTTGCTCCCGCCGGACTGCGTGAAGCTTCCCGTGCCGCTGTAGCCCACGTATTCGCTGTCGGTATTGGACGTCGACAAGACACCGCTGCCGCTGAGGTTGTAGGCGCCGATGGCGCCGGCGTTGTAGCCGATAAAGAGCCAACCGCCTGAAGTCAGCGCGTTGGTGCCGCCGGATTGCGTGAAGCTCCCCGTGGCGGCATAGCCCACGTTCTCGTTATTAAAGACCGACAGATAGCCGCCGCTGAGGATGTAGCTGGCATTTCCGGTGGGGCCCTCGGCCAGATTGAGATTGTAGCCGCAATTGTTGGTGCCGCCGGACTGTGTGAACGTGCCGCTGCCGGCATAGCCCACCTCTTCGAAATAACTATTAGCAAGATTGCCCGCCGAAAGATAGCCGCCGCTGAGGTTGTACGTGCCGACGCTGCCGGATTCGTAGGCGAGGTACAGCGATTCATTGGCTACGACGTGTGTCCCGCCCGACTGCGTGAAGGTGGCGGAGCCTGAGTAGCCCACATATTCATTATTCGCTACCGATAGATAACCGCCGTTGAGTGTGTAGCTGCCGGTGGCACCGGCGCTGTAGGCAAGATACATGTTGTTACCGACGCTGTTCGTCCCGCCCGATTGTGTGAAGGTTCCGGTCCCGGCGTAGCCCACGTTCATGTTGTTTGTCACCTGCAAGGACCCGCCGCTGAGGGTATATGCTCCGCTTGCACCCGTGTAGCCGAGCAAGAGACCATAGCAGGTGTTGGTCCCGCCGGACTGGGTGAAGGCGCCCTTGCCGTTCCAGCCCACATTCTCGTTGTTGGGCACCGACAGGTATCCGCTGCCGCCGAGGCTATAGCTGCCGGTGCCGTCGGAGTTGTTGCCAATGCTGAGATAGCCGCAAGTGTTGCTCCCGCCGGATTGGGTGAAAGTCCCGGTGCCGTCATAGCCCAGGAACTCGTTGTAACCATTGAGCACCGAGAGACTGCCGTTGTTGAGGGTGTAGGTACCGCTAGAACCAGAGAAGTAGCCGACGTATACATAGTTTGAGGAAACGTTCGACCCTCCTGATTGCGTGAAGCTGCCTGAGCCCCCGTCACCCACGTACTCCTCCTCTGCCGAGAGCAGTCCCGACGCGCTGAGGCTGTAGGTGCCCTTTGCCCCGGTGACGCCCATGAATAGCCAGCCGTAGGCGCCGAGGTTGTTCGTTCCGCCCGATTGGATAAACGAGCCCGTGCCGCCCCCGCTGTACCCCAACCACTCGTCGTAACCGGAAAGCAGTCCGGTACCGCCGAGGTTGTACGTGCCGGTGGAGCTGCCGTTGCCGAGGTAAAGTTGGCCGGAGCCAAAGTTGTTCGTTCCACCGGTCTGGATAAACGTGCCGATTCCGTTATTTCCCAAATACTCGGCCGAGGACACTGTCAGGCCGCCGCCGGACATCTGGATCGTCCCGCTCATGCTGCTGTTCGGATCGCCGAGGTAGAGCGACGAACACACTGCGCCGGACAGTGTGACGTTCGCCGTGCCCCCATCGGCGACGTAAGCCGTGTCGGTGGACTGGGGCGGACTCAGGCTCGACCAGTCGCCCCCCGTCGACCAATTGCCCGATTGCCCCGCGACAAGGGTCCAGGAGACATTCGCTGCGTGCAGGGGCGCGGCGTAGAGCACCATCGCGACGACAGCGGCCTTGAGGCCGACAGCAACCGATCCCCCGGTGCCGACGTTGCAATTCTTGCATTGTCCGAACATGGTTCCCCCCTATTGGCGATTCCACCTGCGTGTAGTCGAGTCGACGATTTTCGGCTCGATAGAAGCAAGATCGGGGTCGCGTCACAGCACTTTTTTTGGCCGGGTATTCGGCGTCGCCTCGATCCTACCTAAGTGTCTGCTGGGGTTCATCTTACGTATCACTTTGCCAAGTAGCGCAAGGTCAGTGGCGTGGCGAAAATTCCGCCGAACAAAACCATAACAATTGACCTGCGGCGCGCCGGCCGTACAATTCCCCCGCATGAATCCTCATTTCGTGCGTAACTCGTCCACCGCTATTCCGAGCATGCTGCAACTTTGTGAGTACATCTTATGGACAGAATTATGGCTGTTGAACCCGAATTCCTCGGCCCGAGCTTTTCCACGTCAATCGGTTTAGTTCGGGGCGCGCAGACGGGCGACGGCGCTTCGTGGAAGCGGCTGGTTGCCCTTTATTCGCCGCTGGTTTACGGCTGGTGCCGCGACGGCGGACTGCCGCCCGGCGACGCGGCTGACGTCCTGCAAGAGGTCTTTCTTGCCGTCTGGCAGGGACGCAACGGCTTTGCCCACGACCGGAAGGGGCAATCCTTTCGCGGTTGGCTGCGCATCATTGCCCGCAACAAGATCGCCGACAGTTTCCGCGCCCGCTCCGCTCGTGGCGTTGCCGCAGGACCGCAATACGCCCTGGACGGGCTCGCCGCGCCGGCAGATTCTTCGAATGGGAGCGCTACAGGGAGTGGAAGTGGGAACGAGCAGCAGCGCGTGCGGCAAATGCTGGACCGAGCATTGGAAACGGTCCGCGCCGATTTCGAGCCGGCAACCTGGCGGACATTTCAACTTTCCGTGCTTCAGGAACGCCCTACGGCGGAAGTGGCCGGCGATCTGGGAATGACCGCCGCGGCCGTGCGGCAGGCAAAATACAAGGTCCTGCGGCGGTTGCGGGAGGAATTGGGCGGCGGCAGCCCGTAGTCGGCGCCGCCGCAAACTGCGGTGACGCATTCGCGATCTTGTCTATAGACGGGGCACTACGCAGTTCGTTTAGAACCTATCCGAAAACCGGATGCCGGCCCGGAGAAGCGGCGTCCCGCCGCTTAAACAATGCGGCGGGACGCCGCGTCTACATGGTGAACCTGTCCAAATCGAAAGCGACATAAGTTGTGAGTACGCCGGGTTGCCCCAGCGACGACCAGTTGACCGCTTATCTCCAAGGCCGGCTCTCGATGACGGAGGCGGAGGCCCTGGAGGCCCACGTGGCGGTCTGCCCGCAATGTGAAAAACGTCTTGAAACGGCGGATGACTTGGGTCGCGTAGTGGCCGAGGCCTATCGCCAAGGCCCGCTCGCGGAGGACCAGATCGTGGCCGAAAGCGAGTTCCGCCAGGCCGTGGAAGCGGTCCAGCAATTGCCCGGCGGATCGCCGGCCGATGCGACGCGAGATTACCCAAATTCCGAGCCGCGGATCGGCCAGGTCATCGCCGGCCGCTACAAGCTGCTGGAACAAATCGGCGAAGGCGGCATGGGCGCGGTCTACATGGCCCAGCAGACCGAGCCGGTCAAGCGGCTCGTCGCCTTGAAGGTCATCATAGCCGGGATGGATTCAAAGGCCGTTTTGGCCCGCTTCGAGGCGGAGCGGCAAGCCCTGGCGATGATGGACCACCCCAATATCGCCCGCGTGCTGGACGCCGGCGCGATGGAAAACGGCCGGCCGTTCTTCGTCATGGAGCTGGTCAAGGGGGTTCCTATCACCCGCTTCTGCGATGAGCGGCGACTAACGCTACGGCAGCGGTTGGAACTGTTTGTGCCGGTCTGCCAGGCGATCCAACATGCGCACCAGAAAGGAATTATCCATCGCGACATCAAACCCTCCAACGTCTTGGTGGCGATGTACGACGACCGTCCGGTGCCCAAGGTGATTGACTTTGGCCTTGCCAAGGCGACCGGGCAAGCGCTGACCGACAAGACGCTGGTCACCGCGTTTGGCGCAGCCGGGCACCGTGCTGTACATGTCTCCCGAGCAGGCCAGCCCGAACAACCTGGACATCGACACGCGCAGCGACGTCTTCGCGCTGGGCGTGTTGCTCTACGAACTGCTTACGGGCGGCACGCCGCTGGACCGCGACGCGGTGAAGCGCGCCGCGGCCTTGGAAGCGCTGCGGATGGTGCGCGAGGAGGAGCCTCCGCTACCCAGCGCGAAGCTGAGCAGTTCGGAAGCCCTGCCGAGCATCGCCGCGAATCGGAACATCGATCCGGCAAGGCTCGCGCGGCTGGTGCAAGGCGAGCTCGACTGGGTGGCGCTGAAGGCGCTGGAAAAGGACCGCACGCGGCGCTACGAAACGGCCAACGCCCTGGCCCGCGACGTGCAGCGATATTTGTCGGACGAGATTGTGGAAGCCCGGCCGCCCAGGCGCTGGGTATCGGCTGCGGAAATTCGTGCGTCGGCACAAGGGCCAGGTGATTGCCGCCGGGCTAGTGCTCGCCGTGCTTTTGGCTGGCATCGCCGGTACCACGATCGGTCTTATTCGGGCCGACGCCGGGGAGAAGTTGGCGGGCAAGCGGCTCAAGGATGTCGAAGCCGAGAAAGCGAAAGTCGAAGCCGAGAGGCAAGTCGCGCAGGCGGTGCAGGACTTCCTGCAGAACAAGCTGCTTGGGCAAGCCGACGTCCGGCAGCAGGCCGACAACCTGCTGCGCACCGGCGGGCAAGTGGCCGAAGCGAATCGGAACGTGACGATTCGCGAGTTGCTTGACCGGGCCGCCGTGGAACTTGTCCCGCAAAGAATCGACGCGATCTTCCCGAACCAACCGCGGGTCCAGGTGGAAATCCTGCGTACGGTCGGCGCAACGTATTTCGGAATCGGCAATTACGATCGAGCGATATCTTTCCTGCAGCGCTCAGTGACCTCGAGCCGCAAGGAACTCGGCCTCGACGACACCGAGACTCTGTCGAGCATGAACGACCTCGGCTGCACGTACCTATATGCCGGCAAGCTCGACCTCGCGCTGCCGCTTTTGGAGGAAACGTACAAGATATTCAAGGCGAAGGACGGCAGCGACCATGCCGACACGCTGACGGTCATGAACAGTCTCGCCTTGACGTATGAAGCTGTCGGCAAGCTGGACTTCGCGCTGCCGCTCTACAAAGAGGTGCTCAAGCTGCGCAAAGTAAAGCTCGGCGCAGAATCCCTTAACGCTGTCGAGCATGAACAACCTCGCCGAGGCGTACCAAACGGCCGGCAAGCTGGACCTGGCCCTGCCGCTTTATGAGGAAACGCTTGCGCTAATGAGGCAGACGTATGGGACCAAGCATCCCGAAACGCTGAAGACCATGAACAACCTTGCTTCAGCTTACGTTGATGCCGGCAAGCTGGTCCTCGCCCTGCCGCTCTTGGAGGAAGCGGTCAGCCTGATGAAGGCGATACTTCCCCCCCACCATCCCGACACGCTGACGGCCATGAACAACCTCGCCGCGGCATACCATACTGCCGGAAAACCGGACCTCGCGCTGCCGCTCACGAAGGAAACCTTCGAGCTTCGGAAGACGACGCTCGGCCCCGGCCATCCCGACACGTTGACCAGTGAGAACAACCTCGCCAGAGCGTACCAGTTCGCCGGCAAGCTGGACCTCGCCCTGCCGCTGTTCGAGGAAATGGTCAAGCTGATGAGAGCGACGGACCCGCCGCATCCTAGCCTGCCACAGGCCATGAGCAACCTCGCCACGGCTTACCAGGATGCCGGAAAACTCGACAAGTCGATAGCGACGTGCGAAGAGGCATTCAGGCTTGGTGAAGCCAGATTCGGCCGCCAGGACCCCAAAACGCTTCTGATCATGTCAAAACTGGGCGTGATCTACATGGATGCCGGCCGGCTCGCCGAGGCCCTGCCGCTTCTGGAAGAAGCCTATCGTGCGTCAAGCCGAATACCGTCTTTGCGCACGACAGGCCGAGCATTGCTCGAATGCTACGCTCGGGCGGGCAAGCGGGAAAAGATCACCTCGCTAACGAAAGAGTTGATTGCCGGCGCGCGAAGCCAGCTGCCAAAGGATAGTCTCCCGCTGGCCGCGGAGCTGGTGCCGCTGGGCCTGTCATTGCTGCGGGTCAACGCCTTTGTGGAGGCGGAACCGCTGCTGCGCGAGGCCCTGGTGGTCCGCCAGAAGGCCCAACCTGACTTTTGGACGACGTTCACCACCAAGTCCATGCTCGGCGGCGCATTATTGGGACAAAAGAAGATCGCCGAGGCAGAACCGCTCCTGATCGCCGGCTACGAGGGCCTCAAGCAGAATGAAAAGGCCATTCCGGAAGCGGTTCGCGCGGCGCCTGACCGAAGCGATCCAGCGGCTCCTCGACCTCGCCAAGGCCAAAAACAAGCCCGACGATGTGAAGAAGTGGCAGGCCGAGCTGGCCGGACGCGTGCTGGCAAATCCGCCCGCGAAAAAGAACTGAACCAATTTATCTCCCCTCCCGCGTCGCTGGCAGAAAAGGCAATCGCCCGTGAATGTATCAGACTGCCCCAGCAACGACCAATTGACCGCCTATCTGCAGGGCCGGCTCTCGACGGCGGAGGCCGAGGCCCTGGAGGCCCACGTGGCGGTCTGCCCGCAATGCGAAGCAAACGTATCGAGATCGGCGGACGACTTGGGCCGCGTCGTGGCCGACGCCTATCGCCAGGGCCCGCTCGAGGAAGACCAGATCATCGCCGAACGCGAGTTCCACCATGCCGTGGAAGCGGTCCAACAACTGCCCGGCGGATCGCCGCCGGCCGAATCGACGCGAGATTACCCAAATTCCGAGCCGCGGATCGGCCAGATCATCGCCGGCCGCTACAAGCTGCTGGAAAAAATCGGCGAGGGCGGCATGGGGTCGGTCTACATGGCCCAGCAAGAGGCGCCGGTCAAACGCCTGGTGGCCGTGAAGGTGATTCTACCGGGCATGGATTCCAGGACGGTGCTGGCGCGCTTCGAGGCCGAACGGCAGGCCCTGGCGATGATGGACCACCCCAATATCGCCCGCGTGCTGGATGCCGGCGCCATGGAGACCGGCCGGCCCTTTTTTGTTATGGAGCTGGTCAAGGGGATTCCCATCACCCGTTTCTGCGACGAGCGGCGGCTGACGCTGCGGCAGCGGCTGGAGCTTTTTGTGCCGGTCTGTCAGGCGATCCAACATGCGCACCAGAAAGGAATCATCCATCGCGACATCAAACCCTCCAACGTGCTGGTGACGATGTACGACGATCGGCCGGTGCCCAAGGTGATCGACTTTGGCCTTGCCAAGGCGACCGGACAGGCGCTGACCGACAAGACGCTGGTCACCGCCTTCGGCGCGCAGCCGGGCACGGTGCTGTACATGTCTCCCGAGCAGGCGAGCCTGAACAGCCTGGACATCGACACGCGCAGCGACGTCTTCGCGCTGGGCGTGTTGCTCTATGAATTGCTCACGGGCGGCACGCCGCTGGACCGCGACGCCGTGAAGCGTGCCGTGGCCTTGGAAGCGCTGCGGATGGTGCGCGAGGAGGAGCCACAGCGGCCCAGCGCGAAGCTGAGCAGTTCGGAGGCCCTGCCGAGCATCGCCGCGAACCGCAATATCGAGCCGGCCCGGCTCGCGCGGCTCGTGCAGGGCGAGCTCGACTGGGTGGCGCTGAAGGCGCTGGAAAAGGAGCGCGCGCGGCGCTATGAGACGGCCAACGCGCTGGCGCGAGACGTGCAGCGGTACCTCGCGGACGAGGTCGTGGAAGCGCGGCCGCCCAGCGCGGGGTATCGGCTGCGGAAATTCGTGCGGCGGCACAAGATACAAGTGATTGCCGCCGGGCTGGTGCTGGCCGCACTGCTGGCGGGCATTGCGGGCACGACGTTCGGCCTCATTCGGGCCGATGCCGGGGAAAAGTTGGCGGGCAAGCGGCTCAAGGATGTCGAAGCCGAGAAGGCGAAGGTGGTAGCCGAAAAGAAGAAGGTCGAGGACGAGAAGCAAATCGCCCAAGCGGTGCGGGACTTCTTGCAGCACAAATTGCTGGGCCAAGCCGACACGGAGGCCCAGGCCGACGAATTGCTCCGCGCCGGCCAGTCGTCGGAGAAGGCCAAATTCAATCCGACGGTCCGCGAGTTGCTGGACCGCGCGGCGCTAGAGCTGGCCCCCGATAAGATCGAACAGAATTTCGGCCAACAGCCGCTGCTGCAAGCCGAGTTGCTGAAAACGGTCGGCGACGCGTATTTTGGCGTGGGGGAATACCAGACGGCGATTTCGCTGCTCAGCCGGGCCGCCGACCTGGCGAAAACCCACTTCGGGGCCGATGCTCGCGAGACCCTGGACACGCTGGGCAACCTGGCCTTGGCACAACTTCACGCCGGAAACTATCCGAAAGCCCTGCAGATGCTCCAGGATTTGCGCGACATCGAGGCGAAGAAGTTCGGGACCGACGACCCTTCGACCCTGACTACCCTGAACAATCTGGCCACGGCGTATCTGCTCGTCGGCAAGCATCAGCAAGCCATCGAAATACTCCAACCATTGAATGACGCCGGCGTCAAGAAAGGGTGGCCCAACGTGCGTAGCAAACTCACCCTGCTCAACAATCTGGCCACGGCATACGCGTATGCGGATAATACGCCGCGAGCGATCGAATTGCTCGAGCAGGTGCGGAAAGCTCGCGTAGACGCACTCGGGGCCGCGCACCCGGAGGCCATCATGGCGGCCGTCGATTTGGGCATGGTGTACTTGCGCCGGCAAGCCCCAGCAAGCAATCGAACTGCTCGGACCAGCCTACGAAATGTGCGTGAAGAAGTTCGGAGCAAAACATTACAAAACACTGGTGGCGCTCGGCAATCTGGCGATGGCGTACATGTTGGCGGGGAATTACGCGAAAGCGATCGAACTGGCGGAGCCGACACACGGCGAATTCGTGAAGGTCTTAGGGGCCGAGCACCCCGAAACCTTCGTCATGCTCAACAATCTGGCCACGGCCTACGAGTATGCCGGCAAGTACCGGCAAGCGATCGACGTGCTCAAGCCCTTGCTGGAGAAGGTCATCGCGAAGCTGGGCGACCACCACCCGACGACAATCAATACGACTTACAATCTGGCTGGGGCGTACCTCTGCTCGGGCGACTTGCCGCAAGCTTTGAGCTACTATGAGCGGGCCTGTGTCGCACTGGAAAAGCAAGACTTTGTGCATCTCAATAGTCGCAACATTATCGTTTACACGCTAAGTGCCTACGTCAAAGCAGGGCGGTTCGCGAAGGCCGCGGCCTGGCAGCGAAAGTGGCTGGCGGCCATGAAGAAAAAACACGGAGCGAACTCGCTTGAGTACTCGGCGGAACTGGCGACGCTCGGCGAAATCCTGGTTCGCGGTGGGAGCTATGCCGAAGCCGAACCCGTGCTGCGCGAGGTTGTGGAGATCCGCAAGGGATTTCTGGCCAAAAAACAATTGCCGCCGTGGCGAGTGGCAATGGCGAATTGCACGTTGGGCGCCGCGTTGTTGGGACAAAAGAAGATCGCCGAGGCCGAGCCGCTGCTGGAGGCCGGCTATCGGGAACTGAAGGAAAACGAAAAGGCCATCCCCTGGAACACGCGTGATGCCGGCATGTCGCTGGCGATCCAGGGCCTCGTCGATCTCGCCAAGGCCAAAAACAAGCCCGACGACGTGAAGAAGTGGCAGGCCGAGCTGGCCGGACGCGTGCTGGCAAATCCGCCCGCGAAAAAGAACTGAAACAGAATAATTCCCTCGCCACGTCGCTGGCAGATAAGGCAATCGCCCGTGAGTACACCTGGCTGCCCCAGCAACGACCAATTGACCGCCTATGTCCAGGGCCGGCTCCCGACGGCGGAGGCCGAGGACCTGGAGGCCCACGTGGCGGTCTGCCCGAAATGCGAGGCAAAGCTCGAAACCGACGATGAGTTGCGTCGCATTGTGGCCGAAGCGTATCGCGAAGACTCGCCCGCGGACGACCATCTCATCGCCGAAAGCGAGTTCCGCCGGGCCGTGGAAGCGCTTGAGCAACTGCCAGGCGGACCGCCGGCCGATGCGACGCGAGATTACCCGAATTCCGAACCGCAAGTCGGCCAGATCATCGCCGGCCGCTATAAGCTGCTGGAACAAATCGGCGAGGGCGGCATGGGGTCGGTGTACATGGCCCAGCAAGAGGCGCCGGTCAAACGCCTGGTGGCCGTGAAGGTGATTATACCGGGCATGGATTCCAGAACGGTCCTGGCCCGCTTCGAGGCGGAGCGGCAAGCCCTGGCGATGATGGACCACCCCAATATCGCCCGCGTGCTAGACGCCGGCGCGATGGAAAACGGCCGGCCCTTTTTTGTTATGGAGTTGGTCAAGGGCATCCCCATCACCCGCTTCTGCGATGAGCGGCGACTGACGCTACGGCAGCGGTTGGAACTTTTTGTGCCGGTCTGCCAGGCGATCCAACATGCGCACCAGAAAGGGATCATCCATCGCGACATCAAGCCCTCCAACGTGCTCGTGGCGATGTACGACGACCGCCCGGTGCCCAAGGTGATCGACTTCGGCTTGGCCAAGGCGACCGGGCAAGCCTTGACCGACAAGACGCTGGTCACGGCGTTTGGCGCGCAGCCGGGCACCGTGCTGTACATGTCTCCCGAGCAGGCGAGCCCGAACAACCTGGACATCGACACGCGCAGCGACGTCTTCGCGCTGGGCGTGTTGCTCTACGAACTGCTTACGGGCGGCACGCCGCTGGACCGCGACGCCGTGAAGCGCGCCGCGGCCTTGGAAGCGCTGCGGATGGTGCGCGAGGAGGAGCCTCTGCGACCCAGCGCGAAGCTGAGCAGTTCGGAGGCGCTGCCGAGCATCGCCGCGAATCGCAATATCGAACCGGCCCGGCTCACTCGGCTGGTGCAGGGCGAGCTTGACTGGGTGGCGCTGAAGGCCCTGGAAAAGGACCGCACGCGGCGGTACGAGACGGCCAACGCCCTGGCCCGCGATGTCCAGCGCGATCTTGCGGACGAGATCGTGGAGGCCCGTCCGCCCAGCACTATATATAGAGTACGGAAATTCGTGCGGCGGCACAAGGTTCAGGTGATCGCGGCCGGTCTGGTGTTCTTGGCCTTGCTGGCGGGCATTTCGGGAACCACCTTCGGCCTTATTCGAGCGGAGCAGCAGCGGCGGATTGCCCAACGGCGCGGAGATTCGGAAGCGCGAGCCAAAATCGACGCCGAGGCGAAGCGGATCGAGGCCGAGAAGCAACAACACCGTGCCGAGGCCGGGGAGACGCTCGCAGGTGAACGGCTCATTCAGGTTAAGGCCGAGAAAACGAAGGTCGAGGAGGAGAAACAACGTGCCGAAAAACAGCTTTTTCGCTCGGAGTGGCTCTTATATGCCAGTCAAATCGGCTCCGCGCAACGGGATTGGGAAACCAATAAATTTGCTCAGGCATGGAAACATCTGAATGCCACCCGCCAAGACTTCCGGGGCTGGGAGTACAACTACCTCTACACCTTGTTCACCAAGAGCCAACAAACGTTCAGGGGACACGCTCTTTCAGTGCAAGGCGTGGCCTTCAGTCCGGACGGGAAGCGGATCGTCAGCGGTAGCCTTGACATGACGCTGAAGGTCTGGGACGCAACGAGTGGCCAGAATAGGCTTACGCTCAACGGGCACACCGGCGCAGTGACGAGCGTGGCCTTCAGCCCCGACGGGAAACGGATCGTCAGCGGTAGCCTTGACATGACGCTGAAGGTCTGGGACGCAACGAGTGGCCAGAATAGGCTTACGCTCAACGGGCACACCGGCGCAGTGACGAGCGTGGCCTTCAGTCCCGACGGGAAACGGATCGTCAGCGGTAGCGTTGATGAGACGCTGAAGGTATGGGATGCAACAAGCGGCCAGGAAAGGCTCACGCTCCGAGGGCACCGCGGCACGGTAAGTAGCGTGGCCTTCAGCCCGGATGGGACGCGGATTGTCAGTGGTAATCTCAACGATTCACCGAAGGTTTGGGACGCGACCAGCGGCCAGGAAACGCTCACGCTAAAGTGGCGCGATCACGATTGCGGAGCTCCCACCCTTTAGCGCGATACCCCTTTCCAGCGGCGTGACGAGCGTGGCCTTCAGCCCGGATGGGAAACGGATCGTCACTGGTGGCTGTTACAAGAAATTGGAGGTGTGGGACGCGACGACTGGCCAGGAAATTCTCGCGATCAACGGACCCGCCGGCCAAGTGAATAGCGTGGCCTTCAGTCCCGACGGGAAACGGATCGTCAGTGGCGGCCAGGACAATACGCTGAAAGTATGGGACGCAACAAGCGGCCAGGAAACGCTCACGCTAAAGGGGCACATCGAGGCTGTGCTTAGTGTGGCCTTTAGCCCGGACGGCAAACGGGTCGTCAGCGGTAGTTGGGACCAGACGTTGAAAGTCTGGGACGCGACGTTGGGTCAGGAAACGCTCACGCTTCAGGGGCATGATAGCGCGGTGGAGTGCGTGGCCTTCAGCCCGGATGGGAAGCGGATCGTCAGCGGCAATTTGGGCGGTACACTGAAGCTCTGGGACGTGGCGAGCAGCCAGGGACCGACCACACTTAAAGGACATACCCTGCCTGTGAATAGCGTCGCCTTTAGTCCAGACGGGAAGCGGATCGTCAGCGGTAGCGATGACAAAACCCTGAAGGTCTGGTATGCAGAGAGCGGCCAAGAAAAGCTCACGCTCGCGGGGCATACCGATAAGGTGACGAGCGTGGCCTACAGCCCGGATGGAAAGCGGATCGTCAGCGGTAGCGATGACAAAACGCTCAAGATTTGGGACGCGGCGAGCGGTCAAAATACGCTCGAGATCAAGGTGCATACCAACAGCGTGTTGAACGTGACCCACTTGTCGGACGATAGCCGGAGCACTCGCGAAGACGTTTACAGTCCAGCCAAAGTGTTAAACGTGGCCTTCAGCCCAGACGGAAAGTGGATCGCTGGTGGCATTGAAGACGAGACGCTGAGGGTTTGGAACGCGACGAGTGGCCACGAAATGCTTACGCTCCGGGGGCATCGCGGTTCTGTTTGCAGCGTGGCCTTCAGCCCGGACGGGAAGCGAATCGTCAGCGGCTGCGGTGACAACACACTGAGAGTTTGGGACGCGATCACTGGTCGGGAGATGCTCACTCTATGGGGGCACAATGACGTGAATAGCGTGGCCTTCAGCCCGGACGGGAAACGGATCGCCAGCGGCGGCAAAGACATGACATTGAAGGTGTGGGACGCGACCAGCGGCCAGGAAACGCTCACGCTCGAGGGGCACACCGGCTACGTGAGTAGCGTTGCCTTTAGCCCGGACGGGAAACGAATCGTCAGTGGTAGTTGGGATGGAACGCTCAAGGTTTGGGACGCGACCAGCGGCCCGGACGAGGAAGAAAGAAGGACTGTGCCGATCGCCGACCAGCTACCCGGTTCAAAGAAGCTGGTCGATGCCATCGGCGGCTGGAGTTGGTCTCCCGATGGAGCGCGCATCGCCTTCGCCTTGAGCAAGCCTGGGATGGCCGCTTTACGGATTCTGGATCTCGCCAGCGGTCAGGCTTTTGATTGCGTGGACGACGCCTTTAATCCGGTGTGGCAGCCGGGAGTTGGGCGATGGATCGCCTTCGTGCGAGTTCCAGCGGGTGGCCTGGAAGAGACCTGGCTTGTCTCGCCCGCGGGTGGCGAGCCGAAAAGACTCTGCGAAGGCGAAGGTCTTTCTTGGTCCAGCGACGGAAAGGCCCTTTACTGTTACTCCCAAGTTCGAAGGAAGATCATGGTGATCGAACCCGATTTGCCGCTGGCTCAGTTAACTGACGTGTGCGATATGCAGTCGTTTTATCCGACGATGTCACCGGACGGGAGTCTTGTAGCCTCTTTTGCCGCAGGCGGACTGACTGTCATCAATTGCAAGACCGGCAAGACAGTAAAACGCTGCTCCCTGGACGGGTGGGTTGGGCTGAAGGCGTCGTGGTCGCCGGACGGGAAGCAGATCGCCTTCGGTGGTTTCGGCGATACAAACCGCGTCGGGCTGTGGCTCCTCGATGTGGCGAGCGGGTGAAAGGTGAAGGTGGTGGACGGTCCTTGCACGATGCCCGCCTGGTCCCCCGATGGCAACAAGTTCGCCTTCCAGGTCCGCGACGGCGATTACAGCGCCATCTGGACGATCGACGCCAAGACTCTGGCGAATCTGAACTCGCGACTCCAGTCCGCGCCTGCCCCAGCGAAGGAAAGCTTGGGCGATACCCAATCGGGCCTGAAAATGTAATCAAGCAACTGTTGAGCAGTTTGAAGCGCGACTCCGCGACCCCGCCAAGCTTGTCGCAGTCGATGAATAAGATTGAACGGCTAGAAAGCCGCGGAAAACTGCTTTGCAGCCGCGTTGCATCTGCAGTGGCTTGTTGACCGAAATCCCGCGGACAAGGGGCTTCGCCGTCGGCTTGCCGCTGCGCGCTCACGTTCTTCGTATTATCGACCCCGATGAACCGGAGTCCAAAAGGAAAGTGTCCGTGAGCGTTTCCGAATGTCTTCTGGCCGGCTCTCGATTGAAGAGGCCGAGGGCCGGTCAATCGCTCCTCCCCGCGCTCCCGAAAACTCGCCAGCGGAGACGGAGATGTCGCGGGCTCAAGTGACTATCCCCAGCGGCGCCGTCGTCTTCCACCGGCCACGGGTGAAGTCGGGCACTTCCACCGACGCGCTGCGGGCGGCAATCAATTTCTCGCTCAAGGGGCCGATCGACGACCAGGCGGCCGCATCGTAGACGTCCTGGTCCAGCGGCTCGCCGCGGCGGAGGCAATCGACCAAGCGCCAGAGCATCAGCCAGTCCATGCCGCCGTGCCCGCCTTTCTCCTCGGCCATCTCGCCATGTTTCTTGTAAAGGGGATGATCGTACTTCTTCATGATCTCGGCCAGCTTCGCGCCTTGCGTCCACACGTCGCCGCCGGGTGTAATCCCCTCAATCAAGAGCCGATTGGGATAGCCGGCGAACGTGCCGTGGCTGCCTTGGATGAGATTGATGCGGGAATAGGGCCGCGGCGAGGTTTCGTTCCACTGCACCATCACCGTGCGGCCGAGCGCCGTTTTGACGATGGTGGTACACATGTCGCCGCAGCGCCATTTGTCGACCTTGTTCCACTGGTGGTCGGGCGGGAAGTGCTTCTTGGCGTATTCCGCGCGGCCCACCGCGGGCGACGAGACGCTCGAAAGGTAATCGAAGCGGTCGCCGCGGTTGATGCCCATGTACTGGGCGATCGGCCCCAGGCCGTGCGTCGGATAGATATTGCCGTTGCGCTTGACGTAGTGCCACGTCCGCCACGAGCCTGTGCCGTGCTTTACTTCGTGCATCTGCATGCGGAGGTCGTGCAAGTAGGCCGCCTCGCCGTGCAGCAGCTCGCCCAAGAGGCCCAGCCGGCAGAGATTCAGGCAAAACAGCTCCTCGCGGCCGTAGCAGCAGTTTTCCATCATCATGCACGTCTTCTGCGTCTTCTCGGACGTTTCGACCAACTGCCAGCATTCATCGAGCGTCACCGCGGCGGGCACTTCCGTGAACGCCCGTTTGCCGGAGAGCATGGCATCGACGCACATTCGCGTGTGCCATTCCCAGGGCGTGGCGATGATGACGATGTCGATGTCGTCGCGCTCCAACATGCGTTTGTAATCCAGGTCGCCGCGGCCGTAGGCGGCCGGTTCCTTGCGGCCGGCCTTCTTCACATTATCGACCGCGGCCTTTAACGACGACTCCCAATTGTCGGCGATGGCGACGACCTCCACGCCTTCCAGCGACATCATCTGGTCGACGTGGCCCGAACCCCGTGCGCCGACGCCAATGAACGCCGCGCGGATGCGCTCAAGCGGCTTCGGCGGCGCGATGTTGAGCGCAGCCGCGGGCGCAGTTTCCGACGTTTCCGCAGCCTGGATTTCTCTGGCTAGGGCCAGCGTGGCGCCGGTGCCGGCAATGGTTTTGAGGAAGTTGCGACGCGATTGTTCTGAGTTATTCATTGGTAGAGGTGGGATACAGGTGGGAGGTCGGATAGCGTATTATGAACCGCCAAGCGACGGATGACAAGAAGCAGGTTGGTAGGCGCAGGGCGTAGGCCGGAACAAGCTTGCGCAGTTCCGGCGATGACTTCGTCGGAACTAGGGACTGCCGGAACTGCGCAAGCTTGTTCCGGCCTACCACTGCGGACTTGCCTTTGGGAGTATTGCCGAGCCATGCCGCTAACTTATACAGCCAATGCCATCGAGGGCGGCAACCCTTTGGACGAGCCGTGGGACGGCCCTCGTTGGCAACCTGCCAAAGAGGCCCGCATCGAACATTTTCACGCAACTAGCAGCCCACACCGCCCGGCGGCCGCCGCTAAGCTGTTGTACGACGCCGCGCACCTGTATCTGCGTTTCCGGGTGGATGACCGCTACGTCGTGGCCCGGCACACGCAATTCCAGGACCCGGTCTGGCGGGACAGTTGCGTGGAGTTCTTCTTCCAGCCGCGGCCATCGGGAGGATACTTCAACTTCGAGATCAACTGCGGCGGGGCGCTGCTCTCGTATTACATTGAAGACCCCACGCGAACGGCCGACGGCTTTGCGAAGTTCACGCGGCTGTCGAGCGAGCATGGGCGGCGGATTCGCATCGTCCATTCGCTTTCCTCGTTGGTCGTGCCGGAAAGAGAGGAGCCGGTCGTTTGGCATCTTGGCTGTGCGATCCCGCTGGACGTGCTGGAAACTTACGCCGGCCCGCTCGGACCATTGACTGGGCAGACTTGGCACTGCAACTTCTTCAAGTGTGCCGACGACAGCTCCCATCCCCATTGGGCCTCCTGGGCGCCGATCGGCGACGAGTTGAATTTCCACCAGCCACAGGTACTCTGCGCCGCTCTACTTTGCGCCCGCGGCCAAATGCGGGTAAGATGGAACGCATGAAACGCTCCGACCTTGCCGCGGGGGCGGGAAAAGGCGTCTGCGGCTAATAAAACTCACGCGAAGTCGCTAAGACGCAAAGACGCGAAGAAATCGAGATTTGCGCGTGAAGCGCTAGATTCAGTTGGTATCCAGCGGGCTGGATTAGCAAGCCACAGACCGAATGCCTTCCATTCCAACTATCGGCGTGTCGATGATCTATAATAGAACTGTCAACACGTTTCTCCCTGTTTGGAGCGACCGTCTTGTCTGAGCCGACGCCAAATAAAATGGATGCCAAGCGGCCTACGGACAAGCCAGACGAAGCGAAGGCGAAAAAGCCGGCCGCAAGCGCGGAAGTCATTCCCGCCAAGTCATCTCGGGTCATCTCGAAATCGTATCGCGTGCGCGAGCTGCCTCCGCCTCCGGTGCTCGCGCCGCCGGTCGCGAAGGCGCCGCAAGCCGCCGATCTCCTTCACGAGATGAAATTGGCGGAAGCTCCGACCGAGACGCAAGAGAAGGAACCGGAACCGCAGATCGAGCTTGAGGCGCTCGACATCCGCGCTAAGAGCAGTTGGAGCAATCTCAGTCGCCGACCCGCTGCGCAGGTGCCCCGCCGCATCCCGCCGCGCTGGGAACAGTGGTTGACCGATCCAGAGCGGCATAATAGCGTCGGCACGACTGCGGGCATCGCCATTAGCTTCGTGCTTGTCGCGCTCTTGGCCTTTGTCTTCAAAGCGCCTCCGCGGCCGCAGGCGACCGCGCAATTGCCCGTGCGGACGTTTGCCTCGGCGGATATTCCGGTCGTTGCAGCGCCGGAAGGGGGCGTGCCGGAGGCGATTGTGCGGCAGGCAGACGGGCCGCTAGAGACTGTGGCCATCGATCCGCCCGAAGGTGTGAACGGTGAAGCGCGGGCGTTCAAATCTCAAATCTCAAATCTCAAATCTGAGATCCCAGGTGCAGCTTCCACTGAATCTGGCCGACAAACTCCCGCCGCGTCAGCCGCCCAGGCGGCCCCGTCCGACCCGCGCCCGGTCTGGCCACCGGCACGGCCACCGGCCCGATCTGCTTCAAGCGGCCGACGCCTCAGTGCAGGGCAAGTTCAAACGCCGCACGCCCGACGGTCGCAGCGAAGGCGTCCGCTACGGCGGCGGCACGTCGGAGAGCGAGGCGGCCGTCGAACGGGCGATCCGCTGGCTCGCCGCCCATCAGCGGCAAGACGGCAGTTGGAGCTTCAACCACATCGGCGAGTTTTGCCAGCATTATTGCACCGATCCCGGCACGGAGCCGAGCTCGACCGCGGCCACCGGCATGGCGCTTCTGCCGTTCCTCGGCGCGGGCTACACGCATAAGCAGGGCGAATTCCAAGGCGTCGTGCAGCGGGGGTTGGACTATTTGAAGAAGCGCGGAATCCTGATCTCTTACGGCAACGATCTTCGCGACGGCTCGTCGATGTACGGGCAGGGCCTGGCGACGATCGCGCTCTGCGAGGCCTACGGCATGACCGGCGACGCCGATTTGAAAGAATCGGCCCAGCGGGCCTTGGACTACATCTCCTACGCCCAAGACGTCAAGTCGGGGGGCTGGCGTTACAATCCGGGCGAGCCGGGCGATACCACCGTGACCGGCTGGATGCTTATGGCCCTCAAGAGCGGGCAAATGGCGAAACTCAACGTATCCTCGACGGAAATCTTCGCCGCGGAAAAATTCCTCAATAGCGTGCAGAACAAGGACGGCTCGCAGTACGGCTATCTCGACCGCAAGCCGGGGCAGGGTACAACGGCCGTCGGCCTTTTGTGCCGCATGTACACCGGCTGGCGGCGGACGAATCCCGGCCTCGTCAAAGGCGCGGCCCAACTCGCCAAATGGGGACCGTCAAAAGACAACATCTATTACGACTACTATGCTACGCAAGTCCTTTTCCACTTTGCTGGCCCGGAGTGGGACGGCTGGAACCGCAAGATGCGCGATCTCTTGATCAAGAGCCAGGACCGCGCGGCCCACGCGGCGGGAAGCTGGTATTTCGAGAGCCCGCCCGCAAGTGCCGCCGGCGGAAGACTCTACACCACGGCGATGGCGGCGATGATTTTGGAGGTGTACTACCGAGTTATGCCGTTGTACGGAGAAGACGCGGTTCGCTGACTACAACTTCTCCTCCACTCCAATCCCGAGCAGTTCCAGCCCTTTCTGGATCGTCCGCGCGACGAGGTCGCACAGTAACAGGCGGCTGTCGCGCAATGCTGGCGTCTCAGCCTTCAAGACGCGGCATTTTTCGTAAAAGGTCGAAAAACAATTGGCCAGGTCGAAGAGATAGGCGGTCAACTGATTGGGCCGATAGTCGGTTATGGCCTGCGTTAAGGCATCGCCGAAACGGAGCAGCTCCAAGGCCAGCGCACGTTCGGCTGGTGAGCTGAGCACGATCGCCGCCCCGGAAGCGCGCAGCGAGTCGATGTCAATGTCGCCTTTGGCGAAAATGTTCCGCACCCGCGCATGGGCGTATTGCATGTAGGTGGCTGTATTGCCGTTCATGGCCAGCATCTTGTCGTAGTCGAACTCGTAATCGCTGGTGCGGTTCTGCGAGAGGTCGGCATACTTCAAGGCCCCGATGCCAACGGTTTCGGCCACACACGCCCGCTGTTCGGGCGAAAGCTCCGGACCGTCGGGCTTGGCGTCGTCGTTCTCGGCCACGATCCGGGCTGCACGGAAGACCGCCTCGTCCAGCAAGCCCTCCAGGCCGACGGTATCGCCGGCGCGGGTTTTGAACGGCCGGCCATCCTTGCCCAGCACGGTGCCGAAGCTAATATGCTCGAAGTCCACTTTGTCGTAGCCCAATAGCCGGGCAACGCCGAAAAGCTGTTGGAAGTGCATGCTTTGGCGGTGATCGACCACGTAGAGGATCGCGTCGGGCCGCCATTGCTCCATGCGGTAGCGGATGGTTGCCAGGTCGGTCGTGGCATAGAGGAATGCCCCGTCCTGCTTTTGCACGATCATCGGCGCGAGCTGTCCTTCCAGAAACACGCAAACGGCCCCTTGGCTCACTTGGGCGATGTCCCGGCGGCACAGCTCCTCGACTACGGCAGGCAACATAGCCTGATAAAAGCTCTCGCCCAGCGTGTGGTCGAAACGGACATCCAGACGGCGGTAGATGCGGTCAATGTCTTCCGCGCAGTAGGGCATGAACTCGCGCCAGAGGCGCACGTTTTCGGCATCGCCCACGTGCAGTTTGGCCGTTTCGGCCTGGGCGCCGCGGCCGATCTCGCGGTGATCGGCGGCAATCTCGGCAAGCAGCGGATCGTCGTCAACCGCGGCAATCTTCTTTTCGGCGCTGGCAACTTCCTCGACGATTTCGCGCACGGAAGATGCCAGCTTCTGCGCTTCTTCGCGGAGCTTCTTGTCCAGCTTTTGCGCCGGCGCGGCGGCGGCGCGCTGCGCGGCCAGTGCGTGTTCCTTTTCGCTCAGCCGCCGCAGAAGCTCCGGCAAGCCGTCCTGCGCCTCGAAGTAGTCGACCAACTGCCGCACCAGCCGATAGAGCCGGGCCAACTCCTGGACGGGCCGATTGCGGTAGGCATCGGCATCAAGGAAATGCTTGTAGCCGTAGATGATCATGCCGAACTGAGTGCCCCAGTCGCCGAGGTGATTGTCGCTGATCACCGTGTGGCCCAAATAGCGGAGCGTGCGGCAAAGCGAGTCGCCGATCACCGTCGAGCGGATGTGGCCGACATGCATCGGCTTGGCCACGTTGGGAGCAGAGAAGTCGATCACGTAAGTCCGCGGGCCGACAACCGGCGCGACGCCCAGCCGCGGGTCGGCCAGGGCCTCCGTCAACTGCCCGACGAGCCACTCCTTCTTCAAACGCAGGTTGATGAAACCCGGGCCGGCGACCTCCGGCGGCTCGCAAAGATCGGCAATGTCCAGCTTGGAAACAATCTCCGTGGCCAGCTCACGCGGCGGCTTATTCAGTTGCTTGCCCAGCCCCATGGCAAAGTTGGCCTGGTAGTCGCCGAAGCGGGCGTCCTGAGCGCGGCGGATCATTTCCAGCCAGGAATCCGGCTGATTGGTCAGATCCGCCAACACGGGACGAAAGCGGGATTGAAGTTCAGAAAGGAGGGACATGGCGGTTGGAAGTCAGGAGTCAGGAGTTAGGAGTTGGGAGTCGGAGGTCAACATTCTGACTACTGCCTCCTAACTCCTTTCTACTTCTTCATTCCACCGGCACGCGTTTCGCTTGCCCCCAAAGCTCCTCGATGGCGTAGTAGGACCGGGTTTCCGGCTCGAACATGTGGACCACCACGTCGCCGTAGTCCAAGAGAATCCAGCGGCTTTCCACGTAACCCTCGATGCCCAGCCGCTGGTCGCCCAGTTCGGTTTGCAGGACGCGGTCGATTTCTTCGCTGATGGCGTGCAATTGCCGCCGGCTGCTGCCGCTGACCAAAACGAAGAAGTCAAAGATGCAGGTCAGCTCGCGAAGGTCGAGGATGACGATGTCCCGGCCACGGTTCTCGGCGGCTACCCGTGCGGCGATCCGGGCGCGGCGGAGCGCGGGGGGGTCGTCTGAAGCAACTATCGCGGGCGATTTCGAATGGGCCGCAGCCACGGTGGGGGTGTCTCCAGGTTTTGGCGGGAATAGCCAACCACGTCATTCTATCCTGCCGACACGGCGCTGGCGAGGGGCGCGAACATGCTGCCAATTGGACATCACATCGCAAGAAAGGGTTCGGCATCCATGGCTGATCACATGGCCAGGATCGGATCGGAACCTGCGGTCCGCTGCCGGACCCAATCCATCCGCACGGCGCGGCCTTGTGCCGTGGAAGTGGCCTCCGGTAATGCCCATTTGTCGTTCTTGAAACTGAATCCCTCGTCCAAGATGTCCTTGATATGACCGTGATCGAGCTTGTACTCGTCGGCCAGCCGATACCACCGCTCCTTGCACGTCTTGGTAATGCCGTCGCGATCGACCGCCGAGACGAACTTCTGAAAGAGTTCGATCCGCGTTCTTTCCGGCAGGCCAAAGCGGATGTCCTCTGCTTCTTTCGCCTTCTCAGGCGCGCTGCTGGGCAAATTGAGCAGGATAGCAGCCGCCACAATGACCAGCATGCCCAACGCGATGCCCACGCCGATCAAAATCATCTGCTTCTGCGCGGCCTGCATTTTCGCGCGTTCGGCGGAACGGGCCGCGCCGCCGACCGCAGTGCGAGGCGAGTAGCCGGTCGTCGAACGCGAGCCGACGCTTTTTGCCGGACGTGCCGAAGACGGTCCCAAGCCGTCGAGAAAACCCATTCCGCCATCGCTCGGCGCTGAACTGACGCCGAGCACCAGCACATCGTCCGCAGGTACGGTGAACCGGCGCTTGCACTGCGGGCATATCAAACTTCGGCCCTTGAACTGGTCCTTGACGGCCAGCTTTTTTTCACAATTCGGACACGAAACGACTGTCGGCACGCGGGCACCTGTTGGGCGAAAAGCGAAGTTGCACTATCGCAAGAATAAGCGATGTGCGGCGATTTGGAAAGTCGCAGGCGCTCTTACCTCGCCGCCGCCATCTCTTCCAGCCCCAGGCGCTTCATCTTCTTGTAAAGCGTGGTGCGATTGATGCCCAGCGCCTCGGCGGTCGCCTGGCGGTTCCATCGGTTCGCCTCAAGCACGTTCAGAATGATTTGTCGCTCCGGGGCGGCCAGTGATTCCTTTAACCCCCGCGTGCCGGCCGACTCCAAAGCTATCGGGCAGTCGGCCAAAAGATGCGCCGGTAGATCTTCAAGGCCGATTGTAGTGCTCTTGCCCAGCAGCACGGCCCGCTCGATCACGTTCTGCAGCTCGCGGACGTTGCCGGGCCAGCGGAAGCGTTGCAAGACGGCCGACGCTTCGTCGCTGAAGCCGCTGACCTTCTTGCCCGACTCGGTGCAGACCTGGCGGAGGAAGTGCTCGGCCAGCAAGGGAATGTCGGCGATGCGGTCGCGCAGGTTCGGCAGCTCGATGTTGATCACGTTGACGCGGTAGTAAAGGTCCTGGCGGAAGCGGCCGTCGGCCACCGCGCGGCCAAGGTCCTCGTTCGTGGCCAAGATCACACGAGTATCGACTTTGAACGTCTTCGTACCGCCGACTTGCTCGAACTCCAGGTCTTGCAGCACGCGCAGCAGCTTGACCTGCATGCCGGGGCTGGCGGTGGCGATTTCATCGAGGAAGATCGTGCCGCCGTCGGCCTGTTTGAACTTGCCGAGCTTGTCGCCCGTCGCGCCGGTGAACGCTCCGGCAACGTGGCCGAAAAGCTCGCTTTCCAGCAGCGTTTCCGGCAGCGCGCCGCAGGCCACTTCCACGAACGCCTTGTCACGCCGGCCGCTGCGGCGGTGGACCGCGCGGGCGATCATTGATTTGCCGGTGCCGCTTTCGCCGGTGATGAGCACCGTGGCGCGGGTGTCGGCCACGCTGTCGATCATGTCGTAGATCTTCTGCATGCGGCGGTCGTGGCCAATGATGTTCTCCATGCCGAAGCGGAGATCGAGCTGGGCCTTGAGCGTCTTGTTCTCTTCCAGAACCTCGCGCTGATTGAGTGCCCGTTGGATGGCCATGTCGAGTTCTTCGTCGATCAGCGGCTTGGTGAGAAAGTCGAACGCGCCCTGCCGGATCGCCTCGACGGCCGCTTCCACGGAACCATAGCCGGTAAGCATGATGACCGAGGTATCCGGCCGCTTTTGCCGCACGTGCGCCAGCAGGTCGAAGCCGTCGTGCTCACCCAGGCGGATATCGACCAGCGCCAAGTCGTAATTTTTGCGATCGACGGCCGCGGTGCCCTCAGCCAGCGTGGCGGCCGCATCGACTTTATAGCCTTGCTCGCGGAGCCACTCGGACATGGAGCCGAGCACGTGGCGATCGTCATCTACCAAGAGCAGCATGGCCTGGTTCTTCATAGGGTGCTTGTCCGCTGTGAGAGTACGTCAGCTTTTGAAGGTTGACATCTTGAATGTGCGCAAAACTGCCCTTGCGGCCGGCCCAATTTCGGTCCTGTCCGGCTGGAAAGCCTGGCGTACTTCCGTTGCCAAATATCTACGTTACGCAGACGACAAGTCAACGCGCGAGGCGCTTTGACACCCAGCGAGGTCGAACTACAATGACGTAGAATTGGTACATCCCTCTGATTGGGCTATCCCCCTCCAATTGCCGCGTAACAGGCCAAAAAACCCACTGAGTCGGGGGGGAAATTATGTATGTTTGGGGGGTTTCAAATCGCCCGCAGGTGGATTACAATATCAGGAGGTAATTTAGAGTCCGTGCCTGAGAACCGATCGTTTGGCAACGAGTTTATCCACCTGGTATCGGTTTTGTCAGGGACTCCTAAGCGCGCTGGCGCGGAAACTAACGAGTTGTTGGAGGTTCCATGGGTATCAAAGTTTTGATCTGCGATGACCACCATGTCATTCGCACTGGGTTGGCGAGCCTGTTCCAGGGCAGCGAGGTTGAAATCGTCGGCGAGGCGGAGAACGGCAAGGAGTCGCTCAAGCAGGCGCTGAAGCTCAAGCCCGACGTTATTCTGCTGGATATCCGCATGCCCGACGGCGACGGCCTTTCAACGCTGGAGAAGCTCCGCGCGAAGGTGCCCGAGTCAAAGGTCGTGATGCTCTCCACCTACGACAATCCGACCTACATTGCCCGCGCCGTTGCCTTCGGCGCGACCGATTACGTTCTCAAGGGTTCGTCGCGGGACGACATCATTGCCACCATTGCGGCCGCGGCGAACGGCGAATCGCCCAGCCGGGCGGGCGAGCTGAAGAAAGTAGCGACGATGATGAAGGTCCGCCAGGTGGTGGACGACGACGACGTGCCGCTCACGCAGCGCGAAACGCAGGTCTTGCGGCACGTGGCCCTTGGGCTGAGCAACAAGGAAATCGGCCGCTCGCTGGAGATCAGCGTGGAAACCGTGAAGGAACACGTGCAAAACATCTTACGCAAGATCGCAGTAAGCGATCGGACTCAGGCGGCGGTCTGGGCGGTGCGGAAGGGGCTGGTGTAGACGCAGGGAGCTGTAGGGTGGGTGCAGCACGGAGCTCGCCAGTAGATGGTGCGTTACGCGAATCATTCAAACCACGGTCAGGCGTTGCGGCACGTTTGACTCGGTGCGAAACCCACCATTTCCGCGGCGATTCGCTTCACGCACCCTACCGTCTACCGCTTCCAATGCACCCACACGGCCATTGCCGCCAGCCCGATGATCCAGGCGGCTTGCAGCGCGACTGCCGCGGCCAATAGCCACCGCGCTCTGCTGCTTGGCCGCGGCGCCGAAACGGGCGCCTCAGGAAGTCGCCATGCCGCTTGCGGCGTGGAAGCCTTCGATTCGCGTGCCGAACCTGTGCGGGGTTTGCTGGACATGACGTGAACGAGCGGTGCCAAAACCAACATGGCACTACGCGTTATTCTACCGCAACCCTTACGCTGGGAGCAATGCTGCCGTTCGCTCAATGTTTGCCGGCATTCTTCGCGGCAGGCTTTTGGACGCCCGGCGCCGTGCTCGCCGGTGCTCTCTGCATGGTGGGAGGAACTTGTATCGTAGCGGTCGTGGTGGCCTTCCTGTCGTCCTCCTTGACGACGAAAAGAAGGAACGTCACCACTGTGGCCACGAGCACGACCGCGACGACGGCGATCGCGATGCCCGCTTTGCCGGACGCTGTGCGCCGGCCGACAATTCCGCACACCAGCGCCGCAAGCTCCAGGAGAACCATCAGCGCGGCACAGAGAATGTAGTATCCCTCCGGCAGGCGCACGAAGATTCCCAGCAGCGTCCCGTTCAAGGCGAGCAGTATCGGCCCTACCAGGCCGACGATCGCGGTCCAAAGGCTGATCCTGCCCATCGTGCGGACCTGATCGGAGATGACGAGCGGCGGGGCCAGGCCACCAGCCGGCTGCGTTGCTATGCGATTGCGACGACGTCCCCCTACGGCCATCGCCGCGATCGATGCAAACGAAAGCGCCGCGATGCCCAAGAAGGCCGAGCCGGCAAGCGGGTTTGCTTGCGCGGCCGTTGCCGGCGCGATGGAAGGTTGGCCTGGCGACGCCGGGCCCGGCTCCCAGCACCGTCATCGCGAACTCATTCTCGCCGTTGAAGTCCAAGACGGTCTCGTTGCCCCAATGGATGTGGAGTCGCAGTTCGTTTCCCTGCTCTCCGACCACATTCCACCGGGCATCGCCCTGGGGCCGGCTGCTCGCTCTGGAGCGCCCGTCGTCGGATACGCTTTCATCCGACCATGAATAAGTTCCGTCGTCTTTGAAAACTGCTTCGGCCCTGTACTGCCAGCCCGGCACGTTGCTGGCGGCGCCGTTCCACGCTCCCACGAGGCGCGCGCTCAGCGGAGTAGTCGCCGGCGGAAACCATGCATACCATGCGGCCACTGCGGAACCAAAGAGGACCAAGGCCGCGACAGCGACAAGCAATCGCCGGCGCGAGCCGCGGGATTGCTTCTGGGCAACCGGCGGACCGAGGAGCTTTCTCCAAACCAGCCGCCAAACCAGGGCGTCCGCGACAAGCACGACAAGCGTGCCAATAGCCATCGTCGCAAGCGGCACCGCAATGTCGCCTCCTCGTCCCGGATTTTGCTGTTGCCAAGCGACAACAATTGCGCTCACCACGGCCATGAGGGCGAGATCGGCCAGAATCGTGGGCGCCACAAGAGCTTGCAACAGCGACAGCCGCAAGCCGTAAAGCTTGTCGCCCGAGCGGCGAATCTGCGCGAACGCAATCGCGCCCAGTACGGACATTGCGAGCCAGGAAACGGCCATGCCCGATGTGAGGCTGGCTGCCACCATGTTCTCCCAAGCTCGTTTCTGCATCGCTTGTTCCAGCAACAATTCATATTGTTCCGGCGTGCCGTGATACATGACCACGTGTTCCTCGCCCCGTGTGAAGAGAATCGCAAGCAGCAGTGTGACGCATAAGAGACCGACGATGCCTACGACCAGCCCGGCGATGGCCAGCGGCGCGAGCCGCGGCGCCGAGGACGCGAACCGCTCCGTCGCCGGCGCGAGCCGCCAGGTCAACGCCCCGCAAAGCAGAAGCAGTCCGCCGGGCAATAAGAACCATGCGATTTCGTCCTGAAAGTAATGGCGGACGACTATCTGGGAATGTTCGGCCTTTATCTTGGAAAGCTCGCCGTCGGTGACGGCGCGGCTTTTATCCACGGTCGGCCGGGCTCCGTCCGCGACATGCCGATCATACCTCTGACGAAACGATTCGAAATCGGCATCGGCCATTCGGATAAACGAGTCGTAATCCGAGAAACCGTCGGCATGCTCGCGATCGATTTCCCGATATTGCTGGCGGGTGTACGTTGCCGACTTCGGAGGCCGTACGGCCACGTATTCCACGACCGCCCCCAGGGTGATCAGAGCGACCATTGTCAAGACCGCGGCCCGCAACCGCGTATAGCGCGGCAAGGCGGCCGTTGCCACCAGTACCAAAAGGCCCAGGCCGGCCGAGATCGCCGCCAGCGGTCCGACCCAACTGTCCCATGGCCGCACCACGTAAGCCAGGTCTTCGCGCCGAACAAGTCGGCAGCGCTAACACTGCTAACCGGCGTTGAGAACCAGACGCGGTCCCATGCCAGGCGGTCGTATCCCGAGGCAAACAGGGAGATCGTGAACACCAGCAGATGGCAACCGGCGAGCATCGGCGCGGGCCGGGCAAGCCGGTCGAGGAATGATTCGTTCGTCCGCCTCGATCGCAGCCAAAAGAGCCACGCCGCCAGCACCGCGACTGCCGGCGGAAAAAGTAGATGGACTCCGACGATTACGGCCGGGTTAAGCGGAAGGAACGAAGGCAGTCTGTTGCCGTCTGTGATGAACAGTAGCGCGGCCCATGCCGCCGCCAAAGCAATCACCAGCGCGGCGGCGAACCCACGATCGTTCGCAACGGCCGCGCCGACGTTGCCCTTGGGCGCCGCTGGCCCGCTGCGAATCTGCTCTACCTCGGTCTTCACGTCGCTGGCGTGCTGATACCTTTTTTCCGGCTCCTTTTCCAACGCCCGCAAGACAACCTCGTCCAGCCGCACGTCTATCTCTACCTTCTTCGACGGCGGCGCGAAGCGGCCGATGGGCAACTCGCCGGTCAAAAGCTCGTAGAACACCACGCCCAGCGAATAGATGTCTGCGCGGTGATCGACGCTCTTCTTGCCTTCCATCTGCTCCGGCGCCATGTAGCGGAGCGTGCCCAGGACCTGCTGCGTCGCGGTCAGACCGTGGTCGGCGGCCTCCTGGCCCAGCAGCTTGGCCAGGCCGAAGTCGGCGATCTTCACCCGCCCGCGCTTGTCGATGAGGATGTTTTCCGGCTTGATGTCGCGATGCACGACGCCTTCGTCGTGCGCGAATTGCAAAGCGTCACAAATCTGCGGCACGATCGCCAGGGCCTGCTTCGGATCGATGTTGCCCGACTGGATTGCCTGCCGCAAGTTCACGCCGTCGACGTATTCCATGATGAAGTAGAAGAGGCCGTCGGCGGTCTGGCCAAAATCATGCACGCCGACGATATTAGGATGGCTCAATCGAGCCAAAGCTCGTGCTTCGCGGGTAAAGCGCTCGGAGAAGGCCGGGTTGCCGCTGACCTCCGGAGGCAGAATCTTCACGGCGATGAGGCGGTCTAGATGCTTCTGCCGCGCCTTGTAGACGGCGCCCATCCCGCCACGGCCTAGCAATTCCAGAATGTCCAGTTGGGGAAACCGCGCCGTCAGTTCTTCCACACTGTAGGCCGCCACTTCTGGCGAGCTTGCCGGCGGCGGCGAGGCAAATGTCGGCTCCAGGCGAGGATCGTTCGGCTTATTGCTTTCCAGACCGGCCAGCACCAGGCATTTCGGGCAAAGCCCGGCGGCGGCGCCGCTGGGGATTTCGGTGCCGCACTGGGGGCAAAGTACAGGTTCGCTCATAGCCGGATCCCTACGTTGATTCGGGCCTCTACAGTTCTATAAAGCAAACCGCGGAAAACGTGACAAGGATTTTTTGTAAGCCGGTTTTCAGCAGCGAGCTATTGCAGATAAGTCGGCTCTGCTATTCTCCTTCCTGGACGGAACTTGCCGCATAGCTCCTCGGCGTCCAGTGCCAGGAAAGGGCTGATTTCCACCGCAACGTCGTCAACTTTCGCGCCCGCTGCCTCGAGCCAACGGCGGTACACGGCGACCATCTGCGCCTTCACCGATTCGGGCGTGTCCGTCGCGGCGCCGGAGCCGTTCTTCAACGGCGCGAAGGCAGTGGCCGGGTCGACTTCCACGACGATCGCATTGCGCGCGGCGGGCATCAGGTCGAATATGAACCGCTCGAACTTGATGGCGTTGGGCTTGTCTGGCTCGATGCGGCGGCCCGAAGGGTCGATAAAGGCGACCTTCTTGTGCGCGATGTGGAATGGCAGCACGTCCGATTGCGAATCGAGCTGCCCTGAGTCTAGCTGCTCTGTCGCTCGACGAAGGAAGTCCAAATCGAACACGTGGACCGCGATGCTGCCCGCCCAAATCTTCAAGGTGCCGTCCGTGTTCGTCATGCGAGCGACGTCGTCCGGCAGATCGCTGTATTCGATGACCATCAAGCGTCCGTCGACGACTGCCACGTTTCCCACCTTCTCCAGCGGGTCGCGCTTGGCGATGACCTGCGTCGTCATTTCCGCGCCGGCAAGAATGTGATAGCCGATGTACTCCGGCCCGGCGATATCGACCAGCGGATTATCGACCTGGAAATAGAACAACTGCCGCAAGCCGCGCCGCTGGGCGTCGTCCATCGCCCCGCTGGAGGCGAGCGCCGCCAACATTCCACCGTGACCGTCGGGACTCCGCGCAAGCGGCCGGGCGATTCAAGCAGCAGTCGGCCGGTCGTCGCATCCAACGCAGGCATCGTCCCCTGGCTAAAGACTTGCAGATCTTCGGCTGCCAGTCCGAAACGGTCGTGCGAGGCCAGAAACTGGACTGTCTCCCCATAGGTTGCGGGGCTGACCATCATGTAAAGCGGTATCCGAACGCCATAGCAACCCGCCGCGGCCAGCAGCTTTTCGATATGGATCTGAAAGAGCGTGCGGTCGGAGACAGGCCCGATGGGAAACATGCCCTTGGGGTGATCGAAGCCCAAGCGGGTTCCCTGCCCGCCGGCGACGAGAATCACTCCCACTTCTCCGGCGGCGAGCGCTTGCCGACCCCGCGCGGGCCTCCTCGGGCGAGAAGCGGTTATGGGTTGTGTTCAGACGAAAGGCCGGCGGCGGCGCGCGCATCGCCAACTCGCGAAAGTTGCTCTGGTCTTGCCGTTGGGAGAAGAGCCTCTGGACCAGTGGGAAATTGATCTCCCGAAATTGTCGCGTGAGCGATTGGCGGTCGTCCGCGCTCAATTCGTGCCAGAAACGGCGCCAGTCTTCCCGGCCAAATGGCTGGAAGTCCACTACAGCGTCAATGTCACCTTCCACGACTACCAGCCCATGACCATGTTCGATTCGATCGCCTTCCGCGCGTGCTCCAGGTCGGTGCCGGTATGATGCATGTAGAGGCGGATCGCGTGCAGCTTGTCGCCCTCCGCCTTGGCAAGGCAATCGCGGGCGGTGGAACAGGGGTCGGCGGCGCCGTTGATCCCCAAGGCTGCCTTGGAGATGACCCACGTGTCGCGGGGCGCTTGGTAATGCGAAGGGCTTCCTCCTTGGGGTAGTTTTCCTGGACAACACCGACAGCCGACTGCTCGTCGTTCGCCCAGGTGATGATGATATGCGACGGAGTTTCGATTTCAAAAAGTGGCATGGTAGTTACAGCCCTTTGAATGAATAGATTAAGCGGTTCCGACCAGCCCCCGATTATAACCGAACGCCGCCGGGGGTGTCTATCCGCTATTTCATGGAGATCGTTCGTGCCAAGGGATTAATCACATGCTCAATTACGTGGTTGTCCAGCATGTCCTCGCAAATCTCCCGCAGGTGTCGGACGGTCTCGACGTAAGTCTTTTCCGCGGACAAACTTCCATACTGCCGGGCGGTCACGTAGACGCTCAGTTGCTCCTCGGGGAAATCGCCCGTGCGAACATGGTAGGCATTGGTGCGGGTCTCCATGCCGATTCGGAACTGGACTCGGCACTCCTCGTCCAGGGCGACGGTGATGGACGGCTCGCAGTTGATGACCGTGGCGCCCGGCACGTCCAGGACTCGCTCCAGCGCTGTGCCGATTCCCAGGGCTTCGGCGATCAGCTCGTTGTGATTGCCGCGATAGGTAAAGTCAAAGCCGTACAACAGATCCAAAGCTTCGCAATCCAGCGGACTGACGGAAAGCATGTAGGGGGCCAGGTCGAGGACCAGCTCGTGCTGGCGCATGGCGTCGTCCACCGAGGGCGGATTGACGTAGCCGGAGCAGACCCGCCGCGGTTCGATCGTACTCCAGCGGTAGTTGCCGCCGTCTTTGTCCTCTTCGAGGATAAAATCCCCCCGGTCGCGGGAATAGAAATTCCTCATCGTGGGAAATGTCTTCTGCACGCGCTCGAAGAAATGGAGCACGGTCTCGCGACCGGCCGGCAGCTCCATTTCCGTACTGAGGTTCATATTGACATAGAAATCATCGCTCAAAGAGCCATAGCGATTCATTTCAATTGCGTTCCTTTTCTGCGGCGCCGAAAGCCATGCCAGACCAGCGGCGCGTTTTTTGCCGTCTCGGCGTCGCACAATAAGTATAGAATCATACGCCAGAGGATAAAAGGCTGCCAATTCTGGCCGCATTTCCCGCATGGGGGGTATGCCATGAAATCTCGCCTCGCTGATATAATAGGAGGTCTCGGCCATGTGACACGCAGATTCCCGCCTTACCGCCGATCCGATAAGCCAATGATCGTGCCATTCCCCACGAATCGCCAATGGGACGCCGGACTGGCAGGCCGGTGGCTGGCTCTTGTGGCAATGCTCGCGGTCGCAGGGCGTTGTTTTGCCCAGACGCCCCCGACGGATCGCGCGAAGAAAACCAAGCCGAGCGAATCCGCGACCGCGGCGAAATCTTCGATTGAAAAGGCGGTTGCCGAGCTTGCAAGCCCCAGCTTCATCATTCGGGAAGGTGCCTCCCAGCGGCTCTGGAAGGTTGGACGCGAGGCTCAGCCCGCGTTGGAGCGCGTCATTACCGAAGGCGACGACTTCGAGACGGTTTACCGCGCCCGTCAAATCCTCGCTCTGTTTCGCATGGGCATATACCCCGACACGCCCGCCGAGACGGCGGAGCTGATCGCGCGGTTCCACCTGGGCAGTTTCAACGTCAAATTGCAGATTGCCCAAGAGCTGAGGAATTCCGGCAAGCAGGATCTGTTGCAACAGTTGTTGGCTGCCGAGCCGGACCAAAGCCTGCGCGACCAATTGAATCGCCGCGGCCGCGGGAGATACTACGGCAACACAGTTGTGTTTGGTCCCGCGGCCGCGCCAGTGGAGCCGGATACCGCCAGCCAGGTGCGAACGAGAATAGCCCAGCGCGAGCTGGACGCCGCCGAAGTGCTTCTCCGCGACGCCGACAGCGGGCCCTTGTTTCGCGACTACGCAGCGCTGCTGCTGGCGCGAAACAAACTGCCGGCGGAGATCGCAAAGCTCCGCGGCCGGCTGAAGCCGGGCGATGCCGCCGCGCAGCGGAAGCTCGCTTGGTTTCTGCGCGTCAATGGCGACCTGCCCGGCGCGATCGCGGCGGCCAACGCGGCCGGCGACTCTGCCCTGCGAGACAACTTGCTGGTCGAATCGTGCAACTGGAAAGAACTTGCCAAGATCGACGCGCAGATTCCCATCGGCACGTTGGCCGGTCTTCCCACGGGACCGGGCCGCGTTGCGCGGGTCATCGCCTTCCGCCACCTCGCCGGCGACAAAGTCGCCCGCGATTCCGCGGTTGCCGCTTCCGTCGAAGCCGTGAAGACCCAGAAGCTCGATCCGCGGTTTCTGGTCAAGCCGTTGGTCCTTGCGGATCGCGTGGATGCCTGCGTCGAGATGATGACGCCCGTCGCGCCCGCGACGGCGTTTGAGTTGCTGGCCGGGCAAGACCGCATGAACGATGCCTTGCGCCTGGCCAAGATCGATCCTAATGCCGGCAAAACCGATTGGGCCGCATGGTTGAAGGCCGGCGAGAGGCGCGTCTCGCCCGAGCGCGTCGCCTTGGGCGAATCCGCGGCCAAAGCCCTGCACGAGATCGGCGAGGATGATCGCGCACAGCAATTGCTGACAGCCATTTCAGACGAAGTGCTGGCTTCGCAGCCGGGCGGCCTTCGTCTGGGGCTGATCGAGACCGCCATCGAGCTTGCCCGGCCCGATCGTACCGACGCCTTGGCTGCCAGACTGATCGCGAAGGATTCCGAAATCGTCGAAGACGCCCTGAGGACGTTGCATCCCCAGCAGGGAGAGGCAGCCGTCATGTTGTGGGAAGCCCGGCGGGGCGAATTGCCCAACGAAGAGCCGAAGGCAACGCTTGGCAACATCCGGCGGATTCTGACGGCCAAGCCTGACGACAAGCTGCTTGCCGAGCTGAACCAGCTCGCGCCGCGGGCAACGCGCGTCGCAATTCTCGCCGCGGGGGGAAACCAGCTTGGCCTGGAGGAGCGCCGCGAACGCCGCGCCCGCCGCATGCTCGCCTTGGCCGCGCTTTACCACCGCTGCGGCGATGACGCGACCGCCGTACGCTATGCCGCGCTCACGTCCACGTTTGGACTTTCCGCGCGACGCTCTTGGAATTGGGCAACTTCCTTGTGGAGCACAAGGAATGGGACCTTGCCGAACGGGCCTTCAATGCCGCCTGGAACAAGGACCCGCACTGCGCCGCGGCGCTCTACCAGCTCGGTTGGGTGCAAACCAAGAAAGGCGACGCGGCCGGCGGCAAGAACAAGGAAGCGGCACTCACCGTCGCGCTGGGCGACGGCGAGGCCCGGCTGGACCTGGTCCGCACGCTGGTTCGGCTTCACGAAAATGACGAAGCCGGCCGCCAGCAAAAGCTGCTCTTGCGGACGGCCGATTTCGATGACCGGTCGCTTGTGCAAACGCTTTGGGAACTCGGCGAGGCGGAGAGCAAGGAGCAAGGAGCGGCCAGTGGTGCCGGCAACTCCGCGGTCCCCGCGCCCGGCTCCGAGCCTCCATGGGCGGCCGCCATGGAACGGACCATCGCGCTGGTCGCTGCCGGCGGACTCTCCATGCCCGACGCCCGCTTCTATCTCAATATGTCTTACTCGCTCCACCGCGGCCGGGCACTGACTTTCCTTAATGTAGCAGGCACGCTCCGCGTGCCATCCGCCGAGGCCGCGAACAAAACGGCCCGTGCGGTCGAGGAAATCCGCCGGGCGGAGGCGGTCATGCCGGTCAACGTGCAGTTGGCGTTGGACTGCGACGCCGCTTTGCGCAAGCAGGGCGCCGCGGCCGAGGCCGACGCTCTTTACCGACGCATGGCCGACCGGCTGCAGGCCGACTGCCGCGATTTTCCCCGTTGCGCCGGCTGCCGCAACGATCTCGCCTGGCTCGCGGCAAACCTCGACCGCGATCTGGACATGGCGCTGGTCAACGCGCAACGGGCGGTGGAGCTTGCCCCGCAATCGCCTGGCATCCTCGACACGCTAGCCGAGGTGCAATTCCGCCGCGGCAGCCGCGCCGAGGCTGTGCGGCTTGCCCGACGCTGCATCGAGATGGACGGCGACCGCACGCTTTACAAAGAGCGGCTCGCCCGGTTCGAGAAGTGATATAGGTCCTTTCTGCGGGAATGGACTAGTGCGGCTAACCATTTTGCGCGGGCTGGGGTATTCGCGAAACGTGACCGCAATAGTCCATCTCGGCAAGAAGGACCTACTGGCGGATGGACGAGATCGCCCGCACAATCTCTACCGGGGCCGAGCCCGTGGCAAGCTCGCCCTTGCCGCCTATCAATACCGTGACGGCGCAGGTCCCAATCGCCGTGCGCGGAACGGCGAATTTTGCCTGGAAAGGCCCTTTCTCAACCGCCAGTTGCACGGACTTCAGGCAAGGGTCGTTCGCTTCTTTGTAGACCTCGTCAAAGGCGGCCAGTTCCTTGGCGTCTGCCGGATAAGACTTGCGCACCGGTCGCGGGCGGCGGGTCCGGTCGCGGCGGACGACAAGCTCCACGGTTGCCCGCCCGGCGATCGGCGAAAGGCCGTCGATTTGCAGGATGCCGCCGGCTGCGGCGCGCTTGGCAAGCTGAATGTTGACCGGCTGAGGACGCCGCAGGCGCAAAAGCGGATCGCCGATGAGATTGTACATCAAGACGTGCTCGGCCCTCTCGGCCGCCTGATTCTTGCCGGAAGTAACGAAGGCAGCGGCCAGGGCGTCGAGCACGGCCCGCCGGGCGTCGTCCTTCTTCGGCGCCGCGAGCATCTTCCGCTTGACGTCCTGCAACGCCTCGCCCAGCGTTTCCCGCTGCCCGCGGAACAATTCGTCGCTGAAGTTCGTTGCCAAGAGGGTCTCTCCGTAGGGCATGGTGACACGGCTGGCGGCCACGACCGCGATCGGCCCGCCCGGCGCTGCCGCGAGGGCGCTGGCCAGGCATTGGCCGCGGGCGTCCAACGCGCCGGCCAGACAGGAAAGGAACAAGGCGATCGGCCGCCCTTGACCTCCGCGGAGCGCCGCCGCGTCGGGCATGTTCAGGATCGGATACTTGTGGCCGGGCACTTCGAACCGTGCCGTTTCCCACGGCGCGGCGTGGCCAATATAGACCCAAAGTAGCGAACCCTCGTCCAACCGCTCGATCGCCGCCGCATGGAACCGCCGCGGGTCAGGGCAGTACGGGCTGCGCCAGTTGGCATAAGTCATCGAGACGCGGTACTCGGCCGGAACGCTCTCCGTCAGGATCGACGTCGCCGTCGCTTCCAGGAGCGTATCGGCCACGTAACCGAAGTTGCCCACCCCGGCGACGATGTTCAACCGCTGTCGCCAGGAACTGAAGTCCTCCGCGCTCGTAGTCCACGATCTTCTTGACCATCACCGCCAACTCTTCCGGCGACGTCGCCGGCAAGCGGCCGATGGCGATCGCGGGCAGCGGGCTTGCGTCATCGGCGCCTGCCGCTTGGACGTACCAATTGTCGGTCGGGATCGTGGGCGTGGACCCCCATTTCACGTTGATCCGCGCGGCGGCGTAATGCATCGGCACGCTCCGGGCGCGCACTCCCGCGTCGTTATTCATCCTCGGGTCCGCCCCGCCGACCAGGAGGACAAAGCGGAGCCGTCCGCCGCCGGCCGTTTTGCGAATCTCGTCGCGAATCTCCTCGGCCGAGCCGCGGTTCGATATCAGCTTGACGCGACGCCCTTGCCCGGCACGCAATTCGAGCCAGGGCTTCATCGCTTCGTGAAAGGCGGCCGGGCAGACGACGACCGTATCGAAGGAAGTATCCGCAGCCGTTTTTTCGGCCGGGGCCGCGGCAAATATGACCAGAAGTGCGGCGACTACGGACAGCATGTGATTCTCCGGTTCATAGCCGGCGACACCGGCTCCAATGCAAGAAAGCAATCGAATCTGACTGATGGGAGCTGACTGACAGGAAGTGTCATTTGTTCATCAAGAGCCAGTCTAGTCGGAAGAACTGGCGTGTCAAGCCCGCGAAGGTGGGCTGGCAACGCCTGCGGGACTCGATCATCCAAGCGCGGTCCGCCAACCGCTACGTTTATTTCTGCGTCGCGCTGGGCGGCGGTTCCGCATCGGCTTCGACCGATGGCTGAATGTCGTAGACGGTAGCCCCGTAAGGCATCGCCGGCTTTTCGACCTCCGCGCGGTCGATTGATTCGATCGCCCAGCCGCGGCCGTCGCGAACCAGTGCAAATCGCTGCCGTTCCGTGCGGTCGGCAAAGACAAGCTCGACGTCCAGCGCGGCGCGCTTTGCGGCCGACTCGTCGGCGGAATCGCCGGAACGGCTAACGGCAAAACCCTTCAGGCCGGCTGCCGAATTGCGCAGACTGTCGCGGAACGCCGCGCTGCCGAGCTGCGACTGCGTCTCTTGGAAGGAACTTTTCAACGTTCCGGCGACGAGCGAAAGATAGGCCGCGGCGTCGCCCTGCTCGGCCGCGGCAAAGAACGCCCGCACCGCGGCCTCGGGAGTCTCCGGCAGCCGGCCCTTGCCTCGCAGCGCGATCGCCACCGCGGCAAGGCAAACCGCGAGCAAGATCGGCACAAGCATACGCCTTGACAAAACCACCACGAACACCTTTCAGAACCACGAATCACACGAATAATCGATCGGATACGCACGCCCATTACTCGACAGAAAAATGACTGACAGAAAGATCATTCTTATGTCAATCATGTTTCTGTCAATACCTAGGACTATCTTGTCGTCATTGATCGTCGATTACCCCCAAATCAACCGGTTTATCCGATTGTTCATCGACTATGATCTTCTTCATGCGCGGCAAGACTTCCTCCATCGCTTCCAGGACCAGGCGGCGGAGGGTGAGCTGCCGCCCGGCGGTCAATTGGGCCAACATGCGGTCGAAGCGGTCGGCCTCGCCGCGTGCTTTTTCGGTGGTTTCGGCCGCGGCGCCTTCGGCGTCGAGGCGAATCCGCTCCGCCTCGCCGCGGGCCGACGGGAACAAGGCGGCCGCGTACCCTTGCGCCTCGTTCACCGCCCGCTGCCGGTCTTCGCGGGCGGCCACCACGTCGCGAAAGGCCGGCGCGACCTCCTGCGGCGGCGCCACCGCCTCCAAAGTCACGGAGTTTACCTGCACGCCGATCCCCCGGCCGTCGCGCTGCAAATGCGCGAGCCGGTCCCGTAGCGCCGCCAAGACATTCTGCTGGATCTCCGCGCGGCCGGTCGTAAAGATGTCGTCCACCGCGCGCGAGGCGATTTGCGACGACAGCTCGGCCGTGGCCATGTTCTCGATCGTCGCGGAGACTTCGGCCGAGCGGGCGAGAAAGCTCCTCGCGTCGACGATCTCGTATTGCACGACGGCGGAGACCTCGATCAGGTTCCGGTCGCCCGCCAGGCATTCCGCGCGGCTTGGCTGGGCCGTGCGACCCAGGTTGCGGTCTTCCAGGCCGAGGCCGATCCCGACCCTCTTCTGCTCGTACATCTTCACCCGCGTCACGCGGTCCAAGCCATAGGGCAGTCCCGCGTGCAGCCCCGGCGGCCGCGTTTCCGGCAGGATGCGGCCGAATCGCCATACGACGGCCCGCTCGTTCGGCCCCACCATGTAAATGCCGGACACGGCCCACGCGACGAGCGCCGCCAGTGCGAGGAAAGCAAGCACGCGCCGCCACTCCGGTCCGCCGTGGACGTGCGGATGATGGTGATCGTGATGATGGTGGTCGGGTGTGGCGCGACGATGCATGGTCTACTTCTTTCCTCCTTCGCCCGGCCCGCGAAGGTACTTCAGCAGCTCCGAATCGCCCGAGAGCAGGATGGTAGTCTTTTCGTCGAGGAACTTCTTGTAGGCCTCAAGCGTCCGCGTCAGCTCGAAAAACGACGGGTCCTTCTGATGGGCCTTGCTGTAGGTCCGCGTCGCCTCGGCCTCGGCCTGCCCGCGAATGATCTCGGCCTTGGCGTTCGCCGCCGCCAGGAGCACCGCCCGCTCCTTGTCGGCCGCCGCGCGGATTTTCGTCGCCTCTTCGGCGCCTTCGGAGCGGTAGCGCTGCGCGATGCGGGCGCGTTCCTTGCGCATGCCGGTCGAAAACGCTTTCGCGGACCTGTTCCGGCAGCCCGATCCGCTTGATCCGCACGTCGACGATGCGGATGCCGTACTTGTCATGAACTTCGTTCGCGCATTCGGTCTCAACCTTTTGAACGAGCGGCTCCAGGCCGTGGCTCTTGGAGTCGATCGAGACGAGGCTCTCCAGCGGATTGCGGCCCACGGCCGCGGCCAGCTTCGACCAGACGACGTCGTGAATCCGCGATCCGGCCCCGGCCGCGTCGTTGACCGTTTCAATGAACTTCTGCGGGTCCTCGACCGACCAGAGGACGTAAACATCCAGGTCGACGTTCTTCTTTTCGCTCGTGAGGAATTCGGACGGACGGGGGTTGTAAATCTGCATCCGCCGGTCGATGGCCAGCGCGGACTGGTAGGGCGGCTTGAAATAGAGCCCGGCCTCGCTGAGCGTCGCCACCGGACGGCCGAATTGCGTCACGATGACGTACTGTGTCTCGTCGACAAACAACAGGCACCGCCAGGCGACGACGGCAATTACGACGGCCAGGAAAACAAGCAGCGACTTCTTCATGGTGTGGTTGGTTTGTTGGAGCTGTCGAACGGTGCATCGAGAACGGCCGGCGCGGGCAGTTGCGCCGCGTCGAGCGTTCTGCGGCCAAGGTACAAGGCGCGGCGGCCCAAGTGGCCGGCGTCAAGGATCACCTTGCGGCGGCCCGCCAGCGCCGTTTCCACCGTTTGCAAATAAAGCCGCATCCGCGCCACGCCGGGCGACTCGGCCACTGCCGCGGCGACGGCCAAAAACCGCTCGGTCGCGCCCGCCGCGCGCTGCGTCCGCTCGGCCGCGAAACCTTCCGCCGCCGCAATCCGCTCGGCGGCCTGCCCGCGCGCGGCGGCTTCCGTTTGCACCTGATATGCCTGGGCCTCGTTGATCGCCGCCTCTTTCTCCTCCAGCGAGCTGGAAACGTCGCGAAAGGCGGGCACGACCTCCAGTGGCGGATGAATGTCGCCGAAACATACCTCCGCCGCTTCCAGGCCCGCGCCGTATCCGACCAACAGCGCATTGGTCCGGCGGACGACGTCCGCCGCAATTTCCTGCCGCGCCGAAGTGAACAAGTCGTCGGCCTCGCGGTGGGCCATTTCCGTGCGGAAAGCAGTCTCGGCCGCCGCCCGCACCAACTGGTCCCACTTCGATTCACCTTCGCCCTCGCCGATGCCGACGGAGAAAACGGCCGCCTCCGGATCGGTCACGCGGTAATGCACGATCCAGTTGACGTCCATCAGGTTCTCGTCGCCGGTCCAGACGTACGACTCGTCGGCCCGCGCCACGTACCGCCCGCCGCGATGCTGGAGGTTCCATTCATAGGCGGCCGGCTCCTGCGATTCGCCCGGAGCGCTGCGAAAGCCGATCTCGATGCGGCGATATTCATCGGGACGAATGATCGGCATGCTGGGCAAATGGCCGGGGAAGACGATAGTGCAGGCCGGGCTGCTCAAGCGGCAACACCCGGCGACCGAACCGCTGCACGACGCCCAATTCGCCGACGCCGATCGAATGCACTCCGCTAAGCAAGTAGCCGGCCGCGACGATCACGGCTGTCGCGGCGAGCAGCTTTCGGCGGCGGCGCTTGATTTCATACCATGCGTCGCCGACGCGGTGCTGCCAGGCGTGGAAGTCAATCAACAGCCGTAGGGAATTCAACACGACCGTCAGCGAGCTGACCTGGTGCAGCACGGCCGCGGTTACGGGCGAAATCCAGCCGCTGGAGGCCGCCGCCACGCAAACCAGATTGAAGACGATGGCGAAGCCGATGATGTTCTGGCGGATGGTTTGCAGCACGCGGCGTCCGCAAGCAATCGCTTCGGGCAGCTTCAGCAGATCGTCGCCGATGAGCACCAGCCCTGCTGATTCGACGGTCACGTCGCTGCCGATATCGGCCAGGGCCACTCCGATATCGGCCGAGACGAGCGCCGGGGCGTCGTTCACGCCGTCGCCGACCATGGCCACCGGCGCAGCCTGCCGCGCCTGCGCGTTGGTCGCGGAGCTTCTTGAGCCACTCGGCTTTTTCCGTCGGTAACAGTCCGCTGTGGAATTCGCCGATTTTGAGTTTGGCGGCGACGGCGTGCGCGGCCGCCTCGTGATCGCCGGTGAGCATGACAATTCGCGAAACGCCCAGGTGTTTTAACTCGTGAATCGCGTCGAAAGCCTCGGGCCGGATCGTATCTTGAATGCCGATGGCGGCTACTGCCGTCTCGTTGGCGGCGACGACGACGATCGTGCTGCCGTCGGCCTGCATCGCTTCGATACGGCCGCGCAAATCGTCGGGGATTCGCACGCCCGCCAACTCCGCGGCCCGCGGGCTGCCCACGCCGCACAGTTCGCCCGTCAACTTCCGCCTCCGCGCCCAGCCCCGGTTGAGAAAGAAATCGCTCCGCGGCTGGAATTGCGATGCCGTCTTGCCGGGCGCGGTCAACGATCAGTCGCGCGATCGGATGTTCGGAACTCTGCTCGACCGCGGCTGCCAACCTGATGGCCGCGGCTTCCGTAAAGCCGGCCGTTGTCTCAATCCGTTCGATGCGGAGCCGGGCAAGGGTGAGCGTGCCCGTCTTGTCGAACACGACGGTCTTCAAGCGGCCGAGGTTTTCGATTACCGCGCCGCCCTTGACGAGGATGCCGTGGCGAACGAGAAAGCCGATCCCCGCGGCGACCGCGGTCGGCGTGGCAAGCACGAGCGCGCACGGGCAGGCCACGACGAGCACGGCCACGCTCCGCGACACGTCGCGCGTGAACCAGAGAGTGATTCCGGCCGCGATCAGCACCGCGGGAACAAAGTAGCCCGCGTATCGGTCTGCCAGCCGCTCCACCGGAGCCTTCGATTCCTCGGCGTGCTCAACGAGATGGATGATCCGTTCGAGCGTCGTGTCGTGCCCCAGGCGCTCGATCGCCAATTCCAGCGCGCCGATGGTGTTCAGCGTGCCCGCGAAGACCTCGTCGCCCGCCTTCTTCTCTACCGGCGCCGACTCGCCCGTGATCGGGCTTTGATCGATCCACGACGCGCCGCGGAGGACGCGGCCATCGACTGGCAAGCGATCGCCGGGTCGGACGATGACGATGTCGTCCGGCCGCACCTCAGGCACGTGGATTTCGTGTTCGTGCTCGCCGCGGCGGACGCGGGCGGTGTGCGGCCGCAGGGTCAGTAGGGCCGCGATGCCCGATCGCGTGCGGCCGATGGCCACGTTTTCCAGCGCCTCGCCGACAAGCATGATGAAGATGACTTCGGCCGCGACGAGGAACCAGGGCGACGGGTCCTGTGCGTGCCAGCCCATCCAGAGCGCGGCCATTGCCGCCAGGGCCACGGCCAGGTCGGCGGTGATTTTGCGGTGCATCAGGCCGGAGAGGGCGCCGGCATAGGTCGGATACCCGCCGACGAGCGCCAGCAGCATCGCCAGATCAAAATCGTAGACCGTCCGCACCGCGCCGCTAACATAAGCCAACAGACAGGCCCCGACGGTGACGGTCAACAGCAAATGTCGGCGGTGCAAATCGGCGAAGTACGCGAACATTATGGGGAGGGGGCTTGCGCGCTTGCGTTTGGTGCGAAATCGGGCGCTTTCAGTAAAAAAGTGCAGCTCGCAAACCGCTGAACCGCCAAACGCAATCGTAGAGCCACGATCAAATTCAACGATGTAACCGCCTAGTTCAAGGCGACTTGGCGTCATATCATTATGTAAGTCGTACCGTTTTCGCCTTGTAGTCAATGTCCAAATGGCGCCCATCCAGGAGCATTGTTCCGAGCAGAGGATACTCTCCTTCCTTGGCAACGACCTGAGTCCTGTACGATTTGCCGAACCAATCAAAGTGGCAGGCGAAAGTTTCCAACTCGACCATATTACCGTCGGCCAATACGGCCTCCGCAGTCGACTCCTCCACAAGACCTAACTCAGCGATCTGCTTTCGCGGTATGGCCATTGCGCCGTTGAAGGCCGTGTCGACCCAAACGGCCAGCGTCGTTCGCGCGCCTCCGCCTGTGGCAGAAACTTGGACGTGCAGCAATGCTCGCAGACGGTCGTCGACGTATCCGTTCACAGTTCGGTCACTCCGATGTGGAATGCCGCGCGATGGCCGACTCGGATCGTGTGGGACACGCGCGTCGGATACTTCGTCCTGGCGTTAGTCACCGCTTCATCGAACGTGTCGCCGAGGAAATACTCGCCGGATTCCGGCTCAATCGCCACGAAGCGATCCATATGACGGGACTCAAGGTCCGCCTTGAGTTGGCTGGCGTATAGCTGCTTGGCACGGTCAACAATCGACCTCGTTTTGGCTGATACCATTGTTGTTCTCCTTCCTTCCATTGTAATTCAAACGCTGTCGCTCTGATATACTCGCGACCGTAGCAGACGGCCGGAAACCCGTCAATTATTGGAACTTCTCGTCTACCCAGTGGGAATCCCCGGTCTTGCCGATTCTCGACAACCCGGCGCAACGGATACCATATCCTTACGTATCCGCGACCCCGAGAAAGCCCCGCAGTGAGCGAGCACGGAAGCCAGGGACCGCCGCCCCCTATAACGCCCGCCACGCATATTGACGAGGTGTGCGACGACTTCGAGCGCGCCTGCCGTGCCGGCCGCCCGGCGATTATCGAGGAATTCCTGCTCCGCGCCCCGCCGGGCGAGCGCGACCGGCTGCTGGCCGAACTGCTGGAAATCGAGTTGGACTGCCGCCAGCGGACTGGAACGTTCGTCGATGCGGACGACTACCGCGTTCGTTTTCCCGACCGGGCGGAGCTGGTCGATAGCGTCTTCCGCCGCGTGGTGAAAACCCGCCGTCTGGGAGACTACGAGTTGCTGGAAGAGCTGGGCCGCGGCGGAATGGGCACGGTTTACAAAGCCCGGCAGGTCTTTCTCAACCAGGTCGTGGCCGTCAAAATCCTGCCGCGGCGCGGACTCGACGATCCGCAGGCCGTCAACCGCTTCCTCCGCGAGATGCAGTCGATCGGCGCGCTCGGCCACCCGAACATCGTGCGGGCGTACAATGCCGGCAGCGCAAGCGGCGTCCATTTTCTGGTGATGGAATACGTCGACGGCATCAGCCTGCAGCGCTTCGTCGGCGTCGGTCCGCCGCAGGGAGGACTCTTGGGGATTGGCGCGGCATGCGAGATCGTCCGCCAGGCAGCCGCGGGATTGCAACACGCCTACGAACATCAGTTGGTGCATCGCGACATTAAGCCGGCCAATCTTATGCTTGCCCGCGAAGGCCAGGTGAAAATCCTCGACCTGGGGTTGGCCAAGCTGCACTCGGAAAGCCGCGGCGACGACCGCCTCACACTGCCCGGCGCCACGATGGGCACCGTCGATTACATGGCGCCGGAGCAATGGGAGAATTCCGCCGCTGCCGACATCCGCGCCGACATCTACAGCCTCGGCTGCACGCTGTTCTTCCTTCTGACGGGCAAGCCACCTTACGGTGCGCCGGACTACGACAGTAGCCGCAAAAAGCTCATGGCCCACGCCGTCGCGGCGATTCCACCGCTGCGCGAAAGCTGCGCCGACGTGCCGGAAGAATTGGAGGAGGTCTATGAGGCAATGCTGGCCAAGAAGCCGGAGGACCGCTACTCCACGCCGGCGGAAGTCGCGGAAGCTGTGGCCGAATTCGCCGACGCGGAAGAGTTGGCCGAAATCGCAGCCGCGCTGCCGCCGCACGACGTCTGCGTGGGCGCGGAGAACACCGGCGCTCACGGCCCCGGTGCGATTACTCCGCCGCAGCGCGATTCCGCGTCCGGATCCTCACCCACTAGCGGTTACCCGCGCCGCCGATCGAGCCGCTGGGCGAGCCGCCAGAAGTTCCGCCGCAACGTGACGATCGGCATTGCGGCCGGTCTGACGGCTGTCGCCGGCAGCGTGTTGGTGTGGAGCGCGATCCGCCCGCATGGCCACGGACTGCCGAGCGCTCGTAGTACCGGCTTCAGCCGGAATTTAGGGGAGCCGCCTAAAGGCGGCACTACGAGCGCGGTTTCGCGGGAAGCCGTGGCCGCTGATCTGGCGCTGCTGCCGGGTCTGAACGGCGGCTGGTGGTTCGACGAAATGCCCTGGCTGACTCCCTTCGTGCGGCAGGCGATCGCCGATAAAGTGCTTTCATCGCCGGACTTGAGCGCTGTGCTCGGCGACCGCCCGCAAGCGTATTTGAACGCGAATACGGTGAAAGCCCGTCAATGGCTTTGGCAGGCCGCGCAGCGCTGCCGGGCTGAACTCTCGCCTTGCCAACAGAAGCTAATGGACCAACTCAAGGCGCTTTCGGACGAGAATCACGACGACGGCAAACGCGTGGTCCAATCGCTTCAAAGTGCGCTGCAGCAGTTTGCGGACGCACATTCCGGCGATGACGTGTCGGCTGTCGATCGGCACACGATCGCGCTGATGCAGCATGCAATCGCGGCAGTTCAGGTATCGCCGCAGCTCACGCGCCAGGAGCGTCAACTCCTCGCGCCGATGAGCGCGAAGGCGAGGTCGAGCTACCTCCGGGCCCTGCAAGCCTACGCCATGCAGCCCAAGGCCAAAAGCTGGCTGCAGCCGCTCTGCTTGTTCGATTCGGCGGTCTTCGCGGAGGAACTTCGCGACGACATCATCAACGAAAGGCACGTTTCAGACGAACTGCTTGCTGAAAAAGACCTGCCGCCGCTTTTCCACGTCAGCGCATTGGTCCAGCGCGGGCGGCTAGCCGCGGAATCGGCCGCTAGTGCGGGCGAGTTCGAAGACTATCGCTTCGTGTATGCGAAAAAGTTGCTGGACGGCTGCCAGGCGCTCAAGCCGGTTCATCCGTTGGCGGCTTGCATCGCCGAGAACTACGCCGCGAGCCTTCTGGATCAATGGAAGGTCGATGAGGCGATACGGCAGTTCCAGGCGGCGTATCACGTCCGACTGACCAATCAAGAGGAAAAGGACCCCTCGGCCGCAGTTTACGTGTTTCGCGATCGCCTCGGCTCGGCTGTCGCCAATCGCTACCGCGGCAACGTCGACGCGACACGGCGGGCTTGCAAGAACTTGGCCGGCGAACTTCGCGCAGCTATCGAGAAAGCCGATCACAACCAAAGCGCTGCCGCCGCACCAATCGGCCCCGACGCCCTTCGCGATCAACTCGCCAACACCTTGGAGGCCTGGGGCGATTGTGAGCTTTACGGCGGCGCGGCCTCCGGCGGCAAGGTCAATCTTGTGCAGGCGGCCGACAGGTACAATCAGGGCCGCCTCTTGACCGCCGATGCCGTTCATGCCGGCGCGCTTGGCAGCAAACTCCTAATTGTACGCCGGCTGAACAACGATTCCGTCGACCCGGCGCTCCGGCCGGCGCCGGGCCCCCTGCAAATAGGCGCTCCAAACCAGCGGGCCAGGCTGTTGGTGCAATTGGCCGATGCGATGCTCGCCGCGGGACCGGCGCCAAAGGACGAACGATCGCTGCTGCGGGCATTCCTCGATCAGTTCAAGCTCAACCCGTCGGCTCGCGGTTCTGACAGGCGAGAAGTCGTCGAGATGTGCCTATTCGCCGCTGAGATGCTCGTCAATTCAGACTTGGCCGCGGACCCGAAAAGTGCCCGACGGGACCTGAAGTATCTGGATGCGCTCTTGGCCCTCTTTCAGGGCCGCCGCGACGTGCGGCCGTATCTCCGCCGCTTTTACGAGTTGGCCGTCGAGGCATATTGCACCGCGGAACCAGCAAAGATCGACCTCGTTCAGATCGCGCACTACGTTTTGGACTCGCGGATGGCGCATCCCCAAGCTGCGTCCAGTTCCCAAGCGACGCTCCTCATCTTCAGCTTCACGCCAAAAGCCAACTTCGCCCTATTCCTGCCGCAAGACGGGCGGCCCGGCAAGCGCTTCGAATTGGGCCTGACCCGCGATCAGGTTAAGACTGCCAAAGGAAAGCCGCCGAAGCTGAACGACGAATTGGCTGCACTCGTTAACGGCGAAGTCGCCGCCCATCGGCCCGTGGAGCTTTTTTGGGACGACGCGGCCGCTTGGCCCAGCCAAGACCAGAATGCGCTGACTGACGGCGACTGGCCTTTCGGCGGGCAACTAGACATGTCAAAGCTCAATTCTCAGTCGAACGTTGCGGGCAGGCCCGCTCCCTAAAGGCAGCGCTTGATAGCCCTAGCGCTAACTCGACTGCTTGCAAAACCCCGTCAATGTGCTCGGACTACAACCAAAGTCGGCCCATTCTCCGTGGAACCCCACTTGTATGCCATGCAGTTGATGATCTGGTAGATCGAAGCACAGGATTTTACATTTCTATACCAAATCAAGTCTTTAATATTGACTTTGTAATAACTTATCCGATAATGACAGTGTGGACTTGATCGTGTGCCAGTGTAGGGACCAGGAGGATACTCTGACGTCAGCGATCGAATCTCAATATCTCAAGGATCATGTTTTCGCTTGAATCGATCGATCCGCGAATTCTCGGTCAACGTATTGCGGAGGCTCGCAAAGCGAGGGGCGTCACGCAAGAGGACGTGTCCGAGTTCTTGAACTGTAGCCGGCCAACGTACATCGGCATCGAAAAGGGCGAGCGTCCGGCAAAGCCAGAAGAAATCGTGAAACTGGCTGCCTACTTCGGGCGAAAGGTCTCGGAACTTGTCCGCCCCGGCGAGCCGGTCATTGACTTCCAGCCGCATCTGCGCGCGGCGGCAGAAAAAATCAAGGCGGACGAGCAGCGCGGGCTTATTGCGGCGATAGGCGATCTTCAATCCCTCGCGTCTGACTACTGCGAATTGGAGCGAATGATGAACGCCCCGCTGCGCTACAATTATCCGCCGCAGGTGGCCCTGGAAACGCCCGTCGATGTGGCCGAGTTGGCCGAGTCGCTGGCCGGGCAAGAGCGGCGGCGGTTGGGGTTGGCCGAACAACCCGTCGAGCAGCTTCGCCGCCTCCTGGAATGGGACGTGGGGCTGCGGATCTTCTATTGGCCGCTGCCATCGCCGATCGCCGGCATGTATGCCTACGCCGACGATGCAGGTTGTTGTGTGATGGTGAATCGCAAGCATCCCGCCGCGCGGCGGCGGCTTTCCATGCTGCACGAGTACGGCCACCTGATCGTGGATCGCTATAAACCCGGCATCGATTATTTGAATATGCCGGGGCGCAAGCCGGCCAACGAGCGATTTGCGGAAGCCTTTGCCCTTGGCTTTCTCATGCCGGCCAACGCCGTAAGGCAGCGATTTCACGAAATCGTGTCCGCGACGAAGGACTTCCAAGTCGCCGACCTTTGCCGCCTGAGCCATTTCTTTTTCGTTTCGGTAGAAGCTATGTCGCTCCGGCTGGAGCAGCTTGCCCTGATTCCCAAAGGAAGCTGGAACTTGATCAGGGAATCGAAGTTCGCCCCGCGTCATGCGGCCGAGTTGCTCGGATTGCAGCCGCAACGGGCCGACGATTACGCCTTTCCTGAGCGCTACGTGTTCCTTGCCGTCAATGCCTACGAAAAAGGCGAGATTGGGGAAAGCGATCTAGCGGACTATTTGCGATCGGACATCGTTTCGGCACGAGAAATCGCTGCCAAGGCAAGGACGTGCCAAGAGATTGAGCCCAGCGGCGAGGAGCGCCGGCTCGAATTGGAGCTTCCGCGGTCGCTCTTGGGCGCTACCTCCTGACTTGACGAGGACTCGTCATGCCGTCCGCTGTGATGGATGCTTGCTGCTTGATCGACCTGTTTGCGTCGGGACACGCGGAGGCGATTCTTCGCGCGGCGGCGTTCGATTGGCACGTGCCTCTATCGGTGCAAAGCGAGGTCCGATTTGTTCGCCAGCACGATCCGCAGCAGCCGGGGCAGACTATTTCAGTCGCGGCAGACCTCACTCCGCTTTTTCCCGCCGGGCGCTTTGCGCCTGCCAGCCGGAAGGAAGTCAAGAATTAGCCCGCTTTACTCAGTATGCCGCCGTATTCCGGTCGGACGGCGAGGCGATGTGTCTGGCCATCGCGGAGAGTCGCGGATGGATCGTAGCTACGGACGACCGCAAAGCGATCCGCGTTGGAAAGGCGGCGGGTCTAACCGTCATTTCCTGTCCGGAGCTTGTTAAGACTTGGTCGGACAAGGTCCAGCCGAGCGATTCCGTATTGCGCCAGACATTGCAAGACATCCAGTTCCTCGCGAAGTTTGCGCCGAACGCGTCAATGCCATGCCACAAGTGGTGGAGCGACCAGCTTGCAAAGACTGGGCAATAGGCGCGCGGATGCCAATGATTAGGGTTGCATGCAACTGGCGGCATGTCGGCTAGCCGACACGCTATTGCTTTGCCACTTGCACCGCCTCCCCGTCGCTCAAGTCGCTCGTGTCGCCGACTATCACCTTTTCGCCGCCGCTGACCTTCACCCACGGGTCGTCGATCTTCAGCATGTTGACCTCCACCCAGTTGCCGTCGCTAAGCCCGGTCTCGACCGGCGTTTTGACTGCCTTGCCGTCGTGAACGAGGTAACAGTACATCGTGTTGCCCTCTTCCCTCACGGCTTGCCGCGGCAGGGCGAAAACGTTGGGCCGATCGATGAAGATCGTCACCGTGCAGTATCTGCCGGGACGAAGCCCGTCGTACTGCTTCTTTGTCAGATCGACTTCGGTCCACAAACTGCGGGTTGCCGATTTGATCGACCAGGACGTGCGTGTCACAGTCGCGGAGATTTCGACGCTGCTGAGCCCCTTGGCCCGAATGGACGCCTTCGTGCCCGGCTGCACATAGGCCGCGTGGCTCTCATCGACGTAGCAGAAAACACGGAGGATGTCGGTCCGCTCGACGACGAAGATCGCCGAGGGGTTGGCGTTCGATTTGTCGCCGGTGGCCGCCTGCACGTAGTCGCCCTTGTTCGCGTTGCGGACAGTAACGACGCCGTCGTAGGGCGCGACGATTTGCGTATAGTTTAGCATGGCCGTGGCCTTGCGCTCCTCGGCCTCGGCGACGCCTACCTGGATGACGGCCTTTTTCACGTTGGCTTCGGCCATGGACAGGTCGGCCTCTCGCGCGTTGACGGCTTTCTCGGCGGCGTTCTTCGCGGCGACGCTCTGATCAACGGTCTTTATCGTCTCCGTGAGGATTTCCTGGTCGACGACTTTTTCCTGCACCATCTCCGTCAGGCGTTTAACTTCGGTGTTCCAGCGATCAATCTCCGCCTTGTAGCTGCCGACCTTGGCCTCGGCCTCGGCGACCTCGGCCTTCGCGTTTTGCACGCTCTTCTCGGCAACGACGACGAGTTGCTTGTCCAGCTTGACCTGCTCCACCGTCTGATCGTGCGTCTCCTTCAGCTCGGGGACGAAAATCGTGGCCAGCACTTGGCCGCTTTTGACCTCGTCGCCGATGTCGACGGAATAATCTTCTATGTAGCCGGTTACTTTGGCAAACAGCGCGGTCTGGTTGAAGGCGTTGACGAAGCCGGGCTGTTCGATGGCAAGGTCGATGGTCCGTCGCTCCGGCCTCACTACCTGGACCGTGGGCTCGGACGGCTCGGTTTTCTTCTCGGCCGTTTCGTGGCGGCAGCCGGCGACCATAAGGGTCGCCGTCAGAACCACAGTGGCAAACGGAAATCTACGCATCATTCAATTCCCTGTCCGTATGGGCCTTCGTGCGGCTCCGGGCCGCCGTGGATGGCTTTGCGCTCGTGCCACTGCGGGTCGTAGTGCCGGCTGTTAGGATCGTCGGGGTAGACAGAAGGCGGGAGCTTCCTGGAGTCTCCCATCACGATAGCGAACATGGCAGGCACGATCAACAGCGTGGCGAAGGTCGAAACCAGCAGGCCGCCGATCACCGCGCGGCCCAAGGGCGCGGTCATGCCGCTGCCTTCCTCCAGCGCCAAGGCCATGGGCACCATGCCCAGGACCATCGCGCTGGCCGTCATGAGGATCGGCCGCAGGCGGTCGCGGGCGCCGTCGATGGCCGCCTCTTGGACCATCGCCCCGGCGGACCAGTAGTCGTCCATGAAGGTGGAGAGCAGCACCGAGTTCGACACGGAAACGCCGATGCACATGATCGAGCCCATGAATGATTCGATATTCAGACTGGTTCCAGTCAGCACAAGCATCGTGGCCACGCCGAGAACGACACCCGGTACGCCGCCGATCGAAACCAGCGCCACGCGGAACGACTGAAAGTAGGCCGTCAAGAGCACCTGGATCACGACGACCGAAAGCGCGAGGCCGATCGTCAGGGAAGTGAACATTTCGGTCATCGGCGCAACCTGGCCCCGAACGCTCACTTGCACGCCGCGGGGCGGCTCGCCCGCCGCGGCGATGGCCTGCCGGATATCGCGGGCGGCGCTGCCCAGGTCGTTGCCTTCGACGTTCGCCGTCACGCTCAGGTACCGGTGCATGGCGCTGCGGTCGATTTCGCCCGGAGTCGTGCTGGGCCGCACCGTGGCCACGTCGCGAAGCAACAGGCCGCCGTCGCGGTTGACGTTTCGGATGGGCAGGTTCTCCACCTCTTGCGGCCGATCCATGCGCTGGGTGGGAACCTGAATCTGGACCTGGTAGTCGACGCCCGTTTTCGGATCGCGCCAGTAATTTCGCACGACGTAGCGGCTGGAAGAATTGCCCACCAGCGTAGCTTCGGTAATGTCCTTGACGTTCACGTCGCTCAGTCCGGCCAACTGCCGGTCAATATCGACGCGGACCGTGGGATATTCCAATTGCTGGTAGAGCTGCACGTCGCGGAGCTCGGGAATCTTCTTCATTTCGGCAAGTATTTTCAAGGCGTGCGCCTTGACCTCCTCGCGCTTCGGCCCGATCACCAGGACCTCGACGGGATTGGGCGAGCCGAAGCTCATCACCGTGCTCACGATGTCGCCCGGCTCGAAGCCGAACGACATCTCTTTTGACCGTGCTTCGGCGTCTTCCGCGGACCAGCCGTGCTTCGCCAGATAGCCTTGCAGCCAAGGCTCAATTCTTTGCGGCAGGACCTTGCGCAATCGCTCGCGAAGCTCAGCGACGGCCACACCGCTGCCTTCTTTGAGTCGCACGCGAAGCACGCCGTCGTCGCTGGCCCGCATGAAGAGCAGGATGTTGTTCGTGGCCGTGTTCGTCGAGCCCATGCCCGTGTAGCCAATGGATGTTTCCACGTTGCCGCCACTTTCCTCGTTGATAACGTCGAGGATCTGCACCGCGCACCGCCGGGTTAGCTCGTATTCGGTCCCCGGAAGGGCGCGAAATCGCAGCACGAACTGGCCCGAATCGACCTCGGGAAACAGCTCCATGCTCACGCGGCTGCCGACCAGCACGATCAGCACGCCGCAGGCGGCGAGGTACGTCCCGACGACGGCCCAGCGGTGGCGGACCGTCGCTGCCACCACCTTGACAAACACTGCCAGGAAGCGGTCGAAGAGTGATTCCTTGTGCTCGTCGTGCCCGGCGTGCTTCACCAGCCAGACGGTCAGCACCGGCACCAGCGTGCTGGAGAGCAAATACGAGGCGATCATCGCAAAGCCCACCGCGAGCGTCAGCGGCATGAAGAGCGAGCGGACCGGCTCATTAAGGATGAACGCGGGAATGAACACCGAAAGGATGCAAAGCATTGCCAATAGCCGAGCGGTGTTCGTAGTCGCGTTCGCCTCGGCCGCAGCGCGGGCGATGGAATTGGTGAGCCGCATCTGCGCGTGCGTGTTCTCGATGGTAACGGTGGCCTCGTCCACAAGGATGCCGATGGCCAGCGCCAGTCCGCCCAGCGTCATGATGTTGATCGTGTTGCCCGTCAGCCACAGGCCGACCAGCGAGCAGGTCAGCGACAACGGGATGCTGATCAGCACAACGACCACGCTCCGCAAGTCGTGCAGGAACAAGAGGATCATCAGCCCGGTCAGCCCCGCGCCGATCGCGCCCTCGGTGACCACGCTCTTGATGGCCGCCCGTACCGTGGGCGATTCGTCGAATGCGTAACTGATGTCGACGTCCTTGGGGAGCAGCGACTTGAACTCGGGCATGGTGGCGTGGATCTGGTTGACGACGGTGAGCGTCGACGCCGTGTCCTTCTTGACCACGGGGATGAAGATCGACTTGCGGCCGTTGACCAGCGCGCAGCCGTAGTTGATGTCGGTCGTGTCCTCGATCGTCGCCACGTCGCCGAGGTAGACGGGCTTGCCGGGCTGGATGGGAATCTTGCCCATCTCCTGCAAGCTGGCCATGGCGTTGGTGGGCACCAGCGGCATCTCGGTCTGGGTGTAGAGGTTTCCCGACGGCGTGACGACGTTGCCCGTCTCCAGGGCGGAGACCAGGTCTTCCGGCGTAAGATTGTGGGCGCGGAGGCGGTCGGGATTGACCGAGACGACGATGGCCCGCGTGTTGCTGCCGTAGGGCGAGAAGGCGACCGTGCCTTGCACCCGCTCGATCAACTTGGGCCGGATCTGGAAGAGGCCCAGGTCGGCGAGCGTGCCAAGCGGTTGGGTCTTGCTCGACATCACCAAATAGCCGATCGGAACGCTGGCGGCGTCGAAGCGGATGACGAACGGCGGCAGCACGCTGGGCGGCATTTGCCCGCGGGCACGGTTCGTCAGGCTGACGACTTGCGACATCGCCGCCGACATGTCGGTGCCCGGATAGAACGTGAGCTTGAGCTGAACGAAGTTCTGAATGCTCTTCGATTCAATCGTCTTGATGCCGTCGACGTACTGGAAGTTTTGCTCGTAGACGTTGGTGACGATCCCCTCGATCTGTTCGGGCGACATGCCCGCGTAGTTGTTCACCACGTAGATTTGCGGCGCGTTAATCGACGGAAAGATGTCGACCCGCATCCCCAAGAAGGCCAGGACGCCGCCGCCAATCAAGGCCACGACGACCATGGCCAGCGTGATCGGCCGCCGCATTGCGAATTCAGTAAGGCTCATATTCCGATTATATGTCGTCGCGGCAGACGGCTTCGGTCATTGTGGAAGCTGAAAAAACTAACATCTGCGGGCATTGCCTCGCCGGGAAGACACTGAGAAATATAGGTTGCGTGGTGTTTCCGGCTCATTGCACCTGCAAATTCGATACAGCCCGAAAGAGGAGTAGAATGGGGCTACCCCGGAAATCTCGTGAGCCCCCTCGTATGACCGGCGGATCGCCAATAATACCGCCCGACGTCAATCTCGAACCCCACCGAGCTTTTGGGCCGATTACAAATATTGACGACCTCTTGCACTGCAGCGAGAGCCAATCGTCGGGCGAAGCGGGACCGTGCATGGCCCCGGACGACGATTTGGCCGTCACGAGTTTGCACGGAAAGTCCGCTAATGCGGCCTCGTGTGCGTTGGAGAATTCGTTGCGTCAACAAAAGATCGAGATCACCAGGTTCTTTGCCAGTACCTCCAGAAGCCTCGCCCATTCCGGCCACTGTTCCACGTTCCCGCTCGCCGTCGCGTCCTGCCAACGGCGGTTGTTTGGCGGCGGCGCGCCGGTCCCGGGCCTCCCGGCGTTGAATGGGAACTTCGGAGGGCGCGGCAATTCCAAGTCGTACTCGCGTCCGGCTCACATCTACGACGTCGATCGTGATACCCAGCTTGGGCAAAACAATCCGTTGGCCGGTTTTTCGCGTTAACACAAGCATGGCGATGTTCTTTCGACGTGTGATTACAACAAGCCAGATCGCTGCGCGGCCATCAGGCGCGCTCAAGTCTCGGCGGAAACGGCGGCATTCCCATGCGGAGCGACTCGCTGCTTTCTGGCGCCCGCTCCCTGAGCACCTGTACGACCGTCCGCTTCAATTCGGTCAAGTCGCCGCTCTTCTCGACGCACGCCGCAGCCAACCGCGCGCGGCGGTCGATCAGACAATCCCCGTGCGACGTGAAAAGGACCACCGGGGTCGGAGGGGAAAGCTGCTTGATCAGTTCCAGAGCTTCCAGTCCGTTGGTTCGCGGCATGGCAACGTCCAGGACTACTAGGTCTGGCGACTCGATCATGCACTGCCAGACGGCTTCGGCGCCGTCCTCAGCCTGGAGGACGCGGTATCCTTCATCGGCCAACGCGTCGCGGCAGTACTGGCGGATGTTCTTGTCGTCGTCGGCCAGGAGTATCGTCTTCATTACCGTATCAGCCCCTTCAATGTTGAGACGTCCGTTACCTCGCGTTCCTCGCGCTCAATCTTCAGCCCAGTCCCTACCGCTCGCCGATCGATCGGATCAACCTCGAACGATGACCCTCCCGGCATTTTTTCACATTGGGGTAGCATATCCTGCGCCAGACCCGTGGAAATCGAGCCAGAACATCGCAAAGTGCCTGATCCTGGCGGTTTTGCGAGCCCAGCCTTGGAACCGGCCTGTTGGGACGCCTGCCACTGTCAGGAATTCGACGCCGGCAGTCGCGAAATGGACTGACATGCACGCGGAAATTGACCGCGGCAGCGGCCTGCGTTGAAGATTGCCCCGTCGCTGGATTCGCGTTCAGAGGCACGATGTTTGCACCCCTTTTATTGCGGTTGGCAAGAACTGGAAACATCGAAGGAGGCACTTTATGTTGGTCAAGACGTTTTTCCGAACAGCATCGATCGTCGCCACGTTGTTGCTGGCGCTTTGCATTGCTCCCGCGACTTCGTCGGCGCATGGTGGCGGCGGAGGGGGCGGAGGGCACGGCGGAGGAGGCGGCGGAGGCCACGGCGGTGGATTTGGCGGCGGCGGTTTTGGCGGTGGCGGGTTTCATGGCGGAGGATTTGGCGGCGGCGGATTTGGTGGTGGGTGGCGCGGAGGCAGCTTCGGCGGTTTTAGCGGCCGAGGCTACTCTGGTTTTTCCGGCTACAGCGGCGCCAGAAGCTTCGCCTCCCCCACTGTCCACAGCGGTAATTTTGGCGCCGCCGGCGGCTTCAGTGGAAATCACCAGTTCAACTCCTTCGCCGGCACCGGCTTCAATCACGGCAACTTCGGCAACTACGGCCGCTATGGCAATTACTACAAACACGGCTTTTACGGCCGGCACGGCTACAACGGGTACGGGGGGTACGGTGGGTACGGCGGATACGGTTACGGCTTGGGCGGTTTCTGGCCTTGGTACGGCTTGTGGGATTGGGGTTGGGGCTATCCGTATGCGTACTCGGGCTATGACTACTATCCGTACAGCGACTACGCCTACAACTACCAAAGTCCTTACACCGATTATGGCTACGATTACTACCCGTACGCTCAAACCGGCGGCAACGTCGCGGAGACCGCGCCGCAGACGGCCGCGACTATTCCGGAAGATCAACAGCAGGCCGCCAGCGAAGGCGAGCAGTATTATGAGCAGGCCCGCGACTACTTCCTGCAAGGCGACTACGCGAATGCCCTAAGGATGGGCGCGCACGCCGAGATCGACGCGCCGGGCAATGCCAAGGTCCACGAGTTGCTGTCACTGGCGCTGTTCGCGTCGGGCAAGTATGGCCCCGCAGCCAGCGAGGCCCACGCCGAATTGGCGATGGGATCGGTTGCCGATTGGAACGACCTCTACGGCTATTACGACGATGTGAACAAGTACACGACTCAACTGAGGGCGCTGGAGAAGGCCTCGTCGGACAATCCCAAATCGGCCGCCGATCACTTCCTGCTGGGCTATCAGGACCTGATGATCGGCGCGCGTCCCAACGCTCAGTCGCAATTCGCCGAAGCCGCTAAGTTGACGCCCAAGGACAAGCTGGCGGCCCATTATCTCGCGGAGTTGAAAGCGAACCAGCCGCTCACGCCGCCGCGAATCACCGCGCCGCCGCAAACGGCCGCAAAACCGCAGTCTGCCGCCACTCCGAAGGGGCAGGTGCGCTGAGCGCTGAACTGAGAAAACGATGGGCCGGTCTTCGCAACTGTGGCAAGCAACTTTTTAACGGAGGTGACTTATGTGGTACTCAAAATCGGTCGGATTAGTCGCGGTTGTAGCTGCGTTTCTGGCGTCTCTCACATGCAATGTCATGGCGCGAGGCGTCGGTCAGGGAGAGCATGAGGCAGACACTCGCGGCGGCCTCTTGTTCGGAGGCGGCTACAGTTACGCGGCCGGTGTCGGCCAGGGTCAATTCGAGCCGGCAGGGCCGGACGCAGCCGCTGTTCCAAGCGGAATCAACATTTTTGCCGTTGGCCAGGCGCAGCACGATGCTCAGGAGTATTACTATGCGCCGAGTTTCGATGTGAACTCGCGCTATGAACTCGCAACCTTTATCGCGACTCAGCCCAGCGCGGGCCGCGAGGTCGTCAGTGATCCGCACTATCGTTATGCCAACGGCAAATGGTTCTACCAGATGCCCGACAATAGTTGGATGAGGTGGGAAAACGGCATTTGGGTGAACGCGGAGCGAACCGTAACCAATCCGCCGAAACCCGTACCGATCGCATCCCGAACGCTACCTGGCGAACGGCGATGACCTGCGAAACCTATCAAGGGAATGAGGAATTAACGAGAGAACAACCATGTCAGCGAGATCACAATTGCGAACAGCATTGATTCTCGCCACGCTTCTGGCAGCGCTCCGCAAGCCCGGCGATTGCCGCCCGCGGAGGCGGAGGCGGACATGGAGGCGGGGGCGGACATGGAGGCGGAGGTCACGCCAGCAGCTTCGGCGGCGGGCATGCAGGATTCGGCGGTGCGCACGGCGGCGGCCACGCTGGGTTTGGCGGGGCTGGTACTGGGTTTGGCGGTGGTCATGCGGGCTTTGCTGGCGGTCATGCGGCGTTTTCCGGCGGGCATCCCGGTTTTGCCGGCGGACACCCAGGCGGCTTTGGAGGCGCCGGGTTAAACGGCGGCGCACGCGGCTTCGCCGCTGCCTCCTCTGGTCGGGGCGGCGGGCAATTCGCGCGCACCGGCGCCGCCTTCTCGGCCAGTCGGTACAACGGCGGCTTTGCCGCGCGGGGACTGGACGGGTTTCATGGCGGATTCAATGGCGCGGCACGCGGCAATTGGTACGGCGGCCGCGGTGCTTGGTATGGCCGCAATGGCTGGGGCAATTACTTCAACCGCGGCTACGCGGGCGGCTGGGGATGGGGCGGATCAGGATGGGGCGGTTGGGGATCGGGCGGAGGCTGGCCCGGGTATGGCGGCTACGCGCCTTGGTACGGCGGATGGGACTGGAGTTGGGGATATCCTTACGTCTATTCTCTCTACGGTTACTATCCCAGTGCCGATTACTATGTCGACAGCAGTTACTATCCCACCGTGAATTATTATGCGGACGGCGGCTATAATCCTGCGCTCGGCAACTATTATGCGCCAAACGGCGGCTACTACGACGATTCCTACTCGCCGGACAGTTATTATTCGTCTTATTCGAACGGTAGCGCGGGGGTCGTTCCCGGCGCGGCCTCGGAAGAGGCAACGGTCCCTCCCCACCCAGCGCCGACGACCGCCGCGGGAGAGGAGGGAGGCAACGACGCTCTCAGCTATTATTCCGCAGCCCGCGCCGCATTCCTGCAGGGCGATTACCAAGACGCGCTGCGGCAGGCGGCCCATGCGGAGCTGGACGCGCCCGGAAACCCCAGGGTGCATGAACTGATTTCGCTGGCGCTGTTCGCTTTGGGTAACTACCAGGCAGCCGCCAGCGAGGCGCATGCGGCGATGGCGATGGGACCCATAGCTGAGTGGAAGAATCTCTATCGCTATTACGAAGACGTAAAAAAATACACGTCCCAATTGCGGGCGCTGGAAAAGGCCGCGGCGGCCAACCCAGGCTCCGCAGCGGAGCACTTTCTGCTGGGGTATCACTTTTCGATGATGGGTGCGCGCAGAATGCGGAAGCGGAGTTTGCCGTCGTGGCCAAGCTCTCGCCCGGTGATACGCTGGCAGCGCATTATCTCAAGCAACTCGGCTCGAACGCACCGCTCACGCCTCCGCGGCTTGCCGCGGCTCCACAAGGGCAAGCGCTCTAAGCCCTCGCGTCAAAGCAGCCCGTATTTCTGCATCCTGGCGTGCAGGGTGGGACGCGGCATTCCCAACAGGCGGGCAGCCTGCGTCTGATTGCCTTGCGAACGCCGCAGGGCTTCGCCGATCATTAGCTTTTCGACCTGCTCCAGCAATTCCTCGCCGGCCCGCCCTCCCTCATGGCCGGAAAGATGCGCTTGAATCAGATTCAGCCACTGGTCCTCTCCCGTGGGAGATGCGGCCAATTGCGGGTCGCTTCTCATGGCGGGCAAGAGGTCCTCAGCCTGGATCGTATAGCCGGCGGTGAATATGATTAGGCGTTGAACGAGATGCTCCAACTCGCGCACGTTGCCGGGCCACGTGTAGTTCACCAGCGCGTCCAGCGCTTCGGGGGCCAACGGCGGTTTTTCCACGCCGGCAGTCCTCGAATGTCGGCTGAGAAAGTAGTCGACGAGTCGCGGAATATCCTCGCGCCGCTCGCGAAGGGGCGGCAAGAGCAAGGTCACCACGTTGAGGCGATGGTAGAGGTCTTCGCGAAAGTGACCCGCCGCCATGGCTTGCTCGAGATCGCGATTGGTGGCGCACAGGACTCGCGCGTCCGATTGAAGCACGGCATTGCTCCCCAGGCGTTCGAACGTGCCGTCTTGCAGGACTCGCAGGATTTTGGCCTGCACGCTCAAAGGGATGTCGCCGATCTCGTCCAAAAAGATCGTGCCGCGGCGGGCCTGCTCGAACTTTCCGATCCTCCGCGTCGTGGCGCCGGTGAAGGCGCCCGGCTCGTAGCCGAAAAGCTCGCTTTCCAGCAAGGTTTCGGGGATTGCCGCGCAGTTCACGACCACTAGCGGCTTTTCGTTTCGCCGGCTGTGCTGATAAATCGCGCGTGCCACCAGCTCCTTGCCCGTACCCGACTCGCCACGGATGAGCACTGTCGCGTCCGTAGCCGCCACGCGGCCGATCGCCTTGTAGAGCTGTTGCATGGCCGGACTTTGCCCGACGATGGCGTCGTTCGAGGCCTTCGCCGTCTCCGGACCCAACTCCAGGCGGCCCTTCATCAGCCGGTACGCCTCCAGGGCCTTGGCAATGGTCTGCAGCATCTCTGCCGGCTCGAAGGGCTTTAGCTGGTAGTCGAATGCCCCTCGTTTCGTGGCTTCGATGGCGTTGTCGGTTGTGCTCTGGCCGGTCATGACGATTACGGGCAGCATCGGCCGTATCTGCTTGATCTGAGCTAGCGCGTCCAAGCCGTTCATCCCCGGCAGGCAGATGTCGAGAATTACCAAATCGAATTCGGCATCCTTCAGACGGCGCATCGCGTCTTCCGCCCCGCGGACGGAAGCGACTTCGTGCCCCCGCGCGGAAAGGATTTCCTCGAATGCCCGCTGCACATTCTGTTCGTCGTCAACTATGAGAATCTTCGGCATGAGCGTCCTTTGGAGCGATGGGCAACCAGACCGCAAACGTAGTCCCTTTATCCGTGGAAGATTCCAGCACGAGGGTGCCGCCATGGTGGTTCATCACCTGCGCCGCAATGCTCAGCCCCAGCCCCGTGCCGCTTTCCTTCGTGCTGAAAAAAGGCTCAAAGATACGAGGCTGTATGTCCGGGGGCACTCCGGTCCCCGTATCGGAGATTCGCACAACCACCATAGGATGCCCGTCGGCATTTGTTTCCTTGGCAGAAGAAATCTGGATTTCGCCGCCGCAAGGCATGGCATCCACGGCATTGCCCAGCAGATTGAGCAGGACTTGCTTCAGTTGGCTGGCATCGACGATGACCGGCGGCAGTGCGCCACGCGCCATGCGGACAACTCGCACTTTGCCCCACTGCAGGCGCGGCTCAAGCAATTTTAGCGTCTCGTCAATTACCGTGCCGACGTCCCGGGGACTGCACTGCGGCACGGGCGGACGCGAGAACTCCAGAAAATCGCGGACGATGTGCTCCAGCCTCGCGATTTCCTCTGAAACTATGCCCAGCCTGCGGACCATCTCCTTATTCCCGCGGGCCATTTCGTGGATCGAAAACAGCCACATCTTCATCGCCGTCAGCGGATTGCGGATTTCATGGGCGACGCTGGCGGCCAGTTTGCCCACGGAGGCGAGCTTCTCCGCCACGAGGAGACGATCGCGGCCTCGCTCCAGTCGCGAACGCGAATCGGTGACCTCCGACATCAAATTGCGCAGGTAGCCGCCCATGATGTGCATTTCGTCCTCCACCGCGCCATTGTCGTGTTCCTGGGGATTTCCGCGGTAGATATGCACTTCCGCAACCATGCCGCGCAACGGCACCAGCACGCGATAAAAGAAGAGCCAAAGAAGAAAACCGCCCAACAGCAGCGTCAAGCCGCCGGATATGCCGACCACCCACGTCGTGATGCGAATGCGCCGGCTGGCGCAACATGATATCCTTGCTGTACTGTTCCTGAAGCGAAATCAATTGGTCGCATAAGCCGCGGATTTCGACGGAAGCGCCGGCGTCAATATCTCGCAGAAGCGCTTTTGCCTTGTCCACTTCCCCGTTATTGCATAGCGATATTGCTCTGTCGCGTTGGGTGTCAACTTCTGCCCATTTTTCTTCCAATTGCTTCAAGATATGGCGTTCCTTCTGCAGCAATTTCGCCAGTTCGTCGTCCGAAGTAGTGGGCAGGTTTCGCACGGTTTCCAACCAGCTCTGAAAGCGGCGCTGCGAGGCATGATAATCGTTCGCCCAGGAGGAGCTGGTCCGGTCAATAACGTACATTGCAAGCGATTTGTTGCAATCGGCCAAGGCTACTTCCGCCTCCTCGGCCCGAACGCGCGGAAGATTCTCTCGGTCCGCCTGCCCCAGACGGACATTGACGCGCCAAGCCCCATAGAAGGTCATTAGACTGCTTACGGTCGCAAGCGCAACGACTCCCAGGATCGTGGCGGAAAACCTGCTTGCCAGGTTCCATCGCATGTGTCGTTGTGATTCCCAGGGATTGTGCAGGGAGAATACCTGCGTTAATTGTAGCACTCGTGACAGTTGAGTAATTCGCACAAGCTAGGAAGGCATTGCCGATGGTCGCGATATTTCGACCATTGCGCGCTCTCCACTTCCGATACAATCCGAATAGTACGCGTAGCACGAATAGGGCATAGTTTTGCCATCGCAAAAGGGGAAGGCTGTCCGGCCTCGGCGGTATGTCGCAATTCTCAATCGGCATGTCGCTTATGCTCGTTTTCACGACAACGGCCGTGGCCGTTGCGCAACAGTCGCAAGAGCTACCGCCAGCGACCGGCGTGCCTCTGCCACCCGGTCAAATGCAGGCGGCTCTCTCGGCTGACGTCGGGCAGGGCGCGATCGTCGGACCGCCGATGATCAATGAAGCGCCGCAAGCGCCGGCGATCCAGCCGGCACAGCCCGCGCCGACCGACGCGGCCTTGCCGATCAATCTTGCCACGGCCTTGTATCTTTCCAATGCGCGTTCGCTGGTGATCGCGTCGGCCCAGGCGAGCGAGGAAGAAGCGGCCGCGCGGCTCCGCGGCTCGCAGGTGCTTTGGCTGCCGAACCTCAATGCAGGCACAGACTACTACCGGCATGTCGGTATCGATCAAGCGTCCAACGGCCTGATGATCTACGACCGCAAGTATTCTTTTGCGGTCGGCGCCGGAGCGACGGCCGATTTCGCTGTCACCGACGCCATCTTCCGGCCACTGGCCGACTGCCAGGATTTGGCCGCCCGGCAATACGACGTGGAGACGGCGCGAAACGATGCCCTGCTGGATGTGGCGTTGGCCTACTTCGACGTGCAGCAGGCCCGCGGCGTGTTGGCCGGCTTGCAAGACGCCGCGGACAAGGGCGAGACACTTGCCCAAAAGACCCGAGGACTTGCCGGCGGTCTCGTGCCGGGAATCGAAGTGAACCGGTCGCTGGCGGAACTCTCGGACCTGCAACAGCAGGTGGCGGTGGCACGGGCGAACTGGCGGGTCAGCAGCGCCCGGCTGACCCGCCTGCTGCGATTGAACCCCAGCGCCGTGGTCGTGCCGCTGGAGCCGCCGCAACTTCAAGTGACGCTCGTCTCGCCGCAGGCGGCGGTCGGAGACTTGATTCCCGTCGGTATGAGCAATCGCCCGGAGCTGGCCTCGGACCGGGCGCAGGTAGCCGCCGCCGCCGAGCGCGTCCGTCAGGAAAGTTATCGCCCCTTCCTGCCTTCGGTCTACGTTCAAGGCGAGGGGCCGGGCGGATTCTTCAACGGCGGCCTTTACGGCGGCGGACCCGACAATGGTTCCCATCCGTACGACGGCCGCTTCGACGTGGAGATGGGCGCGGTCTGGACGCTGCAAAACTTGGGCGCGGGCAACCGGGCACTCGTCCACGAGCGCGAGGCCCAAGAACAAAGGGCCGCGATCGACCTCGCCACCGTCCAGGATCAGGTTGCCGAAGAGGTCGTGCAATCCCACGCCGCTCTCGAAGCGGCCGTCGTGCAAGTCCAACGGGCGGCAACTAGTTTGAACCAGTCGGCAATCACCTTCAACGGCACGCTCAAGGGCATCGGCCAACCCCTTGGCGGACCCGTGCTGCAAATGGCCAACCGGCCACAGGAAGCCGTCGCCGCGCTCATCCAGTTGAACCGAGCCTATGGCATCTATTACTCCGCGGTCAGCAACTACAACCGCGCCCAATTCCAGCTTTACCGGGCATTGGGCTATCCTGCCCGGACCCTCGTTTGCGACCGGCCCGTGGGCCAGGTCGGTCCGGTTGACACCACCCGTCCGCCCTACATGCCGCCCGCCTGCCAGCAGCAGCCGGGGCCGTGAGTGTTGTAGCCGTGCTGTCTGACGATCATTGACACGCGCGTGCAATGCACGTTAAGATTTGCTTTGCGCCGGTCTGAGGGTTCTTGCCGGCGAAGCGCACTAAGACCGGCGGCGCGAAACTCCCGCGGAGAACTCTCATGCATCTACGTTGTCCGGCTTGCGGCAAAGCGCTTGCGGCCAGTGAGCAGCATTTCGGCAAGGTCGTGCAGTGTCCGCATTGTCGCGAAGCGTTGCGCGTCCCAGCCGCGCCCGCTGTGGCTGCAAAGCCCGTCAAAGCATCGGAGCCGACAAAGAAATGCCCTCACTGCGGCGAGACGATCCTTCGCGTTGCCGTCCGCTGCAAGTTTTGCAAAACGGAGATTCCACCGGGTTTTGACGAGGAGTCGGCGGCCGGCCGGTTGAAGGACAAGGAGCTCCGTTTGGCGCAACCGGCCGCCGGTCCACCGCGCAAGCTGCCGTGGGAGGTGACGGGCTGGTTCCCAATGTCCACGCTCATCCTGGCTGCCGTGACCTTGCTGTCGATTGTTGCCGCCGTGTTCGGGTTTTCGCACGACCAGCGCTCGGGCCTTTTCGTCATCGGGTTCATAGCGACGATCATCGGCATATTTGCCGCCGCGTTGACGCTGATCTTTGGAGTCCGGGACCTGTTTGCCGTCAAGTATTTCGGCCGCACCACGCCGTTGAAAGGTGCCAAGGCATTTTGGGGCAGGCTTTGCCGAAAGTGCTATCTTTTCGCCTACCACTGCGTATTGGATGCCGACAAGGACGAATCGCTTCGGCTGCGGCCGGCGATGCCCAAGTTCGGCCTCGATTCCGACTCTTTCTGTTTCGACAAGTTCGAGGGCTTCCGCGACTACTGGAAGGCGCTGCATTACAAAGGTACGCAAGCCAGCGTCCGCAAAATTCGCATCGAGCGAGTTGAAGGCGACCTGGCCGAAGTGTCCGGCGAGATCAAGCTGACGCGCCAATCCACGACCGGGTTTCTCGCCCTGGGCGTCATCGGCGCTCTTGCCTTCGCCACCAACGACACGGTGAGCGTCAAAAAGCTCTTTCGCCGCGTCGACGGCCAGTGGTATGCCGTCAACGGCGAGTTCGATTCGGGCGAAGACCGGTTCGGTTTCGCGGCGCTCACTGCCGGAAAGTGAAAAGGCACGCCGCGGGCAGGTGCAGCCGCGGCTCGCTTTGGAAGAGAACAAAGGTAGCCAAAAAATGTATCTCCTCTTTCAAGTAAGACCAGTCAAATAATCCGAGATGGCGGACACATCTTTGGCGGCGCATGCAACGTAACCGTCGGGGCGGACGAGCCAGATTCCATCCTGGCTCGGCGGCAGGAGTAAATCAGGGCTCAACAAGTCCTCAAATTCTTTGACGAGTTGCGCTGTCGCCGCGGATTCCACGGCACACAAACTGAATTGCGGGGTACTGCCCGACCCGAAGGGCTTGCGACCGGCGACCGGGGCCGCGCGTTCGCCCGGTTTCGGCCCTTTTGCCAAGGCCGAACCGTTCAGCGGGCTTTTCGGATAACCAATGGTGATTTCACTCATGTTGGCGGCAAGGGCCCGTTGAACCGGCACGAGGCCCAGCACGGCATGGCCGACGATGTTGCGGATGGTTTGCAACACGGGGTTATGCATCGTGCCAATTTCCGTCAATCGGCCAGCCGCCTTGAGGACATGGTCGCCGACGCCGCTGCGCTCGGGGCTGTAACTTTCCAACAACTGTTCGCCGCAGTTCCCGCGGATCACGAGGGCCAATTTCCACGACAGGTTGAACGCATCCTGCATGCCCGTGTTCATGCCCTGCCCGCCCGCCGGGCTGTGGACGTGAGCGGCGTCGCCGGAAAGAAAGACGCGCCCGCGGCGATAGTCCGCTACTTTGCGCCCGTTGATCCGGAAACCGGTCAGCCAGATGGGGTCGTGGAGGCGCATCCCGGACGGTCCTCGGCGGTCCACGACCGCCTGCGCTTGCTCCAGGGTCGGCGAGGGCGGCTGATCGCCGACAGTGGGAGGCAGATCGGCCATGACGCGATAGCGGCCTGGAGCGATGGGAAATATCACAAACACCCCGTCCCGATGCCAATAAATGGAAACTTCCGTGTCGGGGAACGGATAACCGCTGGCACGGACGTCGGCCAGAATCCAGTCGCTCTTCATGGTTTCCCCGGCAAAGGCCGCGGAAAGGCCGTGCCGCACGGCGCTGTGCGCGCCATCGCATCCCAGCAACCAATCCGTGGAGACGTTCTCCTGCCGCCCGTCCGCATGACGCAGCACAGCGTCAACTCCATCGGGCGCGGGCGTGAAACTGACCAGTTCCACCGGACGCTCGATGGTGACGCCGAGGGCATGGAGCCTTTCTTCCAGCAGGCGCTCCGTCTCGGATTGCGGGAGCATGAGGGCAAAAGGATAGGGGCTTTCGATCGTATCCAAGTTGACACGGCCGAGGGTTTTGTCGTGGACGATGAAGTTCGCCGCCAGGGCTTTGAAACCCGCGTCAATAAACGCGCTTGCGCCTCCGCCCCGGTCCAGGAGTTCCAGGGTGCGGCTCCAGATAACCAGCGCCTTCGATTTGTCCGTGCGAGCGGGGGCCTTGTCAATGATGCGAACGGGCACGCCATAGCGCGTGAGTTCAGCGGCCATGGTCATTCCGACCGGCCCAGCGCCGACGATCAAGACAGGATGATTCATGCTTGCTGTCCACGCCTTGGTTGCCGCCGTCGCCAGCGTTGCGCCGCCAGCACGAGCGCCGCGCCGCCGCCGGCAAGCGCGAGCGTGCCCGGTTCGGGCGTGGGCGCGGGCAAGGCGAGGGCGAAAACGGTCCCCACGCCGCTTGCGCCTCCCTGGTCGGTCATTCCAAACAACGTTCCGTTGCTAAGCGTCAAATCGCCCAGCGGGAATGCGCCATCCGTGCCGCCAGTGAAGTCGTAAAGTTCCTGGTAGCTCGTGCCGTCCGTGCCGACGCTGAAGACGTTGCCGTAACTGTCCGCGCCGCCGCCATTTGTCATGCCGTAAAGCCCGCTGCCGACGAGCGTCAGGCTGCCCTGCGGGTTCGCGCCGCTCGCCGTTCCGCCGCTGCCGGTAAAGGAAATCAGGTTTTGGTAGTTCGTGCTGTTGACCCCGACGCCAAAAACGTTGCCAAGCGTGTTGGCGCCGCCGATCGTCATGCCGTAAAGCCCGCTGCCGACAAGCGTCACGTTGCCGGCCGCGGAAAAGCCGCTGGCCGTTTCACTGCTGTTTAGCGACTCAATGATCGGCACGGGGAACGACGGTCCTGGATGGCAAACCGAGGCCGACAGGCGAGGGTTCCGCGCGGCCAAGCAAAAGAGAGAGATCAACAGGCGGAAAGCGCCGAGCCGCCGGGGGAAGGGCCGCCGGGCGAAGAACCGGGTTTCCATATCTCGTCGGCAAGCGGCCAAATCAGTGGCCGCCTATGCATTGCTGCCGTAACTCTTGCCGATCAGCCGCTGCCTCGTGGTTGGATGTGCGCTTCCGTGAAAAGGTCTTATAAGGGAATCAAACCTACCGCTACATTGTAGCCTCTCTTGCAAGGTAGTCAAGCATTTTTTGGACTTCGTTGGAATTGGCTGTAGAACGTCGATGATCGAAGCGCGGAAAAACCTTTTGAGCGAGTTCCGCGCCACTCCCGCAAACGCCTTGTCGCGGCTTCATGCAAAGCACTAGAATAACTGCATGTCCAATACTTCCGAGAATACCCCCGTTTCGTCTGATTTGCCTCAAGAACCAGCCAGCAGAGCTGTGAAGCCGCCGCGGGTCTGGCCGGCCATTGCGCTGGTGGCCGTTTACTGGATCGTTCATGCGCTACTGCGCTGGACGGAAGTCGGCGCCTCTTTGGGCTATTTGGCGTTTCTTGCTCCTGATGGCCACTACGGGCGTTGCGGTGCTGCTCTTTCTAGTATGGTGGCTTGCCTGGAGCCGCGTTCGGTGGAAGGAGCGTTTGTGGGTGCTTGCCGCGGCCATTCTTGTCGGCGTCGCCACGCCGCTGCTCGCCCACAAAACGGCCGGCGGCCTTTTATTCCTTTTCGGCTTGCCGATCGGCATGACCGTATGGGGCCTTGGCGTGCTGGTGCTGCGGACAATGGCGAGCGAGCGCCGCACGGCCGCCTTGTGCGTTTTGCTCGGCCTGGCTGGTTGCGGCTTTCTGTTGGTCCGCACCGAAGGAGTGGACGGCGCGTTTCAGTTTGCGGTGCATTCTCGTTTCAGCCCGACGGCCGAGCAGGTTTACCTCAAGGAGCGCGCCAGCAACAACAAGCCCGCGGCCGTCGCCGAATCGTCGTCCGCCGCGAAGCTGGAACTAGCCCTTAAGCCGGGCGATTGGCCGGGATTCCGCGGCCCGAACCGCGACGGCTCGGTGCATGACGTCCGCATCGCCACCAATTGGAACGAGAAGCCGCCGCGATTGCTCTGGAAGCGGCCGATCGGCCCGGCATGGTCGTCCGTGGCCGTGGTGGGCAGCCGGCTCTTCACGCAAGAACAAGCCGGCGACAAGGAAGCCGTGCTTTGCCTCGACGCGGCGACAGGGAATACCATCTGGTCGCACGAGGACACAGTGCGGCACGAAGACGACCAGGGCGGACCCGGTCCGCGGGCGACGCCGACCTTCGCGGCCGGACGAATCTTTTCGCTGGGCGTACAGGTATCCTCAACTGCCTCGATGCCGGGACGGGCCAGCGGCGCTGGACCCGCGATATTGCCCGCGACGCCGAGACGAAACCGCCCTTGTGGGGCTTCTCCAGCTCGCCTCTGGTAGTCGGCGATCTGGTCGTCGTTTTTGCCTGTGGCGATTTCGCCGCCGCCGATTCGCTCAGGTCGCTGCGGGCGTATCGCGCCGATTCGGGCGAGCCGGCGTGGTCCTTCCCGGCGGGCAAGCTCAGCTACAGCTCGCCGCAACTTGCCGCCATAGGCGATGCTCAAGCGGTCCTGGCCGTCAGTAACTCCGGGCTGTTCGCAGTCGATCCGCCTTCGGGCAATCTGCTGTGGAAACATGCCACGGCCGGCAGTCCGGGGGTCCCGTGCTCGGTGCAACCACGGGTCGTGGCCTCCAAGGAAGTTCTCTTCGACGGCGGAGCAGGCGTCGGCACGGTCCTCTTGGACGCTCGCGCACAACGGCGGATCGTGGACCGAAGAGCAGCGCTGGGCCTCGCGGTTCCTGAAACCTACGTTCAACGATTTCGTGGTCTGCGGCGATGCCGCCTACGGGTTCGATACCCGCGTGCTCACGTGCATCGACTTGGCAACCGGCCGGCAGCGGTGGAAGGGCGGCCGCTACGGGAGCGGCCAGGTGTTGTTGTTGGCCGACCAGCCGTTGCTCGTTGTGATCTCGGAAAAGGGCGAAGCGGTCCTCGTTGCCGCCGATCCAACCGCGTATCACGAACTGTGCCGCTTCCAGGCCATTGAAGGGAAGACTTGGAACCATCCCGTCGTCGCCCACGGCCGGCTCTATGTTCGCAATTCCGAACAGTTCGCCTGCTACGAACTTGGGCAATGATTTGACGGCGCTTATCGCGGCGGGGCTGCGAGGGTCGGCTCGGTACGCGCGGTTGCCGGAGCGCTCGACGCGGCGGCGGTCGCTGCGATGTAGCGCTTCAGCCACTCGTGCGTGGCCCGAAACTCGATCCGCTGCGAAAGCACCAGGAATTGCGGATCGCGGGCCACCGTGTCGAACCGGTTCAGCGACTGTTGAAGACCTGCCGCGTTGGGCGGCCGGTTGCCGGCATAGACCTCGGCGGGCAACATGAGATAGTTCCGCCAATTGGCGTCAAGTATGGTGTGCAGCCGAAGTGACGCGGTCGAAAGCTGCTGACGCATCGCCTGGATGTCGGCGGGCGAAGGCGCGGCGGGTGTCGGCACGCCGACTGCCGCGACGCCCGGCGCGAGCGCTGCTGGCCCGGCCTGAGGGGGTCCGCCTGGAACCGCCGGGATCGTCGGGTTTACGGCCGGCGGGGCCGCCACGTTGGGCCGCAGCGATTCGCCGGGCGTGCCCGTGTAATAGCCTACCGTCCGCATCAAGGCAATCGCCGACGCGGGCACGGGAATCGACTGCGTCGGATCGGTGACATTGTGGCCTTGATAGAATGCGGCGTTGGCCGTGTGGTCCATTTGCAGGACCGAGCCATCCAATGAAATGCCGGCGAACAGCCCGCGGCTCCGCGAGTAAGTGTAGATTTCCGCGCGGAGCGCGGCGTCCGTGGCGGCGGCGGCTTCGCGGCCTACGGGACCGGCGGCGGCGGCTGCGTCGGCGCCGAGGGTGAACTTGCCGCGCATCAGGTTGTCGACGCTGCCGCGGGTCTTGAACACGAGGATGATGTCGGTCACTTGCAGACCGATTTGCCAGCCCACGCTGCCGCCGGCAAGCGTTACGAAGGCCGGCGGCCGCCAGAAGCCGCGCTCGTCGCGGACCATGGCGATGCCGCGGCCGTAGCGGGCGCCCAAGACGAACCCGCCTTTGACGAGGTCCGGCACGATCACGATGCCCTGCGCGTTGGCCAGGAGCGACGCCGGGATGCCGTTGGCCGGTATCGCCATGATCTCCGTGAGGACTTCCCGCGAGTCGTTGACGACCACCGCTTCCCGGTACTGCGCGCGTGCTACTCCACACAGCAGCACAAGGCCGGCAAACGCGGATGTCGCGGCGAGAGTTTTCATGGCGGGCGGGATTCTAGCCACGCTCACGCCGCCGAAGCAATGCCAATTCGCCTCCGGAATTCGCGCGGATGAGCCCCGCGGCCGTCGGTCTCGATAGATGGACGAGAATGCTAGATCGCCGGATCTGAAACCGAGGCGTCGGCGCTCGGCATGGGCATGTCGACAGGAAGGCCAACCGGCGCGTGGCCGGCCGGACTGTAGTCGGGATTGAAGCGGTACATCAGGTCGACGTGCAGTTGCACACACTGTAAATAGATCTGCCGGGCGTCTTGATCGACCCTGAGCAGTTCCTCCAGGCGGTGAAAGTCATGATCCGAGATTTGCTCGTCCAGCATCGCCCAAACCAAGTCCTCGACATTCCGGTCCGCCGGCGGAGTTCGTTCGATTTCGGCTGTCATATTGCCTTTGCCTCCTTGGCAAAACGGTTTATACATCGACACTTCGAAAACAGTAAAGCCCAACGTTGGATTTCGACAGGTTTTCCTGGTGAAGTTGCTTCGTTTTGCAAAAAGCGTACCTATAAATCCTGTTACCGCCATTGAGCACTTCTTGTGCCACACTAAAATCAGAAATCGTACCAGAGCCCCGCGCCGATGAAGCTCTGCCACTGGTTGTAGAACTGCCGCTCGTAGCTGTAGCCGTTGAAGTATGTCAGCCCGGTACGAAGCGTGTGGCCCGTTTGGCCCCGCCACTGCCAGCCGGCCTCGACCGTGAAATTGCCGGCGTAATTCACGTCTTCCATGAGCTTGGTGTTGAACGCGGCGAAAGGCGCGCCGCAGAAGCCGTTGGGCTGCACGGGGCTGTAGTCGATGCCGAACTGGAACTCCCAAGGCTTGGAGCCGCCCTCTTCATTGAACGCCCAGTTCGCCTCGCTGTAGAATCTCAGGCTGGGCACGGGACGATAGGCTAGTCCCATCACGAGTTGCTCGCGCTTGTAGTTGATCCGCTCGATGCCCGGATGGTTTTCGATGTAGATATCGCCCAAATGCGAGCTTATATGATAGTAGCCGAACTTGAATTCCCACGGGCCTTCACGCCAAGTGAGCGGGAAGCCGAAGCGGAAATCGCTGTCAACGATGCTGCGGTCGCTGTCCAATCGCACCAAGGCGACGCCTTCGGCATCCAATTGAAAGCCTTCCGGCCACGCCGCGTCTTGCGTTCCGTAGCGGATCAGCCCCACGTGGGCGCCGAGGTTCGAGTCCCACGTCCAGCCAAGTTCCTTGCTGTGGTACAACTCCGTGCCCAGCCGGGCCTCCTCGTTACTGGCCAGATAGTTCTTGTACATCAAACCATCGGGCAAGACTTGCCAAGTCCACGGCGTGGCCCATGCGGCCGGCTGCGGCAATTCGGTGGGCAGCGGCTCGAAACCGGCCGGCGGCGGAGCGGCGACCGGACATGGCGGCCCGGCTAGCTGCCCCGGCAAAGGCTGCGCCGCCGGAGCGGACGGCCAAGGCTGCCCTACTTCGTATTGGGCTTGCAGGAACTGCGAAGGCGAATTGGGTTCGATCGCGCCCGCGGCGGAGTATGGGGCGCCCATGTAGTGCGTCAGCGGCGCGGCGGCGGTGTGGCCGTCGTCCAGCACGGTAATGGGCATTGCGGCAGGTTGCGCTTGGGCCGCCGGGACTTGAAATGACACGGCAAGTCCGGCCGATAGCACCGTCGCGAGAAATCCCCGCTTCAACGAAGCAATCATAATGGTTTCTTCGCTCGACCTTTCCGCGGCGGAGTCTATCCGCCCGCCGCCGGAATCACAAGAGCGATAAAAACACAGTTGCCGGAGAGTCCATAAACCGTTACGGCATCGGATGTTACATGAGCGGAGGCGATCGGACGAGTCCGGCTGAATCGGCCGATTTTAGGCCGTTGCTTTCGCGTAAGATGGCCGCGAAAAATGAGCGCAGCCGAAGCAAGCGCTTTGGGATAGGTCGAAGCGCAACGCCCCGAGAATTGCCCTTAGGTCGCTGCCATTTCGCTGCCTGGTAAATACCCTCTCGACTGTCATCGGCAGGCTGGACGACTAGCACGCCATTTTGCACCATCTGCCGAAGGGAATTGAGCCAATCATCAGTCACGGCTTCCTCAGCCGAATCATCCACGATCGTGATTTTCACGCGGTGCCCCCTGAACTCCGGCCGGGACACGAGGTCCTCCCAATCGCCCGTAACTTCAATCGACGTGGCCAGTCCTCTACGTTTTCTGAAAAAGCGCCTTTCTGCCCATCCCGCGCAGTGCCTATCAATAGTTTAACCCACCGCCGCGACGGCCGCCGGGCGCTTGCGATGTTCCGCTACGGTCCGCGGCTCGAGCGGGTCGGCGCCGAGCGTGCCGAAGAGCTCTTGCAGATACTGCGGCGACCGCACGCGGGCCAATTCGGTTTCCGCCAGCCGCCGCCGCGCCTGCACGTCCACCGCGCCGAATGTCCGCTGCCGGCTATGCTGCGCAATGAAGCCGTCGATGTAATCCAAGTGCCGCTTCCATAACGCCACATCGCGCTGCTGCTTGATTGTAAGCCTCCCGCGATACCACTCGCTTTCCAGCAGATATTCCGCGGTGAACATCCGCCGCACTTCCTGCGAGCGGCCGCGCGGCAGCGGCCGGCACTGGGCCATCAGGTCCAAGAGCGCCTGCAGCGGCGGACAGGCCAGCTCGTAAGAGCCGTCGTCGAAATAGTGCGCCGCAACCCGTTGATGCGCCTCGGTAATGTACTTGATGCCGTCGGCAAACGCCTCCCGGTCCTGTGTCTCCGGCCGCAGGATCGAATCGTCAAAAATCAGGGCCGGGTTGTCGAACACGCGGCCGAAGAACAGGCTTACGAAGCGCCGCGTAATGCGGTAGCCCAAGCGGCTCGCCAGGATCAGCTCGCCGTTGTGCGTGAAATCCTCCAACGGCTCCAACAGCCGCTCGCGGATCAGCCCGGCCGGATCGCGCTCGTCGGGCGTGAGCCGGCACCAAATCTCCGGCACCAGCAGGCTGAGATCGTGATCGACCCGCACGTTCGGCCCGATGTGGCCGGCCGCTGTTGAAAAGCCGGGCAGTCCGGTGAGGATGAAGCTCACCAGCGCGTTGTTCAAATCGCTGATCGGCAGCAGGGCGTTGAACGGCCCCTTGGTCAACGCCCCCTCGCTGCCGGCACCCGTCGTGGAAGGACTCTTGCCCGTCAGCGAGCAGATGAAGTCCATGAACAACTCCGGCAGCTCCTGATAATGGATCGGGTTGTAGACGGCCAAGCCGCGGATGCCGCGCGGGGTCGGGCGGGTTGTTGCGGCGCCCTAGCAGCACGCAGTCCACCGGCGTAGGCACGCCGAACTTCGCCGGGACCGCCCGCGACAGCCGCGCGCCCATCGCGGTCACGTAGCGCTTCATCGGATTGACCAGGTCGGGCCGGTCTTGCAAATAGCGGGGGTTCTGCGACGGCTTGCCGTCCACCAGTCGCGGCGAGTCCGAGGCGACGACGTAACCCGCCTCGCGCTTGGCGGCGGCCCGCAGCAGCCGCTGTATCGGTCGGGTGAATTTCTCGAACTCGACCACCCGCTGCACGCGCTCGCGTACCTGCTCGCAAGTCAGCGGCTCGAAGTTGGAGAGGAAATTGTCCGGCCGGGCCAGATCGGTTTCCGTCTGCTTGTCCATGCCGCGATGGATCGCTTCGTCGGGGCGCTGGAAGAGGCGGAATTCGCAATTCTCAATGAATTTGTAGCGCAACGAATTCTGGTATCGCGAGAGCAGCTCCTGCCCGAGGGCGCCGCGGCGCAGGGCCTCGGCCGTCACCACGACCGAGGCGGAGATGTCGTCTTCGGTCTGGATCTTTGTGGCGGCGGCGAAGTCTTGCCGCACTTTGAATGTCCGCCACTCGCCGCCGGCCTCAAGGCCGACGCGCAAGTAGGTTCCCACCAGCTTGCGGTCGTGGTATTTCAACTCATGACCCGGCGAACCGTTGACGATGTCCAGGCTGAAATGCTCGCGCCAGCCGCCGACCCATTCCGGCGATTGAAACCGTTTGATGATGAACACCATGGCGTACATGTAGCTGGGAATCGACTGTAGCCAGGCGTTGAATTCGTCGGTATACTGCGGCGACGGAGTGAGCAGCTTGATCACGCTGCCCAGCGTCCGGTTTCGGTCGAGGATTTTGCGGCTGGCCCGCTGGCCGTAATCGGGCCGGTCCGCCGCGTCTGGCCGGTATCGGGCGGAATAGTCCTTCTCGAAGATCTCGTCCAACAACTTGAAATCCTTCTCCGGATCGGCGACGAAGATCGGCCCAAAGTGCATGTAATCCACCAGCGACTTGCTGATTTCGCTCTTGCCGCCGCCGCTCACCGTGCAGGGCTTGTGGCAGAACGCGCCCTCGGCCGCCGTGCCGATGAGCCGCCAGGTCGTGCTGCCCGGATGCTTCTCCATCCGCACGTTGTATCCCGATGGCGTCATGTAGACCTTGCTTGGCAGCAGCGGCAGCGAGTGGACGACGCCGTCCTTCTCCCAGAAGAGCTTTTGTTCGTGCAAGTCGGCCTTGGCGTTGCCGGCGATGTAGATCAGGTCGGGGTAGCGGCGATCGACCGCGTAGCCCTCCGGCTTCGCGTCAACGAACTGCGGATAGTCGCGCACCACGTCATCCAAGGTGCGGCCGTTGCCGTACGCGCACGTCGGCGTGGAACTCTTCGCCCAGGTTGTAACTGGGAAAGACGGTCGCGCCGCCGGCGTGCTCCTCTTCCACGTTGCCGTAGAGGTTGGCCGCGTAGCTGATCTGCGTCTTCACTTCTTTCTTGCAGTAGCCGAAGTAGTTGTCGGCAATGAGCGTGACGATCACGCCCGCGGTGGTGCGGCAGGTAAGCTTGAACGCTCGGCCGTCGTTGTAGCATTCGGCCTCGTTTTCCCAACACATGCCGTCGCGGCGCTGGCGATCGGTCGCCTCGGAAACGTGCGGCAGACCGAGCTCGCGCTTGGTCGCGCGGATAAGGTGCGGCGCCAGGATGACCGCGCCGGTGTGGCCCGTCCAATGCTCGACGTCCAGGCCGGCGTCGTTCTCCGGCAGGAACGGATCGCCCGCGTTGCCGAAGATCGACTCCACGAAATCGAGATTGCTCACCAGCCCGCCCGGCGCGAAGAAGCGGATCTCCAGCCGTTTTTCCGGCGTACAGCCTTCCACCGCGGGACAGACCAGCGGCCGCAATAGCAGCGACACGAAGGTCGCCACCGGCTGCGGGCGATTGGCCGTGTACGGCAATGCCAACATCTCGCGCAGCGCCTCGAACGCCCTGCGGAAGAGCCCCGCGAAGGCTTCCTTGGGCGTCGCCTTCTTGTCGTCGGGGATCGGCAGGCCCCCTTCGCAAACGTGGAACGTGCCGCTGGTCGTGCGGCGGTCGTTGAGCGGATTGTGCAGCACGCCGTTCAGCACGCGATAGGAGTGGATCAGCTCGTTTTGAAACGAGTCGCCGTCCACCGGCAGCGAAAGCTCGCGGGCCAAACCGTGGCGATCGAGCGTCAGCGTCCGCTCCGGCAGCCGCAGCTCCGCCTCGCCGGGCAGGTCCGCAAAGTGTTCGTGCAAGAAGCTCTCGATCCGCCGATCGGTCGGGCAGCGGGGATCGTTCAAGAGCGAAAGCCGTTCGCGAAACGCTCCCAAAAGCTCCTCGGCGTCGACCGAGGTTGGCGAGGCGTTGTCCAGCGGCACCGGGGGCATTCCCGCGGTGATCAATTGCAGATTGATATACCGCCTTAAGCGTTCTTGCCGGCTGTGATAGGCTTCCGGCGTCGGCTCCGGCAAAACGCCCAACGACCGCTCCAATTCCCTTTGCGTAGTATTTGGCATTACCCCAATATAATCCAGACGGCACGGCAATCAACGGGCCTGTTCCGGCAGAAACCGCCCGAAAACGCCGTAACCCGCAAATACTGGGCCGGGGGTCGACGGTTCCGCCGTCGCGTGGGATGCCGGGTTCGGTCGTGCTGCTGCACGACCAGCGAAAAGTCTAGCGCACCGCCCGTGGCATACTTCCGAGACGGTGTGGGTTCGTTGAAGGTTGGTCCAAGGTTCGTTCAAGGTTCACTCAAGGTACGTTCAAGGTTCATTCAAGGTCGGAAAACAGGCAAAAACAGGCCAAGAACTCGATGTTCAAAGCTTGAAGAATATTCTGGCCAGAACACGATGCGATATGCACCACACGCTTGGATTAGATGACAGCCGGCGCCTCAAGCCTCAGCACTCTAGCCTCAAGTCTGCTCCGCACCACTCACTGCCGCCATTCGTCAATGAGCGATGCCACCAGCGCCGTCCAGCCGGTCTGGTGCGAAGCGCCCAGCCCGGCCCCGGAGTCGCCGTGAAAGTATTCGTAAAAGAGAAGTTCGTCGCGCCACAAGGGGTCGTCCTGGAGCCGCCGGTCGTCTCCATGCACCGCGCGGCGCCCGGCGCCGTCACGGGCGAAAATGCCGATCATTCGCTGGGCGACCGTGCGGGCCATTTGCATGAAGTCCAGCGGCTCGGCGCTGCACGGCAGCGAAAGCCGGAAATCGGGTCCGTACGCGGCGGCCAGCTTCCGCAGCGACTCGATGAGCAGGAAATTCGTGGGAAACCAGACCGGTCCCCGCCAGTTCGAGTTGCCGCCTTTGATCTTGCAGACTGCCTCGGCCGGCTCGTAATCGACGCGCTGGCCGTCGACTATCACCGGCTCCGCCCCGTGCCGCTTCGACATGCTGCGAATGCCGTGCGGCGAAAGGAACTCTTCCGGATCGAAGACGCGGCGCATCATACGCTCCAACTGCTGCTGATTGATAATCGTGAGCAGATGGGTCCCCTTCGCGCCGCGGGCCAGCGTATGCACGATGCCCTCGATCAGGTCGCGGCGGTTCGCCAGGAACCAGTCGAGGCACGCGGTGAATTCGCGGAAGGGAGCGATCCGCGCCCGGTCCAAGCGCTCCACGGCGAACAACGGGATAAGACCGACGAACGAGCGAACGCGGAACTTCTGGAAACGGCCGTCGCGGTGGCGGAGCACGTCGTAGAAGAATCCGTCGTCCTCGTCCCAAAGCTGGTAGCCGCGGTTGCCCATCCGCTTCATCGCCGAGGCGACGTAGGCATAGTGCTGGAAGAACTTGGTGGCCAGGCTCTCGTAGCAGCGGTTTTCTTCCGCCAGCTCCAGGGCAATCCGCATGAGGTTCAGGCAGTACATGCCCATCCAGCCCGTGGCGTCGGCCTGTTCCAGCACGCTGCCGTCGGAGAGCGTCTGGCTGCGGTCGACGACGGAGATGTTGTCCAGCCCCAGAAAGCCGCCCTCGAAGATGTTGTTGCCCTCGCGATCGACGCGGTTGACCCACCAGGCGAAGTTGATGAGCAGCTTATGCAGGCAGTATTCCAAGAACTCGCGGTCGGCCTTGCCGCTCCGCCGGCGGTCCATGTTGTAGACCCGCCAAACCGCCCAGGCGTGGACCGGCGGGTTGAGATCGGAGAAGTCCCACTCGTAGGCCGGAATCTGGCCGTTGGGGTGCTGGAACTGCTCGAAGAGCATGAGCTTCAACTGGTCTTTGGCGTATTGCGGATCGACCAGCGCCAAAGCGACGCAATGGAACGCCAGGTCCCACGCCGCGAACCACGGGTATTCCCACTTGTCGGGAATCGTCAGCACGCGCATCGAGTTGAGATGCCGCCAGTGCCGGTTGCGGGCGGTCTTCCGCGCTTGCGGCGGCGGGCTATTGGGATTATCTCCGTCGAGCCATTGCGCCACGTCGAAGATGTAGCTCTGCTTCGACCACAAGAGGCCGGCAAATGCCCGCCGCTGGATCAACCGCTCGTCGGCGCTGGCCGCGGGTTTGGCAATCGAATCGTAGAACTCGTCGGCCTCGCGACGGCGCTTTTCGATGATGCCGTCGATCTCGGCCAGCGGCGCGGTGAGCGCGGGCGAATCGGCAAGCCGCAGGCGGAGCGTTGCCGAGCCGCCGGGCTCAACGGACTCGAAGCGATAATGGATGGCCGCCTTGGTGCCGCTCTGCCGCGGATTGAGGCAGTTTTCTCCGCCGATCAGCCAGCGATGGAAGACGTCCTTGACGTGCGGCTTGCGGCTGAGGTTGCCCGGCCCGTATACAGCCGCGCCGTGCGTCTCGTTGTCGGTAAAGATCGCCTCGCCGCCGCGCGGAAAGTAGAGCGTCCGCGGTCCGAGGCGGTACTCGCCGGGAATCGCCGTGGGCAGTTCGAGCCGCGAGTCGTCGGCCACGAGGCTCTGGAATTCACCGCCTTCCGTGCCCGGCGCGATGACCGGTTCCGCACAGCCGCTTGCGTTCCAGGCCTCGGCCGACCATGCCCAAAGGTTGCGGAACCAGAAGTGCGGCAGCAGGTCCAGCGGCGCGGGGTCGGGGCCGCGGTTGACGGCCTCGATGCGAATGGCGATGTCTTCGGGCGTGACCTTGGCGTACTCCACATAGATGTCGAAGAACCGCCGCTGGTCGAAGATGCCGGTGTCCAGCAGCTCGAATTCCGGGCCGTGCCCGCAGCGCCGCCGGTTCTCCTCGACCAACTGGCGATAAGGAAACTCGGCCTGCGGATAGCGGTAGAGGAACCGCATGTAGGAGTGCGTGGGCGTGTTGTCCAAGTGATAGTAGTACTCCTTCACGTCCTCGCCGTGGTTGCCTTGCGGCGGCGTGACGCCGAACAGCCGTTCCTTGATGATCGGGTCGCGACGGTTCCAGAATGCCGGGGCGAAGACCAGCAGTTGGTAGCGGTCGCACAGCGCGGCGATGCCGTCCTCGCCCCAGCGATATGCCTTGGCCGCCGCATGGTCGAACGGCAGATACTCCCAGGCGTTGCCATCCGCGCTATAGTCTTCTCGCACGCCGCCCCAGGAGCGGTCGGAAACGTAGGGGCCCCAACGGCGCAGGAGTGGACGTCGTCGGTGATCTCGCGGAGGCGGAGGTGTTCGGCGGTGTTCATCAGGATGTGCGTCTGGGGCCGGATTTAAGGTTTGGGCGGCGGGACGGAGTCCAACGGTTTTTGGAATTCGGGCAGGCCGCGGAGGCGCATCAGGTCCTCGCAGTGGACGATCTGCCGCTTCACCAGGTTCAGTTGGTCGCGGACCTGGCTGCTGTTTGGGTTTTTCCGCGCCAGTTCCGCCACGGCCGCCAAGGCCTGCTGGTAAAACTTCAGCGCGGCGTCGATTTGATTCGTTTGCAGCATGAGATTCCCAAGATCGTTGTACGCGAACGCCAAATCCCGCTGGGCCTGGTCATCGCGAGGATCGTTCTGAGCCAGCTTCTTGCGGATCGCCAAGCCGTCTTGACAGTATTTCAGCGCGGCGCCGGTCTGACCCGTTTTCGCCATAACTTCACCGAGCCGCTCGCACGAGATCGACAAATCCCGCTGGGCCTGCGCATCGTTGGGGTGCGCTTCCGCCAACTTCTGAAAAATGGCGTGGGCCTGTTCGTAAAACCGGCGCGCGGTGGCAGCGGCGTCTTTCTCCGAATCGCCCATGCGCAAAAGCACGTCGCCGGTCCTTCCCAGGGCCACCGCCGTGCCGCGATCCACTTCCGATCCTTCCGAGAAGCGGGCGACCTGGTTCAGTCCGTCGACGGCCGTTTTAAGGAGTCTGCGACGGACGGCGAGCGCGCCGGGCACGTTTTCCAGTCCACCTTCGATGTCGAAGACCACGGAGTCGATTACTTGCAGCGAGAGGCGGGCCTGCGCTTCCGCGGATTGGGCGCTTTCCTCGGCCCGCTTGGCATTCGCCTCGGCCTTCTCGGCGTTGGCGTCCGCCAGTTTCTCGGCCGCCACGGCGGAATCCTTGGCTTTAATAGCAGCATCCTTGGCGAACTCTTCCGCGTCGCGGGCCTTCGCCGTCAGCGCCTGCTCGCGGTCCAACAGCAAGGCGCCGACGGAAAGCCCAACGACCGCCGCGATCAGCAGGGCCGCAACCGTTGCCGTCGCCACCTTGTGCCGCCGTGCCGCGCGAGCGACGCGAGACAGCAACGGATCAGGATATGCGTTGACCGTTTCGTCGGCGAGCCAACGCTCGATATCTTCCGCGAGGGTCTTGGGCGTCGCATAGCGGTCCTCGGGCTTCACGGCCATCGCCTTGAGACAAATCGCCTCCAGCGGCCGAGCAATCTCGGGGTTTGCCGACCGCGGCGGGGCGAAGTCGCCGGTCTGCACTTTCTTCAAGACGGCGCCAATGTCCTCAGCCTTAATGGGCGGCCGGCCGGTGAGGACGTAGTAGAGCGTAGCGCCAAGACTGTAAACATCGCTGGCCGGGCCGAGCAGATCGAGCCGACCGGCGGCCTGTTCGGGGCTCATGTATTGCGGCGTGCCGATGGCCGAGCCCATCTGCGTCGGCGCGCTGCCGCTGGTGGACGCGGGCTTGAGCCGAACTTCGCCCGACTGGCCCGCCAACTCCGGCCGGTCGGTCGCCTTGGCCAGTCCCCAGTCGACCACGAGCGTCTCGCCGTATTGGCCGAGCATGATGTTGGCCGGCTTCAAATCGCGGTGCAAGACGCCACGGCTGTGCGCGTAGGCGATCGCGTTGCAGACGTCCAGAAAGCGGCGCAACAGTTTGCGGAGTTCGACAGCGCGTTCGCCGGAAGCGGACGGCACGCGGAGCGTGCCCGCTACCTTGTGGTAGCGATCGGCCGCCTCTTGGAGGCTGTCGCCGCGGATGAAGCGCATGGCATAGTAGGGCCGGCCGTCGGCGTACTGGCCAAGACTGTAGACCGGCACGATGCCCGGATGCTCCAGTCCGCCGGTTATTTCCGCCTCCAGAAGGAATCGCGCGCGGCTGTTGGCGTCGTCGGCGAGACGCTCTTTGATCTCTTTCAGTGCCACTTCGCGGCCCAGTTCCTTGTCGCGGGCGACGGAGACTTTGCCCAGTCCGCCTTCGGCGTGCGGACGGAGAACGCGAAATCGGCCGGCGGAAGTGGAAAGGCCCACCGGCTGCAAGCACGTAGCGAAGGAATCCTCCGCGTCGGGGGAATCCGTCTGCAAGGCCATACCGCCGAAAAGCAGATTGCAGTTGTGCTGGGGAGATGACACCGTGTGCCTCGTTTATATATTGATATTACTTCGGCTCAACCAGCGCAGCGGCGGCTTTTTCCTTGAGGCCCTGCTCGGCGTACGCGCGGGAAAGACGGCGGCGGAGGTCCATGTCGTGCGGGCTTTTATCGGCGAGCCACTTGAGGTGGAAGGCCGCGGCGAACCAGCTCTTTTCGGTCTCGAAATGTTCGGCGTCGGTTTCATGCAGGGCGAGTCGGCTCCGGTCCAGGATCAACGTGCGGTATTCGAGCCACTCAGGCGACTTCATGACTTCTGCCCAATTCGACGCCGTTGCTTCGAGCGAAAGCGGATGAAGAGCGTGATCCGCGTCTTCGGCCAACCCCGAAACCGCGGTGATATACGCGGCGATCCACCTGGGATCGCCGCCAAGTTGCCGCGCGACGTTCCAAAGGCGGGCAGCCGAGCGATCGCCGGCGGCCATAATCGTCCGATCGGGGCTGAAGGCCACCGTCAATACGCGACTGTCATGCTTCATTGGCTCGCCGAGCGGTTTGCCCGTGACTGCGTCCCAAAGCCTTGCTTCGCCATTGCCGTCGGCCGACAAATCTCCGCTTGCCGTCGCGATCTTGGTCCCATCGGGGCTGAATACCACGCTGAGCACCGCCGCGTTGAGCTTCATTGGCTGGGTCAGCGGTTTGCCGGTCGTGGCGTCCCAAATTCGCGCGGTTTTATCACTGCTTGCCGTGGCGATCTTCGTCCCGTCGGGGCTGAAGTTAACGCAATTTACTTGGCCATCGTGCTTCATTGGTTCGCCAAACGATTTGCCCGTCGCCACGCTCCAAAGCCGCGCGGTGTTGAACTTGGCGCTGGCGGTGGCATTCGTCATCCCGTCGGGGCTCATGGCAACGGCAAACACAACGTCTTCATACTTGATTGGCGCGCCGAACGATTTGCCCGTCGCCACGTCCCAAACCCGCGTTGTATTCTCGCCCGTCCATCGAAAGCCGCTCGCGGTGGCAAACTTTTTTCGGTCGAGGCTAAAGGCCACGGCGAGTATAGGTTTGTCGTGCTTGATCGGCGCGAGGAGCAGTTTGCCCGTTGTCACATCCCAAATCCGCGCCGTCCTGTCGGAACTTGCAGTGACGATCATCGTCCCTTCGCTGCTGAACGCCGGGGCACAGACCGTCTCATTGTGCTTCATCGGCTCGCTGAGCAGTTTACAAGTTGCCGCGTCCCAAAGTCGCGTCGTACCGTCACCGCTCGCCGTGGCGATCTTGGCGCCATCGAGGCCGAAGGCCATCGCTTCCACAGGCTTGTCGTGCCTCATCGGCACGCCGATCGGTCCGCCAGCCGCCGAATCCCAAATGCGCGCCGTGCCGTCGCTGCTTGCCGAGACAATCTTGCTGCCGTCGGGACTGAACGCCACGGCAAGTACGCCATCGTCGTGTTTAAATGGCGCGCCGAGCGGCTTGCCGCTGGCCGCGTCCCAAAGCCGCGCCGTCCCGTCGAGGCTTGCCGTGGCGACCTTTGTGCCGTCCGGTCCGAAGACCGCGGACCGCACCTCGGCCTCGTGCTTCATCGGCTCTCCAAGCGGCCTGCCCGTCGCCGCGTTCCAAAGCCGCGCGGTATGGTCATTGCTTGCGGTGGCAAGCTTCGTTCCGTCCGGACTGAAGACCGCGCAGTTAACGGAAGCGGCGTGTTTCATCGGCTCACCGAGCGGTTTGTTCGTCGCCACGTTCCAAAGCCGCACCGTATTGTCATCGCCCGCGGTGGCAAGCTTCGTCCCGTCCGGACTGAAGACCACGGTGTTAAGGGAGGCGGCGTGCTTCATCGGCTCGCCGAGCGGTTCGTTCGTCGAAAGGTTCCAAAGCCGCGCCGAATGGTCGTCGCTTGCCGTGGCAAGCTTTGTCCCGTCGGGACTGAAGGCTACGCTGTTCACGGACGCGGCGTGCTTCATTGGCGCGCCGAGGGGTTCGCCGGTCGCGGCATCCCAAAGCCGCGCGGTCTTGTCCTGGCTTGCGGTGGCGATCTTCGTCCCGTCGGGGCTGAACGCCACGGCATTCACGATATCGTCGTGGCAAATGACAAGGTCGTCGTGGTCGATCGCATCGCTGAGGGGTTTGCCTGTTGCCGCGTCCCAGAGCTGCACCAATTCGTCGTCCGCGGTAGCGATCTTCGCGCCGTCAAGGCTGAACGCGAGGACATTTCCGCCGCCCATGATTGGGTCGCCGCACAGTTTGCCCGTTGCGGCGTCCCAAAGGCGCACGGTCATGTTGCTACTTGCGGTGGCGATCTTTGCGCCGTCGGGACTGAAGGCCACGGCATTTACGGGGTATTGATGTTGCAGAATGCGCGGCAGGCTGAGATCCCATGCGCCGAAGAGCGAACGAACGCTCGTATCGAGATCGGGAGAATCGCTCGCGGGGGCAAGCGCTTGTCCAAGAATCGCGTATCCTCGCCGACGGTTGCCGTATTCTATCTCGTTGACGCCGCGATCGATCAACGAAAGTGCCAATTGGCGAGTGATTTGTTTCCTTTTTGCTTCGGAATCGTTCTTGGCAGCCGTTTCCGCTTGATGCGCTGCCACGGCGGAGTCCTTGGCTCTGAGGGCATCATCGCGGGCCTTGGCCGTCTGCGCCTGCGCCGCCCAAGAGCAAGGCGCCGACGGAAAGCCCAACAACTGCCGCGATCAGCAGTGCCGCAATCGTTGCCGTCGCCACCTTGTGCCTCCGCGCCGTGCGGGCGACGCGAGAAAGCAATGGATCGGGAAATGCGCCGACTGCCTCGTCGGCCAGCCAACGCTCGATGTCCTCCGCGAGTGCCTTGGGCGTGGCATAGCGATCGTCCGACTTCAGCGCCATCGCCTTGAGACAAATCGCCTCCAGCGGCGGGGAAATCTCTGGGTTTGCAGACCGTGGCGGGGGGAAGTCGCCGGTCTGCACCTTCTTCATTACAGCGCCAATGTCCTCAGCCTTAACGGGCGGCCGGCCGGTGAGGACGTAGTAAAGCGTCGCGCCAAGGCTATAAACGTCGCTCGCCGGCCCAAGCAAATCGAGCCGGCCGGCGGCCTGTTCGGGACTCATGTACTGAGGCGTGCCGATGGCCGAGCCCATCTGCGTCGGGGCGCTGCCGCTGGCCGACGCAGGCTGGAGCAGACCTTCGCCCGACTGACCGGCCAACTCCGGACGGTTGCTTGCCTTGGCCAGCCCCCAGTCTACGACCAACGTCTCGCCGTACTGGCCGAGCATGATGTTGGCCGGCTTCAAATCGCGGTGCAAAACGCCACGGCTATGCGCGTAGGCAATGGCGTTGCAGACATCCAGAAAGCGGCGCAACAAATTCCGGAGTTCGACGGCGCGTTCGCCCGCGGCGGACGGCGTGCTGGCGGCGGGCGGCACGCGGATCGTGCCTGCTACTTTGTGGTAGTTGTCGGCCGCTTCTTGGAGGCTGTCGCCGCGGATGAAGCGCATGGCATAATACGGGCGGCCGTCGGCATACTTGCCAAGACTGTAAACCGGCACGATGCCCGGATGCTCCAGTCCGCCGGTGATTTCCGCCTCCAGAAGGAATCGCGCGGGCTGGGGGGATCGTCGGCGAGACGCTCTTTGATCTCCTTCAGCGCCACCTCGCGGCCCAGCTCCCCGTCGCGTGCGACGGAGACTTTGCCCAGTCCGCCTTCGGCGTGCGAACGGAGGATGCGGAAGCGGCCGCCGGAAGTAGCGGGGACGCCCGCCGATTGCAGGCGCGTGGCAAAGGAATCCTCCGCGTCGAGTATTTCCAATCCTTCGCGGACCGAGCCGACCGAGCTGACGACAGCGAGGCTTTGGGCCGGGTCGCCGTGGTGCTGCTTGAGGTGCTCGCAGACCAGCTCTTCCAGCAGACCGCGGCGGGCCGGCGCCAGGACGTTCTGGGCAACGAGGATTTCGCCCAGCGGTTTCTCCTTGGCCAACACCCAGGCGTTCATGCCGGCGATCAGCGCATCGCGGCCGATGAAATCCATCTGCACGGCCATGATGCCGAAAAGCAAATTTCGGTCGTGCTGCGGAGATGGCACAGTGTGCATTGTTTAGTGTATTGACGTACTATTCCGAACTCCGGCGGCGCCGCCTTGCCCGGCGGCACTTCAAGGTCGAGGCCGCGTCCGCCGCCACGAATAATCTAGGTTTTTCCCGATCTCCGGCGATGGGCCCGCTTCATGGAACACTACTCGACTAAACTGGATACGTTTTTCTCGCATTGCACCCCTACTGAGAGGCATTAATTGTAGTTCTGATGAGTTACATACTGCTAGAAACTCTATTCGGCTCGCCCGGATGAACAGGTTGGGATGGCTAGAACGACGCGACAAGAACTCGACCCTTAGCACCGCCCCGACAAGCATGTTGCACGGGACTTACTTACGAACCGGCCGGCGCCGTATGAAAATGGACGTTGTACCGCTCGCGGGCGACCTTGGCGACGCCTTCGGAAAACTGCGGATGCTCGTGCAGGATGCGGTGCAAGTCGGAGCGGTCCAACACGAAAAGGTCGCAATCGGTCCTGGCGCGGACGGTGCTCGTCCGCGGCGTCGAGAGCAACAGGGCGATCTCGCCGAAGAAATCGCCTTCGCCAAGCGTCTTGATCGAGCGGCCGGCGTCGTCCAACACGTCCACTTGCCCGCGGGCGATCACGTACATCTCCCGCCCGGCATCGCCTTTGAGCAGGATCGTCTGGCCGGCGGCTGCCTGGCTAGAGCGAAGCGAGAGGGCGAGTTGCGAAAGGAAGAGCGGGTCGCCGTCGTTGAACACGGCCACCCGTTTGAGCACTTCGTCGGTGATGACTTCGTGCCACTGCCGCCCATCGCGCTGGATGAGGTCCGCCGCCGACTTCGGTCCCCAACCGCCGCGGGCATAATTGGGGAAGTCGGCCGGAGCGGTCGCACCGAAGTAATCCAGAATCGGCTGGGCCACGCGCCAGGCGGCTTCCACGAGGTCTCCGCGCGAGAAGAGCGTCGCGTCGCCGCGGCTGCACGAGTAGAGCATCACCTCGTAGCCCGTGTAGCGGGAAGCCTTGAAGGCGTCGCTGTAACCAAACCTCATGTGGACCGGCTGGAGTTGCAGAGTCGGTCCCGGCACCTTGGCCTGGAATTGGACCTCGATCCCCTGGTAGGGCTGGATGTGAAAGATCAAGCGATTGGCGGCGAGCGATTGGACCGCCGTGCCGCGGAGCTGGCCCAGCGGCGGCTTGCGGAACTCGACGATGATCTCGGTCCCGCGCTTCCAAAGGGCCTTGCCCGATCGGAGGTAGATCGGCACGCCCTGCCACCGCCAGTTGTCGATCTGCAGCCGCGCGGCGGCGTAGGTCTCGGTTCGCGACTGCGGATCGACGTCGCTTTCCTGCCGATAGCCGGGCTTGGCCACATTGCCCGCCGTGTCGATCTCGGGGCCATACTGCCCGCGGACGACGTACCGCGCGACTTCCTCTGGCGTGTAGGCGCGGACGGCCTCGAGCAGCTTGGCTTTCTCATTTCGGATCGCGTCGGGCTGGAACGAGCCGGGCGCTTCCATGCAGAGGTAGGCCAGCATCTGGAACATGTGGTTCTGCATCATATCGCGGAGCACGCCGACCCGGTCGTAGTACTTGCCGCGGCCCTCCACGTCGACGGCCTCCGCGACGTTGAACTGGATGTTGTCGATGTAGTTGCCGTTCCAGAGCGGCTCGAACATGCCGTTGCTGAAGCGAAAAGCCAGCAGGTTCTGGACGGTCTCCTTGCCGAGGTAATGATCGACGCGGTAAATCTGCTCTTCGTTCCAGTGCGCGAGCACTTCGCGATTGAGCTGCCGCGCCGACTCCAGGTCCGTGCCGAAGGGCTTCTCCACGATGACCCGCTTCCAGCCGCCGCCCTCCTTGAATCCCGACGCATGCAGTTGGTCGCAGAGCAGGCCAAAGCACTGCGGCGGCACGGCGAAATAGAAGAGGACGTTGCCGCGGGCGGCGTGCCGCGCGTCCAGCTCGGCGACCTTCTCCTTGAGCCGCGCGAACGCGCCCAGGTCATTGAACTCCGAGGGCAGATAATGGAACTTTGCCGCCAGTTTTTCCCACCGCGCCGGGTCGAACTCGTTCCGCGTATGGAAGCACTTGATGCTCTCGCTCATCTTCGCGCGGAATTGCTCGGTCGTGAGCGGGTCGAGGCCCGTGCCGAGCAAGGCGAAGTTGTCGCTGAGCAAGCCGTCACACTCCAGGTTATACAACGCCGGCACGAGCAGCCGCTTGGTGAGGTCGCCTGATGCGCCGAAGACGAGCATGATGAACGGCTCGCTCTTGGGGCTTTCGGTCTGTCCGTCAATTTCCGAGGCGCCAGCGGCGAGAGAACTTTCAATCATTGGCGATGGTTTTGAATTTGCGGAGTGTGGAGTAGATGGAAGACGCAATGAAGCGAAGCGGCATTATTGTAGATTTGCCCGCGAGGAATGTCCATTGTCTACGTGCCAAAATGGGCAAATCCCGTCTTGGTCGTGCGAGAGCGCCGGCGAATGAGTGGTTCCTACGTGGCCCGGCTCACCCGGTACAACGGGCAGCGATCGTAGTCCTTCGCCAGCGAATGCACGCCCACCGCCTCGACGACGAACCGATCGGGTAACTCAATCGTCAATAGCGCAGCCATCTGTTCGCTGGCGTATGCGCAGCCGCGGACAGTGACGGGCTCGATCCGCGCCGCCCGCGTGACGTGCTGCCCGGAGAACTCGGAGCGGCCGTGAAACAGCTCGGCAATCTCGAAGACCGGGCCGGCGTGCATCCCCACGCGAAACGGCGCCGTTGCGCCGAGGTCGAAGCGCGGCCAGTCGGGAGGACGGCCCAGGGTCGGATCGATCAGCTCGATCGCGAAGTTCGCCGCGTCGGCAGCGCGGTCGAAAACGACGTACAGCCCGTCGCCCCAGGTGTTGGCGTAGAGGGCCGTTTGGCCGACCGGCGACGCAAACAACTCGCGGAGGTAGTCGCCGTGGGCAACGAGGAAATCGGGCAACTTGGTATCGGGGATTCGGCTGAAGCCCGCCACGTCCGCGAAGAGCATGGCCTTCACGGGCCGCTTCAACACGCTCGCCTGGACCGTAGCGGCAACGGTTTCCCCTGGGGCTTCAAAAGGCTGCCTCCCTCCCCGCAAGGCGGCGAGGTCGACCTCATGGACGCTGTGCCCTGCCGCGATCCATGCCGAAAGAAAATCGCGGGCGCCGCCGGGTTGGCCTGGCGCGGACCGGTCGATGAGCGCAATCGCCGTCGGCTCGGACACCCGTTCACGGCTGCGCAGCACGGCCAGCCCTTGCAGGACCTTATTACTGAAGCCGAACAACTGATCGCTTCCCAAGAAAGGCTCCTTCGTGGAGTATTTCAGGCGTCCGCTCGGATCGAGCTTCGCGACGATCGTACGGAAGCGGTCGCGCCATTGCCGCCAGCATTCGGTGTCCTGCCCAAAGTCGACGCTCGTTCGCAGGAAATCGTCGACCGCAAACGGCAGTACGACAGTCAGCTCCGCACCGCGGTCCAGCATCGCCTCGGCGAAAAGTATATCCCCGCCGCAAGCCAGGGAAGAGAAGCCCACCCGCGCGTTGAGCTGGTCCAGCGCCTCGCAGGGCGGCCGACACCGCGGCGATCAAGCCCGGGTCGTTGGGAAACCGCGCGGCGTGTCCGGCGGCAAATCGTTCGGGCGAGTCGATCATATGGCCGGTAAAAACAACGACGCTGCCCAGGTGTACATCGAGAAATCCGGTTTCGGCCGATGCGCCGACGGCTTGCAAGCGGCGGAGGTTGTTGCGCAAGGCGACGAGCTTGCCGATTTCGTGCTGAGCACTGCCGACTTCTACCGACTTGAGATACCAGCGGATCGACTCTTCGTGGCGGCCCAACAGCAGCAGGGCCTCTCCCAGTGTGGCGGCCGGCCAGAGGTCCCCGGCGGCGGCCGCCGGCGCCGCCAGCGGCCCGGCGCGGCGGACGGCTTCCTCGGCCAGTCGGTCCGATTTCTGCCGGTTGCCGGCCACGCGGAACATGGTGGCGGCATTGATGAGCGGAAACGTGCCCGCGTCCGGCAGGTCGCAGGCGCCGGGAACCGTGGCTGCCCTCTCGTACCATTCCGCCGACGGCCGCGCAAAGCGCGGCTCGCGCGCGGAGCGGTCCTTGAGCACCGCTCCTTGAAGCGCAATAACGTCGACCCGCAGCGCGACGTCCATGTCGGGAGGCAGCGACCCTTCGGGCCCAATCGCTTTGGCCAGCAGGGGGGCCAAAATCGCCTTGGCATATCTCGGATTGCCGCCCCGCCTGGCCGCCCGGGCCAGTTCATACTGCAACCGCGAGTCGTCCTTGAGGTGCCGTTCGCCCTCGCGCGAAATCGAGCGCTCGCGCAGGATGTCCTTCATCGATGAGCCTTGTGACGAACGCCCCGTACAACTCCGGATGCTCGTGCCAGGCCGCGTGCTCGGGTTGGCGGCATTCGTCCAAGAGCCGGTCCGCGGCGACGTCGCGGTTTTTGAGACGCTGAAGTATTTCCTGCGGAGTCATGAGATGTCGAGGTCCGGCGGTTTCGGGCGGATGACCGCGTCATCGCTTCCGCGCATGCGCGAGCATGACCGCGCCTTCGTAGGTATCCTCCGGCGGTTGCAGAAGCTCAAAGCCGGCGGCTTCGGTCCAACTGACGTATTCGTCGCGAGTGTACCGGCAGGCGATGGTGCGTTCGATTTCCTCGTTCGCGGCGCGGAGGTTGTAGTAATGCGTGGCCAGTTGATTGAACTTCCCTTGCGCGATGAGCGACCGCTTGATGCTATCCAAGAGCCGTTGCAGGCGCACTTCGGCATGCGTCGTGGAATAGGAGAGGATTGCGCCGGGTTTCAGTATCCGGTACACGTCGCGGAGGCAGCATAGGGGATCATCGACCGCATAGAGAACGTTCATCATCGTCGCCGCATCGAACGTCTCGTTGCCTAGAAAGCTCAGGTGTTCGACCGAACCCTTGACGATCGTCAGCTTGGCCGGATCAAACTTCTTGTTCCGCAGCCTCTCCAACATGCCGAGATTGACTTCCACGGCCGTAACGTGATGCCCGGCCTGCAAGAGAGCGGCAGTGCAATTGCCGCTGCCGGCGCCGAGGTCCACGACCTTGGCGGCGTCCGGAGGCACCAGCGAAGTCACGGCGCGTACGAGCTCGTTGTACGGAGGAAAGACCTGCAGCACGGCATCGTAGGAATGCGCATAGACGCCCCAGAGCTTGTCCTGCCACAGGCGTTCGCGGAGGTCTTGCAAGAAGTCGACCCACTTGATATCGCGAAGGATCAAGGCTACCGCCCAGCCGCACATTTTGCCGCGCGCGTCGTGCAGTTGCGAGGCCACCTTTTCGAAATGCACTCGGCCGTACTTGCAGCGATAGCGAAGGGGCTCGAAATCGATCAACGGCAGAATGCCCTTGCGAACGTCTTCCGTAAACCGCCGCGCGTGGTCGAAGACCTCGTCGCGATTGTCGAGCTTGACGATCAGCCAGTTCACATGCTGATAGCGCAGCGAGCCGATCAGGTCCGAGAAAATGAGCTCGAAGGCGACGTTCAAGTCGATCACCTTGAGGTTCTCATCGAGAAAATACGTCGGCACGGAATAGTGCGTCGCCTGGTGCAGCACGGGACGCAGTTTGCGGTACCAGACGTCCGGGGGCGGGTCCTCGGTGTCGAACCCGGTGATGTCCTCGTACGAGGTGACGTCATCATCGTCCTGCGGCGCATCGGCCACACCAACGCCCGATGGACCTTTCACGGGCTCGATCGGCTCGATTCGCTCGATGGGCGGCGCGGGCTGGGCGGGAAGCGTCGGTTTGTCCAGCAGCTTATCCGGAGTTGGCGATGGCGGCTTGACCGGCGCCGGCGGAGGGGTGGGAGGAAGAAGCGGCGGAGCGGACGCGGTTACGTCCTGGTCCGCGACATTTTCCAGTTTGTGGATTTGCTCGTCTATTCTCGCAATTTCGCCTTCGAGCCTTTTGCGGACCGTGTCGTCGCTCACCCGACGAAGCTCGCGGCGTTTATCGGTTCCCAGGCTTCGCAGCGTCTGAATTTGCCCTGCCGGTGAATCGAGCCACAACAAATGTGCCCGTAGTTGTTCAATGCCCGTATCAAAGTCGTCGTAGAACGGAATGTACTGCCGAGCAGCGAGGCGGAACGGGACGACGGCGTCGGCGTGGAGCATCAGCGGGACTACCGGTTTGCCTCTGGTTAGGGCAAGCTCCCATTCGTCGCGAACCACGGCGGAATCGGCGACCGAATCGCGGCTCATGACTAGCAGCAGGGTCTTGCAGTTGATTATGGCTTTGAAGATTTCGTCGTACCAGTCGTCGCCGGGGCGTATCTCATCTTTGTCGCGCCACACTTTGATCGACGGTTGTCCCGCGTCCAAGCCCTGTTTGAGCTTTACCGCAAAGTCGTTCGCGTCGTGCCGGGAATAGCTGATAAAATGGTGCCCTGCCATACAGACCTCAATGCCGAGCGCACTAGCGACTTTCCAAGGGGCAAGTGCTCTTGCCGGCCAAGGCGTACGAGCCGGAGAAACAATCGTCGTGCCGGCACGCGCAGAGGCGGCGGTAATTGACGAAGACATCCGCGCCGCAAAGGAAGCGCTGATCGGTCAGCGGCGTGAATTCCATCGAAACCATCGATTTGCCGACCGCAATTACCGGGCGATCACACCCCTGGCCGGCGGGGATGCGGCGAAACCCGTACTTCTCGTAAAAACCGGCATGGATCGACAGACACTCCAGCAGCAACGCATCGACTCCCATCTCGTTCGCGAAAGATCGCGTATTTTACCAGCAGGTGCGACAGGCCGGCGCCGCGAAAGCGCTTGTCGACGACAACGCGGCTCAACTCTCCGCAGCTCCGCTTCTTTTCTTCGACATCGATCATCAGCTCTTGCATGCGAGGCGAGCTCGATGAATAGAAGATCGGCAAGCGCAACGGCAGCTTGGTGCGTTCCAAGTGTTCGCGAAGAAGCGGGTCCAATTCGGCAACTCGCTGGGCAAGGGCCGCGCTATGGCAGCGAACCCTGCCGGTAATGACGACTCGCGCCCCCCGACCAACTGCCGCCGGCGATTGGGCAACGTCATGAACGCGCCGACGTGCATGGCGGTCGTATCGCTCCATTCGAGCTCGGCCCGCAGCGGCGCGTCCCACAACTGCTCCTCCATGTAGCCCATTACGCGATAGATGCGATGCCGCAGGCGGGCATAGTCGAGCATCTCGCGCTCGGTGCTGATGTCTTCGATGACAAACGGGGTTCGAATCGGTTCCCGTGGCGGCTGCGCAATGTAGCTGAGCTTCTCGCATCCCAGCTTAACTGCATTCAGCAGGTCGGCCGGCGCAAAATCCCAGCGCAGAGTGTGGTCGATTTCGGGAACGCGCTGGGCCTCGGGAACAAGGGCAATCGAGGCGTAGAGACGGTCATGAAACCCGTCTTGCAGGCCGCGCACGGCAAACGTCGGCAGCAGGCTTTCGCGCCTTTCACGGGGCAGTTTGCTTTCTGCCAGGAGATCGGATATCAGCAGGGCAGCGTTACACGGACTCTCGCCAAAGTACCTGCGCCAGGTACTGCTCGGCCCGTTCCAAACTGTCGAGCCAAACGATCGGTTTCTCGATTTGGAACTCCGGCAAGTCGTTCGTCAGCAGGTCGGAGTCGACCAGGCCGTCGAGTTGTTCCAGCCGCTCAGCGTAGGACTTGGGAAGCGACGGACCGCGCGCCACTACCAGCCGCAGACGAAAGGATTGATTGGCACCCATGCGTACCTCACGCGTCGTAGTCACCAACGCCCATTATATCGTTGCTTACCCAAACTGACTAGACGCCAAGAGCTAAATAATCCGCTATTCCGCGGGGGCGATTTTATCGAAGGGTTTGCTCTTGGCAGCCGGCAACGATTCGTATTCCTTTTGCGCGGCCGCGAGAGCCGCCACGGCTTCCCGATGCTCATTCGGGAAGGTTTCCTCAGCATAAGCGAGCAGCGCGCCCTTAAAGGATGCAATCGCTCTGCGAAGGTTATCTGCTTTGTCGCCGCCGGACATCGCGTTCCACGCTTCGCCGAGGTTCATCTGAGTCATGGCCCATCTCGCCGGGTCGGCAGTCTTGGTGCGAACGGTCAGGGCCGCCTCGAAGTAGGCAATGGCCTTTGCGGAGGTTGTCGGCCATGTTACCCGTCGGCATCTGGAACCACGCCGTTCCCAAATTGTTCTGCGTCTTGGCCCAAAGTATCGGATTGGAGGACTTGGTGTAGATCGTCAACGCCGATTCGTGGTGTCGGATGGCTTTGCGCACGTTCTCGGCCCTGTCGCCCGTCGCCAGATTGGACCATGCGATGCCGAGGTTCCCCTGCGTCATGGCCCAATTCGCAGGGTCGGCCTTCTTGGTGCGGACGGTCAACGCCGCCTCGAAGCAATCGATGGCCTTGCGGAGGTTTTCGGACTTGTCGCCCGTCGGCATGTCGCACCATGTGAGCCCCAGATCGCTCTGCGTCCCGGCCCAATGGATCGGATCGGCGGCTTTTGTCTGGACCGTAAGCGCTGCTTCGAAGCAGTCGATGGCCTTGCGGAAGTTTTCCGCCTTGTCGCCAGTCGGATTTTCAGCCCACATGTTGCCCAGGTTGGCCTGTGTTTCGGCCCAGTTATTGGGATCGGCGGCCTTGGTGCGGACGGTCAGCGCTTCTTCAAAGCAGGCGATGGCCTTGCGGAAGTTTTCGGAGATGTCGCCGGTCGGCATGTCGGACCATGCGTTGCCGAGGTTGTTCTTCACCAAGGCCCAGTCGCTCGGGTTGGCCCTCTTGGTAGAGACCGTCAGCGCCTCTTCGTAGCAGGCAATGGCCTTGCCGAGGTTCGCGGCCTTTCTGCCCGTCGGCATGTCTTGCCATACATTGCCCATGTTGAGCTTGGTCTTGGCCCAGCCCGCCGGATCGGCGGTCTTGGTCCTCACCGTCAGCGCCGCTTCAAAGCAGGCGATGGCCTTGCGGAGGTTTGCGCACTTGTCCCCGGTCGGCATATTCCTCCAGGCGATGCCGAGGTTGTTCTGTATCGTGGCCCATCGTTTCGGCTCGGCGGATTTGGCGTGTGCTCCCAGCGCCTCCTCGTAGCAGGCGATTGCGTTGCGGAGATTCTCGGCCTTGCCGCCCGTCGGCATGTCTTTCCAAACATTGCCCAGGTTGTTCTGCATCATCGCCCAATCCGCCGAGTCGGTGGCCTTGTTGTAGGCCGTCAGCGCCGCTTCAAAGTAGGTGATTGCCTTGCGGAGATTCTCGACCTTATCGCCGGTTGGCATGCTCCACCAGGCCATGCCCAAGTTGTTCTGGGCCCCTGCCCAGTGCGCCGGGTCGGCGGACTTGGTGTAGACCGTCAGCGCCGCCTCAAAGCGGGCGATGGCCTTGCGGAGATTCTCGGTCTTGTCGCCCGTCGGCATGTACAACCAAGCGCCGCCCATATTGTGTTGCATCTCTGCCCACTCCTTCGAGCCGGGACTGACGATTTTCAACGTCCCCTCGGCGACTTCGATGGCGCGGCGCTGGTGGTCGGCGATGTTCCCCAGTGGCGCGGAGATTTGCGCAGCGACGAGGCCACTCCTTGCCGTAAAATCGTCAGGCCGAAGCGCAATCGCCTTGTCGTATAGCTCGATTGCCTTGTCGAAGTCCTGGGCGCGGTACCAGCGGTCGCCGCGCTGGAGGTACCGTTCGAAGTCGTCGCGGTTCCGCGCTTTGCGCTCGTCTTGCTCGACCTCCGCGTCGAGCCTGTCGAACGTGGTAAAGTCGTTCATCGCCAGCGCCGCCAGCTTGCGCTGTTTCTTGTCGCCGGTGGCGATCAATTCCTCGGCACGTTGGCGCAACTCGCCGGTAAGCTGCGGAATGATCGGCACGGGCGGCCCGCTGCGCGGGCCCCTGCCTTGCGCGTCCAAGGGGCGCTCGGCAAGGAACTGCTTGATCCGCGCCACCGACTCATCGAGGCGCGACTGTGTCTGACGCAAGTCTTCTCGCTGTTCAACTTGCCCGCGCAGCAGCTTGAACATCAGCCCGGCGAGCAGGACCGTCGCCACGAGCGAAGCGACGGCGACCGCCATCAAGCGCCGCGATCTCCGCTCGGATGCCTTGCGGACCCGGTCCAATTCGTCGCTGATCCGCCGGACGGAAAGCTCCAAATCGCCTTGCGAGGCTATGTCTTCGTGCCGCAGCCGGTTGGCGGCGATAATCCTCTCTTTGTAGGCCGCCTGCAGTTGTCTCAATTCTTCCGCTTCCGCCGGGGCGGGGTCCGTAGGGAACTCCTGCGCGACAAAGTGGTAAACCACTTTGCGGCCCAGACGTTCGGCATAAAGGGCCTCGAACTGCGTATAGGAGACGCGGCCGAACTCGGCCGTCGGTTGCGGCGGCTCGGCCCCGTAACGCTGCCCGACCAATTGCACCATCAAGGAGCACGGCCCTATGCGGCGGCGGAGCACTTCCAGCAGTTCGCCGCCCTCCGTCGCGGCGATATCCTGCCAGACCGGCTCGTAGCCCATCGAGTAGAGCACCTTGCCGACCAGGTCGCGAGCGGAACGGAGGTCGCTCGTGGCGGAAATGAAGACGACGGGTTTGCCGGTCATGGATCTTACCTCCAATCGCCGCTGTCTTTGCGCGAATAGCCGATGAAAGCAAAGAAATCGAGTCCGCGGGATGGCGTCGCTGCCACCGTCATAAATGGACGAATTGCTGTCGAACGACATGCCGCAATGGGCGGAAACAGGTGCGAATGGCGTCATCTTGACGAGGCGGGCGGAAGAAGTCAAGTCATTGACTTGACTTCCTCGGCTTGCCTACAAGAAAATAGTCTTGGAAACCAAGTTCATGAGTATTGGCGCCACACCTAAGATTACGACCACGCCGGCGGCGCGAAACGAGTCGTCGGTCGCTGACGATTCTTTCAAGACTGTCACTGGGCCGCTCACGCCTCAAGGTCCTCTGCCGCCGGATCGCCCCGCGTCGGAAATCGGTCGTTACCGCATCATTCGGGAACTTGGCCGCGGAGGGATGGGGGTCGTTTATGAAGCCGAGGATGCCAGTGGCAAGTCGCGGGTGGCGCTGAAGACCTTGCCCCCGGACCGTCCAGGCTCGCTGCTGAGGTTCAAAGACGAATTTCGCGCGCTGCAAAATGTGGTACACGAGCACTTGATTCGCATGCTCGATCTCGATACGTCGGCTTCACTGCCGTTCTTCACGATGGAGCTGATCGAGGGCCCGACGTTTCTCCAATACGTGAGGGCCGGATTCGATTCCAATCGGCCGGGTGACGAAGTCCAATTCGACGAAAAGCGGCTGCGGCAAGGCCTGCGGCAGCTTGCCCTCGCGGTGAAGGCCGTACATGACGCCGGGAAGCTGCACCGCGACATAAAACCGTCGAACGTGATGGTGCGGCAAGCGGACGAGTCGGTCGTCTTGCTGGACTTCGGTCTGGCGGTGAACTTCGCGCCGTCCGAGGCGCATCAAACCATGCACGCCGCCGGTACGCCGCGGTACATGGCCCCGGAACAATGGGCTGGCGAGACCTGGCCGGCCTCGGATTGGTACAGCGTCGGCGTAATGCTTTACGAAGCCCTCACGGGCAGCGGTCTCCCGGATGCCCCGACTTGGCAGAGGACCGAGAAAACGCGTCCGCTCGCGCGGCCGGATTTTCCGCCATGCGTTCCGGCCGATCTCGCCGATTTGTGCGCGGCATTGCTCAGCGCGCAGCCGGAGGACCGTCCTTGCGGAGCGGAGATCGTTCGCTGCCTGACGGCGCGCGAAGCCTCCAGTGGCCCAAAACAGGTGTGGGTGGGGCGCCAAAGCGAACTCAGCCAGTTGGCGGCGGCTGGCCGGCAGGTCTCTCGGGGCGAGCCTCTGACGATATTCGTTCACGGCGCGTCGGGCATGGGAAAGACGGCGCTGGTCGACCATTTTCTCGGCGAGTTGGCCGGCGGACAGTTGGTGCTGGTCTTCCGCGGACGGTGCTTCGAGGGAGAGGCGGTCCCCTACAATGCGTTCGATGGGGCAATGGACGACGTCGCCCGCTATCTGTCCCGCCTCGCGGACGACAAAGCCGAGCGGCTGTTGCCGGTGGACGTTGCCGACCTGTGCCGCATGTTCCCGGTCTTTCGCGAAGTAAGGTCGTGCCAGCGGTTGCTGCAAAGAGCGGCCCGCGGGGGAAGCGAGCAGGAGTCCCGCCAGCGGGCAGTGGCCGCCTTGCGCGAGCTGCTCAGCCGCATCGTTCATTTCGAACAGGCGTTGGCTGTCATTTTCCTCGACGACGTGCAGCGCTGCGACCAGGATAGCGCGAGATTGTTTTTGGAACTGACGCGGCTGCCCCAGGCGCCGCCCATGCTGGTCCTGGCCGCGTTTCGCCGAGATGACCTTGCGGCAAATCGGTTCCTGGAGGAGATGATCAAGTTCGACAAGCCGCCTCGACTGCGGGAGGGGTTTGCCGACCAGCGTGAAATCGCCCTGGAGGGGCTGTCGTCGGAGGACGATCGCGCGGCTCGCGGTGGAACACGGCCAGGCCGCACGAGCGAGCGAAATCGCGCGGGAATCCGCCGGAGTGCCGATCTTCATCGATTACCTGCTCGAATCGAAGTCGACCGCGGCGGACGGGCCGGCTCGCGCGGAGCCGGTCTCATTGTCCGTGGAACTTGGCCGGCGAATCCAACGGTTGCCTGCAGAGCATCGGCGATTGCTGCAAGTAGTGGCGATCGCGGGCCGGCCGGTGGCCGAGCCGATCGCGACCGGCGCGGCGGATATCGCCCAGTCGGCGGCCACGGTTGTGGCTGATCTTCGCCGACAAAGGTTCCTGCGGACGATGGCCGATGATGAAGAACTGCTCGTCGAAACGTACCACGACCGGTTGCGCGACGCCGTCCTGCGGCAACTCTCCGAGACGGAAATCCGCGGACACAGCGCCGCGCTGGCTGAGGCCCTCGAACGCCGTGGGGCTCGCGACCCGGAATGGCTGGCAGACCTCTGGTCGCATGCGGCACAACGGCAGAAGGCGGGCGAGTATTCGTATTTGGCGGCGGATCGGGCGGAGCAGACCCTCGCCTTCACCAACGCCGCGCGCCTGTACCGGCAGGCGCTGGACTCGGCGCCACGATCCGGCGCCGCCGAAGCCGAAGCGCGGCAACGGCTGGCCAACGCCCTTTCTCATGCCGGGCGCAGCCGGGAATCCGCCGAGGAATACCTTCGCGCAGCGGCACTTTGCGACGTCTCGGCGGCCACCGAACTCCGCTGCCGCGCAGCGCTTCGCTATCTCACGAGCGGCCACCTGGACGACGGCATGACGACACTGCGAGGCGTTTTACGGGAGACTGGCTTGCGCTATCCGTCAGGCCGCTTGGGCGCGATCGCCGCACTGCTGTACCAGCGCGCGGCTCTGCTTTCGCGGCCTGTCGGCTGCCGCGGCGGCCAGTCAGAAATCCGATCCGCGGACGCGACTTCTCCTGGACGTGACATGGTCGGCAGCGGCCGGACTGAGCCTCACCGCGCCGCTACAGGCGGCCACGTTCGTGTCGCATTACCTGCGGCTGGCCTTGGATGCCGATGCGCCGCGAGATCTGATGCGCGCGCTCAGCGTGCAGATCGGCCACTTGGCGACCAGTGGCGGGCGGAGTCGCCGCTCTGTAGCACGGCACTTGAGGGCCTTGCGTGTCGCCGCTGCGCATTATACCGGCGAGGAATCCGTTTCACCGGCAATGCCGCCGGCCAACGCGGGCCGACGAAAAGGCCGGCACCCTTACGCGACGGCAATCCGCGAAGTGGCGAGGGGCGCAGCGGAACACCTGCTGGGCAATTGGTCGGCGGCACAGCGGTCCTGCGATCGTGCGGCAGCCTGCCTGCAAGATCCTCTTTGCCGTGATGTCAATTGGGAACTCGATATGGCGCGGAGTTTCAGCATGTGGGCCGTGATGTACCAGGGCAACATGGCCGAACTCGCCCGCCGGCAGCGGCAGTTGGTAGATCTGGCCAGACAGAACGACGACCGATTTGCGGAACTCAACTTCGGCACCGCGGTCGCGACCACCGCGCTCTTGGCAGCCGACGATTCCGCCGAGGCGCGGCGGCGGCTGGCGGAAGAGAACGACCGCCTCCTCATGCCCGGGCGCTTTTTCGTCCAGCACCACAATTGGTTGCTGGCAAGCGCGCTTTTGGAGCTTTACGACGGCGACGGCGCGGCCGCCTGGCGGATCATCGCCGAGGGTTGGCGGAAGTATTCGTCCTCCCTATTAAGCTACGTGCAGCAGGTTCGAATCGATTTCTTCAGCACGTACGGGCGCGCTGCGCTGGCGGCCGCCGCGGCCGGTGGCGACCGGAAGGTATTGCTCGCGCGGGCCGCAGCCGCCGCCAGCCGTTTGGAACGCGAGAACGCCCGTTGGGCCACGGCGATGGCCAAGATGCTCCGCGCCAGCGTGGCGCATCAGACGCGCGACCCCCGCGCGGCAATCGACTGCCTGACCGCCGCCGCCGCAACGTTTCGAGCCGTTCCGATGCACCTCTACGCGGCGGCCGTCGATTGGCAGCTTGGAAATCTCCAGGAAGGGGCGGCGGCGGCCGACTTGAGCCGGCGGGCCGAAGACGAAATGCGGGCCTTGGGAGTTCAAAATCCCGCCCGCATGGCCGGCGCACTGGTCACCGGCCTCGTCCGGCCGTGAGACGGCGCAACCGGCTAACATCTTAGCGACGGGCTGGTGCCGGCCGCGGCCGACGGTACGGAGTGCATGTTGTAGCCTGGTTTCCGGCGTTGCGGCGGAGTCGTTGAGCTACCCAACGCAAACTACCCTGCGGCAACGTCTCGAATCCGCTGTCCTTTGGTTGGCTCGCCCCGATTGACGGCTTTGCCGTCTGCCTCGTAATGCTGGAATTGCAGCGGCAGCCCTTTGCCGGCGCCGAATTTCGGCGTGGTTTGCAAATGGATGTGCAAATGCGGCTCCGACGAGTTGCCGCTGTTGCCGCACAGTCCCAGCGGTTGTGCCGGCCTCACGCGGTCGCCCAGCTTCACTTTGATGCTCCCGTTTTGGAAATGACACAGGAACATGTATTCGTCGTTGCCCAAGTCGAGCACGATGTGGTTGCCGGTCGGCTTCGCGGAATTCATCCTGCCCGGCCTGTTGTCGGCAATGCCGTCCGTGACCGCCGCCACCAAACCCGCGGCCGGCGAAACAATCGTTTGCCCATAGCAGTAATAATCTTCGTTCTTTGCGCCGTTGCCGGGATGCGTTTTGCCGTCTTTCATCATCACGATGTCGTAGGCAAAGCGCTGGTCGGGATAGGCCGCATGATAATTATCCTTGATGCTGCGGCCGCCCCAAAACACGGTCCACGTTCCGGCAAAAGGCAACCGCGCGTGGGCCTTGGTTTTGTAATTCAGGAAGGTCGAAGGCGCTTCTCCGGCCGGTGTGACGAGAAAACCCGCCAGAGTACCGTCGGGCGCGACGGTTGCCGCGACTGACCACGTTTGGCCCGCGGCCGACTTGACCAGCCGGACGTATTCGACGGAGATTTGTTCGTCGGCGGAAACGGGCCGGGCGCCAACCGTGTTTTTGCGCAGCGAATTGAGCGCGGCAGGGTCTTTCACAAGCGCCCGCAATTCCGGCGAGGCGTGGTCCAAGAGCGCCTGCGCATTCCCCTGCAAAAACGCGTCGACATAACCGCGGGCCACGTCTTCCATGTGCTTGCCTTCCGCGGGTTTATCATCCCCGATTGCCGCCGCGCACATCGCACCTGGCAGCGCCAACGCATAAAGCCATTTCATGTCTGTCCTCCCAAAAGGAATACTGATTTCCGATCAACAGCCCAATTGTACACCAGGGCCCAATCGAAGGGTGCGGCTGAAAGGCTGTGGCGAGTTTAGGCGGCCGGGCAAAGGCGGGCATCCCACAAGGGGTTAAATTCGCCATCGAATTGTGCCGCGCGAAGCCGGAGGACAGCTTCCGCACCGTTGCACCGCCAGTTTCGCATTCCGGCCTGTTTGCAGCGTCCGCCAACCAGTGTTTTGCAGGCTGCTTCCACCGGTCCGCTGCCGATAGGTAGCCCGGCAGCGAGATAGCGAGGGTAATCCATTCTCTCCGCATTATTCTTGAGGTATACGCCGAGCTTCCGCAGCGATTCCCGCTTGGTCTTCGAACGCGAATGCCGACGCAATTCCGCCACTGCCTGACGTGCCGCTTGATGTTGCCCTGCCCAAAGTTCGTCCAGGCGGCACTTGGACCACGTCTTGCTCTGCTGCGTTCCTTCGCCGAAAACGGCGTTGGAGGCTTCGTGGACCTTCTCGCTGAGATGATACCAGTCCAGCACGCGCGTTGCCTCGGGAAAGTGCAAGGCTGCCAGTTCCCAAAGCCAGTGCGCACCGTCCCCCAAGAACACGCGTTGCCTTGCGCCGCCGTAGCCGACAGCATGGGCTTCGACAAACAACTGTTGCCCGAACGACTCCAGAGGCAAAAAACGAGCGAAGCTGCGCTGCCGCAACTGATTTCCCCGGGAGTCCCACGCGATCGCTTTTCCGACGCGGATTTCATGCCAGTCTCCCTCGCTGTGAATCATGGTGCCATCCGCATAAACCGCCACGATTTCCGGGCGAATGGCTGCCTCTCTTGCTCCCCGCAGGCCGCCCTGGCTCATCGCGGCAAAACAGGCTTCACGCGCGGCGTCGTCTTTCTTCAGGAGCGTCTCCCCCGCAGAACGCACGATCTGTTCAATCGAATGCTTGCTCAGTTCGATGCCGTAGTCCTCCGCCAACAGTTGCCGCGCCAGATCGTACGACGGCAGCAGCGACGCCAAACGTGAGACCTTCGCTGCCACTGACCAACTCACGCCGTGGGTCTGAAAACACAATCGCTCATCAAGCGGGTAACGCTCCTGCTCGCAGCGGTCGCACCGCCGTCGTGGCCGAGCGAAACCCATCGTACCGTGCAGCGTCACCAGCGTGCGTGATACCCGTCCGCGATGCCGCATCGGTGCTCCGCATCCAGGACACTGTGGCGGCGGTGATGCCGTGCTGGCAGTCTCCGCCCAACCTTGCATGCTCGCGCTGGCCAAACGTTGCAATCCGGCATGCAGTTTTTGTTCAGCCTCCTTCAATTCTTCCAGCTTGACCGGCAACGAATCCAGCACTTCGTCAAACATGTGGTGGAGTTGCTCTCGACGCTCCTTGCTCACTATACTTGTCATCTGTACCTTTCAGGACGTTGGGACAATTCCGTTGGTACTGAAACCTCAACGTCCTGTTTTACTTATTTTTCCCATTCGCGCAACATCATTTCAACCGCACCCACCACATCCCGCGCGACGACGGTTGTGGAAAACGCCGGACAGCCGAATCCACTGGCGATTCAATCGCTTTGCGCCTGCCTGACCGCCTACCGTTTCTTCATGATGAAGCCAAACCGCACGCTCAGAAGTCCGAGGACGCTCTGATGACGGGAAGAGCGCATGCCTTTCGCGTTCCCCAATGTAGAATCCCCGCACCGTGATCAGTTGACCGTCGTAGCGCGGAGGATCAGCCAGCAAATCGGTCACGGAAAGTAGTTCATCCATTTTACTGTCGTCGCCCATTTGATCGTATTTTATCGCGTGAAAAGCGCACCAGCATAAGAGATTCTCACGGGCCTATTTCCGCCCTAGTTTTTTCTCTATTTCCTTCCGCGCCAACCGCTCGCGGGCGAGGCAGATCGCGTCGTGCAGCTTGCGCTGGAGCAGTTCCCGCGGCGGTAGTTCGCTGAGGTACTCGGCCACACGGACGCGGGATTCTTCCAACCGCAACAGGCGTACCTGTTCGTCGGACTTTCCTGCGCAAAGGAACAGGCCGATGGGCGGTTCTTCGTCGGCGCGAGTCTCATTCTCCGCCAACCAGCGGAGATAGAGTTCCATCTGGCCTTTGTCGGCCGCTTGGAAACGGCCCACTTTCAAGTCGATGGCCACGAGCCGCCTCAGCCGTCGACGGTAGAACAAGAGGTCCAGATAATAATCGTCACCATCGACGGAGATGCGCTTCTGCCGCGCGACGAAGGCGAAATCGTACCCAGCTCCAAGAGAAACCTCTCCAGCTCCTGGAGAATCGCCCGCTCAAGCTCGCGTTCGGAGTATTGCTCCGGCAAGCCCAGGAAGTCGAGGAAGTACGGATCGCGAAAAACGAGATCGGGCGTCAGGCGGTCTTCGTCGCGCAGCGCGTCAAGCTCGACACGGATGACTCCTTCCGGCTTCTTGCTCACGGCCGTTCGCTCGTAGACCAAATGTTTGATCTGGTCTTGCAGCGTCCGCGTGCTCCACCGCTCCAAGCGGCACATTTCTGCGTAGAATTTGCGCTTTAGCGGATCCTCGATGGCAATCAACTCGCGGAAGTGGGTCCAAGTCAATTGTGTACGCAGTGCGTACACTATTTGCTCATCCGGAAAAACCTCCGCAAATCGGACCATATGGAATAGGTTTCGGCGGTCGAATCCATGGCCGTGCTCGGCCGTCGAATCTTTCGACAGTGCCGAAACAATCTGCTCGCCGTAGGCCGCTCGCTGCTCGCCGAGAATCTCCTGCCGGATGCGGCGGCCGACGTGCCAATAGAGCGTGACCAGCCCGGAGTTGACGGTCTGGGCCACCTGTTGGCAGGCGGCCTCGATCAATTCACGCACGTCGGCCAGGAGCCGGCCGGCGGACGGCAATGTCCCTACGCTTCCCTTTGCGCTGTTTCTTTATGGAACCCTATCGTAATCCTGCCACAGGGCGTGTCAATGATTGCCAAGCACGCTGCCGCGAAAGGGCGTCCGCGCCGGCGCCTGCGAGTCTCGCCGCCGTCAGCCGTCCCGATTAAAATACATTCCGACCGTTTCTCCCCGCCGCCGGGAACTATCCCGGCTCGCTGCGCGTCAATACCTGGCCAGCCAAATCTACAAAATCTCTTCAAGGACCCCGCCATGTCAACCTCCTCCTTTCTCTGTCGTACCGTTGAGTTTTGTGATCCTCGCCGCGGCCACAGCCGCGCGGGCGGACAAGTGGGACGCGCAATGGAAGAAAGTAGACGAGGCTGCGCAAAAGGGACTGCCCAAGACGGCCATCGAGCAGCTCCAGCCGATTCTCGACGGCGCACTCGCTGGGAAGAACTATCCCGTGGCGATCAAGGCCATCGGACGCAAGATCGCGCTGGAAGGAGTCATCCAGGGCAACCATCCGGAGGAGAAGATCACCCGCATGGATGCCGAAATCGCCAAGGCCCCGGCCGAAATGCGGCCCATGCTGGAAGTCATCCAGGCCGACTGGTATTGGCAGTATTTCCTTCACAATCGCTGGCGGTTCATGCAGCGCACGACAACGGCCACGGCGCCGGGAAAGGATTTTACTACCTGGGACCTCGCGCGGCTCTTTGCCGAGATCGAAAAGCATTATCAGGCCGCCCTGGCCGCCGCGGACCAGGTCAAAAAAATACCGGTTGCCGACTACAACGATCTCTTGCAAGAGGGGAGCCTGCCGGACAATTACCGCCCCACGCTCTACGATTTCGTCGCCCATCAGGCGCTGGATTTCTACAACGCGGGCGAGCAGGCCGGGGCGAAGGCCGAGGATGCCTTTGAGCTTGCCGCCGACGGCCCGATGTTCCAGCCGGTCGCGCAGTTCATGTCGTGGAAGCCCGAATCGGCCGACGCCGATTCGCCCACGCTCAAGGCCGTGCTGCTCTACCAGCAGTTGCTCCGCTTTCACGAGAACGACGCGGACAAGACCGCCTTCCTGGACGACGACTTGCAGCGGCTCGCGCTGGGCAACAACAAGGCCGTGGGCGACGAGAAGACGACGCTCTACAAGGTGGCCCTGCGGCGGTTCATCAAGGAGAATTCCAACCATCCGCTTTCGTCGATGGCCCGATATCATCTGGCCACTGTCCTTCAAGGGGAAAACGAGCTGGTCGATGCCCACGACATCGCCGCCGAGGGGATGCGGGCGTTCCCGCGGTCGCCCGGCGGGATACTCTGCTACAACCTGGTCAAGCAAATCGAGGCGAAGTCGGCCAGCATCGTAACCGAACGCGTGTGGAACCAGCCGTGGCCGGTGATTCGCGTACACTATCGCAACGTGACGAAGGTCTACTTCCGCCTCGTCGGCGAGGACTGGCTGGCGCGGATGAAGAGCGGCCGGTATCGCGGCGAGTGGCTGGACGACACCCAGCGGCGGGAGCTGCTGGCAAAGAAACCGGACCGCACGTGGTCCGCCGACCTGCCGCCGACGGAAGATTACCGCGAGCGGACCAAGGATTTGGCCGTGCCCAAGGACCTCAATCCGGGCTACTATTTTCTCGTCGCCAGCCACGACTCGGAATTCAGCGAATCTAACAACGTCGTCTCATGCACCGAAGTCTGGGTGAGCAAGCTGGCCGTGGTGCTGCGGCAGCACAATCCCAGCACGCACTTCGGCGGCTTCGTGTTGGACGCAGCGTCCGGCGAGCCGATCGCTGGGGCCGACGTGCAGGTCTACGCCTGGGACTGGAACGGCCATTGGGTCGCCGGCGAAAAGGCCCGGACGAACGATAACGGCCTCTTTTCCGTGGCGGGCATCGCCAATCACAACAATTTGCTCTACGTGACCCACGCCGGAGAGTCGCTCGCCACGGCCAACAATCTCTACGTCAACAACTATTACAACCGGCCGACTCCGCAGAAGCAGGTCGTCTTCTTCACCGACCGCTCGCTCTATCGCCCTGGGCAGACGATCTACTACAAGGGCATTGCCATTCTCGTCGATCAGGAAAGCGACAACTACGAAGTCGTGTCCCGCGAGCGCTTCACCGTCATGTTCATGGACGTCAACGGCAAGGAGATCGCCCGGCAAGAGGTCGTGTCGAACGACTATGGCTCGGTGAGCGGCAGCTTCACGGCCCCGCGCGACCGGCTTATGGGCCGGATGATGATCCGCGCCGATCTGGCGGGCAACACCTGGATGGGCTTTGTCAACGTCGAGGAGTACAAGCGGCCCAAGTTCCAGGTGACGTTGGACGCGCCCAAGACGGCCGCGCGGCTGGGTGGTGAAGTCGAGTTGCAAGGCAAGGCTATGGCCTATACCGGCGCGACGATCGGCGGGGCAAAGGTCCGCTACCGCGTCGTCCGCGAGGTCCGCTTTCCCGACTGGTGGTACTGGCTTTTCTCCTGGCGGATACCGCAGCAGTCCGGCGCAGGAGATTGCCCACGGTACGTCCGAAACCGAGGCCGACGGCACGTTCGCGATCAAGTTCGTCGCGAAGCCGGACCCGACCGTGCCCGAAAAAGACGAGCCGGTCTTCCGATACGAAATCTCGGCCGACGTGACCGATACCAACGGCGAGACGCGCTCCGCCCAGCGGGCCGTGCAATGCGGATACACGGCGCTGCGGGCCTCGCTGGCCGCCGACGAATGGCTCATTGTGGACAAGCCGGTGGAGATCAAGCTGACGACGACCACATTGGACGGCGAGCCGCAAAAGGCGGAAGGGGCGCTAAAGATATACCGCCTCAAGCAGCCGGAAAAGGTCGTGCGCCACGACATTCTTGGCGGACGGCCGAGTCCGCGGTTGATCCGACCACGCGTGCCACGGCGGTATGCTGGCGGCAAGGCAGCGAGTGGAACGGCCTTGTTCATACAACATGATTCTTACGTGACGCTGGTCGATCCGTCCAATCCTAACACCTGGGAATTCGGCGAAGTCGTGGCCGAGCAGGGCATGACGACCGACGCGACCGGTCATGCCACATGGTCAACCAAGCTGGACGCCGGCGCCTACCGCGCTATGTTCCAGACACAAGACCGCTTCGGCAAAAAAGTCATCGCGCTTTTGCCGCTGAACGTCATGGCCCCCGACGCGAAAAAGTTTCCCATCAAGGTTCCGGACATGGTCGTCGGTCCGAAATGGACGCTGGAGCCGGGCGACGAATTCATGGCCCTATGGGGCAGCGGATACGGCAGTGCCCGCGCCTACATGGAGATCGAGCACCGCGGCAAGATCGTCAAGAGCTTCTGGACCGAACCGGGCGCCACGCAGCAGCCAATCAAGTTGGCCGTCGCTGATAACATGCGCGGCGGCTTCACGCTGCACGTAACGATGGTCCGCGAGAACCGCGCCTATCTCGATTCCCGCCGCGTCGATGTCCCTTGGACGAACAAGGAGCTCAAGGTGAAGTGGGAGCACTTCGTCTCCAAGCTCGAACCGGGCCAGAAGGAGACGTGGACGGCCACTATCTCCCCTCTCCCTTCGGGAGAGGGACAGGGGGTGAGGGCGGATGCGAGGAAAGTAGTCGCGGAAATGGTCGCCGCGCTCTACGACGAATCGCTGGACGCTTATCTGCCGCACAATTGGCCAGCCGGCTTCGGCGTCTTCCGCCAGGACTGGCCGACGATCAACTTCACATTTGAGAACATGGCCAAGTACCTCAACCAGGTTCAAGGGGCGTGGCCCTACGATCAGAAGCCGGTGCAGTTAAGCTACCGCGCGCTGCCGTCGAGCATCACTGCGGACCTATGGGGATACGGTTATTTCCGCGGCGGCATGGGCGGAATGGGCCTCGGCGGCCCCGCGCTTTCCATGGCGGCGCCGCGCCGATGGCGCCGGGGGCAATGGCCCGCCGCGCGGCGCCCATGTCGGACGGCGCAAAGGCCGGCGAGATGTTGGCCGACCGCGCCGATTTTGCGGCCAACGCCGCGATGGAAAAGAATCCCGCCGAACTTCAGGGGCAAGGCAAGCAAGCGGCCGGGCAAGGCCTCGGCGCCGGGCCCGACCTTAGCCAGATCGCCGCGCGGAAGAACCTCAACGAAACGGCCTTCTTCTTCCCGCATCTGCTTTCCGATTCCGAAGGCCCCAATTCCGAGGGCCACGTGAAGATCGAATTCACGATGCCCGAAGCGCTCACCAAGTGGAAGTTCCTCGGCTTCGCCCACGACGCCCAGCTCCGCGCGGGCCTGTTGACCGATAGTTGCGTGACGGCCAAAGACCTCATGGTCCAGCCGAATCCGCCGCGGTTTTTGCGCGAAGGTGACGAGCTGGAATTTACCGTCAAGGTGACGAACCTCTCCGATACGCACCAGACGGGCAAGGTGCGGTTGACATTCGCCGACGCCCGCACGGGCAAGTCGATAAACCAATTCTTGGGTCTGACGGAGACCGACCAGTCGTTCAATCTCGCCGCCAAGCAGTCGCACAGCTACTCCTGGCGGCTTTCCGTGCCCGATATGTCCGGCGGCGCAATCAGCTACAAGGCGGTCGGCTCGACGGGCCGCGTCTCCGACGGCGAGGAGGGCCTGCTGCCGGTGCTCGTGCGGCGGACGCTCGTGCAGGAATCGCTGCCGCTGCCCATCCGCGGCCCGGCGACGAAGAGTTTTCATTTCGACCGCCTGCTGGAGTCGGGCAGCTCCAAGACGCTGCAAAGCCAGAGCCTGACAGTGCAGATGGTCTCCAACCCTTCGTGGTACGCGGTCATGGCCCTGCCGTATCTGATGGAGTATCCCTATGAGTGCTACGAGCAGACGTTCAATCGGCTCTACGCCAACTCGCTTGCCCGGCATATTGCCAACAGCGATCCGAAAATCCGTCGTGTCTTCGAGCAGTGGCGCGCGACGCCCGCGCTGGACAGCCCAATGGAGAAGAACCAGGACTTGAAATCGGTCATGCTGGAGGAGACGCCTTGGGTCCGGCAGGCCGAGTCCGAAAGCCAGGCCCGGCGGAACGTCGGCGTCCTCTTCGACGACAACCGCTTGAACGACGAGACGGCCCGCGCGATGAAAAAGCTGGCCGAAGGGCAGTATGCAGACGGTGCGTGGCCCTGGTTCCCCGGCGGGCCGCCCTGCGACTACATTACGCTCTACATCACCACGGGCTACGGCCGCCTGCGGCACCTGGGCGTGAAGGTCGATATGGAACCGGCCTTCAAGTCGCTCGCCCGGCTGGACGGCTGGATTGACCGCATTTACCGCGACATCCTCCGCCGACCCGCTGCGCAGGTGCCCCGCCACAAGGACGAGAACCACCTTAGCCCGCTGATCGCTTTCTATCTCTACGGCCGAAGCTTTTTCCTGGAAGACCGGCCCATCGCCGCACAGCACAAGGAGGCGGTCGATTATTTCCTCGGTCAGGGCCGCAAGTATTGGCTGAAGATGGCCGACCGGCAGTCGCAGGCCCACTTGGCCGTCGCCCTGAAGCGCTTCGCCGACAAGGAAACGGCCCAGACCATCATGGGCTCGATCAAGGAGCGCTCTGTTAGCGACGAAGAGCTGGGCATGTTCTGCGCGACACCGAGCTTTCTTTCTTCTGGTTCCACGCCCCGATCGAGACACAGGCCATGATGATCGAGGCCTTCGACGAAGTGATGGACGACCAGAAGGCGGTCGAGGAGTGCAAGGTCTGGCTTTTGAAGCAGAAGCAGACGCAGGATTGGCGAACCACCAAGGCCACCGCCGACGCGGTCTATGCCTTGCTCCTCCGCGGCAGCAACGATTTGGCTTCCGACGAGCTGGTCGAAGTAAGCCTTGGCGGGAAGGAAATCAAGCCCGAAAAGGTCGAGGCGGGCACCGGCTTCTACGAAGACAAGTTCACCCGCGGCGAGATTAAGCCCGCGATGGGCCAGATTACCGTGAAGAAGCTGGATAAAGGCGTCGCCTGGGGCAGCGTCCACTGGCAATATCTTGAGGACATGAGCAAGGCGTCGGCCTACGCGGGCACGCCGCTGAAGATCACGAAGTCACTCTATACGAAGCAGTACACGAAGAAAGGCCCGGTGCTGGAGCCGGTCACCGGCCCGGTGAAGGTGGGCGACGAGTTGGTCGTGCGGATTGTGCTGCGAACCGACCGCGACATGGAGTTCGTCCACCTCAAAGACCATCGCGGGTCGGGCACCGAGCCGGTGACTGTGCTCTCGCAGTACAAGTACCAGGACGGCCTTGGCTATTACGAGACGACCCGCGACACGGCCAGCCACTTCTTCATCGACTATCTGCCCAAGGGAACTTATGTCTTCGAGTACAGCACCCGCGTCGTCCATCGCGGCCGATACCAGACCGGGTTTGCGTCGGTGCAGTGCATGTACGCGCCCGAATTCGGCGGGCATAGCGAGAGTATTTGGGTGGAGGCGAAGTAGATCGCGAACAATTGACAACGCCGCTGCCGTCGATTATTCATAGCATTATTGCAACCTTCAAAGCTGAAGCGAGTAAATAGCACAATGAATTGGCGGCGTTTTGTTCTGGCGGCAATGTATTCGTTGGGCATCGCGGCCGTAGCCCGGGCGGAGCATTTCGAGATATTTCTGCTTGCCGGACAGTCCAATATGGACGGGCGCGGGGCCGTCAAGGATCTGAGAGGCGACTTGGCGAAGTACGCGAAGCCCAATCCCAAGATCGTGATCCACTTCTCCGCCGGCGGCCTGCATCGCCCGCTCAGCGTAAGTAACGGATTCAAACCGCTTGAGCCTGGTTACAGCGGCACGCCCGGCAAGAAACCCAATGGTCTTCCGGGCAAGACTTTCGGTCCCGAAGTCTCCTTTGGCCCGGCGATCTCCCAAGCGTTGCCCGGCAAGCAGATCCTGCTGGTCAAGTTCGTTGAAGGTGGAACCAGCCTGCACGTTGACTGGAATCCCGAGGAGAAAGGCAAGCTCTACGAGAACTTCATCAAGTTCGCGCGGAAAACTCAGGACATGATCAAAGCCAAGGGCGATACGTGCGAAATCCGCGGCATGCTCTGGCACCAGGGCGAAAGCGATGCGGACTTGCCGCCTGGCCAGTATCAGATCGCTCTCACTGAATTCATTGCACGGGTTCGCGGCGATCTCGGGATCAAGGATCTTCCTTTCGTGGTAGGGCAGGTTTACGACAACGGCAAGCGGGCGAACGTGATTGCCGGCGAAAAGGCAGTGGCCAAGCTGGTCCCTCACACGAGGTTTGCCAGTGCCGACGGGTTGACGACCTCGGACCACGGAACCCACTTCGACGCAAAAAGCCAGATTGAACTGGGCAAACGGTTCGCCCATGAAATGGCTCGCCTGCTGCGCAAGCAGGGCGATGAGTGATACGTTCATGAGCATTACCTGGTTGACTGCCGTTACTTCCAGGTTTAGACTCGGTCTTCTGTGCGAAACCAAGGTTTCTGTCACGTTTCGCTAATCACCAGCCAGAACCAAAAGGGGTGACTCCAATGGAGCCGAAGAAACCATCCGAATTGCCGCCGGAGCTTGTTGAGCTTTACAACGATTACATCCACGGCGGAATGAGCCGCCGTGAATTCCTCGACGCAACAAAGAGGTTCGCCGTCGGCGGACTTACCGCCGCCGCCATCGTCGAGGCTATGATGCCGAATTACGCCTTGGGCCAACAAGTGCCCAAGGACGATAAACGGCTGAAGACCGAATACGTCACGGTGCCGTCACCACACGGTAACGGCAAAATCAAGGGCTATTTCGTCCGCCCTGCAAGCGCCGCAGGCAAGCTGCCAGGAGTGTTAGTGGTGCATGAGAACCGTGGTCTCAACCCTCATATCGAAGACATTGCAAGGCGCCTCGGGATTGCAAACTTCATGGCCTTCGCCCCGGACGGTCTCACGTCGGTCGGCGGTTATCCGGGCGACGACGACGAAGGCGGCCGGCTCTTCCGCACCGTAAACAGCGGCAAAATGCTCGAAGACTTTCTCGCCTGCGCAAAATGGCTGAAATCGCGCGGCGACTGCACCGGCAAGATCGGCGTAATCGGCTTCTGCTACGGCGGAGGCGTTGCCAACAAGTTAGCCGTGCGGATGGGCGCCGATCTGGCGGCCGCGGTCCCCTTTTATGGCCAACCCCCGATGGCCGCTGATGTTCCCAAGATCAAAGCGGCAATCCTCGTTCAACATGGCGAAAAGGACACGCGCCTTGCCGGAACCTGGCCGGCATACGATAAGGAGTTGAAAGCCGCCGAAGTCCCTCACGAGGGATACATCTATCCCGGCGCCGTTCACGGATTCAACAACGACGCCACACCTGCCCGCTACAACAAGAAAGCGGCCACGCTGGCGTGGCAGCGCACGATCGACTGGTTCAACAAGTACCTGCGCGGTTAATGCAGGATTCACGATGCCGGAACTGCGCTGGTCTTGTTCGGGACTACGCGGATACCCGCTAATGCGCGACCGCGTAGGTCCTTCCAGTGGCCGTCAATCCACCATTCTCGTTGAACAAGGCGGACGTGCCCACGCGCACATCGTGCCAGGCGTAACGCTGCACAAAGTCGGTGGCTTCGATCCAACGGACCGTCTCGGCGATGAACTTGTCCACTTTCGTTTGCGAATACTTGTTTGGGCTTGCCTCAGAGGCAGCGTGGGTCTGCACGGCAAACTCGGTGACCCAGATCGGCAAGCCGTGGGCCGAGTTGCTTTCTCCATGTCCTTGGTGAATCCCTTGACGTTGTCACCCTTGTACCAATGCACGGCAACGAAGCTCACTTTCGGCTTCGCCTTCATAAACTCCGGGAACCATTTGCCCGTGACGGGATTTCCAGCCATCGCAGGGCTGCCGACGTGCGAGGCCAATGCGACCACGCTCGGCCAAGCCGCCAGGGCCTCCTGCACGGAAGCATTGGCTTGACGGGGGTGGTCGGGCTCGTTGAAACCCAAGACGTAGTTTCCGGAAATCTTCGGGGCCGACGCGGCGCGCTTGGGCGAAAAAAACCATAGGCACGAACTCGACTTCCGTTTTCAAGGTACTCTGGCTGCACTTTCCGAAAAGCGGCCGTAGGCCGCTTGGTTTTTGAAACTGATCTTGCAATGAAAAAGGCTCTCGCCCCGTTCCGTTTGACTTCCGCGTGTTTTTGTGCTTCAATCAAGGTTTACTAATACAATCTGTTCGCGCACAGGGACGTCTCCTTGGCTACAGTTTCCGCCTCACTGGACACGGTAGAAAAATACCTGTCGGCTCCATGCGACGACAAGCCGGCGGTGTTCGCCGAACTGTTGGGCGATTTGCGAGCGCTGCTAGCGGACCAGCGCTTGACGGAAGCGGCCGCTGTTATTCAGCGGACGCTCCAGCCGGGCAGCGACTTCACCACATTCCAATCCCTCTATCGCGTTTTTGCCAAGTTGAAGCCGCGTTTGCTTGCAGCGGCAGACGGGGCAAAGGGGACAGTCCCATTCTTGCCGACACAAAAATCGGGACAGTCCCTAAAGCTCGCCATTCTCGGCGGCTTTACGACGACGCAGCTTGCCCAGGCGATCGAATTGGCGCTGTTTTCGAGGGGCGGGCAGGTGGAAATCTTCGAGGCCGACTACGGCGTCTACCGCCAGGAAATCCTTGATGCCGATTCGGCGCTTTATCGCTTCGAACCGAACGTCATTTTCCTGGCCACGAGCTGGAGGGACCTGGTTCATCGCCCGGTATTGGACCAGGATCGCGCGGAAGTCGCGGCGCTAATCGAGGCAGAGTTGGCGGATTGGTCGTTGCTTTGGAAAACGGCGCACGATCGGCTTGGCTGCCTGGTGGTGCAGAACTCGTTTGACCGCCCAGTCTGGCGGCAGATGGACAACCACGACGCGCGGCACCCGGCCGGATTATGGCGGTTCGTCGGCCGCGTGAACGACCGCATGGCCGACTGCGCCCCGCGTTACGTCACGCTGCACGACGTGGACGCCCTGGCGTCGCTGGCCGGCCGCCGCGCCTGGGGCGACGAGCGCTATTTCTTCCACGCCAAGATGCCCTGCGCGCGGAGTTCATCGTCGACTACGGCTTCAGCGTCGCCTCCCTGCTGGCCGCGCAAATAGGCCTTAGCAAGAAATGCCTGGTGCTGGACCTCGACAACACCTGTTGGGGCGGAGTCATCGGCGACGACGGACTGGGCGGAATATGCTTGGGCCAAGGGGATCCTGCGGGCGAGGCCTTCGTCGCCTTCCAGCAGTATGCCAAGGCTCTGCAGCAGCGGGGCGTGCTCTTGGCCGTGTGCAGCAAGAACGAAGAGCGCATCGCCCGTGAAGTCTTCGAGAAGCACACCGAGATGGTCCTGCGGCTGGACGACATTTCTTGCTTCATGGCCAACTGGACCGACAAGGCAGCCAACCTCCGCGAAATCGCCCGGCGGCTGAACATCGGCCTGAACTCGCTGGTCTTCATCGACGACAATCCGGCGGAGCGGGCGCTCGTGCGGCAGCTCGTGCCCGAAGTGGCCGTGCCGGAATTGCCAGAAGACCCGGCCGGCTTCATCCAGGCCATCGAGCCGTACCGTTATTTTCAGACGCTGGCCGTAGGTAAGGAGGACTTGCAGCGGTCGGAATACTATCGGGCGAACGCCGAGCGCGAGCAGGCCCTGACCGGATCGACCAACGTCGAAGAGTATCTCTGCTCGTTAGCGATGGTCGCCCGCGTCGGTCCGATCACGCCCATGTCGCTGGAGCGCAGCGCGCAGTTGATCAACAAGTCGAACCAGTTCAACCTGACGACGCGGCGGCGGTCGGCGGCCGAGGTCTCGGCGCTTTTGGTCGATGCCGCGTGGCTGACCCGCACCGTTTCGCTCGCCGACCGCTTCGGCGACAACGGCCTGATCAGCGTGCTATTGGCGAAGGTCGAGGGCGACGCGCTGGTGATCGACACCTGGCTAATGAGCTGCCGCGTCTTGAAGCGGGGCGTGGAGACGCTCTTGAACAACAACCTCTGTCGCTGGGCCGCCGCGTGCGGGCTGCGGAGGATTTGCGGCGAGTACATCGCCACGGCCAAAAACGACCTGGTTCGCGAGCACTTTGCCGGTCTGGGGTATGCTAAGATTGCAGATGACGGCAACGGCCACACCCGCTGGGAAATGCCGCTTGCCGATTGGCAGCCGCAACCGGTTTCGATCGAGGAGCAAGTATTCGATGAGTGATGTTCGCACGCAGGCCCAGGAGGTCTTTCGCCAGGTGTTCGACGACCCGGAGATCGTCCTTCGCGACGAAATGACTGCCGACGACATTCCCGGCTGGGACTCGCTGACCCACATCAATCTCATGGTCGCGACCGAAAAGCGCTTCAAGGTCAAATTCGCGACCGCGGAGATCTCCAAGCTCAAGGAGGGCGGGGCGAACGTGGGCACATTCCTGGCGCTGTTGGACAAAAAGCTGGCTCGATGAACGCAAGAAAAGTAGCAGGCACGCTCCGCGTGCCGTCAGCTTGTTGCGGCCTGCCTGGCAACAATCGTCGAAATACCGTGCCGTCGGCGGACGGCACGCGCAGCGTGCCTGCTACCTTATGAACGCCGCCTTCGACTTCAACGTCTCCGGGATCGAGTTCATCGCGGTCACGCTCGCGGCGGCTGCCCTTTTCTTCCACCTGCCCGCCGTTGTCCTGCGGCAAGGCGTTTGGGCCGCAGCCAACTTCCTCGTATTGTGGCTGGTGCTGCCCAACCCGGCGTCGTGGATCGCGCTGGCGATCTTCCTCGGCAGCGGATATATCGCGGCGCAGAGCTGCGCGCGCGGCCTTCGCGCTGGTTGTTGGCAAGTTATTTGGTCCTGCTGGTGGCGGTATTTGTGGTGCTTCGGCAATACCCGGTGCTCAACTGGCTGCTGCCGCACGCCTGGCAAGAGTCCTCGATGCAGGTCCTGGGCGTTCCGATTAAAGACGGTGTGCTGCGGCACGTCATCCGCATCATGGGCTTAAGCTACATCTTCTTCCGCCAGATTCACGTCCTGGTCGACGCGGCCCAGGGCCAGATCAAACGGCTTTCGCTCTGGTCATACGTCAACTACCAGATCAGCCTGTTCACCATCCTTGCCGGACCGATCCAGCGGTTCCAGGACTTCGACGAGCAATGGCGGACGCTCGATCCGGTCCTGGCCGATCTCCACGAGTTGCTGATGAATTGCCAGCGGCTGCTCTGGGGCGTGATCAAGATCGCCCTCATCGCGCCATTTTTCTACAAGGGCTGGGACGAGCTGGCGGTGCAAGTGGCGGCGGGCCAGCATTCCGGCTGGAAGTGCGCTGTCTACTTTGCCGTCGTGTTTTACTTCTATCCGATCTATCTCTATTGCAACTTCGCCGGCTACTGCGACATTGTGATCGCGGCCAACCGCTTCTTCGGCATGAGGCTTCCGGAAAACTTCAATCGCCCCTGGCTGGCGCGGAACGTGATCGAGTTCTGGACCCGCTGGCACATCACGCTTGGAACCTGGATTCGCGACTATCTCTTCATGCCGATGTACAAGCCGGTGGTCGAACGATGGCCGGACCGCGCGCAAAACTGGGCGTGGCTGTTCTACTTCTTGGCCTTCGTCGTCGCCGGCGCCTGGCACGGGACCACGCTCAACTTCCTGCTCTACGGCGTCTGGCAAGGGGCCGGCGTGTCGGCGACGAAGATTTATGAGACCTGGCTGCTGAGGCGCCGCGGCCGGAAAGGACTGCGGCAGTACCTGGAATCTCGCACAACTCGTTTCGTGGCGATCCTGGTGAATTTTCATTTCCAGTGCATGTCCATGCTCATATTCTCGCAGCGCAACGTTGTCGAGGCGTGGCATCTGGTCCGCGCACCGATCATTGCGTCGACGGGACACGGTTATTGACGAAAAGCTTTATCGCAGAGTGAATTCATGAACCAAAAAGGAAATAGCTGGTACGGGCGCTGGGATGCCTTCACGCGGAGGCATCCGCTGGCCTACTTTCTTTTCCTGCTGGTGCTCGGCTTCCTGACCGGACCTTTGATCCTGGCCGCCGGCCGCGCCACCGCCGTTTTGTACAAGGATTTTTGAGGCCGCCGTGGACGCCGCGAGCAAAGCTTTGAGGACCGCCCGACTCTGGCAGCCGCTGGTCTGCCTGGGTCTGCTGGCGAGCATCGCCTTGTCGGCCGCGGCGGTCGAGTCGGCTTTGCATAGCGAGGCCTTCGGCGCGTGGATGGACCGCGAGTGGTCCAAGGAGAATGAGAGCTCCAACGAATACAAGCGGCAGTACCTCGACACCGAGGACCGCATCGTCCTGCAAGAGCTGCCAGCGCTGGATACGTCCGAGGGCGGCGTCTATTTCTTCGGTGCCTCGAACATGAAGTGGTCGATGCGCATGCCGGACCTTTCGCCGGCGGAGCGGAAGCTCGTCCACAACCTTGGCGCCGGCGAGGGATCGCCCTACTTCCACCGCCAATTTACCGAGTATCTCGTCAAGCATAAAGACCTCTTGCGCCGGGCCGGAGAAGACGCTGATCGTCTTCGGCGCCGGTTTCATCAACGCCAAAGCGGTCAACGACAGCCCCAGCACGTTCTTCCCGAACCTTTGGCGGCGCTACGGTCTCTATCACTACACTTTCGACCGGGGCATCGAGCCTCTCTCGCACGGCAATGCTTTCCTGGACGCCTATTTCCTCGAGAAGGCCCGCTGTTCGAGCTTTGTGCAGGGATTGATCGACAAAGCCGGGCGGATGGCTGTTCCCAAGGCCCTGCGGCGGCGCAAGACCGAGAAAGACGCCGCCGTCTACGCGGCCGATTACAAGCGGCGCATGGGTCCCAACTGGGAAAACGATATTCGCGAGCACGGCCGCGAATTGCAGGAGTGGTTCGACTACGTACGCGGAAAAGGCATGAATTTCGCCGTCGTGCTGCTGCCGCTGGCAAGCTGGCACGGGCCGCCGCTGCCTTATCCGCCGAGATATCGCGCCGAAATCGAGGCCTTTTGCAAGAAGAACGGCGTGCCGCTGTACGACCTGTCCACGATCGCCGCCGATGACGACTTTGCCGACCACATCCACATGAACGAGCGCGGCCTGGCGAGGACCGACGCCGCATTGATGGAAATCGCGAGAGACTTCTTGAAAAAGACCGGCGCGTGGCCGGATGAGTGAGGCGGGGCCTCGACTGCCCGTTCAACGCTCATGAGGCCATCGCGGCGCCGTCGATTGCCTCCATGCGCGTAATATGCACCAGCGCGCACGCCACGATTCGCTCCGCTGGGCCGTCTGGTCCCCGGCAACCTGGAACGCCGATATGAACTGTCGATCGCTCAACGATGGCATTATCCGGATGACGCACATCGAATTCCTTGCCGTCAGACAACGAAATTCGGAACGGTTGGAAAGGCTGCGCGAAGCAGTCGCAAAACGTCGTCAGGTCTCATCAACTTCCTCCTCGCGTGAATTGTACCATCCTCCGCGACCTGCCGTCAACAACGTGAGCAAAGGGGGGTGCATTCCCGTTTCTGTGGGCCTAGGTCGCCTGTGTTAGGCGGCCGGAGCCTGCTGCGCGACGGTGTTTGCGAGGCCGCAACCAATTCCGATTCCAGCGGTCATCCTGGCTCAGTTGTGCCGCCCGCAATTGAAGCATCGCTTCGGCGCCGCCTTGCAGCCAGAATTTCTCCGTCCCTTTGACGCGCCGGTTGATTTGCTTGATCGTCGATTCGACCGGAGCGCTGCTGATCGGCAGCCCCAAGCGGCGATACTCCGGATACTTCATCCGCTCACGGTTGTTCGTGACGTACGTTAGCGTCTCGTCGACTGTTTGCTTTCTGGCAGCCGCGGTCGAACCTTTTTTCGCCAACTCCGCGCTTGCGGCGCGCATGCCCGCCAACAGCGAACCGACCTTTCCCGACCAAGCCCAACGCAGCCATTGCTCATACGTCTTCCATCCCCGCGCCGCGTCCGCCCCGCGATAGGCATGGGCCGCGTCATAGAGATACGCCAGGAGATGAAGGAAGTCCAAGATCGCGACGAATCCCGCGGGCAGCAGGTGCATCTCGTAAATCGACCAGTTGTACGCCTGGCCGTCGCAGACGCAGCCTTTGCGTGTCGCTCGGTCCAACCCCCGGCGATGGACCTCTGCCGCCACTTGCCAGCCAAACACGTCGCTGTTCTCCATAGTGGCCACCACCGTCCGCACCTGCGTTCGTTTTCGCTTCGCTGTCCCGCTGCGCTTCTTACCTTTGTTGCGCCGCTTCTTCGCCTGTGGCGATTTGCCCTTTTGCCCGTCTTGGTTGTCCCGTTCCGAGGCAGGCCTGCGTCGTTTGACTCCTGACGCCAAACGGGCCGCTTCGCTGGGCTGTAGAAACTTCGATGGCGGCTCGGGCTGCGGGTCCGTATCCTGGGGCTTGGTCTGTAGCGTTAAGCAGCAGGCCACCTTCGATTCACGCCAACCCGCCTCCGTCACGCCTCGACCGCCGTCCTCGGCACGCGTTTGCAGGCGACCACCATCGAGCATCACCGCTGCCGCCCCGCTGGGCGGTTCTTTGTAGGTCCGTTCCAACTGAAGCTGGCGAAACTTCTCCACGTCCTCGTCACGCGCCTCGGCCCATTCGCCGCCGATACGCTCGCCCAACCGTTGCAAATGCGTTGCGCTGATTTTCACCTCAGCCAACGCCCGAAGGTCGTCACTGGCCTCGGCGAACGACGAAGCCTTGCTGGACTGGCGAACTCCCATGGCGACCACTCGCGGGCTGAAGTCCTCCGTCCCCAGACGCAGCCGCACGTCTAGCGGAAAAAAAAACGACCCGGCACTTCGCACAATACCAGCGCTGACGACGCAGACGAACGTCACCTGCACGCGTTGTTACCGTTCGTCCCACCAACTTCTCGCCCTTGCGAGGCGCCGGACTTCCCGGTTGTCCGCACCTTGGACAACAGGTTGTCGATGCTTCCGCCGGCTGTGCCGTCGGGTCCCTGGCGACATGCTCTTCCAGCAGGAAGGCGGCAAGCTCCTTGCCGATCAGAACCGCCATATCCTCCCGCTCGGTAAACGTCACCAGTTCGTCCTGGCTCTTCCCACCGAACATCAACTCGAATGCCGCATCCGACCGCCGCCTCCAGCGCTCACGCACCGATTCCCTCTTGCCATCCATGGCCTGTCTCCATCTTGTGAAAGTGCCTCGCCCCCCAACCATCGCCAGTCTACCCGAAAACCGCCCGCGCAGAAACGGGAATGCACCCAGCGGCTAGCGGCACGTTGCACAAAGCGGTAGACTCCATAAATTGGCTTATCGGCGTGAGAATTGCCTGCTGCCGCAGGATAACATCCGCGAGTGCGATGACGAATGGAGGAAGTGCAAATGCAATCGAAAGGTTTCATTGGTTTGGCATTGTGTTTTTGGATTGGCCCTGCCGCCCAGTTGGTGGTGGCCGCGGAGCCCGTCAACAAGCAACCGGAGGCCCGCACCGAGGCCAACCGGATGGTCGAAATCTCCTTTATGGCAGACCGCGACTACCACGATGCCTTTCACGAAGTCGCTGTCGATGTCGCGTTTGAGACGCCACAGGGCCGCACGCTCAAGCAGCCTGCCTTTTGGGCGGGCGGGCGCGTGTGGAAGGTCCGCTATGCATCGTCCGAGCTGGGTAAACACCGTTGGCGAAGTGTCTGCTCCATGTCGGAGGACCGCGGCCTGCATGGCATTGCCGGAACGGTGACGGTCGAGGCATACCGCGGCGACAACCCGCTGTATCGTCGCGGCCCCTTGCGCGTCTCGGCCGACCATCGGCATTTCGTGTACGCCGACGGCACGCCTTTCTTCTGGCTTGCCGATACATGGTGGATGGGACTCTGCCAGCGGCTCCATTGGCCGCAAGAGTTTCAACAACTGGCCGCCGACCGCAAAGCGAAGGGTTTTGACGTCGTGCAGATCATTGCCGGGCTCTATCCCGACATGCCGGCCTTCGATCCTCGCGGCGCTAACGAGGCCGGTTTTCCATGGGAAAAGGACTACGCCTGCATCCGGCCCGAATACTTCGACAAGGCCGACCGGCGGCTCATCTATCTGGCCGACCAGGGCTTCGTGCCGTGCATCGTCGGCGCCTGGGGCTACCATCTTCCCTGGATGGGGACGGAGCGCATCAAAGAGCACTGGCGCTACCTGATCGGGCGCTACGCGGCGCTGCCCGTGGTGTGGTGCGCGGCGGGCGAAGGCACGATGCCGTTTTATGGATCGCCTCACGCCGCCGAAGAAGCCGCGCAGCAGAAGCAAGGTTGGAGCGAAGTCATCCGCTACATCCATGCCACCGATCCGTTCCATCGCATAATTACGATCCATCCTTCGAGTTCCGCCCGCGATACCGTGACCGATCCGGCCATCCTCGACTTCGACATGCACCAGACGGGCCATTCGCCGGAAAGCGCCATCGGCGGCATGGCGCAACAAATGCGTGCCGCCTACGCCGCGCAGCCGACGATGCCGGTAATCGCCGGGGAATCGAGCTACGACGGCCTCGACCTTCGCGAGTTCGGCAGCGTCATGCTCTCTAGCGACGCCTCGCGGCAGATGTTTTGGGCCGGGCTGATGCAAAACGGCGCGGCAGGCGGGACCTACGGCGCCAACGGGATATGGCAGGTCAACCGCCGCGACAAGCCCTACGGCCCGTCGCCGCACGGCCGCAGCTATGGCCCCATCTCTTGGGACGAGGCGATGAAACGGCCCGGCTCGAAGCAAGTCGGCTTGGCCAAACAGTTCTTCGCCCGGTATCCGTGGTTCCACCTTGAACCGCGCCCCGCGGCGGCAGCTTGGGCCGACAAGGTTCCCGCAAACGACGGAATTGTTCCCTGGGCCGCGGGCATTGAGTCAAAGCTGTTGATCGTCTACGTTCCGCGTCCTCGCGCCATCGCGGTGACGCAACTGACTCCACGGTCCGACTATGCCGCGACCTTGTTCGACCCGGTTGCCGGCGAGTACGCCAAGCTTGGTAAAATTAAAACGGACGCGAACGGGAGTTGGAGTTGCCCGCCGCCTGAGTACAAGCACGACTGGGTGGTTGTTTTGGAAAAGGAGGACAAGGCGCCGGATAAACCGTAGGGTGCGGTCGAATTCTACGAGAGCCGCCAAGAACCTCAGGCCGCTCGTCGCCGCTGGCGGGAGATGGACCGCTCTTGCTGAGCCTGAGCGGCCAATACGTCGGCACGCGCGTAGATAATCCGCACTGCCCTCTGCAGCGAAGGAAGCACGGCGGCAAAGGCCAGTGAACCGGCGACGCACGCGCCGCCGAAGATGGCGAAGGTGGCCGTGGTACCCAAAGTGGCGGCCAGACTTCCGGCAAGCAGGCTCCCCAGCGGGCCCATGAGGAAGAAGGCCAGCGTATAAAAACTCATCGCGCGGCCGCGCTTGTCGTCTTCGACGATCGTCTGGAGCAGGGCGTTCGTGGCCGCCATCTGGGCCACCATGGCAAAGCCGGTCAGCGCCATCAATACCAGCGAGAGTGGAAGGTATCGGGAGAAGGCGATCGCGGCAAGGCCCAGGCCAAAGAGGCCGGTGGCAACGGCGATCACCCGGCTAAGCCCGATCGAGCTCTTGTAGGCCGCCAAGACCAGGCTTGCCGCCAGCGCCCCAATTCCCATGGCCGCCGTAAGCCAGCCCAGGGTGTGTGGGCCGCCGCCGAGAACCTGCTCGGCCAGAACCGGCATGAGAACGGTCAGCGGCGCCGCCATCATGCTCATCAGGCCGAGCAAGACAAGCAGCGTGCGGATGGGCATCGAGCCGACCACGTAGCTCAAGCCCTCGCGAAGTCCGTCGACAAGTCCCTCGTCCGCGCCCACGACCCTAAACGTTCGAATCCGCATGGCCAATAGCGAGGCCAGCACCGCCAAATAGCTCAGGGCGTTGCCCAGGAAGCAGGGCCACTCGCCGCACATCCCGATCACGAGCCCTGCAATGGCGGGGCCGATGAGCCGGGCCGCGTTGAAGACCGACGAGTTGATCGCGATGGCATTGGCCAAGTCCTCCTGCCGGTCGATCATCTGGACGACGAAAGCTTGCCGGGCGGTGGCGTCGAAGGCATTGATCAGGCCCAGAAAGGAAGCCAGCAGGATGACTTGCCAGACACTGATGATGCCCTTGGCCGTCAAGACCGTGAGCACGAAGGCCTGGATCATGGCCAGGGTCTGCGTGGTGATGACCGTGCGGTGGCGGTTCCAGCGGTCGGTGAGGACGCCCGCCAGCGGCAATACCAGGGCGGCGGGAATTTGGGCTGCGAAGTCGGAGAGGCCCAGCAGGAACGTGGAGTGACTGAGCCGGTAGACGAGCCACACGGTGGCGATCTGCTGCATCCAACTGCCGATGACGGAAATGCCCTGGCCAACCACAAACAAACGGAAGTTGCGATGCGCCAGCGCCCGCCCCATGGCGGGCAGCCAAGGCGGTTCGGCGTTCACTCCATCTTCGCTGGTCGACATCATGCAAGTTGCCAATCTTCGCGCGCCCGCCCGGGAAATGCGATTGCTCCGGCAAGCAACGGAGCAGTCGGGGGCATTGGGGCGGTCGGGGGGAGGATTATGCCGAAGATCGGCCTTCGGAGCAAGAGTGATCGGCCAACGTGTCTGTTTCAGTTTAGTTAATCTCCTTGAGTTTTCGCCACGCGATAATAGAACGCTGGAGGTTCTCCTTTAACGGAATTGTCACGCCATACCCCTGCAAGCCGATGGGACCGGAGTACTTCAGCTCGGCAAGCTTCTTCAAAACGATGCTCACGTCGTACGTCCCTTCGTCCAGTGGACGAATGAGCCGGCGCCAATCGGTATTGGCTTCGCCTCGGTCCTGCGCCGTTGATCGTTACCAGAAACAGGTACGGCGCGGCATCGGGCAGTAGTGCGGGAATCTTCGCTTCGTCGCCGACCATCAAGCAGTGGCAGAGGTTGAAGGTCACGCCGAAGTTCTTGCGGTCCACCTTCTTCGCCAGGCGGACGGCGTCCTGCACGCGCTCCGTCCAGTTTGATTTGTGCGGATAGATGGCCGCCCGCAGCCCGTGCCGGGCCGCAAGGTCCGCGAGCTTCCGCAGCGCAGGTACAGCAATGGAATCTCCGTCGGGCGAACTGACCGAGAAATCCTTGCTGGTAATCGACAGCCAGATCACCGCGTCCGTGCCCTCGAGTTCGCGCATAACGGCATCGTACTGCGGGTCCAAGAGCAAGCTCGCCTTGGTCAGCGTCGCCGACGGATAACTGTACATGGCGAACAGTTTCAGGCCTTGCTGCCGCACCTCTTTGACGGCAGCGGCGACCTCGGCCGGCGTGCCGATTTTCCAGCCGATGCCGTCATAGCCGAGCTTCTTGACGGTCTGGAATTCCTTCAGGTCACGAATCGCCGTATCCATCGGGAAGAAGGGATTGGCCCGACCTGTCGCGGTTGCGGTGGGCAGCCAGACGCGATACGTCCCGCCGCGGGCGCCGGCGTCGGCGAGGGGAACGAACAGTGGCGCTGTTGCGCCGTGCCATCGCCAGCGGCCATGACGGCTTGGAAGCGGAATACGTCGCGCCTCATGGATGACGGCGGGAATAACACTTCGGGCTTCCCTTCCGGCCAAGCCAATTTCTCCATCGGAAGGGCGGGGTTCTCGTCTTGGTCGCAGGCCATCACCAACGGTCCCCATTCCAGCGCCGCCCGCCCGGCGTTGCCGTAATTGCCCACAATCGGCCTCGGTCCGAGATTGAAGCGGAGTGCGAAACGATCGCCATCTTTCCACGATCGGGCGGGCAGGCAGACCCAGCCGGCCGCGTCGGCATTAATTCGTTTATCGGCGATCTTGACCTCCGCCGGCGCCGCCCATTCCGGCACGCGAATCTTGACGCCGAAGGTAGCTTCGTCGTCAACGTGTACCACAAAGCTCGAAAGTCCGCGGCGTGCAAACGCGCTGAATTGCTCGATCGTGAGACTCTTGCCGCCGAGTTTCATAGTCGCGCTCGATGTCTCCAGCGTATTGACGATCAGCGTGTCCCCATCGCGATCGTGACCGCGAAAATAGGCAGCTTGCGGCGCAATCGCCATTCCCCGCGGGCCGCTCGAATGGCAGCAGGTGATTTGCTTATCGTAGCGCTTGCGGCCTTCAAGCGGCGTGAAGTAGCACCAGTCGTCGCCGCGGGGAAACTGCGCGGCGGCCAGGTGGTTGTAGAGCGACCGCTCGAACTGGTTGCCGTACTTCGCCTCGCCGGTCAGCCGCAGCAGTTGCAGGTTGAGCTGCATCCAGGTGACGGTGACGCACGTCTCGCAGATGCAGGCCTCCGCGCCGTTGGGCAGCTCGTGAGCGTCGCGGAAATGCTCGCCCGCGCTTGCGCTGCCGGTGATGTAGAGGCGGTTGTCCACGATGTCTTGCCAGGCGTTGCGCACGGCGCGGAGGAGCTGCTCGTCGCCGGTCACGCGATACAGCTCGCAGAGGCCGACAAGGTTCGAGAGCATCTCGTAGGCCTTGCCGTTGGCCGTCTTGTCGACCCCTTTTCCCGCCAGCAAGGTGGCCATTATCTTCGGGCCACCCGGCTCGTCCCACGAGCGGACGACGTAACGGGCGAAATCGAGGTAGCGCGTGTCGCCCGTCGCGCGGTAGAGCAGCACGACCGGTTCGAGCACGCTGGTCGCGGCCATGCCGAGGTGCGTGCCGGCGGCCAGGATGCTCCGCTTGGCCGGAAAGGTGGCGATGAGCAGGTTGCCCATCTTGCGGCAGGCTCGCAGGGCGGCCGGATCGCCCGTGTACCGGTAGTAGGTCAAGAGGCCGATCAGGTTGTACTTGTGCGACCACACGTCCCAATCGCTGCCGCGGTACAGGCCGAACCGTTTCTCGGGCACGTAGGTGCCGAGATAGCCGTCGGGCTCCTGGCAGCGGACCAGCTCGGCGGCGACCTGATCGAGTTTCTTCCGCAGTTGCGGATCGCCCGTGTAGGCCCATGCCAGGGTCGCCGCATGCATCCACTTGCCGACGTGTTCTCCGATCCAGGGATGGTTGCCCGGCTTGTGGCGAAATCCGGCGAGCAGCGGCTCGGTGTCGATCGGCAGCAGCCGCTGTTGGACGTTGGCGTCGATCCGCTTTCCGATCCAGCCGTCGATATGCACCGCCGCCGGCGAGAGCATCTCCAGCGCGTCCGCCACGCGCGCCGGCGCCTTCGGCGGCAGCGGTTCGATCTCGCCGGCATCTGGCCGCGCCGCGATTGCCAGCGCGGTCAACAAGTAAAGCGTGTTCATGCGAGCGCTCTCCCAGAGTTCAGTCACGTAACATTGACAATTCAGAATAGGCTTGCCCGGACGTGCTTGCAAGCCGCCGGCCGCGGCATTATCCTATGCGCAACGGTCGTGCGCGCACGAACATTCGGCACATCAGCAAGGAGCAAGCAGATGTTCATCGTCCAGTCGTATCCGCTCGCGGTGGTCATGTGCGTCATGACGATGCTCTGCTGGGGATCGTGGGCCAACACCCAGAAGCTGGCGAGCAAGGAGTGGCGATTCCAGTTGTTCTATTGGGATTACTCCCTCGGCGTGTTCCTGCTCTCGCTCCTAGCGGCCTTCACGCTCGGCAGCAGCGGCAGCGGCGGACGGAGCTTCCTGCCCGACCTGGCCCAGGCCGCAAGCAGCGCGGACGGCCTGAAGTCGCTTGGCTGGGCGCTGCTGGGCGGCGCGATCTTCAATTTGTCCAATATCCTGCTGGTCGCCGCCATCGACATCGCGGGGCTGGCCGTCGCTTTTCCCGTCGGCGTCGGATTGGCGCTAATCGTGGGCGTGTTCACGATCTATTATCGCGAACGCCAGTCCGGTGCGGCCACCAGCGCCAGCTACGGCCCGATGCTGTCCGCCGGCGTCGCCTGCGTCAGCATCGCCATTCTCCTTGACGCCCTCGCCTACCGCCGGCTCGCAACCGGCCAGCACAAAACGCCTCGGCTGGGCATTGTCCTTTCGGTCGTCGCCGGGCTGTTGATGAGCCAGTTCTACAATCTCGTCAACTGGTCGATGGGCGACATCGACCCGACCACGCTGGCCCTGCCCGCGGGAAAACTCAGCCCTTACACGGCCATCGTCGGCTTCTCGGCGGGACTGCTCGCCTCGAGCTTCCTCTGGAACAGCCTATTCATGGTCCGGCCCTTCACGGGTCCGCCGGTGCCGTTCGGCGATTACTTCACCAAGGGAAACCTCGGCCTGCACCTGGTTGGCATTTTGGGCGGCGTGATTTGGAACCTCGGTTTGAGTTTTAATATCATCGCCAGCACCAAGGCGGGCAGCGCGGTCGCCTACGGTCTGGGGCAGGGGGCGACGATGGTCGCGGCCTTCTGGGGCGTGTTCGTCTGGAAGGAGTTCAAGGGCGCTCCGCCAGGCACGGCGAAGCTGTTGGCCGCGATGTTCGCGTTTTATCTGGCCGGACTGTGTATCTTGGTTGCATCCAAGCTGTAAGCCGATTATTGGGGGAAGGCATACATTCGGGGCGGTCCCAAGCAGAGTGGCGGGGACATGGTCAATGATCTTTTATGCGGCCGTAGCGAAGTGGAACATCGCGCCGGAAGATTTCATTCAAATCGGCCGAAACCTAAACGCTTCCGTGGTGTTCAATAGCCAGGGCAAGGTGCGCGCTGAAAGCTTTGGTAACGTCCCATGGGGCGGACTTCATCCCTCATTCCCTGCCCCTGCTGCGGGACCGAAATCGGTCCAGTCGCCAAGTCGTGTTCCTACTGCCAGGCGTACCTTTGCCCGACTTGTCTCAAGTGGCAGCCCAATCCGGAATACGTCCGCCACCAGTGCCCGCCGCCGCAAGAATCGGGCAAAGACCGCCCGGCCCGCGAGGCTTGAGGCGTGAGTCCTGAGGCTTGAGGTGCCCGCTGTTTGTCTGTCTTAACTCACTTCTCACCTGTCACTTCGTTGCCTTGCGGCGTGCTGGCGAGATGATAGAGGCGCCCGCCACAGCGCACGTTTAGCAATTCGCCCGTGAAACCGCGCGGGCGGGCGTCGCGCACCAGGCTGGTCGTCAGCAGATCGGGCTGATAGCCGAAGAAGCCGCGGATGATGGTCTCGGCAAAGGAACCGCCGTTGCTGGCATTGTAGGTCTGGCTGGGATTGCCTTTCGCGCCGCGCTCGGCGATCCGCACCGCCGCGTCGTGCGACCTGCCCATCAATTCGCGCGACTGGCTAAACGGCCCTTCTTGCGTGACGGCGGCGACACGATGGAGAAAATCCAACGCCTGGCCGTACTCGCCGAACTCGCAGAAGGCGGCAATCGTCTCGCCGGGCCAGGCGCTGAACGCGCCCATCGGCCCGTGGTCGGGCCGGTCGGAGGCCGACGCCGCCGGATCGCTCAATGATTGCGCGCGCATCCAGTGATCGGTCAGCAATTCACGCTGGACAAAGGCCGTCATTTCCCCGCGCATTTTCGGCGGGAGGTCCGCCGGGATCGTCAAGCCGATGGTGGCGAAGTCGAATACGTGCCGCATTTCCACTCGCTTGCCGTCACGGTGAACCGAATCCCACACGCCTTGCCCCGGCTCGTAAAGCGCCATCACCGCGGGCAGCAAACGGCCGGCCTCGGCGCGCAATTCCGCCGCGCGTTTTTCATTTCCCGCGGATGCCTGTAACTGGGCCGCGCGGCGCATCATCCAGACGTTGGCGGCGTTGAAGGACGGCACTTCATTGACGTAGGTCGGCACGCACTCCAGCAGGTTGCTCGCCTTGCCGTAATCAGCCAGCGTCCTGCCCGGCCGCACGAGCGATCGCCAGTTCGTGGCGATGCCGTCGAGATGTTCCAACACCGTCTTGCCATTGATCTTTTCCGACAGGAAGGCGCGGTCACCGGTGACGTTCAGGTAATCGTCCAGCAGGACGAAGACGGAATAATCGTTGGCGCTATACCACGGGCCTTGCAGCGTGCCGGTAAGGTACTCCTCGGCGTAGCCTTTACCTTGAAGCGCGGGTGCGGTAGTCGCCCCAACCGTTAAAGATGCCGCTCGCCAGCCACGAACGAAGGCAGCTCTTCAGCATCTGGGGGTCCAAGAGCGCGAAAACGGTTGCCCATTTGCGCGTGTCCCAGAAGTACATCATCGTACAGTTGCTTTCGGGCGAGTTGCTCACGTAGACTCGCCGCTGCACGGGAAAGCTGGTGCGGCAAACGCTCAAGAGCGTGACCGCGCTCATGTAATAGACGCGGCGCATCGGGCGATCGGGCGTAACGAGCACGGGCAGGCTGCCTGAGAAACAGGTATTGCCGGGCGTGAACATGGCGCGGAAGCGCGTTTGCCAGTCGGTTTGCACCCGGGCGAACGCGGCGTCAAAGCGGTCTGCCTCCCGCATGGCTTGGGCCTGGGCTGCGCCCTCGTCATCGCCGATGACTAGAACATAATTGACCGTGAATGATGCCTGCGGCTTAAGGTTGACGCGCCAAACCGCCGGGCCGGAATGGTCGGCGGTGGACAGTTCGTCCGGCCGTCGCACGAAGCAGAAGCAGTTGGCCAGGTGATCGCCTGGGTCCCGAAGCACGAGCAAACGACCATTCCCGATTACCTTGGCGGAGAATCGCGCTGCAGCCGTTTTATCTCGCGGTACGCCCCAGCCCCAGTGTTCATGCCGCGACGTTGCGGCCGTGAGGTTGATTTTCAACTCGAATGCCCGCGGCGCCGCGCCGTTGTTCGTGAAGACGACGTGAAACAACACGCAGTTCTCGTTATGCACCATCCGCACCGCCGTCTCGATGCCAACACTTCCGGCGCTGCCGCGGCGCAGCACTTGACAGGGAAACCAGCGCGTCTCGTCGAGCGCGGGCGGCCGTCCGTCGATAAGCAGCCCGCCCGTATCGCCGGTCATCGTTACGGGCGGAAAGCTCAATTTGCCAACGGCCAGGACGTCGCGGACGACTTGCGCCGAGCCGCGCAGACTGTTGACGGCCGGCAGGCAGCGGACCGCCGCGGCGTCCTGCCATTCGCCGGCCAATTCATCCAACGACGGGATCGCGCCGTCGGGCGGTGAAATGGATTGTGCAACGGCCGCGTGAGAGTTGATTAAGGCCGACAGCGCGAGGGCCGCAAGCAGCGGGAACCTACGTAATGAAATCGGCTGGGCTAACATTTAGGCGTCGGAGCGAAATAGATTGAGCAATTGGGTGGCACGTCCTGAGCTTCAAGCGAAGGGCGTGGGAATACGGGAAACACACCCTTCGCTTGAATCTCAGAGCGTGCTACCCAGGTTGCCAAACAAGTTCAAAAACCGAGTATACGCCGGCAGAACCGCGAACTCAAAGGCGAGACCCCCTCCGACAAGGTTGCCCAGCGAGAGATGTCGAGGGTGCCCCTCGCACTCTTGTGATTGACTCGCAGGTGCTTGCTCTCACTGTGGGACTTAGTTATACTGGTCTAACGTTCTACGCCTAGACTTTGGCTAAACGTTACAATACTTGCCGTTGACCGGAACTTACTGTTGATCGGAAACGTCCAAACGCGAGATCTTGTATCCGACCCAATAACTCTTGCGATAGAACGAATCACAGAATAACGCGCGTTGCCTACCTTCAACCGACCAATCACCAAGGGATTCAGGGAACCGTGACATGTTGGAAACTGTGGCATCCCCCGAGCGGCAACTCAGCGACAACGACATTGAGGCAGTCGATGAACTGCGCTGCGTCTACAACCGGCTGCGGCAGGAGCTTGGTTGTGTAATCATCGGCAACCGCGAGACGATCGAGCGGTTGTCGATTTGCCTTTTTGCCCGCGGGCACGCCTTGCTGATGGGCGTGCCGGGGCTGGCCAAGACGTTGCTGGTCAGCAAAGTGGCGGAAACGATGTCGCTGAAGTTCAGCCGCATCCAGTTCACGCCCGACCTGATGCCGATGGACATCACCGGCACGGACATCCTTCAAGACCAGGCCGGCGGAAGGCGCGAATTCGAGTTCGTTCACGGGCCGGTGTTCGCCAACATCGTGCTGGCGGACGAGATCAATCGTGCCCCGCCCAAGACCCAGGCGGCGATGTTGGAAGCGATGCAGGAATACAAGGTCACCGCGCTAGGCAAGACGATGCACTTGGACTTGCCGTTTCTCGTGCTGGCGACGCAGAACCCGATCGAGCAGGAAGGAACGTATCCGCTGCCGGAAGCGCAACTGGACCGTTTCATGTTCCTGATCGAGCTGGACTATCCGTCGGAGGAAGACGAGATCGAGATCGCGCGGACGACGACCGGCGACGCGCTTCCCACGCTAAAGCATCTGTTAACGGCCCCACAGATCATCGGGCATCAAAGTCTTGTCCGCCGGATTCCGGTTCCGAGCCATATTTACGCCTATGCCGCGCGGCTTGTGCGCCGCACGCGGCCCAAGGATCCTTCCGCGCCGGCTTGGCTGAAGCCCTTGGTGGCTTGGGGGGCCGGTCCTCGCGCCGTGCAGAACCTGATACTCGGCGGCAAGGCGCGTGCGGCGCTGCAAGGCAGCTACATGGTCCGCCTGGAAGACATTCAGGAAGTCGCGGCGCCGGTGCTGACACATCGCGTGATCACCACGTTCGCGGCCCAGGCCGAAGGAATCGGCGCCAAAGAGATTGTGAAACGATTGCTGGAGGAAACCAGCGGCGTCGAATAGCTCGCAATCGGGTGGCACGCTCTGAGCTTCGAGCGAAGGGCTTGGGATTGCTTCAATCACGCCCTTCGCTCGAAGCTCAGGACGTGCCACCCCACACCGGAGTCGCCGATGTTCGCCGAACGCCAGTCGCGCAGTTTTCTCGATCCGCGGGCGGTTGCCCGTCTGGCGGCGGTTCCCCTTTGTGCCCGCTGGCCGATGCTGGGGAGCGTTTCCGGGCGGCATCCCAGCCCGCACCGCGGCGCCAGCGTCGAGTTCGCGGAGTACCGCAAGTATGTTCCCGGCGATGATCTGCGTCGGCTGGACTGGCGGGCGTACGGCCGCTCCGACCGTTTCTACTTGAAGGAGTTCGAGGCCGACACGAACCTCAGATGCTGTATCGTATTGGATACCAGCGGCTCGATGGATTTCGGCTCCGACGGCACGACGAAGATCCAGTATGCCCGCAAGATCGCCGCGGCCTTGAGCTACCTGGCCGTGCAGCAGGGCGACGCGGTGGGCCTGTATTGCGTGGCGGGCGGTCTCGTCAAGAACATTCCCCCGCGTCGCAATCCGGCGCACTTGATGAACGTCTTCAACGTCCTGGAACACGCGCGGCCCGCTGGGCAGACGCAGCTTGTGCCCGTGCTGCACGAACTGGCGGAAACGGTCGACGAGCGGGCACTGGTCGTGATCATATCCGATCTTTTCGTGGAACCGTCCGAACTGCGCCGCTGCTTTGACCACTTGCGCTTTCGCAAGCATGACGTAGCGGCATTCCATTTGCTCGATCCGCGCGAGGTTCGTTTTGATTTCCATCGGCCCATGCGGTTTCTCGACATGGAGGGCGGCCCGTCGGTCTTTGCCGAGCCGAATGACATTGCCGACCGCTACCACAAAGCGATCGGCGCCTACTTGAACGATCTGCGGACTCTCACCCTGGAATTGGCGATCGACTATCACCGTGTGGGCCTGGACGAGGATTACGAGAAAGCGCTGATGCGGTTCCTCGTCGGACGAACCCGGATGCGAGGCAACCGATGAGTTTCATGCAACCGCTCATGTTGTTTGCCTTGCCGCTGATCGCGCTGCCGATCATCATTCATTTGATCAACCAGCTCCGCTACCAGACGGTCCGCTGGGGCGCGATGATGTTTCTGCTGGCTGCCCAGCGGATGTCGCGCGGCTACGCTCGGCTGCGGCAGTGGTTGATCCTCTTGCTCCGCATGTTGGCCATCGCGGGCCTGATTTTTGCGGTGGGCCGCCCCTTGGCCAGCGGCTTGCTCGGCCTGGCGGCGGGCAGCAAGGCCGATACGACGATCGTCCTTTTGGATTGTTCGCCCTCCATGCAGCAGATTGAGGGCGGCGCCGGCATGTCAAAGCTGGAGGCGGGACGCCGGCAGATCGCCGGCGCCCTGGCCACGTTGGGCTCCTCGCGCTGGGTGCTGATCGATAGCGCCACGAACCAGCCTCGCGAGCTTCCCTCGCCCAACGCGCTGCTGGACGATTCATGCGCGAAACCGACTGGCGCCGAAGCCGACCTTCCCACGATGCTCGAAGCCGCCCGGACGTACATCCGGACCAACCATACGGGCCGCACGGAGATCTGGATCTGCTCCGACCTCCGCGAAAACGACTGGCACGCCGACAGCGGCCGATGGCGGACGCTCCGCGAGAGCTTTATGGAACTCGCGCAGGGCGTCCGCTTCCACTTGCTGGCGTATCCGCAGACGGCGACGGGCAACACGGCGGTGCGCGTGACCGGCGTCCGCCGGCAGCAGTCGGGCGACCGCACCGAGCTTTTAGTCTCGCTCGTTCTGTCGCGCGAAGGACAAGCGGACGACAAAACGACGATCCCGGTGCAGTTCCAGATCGAAGGCGCGGTCCGAGTTGAACGTCGAAATGACGGGACGGCAATTCGAGTTGAAGGACTACCACATCGCCTTGGAACGAAAGCGCGAGCGGGGCTGGGGATGGGTTTCCATTCCCGCCGACGCGAATCCGGCCGACAACGATTTCTTCTTCGTCTTCGATAAACCGGTCCCGCGAAACGCCGTCATCGTTTCCGACGACCCGCAGGCGGCGTGGCCGCTGCAGTTGGCGGCGTCGATTTCGCCCGATCCGACGTTTGCGTGCAACGCGGAAGTAGTGCCGCCGGGGCAACTGGCCGGCGTCGCCTGGGAAAAGACCGCCTTGCTGATTTGGCAGGCCCCGCTGCCGCAGGACAGTGCCGCGAAACTGGTGAAAGCCTTCGTCGATCGCGGCGGGCAAGTATTATTCCTGCCGCCCCGGAGCGGGGGCGCACAGGAGTTCCTGGGCGCCCGTTGGGGGGCGTGGGCAAACGGCGATGAAGAGAAGGCCTCCGTCGAAACGTGGCGCGGCGATCAGGACCTGCTGCTGCACACGCTCAGCGGCCAGTCGCTGCCCGTTGGTGACTTGAAGGTCAGAAGGCATTGCGCGCTTTCCGGCGAGGTGACGACGCTGGCTTCCTTGCGGGGCGGTGCGCCCTTGTTGGCCCGCGCCGCCACGGAGCACGGCGGCGTCTACTTCCTGACGACCACACCCGCGGCTGCCGATTCCTCGCTGGCGGCCGATGCCGTCGTCCTTTATGCCACCGTGCAGCGGGCGATGGCCACGGGCGCGGCTGTGCTGGGCAACACGCGGGACCTCGTCGCCGGGCACGCGCCCACCGAGCTCGCGCAATCGTGGCAACGCCTGGCGGGTGGTGAAGACGCCCTCTCAACCGAGTATCCGTTCTTTTCCGGAGTTTACCAGACGGGCGACCGGCTGCTGGCCGTCAATCGTCCGGCCGCCGAGGACCAGGCTGCCGTGCTGAAGGACGATCGCGTGGCCGGGCTCTTCAACGGGTTGGACTTTTCCCGCGTAGACAGCAGCGCGGGAAGCTCCCGGTCGTTGGTGGAGGAGATTTGGCGGCTGTTCCTGCTGGCAATGATGGTCGCAATGATAGTTGAAGCCGCGCTCTGTTTGCCCAAGGTGCGGAGCAAAGAGCGGGGAGCAGGGAGTCAGAGCCGCCCCATGTTCCGTGCTCCGAGCTCCCTGCCCTCCACGGAAGGAGTCGCCACGTGAACGACGCCGTACACTACACGCGCACGCTGACGTTCCAGTGGACGCCCTGGTCGCTTGCCGCTTCGGTGCTGCTGGTGTCGGTTGCCGTGGGATTGAGCTTTGTCGCGTGGCGGCGGAGCGGCTACCGCGCGTCGATGGGGCTGTTGGAGCTGCTGCGAATCGTGCTGGTGACCCTCGCGGCGGTGCTGCTGAACCAGCCGGAGATCGTCCAGGAATTCCGGCCCAACGAAAAGCCCTCGATCGCCGTGCTTTGGGACGCCTCTCCCAGCATGGATACACGCGATGTCGCCGCTAGCGGCTCCGCAAAGGCCGCTCCCGTGTCGCGCCGACAGGCTGTTGCCGCGATCACCGATCCGGCGTTTTGGAAGAAGCTCGAAGAGCGATTCCAAGTGGTTGTGCAATCCTTTTCCGAACCGGGCGGCAAAGGCAACACCGATCTTTACAGCCCGCTGTCCACCGCACCGGCCAAGTTCAAGAACCTTGTCGGTGTCGTGCTCGTTTCCGACGGTGACTGGAACGCCGGCTTGCCCCCGGTCGAGGCCGCGACGCTTCTGCGGCTGAAGGAGGTGCCCGTGCTGGCGGTGCCGGTGGGCAGCCCCGTCCGGCTGCCCGACGTTGAGGTCCGCAGTCTGGACGCACCCACGTTCGCGATCCTCGGCAAGTCGGTGCGCATCCCCTTCACGATCGAGAGTTCCCTTCCGCGCGACTACGTGACCAACGTCGTGCTGCGCTCGTCCAACGGAGACGAAGTGTCCAAGGAGGTCCGCATTGCCGCGATGGGCGTTACCAGCGACTGGCTGGCGTGGAAGCCGGCGGCACTTGGCGACATGACGCTGACGCTGGAAGTCCCCCCGCACCACGACGAAACGATAACCGACAACAACAAGCTGAGCGTGCCGGTTTCCGTCCGCAAAGAGAAGCTGAAGGTCCTGCTCGTGGAGTCGTATCCGCGCTGGGAGTACCGCTATCTCCGCAACGCCTTGTCGCGCGATCCGGGCGTCGAGCTGTCGTGCATGTTGTTCCACCCCGATATCGGCAAGCCCGGCGGCGGCAACAAAGACTACATCAAGCAATTTCCCGCCGGCCTGAACGAGCTTTCCCGTTTCGACGTGGTCTTTCTGGGCGACGTGGGGGTCGGCAACGGCCAGCTTACCGAGGAACAGTGCGGCTGGTTGAAGGGACTGGTCGAGCACCAGGCGAGCGGCATCGTTTTCATGCCGGGAGCGCGGGGATTGCAGATGTCGCTGCAGAAGACCGAGTTGGACGCGCTCTATCCGGTCGTTCTGGACGAGACCAAACCGGACGGCTGGGGATCGAGCACGCCCTGCCATTTCGAGCTCACGGACGTCGGGCGGCGGAGCCTGCTGACCAAACTGGCCGACACCGAGGAGGAGAACATGGAAGTCTGGGAAGGACTGCCCGGCTTCCAGTGGTACGCCCCGGTGCTGAAGGCGCGTGCCGGCGCGGAAGTGCTGGCCGTGCATAAGGACAGCGAAAACAAGTTCGGCCGCATGCCCTTGCTGGCGACGCGGACCTACGGCGCGGGCAAGGTCCTCTTCATGGGGACCGACGGCGCTGGCGCCGGCGCCGCGGAGTTGAAGACAAGTACCACTATCGCTTCTGGGGCCAGGTCGTGCGATGGATGGCCTACCAGCGGAACATGGCCAAAGGAGAAACGATGCGGCTCTACTACGCGCCCGATCAGCCGCAAATCGACGCCACCTTGACGCTCAACGCCAACGTGATGGAGCACGGCGGTGAGCCGCTGCAAGGCGGCGACGTGACGGCGCGGATCACGGCCCCTTCCGGCAAGGCGGAAAACGTCGGTTTCGTATCGTCGGCCGATGCCTGGGGCGCATATACCGGGAAGTTCACGGCCCGCGAACCCGGCCGGCATCAAGTGGTTCTCACCTGCAAGCAAACGGGCGCCATCTTGGAAGCCTCGTTCTATATTCAGGGCGAGGCCAAGGAGCGGATCGGCCGGCCGGCGCGGCCGGAGGTACTGGAGGAGATAGCGCGGGTGACGCGGGGCAAGGTCATGCGCGTGGACCGGCCCGAGGAAATCGTCTCTTCGCTGGCCAGCCTGCCCGATCCGGCCCCCTCGGTCCGCCGCGTGCAGTTGTGGTGTCATCCCGCTACCGCCGGAGTGGTAATTGCTATAATGGCTGTGTTTTGGATAGGTCGAAAGATTATTGGACTGATTTAAGGCGTTGCAGCCGTGGATCGCCAATCCGCGGCTGCGAAAACAAAGGAGACCAGTTATGAGCATGGCACAAGCTCGAGAGCCGTTGCAATTGCCGGCCAGTCTTCAGACTCAGTTGTATGCGTTTCGCCGCCGGGTATGGACAATCAAACTGGCGGAATCGGCAGCCTTCGCCGTCGTCGCCGTGATGGTGGCGTTCCTCTGCGTCTTCGCGCTGGATCGCCTTTGGGATACGCCCCGCTGGCTGCGTTTGAGCATCTTTGCGGGCGCCATCTGCGGCTGCGCGATCGTGCCGCTCTGCCTGCACCGCTGGGTCTGGCGGCGGCGGCGCTTGGAGCACCTCGCCCGATTGCTTACCAGCAAGCTCCCGCGCCTGGGCGATCAGTTGCTGGGCATCATCGAACTGGTCCATAGCGATGGCGAGCAAGCCCGCTCGCGGGCACTCTGCGAGGCGGCGGTCCGCACGGTCGCGCGCGACGCGCAGAAATGCAACCTCGCCGCCGCGGCGCCGAATTCGCGGCATCGCACCTGGGCAACGCTTGCCGCAGTCCTGGGCGCAGCGATACTGGCCCTCGGCGTCGTGGTCCCCTCCGCGGCCGTCAACGCCTGGCAGCGGTTTCTCTCGCCTTGGGGCGGGCCGCCTCGTTATACGTTCGCCGCCGTGCAAGCGCTCCCGGCGGAAATCGTCGTTCCGCACGGCGAAGCCTTCATGATTGAGGTCCCCCTGGAGAACGCCTCGCGCTGGCAGCCGCGCCAGGGCTGGGTCCAGCTTGGCAAGCAGACGCCGGTGCGCTCGCCGCTGGAAAATGGCGGCTACCGGTTCGAGTTGCCGGGCCAAATCGCCGACGGCCAATTGTCCATCAGCATCGGCGATTTCAAACAGGTCGTGCATATACGTCCCATGCTCCGTCCGGAGCTGACGGCGATCGCCGCCGAAGTGACGCTGCCCGCATATCTCGGCCAGCCGCATCCGGTCACCAAAGATGCGCGCGGCGGCGCGATCGCGCTGGTCAAGGGAAGCCGCGCAAAGTTCTCGGCCACCGCCAATCGCAATCTGTCCGCCGCGAGCGTGGACGGCCGGCCGCAAAAGCCGGCCGAGAAGGTGATCGAAAGTCCGTCGATAGCCGCCGACAGCCCGCAAAAGATAGTGTTCCAGTGGCGCGACGAGTTCGACCTGGCCGGCAAGGAACCGTTTACGATCGCGATCACGCCGTGCGACGATGAAGCCCCGACGATTGCCGTGGAAGACTTGCCGCGAGCGAAAGTCGTGCTCGATTCGGAGCAACTGAACTTCCGCGTCAAGGCCGAAGACGATTTCGGCGTGAAACAAGTCGGCATGGAGTGGCAGGGAGCCGACACAACGGTCATCGCCACTCCCGCCAAGGGCGAGCGCATTATCGCCGCCGGCGGGTATGAGAAACGCTCGGTCGAGGCCGAGGGCACGTTCTCGGCCCAATCGCTGGGCATCGAGCCGCAGCCCGTCAACGTTCGCCTCTTCGTCGAGGACTACTTCCCCAGCCGCAAGCGGGTCTACTCGCCGAACTACCTCTTGTACGTGCTCAACGCGGAACAGCACGCGATCTGGATCACCGAGCAGCTCGGCAAGTGGCACCGCCAGGCGCTGGAGGTCCGCGACCGCGAGATGCAACTGCACGAAACCAACAAGCAGATTCGCGACCTGCCGCCGGATCAGTTGGATCGGCCCGACGTCCGCCGGCGGATCGAGAACCAGGCCGCCGCCGAGCGCGCCAATGGCCGCCGGCTGACGGGCTTGACCGAGGCGGGCGAGGATTTGCTCCGCCAGGCCGCCCGCAATCCGCAGTTCGACGTCGGTGCGTTGGATCGCTGGGCCGAGATGCTGCAAGTCCTCAAGGACATCGCGGGCAATCGCATGCCTTCGGTCGCCGATCTGCTGGCGCAGGCCGCCAAGGCCCGTTCCTCCGGCGCCAAGTCCAACACCGGCGGACCGAAGGTCGGCCAGGCCCGCGCGGGGGAGGCAAGCCTTCTTCCACCAACCCCGACGACAAGAAGAACCCGAAGCCGCCCGCGCCGTCGGTCGCGGACATGGAACAATCGCTGCAGCCGCAGGACAAGAACGCGAAGCCGCAGCCGCCGCAGAACAAGAAGCCGTCGTCGCCCGCCCTGCGGCTCGCCACGACGACCCTGATGGGCAAGGCCAGCACCAGTCCGCCGCCTCCGCCAAGTCCCGCGGGCGACAAGATGGACCAGGCCGTCCGCAAGCAGCAAGACTTGCTGGTGGAATTCGAGAAGATCGCCAACGAGTTGAACAACATCCTCGCCAACCTGGAAGGCAGCACGCTGGTCAAGCGGCTCAAGGCGGCGTCGCGGGCGCAGTACAAGGTCGCGGGCCGCGTCGGCGAACTGGTCGAGGGTTCCTTCGGCCGGCAGTCGTACCAGATCGAAGCGCCGCAGAAGACGGCCTATAAGGACCTGTCCACGGCGGAAAACGCCAGCAGCCAGAACGTCTCCACGATCATGGACGACCTGCAGGCCTATTTCGAGCGCCGTCAATTCGTGAAAGTCAAGACGGTGCTGGACGACATGAAAAAGCAGGATGTCGTCGGCGGCCTCCGCCAGGTCGCGGACGAGCTGGACAAGGAACCGGGTCTGTCCATCGCCCAATGCGAATACTGGTGGGACACGATGGACCGCTGGGCGGAAGACCTCGTCGACCCCGCGTGCAAGGGCAGTTGCAACTGTTCGTGCTCGAAGGACAGCTTGCCGCCGTCGATCGTGCTGGAAGTTCTGAAGATCCTCGAGGCCGAAGTCAATTTGCGCGAGGAGACGCGTGTGACCCAGCAGGCGCGTCCCGCGCTGGCCAAGGACCAGTACGGCAAGCGCGCCGACAAGCTGTCGAAAACGCAAGGAGAGCTTGACAAGCGCGTGGAGGACGTGACCGAGCAGATTCGCAAATTGCCCGACAGCGAGACGCAGTTCCCCAAGGAAATCGCGCTGCTCACCGCCGTTGCCGAAGTCATGGGCGACGCGAAGGAGATACTCGCTCGTCCGGAGACGGGCCGGGAGGCGATCGGCGCCGAGACGGAAGCGATCGAGCTTCTCTTGCAATCGAAGCGGATCAATCCCCGCGGCGGCGGAGGCGGCGGTTCGACGCCCGGCGGCGGAGGCCGCGGAACGACAAATGATTCCGCCCTGGCGCTGCTGGGGCTGGGCGTCAACGCCAAGGAAGTGCGCGATCCGGGCGGCGCAACGCAGGCAGTTGGCACCGCGGGGCGCGTGCTTCCGGAAGAGTTCCGTACCGGGCTGGACCAATACTTCAGCAAGTTCGAAAACCGGGAGCCGCAATGATTGACAGAGGACTGATGCGGAACGGCGGGTGGTACGCCCTGAGACGGGGCACCCGCGCAGCGGGTCGGCGAAGGGCGTGTTGGACGGCGCTGCTATGCTTGGCTTTGACGTCGGCTTTGATCGCCCGCGGTTTCGCCGCGGACCCTGCGCCGCCGAGCAATGCGGCGCCCCCCGTCCATCAGGCGGCGCCCGTTGCCCAAAAAGCCGCGCCGGCCGCCAAAGAAGCGGTGCTTGTCCGCGCAGCCGGTAATCAGATTCTCGTCCTCACGCCGGCTCAACCGCCGGCTGCCCAAAAGGCCGCGCCGGCCACCAAAAAGGGCGCGCCGGCCACCATAACCATGCACGCTGCCCGCCCGGCCAAGCCCGCGGCCAATCGGGGCTCGCTGCTGGGGGCGATCGTCAACGTGCTGGGCGGCGATGTGGACGGAACCAGGCAGGCCGCTATGCAACAGCAGCAGCAAGCCATGCAAGACCAGCAATTGCGCCAATGGGAAGCGAACTTTCGTCCCCAGTTCGAGCAGATGCTGTATGCCGAATTGGCGTTCGTGCGCCGATCGTGCAAGCCGGACGCGAAGCCGTTTGCGGAGGTCGCCAAGGCGGCCAAAGCCGACCTTCGCGCGCCCATTCGCCAGTACGTTTGCGCGGTGTACATGCCGCAGATGCGACCGCAGTTGCCGGGAAACGCAAACGAGACGAGCGACAATCCGCGCCAAGCCATGCAGAAATGGCTGACGACGCTTGTGGAAGCGAAGCTGGGCCGGGAAAAGGTCCGCCTTTACCGCGACGAGTGCGGCAAGCGCGCGGAGGCCCGCAAACACGCGGTGATCCAGAACCTGGTCGCCGCGGTGGACGACCGGCTCGTCTTGACCGCCGCGCAGCGCGCAAACTGGTCGATTCGCTCTCGGCGAAATACCAGAACTCGTGGGAAGACTACTTCCAGTACTTCTCCTATAACACCGAATACTTGCCGTCGCTGCCCGAACAGGCGGTCCTTCCCGTGCTGGAGGAGAAGCAGAAAAGCGTATGGCGCGAGACTTCGAGGACGGACGGCCAGGTGGCGCTTCGGGTTCGCCTTCAACAACGGCGGGCAGTTCGGCGAAGAGCAGGAGGTCCAAGAGATTTCGCGCATGGTCCAGGACGTCGAGGTCAAAAATGACAAATAGGACCGTGACTGTTCGAAGGCGGTGGAGCGCGCTGGTGTGCCTGGGGCTGACTTCGGCGGTCGCCTCGCGCTCGCTTGCAGAGGATCTTGCGCCGCAGCCCGCCGCGGGGTTGCAAGGTGGGGCTTCGTTCTTTGACGGCGCGGCTTATTTTGCACCCGACGAAGAGGACGCGGTCGCGCCGGCGGCAAGAGAGGCCGATCGTCCGCCCGCTCAGGCGGGCAAGCCGGTTTCCTTGCTTGAGGCGGTGGTCCGCGCGATCGCCGACGACCCCAGCGGCAGGAAACACCGCGCCGCCGTCGAGAAGCAGCGGAAAGCCGCCGAGGAGCAGAGAATTCTCCAGGGAGAAGCCGATTCCCGAGAGGAGTTCGAGCAGATGCTGTATGTCGAATTGTCGTTCTTGCGGCGGACATGCAAGCCGGACCCCAAGCTGTTTGTCGAGATCGCCAAGGCGGCCAAAGCGGGCGTTCACGTTCCCCTGCGCCAGTACGTCCGCGCGCAGCAGGCACAAGAGCAGGGTGGCGCACCCGCCGATCCGCGCCTGGTCGTTCAGAAACTGCTGGCGCCGCTGGCCGAAGCGAAGCTGGGCCGAGAGAAGGCCCGCCTCTACCGCCGCGAGTGCGACACGCGGGCCGCGGCATGCAAACACGCCGCCATGCTGAACCTGGTCGCCGACGCCGACCAGCGGCTCGTTCTTACCGCCGCGCAGCGCGCAACGCTGGCTGGGTTGCTGTCGGCGTTCGGCGTCTGCGATTCGATTCCCGATGCGGCGATTATGCCGCTGCTGAATGCGAAACAGAAGCTTGTCTGGCAGGCGTCCTCGCAACAGCGCGGTGGACAGTACGAGAATGACGAATGGGCGGTGGATTTCGGCCCCGATGCTGGCGAAGCGACGGAGATTCAAGAGATCGCCCGCCTGGTCCAGGAGGTGAAAGATGGCCGCTAGAACACTCCTGGCGATTGCCGCCTTGGTCATGCTGGTCGGCCTGTGCGGCCCTGCGGCGCGGGGGCAAGACGATTGGGACGTGCCCAAGAAACAAGAGGACCAGCAGGTCCGGGGGTTCAACCAGTTCGCGCTTCCGGACTTCGACCAGTGGGTGCTTCGCGGGCGGTCCCGCGATCAGCTCCAGCGCACGCAGAAATCGTCGTTGGACCTGCAAATCGACAACGTCGGCGCGCTTGCGAACTTTCCGCCGCCCAACGGGAGAAGCTGCAACTCGCCGGGCAGTGCGACCTGAAAGCACTTTTCCGCGAGATGGACGCGCCTGCGCGAGAAATTCCGCGCGGTGAAGCAGCCGCTGGACCAGCAAAGGTACATGGAGCTAGTCAATGAAGCGCAGCCGATGATGACGAAGATGCAATCGAGCATCTACGGCGAGGGGTCGCTATTTCAGAAGGTCCTGGCGCAAACGCTCACCGCCGACCAGAAATTGGGCTTCGAACGCCAGGAGCGCCTGCGGCGGAAATTCCGTTATCAAGCCAAGATCGAGCTGCTGATGTCGAACCTGGAAGGCAGCGTTTCGCTTACCGGCGACCAGCGGCAGCGGCTGGTCAAACTCATCGTCGACGAAACCGAGCCGCCCAAGAAATTCGGCCCCTACGATACCTACGTGATCTTTTACCAGTTGGGCAGGCTCGACGACGCGAAGCTCAAGCCGATTCTCGACGACTCGCAACGGAAATCGCTCAAGGGCGTGATCAATCGCTTTGGAAACATGGGGCAGATGCTGAGGCAGCAAGGGTACTTGCCGTGAAAGGGAAATGCATGACGGATTGCAAATTGAAAATTGCGAATTTGAAATTGAAAATCTTCAATGCGCCGGCTTTGGCGGCTTGCTTCTGGCTCGCGGCAAGCTGTGCGCCGGCCCAGGCGCAGCCGCTGGTCCACCACGGCGAGGCCGTTCCCCGCGACGTTCGCGAGATGTACGATCGCGGCTTGCAGTATCTTGCCAACAAGCAGAGCGAAAACGGCGATTGGCCCGACGGCCAGCAAGGGCCGGGCACCACCGGCATGGCGCTGATGACCTTTTTGGCCTCCGGCGAGGACCCTAACTTCGGCCGCTACCGCAACCACGTCCGCCTGCGCGGTGCGCAGCATCATACTGGGCCAGGACTCCAGCACCGGATACCTGGGCAACAGCATGTACCACCACGGCTTCGGCATGCTGGCCCTGGCCGAGGCCTACGGGGCCGTCGACGACCGCGATCTTTGGGCCGGCGGCAAAGGATCGAATCGCCGCACGATCGGCGCTGCGCTCGAACTGGCCGTCCGCGCCGCCGTCACTTCGCAAAAAAAGAACCCCAATCACGCCTGGCGCTACTCGCCCGACGCCTCCGACGCCGACACGTCGGTCAGCGGCGCGGTGCTGGTGGGGCTCTTGGCGGCCCGCAACGCCGGCATCGAAGTCCCGGACACTTCGATCGACAATGCCATCGGCTATTACAAGAGCATGACGTCCCAGTCGGGCGAGGTCGGTTACTCCGGCCTCGGCTTTGGCGAGTCGACCGCGCGCACCTCCATCGCCACGCTCGTCTATGCCCTCGCCCGTCGGACGGACCTCTCTCAGTACAAGGCCACCTTGGCGTTCCTGGTGCGCGTGCCCGAACAGGAGGCCTCGGGGTATGTCGAATACGGACGCTACTATCAGGCCCAAGCCTTGTTTCAAGGCAACGTCGACGCCTGGGAAAAATGGAACAAGAGTTTGATCCGCAAACTGAAGGCCGCCCAGCGCGACGACGGATGCATCCCGGGCCAGTTCGGAGAGTCGACGGGCACGTCGATGGGCCTTTTGGCTTTGGCGCTGAACTACCGGCTCTTGCCGATCTACGAACGATAAGGAATAGAGCTTAGATCTTGGAACTTAGGTCTCTGGATGCCGCCCGTGTCTAAGAACTAAGTACGAAGTTCTAAGCACTAAGGAGCATATCGCCATGAAATCGCTAACTCTCCGCCTGTTGGCCGTGTCGCTGCTGCCGATGCTCGGCGTCGGCCCTTTCGCCGCGGAAGTCGACGGCCAGGTTGCTTTGACCATCACGAACAACGCGGCGATTGAAGATGGGCCCAATACCGGCGCCAACGATGCCGTGTCGCGGAATCCAGCGCCCGAATACCGGGCTTCCGGCAGTCGTGCCGGCGACAAAGAGGCCGCCACCTTGCACCTCAGCGGCGGCGACTATCTGGCCGGCGAGCTGTGCGCCTGCGGCAAGGCGGGAACCCTTCGCTGGCAGTCGCCCGCTTTCGCGGCGCCGCTGGAATTCCCGGTGAGCGCCGTCGGCGCCGTTTTCTTTCCGGCGTCGGCCTCGCGGCCGCGCCCGGACGGCGGTTACTGCCTGGAGCTTGCGGGCGGAGACGTGCTCTTCGGCTCTCTGACGGGGCTGTCGAAAGACGACTGCCGCTTCGACGCGGCCGGTCTCGGTCCGCTCAACATCCAGCGCCTCGGCAGTCCGTCGCATTTTGCACAGTCGCGGCGGGGCCGACCTGGTCTATTTGGGACCCAACGGCCTGCTGGAATGGAAGCAGTCTCCCGACGGCGCGTGGAAGCAGGACGCCGGCCGGATTTATACCGAACACGCCGGGGCGTCGCTCGTTGGCGATCTTGGCCTTCCCAAGCAAGCGTGCATCGATTTCGAGTTGTCCTGGAGCTCCGATCCCGATTTCACGCTGGTCCTCGGCGCAGCCGCTCCGCCGGCGGAGGCTCGCCCGGCTGGAGGCAGGGCCGCTGTAAGGCGGATCGTGCGGCGCCGGCGGCGGAGCCTCGCCGGTCGATGGGCCGATCCGCATGGAAGTCTTCTCGACTTATTTGGTGCTGGTCTGTGAAAGAGGGCAAAAGGCGGACCTTGCTCCGCTGCAAAAGATCGCTTCCGGCGCTGGCCGCTGCCACTTCCGGATTTACGTCGATCAACAGCGCAAACAAGCTCTTGCCTTCGCGGCCGACGGCAAGCCGCTGGCCGACCTGTCGGTTGCCGACGCCCCTGGGACTGCGAAAAGCGCCAAGGCGTCCAAGTCGCCGCTCTTGGCCATTGCCAAAGCGCTGGACGCCGAAGCGTCGTGCGCGCCAAACGTCGCGGCCCCCAAGGAGCCCCCGCCGGGGACGTGCTTGCGGCTTGTAAACCATCTCGGCAACGTCCGCCTCGAACAGCTCTCGATTACGCGCTGGGACGGACGCCCGCCAATGGAAGTGCAGGGAGGCAACGCCCGGCTCGTTCGTTCCGACGGCTCTGCCCTGGGCGGCGAGGTGGAAGCGTTCGATGCCGCGACCAAGGAGTTCGTCCTCGCCTCCGGCGGCCGGACTTCCCGCATTCCGGCGGACGCGGTCAACAGCGTTGCGCTGTCGTCCTCCGGCACGCTTTCCGGCTGCGACGTTCGGGCGATTTGCGACAACGGCGTCCGGCTGAGCGGCAAACTGCGCAAGGTCGAAGGGGGCCGATTGTGGCTGGACCGCCCGGGCATCGCGCAGCCGCTGGCCATCAAGCTTTCCTTGCTGCACAGCCTGGTCGCGCTGGGTAACGACCGCCCGCCGGCCTCGGAACCCAATGGCGGACGAAGCGGCCGTTTGGAAGGCGACGGATTGAAGCTGCAAGGCTGCCTGGCGGAAGCCGCCTCCGCGGCGGACGCCAGTTGCCTCGCCTGGCGGCCGCGCGGCGGCGCCGCGTCCAGCCCGCTGAAGCGCGACTTCTCCGGCCGCATAGTCTATCGCGAGTTGCCACCTCAGCAACCTAACTATGTCATCCATGGGCGAGGCCAAAGCGCGTTTTTTGCCGCGAACGTTGCCGGACCTGTTGTCGTTATGAATGGCGTGGTTAATGGGGGCACGACAATTAGTGCGGCACATGTCGGCGCCCTGGAAAGGACCGGCATTGTACCTGAAAACGGGCGACACGATCTCCTGCGAAATCAAGCGGATCGACCAGCGCGGCGTCACGATCCACTCTCCGCGGCTGGACGCCACTTTCGTGCCCAGCGACAAACTCAAGGCCGTGGAACTGGAGAACCGCAGCCGCGCGACGAGAATCGATATTGCCAAGCGCGATCGGCTGTTGACGCTGCCGCGCATGGAGAAAGAAGACCCGCCCACCCACCTCGTCCGCTCGACCGCCGGCGACTATCTGCGCGGCCGGCTCGTCGACATGGACGACAAGACGCTGACCCTCGAAGTGCGCTCGGAGACCCGCCACGTGGACCGCGAGCGCGTAGCGAGCATCATCTGGCTCGACGTGAACGAGAAAAAGGACAAGCCCGGCACGGCAAAGCAGGGAGCGGGGAGCAAGGAGCAAGGAGGAAGCGAGAAGGGGAGAAAGGGAGAAGGGGAGAAAGGGAGAAAGTTAGATGGTGGGGAGAAGGAAGAGGGGAGCAAGGTTGCTGGCTCCCAGTTGGGGCACCCGCTTGGCGGGTCGGCTCCCCGCTCCGTGCCTACCCGCGTGCAGGCGCTCCGCAGCGACGGCGTGCGCCTCACGTTCCGGCCCGAAAAGCTCGCCGGCACAGTGCTGCAAGGCGCCAGCGACGTGCTCGGCGCGTGCCGCGTCGAGTTGACCGAAGTGGACGAGCTCATTGTCAACCGGGCCATCGAGCAGGAGGCGCAAGCGCTTCCCTATCAGCGCTGGACCTTGCAGCCCGCCGTGGAGCCGAAGTTTGCCCAGGACGATCGAGCCGGCGGCGCGGGGATGCAATCCGAGCTGGTCGGCAAGCCCGCCCCGGACTTCGAGTTGGAAACGCTCGACGGCAAGCGGTTCCGCTTGAGCGAACAGCGCGACAAGATCGTCGTGGTCGATTTCTGGGCGACCTGGTGCGGCCCTTGCAGGCAGACGCTTCCCGACCTGGTCCGCGCCGTGGCGAAGTACCAGGACCGGAATGTGACGCTGTTGACGGTAAACTTGCAAGAAACCCCCGAGGCGATCAAAGACATGATGAAGCGCACGGATTTGAAAATGCCCGTCGGCTTGGACCGCGACGGCAAGGTCGCCGAGAAGTACGCCGCCGTCGCCATCCCGCAGACGGTCATCATTGACGGCAGCGGCAACGTCGCCCGGCTGTTCGTCGGCGGCGGGCCGCAATACTTTGACGACTTGTCCGGGGCGCTGGAGGCGCTGGTGAATCCGGCCGCCGCAAAGGATAAGCCGGCATCGCCGTGAATCCCCTTTATTCCTCCGCCGTGATTGCCACGCACAACGGCGCAAGCGGCGGTTGTTTGGGCTTCGTGAAATTGATCGTGGCAACGGGCTTCTCCGGGTGGGGATTCTCCCATATGCCCAGGTAAAGCCGCAGCATCGTGCCGTCGCGGCGGGATGCCGGGTTCGAGCCCGTCCAAACCACTCGCCCGCGCGAGACCGGCTGGCCCTCGTCGTTGACGTACCAGCCGCGAACGTCCTTGCCGTATATCACGCTCAGCGACTCTTCCGCGCCGTCGGCGTAGCGTATCTTGTAGATGGCCGCGGTCGCGCCTTCAGGGCGGTCGACCCCGTTCGCGTGCGGGTCCAGCGTGGCTTGCAGCAGATAGAGGCGGCGGAGCTTGCGGCCCACGGGAATCCCCGCGATCTTCGTCAGCCCGTGAAACGGCCCCTCCAACTGCAGCATCTTCTCGCCGACGGCAAACGTGACGTCGGCGAACGATTGCTCGCCCTTGGGCAATTCGGCAAGCCCGTTGTACGCATCGTTCAAGATCGGCCGATTGGCCTTCCGCGACAGGTCGATGGGCCGCAGCTTGCCCCGCGGGGCGACCTCCGGAGGCGCCGGCTTCGGCGCCTTGGCGTTCGCGGTCCGCAAGCTGGCCGCGTCCGCCCGCATCGTTTTTGCCCACTCGGCGGCGGCGGCGTCCTTGTGGCCGGCGCACTGCGCGGCGAACGACTCGAACGACGCGATCGCATCGTCCCACCGACCCATCCGCTGCAATGTGCGGGCGGCCGTTTCGGCCAAGTTGGTGGCGGCGTGCGTGTTGCCAAGCTTGAGTTGCTCTTTGAGGTAGTCGTCGACGTCGGCGATTACGCGCTTCTGTTCGGCCGGCGCCGCCCGCGCAAGCCTGTAGACGCGGTCCTCCAGCAAGATGAACTGCGCCGCCTGGCCGGCATCGGAGCCGCGGTCCTTCTGTAGTTTCACGATCGCACGCGCCGCCTCGACGAGCGCCGGCCGGAAGCGGAGTTCGTGCTGGAGGATGTCCGCGGGTTCGCTGGGCTGGAACGCAACTAGCCGCTGGATGCACTTCGTCAGCGCCGCCACGTCGCCTTGCGGCACGTCGTACCGCGTTTTGCGGTCTTCGCTCCGCTGCAGCATGGCCCGCAGCAGGGCGTTCAGCCCGTCTTCGTCTCGGCCGTCCGCCGCTGGGCTCGCGTCGGCCGCGTCGTCGGCCTGGTAGGCGCCATAACCGCCCCCGTATCCGCCGCCCGCCGCTTGGCCCAAGTTGACTCCGATCGAGCGATACGCGTCTTGATTTGCGGTGGCCTTGATGCGCTGCGCCTTCCAAATCTCCTTTTTGTCCAGGTACACGTTAAGTTCGGCAAGCGCAATGCGATTGAAGCCGCCGCGCCACTCAGGCGCGGCATTTCCGTCCCGCTGCGCCTCCAGGACCATCACAATCTCGGGGTCCGTGTCCAAGCAGCACAGGCACAAGAAACCGTCGATGGTCCCCTGCTTCGCGTCGCTGTAGCGATGGACCGGCTTGGGCAGCCAGGCAAGATCGCCTTCCGCCGGCTCGCCGCGCCGCGGACGGACGACGACCTCGGTGGCCTTCAATCGCGAGAGAATCGCGGCGACTTGCTTCAGCCGCGCGGCGGCGTCCTCGGCCGGCGCCGGCACATTGGGAAGCGTCTTCATCGTGATGCCGGCACGCGGGGCCCACGGCTCGCCGCCTTCGATCGCGAACGCGAGCGGTTGCGGCGAGAGGCGATCGAACTCGTAGGTCAACCTGCCGGATCGGCCGCCCGTCATGCACGACATGGTCGCGATCGCCGCGGGCCGGCCGCCGTTAGTCCATGCCCAAACGAACGCATCGGGCATCGAGTCCGCTTTGCGGCTATAGTAGTACAGCGGCTGGGCCATCATTTTCACCGGGACCGGACGCCCGCTTTCGGCTTGCCGCCTTCCTCGATCGAAACGCTCACCTGCCCCGCAATCCGCTTGAACAGGGCCTGCCTCTGGGCCCACGGGGTATCTTCCTGCGCCGCGGGCGGCGCCGCGGCCGCGGCGGGATTCGGCCACGCGTTCACAAGGCCGAATATGACGACGATGAACGTGATTGCGCGTGCCATGAAGCTCCTCCAAGCCGTTGAGGTCTAGCCTGGCTGTATTGTGACGAGTGGGAGTGCTTCCTGCAACGCCGTCAATCGCGGGATAAAGGATGAGGATTCGCGGGCGCAATCGCTGGCTCCCTCGCCCTCCGCACGGCGGGGACTGCCGTCACGATTTCGCGTGCGGCATCAGGCCTTGCACCATGCCCTTGACGGCTTGCTTGATAATGCCCGCTTCACTGGGGTCGCCGCGGAGAACGGTTTCCGTGAAATTTTTGGCCTGCTTCCAGGTAATATGCGGCGGAATGGTAGGGGTGTCGGGGTCGGTAACCGCCTCCAGCACAACCGGTCGGTCGGCGGCCAACGCACGGTCCCACGCGCCGGGCAGGTTGCCGGCCTCTTCCACGCGAATGCCGGCCAGTCCGATCGACTCCGCAAAGCGCGCGTACGGAAAGTCGGGCAACTCTTGGCTGGCGACGAAGCGAATATCGCCCATCATGATACGCTGTTCCCAAGTGACCTGGTTGAGGTCGCGATTGTTCAACACGAGCGTTATCCAGCGCGGGTCGCTCCACTCCTGCCAATACTTGGCGACGGTAATGCAGGCATTGAGGCCGTTCATTTGCATCGCGCCGTCGCCCGTAACGGCAATGCAGACTCGGTCCGGAAAGCAGAATTTTGCGCCGACCGCGTAGGGAACGGCCGCGCCCATCGAGGCGAGATTTCCGCTGCCGCTAGCCATCATGCCGCGGCGAATCTTCAGATCGCGGGCGTACCAGTTGGCGCTCGTGCCGCTGTCGGCGGCCAGAATGCAACGGTCGGGAAGTTTGGGACTCAGCTCCCAAAAGACGCGCTCCGGATTGAGCAAGCCGTTGTTGCCGTCGATCATGGCGCGCCCCTCGATCACTTTCCACCACTCGCGGACGTTCTCGATCACCTTCTCTTGCCAGGAGCGATCGTTTTTGGGAGCGAGCAGCGGCAGCAGCGCGGCGAGCGTCTGCTTGGCGTCGCCTTTGAGATTCACGTCCATCGGATATCGCAAGCTCAACATGCGTCCGTCGAGATCGATTTGCACCGCCTTCGCCTGTCCTGGCTTGGGGTAGAATTCGCAGTACGGAAAACTGCTGCCGACGACGAGCAGGGTGTCACATTCCTGCATGAGGTCCCAGCTTGGCTTGCTGCCCAAGAGGCCGATGTGACCCGTGCAAAAGGGGACGTCTTCGGGCATCACGGCCTTGCCCAGCCAGCTCTTGGCAACGCCGGCGCCGAGAGTCCGCGCGGCGCGTTCGACTTCGTCCTGCGCAGCCGAGGCGCCGGCGCCGACGAGCATGGCGACCTTCTTGCCGCGGTTGAGGATCTCGGCGGCTGCCGCCAGGTCGTCCGCGTGGGGCACCACGAACGGCACGGGGCAGCCGACTCCCGATTGCGCGTAGTCGTGCCTCTGGGGCGGATCGGGCTCGGCCGCCTCTTCCTGGATGTCCTTGGGAAGGATAACGCAAGTTACGCTATGCTGATCGAGAGCAATGCGGACCGCTCGATCGATGCAATGCCGCACGGCCGCGGGACTCATCACGGTGACGCAATACTCGCCGGCCACGTCCTTGAAAAGCGATTGCAGATCGACCTCCTGTTGATACTGGCTGCCGATGGCGGTCGTGGCCGATTGGCCCACGATGGCCACGACCGGCTGATGGTCCATCTTCGCGTCGTAGAGGCCATTGAGCAAATGGATCGCGCCGGGTCCGCTGGTGGCCATGCAAACTCCCACGGTCCCCGTGAACTTCGCGTGGGCGGACGCCATGAAGGCGGCAAGCTCCTCGTGCCGGGCTTGGATGAAACGCGGGGCGTCGCCGTGCTTGCGCAGCCCGGCTAAAAGCCCGTTGATCCCGTCTCCGGGATACGCGTAAATGCGCTGGACTCCCCACTGGGTCAAACGCTGCATTACGTACTGGCCTACGCTGATGGACATGATGAATCTCGCTCCTTTCCATTGCCGCGAAGGGCCTTCCTCAAGAAATACGCCGCCGAGCCGGCGCCGACGGCAAGCAAGCCCGACAGGAGCTGCTTCCGGTGCTTCGTCGCCCACAATTGTGGGCTGAAACTGTGCGACAGTTTGTCGAATTCGCCGTGTGCGCCGTGATCGCCCGGCAACGGTTGCCAGAAATTGTCCGGCTGCTTTGGATCGGCGGGCTCCGGCAGAAGCGAGCCTTCCCAAGCGGCGTGGGCCAAATAGCGGTCGAGCAGCCCCGGGATTACTTTTTCGCCCAGCGTGGCCTCCACGGTCGTATATCCCACCGTGACCTCGCGGCGGTCGTTTTCCATGGCAAAGAGGATCGCGTCGGCGGCAACCTCCGGCTGATAGATCGTGCCCGCGGGCCGGGCCTTGTTCGGCATCTTGTTTTTGGTCCAGGTGAATTGCGTCGTGTTGAGCGCCGGCATGTTGACGATCGTCAGACGGACGGCACTATTCCCGTGAATCAATTCGCTGCGGACCGATTCGGTGAATCCCTCGATGGCGTGTTTGCTGGCGCAATAGGCGCTTTGCAGCGGAATCGAACGGAAGGCCAGGGCCGACCCGACTTGGACGATCGTGCCGCGATTGCGCGGCCGCATCTGCGCAGTGCGCAGCGCGTGCCGTGGACGGCTCCCAGGAACGTCACTTCCACAATGTGGTGGAATTCTCGCGGCGTCATCCGCTCGAACGGGCTGTACATCGATACCATCGCGTTGTTGATCCAGAAGTCGGCCGGCCCGAATGCTTTTTGCGCGGCCTCCGCCGCGGCCTCCACCTGGTCGAACTGGCTGACGTCGGTGGGTATGGCAATCGCCCGTCCGCCAAGGGCCTCAACCTCCTGCTTTGCCGCTTCGAGGCCGTCGCGGCCGCGCGCGAGCAAGGCGATTTTAGCGCCCGCGCGCCGAACAATCGGGCTGTCGCGCGGCCTACGCCGCCGGAAGCTCCGGTGACAACTATCGCGCTGTTTTCGTCAACGTGCATGATCTATCGCCTCCTTTACGCGAGAATCCGTGTGGCGGCCGGATGACAGTTTCCACAATGCCCATCCGCCGAATAATGTCGCCGCGCCGACCAGCAGCGCCGCTTTCGCCATGCCAAGACGGAGCTCGCGGCGCCTGGCGGATACGATAGCCGCTTCGGGCGCTTCACCGGCCAGCGCCTCGCCTCCGCGCTGCGCAAAGCGCAGCACGTGGGCAACGTGCAGGGCGGTCCGGTCCGTTTGCTGCCGGATTTGTTCCTGGCAGCTAAAGCCGTCGGCGACAATGATCTCGTCGCGCGGCGCCTGGCGGACTTCCGGCAAGAGCACGCGCTCTCCGGCGGCCAAACCGACCGCGTAATGGCCATTTTCCTTTTCGTAGCCAAACGCGCCCGCCATGCCGCAGCAGCCCGTGTCGGGATGCCGGTGCTCGAGTCCCATCTTGTCGAAAACGTGCTTCTCGGCGAAAAGCTGGCCGATTTCCTTGTCGTTGAGCGTGTCGAGCGCCTTCTGGTGGCAATGCCCATGCACCAGCGCCTTGCGGTGGAGCCTCGGCGGGACGTAGCCCTGCGCGGGTGCGGAGGAAATCGCTGAGCGTGTACGTCAATTCCTTGAGCCGCCGGGCATCTTCGTTGTTGGGCAGCATGTTCGTCAGTTCGTCGCGGAACGCCGACCAGCAGCTCGGCTCCAGCACAACCATCGGCAAGCCGGTCCTGTAGTAGGGCCGGAGCTTTTCCAACAGGTCCAGCCACCAGCGCCTTGCCATGCCCAGAAATCCGTAGTCGTAAAGCGGCCTTCCGCAGCACATGTCGGCCAGCGGCACGACGACGCGGAAACCGGCGTCCTCCAGGACCTCGGACGCGGCAATGGCAACGTCGGGATGAAAATGATTGTTGAACGTGTCGGCAAAGAGGACGACGGACGGCCCGGAAGCCCTGTTCGCGCCCCGCTTTCGGAACCACTGCTTGAACGTCTGCGGGGCGAAGGGAGGAATCTGCCGCCGGGAGTCCGCGCCGGCAACGAATTTGGCGATGCGATTCAGCCCCGGCAATTGGGTAAAGAGATTCGCCAGCGACGGGGCAAACGAGGCGATCGTCGCCCAGATGTGGATCCAGCCGAAGGCATAAGCGTGCCGAGGCCGCAAGCGGCCGCCGTAATGATGCGCAAGGAATTCCGCCTTGTAAGTCGCCATGTCAACGTTGACCGGACAATCCCCCTTGCAGCCCTTGCACGAAAAGCACAGGTCGAGCGCGTCCTTGACCTCGCCGCTCTTCCATCCGTCCTTGAGCACTTCGCCGTTGAGCATCTCGAACAGCATCCGCGCGCGGCCGCGGGTCGAATCCTTCTCGTCTCGCGTCACCATGTACGACGGGCACATCGTTCCGCCCTTGTGGCGCCGGCAGGCGCCGACGCCCACGCAGCGCAGCGCGGCGCGGGCGAAGCTGTGCCGGTCGTCGGCAAACGAGAAATAGGTCCGCGGTTGGGGCGGATCGTAGTCGGCGCCGATCCGCATGTTCTCGGTGATGCCGTAGGCAGCGCCGTCCGGATTGACTTTTTTGCCGGGATTCATCCGATTGTCGGGGTCCCAAATCCGCTTGAACTCCTTGAACGCCTCGAACAACTCCGGCCCGAACATCCGCGGCAGGAATTGGCCGCGGGCCTGGCCGTCGCCATGCTCGCCCGACGCCACCCCGCCGAATTTAATGACCAGATCGACGGCCTCCTCCATGAACGCCTTGTACTTGTCGATGCCCGGCCGCGTATAGAGGTCAAACGGCACGCGGCAATGCACGCAACCTTGTCCGATATGCCCGTAGAGCGACGGGTGGTAATCGTACTTGTCGAAAAGCGCGCGAAGCTCGCGGAGATACTGGGGCACAGCGGCGACCGGCACGGACGAATCTTCCCAGCCCGGCCAGAAATCTGGCTGGCCCTTCACCCACGCCGTGCTGCCCAGGGCGCCTTCGCGCACGCTCCAGATCATTTCCTCCTGCTTGGGGTCGTCGTAGAGTTTCGTTTCGACGGGCGCTCGGCGGCCGAGTTGGGCAACGCGGGCGAGCATCCGCCGCGCCTGCTCGTCGCTGTCCGCACGCGAGTCTCCGCCGAATTCGACCAGCAGATACGCAGGACCCTCCGGCAGAATAGCAAGGCTCGCGTTCTCATCGCCCTTTTTCTTCACGAATTCAAAGAGCAATTCGTCGATACCCTCGCAGGCGATCGGATTGAACTTCAGTACCTCTTCGCCGCATTCGGCGGCGGTGAAGATGTCCTTGAAGCCCAACATTGTCACGGTGCGGGCCTTGGGAGCGGGAACGAGGTGCAAGGTGGCCTCCAGAATCGTCGCCAATGTCGATTCCGACCCGACGAGCGCGCGAGCGACGTGAAAGCCGTTTTCCGGAAGCAGATCGTCCAGATTGTAACCGGAGACGCGGCGCTCCAACCGCGGGTACTTCTCGCGAATTGCCGGACCGTAGCGCTGCACCAGCCCCTTGAGGGCCGCGTAAATCTCGCCCTGCCGCCCTCCCCTGCGAATGATCTGTTCCAAAACGTCGGGCGGAGTGGGGCCGACTTTCATCCGCGTGCTGTCGTAAAGCAGAATATCCAGTTCGTGCGTATTGTCGCTGGTGCGCAGGCCCAAGCCGTTGTTCTTGCTGAGCAGCGAGTGGCTGCCGCAGGAATTGTTGCCCAACATGCCGCCGATCGTGCAGCGGCTATGCGTGGCGGGGTCGGGTGCGAAGGTCAGTCCCGCGCGCTTTTTTGCCGTCTCGCGAAAAACATCCAGGACGCACCCCGGCTGCACGATCCCCAACTGCTTTTCCGCGTCGATTTCGATAACTCGGTGGAGGTATTTGGAGAAATCGACCACAATAGCCGTATTGCAGCACTGTCCGGCAAGGCTGGTGCCCGCGCCGCGCCCCAGCAGCGGCGCGCCGTATTCGCGCGCCAAGCGGACGATCGCCGCCACGTCTTCGATCGAACGCGGAACGACCACGCCGATCGGCGTTTGGCGATAATTGGAGCCGTCGGCGGCGTAAAGCGCCCGCGAGCCGGCGTCGAAACGGACCTCGCCCTCGATCTCGCGCTTCAGCGCGGCCTCCAACGCATCCACGGCACCCGCAGAAAGGGCGATCCGCGAGTCGTCTTTAGTTTCGCGTTGAAGCCGGCTCCGGTCTTGCGTCCACGACGATGCGACTGTCAATGTCATTTAAATTCCAAGTGAGTTTGTGGTAACGGTTTCCGTGAGCGCCGCGACATCGCCGGTCGAAGCGACGCCCGGCGACACAAGCGCACAGCCGCCAGGCAGGCTTTTGAATTCCGCCAGTCCGGACGCGCGCCGATCCACTTGCGCGTTTGGAAAGCAGTCCCTCACATTGCCAGTTTCCCGTTGGTACACCGCTCGGTGGCGGAAACACCCAATGCCGGGCAACTTGGATAAAGCGATACGTCTGCATCCGTTCATGCCCAGTTTGGGAATGCAATCCGCGTGCCTCCGATGGCCGCGCCCTAAGGGTATTGGATTTGCTCGCGAAGAAGCCAGCGAACTGGCCGAATCGAAAATGGCGAAACAAAGTGAATAAAGCGAAGGTGCCGCGCATGTCGCGGCGAGATAACCGCTTGCGCAAAGCGCGGGTCGCGCCTGGTGCTCCAGGCGTCGAGCCTCTTTGGACCACGAGCCGCAAAGAAGGCGTAGGGACGGCCCGCGGGCCGGCGAGCCGCGTTTGGTTCGCAATCAGCCGCGGCATTGTCGGTGAAGTTTACTATCCGCGCATAGATCGCCCCGCGGTCAAAGAGATGGGAATGATCGTCACCGGCGGCGAGGGCTTCTTTTCGGACGAACGCGCCGACGCCGTTTCCGAACCTGCCTGGATCGCGCCGGGAGTGCCGGGCTTTAGCCTTCGCAACACCTGCCGCGAAGGACGCTACGCGATCGAAAAGCTGGTGATCGCGGACCCGCGGCGACACGCGCTGCTGCAGTGGACCAAATTCCGCGTCCTGCGCGCGCCAAGTCGGATTATCGCCTTTTTGCCGCGCTCGCGCCGCACTTGGGCGGTCGCGGACGCGGCAATTCTGCGCCTGGGCGACTACAAGGGCGTTCCGTTGCTGATAGCCGAAATCCCGGGCTGCGCCCTGGCGCTGGCCTGCTCGGCCCTTTGGTCATGCCGCTCAGTAGGATTCGCGGGCCTGTCCGACGGGCGGGACGACCTTCGCGCTCATGGAGAATTGCGGCGACGGTACGACGTGGCAGAACGCGGGAACGTTCTGCTGCTGGGTGAAATTGATCTGGCCGAATCGGCGGAATTCGTTCTCGCAATGGGGTTCGGACGAAACGCCAACGAAGCGGGACACCGTGCGCGGGCCAGCTTGCAGCAAGGCTTTGAAGCGGCTCGCGACCTGTACGCGCAGAAATGGAACGATTGGCACAATTCGCTTCAATCGCCGAACGCGGACAATCCGGAGGCCGCTGCCCGCTGCCGCTCGGATGCCGCCGTGCTGGCGATTCACGAGTCGAAGGATTTCTCCGGCGGAGTGATCGCCAGCCTCTCCTTGCCCTGGGGCGAAATCCACGGCGACAAGGACATCGGCGGATATCACCTGGTTTGGCCGCGCGATGCCTACGAAAGCTGCAGCGCGCTGCTGGCTCTGGCGCGCGCGACGAGGCGGCCCGGGCTTTGGGCTTTTTCGCGGCCACTCAGGAAGCGGACGGCCGCTGGCCGCAAGACATGTGGCTCGACGGAACCAAGTTCGGCGACAACATTCAGCTCGATGAAGTCGCGGCGCCGGTCCTGTTGTTCGATCTAGCCAAACGAAGCGGGCGGCTTTCGGCGACCGATTGCCGGCGGTTCTGGCCCGCGATCCGCCTCGCAGCACGCTATATCGCCCAGTGCGGGCCCGCCACGCCCGCGGACCGCTGGGAGGAGGAGGCGGGTTTGACTCCCTATACCCTGGGGGCCACGATCGCGGCGCTGCTGGCCGCCGCGGAGCAAGCCGACGACTGCGCTGAGACGGAGCTTGCGCGGCGCTTGTGCGAAACGGCTGATTCGTGGAATGCGTCGATCGAACGTTGGCTTTATGTCGAGGGAACCGTACTTGCCCGTAAGGTTGGGGTGCGCGGCTACTACGTCCGCCTTGTTCCTCCGTCGCGACTGGACGAAAAGAAGCCGATTGCCGAGGAGAGAATCAAAATCGCGAATTCGCCCCAAGGCGAGGAATGGTTTCCGGCGTCGGAAATCGTCTCGGCCGACGCGCTGGCGCTGGTCCGCTTCGGCTTGCGCGCTGCCGACGATTCCCGCATGATCGACACGGTGCGCGTCATTGACGCCGTCCTGAAAGTTGAAACACCAAGTGGCCCTTGCTGGCATCGGTATAATCACGACGGTTACGGCGAACACGAGGACGGATCTCCCTTCGACGGGACGGGCGTCGGCCGAGTATGGCCCCTGTTGACCGGCGAGCGAGCGCACTTCGAACTGGCGGCGGGACGGGCGGAAGAAGCGCGCCGCCTCCTTGACGCGATGACTGCGATGACCTCCGCTACGGGGCTTCTTCCCGAACAGGTGTGGGACGCCAAGGCAATCCCCGCCTTGGGGCTTTACGCCGGATGTCCGAGCGGATCGGCCCGGCCGCTCGTGTGGACCCACTCCGAGCGCATCAAGCTCTGGCGTTCGCTCCGCGACGGCAAGGTCTATGATATGCCGCCGCAAACCGCGTCGCGCTACTTGAAATGCGAGGACGAACGTGGCGGATGACCCGACCGTTGAGCGCTTGGACGTATCCGTCTACCGCGTGCCTACGGACGGGCCGGAGTCCGACGGGACGCTGTCGTGGGACCACACAGACGTCGTGGTCGTGCATGCCGCCGCCGGCGGCGCGGCGGGGACGGGCTGGACGTATGCCGCGCGGGCGACGGCGGGACTCATACCGGAAATACTGCGGGACGTTGTAATCGGCCAACCGGCCAGCGCGATTGAAGGGGCCTGGGACAAAATGTATCGGCGATTGCGGAACGCCGGCGCGGGAGGCGCCGGATCCATGGCGGTTGCCGCGGTCGACATCGCCCTTTGGGACTTGAAGGCCAAACTGTTGGGCGTCTCGCTGGTGCAACTCTTCGGCGCCGCGGGAGGCCGTCGCAATCTACGGCAGCGGCGGCTTCACGAGTTATACCGAGAAGCGGCTATGCGAGCAACTCTCGAATTGGGTCTCCGAGGGCGTCCCGCGCGTGAAAATGAAAGTGGGTCGCGACGCCGCCGCCGATTTGGATCGCGTGCGCGCCGTTCGTCGCGCGGTCGGCCCAACGGCTGAAGTCTTCGTTGACGCCAACGGCGCCTACTCCCGCAAGCAGGCGCTGGCGATGGCGCGGGTTTTCGACGAGTGTCGCGTGAGCTGGTTCGAGGAGCCGTGTTCGAGCAATGACCTGGAAGGACTGCGGCTGATGCGAGACCGCGGACCGGCGGGAATGGACATTGCGGCGGGCGAGTACGGGGATCGGCCGGATTATTTTCTTCGCATGATTCAGGCTGGCGCGGTCGATTGCCTGCAAGCTGACGCAACGCGTTGCGGCGGCTACACCGGGTTCCTCAGAGTCGCCGCGCTCTGCGACGCTTTCTCGATCCCGCTCTCGGCCCACTGTGCTCCGCAACTGCACGCGCACGTCGGCTGTGCCGCGGCATGCCTGCGGCACGTCGAGTACTTTCACGACCACGTTCGCATTGAACGGCTGCTGTTTGACGGCGCGCTCGAGGCCTGTCAAGGATCGCTACGGCCCGACATGTCGCGGCCTGGCCACGGAATGGAATTGAAGACGGCCGAAGTGATTGCCCTTCGAGTAGCTTAAAAGGAGATCAGAGGGCTCACTTGCCGGCATAGTCCGACATGCCCTTGACCAGCGGTCCCTGGGCCGGCGGCAGACCGATATAGTCGGACTCCCACAAGAGGAGTTGCGGGGCGCCAAGCCGTTGGGCCAATTGGATATCGGCCAGGAACTGGTCGCGCGACCCGATCCAGCCGAAGAGCCACACGGAGACCCGCCCGCCCGTTTCCTGCCGAACCGCGTCATAAGCCGCTTCCGGCGTGCCCCCGGGTCGATAGTAACCGGCGGGGACGACTGCATTGATTAGCCCCTCTTTCGCCCACGTCGATGTGTCGAGAAGCAAGCCGCGCAGGTTATCCTTGTACGGCGTGTCCGTCGGACTGCCGCGGTAACCCCAAGGTTGTTGAACCAGGACGACGATGGGGAGGCGGCGGCGCTGCTGCCGGATCATGGCGTGCGCGCTGCGCATGAAGAGCGTTTGCGGTTCGGCCCGGAGGCGCACCCAGCGGTCGTCGGCGTTGGGCACACTATGCGGGTCCGCGCCGTATTTGGCGCGAAACTTCTCTAAGTTGGGGCCTTCGTAGCCGTAAATGGCGACGCCGTCGGCGTCGGTCTGCGGGTTGTCGCGGACATCGCCGGTGCGAATCCAATCGAAGAAGATGCCGTCCGGCCCATAGGCCAGGATTTCCTTGAGCAGCGCGAGCTTGTAGTCGCGCACCTTCGCGAAGGCGAAGCTCTGCTGCGAGTGAAAGGCCCTGCCGTCGCGGCGAACCCAGCGCGAGTCAGGGTTCGCGCGGGGCGAAGCGGCTGGCCAGTCCCCAGCCGTGGTCGTCCTCATTGATGCTCAGCCAGGCATGGATCTCCAACCCGATCTGATGCCCGTACGCGATGGCTGTCTTGAAGGCGTCGAAGCTGCCCCAGTCGTAGAGCTTCAGTTTGTCCAGGACCCAGGCGGTATCGCGCCCGCGATGATAGTTGTCGTCATCGAATCCGTGCAGGGGGTCCATTAACCGGCTGGCGTAGCAGGCCCGCCCGCCATCGAAACAGCGCCAATAAACCTGCTTCCACCCGCACGCTTTGCAGCGATCAAGGATCTGGCGGACGCCTTGGGGCCCCCATATTGCGCGGGATTATGCAGCATCCAATCGGAGTGGGTGATCGGCGAAGACAGCGTTATCTTCCGGGCGCGGCCGTGGAACAATCGACGCCGGCCTGTTGCGCAAACGCCGCATCCGCGGCCTTGTAGAAGGTGCCGAGGATCTTTTCGCCGCCTTTGGCCCAAGCGGCGTGTTGCACGAGGAAGATTTCGATCAGCCCGTTCTTCGTGTTGATGCACGAATCGCTGTTGTAGGCGCCGCTGTGGCCGATGCGGTCGCCGCGAATCCTCATGCCGAGCCCGTACTCGTGATAGGCGGGCTGCCGGGTCATCATCTCGCGGATGGCGGAGGCGGAGAGAATCTGCCGGCCGCCCGTGCTGCCGTTGTTGGCGAGCATGCGATAGAAGCGGAAAAGGTCGTCGGCCGTCGAGAAGAGGCCGCCGGCGGGCATCGGCTGCCGCTGCGGGTCGTCCAGGGGATAATGAATCTGGTCGATGCGGCATTCCACCAGGCCGCCCTTGCCCGGCCGGTACGACTTTGCCAGCCGCTTGATCTGCTCGCTCGTCGGCAGAAAGGTGGTATCTTTCATACCCAGCGGCTTGAAGAGTCGCTCGTCGAGAAACCGCTCGTAGGGCATTTTGCTGACGACCTCCACGATGCGGGCGGCCGTGTTGATGCCGGCGTTGGAATACTGGTTCTTGGCGCCCGGCTCGAAGGCCAGCGGAGACATGGCGTAGCTCCGTACGCGGCAAGCCAGCGGAAAGAGGTCAAGCGTCGGCTTTTCGATCGGCGTCGAGAAGGGCAGTCCGCTGGTATGGCTGAGCACGTCCCGCACCGTGATTGGGCGGCGCGGTTTGACCAAGAGCACGTGCTGGTCGTCGCGCTCGGAGACGACCATCTGCCCCTTGAACTCCGGCAAGTGCTTCTCCACCGGGTCGTCGAGCGAGACCTTGCCATCATCGACGAGCATCATCAGCGCGGCGGCCGCGATGGGCTTGGACTGCGAGGCGATCCAAAAGAGGGAGTCGGTCCGCATCGGCCTTTTCGCGGCGATATCGGCATAACCAACCGTTTCCACGTCGAGCACTTTGTCCTTCGAGGCGACCATCACCACCGCGCCGGCCAGCAGGTGGTTATCCACGAACGGCTGGAGTACGGCTGCCAGGCTGGAACTCGGCGCCGTCGATTCGTCCGCCGCGCGGCAATGACGGTTCGCACCGATGCCGACAATTGTGATCAACAAAGCAAGCATACGAGAGAAAGGCCGGCGAGACATGGAAGCATGTCCTTTCGTGGATTATCGTTGTCTGTGGTCATTGTATCCGCGCGGAAGAACAGCGGTAGTCGCCGCGCCTTGCTTTCCTATTGCAACGCCTTAAAGTAGAATCAGCCGTTTTACGATTGCCAGACCCCAAGGTGCCCCATGTTCCAGACAAGAAACTATCGGCCGAAACGGCATTCATTCGCGGGCGGCGACCGTTGCCCGGCCGCTGTGTTTACACTCCTTGCTATCTCGGCGACGCTCGTCTGCACCGCGCCATGCCGTGCCGAAGATTCGCTGGACAGCCTCGCCAAACCGCAGGAAGGACGCTCGATGCGGGCGACTTCGACGATGCGCGTCGGCGAGGTCCGCCGCGGTGGCGGCGAGACGAAGCTCAACCCCAAAGGCGACTACAAAAGCGACCTGGAAGAGGCCAGCAACTGGGACAATTACAAAGTTCTTCCCGGCCAAACCCACGTGATGCTCGACGAACAAGGCCCCGGCGTGATCACCCATATCTGGATCACCTTCCTCGGCCCTGAGCCGCAGAAGTGGGCGCCGAAAGGCTCGGCCAACCACCAAGAGATGCTGCTGCGCATGTACTGGGACGGCAGCAAGCGGCCGGCGGTCGAGGCGCCGCTGGGCGATTTCTTCGCCAGTTGCTTCGGCAAGCGGCGGGAAGTGATCAGCATCCCTGTCACCGTGGCCGACGGCACGGCCTACAACTGCTATTGGCGGATGCCTTTCCGCAAGTCGGCCCGGATCGAAGTCGTCAACCAGAGCGACAAGCCGATCAGCCTGCTTTACTACAACATCGACTGGATCAAGAAGGACCGCATTCCCGAGGACACGCCCTATTTTTATGCCCAATACCGGCAGGAGTATCCGGTGAAAAAAGGCCAGGATTACGTCTTTTTGGAGACCAAAGGCAAGGGGCATTACGTCGGCACGGTGCTGGCCGTCCGCACCCGCAGCCCGGACTGGTTCGGCGAGGGCGACGAAAAAATCTACATCGACGGCGAGCAAAAGCCTTCGATCCAGGGGACCGGCACCGAGGATTATTTCCTTTGCGCCTGGGGCCTGAAGCGGACCAGCACGCCCTATTTCGGCGTGCCGTATTTCGACCAGTGGGGGATCGTGGGCGGGCACACTTCGGCCTACCGCTGGCACATCCACGACCCGATCGTCTTCAACACCGGCATCAAAGTGAGCATCGAACACTTCGGCTGGCTCTCGCCCGACGAAAACCCCAAGTACAAGGAAATGAGCTGGAACGAGCGTGAAGACGACTACGCCAGCGTCGCCTTCTGGTATCAGACGGGCGAACCGACGTTTACCGCCCGTGCGCCTCATGCCCGCGAGCGCCGCCTGCCGAGCCTGGAGCGGCTCACGGTGCCGGCCGTCGATCTGGCTGCCGAAAATCACGGCGCGGGCGGAACGACCGCTCAGCAGTTGGATTTCTACGACGGCAAGCAGTTGCTTTATACGCCCGGGAAGGCCGAAGGCGCGTGGCTGGAGATTCCCTTCAGCGTGGAGAAAAAGGAGCCGTTGCGGTTGCTGCTGAACGCGACGAAGAGCCACGATTTCGGCAAATATCGCATTTCGTTGAACGGCGTGATGCTTTCCAAGCAAACCGACTTCTACAGTCCGGACGTAACCAACGAAGAGGTCCACCTGCTGGATTTCTGGCCAGAACCGGGCAAGTACGTGCTGCGGCTGGAATGCGTGGGGAAGAACATCAAGTCGGCCGGTTATTACCTTGGCCTGGAGTCGCTGCGATTGCGCGAGCGCCGGCCGCGCGTGGCCGCAATGGCGCACGACAAGGACCGCGATTGGCGTGCGAAGCCGACGCTTTACGGAGATTAAGGAAACAGCGAAGGGAGAGGGATGAAGGGGGAGCGGAGACGGGCCAGTCTTCCCTCTCCCACTTTTGCAAATGAACCGAGCGATATCATACATCTTTGTCACCTCGCTTGCGGCATTCGTGCTGCCGCCGACCGCGCTGCGGGCCGCGGACGATTTGGCGTGGCTCGATCAATACAACGTGGTTTGGACCAGCCCAAGCCGGAATTCGGGCGAATCGATGCCCTGCGGCGGGCATAGCATCGGCCTGAACGTTTGGGTCGAGAATGGCGAATTGCTGTTTTACATGCAGCGGAGCGGCTCGTTCGACGAGAACAACGAATACCTCAAGCTCGGCCGGGTGCGGGTGCGGTTCAAACCGAACATCTTCGCCGAAGGCGCGAGCTTCCGGCAGGAGTTGAACCTGCGCCGCGGTCGCGTTGAGATCACCGGCAAGAAGGACGGCTTGCAGGGCACCGTCCTGATTTGGGTCGAGGCGCAGCGTCCCGTCGTACACTGCGAGGTCGAGGCCAGCCAGCCGGTCAGCGTCCAGGCGGCTTACGAAAACTGGCGGCAGGCCGACGAGCTTCTGCCGGCCAAACCGTCCAAAGGCGCGAGGTTCGGGTGCATGTCGTGGGAGGAGTATCCCGGCGACGTGACCCGCTACCACGATGACGTCCGCCACGAAGCCAACGCGGTCTTATTCTATCATCGCAACCGCGACGACAAGCTGCTTTTCGACTATATCGTCCGCCAGCAAGGCCTCGAGAAGGCCAAAGACCGGCTTGTCAACACGCAAAAGGGCCGGACGTTCGGCGGCATCTTGGGCGGCGATGGATTCGTGGCCGACGGCACGACGACAGGGAAATATCTGCTGACGCCCTTTACGGCCTGGCGGCTGCGGTCGGCGCGGCCTGCCAAACAACACCGTCTTGAGGTTCTTACCCACGTCGCGCAAACCGAAAACCTGCAACCGTGGCGGGACGCGCTGGCCGCGCTCGGCGAGGCGCGGGAACCTTCACTGACCGAGGCGCGGCGGGCGACCGATTCGTGGTGGGTGGAGTTCTGGAAGCGGAGCAGGATAGTAATCGCTCCGAATCATCGCGACGAAAACTCCCTTCCGTGGCAAATCGCGCCAATTATCAACTGTTCCGCTACCAGCTCGGCTGCAACGCGCAGGGCGAGTACCCAACGAAGTTCAACGGCGGCAATTTCACGTTCGATCCATCGCTGGTGAACAAGAACCGCCCCTACGGGCCGGACTGGCGGGCGTGGGGAGGCGGCAGCTTCACCGCGCAGAACCAGCGACTCGTCCATTGGCCGATGCTCAAGGCTGGCGACGCCGATTTGCTGCTGCCGCAACTGGAGTTCTACCGGCGCGTGCTGCCCAATGCCGAGGCCCGCGTGAGGACCTACTGGGGGCACGACGGCTGCCTGTTCACCGAGCAGATGGAGAACTTCGGTCTGCCGGCGGCGAATTGCTGGGGATGGACGGAAACCGCCGCCACTGCCCGGCAACGGGGCCGCGAGGTTCCCTTCGGGGATCCCCGCGCCGACGGGCGCAAAACTACAATGCCGTCGTCGAGCATGGCATTCAGGCCAACGGCGCAGTCTCCTATCATTGGGAATCGCAGCTCGAGTTTTCGTACATGATGTTGGAGTACCACCGCTTCTTTGGAGGCGTGGCCGACATTCAGCCCTACTTGCCAATGATCCGGCAGTCGGTGCGGTTCTTTGACGAGCACTACCAGGCCCGGCAGCGTCTGCGCACTGGGTCGCCGCTGGATGAAAACGGCCGGCTGGTTATCTATCCTTCGACTTGCTGCGAATCTTATCGCGGCGCACGGAATCCGGCCGATCTCATTGCCGGGCTGGCCGCCTGCCTGGAATCGCTGCTGGCGTTGGATGACCGGTTGGTCGCGCCCGCCGAGAAGGAGTATTATCGCGGCTATCTGAAACGCCTGCCGCCGTACAATTACGCCACGGTCGAAGGGGACCGCATTCTTCAGCCGGCGGAAAGCTGGAAGCGCTATCAGAACGTCGAATGCCCGCAGTTTTATCCGCTGTTTCCTTTCAATCGCTTCGCCTTGGGGCGTGACGACATGACCGCCTTTCGCGACACGTGGAAACACGGCACTTTTCCCAAGAATATGGTGCAAAGCTGGCACCAGGACGGCATCTTTTTCGCCCGCATGGGGCTGACCGCCGCGGCAGCGGAATACAACACGCGCAAACTGCACGACAGTCCACGCCGCTTTCCTACCTTCTGGGGACCCGGCCACGATTGGGCACCCGATCACAACTGGGGCGGCAGTGGCATGATTGGCTTGCAGGAGATGCTTATGCAGACGATCGGCCAGCGGATTCTCTTGCTTCCCGCGTGGCCCGTCGATTGGGATTGCGATTTCAAGTTGCATGCCCCATATCAGACCACTGTCGAGGGGCAGGTACGCGGCGGCAAGTTGGTCCAATTGAACGTCACGCCCGGCTCTCGCCGCAAAGACGTCGTGGTTGAGAAATGCCTGATTTCGAATGTCGAATGACGAATGAATTATTCGACATTCGTCAGTCGCGTCCTGCGGTTTGATTTTCTATTGTCGGCGGTTCACTATGTTGTTTCCAGCGATTAAAGCCTGATATTGTTAGAATTCACGCTGATTCTGCCGCCATGCCACCGGTTGGAAAGTCCATCTTGGATTGTCTGAAAATCCATTGTACACGATGCGGTTCCGAGCATAATTGGGAGAAGGATGCAAAAGGTCCAGGGGTAATTGGCTCTTGCAACCTTTTCGCGATTGGGGGAGACGCCAGCGTGAGCAACGGCACACACGGCACGTCAATTCGGTCGCGCAGTATGGATCAGGCGATTAAAGCTCTTTGTTTTACGGGCGAATCTATGTCTAGCCGCAAGAACCTTTTCAAGTTGTCAGTTACCGTCGCGAGCGGGGTCGCGGCGATGTTGTTTGTTTCGACGGTGCTTTCTCCGTACGCGGCACGCGCTGCCACGTATACGTGGGACTATTCAGGGACCGCCACGACGGCCGGCGGTGTCCTCGACGGTTCTGGCAATTGGAGCACCAGCCCAAACTGGTGGAACCCGTCCCTTCCGGGAGACCAGGCCTGGAACAATACCACAGGCGACACAGCCGTGTTCGGCACGAGCGCGGGCTCGAATCCTTTCACAGTAACCCTCGCGCAAGCGACGACGGCCGGCGGCCTCATTTTTCAAAGCCAGAACTATACCATTGCCGGCGTTACCGGCAACTCGCTGGCGATGATCGGCGCGACGAGTTACGTCACGCCCGACTTCAGCATTGCGCCAGGCGTCGCCGCGAACATCAGTGCGAGCATTACCAAGACAACATCGGCCTTCACCAGCGGCGGCGGCACGCTGACGTTGAGCGGCACCGACTCCTTCGCGCCGGCATTCTTGGTGGACAACGCCACGCTGCAAGTCGGCACTGGCGCAAGCGTCTTGATCAAGTCCGGCAGTCTGGTGCTTGGCGCCAATGCCGTCAACGGCAGTTTTGTCCAAACCGGCGGCTCTGTCGGCGCTGCGACTACGTACATCGGGGACGCGACCGGTAACACGTCGTCATTCAATATGAGCGGCGGAACGTTCGCCAACAGCTCAACGTTCAACTTGGCCTACAAGACCAATAGCACGATGAATATGAGCGGCGGTTCGCTCTATGCGGGCGGCATCCTTACGACGGGAGCCGCGGCGGTCGACTCCGCAACGATGAATATTTCGGGTGGAACCTGTACCCTGGCCGTCGCCACGAACGAAATCGGCGCGTTGAACGGCGCCTCCGCAACGATCAATGTTTCCGGCGCGGGCATTCTCAACGTGAACAACTCGCTCGCACTCGGCTACGGAACGGGGTCCACCGGCGTCCTCAATATCCAGGGCGGGACCGCCAACTTCACTGCTGGCAATTTTACGATGGGCCGCAATAACGTCCCGTCGTCCGGCATCGTCAGTCAATCCGGTGGCGTGTGCAACATAGCCGCAGCGGTGCTTTGTGCATGGGAGCAAACCACGGTCGCTAACGGGTACCCGTACGGAGCTTATCTTCTTTCCGGCGGCTCGCTCACTTATACCGGCGCCGAACTCGGCATCGGCTGGGAAGGCTCCGTGATGGGCCTGTTCAGTCAGACCGGCGGCACGGCCACCATCACCTCGAACTTCTACACTGGATTCGACGCTTTCACGGGCGGCACGGGAGTCATCGACATTTCCGGCGGCCGCACGACGCACAAGACCGCCGGCAGTGTGATGGACACCGGCGGCGACAACAGTACCGCGGGCGCCCTCGGCGTCTTTACCGTGCGCAACACCGGCTATTTCCAGGACCAGACGAGTAATTTCAACGTTGTCAACAATACCGGGGCGGCGGGCATCGTGAACGTCGTCTCGGGGGGCACGCTGGAAACCAACCGGATCTTCGCAACCAAGGGCACGTCCACGGCCAATTTCGACGGCGGCACGCTTCGGGCTTTCAGCAATGCCAACGCGAGCAGTTTCCTGACCGGGCTGACCAACACTTTCATTTATCCGGGCGGCCTGACCCTCGACACCAACGGCCTGAGCATCACCATCAGCCAGGCGATGTCGGCGCCGGCCGGCAACGGCGTCGGAGCCACTGGCTCAACCATTGCCGTCGCCAGCGCCGGCAGCGGCTATCTAGCCCCGCCGGTCGTTACCTTCTCCCCGCCGACAAGCGGCGTGGCGGCCACCGGTGTGGCCGTCGTCAGCGGCGGCTCGATCGCGGGCATTATCATCACTAGTCCAGGCTCCGGATACACCAGCGGCCAACCGGTCACGGTCGCGTTCAACGGCAACACCAATTCATCGAACCTTGCCTTGACAGCGGCCGGCAGCTTTTCGGTGCCTGCGAACACGGTGAACAGCAGCGGCGGTTTGACCGTGGTCGGTGGCGGCACGTTGACGCTCACCGCCAACAACACTTACGCCGGGAACTCAAGCGTCAGCAACGGATTGCTCTATATCAACGGCGCAGACAGCAGCTCGCTCATTACCGTGGCCGGCGGCGCGACTTTAGGGGGCTCCGGTTCGACCACTGCCGCCATAACCGTTAACAACGGCGGAATCCTGGATTTCAGTCGGAATACCGGTGCGTTCAGTGTTGGCGGCAGCAACCTCTCGTTTGCGGGCGGCGCGACGATCAACGTTGGGGCGCTCAGCAATTACATAAACAGCCCGGTCCTGAACATGACCGCGGGCGGACTGCTTCCCTCCACCACCGCGGGTTTGGTCGCGATCAACGCCAATCTGGGCAACGTAACCGTGATCTCGGGGACCTACGACTTGATCAACTACACCGGTTCGATAGGCGGCGTCGGATCATCCGGCTTCACGCTGTCGTCGGTCGCCGGCTTGAGTAATCGTCAAAACGCCTCCTTGCTGAACCAATCCAACCAGATCGACCTCGTGGTTTCGGGGATCACTCCGTTTTGGAACGGGAGCCAGTCGGACTGGATGTCGACCAACGCCTTCACGCTGCAGCCCGGCAACACGCCGGCCACGTTCCAGGCGGGCGACGCCGACGTCTTCGACGACACGGCCAACGGCTCGCCGTTCGGCGGCAACGTCACGCTCAATACCGGCAACGTCGCACCGTCGAGCGTCACGTTCAACAACTCCAGTCTGCCGTACACGCTCAGCGGCAGTTTTGGCATTACCGGCAGCGCGGTGCTGGCCCTTGCCGGCAATGGCACGGTAACGATCACCAATTCCAACGGCTACACGGGAAACACCACGATCGGCACGAACGCCACGCTGCAACTCGGCGCCGGCGGCAATAGCGGCTCGCTATCGCCCTCCAGCGCCATTGTCGTTAACGGCACGCTCGCCTTCAGCCGCAGCGACAACATCGTTCAAGGCGCCGACTTTGGTTCGGCCGGGATAACGGGCGGCGGCGGCCTGACGCAGTTGGGTCCCGGCATGGTGACGCTCACGGCATCCAACACGTACTCCGGCCCCACGACGATCTCCGGCGGCACGCTGCAACTCGGCACCGGCACGCCCAACCAGGATGGCTCGATAAGCGGCGCCGGCGGCGTCAACAATAACGGCACGCTGATTTACAATCTGGCCGGCAGCCAGACCGCCAGCTACTCCATCGTCGGCATCGGCGGCCTGGTCAACGCAGGCACCGGCACGCTGGTCCTCGCCGCTACCAATGGCTACCAGGGCGGGACTATCCTCAACGCTGGCACGTTGCAACTGAATGCGGGGTCCAGCCCGTACTCGGGCGGCGGCAATTCCGGCACGCTGTATCCCGGTGGAGGCATCACCGTCAACTCCGGGGCGACGCTGCGGGCGAACACCACGGACACAATGGGGTACTACGCCGGTTCGGCGGGCAGCGTCAGTCTGATTGGCGGCGTAATGACGATCACCGCCGGCATTCACACCAACATGGGCTACCTCGGCATGACGGCCGGCACGCTGACTTCGCTCGGCGCGGGCGATGGCAGCGGCAACTACATTTTCGATGCGCAAGTGACCACCTATGCCTCCTCGGCCCCGTCCGTCATCAACGCCACGACGGTCGAGCTTCGCGGGCCGGGCAACGGCGGCGCGGTCGGGTTGGTCCCGTTCAGCGTGGCCCGCGGCGCCGGGCCGGTTGACCTCATCGTTTCGTCGAACCTCATCGGACAGAACGCGACGTCGGGCCTGGACATGCAGGGCCCAGGCATCATGTTGTTCACCGGCGCGGGCTCCTTCACCGGCGATACCGAGATCGACAGCGGCACGCTGCAAATCGGCGCCGGCGGCGCGACCGGCTCGCTTTCCACCGGAAGCCCAATCTTCGACTACGCCACGCTGGCCTTCAGCCGCAGCGACAATATCGTGCAGGGCACGCAGTTCAGCGGCACGATTTCCCAGGGTGGCGGAGTGACGCAGTTGGGTCCCGGCATGTTGACGCTCAACGTTGCGAACACGTACCGAGGGCCGACGGTTATCGCCGGCGGAGTGCTCAACGCCACGAACTTTGCCAACGAAGGCAATCCCAGCGCCATCGGCCAGGGGTCGGGCGGCCCTAACGCGAGCGACCTGGTGATCGACAGCGGCACATTGCAGTATACGGGCGCGGCCGCGCAGAACAGCAACTGGATCTTCACCGTCGGCCCCACCGGCGCCGCCACGGTGAACGCTTCGGGCGGCCCCGGCGGCACGTTGACCCTCGGCTCTCAGGGAGGCGCGATCGCCTTCGCCAACGGCGCGGCCCCCGCCACACTGACTCTGACTGGCAGCGGCGCCGGCGTCCTGGGCGCTTCCATCGGCGACAGTGGAACCGCGCCGAACGTCACCTCGCTGGTCAAATCAGGCTCGGGCACGTGGACCCTTAACGGGGCCAACAGCTATTCCGGCACGACAACGGTCAACTCAGGTACGCTCAATATCGCCGGCGGCAACAGCGGCGCGGGACCGATAAACGTCAACGCGGGCGCCCTATACCTCAACGCCAGCGTCGGCGCCACGAGCATCTCGATGGCCGGCGCGACAATCCTGGGCGGCACGGGTTCGGCGACTTCCGCCGCCGCCAACATCGCCAACGGCGGCACTCTGGACCTCAGCAAAAACGCCGGGAATACCTTCTCGCTCGGCAGCCTCGCCTTCGGCGGCCACGCCACGATCAATGTCGATGCACTGGCCAATTATACCAGCAATCCCGTGCTGAGCACCGGCGCGCTGGCGACTTCCTCCACCGCGGGCGTGATCGCGATCGACGCGAACCTCGGCGGCGCAGCCGTCGTGTCGGGCACTTATGACCTGATCAACTATACTGGCTCGATCGGCGGCGCCGGGCTGGCGGGATTCACGCTCACGGTCAACAACATCGGCAGCCGTCAGGCCGCCTCGCTGGTCAGCGTGTCCAACCAAATCGACGTTGTCGTGACGGGGGCCGTGCCCTATTGGAACGGCAACCAGCCCGACTGGTTGTCGACCGGCGCCTGGACGCTCCAGCCCGGCGGCGCGTTTACGACTTTCCAGACGGGCGACACCGATATATTCGACGACTCCGCCATGGGCTCGAGCCACGGCGGAACGGTATTGCTGAACGCGGGCAACGTGGCGCCCGCAATCGCCGAATTCAACAACACCAATCTGGCTTACACGCTCAGCGGCGCCTTTGGAATCACCGGCACGGGTGCGCTGTCGGTCGCCGGCAGCGGGTTGGTGACGATCGCCAATTCCAACAGCTACAGCGGCGCGACGACGATCGGCAGCTTCGGCACGTTGCAAATCGGCGCGGGCGGCGCAAGCGGCGCGCTCTCGCCTTCCAGCGCGATTGTCGACAATGGCACGCTCGCCTTCAGCCGCAGCGACAGCATCGTGCAAGGCACGCAGTTCAGCTCGGCCGCGATAACGGGCGGCGGCAGCCTGGCGCAACTTGGCCCGGGTACTGTGGCGCTCACTGCCACCAACATGTATTCGGGCGCCACGACGATCTCCGGCGGCACGCTGCAACTCGGCACGGGGGCGGCGGGCCAGGACGGCTCGATCGGTCTCACCAGCGGCGTGACCGACAACGGCACGCTGGCCTTCGATTTAGCCGGCACGCAGACCGCCAGCTACGCCATCAGCGGCAGCGGCGGCGTGAGCACGATCGGCCCGGGCACCTTGATCCTCGCCGGCACCAACGGCTACACCGGCAGCACGACCGTGACGGCCGGCGTGCTGAAGGTGGGCAGCTCGACAGCTTTCGGCGCAAGCAGCAGCCTTTTGATAACCGCCGGCACGGTCGATCTTGCCGGGAACAACCCGGTTGCCGGCGCCCTCAGCGGCGCCCCGGCGCGTTAATCACCAACAGCGGTCCCGCCGCCGCGACATTCACCACGAATTCTTCCGGCATCTCGACGTATGCCGGCGTGATTTCCGACGGCATTGCGCAGACCGCGCTGACCGTCGGCGGTACTGGCACGCTGGTGTTGACTGGCAGCAATACCTATTCGGGTCTGACCACCGTCACCGGCGGCACGCTCACCGTCCCCGCCGGCGGTTCGATCAACAGCGGCTTGAATATCAACGTCGGCGGCCCCGGTGGCGCGACGCTCAACGTAAATGGCGGCATGGTTGCCACCAGCTACAACGTTGGCTTCCAGTCAGTCTTCGCGCTTACCATCGGCTATAACGGCTCGCCTGGCGCGGTGAACGTATCGGCCGGCACGCTGAACCTGTACGGGGCGAGTACTGGCATCGTGATGGGCGGCAATACCGCCACCGGCGCACCGGCCACGTTCACCCAGACCGGTGGATTGGTCAACTCAGGCTCTGAGACCATCTACCTTGCCAACGAACCCGGAGGAGTTAGCCAAATGGTTCTCACTGGCGGCACCCTCAACAGCAACGGGGGTACGGTGGTCGTCGGCGAGCGCGACAGCGCCACGTTGACTGTTGGCGGCAACGCAGTGGTCAACTTGAGCGGCGACGTGCTTATCAATAACAACGCAACGGGAAGCCCCTTGAACGACACGTTCAATATGCAGGGCGGAACGGTCACGCAGAATGCGGCCCACTTCGAGGTGGGCAACAATACGGGCACGGGAACCTACGACCAGACGGGCGGTCTCTACGTCGCCAACATTTCCGGTGGCGTGTATATCGGCAATTCGACGACCACCGGCAGTGGCGTCATGACCGTCAGCGGCGGCACCTTCGAGGAGACCGCCGGAATCATGCGGGTCGGGCAGAACGCATACTCCGCCGGCACGCTCTCCATCGGCGGCGGCCCGAGCCCGGCTGGCGTGTACGCGCCCAGCGTGGCTTTCGCTTACAACAGCGTCAACGCGACGGGCGTCGTCAACTTGCTGGCCAAAGGAGGCCTTCTGACAAGCCAGATCAGTGAAACGTCGACTTCGGGCGGCACGGGATCGGGCACGTTCAATTTCGACGGCGGAACTCTCGGGGCCAGCGCCAACAGCGCGACATTCATGCAAGGGATTGACGCCGCCAACGTTGAGGAAGCCGGGGGAACCATTGACAACCTCGGCTTCGCCATCACCATCGCCCAAAATCTGCAGCACGGCGGCATCAACGCGATTGACGGCGGGTTAGTTTTCTCGGGCGGCGGGACCACGATCCTCAGCGGCACGAACACTTATAATGGCACGACAACTGTCGTAGCCGGAACTGTGATCGCGGCCAACAACGAGGCCATTGAAGACGGAGCCAACCTCTCCGTCGGCAAGGACTTGGCGGCATTCGGCGGCGTCATCGCGCCGCAAGCCGGTTCCACGGCCGTCGCGCCGTCGGCGACGCCGGTGCCGGAGCCGGCAGCGCTGACCTTGGCGGTGGCGCTGGTCGGGTGCGCGGGGCTCTATCGTCGCTTGCGGCGAAGGGCAAGTCCTTTCTGCCGGACGGAGGCTTGAGTCCCGGGGCTCGAGCCTTGAGTCCTCAAGCCTCCAGCAGCGGGGCGCTTGCCGACAGCACGAGCTTGACTGTCCGCATCGCCTCGCTGCCGGCGGAATATAATAGATGATAATTGTTAGCGGTCGGAAAGTTGCGATTGGAACATGACGTCAAGAAGACTTGCCATGAAACGGAACGCCTTTACGCTCGTCGAGCTGCTGGTCGTCATCGCCATCATCGGCATCCTCATCGGCCTGCTCCTGCCGGCCATCAACGCCGCCCGCGAAGCCGGCCGGCGATTGCAGTGCGGCAACCAACTCAAACAACTTGGCCTGGGATGCTTGCACCACGAGAGCACGATCGGCTGGTTCCCCACGGGCGGCTGGTTGTATACCTGGGCCGGCGATCCGGACCTCGGCTTCGGGCGATCGCAGCCCGGCGGTTGGACGTATACCGTCTTGCCGTGGATCGAGTGCAAGTGGATGTTCGACTTGGGCGCGGGGCAGCCGCTGCCCCAGAAGAAGGCGGCCATTGCGCAGCGAGGCCAGACCGCCGTTCCCATCTTTTATTGTCCCTCGCGGCGTATCGCGAAAATCTATCCTTTCCCTACCCAATACAACGAGGTCAACTCCGATCCGATCATTGCGGGCGCGCGTACCGACTACGCCGCGAGCGCCGGGACCGTGGAGACGAACGTCTTTTGGGAGGGGCTGAGCAATAGCGGAATTGCGTCCCAGGTCCTGAACGGCAGCAATCCCTATCCCAATATGAGCTTTATGAACGGCGTAATCTACACGACGAGCCAGATCCGCGTCGTGGACATCAGCGACGGCACGAACAACACCTATCTGCTGGGCGAAAAGAACCTTGATCCCCAGGTACTACACCGACGGCGGGGGACCCACCGACAACGAGCCGATTTACAACGGCTTCGACTGGGATTTCGAGCGTGTTTCCGATGTCGGGTTGGTGCCGGACCAGCCCGGCGTGGAGGACGACTGGGCCTTTGGCAGCGCGCATCCGGGCGCAGTAAACATGGTCATGTGCGACGGCTCCACGCACGGGGTCGCATACACCATCGATCCCACGATTAATGCCTACCTCTGCTGCCGGAACGACGGCAAGACCTTCGACAAGTCGGTGCTGGGGAATTGAGGCGGCGCCGCTGCGGTATTCTGGTACAATCACGAACCATGCCGAGTCTGGAACTTGACCCGTTCCCCAGCCGCAGCAAATCTTTGCCGTTCGCGGACATCCGTATGATTGCCGGCCGCAAGAAGTGCAAGCTTCCTTCGTCTCTCGCCTTGGCCGCGGTGTCGCTTGCCTTGGGATGCTCGTTTGGCTCGCAGCCGCGAGTCTATCCCGACAAGCCGGACGCGCGGGCGGCAGAGCGCGCGATGCAGTTGTACGACGCCAACGGGGACGGCTTCTTGGACGCCAAGGAACTGGACAAGAAGGCGCCGGGGTTGAAGGCGGCGATGAGGCGGGTGGACCTCGATGGAGACGGCAAGATTTCGGCGGCCGAGATTTCGGCGCGGATCCAAGCCTGGGCCGACTCGAAGCTCGGCCGCAAGGGCGTTTTGTGCGTTGTCAAGCACGGCGGCGAGCCGTTGGCTGGGGCCGCGGTCAAGTTCATTCCCGAGAAGTTCCTCGGCGATAACTTGAAAACCGCCGAAGGCACGACCGACGATCACGGCATGGCCAGGATAAGCGTTTCCGGTTCGACGCAGCGCGGGATTTCTCCGGGCTTCTACCGCGTCGAAATCTCCAAGGACGGTGAGGCGATCCCCGCGGAGTACAATACCGAGACCCGTCTCGGCCAGGAGGTCGCCAACGACGCGGCGGGGCTCAATAATGGAGTGGCCACGTTCGACTTGACGTATTAGGGGCATGAGGCTTGAGTCCTGAGGTTTGAGTGCCGAGGCCTGAGCCGCGACCCCTCAAGCCTATGATGCACATCCCCGCCAATTCGCTTGCCGGCGTCGGCTACCATTCCCTCGGCGCCTTTCTCTCCGCCAACTGTTATGCGCCGCAGAAATTTGTCTGCCGCTGGGCTTGGGAGATTTTCTGGATGGTTCAGGCCGCCTGGTGCTGGTTGATCTGGCCCATCGTCGGGGCGGCGCTAACGATCCCGGAAATTACCGCCGTCGTGTCCGAGGCCCCGAAACTCGTAATGCTTCAAGCGTTCTTCATGGGCATGCTATACGGCATCGGCGGCACGGCCTTCAACATATCCATTCGATACATCGGCTTTTCGCTCACTTATGCCATCGCCATCGGGCTTTCGGCCCTGACCAAAACCGTGGCCATGCCACTCCTTCACGGCACACTTGGCGAGTTGCTTCGCAAGGACGGCTCCGGCTGGGTCGTTGCCGGCGTGGGCGCCGGAATCCTGGGCATCGCACTTTGCGGCGCCGCGGGGCGGCTTAAGGAGCTCGACTTCCGCGCTCGCTCGCAAGCTGGCGAGTTCAGTCTCCTCAAGGGCCTTTTCTTCTCGCTCCTTGCCGGCGTTCTTGCCGCCGTCTATGGTATTGCCATGGAAGACGTCGCCAAACCGATCGTCGATCTAGCCTACCGGCACGGGGCCGGTTACTGGCGAGGCAACATCGCTTATCCGTTCGTCAATAGCGGGGCGTTTGTCACCGCGCTGCTGTATTGCTTATACTTGGGCCTGCGGAACCGCACGCTTGGCCAGTTGACGCGCCTCGCCCCCGCCGGGCAGCCGGCGCCTGGAGAATCGCAGTTGTCGGGGAGCGGCGGAAGCCTGCTCGCCAATTATCTCTTGGCCATGCTTACCGGTACGCTTTGGTACGGGCAGTTCTTCTTTTACAACCTGGGGCACGTACGAATGAGCAATGCCGAGACGAGCTGGGCCCTCCACATGATTTTGCTCGTGCTCTTCAGCAACCTCGTGGGCTTGGTCTTTCGGGAATGGAAAGGCTGCCGTGCCAGAACTTCGCTCACAGTCGCCGCGGGCCTGGCGACGCTGATCTTGTCCGTGCTGGCCATGACCTACGGAAACTGCCTCGGCGAGGCGGCGGGCGACGGATGAAAGCCGGCAACAACCTTTGGAGACAGCTTTATGAGTCCTCGATCCCGCATTTGCATTCTCCTTGTCACCCTTGCGGCAGTTTCCCAAGCCGGCTGCGCCTTTGCGGCGGAGACGTTTCGGGCGCTCCCCGCCGGGGAGGCGCTTGACGATGCTCGATTGCATGCACTGCGATCGTTGGATGCCAGCTATTTCCCGATGCGGCGCGTGGACAAAGCGGACGATTGGCCCGCGCACCGCGCCGAGATACGCGCTCGTGTGCTAATGGCCGCCGGCTTGGACCCGCTGCCGCCGCGCTGTCCGATCAATGCGATCGTCTACGGCGCCGTGCAGCGCGACGACTATACCGTTGAGCGAGTCATTTTCGAATCGTTTCCGGGGCACTACGTCACAGGCTCGCTCTACCGGCCCAAATCGCCCGACACGCGGAAACGCCCGGCAGTGCTCTGCCCCTACGGCCACTGGCAGGACGGCCGTTTCCACGATGAAGGCGCCGCGGCCGTGAGCCAGCAGATTGCCGCCGGCGGCGAGACATTCCAGCGCGGCGGGCGGCACATCATCCAGGCCCGCTGCGTGCAGTTGGCCCGCATGGGCTGCGTGGCCTTCACCTACGACATGGAAGGCATGGCCGACAGCGTGCAATTGCCGCATGCGGCCGGCGTTCGCCCCGAACGGCCCGGCACGGACGGCTATCTCTTCTTCTCACCGCTGGCGGAACTGCACGGCCAGACGATGTTCGGTTTGCAGACGTGGAATTCGATCCGCGCGGTCGATTTTATCGAGTCGCTGCCCGACGTGGACCGCTCCCGCATCGGCGTGACGGGCGAATCGGGCGGCGGGACGCAGTCGATGATCCTTGGCGCCATTGAGGACCGCATCGCCGCTTGCTTTCCGGTCGTGATGGTTTCCACCGCGATGCAGGGCGGGTGTACCTGCGAGAACGCCGCGTACCTCCGCATCAACCAGGGCAACATCGACATCGCCGCCGCCGTCGCGCCGCGGCCGCTGGGCCTCATCGCCGCCGACGACTGGACGAAGGAACTCCAGACCAAGGGATACCCCGATCTGTTGGCCCTCTACAAAATGTTAGGCGCCCAGACCTCTTCGAAGCGCACTTCCACTTGCAGTTCCCGCACAACTACAACGCGGTGAACCGGCAGCACATGTACGAATTCATGAATCGCCATTTGAAGCTTGGTCTGGCCGAACCGATCATCGAGCGCGATTACACGCCGCTGGACATTGCGACCGAAGCCACGGTTTGGACCAAGGAGCATCCCAAGCCCGCCGGCGAGCAGGCCGGCCCCGCGCATGAGCGCCGGCTCACCGCCGAGTGGACGAAGGCTACCGAGACGGCGCTGGGAGAACTCGCGCCGGCCGCGCATCGCAAGGTCGCCGCCGATGGACTGGCGACGATCGTCGGCCGGACGCCCGCCGAAGTTGGTCCCGTCAAGTTCGACGTCACGAAAACCGTCACAGACAACGAATGCAGCGTGCGAATCGGCAGGCTGACGGTCGTCAAGCGCGGCGAGCAATTGCCAACCGTATTGATCGAGCCGCTGCAAGGCGCGAATCACCGCACCGTCATCTGGCTGGCGGACAACGGCAAAGATGCCTTGTTCACGCCTGATGGCGGCCTTGTTCCCGCGGTCGCCGCTTTGCTCCGCAAGGGGTTTGCCGTCGCCTCGGTCGACATGTTCGGCCAGGGCGAATTCGTTCCCGGCGGCAAATCGCTCCAGCGGCAACACCTGGTCCAAAGCGGCAGGCGCGGCGATGCCACGCAAAGGCCCGCCTGCTACACGTTCGGATACAATCCGCCGCTCTTCGTGGAGCGAGTCCACGACGTCATGTCGTTGGCCGCGCTTCTCGGCCAGACAGGGCGCGCCCGACGCCACAGCGGATCGACCTCGTGGCTGTCGGCCGACAAGCCGGGCCGGTGGGCCTGCTCGCCCGCGCCGTGCTGCAAGGGCGCGTCACGCGCGCGGCAATCGACACCGGCGGATTCGACTTTCTTCAAGTGCATCGCTTCGATGATCCCATGTTCTTGCCCGCCATACTTCGCTACGGCGGTCTCGACGGCCTGTGGCAAGTCGCCTCCCAATCGGAAACGGTCAAGGTCGACGGCGCGGAAAAGGCGGTTGCGGCAATCGCGGCCGCCGGGGAAGCCGACTCAAAGCCGAAATGACCGATTGGTGTGGCCTGTCCCTGAGCCGGAGCACTTTTTATCGTAGGCCAACGTCCTTTCCTTTCCGGAACGTAAGCGGCGAGCAGCCGGCAATCTTCTTGAACGCGCGGGAGAAATAATAGGGATCGGGAAAGCCGACCTTTGCCCCGATGTTGTGGATGCTTTCGTTGGTATTGCGCAGCAACTCGCAGGCCCGCTGCACGCGCACGCGATTCAAGTGCTCCATGGGAGAACAGCCGTTGCGGTCGCGGAATTCCACGGTGAAGCGGGTGACGGACATCTGCGCCAGGTCGGCCAATTGCGCGAGCGATATCTCCGCCGACAGGTGTTCCGCCATGAATTGAATCGACTTCGCCACGGCGGCCGCGCGGTCGCGCGCCGCGCTGGTCCGGTCGCTGCTGGATCTCGCGCAGAAGCCCCAGGAAACGCCCCAGGCGGATCAATGCTTTCACCAGGTTCTCCCAAGTGTGGACCAGTTTCATCGCCGACCAGACCGTTTCGAAAACGGCGACCAGCTCCTCGTGTTCGCTAAGGTGCAAGATGGGGTGATCGCCCGTAACGTCCAGGAAGCGGAAGTAGTCGGCCGCTTGTCGCCCCGTGAAATGGATCCAGTAGTTCGACCAGGGATCGTTATCGTCGGCGCCGTACCAATGCGGCACTTTTGCCGGCAAGCAGCACATTGTCGCCGGCCCCACCTTCCAGTCTCGCCCTTTGAGCTTCAGCCAACCCCAGCCGTGGGCGGAAAAGAGAAGTATGTGGTCGAGGCTTCCCTCAGGCCGCGGAATGTAGTGTCCGAAAAGGCGAGTCGCGTAGCCGATGCGCGTGACCAGCAGGTCGCCCAGCAGCGGCTGATTGAGCGAACTGCGAATGACCTGCGGCGGCAAAAGAATCGACCGCATGTCCTGGAAACCGAAGCGGTTGACCGCGCGGACCCTTTCCGGCGGTACGTCTTCAATCCGCTGGAAGACCAGCCCGGCGGCGCGCAGTCGATCGGAGGCAGTGACGATTGCGGAGGCTTTTTTCGGCATAAGGACGTCGGGGCATGTTCGGTTTGATTTTCTATTCTCGCAAACCGGGATTTCCACGTCAAGCAGTAAAATAGCAGTATTAGCCGTGATAATCCTGCGTTAAAGTATCGACATTGCGGTTGAAAAGTCCATCTTTGATTGTCTGAAAATCCATTGTGGCACGGCCCGTTCCCGACAAGAATTGAAGGGTGTGGACGCTTAGATCAGGAGAGGATAATCCTTTGGGGGCTGTACGGACGAATGAAGTGGATGGGCGAGCGGCTGGAAACGGCCACGGGGGCGCACCCGAGGCGGTCGATTCTGCCCAATCGTGTTCCGCGCTTCCCTTGCCAACCGCAACATCCGCCGGCTGCATCGTGAATGTTCCCTCCGCCGAACGGGACTTGAAACAACTGTGGCCGCGGCCTTCGCGACCGTTGCCGGTCGTCGTCATCGGCGTCGGCGCCATCGTGAATGACGGCCACATGCCCGCTTATTGCAAGGCGGACATGCCTGTCGCGGGCATCTTCGATATTGACAGCAAGCGGGCCGACATGATGGCCTCCAAGTGGAGGATCCCGCGCGTCTACTCGTCGCTGCGGGAGGCGGCCTCGGCCGAAGGAGCCGCCTTCGACGTGGCGGTCCCGCCCGAGTGTCTCTTCGAAATCGTCTCCGCCCTGCCCGACGGGGCGACCGTGCTGATGCAGAAGCCGATGGGAGTTGACCTGGCCGACGCCCGGCGTATTCGCGCGGTTTGCCGCGCGAAGCGGTTTACCGCGGCCATGAACTTTCAGCTCCGCTTTGCGCCGGCCATGCTGGCCCTGAAGGATGCCGCGGATTGCGGGCTGCTTGGTCAGATTGTCGATGTCGAGTTCCACTTCAACCTCCGCACGCGCTGGGAGCTGTTCCCGCGGCTGCGGCATGTTTCGCGCTGCGAGATTCAGTACCACTCGATCCATTACCTCGATTTCTGCCGGCATTTGCTGGGCGACCCGAAAGGCGTTTACGCGCGCACCGTGTCGCACCCGCACTTTACCGAACTGACCAACACGAAAACGACGGCGATTTTGGACTACGGAGCGGAGGCACGGTGCGTGCTTTCCATCAATCACGATTACGAGTTCGGGCCGGACCATACGTGCGCCGACGTAAGCGTGCAAGGGACCGAAGGCGCCGCGCGGGTCTCGCTGGGCCTGCTGTTGAACTATCCGCACGGACAACCGGAAACGCTTCATTTGGCCGTTAAAGGCTCGTCCTGGCGGGAAATCGGCGTCGCGGGCCGTTGGTTTCCCGACGGCTTCATCGGAACGATGTCGAATCTGCAGCGCTACGCGGCCGGAGAAGACGGCATTCTGCTGACCCATTACGAGGACGCCTTCCGCACCATGGCCCTCGTGGAAGCTTGCTACACTTCCGACGCCTCCGGCGCGACGCCGATTCCGGAGTAAGGGCGCACGCCAAAACCGCCCGCCACGGCGCTTCGAGAGCGGCGAAGACCTGCAAAGGCCGCGCAGAGCGTGCCCGCGCGTAACCTATCCGCGGCATTCTGAGCCCCTGCTGGCCGCATCTTAAGCGATTCCTGATCGCCAAAACACGACAAAAACGTGATGTTCAATGCGCGACGAGAATCTTTCGGACCAAAACGCCAACCTATGCACCAAGCCCTCTGCTTGGCAACGTTTGCCGGCGCGGGTAGTATTCATGCCATGAAAACCATTACCGCCGCTGCATTAATCCTGCTTGTTTACCCAGCCTTCGCGCCTGCCGCCGAGCAGGCCGATGCGGCCTATGAAAAACTGGCGGCGGAGGCGATCGATGCCTCCGTGGTCTGGCGGCCGTTGGATGCGACCGGCGCCGGGCTGCACGACTACGACGGCCGCCTGCCCGACTACAGCCCCGCGGCCATCGCCGCCGGCACCCGGCGGCTGGAGAATTGCAGCGCGCGGCTGGAGGCCATCGACCCGGCCGCGCTGAGCGCCCGCAACCGCTACGACCGGCAGATCATTCTCGCCGGACTGCATCGCGACCTGTTCTGGCGGCGGGACGTGCGCTGTTATGCCCGCAACCCGATGGTCTACGTTCCGGATGTGGCGGTTTTCATCCAGCAGAACTTCGCGCCGCCGGCGGAGCGGATGAAGTCGGTGATTTCGATAGAAAACGCCTTGCCCGGCGTGCTCGCTGCCGCCCGCGCGAACCTCGACGAGACCCTGTCGCGACCGTCCGTGGAAGAAGCGGTTCGCAACTCTCGCGGCGCGGCGGACTTCCTGGAAACGGACGTCGTCACCGCCTTCCGCGGCGCGGCCGACGCCGCGCTGCAGTCCCGCTTCCGCGACTCGACGAAGCTTGCCGCCGGCGCCTTTCGCGCCTATTCCGACTTCCTGAAAACCGAGAAGTTGCCCAAAGCCGACCAGAACTTCGCCCTGGGCCGCCAGCGCTATTGCAAGATGCTGGCGGGCGAGATGATCGCGCTGTCGCCTGAAGAACTCCTGGCGCTGGGCACCCAAGAGCTTCACCGCGAGCAGGACCGCTTCGCCGCCGCCGGCCGTGCTATCGACCCCCATCGCAAGCCGACGGAAATCTTCGCGGCTATGCAGCACGAACATCCCTCGGCCGAAAACCTCATCCGCGACACGGCCAAGAACCTGGAAGCCATTCGCCAGTTCCTCATCGACCGCGACATCGTCTCGGTGCCGTCGAACGTGCGGGCGATCGTGGCGGAAACGCCCCCTTACCAGCATAGTATCTTCGCCGAGATGGTTTCGCCCGGCCCGCTGGAAAAGAACAGCGCGCAGGCCTACTACTACGTGACGCCTCCGGAAAAGAACTGGTCCGAGGCGAAGAAGGAAGAGTGGTTGACAAGCTTCAACTACTATACGACCGATGTGGTCTCGATCCACGAGGCCTATCCGGGCCACTACGTTCACGGGCTGCACCTGCGGGAGGGCGGCGTGACCAAGGCCGAGGCGCTCTTCACCAGCTACGCCTTCACCGAGGGTTGGGCCCATTACTGCGAGCAGATGTTGATCGATCAGGGATACGGCGCCGGCGGCAGCGCCGTGCGGGCGGCCAAGTACCGCATGGCCCAGTCCGACGAGGCCCTGCTGCGGATCTGCCGCCTCTGCGTTTCCATCCGCATGCACTGCCAGGGCATGACCTTGGACGAAGCCACGAAGTTCTTCAAGGACAACTGCTACTACGAAGCGGCCCCCGCGCGGGCGGAAGCGGTCCGCGGCACGTTCGATCCGGAATATCTCTACTACACGCTCGGCAAGCTGCAGTTTCTCAAGCTGCGGGAGGACTACCGCAAGCAGGAAGGCGCGGCGTATTCGCTGCGCAAGTATCACGACGCCGTGCTCTCCCACGGCACGCCTCCCTTGCGCCTGCTGCGCGAGCAGTTGCTCCGCGACCCGAAGCAGTGGGACGCGATTTTGGACCTTGAAACGCCGTCAGCCAAGACGACCAAGGAGACCGCCGCGCGGCAATCTAGTCTGCCCCGAGTTTCCGCCAAGGCTTGGGCCATAGCGGATGGCAAGACCGGCAAGGTTCTTTGGGGTCTTAATGAGGTCGAGCCCCGGGCGATCGCCAGCACCACCAAGATCATGACCGCTTTGCTCGTCGTCCGCCTCGCCGAACACGATCCCAAGCTCCTGGACGAAGAGATCATTTTCTCCGAGCGGGCCGCCGCCGTTCCGGGCAGCTCGTGCCGCTTGCGCGTGGGTGAACGATTGCCGCTGCGCGAGCTGCTGTACGGGATGCTTCTGCCTTCAGGGAATGACGCCGCGGTAGCCGTCGCCGAGCATTTCGGGCCGCGCTTCAAAACACGCGGCAAAAAAGAGGAGGAGCCCGTAAAGCTGTTCATCGCGGAAATGAACCGCCGCGCCAAGGAGCTGAAGCTGGCCCAAACGTCATTCCTCGATCCAAACGGCCTCGCCCGGAACCAGGCAAGCGCCAGGGATTTGGCCGTCCTCACGTGGACCGCGATGCAGAACAAGTTGTTCAGGGAGTATGTGCGCACGCAACGGCACTCGTACTCAGTCGCCGGCAAGGGCGGGCAGACTCGCGAGGTTACTTGGACCAACACCAACAAGCTGCTGGGAGAAGCAGGATATGACGGCGTCAAGACTGGGACGACAAGAGCGGCCGGCGCGTGCCTTGTCGCCAGCGGCGCCAACGGCGGCGACCGCCTGATCGTTGTCGTGTTCGGCGCGAGCCCCAGCGATGCTCGCTACACCGACGCCCGCGCCCTCTTCCAATGGGCATGGCAACAACGCGCTGCCGGAAAACCGAAAGGGTGATAAACGGGGCGGAAAGAATAACAACGCGGAATCGTTTTGACGCCTTTTTTCCCCAGTAAGATCCGCTCCTTGCAGAAACGCGCTAATGCTGTTAGGATACAGTCGGTTGAACCATCTGACAATGCGGTTCTCGCGTGCCCTACGCCATTGAATACCTGCCCGACGCGATCGAGCACTTGGAGGCCCTGGACGCGAGCCAACGCGCGGTGCTTTTCGACGGCGTCCGGGAGCAGTTGACGCACCAACCGACCGTCGGGACGCGGAACCGCGAACGGATGCGTGCCAACCCCTTGGCTCCCTGGGAGCTCCGCGTGGGCTTCCTGCGGGCCTTTTGTGACGTTCAAGAAGAGCCAACGCCGACCGTGCGGATCGTGGCGGTAGGAATCAAAGATGGCAACCGGGTGCGCATTGGCGGAAAGGTGGTGCAGTTATGAGTGTACGTACCGTTGATATAGGGGACGCGACCCAAACCCTGGCCGAATACGCTCGGCAACTTGACGCTGGACCGATTGTCGTCACCAGCGGCGGGCAACCCCTAGCGGCGGTTGTGCCTATGGAAGACGCGGATCTGGAAACGGTGTCGCTGAGCATGGACCCGCAGTTCATGGAGATCATCCGGCGTTCCCGCGCCCGCGGAGAACGAGAGGGTGGCGTTGCCGCGGACGAAGTGGAACGCAAGTTTGGCCACCGCCCGAAATCCTGCGACGGGTGATTCATGAGTGTTACGACGGGCGACGCTCGCTACACCGACGCCCGCGCCCTCTTCAAATGGGCATGGCAACAACGGGCTGCAGGGAAAGCTAAAGGGTGAAAAACGGGTCGGAATGAATAACGAATTCACGAAGCTGTACTGATTGGCGTTGTTCGTGCAGTTCGACGAAAAGAGCCAGAGCAAATGACGGAGGGCGTAATCCATGAAAGAAATTAGCATCGAGAACTTTAGCCAAGATATCGAGGGTTTCGTTCATGCGGCCCAGTCCGAGCGGCTGCTGGTAACGCAAGAGGGCAAGCCCCTTGCGGTGCTGGTCGGCGTTGAAAACAAGGACCAAGAGGATTGGGACCTGGAGAGTTCACCCGATTTCTGGCGGATGATCGAAGAACGCCGCCGCCAGCCTACGCTACCGTGGAATGAGGTGAAGGCGTCGCTCCTGCGGGGAGAATAGGCTTTGGCCAAAACGAATAACAACGCAAGAGCGTTCTGATCGATCTCTCCGTCATTCTTTCGTTTCGATGTTCTACGATTCCACGGATGCTTCCGGCTCACGGCCATCACACAGTTGCTCGGCATGACTAAGCACGAGCTTTGCTCGCGCGAGCATGAAGGCATTATAGTCCGTTTGAATTTTGGACGAACGGTCTGGAAGCGTATCCGAATAGCCCCCATATTTCACAAAATCAGCGGGGATTAGATGCGAACGTAGCCGGCGCCTGACGTCTTCCGCACCGAGGGCGTTGGCGTCCGCCCGCTCCTTCAAATAGACCAACGGCTCCTTGGCTGCAATCGTGCGATTCGTCCTCCACGTAACCAAAGCGCAGTTTAACGCGCGATAGACGATGTCCTCGGCAACGGCGGCTTCCGCAAGCAAGGCGGCCGGAAACAAATGATGGTATTCTCGCTGCTTCAAGTGAAGGCGAGTCACTTGGGCGTCATCGACGATGTCGCGAGCACCGGCACGAAGTGTTGCGGCCAATACTGCCCGGGCTAGCGTGTTTCGGTTTTTCGGCCAGCCAGCATTGATGAGTTGCTCCACGGTCGGCAGGGGGTAGGTATTGGCGTCGAAGATTGGTACGTCTCCAATGGCCCTCGTTCCGAGCAGCGCATCTCTAAGTGCCCGGAAGTCGTTGATCGCAGCCGTTGCTGCGGCCCGGTCATACCGATTCGTGAAAAACGAGCGCCAGAGATACTTCCGCAACATGATTTTCGCGTTTCCCAACGCATCGGGTTGTTGCGGAATGTACTGACAAAGGGCCGCGATCACCGCCAAGACTGCATCGGTCGGAAGGCGTGACCCGTCAAACACGGATTCCGATTCGAGGAATAAGACCATTTGATTGACATTGTCAACCAAAGCGGGCCAATCGGTAACCACCTTTGTTAAATCGAGGCCGGCGTAACCCGATTGGTTTGGGGCGCGATCCTGCATTAGAGCAGCGACGTCTAGGATCAGATCTTCCGGTGTCTTGTACGCAACGACTTGCGGCGTCCTTTGGAGCAGCTTGGCAACGAGGTCGTGAAGGGATCCGCCCGCGCGTGACTCGATCTGTGCGACAATTATGTCGAACGCCGTCAGCGCGACGGAACTCGTGTTCATTTTAATAAACACGTCTAAAGCAACCGCGCGGGGAGTCCCGGTTGGCAGAGACAAAAATGGCAAATTGAATTGAGCGACTCTCTCGCGCAACTCCGCAATCGTGCGGTCGATGACGATGGCCAATCTCAGGTATTCCCCAACGACCTTCTGGATCCATACATTGATTTCGTGTTGGATATCGCCCGGCTTCAGCAGTGATGTGGCGATATATCCGCGCTGCCAAAGCGATTTTGGATCGTCGGCCCAGACGGGATACCGGCGGCTTTCGCGTACCCAGCGAGATTGTCCAAAAACACTCGCCTGTTTATGCCCTGGCTGGTTAGGATCGTCTTCGAATTCAACGAAATAGGTTCGATCCGAGAATGTATCATTCAGGCTGCGCCATAGCGCCGTCAATCGCTGTTGACCGTCGAGGAGAAGCTCGGTGATGCGTTCGCCGTCGGCCGGAGCATCAACCATTGTGCGGCTCACAAATGGAAGATTGTCCCCCACTTCCAGAATCAGAGTCGCTCCACCCGGCAAGCCGCGCAGGACGGTGGTTAACAACCCGGCCACCTCATTTGAGCCCCAAGCAACCATGCGTTGAAAGCGAGGGAGCGAGATCTGGCGAGTGCGAATTCGATTGAACCACTCGGGGAGTAATCGATTGCGAGCTTCCATAGTATAATTCGTGGTCGGCTTACACGCAGTTCCAGCAGTTTGTCGGCACGCCGGCGTACATGAGCCCCGAACAAGCGGAGATGAGCGCGTTGGACGTGGACACCCGCAGCGACATCTACAGCCTGGGCGTGCTGCTATACGAGCTGCTGACCGGAACGACGCCATTCGATGCAAAGGAACTGCTGCGGGCGGGCATCGACGAGATGCGACGGCGGATTCGGGAGACGGAGCCGGTGCGGCCGTCGAACCGCCTCAGCGGAATGACCGGGCCGGATTCGACCACTATGGCCAAACGACGCGGCATGGAAGCCCACCGGCTCGTCACCTTGCTGCGCGGAGACCTGGATTGGGTGGTGATGAAATGTCTGGAGAAGGACCGCACTCGACGCTATGAGACGGCCAACGGACTGGCAGCGGACATTCAACGGCATTTGAACAACGAGCCGATCACCGCTCGGCCTCCCAGTACGGCCTATCGCTTCCGCAAGGCAGTGCGCCGGAACAAGCTGGCGTTCGGGGCGGCGGCAGCCGTGGTGCTGGCATTGTTGCTGGGCATCATCGCAACCGGTTGGGGCCTTTCCTGGGCATTGCGGGAGCGGGCCACTGCGGAGCAGGAGAGGGCCACTGCGGAGCGGGAGCGGGCCACTGCGGAGCAGGAGCGGGCCACTGCGGAGCAGGAGCGGGCCACTGCGGAGCAGCAACGAGCATTGGCGGAGCGGCAGCGGGCCCTGGCGGACGACAACTTCCGCGAGGCCCGCGCGGCCGTCGAGGACCTGCTGCGAATCTCCGACGAGCGTTTGAAAGACCAGGCCGGCCTGCAACCGCTGCGCATGGAGCTGATGAAGGCAGCCATCGACCGTTACGAGCCATTTCTATTACAGCCCATTCCCGACCCGACCCCGCGCGCGGAATTGGCCCGGCTCTACGCGCGCTGACGGACAAATGCTGCTGGAGCTCACGGAAGTTTTCGACCAGAGCGTCATGGACCAGTTTGAAAAGGCGCGGAAGCTCCAGGAGCAATTGCTTCGGGAACATCCGGGCGATCGGATGTTGCGAGAAAACCTGGGTTGGACGCGCATCCTCCAGGAGTGGCGGCCGCACACGATGCCGCCGACGCCGGCGCAAGCCGGGAGGCAGGCCATCGAGATTTTCCGAAGCCTGGTTGCGGAAAACCCCAGCGATCCCTTCGTGCGCGACGATTTGGTGTGGTCGCTGTGGCGGATCGCCCGGCACGTCGATGCGGCTGAGGGTCTTTCGGCGGTGAATGAATCCGTCTCCCTGGGCGAACAGTTGGTGCGGGAATACCCGGCTTCGGCGGAATTTCGGCGTGAACTGGCAAACGCGCTATTCGTGAAATCGGCCGTTTTGCTCGGATCCAAGCCAACTCCGCAGTCCGCGGCGGCAGCCATGCCTTTTCGCATCCAAGGTCTTCAGCTGCACAAGACAATTTGGTCGGACATCAAGGCCGGCCGCCCCGCGATACTTCAACCGGAGCGTCCGGAAGGGGATGAAGCGAGAATAGTCGGCATAAGTCCCATGTGGGCAGAATATGATGTCGCATTGCATTCTGAGTTCCTCGCGGATCTCTACCGGGTGCAAAGCGATTGGCCGCATGCCGCCGAGATGTACGACCAGGCGGCGCACTACTTCGAGGATTTGGTGGAACATAATCCGACCTTAGCGACATTTACGCGAGAACTTGTGTACGTCCTTAACGGCAGGATCGAAGCGGCCAAGCATGAGAACGATCGCCGGCAAGCCGCCGCCTGGTCGAAGGATGCCGTGAAGTTCTGGAATCACCAGTTGGTTCTCCATCCCGACGTGCCCGTTTTGAAGACCTATGCCGATGATGCGGTGAAGAAAGACACGGAAGTCGCCAAGTGGTTGCCGCAGCCGGAATCAAAACGGTGAACGTCTTCGCAGCCGTAGCTCTTCACTGACCGACGTGGCCATGGACACCTTCTGGGCCTCGTTCTTTGAACCACCGGCTCACGTCGGCGTGACGACGGTCAGCGCGCTGCGCGGCTGCCAGCCCCCGTGCGGCCAGATCGCGATGCACCATTGCGGGCGGCAGAATCCGCATCCTCGCCACATCAACGGCTCGCGAAGATGATTCAAGTGGAGGGCGGGCAGGCCCGCCCTCCCTCGGCTGGCTGGCTACTTTAATCTTCACATGTCTTACGGTAAACTCAGTCCTGAGAGAACAGATCAGATTTTCTATCAGGAGGATCAGGCTTTGACAGCATCGAGCATATTCGCGGAATCGAGTTCCTAATAGCGTGCTCAGTGCGGAAACACAATAGTGCGAAAAAGAGAGCGACTGCCGTGAGTAAGACGAAGATCGCCATCGCGTGCCAGGGGGGCGGCAGCCAGACCGCCTTCACGGCCGGCGTGCTGAAGACCTTTTGTGAGAACGGGGTGCATCAGAAGTACGAGATCATGAGCCTGAGCGGGACCTCGGGCGGGGCCGTCTGCGCAGCGCTGGCCTGGTACGGGCTGCTCAAGGCGGCCCAGGGAGACGCGACGCCCATTCAGGATCGCTTGACCGGCTTCTGGGAGGAGCTGACCGCCCAACACCCAGAGGAACTCCACCTGGACAAATGGTGCGCGGATGTCCTTCGCATGGTGAACAAAGGCTGGATGCCGATGTGGGAACTGAGTCCGGCCGAACTGCCTATGCAAATGGCGTTTGCCATGCTTCAATCCCTCCTGCCGAGACGTCTCTTCACCGACCTGAAGGCGATGCTCGTTAAGCACATCGATTTCGTCGAAGCGCGGGATTTGATGCGCCCCGATAGTCCCATACTCGTCGTCGGCGCGGCGGACGTCCTCACGGGGGAGCTCAAGAAGTTCTTCTCCCACAAGTGCGAGATCTGCGTGGAGGCAATACTGGCTTCGGCCGCCGTCCCGACCCTCTTCCCCGCCGTCCAGATCGGCGAGCATTACTATTGGGACGGCTTGTTCTCGGATAATCCGCCCATTGTGGAGTTGTTCCGCCCGGCCGTTATCGGGAATGATCATGTTCCCGACGAAATTTGGATCCTCCAGATCAACCCGACCACGTGCAAGACGCTTCCCACCAAACCGGCGGACGTCGTCGATCGCCGCAACCAGATGATCGGCAACATGTCGTTTCAGCACAGTCTGGAGTATCTCAACTTCATCAACCATTTATTGGTACAAAAAGGCTTCAACGAGGAAACCCTGCAGAGACTCGGTATCACGCGGCGCGACCCCGTAAAGATCCGCTTCGTCCGCATGTCCGAGGAGCTCATGGACACGCTGGACTACGTCACCAAGTTGTCGCGTCAGCCCGAACTCATCCGCCGGCTGATGCAGGATGGCGAGCAGCAGGGACGGGCCTTCCTCAAAGACCTGACGTGATCCAAGTTGAGGTAACACAAATGGGTTCGACAATCTCCGCGTCAAAGAAATTCTCGCCGCGACCCGCAAGCGGGCGCCCCGTGGCGGTAGTCATGGCCGCCCGCCCCGAAGCCGTCGGGGTCAGGCCAGCACCTTCGACTTTCAAAGTCGAAACCGCCGCTCCGCGAGGATTCCGTGCGATTGGCACCATATGTGCTACCTCTTGTATACGACTGTAGACAACGCGAAATGGCGGGTGTCTGCCACGCGACGCTCCCACGCCCTTCGTCCGGAGGGGTCGATTGACGGCACCGCACCGGATGCATGTAACCTGTTGTATACACACGACTTACGGCGGCGGCCGGCGATGCGCCCCAGCGGCCGTTGTTCGCGAAGGCGCCAACGCATCTCGGTGAATGGCCTCTGCGAACCAGGCTGGCCGGCAGCCAAACTGGCAGCCGTGAGAGCGATAAACTTTTGAGCGATCGACGATGAAGGAATAGGCATCGGTTAATCGTTAATCTTCCGGCTGGAAGGGGGCGGGAGAACCGTAAAACGTGTTGCAAAGTATGGCAATCCGTTGCATTCGGATAGCCGCACGGGGGGTGCCGGCGGCCGAAAGAACAGCGGCCTGTAAGGCGACAACGGTTTCGAATCGATTCCGCGTTGTTCCGCGTTTCCCGCGATCCAATCAGGCGCTCGGCCCAAAGCTCCGCGCGCTGGACTTTCCGCTCGACGCTACTCGCTCCCCAGTCGGAAGGGGGGTAAAAAGCGCGAAAAGTGTAGAAAAGTGTAGAAATCTGTCGAATTCCGATCGCCGTGCGAAGTGTCTATAATACTGCCGAGACCTCCGCGGCAGGAGTTGCAAACGCCGTCTGGACGAGTGGAGATGCAAGATAACTGGGAGGAGTTGGAGGAGGCAGAGTATGACGAGAACGCTTCGCGGAAGAGTACACGGCAAGACAATCGAACTCGATGAAGACCTGGGCGTCGTCGACGGCCAGGAAGTCGAAGTCCAAGTTACGATGGAAAGACCGAGGAAGCGGCCGCCCGGCCCACCTCCGGGCTGGCAGCCCGGCAGGCCGAGCAGAACGGCGGGCTCGCTGGCCCATCTTTGCACCGAAGAGGACGACCGCATCTTGGAGGAGATCTACCAAGACCGCAAGCGTCTTGATCGCCGGGATTCAGCGGAATGAGCTTCCTGCTTGACACCAACATCTTGTCGGCACATCTTCGCCGCCCGTCCGGCTTGGTCCACCGGTTTATCCAGCATTCCGGCCGACTGTACACATCGAGCATCGCTTTGGCTGAGTTGTTCGTCTGGGCGTACAAGAAGCCGGACACCGCGCAGTTTCTCAAGCAAATTGATGAATTGCTCGAGGACGAAGTCAGACTCTTGGATTTCGATCGGGAATGCGCCAACGAGTTTGGTCGGGTCCGAATTGACTTGCGGCGGAAGGGCATTGAAGTGCCGACGCCAGACTTGATGATCGGCTCCGTGGCGTTGATTTACGACTTTACCCTGGTCACGCACAATGTTGCTGACTTTCAGAGAATCCCCGGTCTTCGCATTGAGGATTGGCTATCGCCATGACCGAAAAAACCCTCATCCCCCCCCGCACTCTCCAAGGCTTTCGCGACTACCTGCCGGAGGCGATGATTCCGCGCGAGCGGCTCATCGAAACGGCGCGGCGGGTCTATCGCTCCTACGGCTTCAGCCCGATCGACACGCCGGCGCTGGAGTATCTGGAAATCCTCACGGGCAAGGGCGGTGAGGAGACCGACAAGCAAATCTACAAGTTCCAGGACCACGGCGAGCGCTGGGTGGGGCTGCGGTTCGACCTTACTGTGCCACTGGCCCGCTTTGCGGCGCAGCACATCAATGAGCTGGGCACGCCGTTCAAACGCTACCACATCGCCACCGTCTGGCGGGGCGAACGACCACAAGCCGGCCGATTCCGCGAGTTCATGCAGTGCGACTTCGATACCATCGGCACCCGCTCGACGGCTTCCGACATCGAGACGGCCCTGGTGATCCACGACTTGCTTCGCGCGATCGGTGTTGGCGAGTTTACCATCCGCCTGAACAACCGCATGTTGCTCACCGGCCTCTTGGAGCGGCTCGGCCTGGTCGAGCGATCGGCTTCAGTGCTCCGCGCCTTGGACAAGCTCGGCAAGATCGGACCGGAGAAAGTGGCGGAAGAGATGGTTGCCGTGGCGGGCACGACGCCCGATCAGGCACGTGAAGTCCTTCGACTGGCCGAAATCAGCGGCACGAACGACGACGTTTTGCGGCAGGTCGAACCGCTTGTGGCCGGCAACGCGACGGGCGAAACGGGACTGGGCAAGCTCCGCGAGACGCTCGGTGCATTGGCTGCGGTAGGCGTCTGCGAACCGCGTGTGAAGCTGGACGTGGCGATCGCCCGCGGCTTGGATTACTACACCGGCACGATCTTCGAGACGTTTCTGGACGAGCTGCCTTCCATCGGCAGCATCTGTTCCGGCGGGCGGTACGACAATCTGGCCGAGCTTTACACGAACCAGGAGCTACCGGGCATCGGCGCATCGCTGGGTCTGGATCGTTTGCTGGCCGCGCTGGAGAAGCTCGGACTGGTGGAGAAGGTGGCCACGCCCGCGCCGGTTTTGATCGCCTATTTCGACGAAACCCGCCTGCACGACTATCTGCGGATGGCCGCGGCGCTGTGCGCGGCCGGCATCGGCGTGGAGGTTTATCCCGACGCGAAGAAACTCGGACAACAACTCAAGTACGCCGACCGCCGCGGCTTCCGCGTAGCGCTTATCGCAGGGCAGCAAGAATTTGACAAGGGCGTTTGCCAGGTCAAGGACTTGAAAAGCGGCGAGAAGACGGATATACCGATGACGGACGGTTACGTGGAATTGATCGAAGCGGTGAGGAAGGTGCTTGTGTAGACGTTGCCATTCACGCCAGGAGCAGTTGAATGAAGCGGGCGGTAGCTGTCGTTCTGAGGGCAATCGCGCCGGCCTGGGTCTGCTCGGCGTCCGCGCTGGCAATTTGGTTCGCCCTGGCGGACCGCGGCTCGGCGGCGGATTCGTACTCCGCCGCGGCGACGCTCAGGCAGTACGAGGTCGAGCCAACCGTTGACGGCGTGATGGGCGTTCTCCGCCAGTGGCGTCCCAGCGCCGAAAACCAGGCGCAGATCGCGCGGCTGGTGCGCGAGCTGGGAGACGACAACTGGACGGTCCGGGAGGCCGCCTCGCGTCACTTGGCCAACATGGGGACGCTGGCCGAGGCCGCGCTCCGCGATGCCGCGGAAGGAAGCCGCGACGCCGAGGTGGTCCTGCGGGCGCGAAAGCTCCTGGCCAAAGGTCGGCAAGACCGTGCGGAGGAATTGTTGCGGGCGGCATTAGCGTGGCTGCGCGAGTCGCCCACGCCACAGGCGACGCCGTTGCTGCTGGACCTGTTGCCGCTTCTGCCCGATGCCTCTCAATCCGCGGCGCGCGAGGCGCTTTGGGAATGTGCCGGGCCGGAGAACGTGCTGCGGCTGCGAGAGGCGATCGGCGATGCGCGGCCGGAGGTCCGAAACGCCGCGATTCCGGCGCTGGAACGGGCAGCCGGCGCTGCCGCCGTGCCCGACTTGGAGCCGCTGCTGCGCGACAAGAGCGAGGCAACCCGCCTGGCCGCCGCGCGGGCCTTGTTGGACCGTCGGCCGCGGCCTTCGATCGCGGCCCTGCTGGGGCTGTTGGACGCCCGACAGCCGGGCGTCTGCCAGCAGGCCGCCTGGCTGCTGCAGCAGGTGTCCGGCATTCCGGGCGACACCGAACCGCTGCCCGACATTCCAATTGCCGCCGCGCGATGGAGCGCCTGGGCCGCCGCTGAGAACATTGTCAAGCCCGTCGCCCGTCCGCGGCGCTTGGGCCTGAAAGCGCCTGCAGGCTGGCCACTATGCCCAGTATCCGTTTGTGCCGGGCAAGCTCGGCAATGCCCTGGCCTTCGATGGAACCAGTAACTATATCGACCTCGGCAATCCCTCGAACAGGCAGCTTGGCATCGGCGAAAAAGCGACATTCGAAGCCTGGGTGCGATTCGATGCCTTGCCCGTCGACTCGCCGGCAACGATCATCGGCAGAAACGACGGTCCCGGCAACCTGAACAAGTGGGTGTTCGCTTACGCATACCGCTACGCGGGCGTCTCCAACGCGACTGTTTTCCATATCAACTCGCCGAGCAACGGTCCGATCTGGCTGCAATCCAAGCCGTGGACGCCCGCGATCGGCCGCTGGTACCACTTGGCGGTCGTCAAGCGCGGGAACCGTTACACGTTCTACCGCGACGGCGCGGCGGACGGCAGGGACTCTACGACCTCCCCGGTCCCGTCCGTGTATTACGCTTTGTTAATGGGCCATTCGGAACAAAGCTTCTGGCTGCACGGCGCGCTGGACGACGTGCGGATGTGGAATACGGACCTTACGGGCGATCAAATCCACGCCCGAATGAACGCGGAGCTCACCGGCGCCGAAGCGGGCCTGGTAGGCTATTGGACGATGAACGGAAGTTCCGGCAGGGCCGTTGCCGACTCCGCTCGCTACGGTGTCAACGGCACATACAAAGGCCGTGCGGGGGAATAGTTGTGGAAGAGACATTAGGGCGTCTGGACCAAACGGCCCAGCGAGTCTAAGATAATATCGAGACCAACCCTGGCAAAAGAAACTGTCTGGCGCCGGAAGCGCGTATTCGCCCTCCCTCGCCGGGTATATTACTTCTCACCCGTATTCCTTGGAGGAAATCATGTCCACCGTAGTTTCCGAATATACCGTCAGCAAGCCGACGCAACAGTTTCTCGACCGCGTGGGCAGTCTGTGGATTAACGGTCAATGGAAGTCGGCCAAGTCCGGCGAGACGTTCGAGGTCTATAACCCGGCCAACGGCGAAGTGATCGCCCGGTGCGCGGCGGGCGACAAGGCCGATATCGACGCGGCAGTCCATGCCGCTCGCAAGGCTTTCGAGACAGGCCCGTGGCCGAAAACGACGCCCTCCGAGCGCGGCCGGCTGCTCTGGAAGCTGGCCGACCTGCTCGAACAGCACACTGACGAGTTTGCCGAGATCGAGACGTTGGACAACGGCAAACCGATGGCCGTCGCCCGCGCCGCCGACGTGCCGCTGGCCGTCGATTTGCTCCGCTACATGGCCGGCTGGGCGACCAAGATCACCGGCGAGACGTTCCCCATTTCCGCGGGCGGCGGCGAGTATTTCAGCTTTACCGTGCGCGAGCCGATCGGCGTGGTGGGCCAGATCATCCCGTGGAATTTTCCACTGTTGATGGCCGCCTGGAAGCTCGGCCCGGCGCTGACCGCCGGCTGCACGGTCGTGCTCAAGCCGGCCGAGCAAACGCCCTTAAGCGCGCTGCGGCTGGGCGAGTTGATCGAGGAAGCGGGCTTCCCGCAAGGCGTGGTGAACATCGTCACGGGCCTGGGCGAAACGGCCGGGGCCTCGCTGGCCGCCCACAAGGACGTCGACAAGGTGGCTTTCACCGGCTCGACGGAAGTCGGCCGGCTGATCGTCGCCGCCGCCGGCAAGAGCAACCTCAAGAAAGTCACGCTGGAGCTGGGCGGCAAGTCGCCGAACATTATCTTCGCCGACGCCGACTTGAGCGCCGCCATTCCCGGCGCGGCCAGTGCGGTCTTCTTCAATCACGGCCAGTGCTGCTGCGCCGGCTCGCGGCTGTTCGTCCACAAGTCGATCTACGACAAGGTCGTGGACGGCGTCGCCAACGAGGCCAAGCAAATCCGCGTCGGCAGCGGCTTTGACCCCGCCACGCAGATGGGTCCGCTGGTCTCGCAGGAACAGTTGGACCGTGTCTGCGGATACATGGAGTCCGGCGTCCGCGAAGGCGCGAAAGCCGTGACCGGCGGCAAGCGGCACGGCGACCAGGGCTACTTCGTCGAGCCGACCGTCTTCGCCAACACCAAGCCCTCGATGAAGATCGTCGAAGAGGAGATTTTCGGACCCGTCGTGTCGGCAATGCCCTTTGACGACGTTGACGAGATTGTCGCGCAGGCCAACGCCACGACCTACGGGCTGGCCGCAGCCGTCTGGACGCGCGACATCAGCAAGGCCCACCGCATCGCGCGGCGGATCAAGGCGGGCACGGTGTGGATCAACTGCTACAACGTGTTCGACGCGGCGTTGCCCTTTGGCGGCTACAAGGAATCCGGCTGGGGCCGCGAAATGGGCCGCGCGGCCGTCGAGCTTTACACCGAGGTCAAGGCCGTGACGGCGAGGCTGGCGTAACGGGGAAAATCCGAAATACGAAACTCGAAATCCGAAGCAAATACCAAGTCTGAGGGTCGAAGGTTCCAAACGATTCTGGTTGCTTCCAGCGAGCTCGTAGTACCGGCTTTAGCCGGAATCGCAACGACATTCCGGCTAAAGCCGGTACTGCGAGCGCCTTTTACCGCCTAGCTGGCCTTTATTGGTAGCTTTCCAGGAGCGGGTCCAATGCGTCGTCGTCTGCCTCGACCTTGTCAATAAGCGGATAAAGCCTCCGCGGATTCAGCTCGCCGCACTCCGATTCCGAATAGTCAGCTCCGCACCCTTCGTCCGGTTGCGGCGCATTGTGAACCGGGTCGAAGTGGTCGAAGTGTTGCGACCAGAGAATCCGTCTCCAGCGATTGGCAAATCGCTGTGCGAGTGTCTCTGAAGCAAAACGCCGACGGTCCGTCTTCGCCTTGGCTCTCACGATCTGCAGATGGCCCAATTCATGGAGAAAAACGTTGTAGAGCAAGTACCGCCGTACCGCGACTCGGCTCCATTGCTTGCCGCGCACTGCGCAAACGTGCTCGGTGAACAGCCTTTCTACTTCTTCCGCATTGTAAAAGGAGCAAAGCTCGTCGACGTTGGGAACGCGCAAATCGTGATCTCCCGCCGCGCCTGATTAACGTATCCAGCGTAGCAACGGCCGAGGCGTCGGCCACGATCGTTGAAATGTACTGCCCTCAGCCGTTGCCAAATCTCCTCCGGTAAGCGACTCAAGAGGACGAGAACATCATCGGCGGTGAGGTAGTGGATGCGACCTGCTTTAGTCTTGCTGAACGTGAACTTGATCCGCTTGAGCATTGATTGAAGGCTGTCAGTGTTCACTGCGTCCGCCCTTCTACGAGTTCGCGCACAGGCTCCGGACACTTTTGCCAAGTCGTCTGATAGCTTGCTTCCAGCGGCGCCGGCACGTAAATACCATCGTCGAGAAAGAGAGGGCTGCTTGGCAGCGGGTCGCCCACGGCGAACGGATTGACGTAGGCCGTCTTGACCAGAGCGGCATCGTAGCCGGCCGCCGTCAGCGGCTTGCCGGGCGGCAGCTCGAATGGCTCGTCGCAAACCATGTCCCAGATTGCCTTGTGAATGCCCTGCGGATCGCGGCGCGATGGGGGAAAGAGATCGACGATGAGTAAATGAATGCCTGCCTGAAGCAACTCGTATGCTTTTTCCACGAACGCGACGATGCTGTGTTGGTTGGACTTGTTGCCCGGCGAAACGATCTCGATCACGGCGACTACCTGTCCGAGGCGGTGTTTGACGACGATGCGGTTTGCGCGAGCGGCGTATGGGTCGAGTTCGGCGGAGGTTACATAGGCGGCATGCGGCGAGACTTCCGCGACAGCCAGTCCGCCTTGCTCCGCGTTTTCGCCTTGGCGCGGCCGCCGCTGGAGCGTGACGACGTCCGGGACCGGGCCGCCGGCGACTTGCTCGGCCATTGCAAAGAAGCCTGACGGCAGCACGCCGCCGTTTAAGGCGTTGCGCAGCTCAATCGTCCAAGCCTGATGAAAGTCGTGGAAAACGCCGTGGTCGATCTGGCTCCAGTCGTGAACGGGCATGGGTTGGTCCTCCGGCTTATTCTAGCACTCTGTGGTCTCTCGCACCATTCACACTACGAGCCAGATTCGCGAATCACGCGGACGGCGGAGGGAACCGCGCGTTGCGGCTTCGCGCGGCCGGGTCAGCAGCGTGCCGACGGAAAGGAGCCACACGGCCAAGGCGGCGATGTTGGGCCAGTTCGGCCGACGGCCCGTTTCATCCGTCATCAGCGCGCGGGCGCCAATCGTACCCGGTTTGCAGCCGCCGATTTGAAGCGATTCCCGAAGGTCGTCGGGCGAGAGATTGTCCGTGCGAAGAAACCTGACGCTGCCATCGACCGTCGCCACGTGCATGCCGGCGCCATGATCGTACTTGAAAAAGAAGTTGTCCGAATAGCCATAACGATGAACGGGGACGATCACGGGCGATTTGCCATAGTCCGGGCCGAACGATTCCAATGATAGGTCGCGAGGTTCCATCCAGGGGATGCCTTTGGCCACTTCCACGAGCATGATCGTGTGGGAGGCATCGTTGCCGAAATCCGCGTGCTTTCTCGGCTTCTCGCCCGCCCAAGCGGCATTCGGTCCCACTACGGCAACGTAGTTTGTCTGAGCGACGCCGGGCGCGTAAACATTGGCGTCGCTCGGACATTGACATTCCTTAAGTTGAGTCGCCAATAGAGTCTTGTTTTTCGGCCCGTCCCAAGGCTGCGCAAAATCAAGACCCCGGTAAAGATGATCGTATTCCATAAACGGCAACATCAGGACTCGCCAACTGAGAATCGGTTTGCCGTTGTTATCGGCGATGTACGCGGGTGGGAAACGACCGTTCGCTTCGTGATAGCCTTGCAACGCCAAGGCGATCTGATGCAGCTTGTTGCAGCACGATGCGCGGCGATTTGCATCACGCTCAACACTGACGAAGGGCAGCAGCAGCCACCCGAGGACACACATCAGGCAAAGCGCGAGCAAAACTACATGCGGCAGTGACCACGGCGTTTTGGCTTCACGAATGTAGATCGCCAGTCCCACGGCGAGCACAAAAACCAAGATTCCCCACGCGCCGAAGACCGCCAACGACGAACCCAGCACCACGAACAACAGCAAGAGCGTCCGCAGGGTGAATTGGAACGGACGGCGTGGGGGCGGCGCGGGAGGTTGCGACTCGAGGGAAGCCATGGTTTCGGTTGATCGGGCCGAACGCTCACCCGTTTACCGAGCGAAGGGCCCGGCTATCCGGAGATCAAGTTGTTAGTCGTCCGGCAGCAGCCCCAAGGTCTCCGGCTCGCCCTCAATCTGGATGGCCAGCTTCCGCCCGCGCTTGGTTCGCAGTCGGATTCCGATGGCGCTATGCAGCCAGCCGTCGCCAGCCGGCTCGATACGGACCTCTTCGCCGGTGCGAAGGGCATATACCTCGATAGCCCGGCTGTCGCGATGGATGACCCAGACCTCGGGCACGCGAAGCTTGGCGTAGAAAGGCAACTTCTCGTACGCCTCGTCGCCTGGGCTGTGGATTTCGATCACAACCGTCGGCGGGCCTTCGAGGTATTTGCGGCGATTTTTTGCCGGACAGGCGGCGTCCAAAAGAACGATGTCGGGAATGCGATAGTTCTTGGGCCAACCGCCGCGCGGCGCGACGTTGACGTCGTGATATACGCGGCGAGCGGCGACGCGCGCCCAGTGCGTGCGCAACCAGTCTTCCAGTTGGTATTCGAAGTCCTGATGCTCAATGATCGGCGCTGGTGGCATGTGCAGCACCCCGTCCCACATTTCGTCCCAACGGTCGGCGCCCCAGCTCCGACGCTGCTCCAGAAAGCCCGGCTGAACATCCAGCATGAGCGCGTTCATGAGAATGGTCCTCCTCGACCTGAATTATAGCAATCCCAAGTCCGCTCCGCGTCAATCGCACTCTGGCAAAAGCGGCGGCAAGCCGCCGCACTCCAAAGTGTCAGTTCCAATACCAGCCCGTCTTGCCGGGATTGGCGGCCTTGCTGCGGGCTGTGGCGGGGTCGGCGCTTTGACGGGCTTTGCGTACGAAGTCGCCGGGGAAGATCGTTACGCCGCCGGATGCGCTCATTACGCGATTCTTTCCCTGCTTCACCGAGCTGACTACGCTATCGACTTCCGTCGGCGCGGGCAAAACTAGGGTCTTGAGCTCGTCGGCAGTCATCAGCGCGGGCAGCGTGCAGCCGGCCTTCTCGACCAGCCGCTCGTGCGTCACCAGCGCGCCGACCATGGCCAAGGTCATGCAGTTCCGCAGATCGCCGAAGATCGGCGCGGCCACTGCCAGCTCGTCGTAATGGGAGGTCATGTTGTCGGCCCATTGCTGCGCCACGCTGTTGGCCTGGCCGCTGTGCTCGCGCTGTCCGCCAGCCGCGCAGAAATCCTCTTCGGTCATGCACTTGGCGCTGCCGCCGTTGAACTCCCAGGCCAAGCCGTCGGGCGAGCGGAGGACCGAATCGTACTTCGGCTCCAGCCACCAGCGCTGCAGGATGTTGCTCATGCCGATTTCGGTCGCGGTGAACATGTCCAGGTAGCTCGGCATGCCGCGGACCGGGGCCTTCTCGAGCTTCATCGCCATCCGCTTCATGCGGTAGTCCGCCGCCACCAGTACGGCGGCGAAGTGGCTCGTGGCGGTAACGCCGGTGAAGGTGACCTTCTGCCGGCCCAACGCCTTCTTAATCCCTGCGGCCGTCGAGCTGCTGGCGGTCGAGAGCCGGGCTACGTGCTCCTTCAGCCGCGCCAAACCTTCGGCGGTCGGGTCGATGGAGCAACTGATGCCTCCCTGGGCGGTCGTCGCAGCGGTCCGCAGGGCGACCAGCAGATCGTCCAGCAGCAGCACGGGTTTGCCGGTCGTCGCGCCGACGAAGTTGCCGTTGCGGTCCAATTGCCAGCCTTCGCCATAGCCGACCAACACAATGTCCTTCTGCTCGGGATAGACGAAGACGTAGCGGATGTCTTGCAGGCCGGCCAAGAGCCAAACCTCGTCGGCCAGCGGCTTGTTCGTGCGGACCGATTCCTCAATCGCCGCCTCGAGTCCGCGGAGCGAGACCTTGCGGAGCGCCGAGCCGGCTTGAAGATCGTCCGGCGTCTTCTGCATCAGCCGGGCGCGCTCGTTGCGAAGCTTGCCCAGCGTATCGATCGTGGCGTTGGCGATCAGGCCGTCCGAATTGATCGAGATGCCGCCGACGGCCCGTGTGAATCCGAAGACTTGCGCGCGTGCCGGCGAAGGCGCGGAAAGAGCTACGAACGCTGCGATGACGGCAGTCACCGCAAATGGAGCGAGGTTTTTACTGTTCGGACGGCGAAAGTCCATGGCGCACCCCTTCATGTTGGGCGGGAAGGTTCCGGAAGTTCCTATGGTTAGCCTAATCCAAGCGGAGGGTGAATGCAAGCGATTTTCGCACGCTGCACCTTGCAAAAACCACTGTTGGCGAGATAAGGTATAGAATAACTTGCGCCCGCCAGGGCAAAAAAATCGACTATCGGGCATAGTTCGCCACCGGCCGACCCGTTGAGGGCAGTAACCCTTTAAGGTGGCATCATGCCTAAGCAACTCCGATCGGGCCGACTGTGTCGGAACTCGCGTATCTCGTAATTCGTGAAGGTGCGAAGTGGAGCGACGTCTTCCGGCTTGTGCCCGGACAGGCGGCGACTATCGGCCGTGCGCCGACATGTCAAATCATCCTCAAGGACGATCGCTGCAGCCGCAACCACGTTGAGGTCTTTTTCACCGGCGGCCAGTGGGTGCTTCGCGACCTCGACAGCCGCAACGGCACGATGATCGGCAGCCAGCGGATCACCGGCGACCATACTCTCCACGCGGGCGACATCATCCGCATTGGCCGTTCCCAATTGATCTTTGTACATACGCTGGCCGATGCCTTTTCCGACGCCAGCACGGCCAGCCGTAACGGCGGCGCGGTGCGGGATGACACCGGTACGGTGGTCGACGATGCCGCCAGCGTGCTGGACGACATCGGCCCAGCCAAGATTACGCACCGCAAGGGCCAGACGCGCCTCCTTGAGCCATCGCCGGCCGAGGAGCCGGGCGTGTCCAAGATGGGCCGGGCGGCGGCCAAGCTCTGCCGGCTGGCTTTCGAACTGGCCCAAGCGCCCGACGTGGTCGGTGTGGCGCAACTGGCCCTGGACGGCTTGGCCCAAGGCACGCTGACCGATGCCGGCGCGGTAATGCTCCTGCCCGGCGAATATGAGGGTCCGCCCAAGAGCGACGCGCTGGAAATCGTCGCCTCGCGGAGCTCTTCTGAACATCGCTACCACCGCCTGCCGCATACGCTGGCCGAGACCGTGATCCGCGAAGGAGAGGCCGTGCTGGCCCGCAACGTGATGGGCGACAGCAGCCTCGGCAGCCGCGACAGCCAGGGCGAAATTCGTACCACGAGCGTCATCTGCGCCCGATCCGTTGCGGCGGCAGCATCCTAGGGCTGATTCACCTCTATTCAATCGATGCGGACCGCGTGCCCGATCCGGACGACCTGGAGTTCACGCTGGCTGTGGCCGACACCGTGGCAGTTGCACTGGGCAACCTGAAGCGCCGCGAGGAGTTGGCTGAGAACCTGACGCAGGTCCGCACCGAGAACGTGCAGCTCCGCGAGCGTCTGGGCGTGCAGAGCCAGATGATCGGCAAGAGTCCCGTCGTGCGGCAAATGGCCGACGAGATCGCCCGTGCCGCAGCCAGCAACGCCACGGTGCTGATTCGCGGCGAGAGCGGCGCGGGCAAGGAGCTGGTCGCCCGCGGCATCCACAATTCCAGCCCGCGGAGAGACCACGTGTTCGTCGCGCTGAACTGCGCGGCCCTGTCCGCCGAGTTGCTGGCCAGCGAGCTTTTCGGCCACGAGCGCGGGGCCTTCACGGGGGCCACGGAGCGCAAGCTCGGCAAGTTCGAGGCGGCCCACAAGGGCACGATCATGCTGGACGAAATCGGCGAAATGAGCCCCGGCTTGCAGGCCAAGTTTCTCCGCGTGCTCGAAGGGCATCCTTTCGAACGTGTGGGCGGAAGCAAGCCGATCAGCGTCGACGTCCGCGTCATCGCCGCCACCAACCGCGACCTGGAAAAAGCGGTCGTCGAAGGCATCTTCCGCCGCGACCTCTACTTCCGCCTGCGCGTGCTGGAGATCGTCGTGCCCGCGCTGCGGAAGCGACCGGAAGACATTCCCCTTCTGGCCGACTTTTTCCTGCGGAAGTTCAATGCCGAGACAGGCCGCAAGATCACCGGTTTCACCGAGCAGGCCAAGGAAAAGCTCATTACCTATCTCTGGCCCGGCAACGTCCGCGAGTTGAAGAATGTGATCGAGCGGGCGGTGGTCCTCTGCCGCGGCCAGCAGATCGACGAAGGCGACTTGCTTGTGACCAAGCTGGCCACCGCGGGCGACACGGCCGAGGCCGAGGCGGCGGTCGAGGAGTTCCTGCCCGCATCGCTGGAAGACATCGAGCGCCGCTATATCCTGGCCACCTTGAACCATACGGCCTGGAACAAGAGCCGCACTGCGACCATCTTGGGCATCGAGCGCTCGACGCTGGATCGCAAGATACGGCGCTACGAGCTGGAAGAGCCGGGGTAAGACGATTTGACTCCGTCCGATGCCCGATGCTAGAATCTCAACGGAGGCCCGGAGATGGCGAGTTCAGTAATAATCGAAGATCAGGTCGAAATCCCTAGCTTCCGCTCGTTGGCCGAGTTCCGCGCGTGGGCATTGTCGGACGACTTCCCTGAGCGCGGCCGCATCGACTACATCGGTGGGCAGATCGAGGTAGACATGTCGCCGGAAAACGTCTTCTTTCACGGATCAGTCAAGACCGAGATCGTGCGCGTATTGGCCAACATCGTTCAGTCCATCGGGAACGGGTATCTTTTCAGCGATCAAATGCGGGTTTCCTGTCCAGCCGCCGACCTCTCGTCTGAGCCGGACGTCGTTTATCTGTCCGACGATGCGCTCGACAGCGGCCGTTTGCGCCTGGTGCCCAGCGCCGGGGGCGAACCGGACAGCTATGTGGAACTTGAAGGCGCGCCGGACCTGGTCGTCGAGATCGTCAGTGACAGTTCCGTCGGCAAAGACACGAAGCAATTGCCTGTGTCCTACTGTGCGCCGGGATTGCGGAGTACTGGCTGATCGACGTGCGCGGGGAGCGACTGGTCTTCCGAATTCATGCGCGCGGATTGCACGGCTATGAGTCGGTGTCGAAAGACAGAGAAGGTTTTCAGCGTTCGACGGTCTTTGATTGCCGATTCCTCCTCGGTTGCCGCCGCAACGCCCGCGGTCGATGGGTCTACGACCTCCAGTCGCGGTCGTGCGAAGGTTAGAGCTACACGCGGTTTGCGAGTTGCGCGGTGAAAAACCGAAGTCACTGGTTTATGGAGTTCAGTGACGTTCCGTCGCCACCTCGGCCTTCTCCATCATTCCCGCCGCCAATAGCATTCCGCCTACGGTTTCCTTGGCGTTGACGATGCGCTTGTAATGAACGTAGGCGGCGTAGTCGTTCTGGATGCAGATGCCGTCGCCGCCGCCCCGGATATCGACGAGGCCGCGTTCGTTGATCGTGGCAAACGTGCAAAGAGCACGGTAGCCGCGCGAGGCGATCGGCTCGAATTCAGCCTTGTCCAACAGTCCTAACTCGATGCCGCGGCGAATGGAATAGACGAACATTGAAGTGCCGGAAGGGTCGATCCAGTTATCCGGCCGATCGCCTTTGTCGACAATCATGAACCAACCGCCCGTCTTTGCGTCTTGCGTTTTCTTCAGGCCGGCCATCAGGCGTTTGTAAATGTCCAGCACTTCGGCGTATTTGGGATGGGTCTTAGGCAACACCGCCAGCGTTTCGGGCACGACCAGCGCATACCAGCCGAGGCCCTCGCTCCAGACGTCGCAAGAAACGCCGTCCTTTTCGGCCCATTTCGGCCGCGGCTGCTGCTCCGTCCAGGCATGCAGGTACAAACCCGAATCGCCTTTGCGGCAATGCCGGGCGAAGACCGTGATCTGCTTCGTCGCCTCGTCCCAGGCGTAATTGGAGTCGCCGATCGACTTGCCGTAGCGAATGAGGAACATCTGCCCCATAAAGACGCCGTCAATCCACATGTCCGGCCCTTTGGTGTTGTGCCAGAACTGGCCGTCGCTGCTGCGGGGATACGTGTCGAAAGCCTTGCGCATTTGCGTCGCGGCGGACTTGTAGCGCGGGTCGTGCGTGTACTCGTACATCATCACGATCGCGTTGCCGGTCATGAAGTTGTCCAGGGCGTTCAGCTTGCCGCCGCGGAAGCGACCCTTTTGGTCAACGAAGTTGTCGATGTACTTCTTGATGAATTCCAGGTACTGCGCGTCGCCGGTAGCACGATAAGCCTGCTCGATGCCCAGCAACACGTAGCCGTTCATGTAGGTCCAGTCCCGCCAATATGCCCGGCGGAAATCGGGGTGGCGGGCCAAGATCGTGTCGGCCGCGGCGATGGACCAGAACTTCGGCGCGCTGCCGGGAGCGTAATCCAAGTGCGCCTCCGGCACGCCCGGCGAATTGCCGCGTTTGGGCGCAGCGGGTTTTGCCGGCTTGCCGCTCGGCTCAGCAAGCGAGGTAGAGGCCGCTTGAAGCAAGAGCAGGCCCGCGAAAAGGACGGCCAGCCTGTGGTGTCGGAGGTCGCAGTCTTTGGTTGCGTTCATATTTCTCGCCTTTACCGTTGCAAGTCGCCCGGCTTTTCTGGAATGCCCGGATCGTCCAGAACCTGCACGGCGGTAGCCGGACCGAAGTGCTGCCAGTCCTTGAGCACCCAAACGACCTTCTTGTCTGGCGTCACTTCGACAAGCTGTGGCGCCTTGTTCCTGGGGGCGTTGATGCAGAAGATCGTGTTGCCGTTGGCCAGGCGGACGCAGGTCTGGCAATTGCCGCGGAGTTCCGCCGGCAGGTCGGCCAGCTTGAACTCCCACACGGTTTCGCCCTTGAAATTGACTTCGCGAGTAAGCTTGTCCTTTGGAAAGCAGCCATATATCGTCATACTCCGGTTTATTGGCGGGTGCGGTGTTGTACGTCCAGACGATCTTGCCGCCGCTTACGAGCAGCATCTTGTTGTAGCCCTCGCCGATGAAAAGCATCGGATGTTGGGCCAGCCCGTTGCCCGGCAATCCCGTTGTTGGTTCGGTCTTGGGATTGTAGCCGCCGATCGCCGGCTCACCTGAGCCTAGCGCGGGCACGTCGGGGGCGGTGAACATCGGCAGCGCGGCAAGCGCCGGCGTGCTTGACGAGGAGAGGTCCGTCGCGGAGCGGCCCGCCAAACAACCGAGCACAGCAGATGCAAACGTGCATGCGGCAAGTGCCGCGCGCGAAAATCGCGTCAAATGCATGATTGAATCCCGACGGTTCTTAGGTTATTGATTAGCCCTCGCCCGGCGGGTAAGGCGATTCGTTGAGGTGCTTCTCCACGATCAGGCCCAGGCTGCGGAGCTTGGAGCGAAGCGTGTTGCGGGAGATTCCCAGCATCTCGGCCGCCTCGACCTGATTGCCTTTGGCGTGCTCCAGCACGGTCTCCAGGACGACGCGGTCCATCGCCGCTTGCACGCGGTAGTAGATGTTGCCCCTTTGCTGCTTAAGCATGTCGCGGACGATCCGCGCAGCGTCGCAGACGGCGCGCTCGTCGACCGGCGCCGCAGCGGCCTCGCGGAGGTGCGGGGGCAGGCATTCGGCCTCAAGAACGTCGCCGGCGGTGTGGACCAGGCCGTACTGCACGGCGCTTTGCAGCTCGCGCACGTTGCCCGGCCAGGCGTGGGCCTTCATAAGCTGCATGGCTTCCGGCGAAACTCTCTGCACGCGGCGGCCCAGATCGGGGTTCATGCGGCCAATGAAGTAGTTGACCAAAAGCGGCAGATCGTCGATACGCTCGCGCAGCGGTGGAACATGGATCGTCAGCACGCTGAGGCGGTAAAAGAGGTCTTGCCGAAAGCGGCCGCCGGCAACCAGCGACTCCAGGTCCTGGTTCGTGGCCGCGATGATGCGAATACTGGTGGTGATCGTGGTGTTGCCGCCGATCCGCTCGAACTGGCCCTCCTGCAGCAGCCGCAGCAGCTTGGCCTGAGTGGCGGGCGCCATGTCGCCGACTTCGTCCAGAAAGAGCGTGCCGCGGTCGGCCTGTTCGAACTTGCCGATGCGGCGGCGGTCGGCGCCGGTGAAGGCGCCGCGCTCGTGGCCAAAAAGCTCGCTTTCCACCAGCGGCTCCGGAATCGCCGCGCAATTGATTGCGCGGAACGGGGCCTCGTTCCGGCGGCTGTGCTGGTAGATGGCCCGCGCGACTAGTTCCTTTCCCGTGCCGCTCTCGCCCTGGATCAATACGGTCCCGTCCTGCGGGGCGATCCGCCCGATCGACTTGTACAGCTCTTGCATGGGCGGGGAGTTGCCGACCAACTGGTCGAGCAGGGAGCTGGGAGCTGGGAGCTGGGAGAAGCTTCCTCCTGCCTGCTCCCTGCTCCCCGCTTTCTGCTCGCCGCTCATCGCCGGCTGGCGGCTGATCTGGCTGAGATGGACCGCGCGCCCCACCACGTCGCGAAGCTGGACCAGATCCAACGGCTTGAGCAGGTACTCAAAGGCCCCCAGCTTCATGGCCTCGATCGCGGTCTCCGTCGTGCCGTGCGCGGTAATGACAATGACGGGCACGCGGGCGTCAATCTGCCGTATGTTCTGGTAGGCTTCCAGGCCGGACATGTCCGGCAAGCGGACGTCCAATATCACGGCGTCGGGCGGCGCGGCGCGGACGGCGTCGATCCCCTTCCGCGCCGTATCCGCGCTGGCCACCTGCAAGCGGGAGCTTTGCAACACCTTTTCCAGGGAATAACAGACGTTCGGCTCGTCGTCAATGATCAGCAGTTTGGGCATTGCAAGCGGGGGGCAGAGAGCAGGGAGCATGAGACCGCTCCGTGCTCCCTGCTTTTCACGCCGGAACGGCAGTAAACGCGGGCAGCCGCACGGAAAAAACGGCGCCTCCTTCGGGACCGTTGGCAACGAAGACCACTCCTCCGTGATCTTCGACGATTCTACGGCAAATTGCAAGCCCCATGCCAAGGCCCGTCTCCTTGGTGCTAACGTAAGGCTCGAAAATCCGCTCGATCATGCCGGGCGCGATTCCCGGCCCCTGGTCGGCGATGGAGAGCGTGACCCACGACCGCTGCGGGGCGGTGGCGTTATCGGGCGCGGGCAGGCGCGGTTCATCAGTGAGCTTCTTCGCCACGCTGATCTTGACCGCCCCGCCGCCCATTTGCGCGTCCATTGCGTTAAGCACCAGATTCAGCAGCACCTGGCGGATCTGTTCGTGGTCGGCCTCGACGATTACGGGGTGGTCGGGCAGCTCGCATTCCAGGGCCACGCCTTGTTGCTTTGCTCGCATCGCCACCAGATCGAGCGTTTGCTGGGCGTCTTCGCGGAGGTCGCGGCAGCGCTTCAGCAGCTTGGGCGGCCGCGCAAAGTCCAAGAACGTCTTGATCGACTGCTCCAGCCGCGCGGTCTCGGCGGTGAGTACGGCCAGATCGCGCTGGTTAAGTTGGCCCGCCGATCCGGTTTCTGGGTCCCTCGCCGACTCGGCGGCGGCGGCGATCAGCATTTTCATTGACGTGAGCGGATTGCGCAGCTCGTGGGCCAGCCCCGCCGCAAGCTGCCCCAGCGCCGCCATCTGCTCGGTGCGGAGCATCTTGGCCTGGTTCCGCTGCAACTGGTCAACCACGGCGCCCACGTGATCGGCGATCCGCCGCAAGACGGCGTCGAGGTTTTCAATGCCGGCCGCCGGCGCCACGTCGACCGGTCCAATGATCTCCTCCAGGCGTCCGCTGGCGGCCTGGATCGGCAGGTAGAGCTCGACGATCGAGCGGCTGACGCTGCGAGCGATGCCGAAGCCTGCGATCAGTCCGGCCACCGCGCCGCACACGCCCACCAGGAGCAGGAAAATCGCGATCCAACGAGCGAGCTGCTGGTTGTCGTCGCCGCTTTTGCGGACGAGATTCTGCTCCAAGGTCAGGAGCTTGTTGGCGGGTTCAAGCACACCCTTGTCGAGCACTTCGTCCAACAGCTCGCGGACCGCGGTGCGCGTTTCCTTTTCGTCCTTGACGGCCGCGAGGTCTTCGAGTTGCTTTCGAAAGGCGGCGTACCCGCTGCGGATTTCCCTGGTGCGCGACATTTCATTGGGGTCGTCCACCAGCCGCTCGGTCTCGACGAGCGCTTGCTCGGCCTCCGACGATTTCTGCGCCGCGGCGTCGAGGCGGGTGCGGTCGCCGGTCTCGAGGTAATCTCTCAGTTCCGACTCGATGCCGCTTACGGCGAAGACAAGTTGTTCGGCCGCGCGAATCGTCGATATGTCCAACGCGACCAGCGCGGCAGTGCTCTTCTGCAACCGGCGAGCATACCACCCGCCCACCACGCCCAGCGCAAGCAGCACGAGGCTGATGACGATGCTGGGCGCCGCCATGCGGAAGGTAAGACGCGTACTCACGGGCGGAGGCCAAAATAATGGATGAGGTGGTGACTACTACCCACAGCTTATTGGTAATCTGCTAATCTGAGCTCAAAACCGCCAGCGCGGCCGCAAGCGGCGGCAAATCGTGCAGCGCGAGATCAAGTTAGGAATCCCGATCGCGTCCGATGCAACCTGAAGGCGTCCGGCTAACGAACTGGGAATGCAAGCAATTCCTAGACGTAATTGATGGCATTGCCCGAGAAGCTGCCCCACTCGTTCCAAGTCGAGTAAGAATTGACGTAGATGTTGCCGTAGTTGTTGAAACTAGAACCTTGATCCGTAACCACGGAAGCATATCCATTGCCAGTAGCGTTACTGCCTTCAAGGTTAATGATCCCGTAGTTGTCAACCTCACCATCATTCTCGAGGTATGATGAAGTACCAGCCACCGGCCCGCCAGTGAGATTCACTACACCCGTCGATTCAACGACCAGATCAGCGTTGATATACGCGGAGCTGCTGTCATTTATATTCAGCGTCCCGAACAGGTCCGTATTGGACAAGACCAGCGAGCTATTGTCACTGACGTTCAAAGTGCCGTAGACGAACCAAACGGAATCAGAAATGCTTGCAGAGCCTCCAACAGAGCCGCCGCCGGTCACGTTCACAGTTCCAAAAAGCTCTTGGGTCAACACACCGGGCGTCTCGTAACACCACACGTCAAATGTGACGTTGTTACCCATCCAGTTGAAAGTCGCTGTCCCCGCAGTCGTTGACGTTCCAGGAGCAATGAACGTGTAATCCGAGGTTCCGCTTGTATCAAAAGCGAAAGTCCCACCATCGGCAATGTTTACAGTGCCCGCGTCACTACCAGCATCCATAACCGCCGTGACGCCGCCACCAACATTGACCGTGCCAGCAATGCCAACCCCAGCCATAGTGATCGAGCCGCCGCCAACGCTATCTTGAACGTTCACCGTCCCGGCAATAGTGCTCGGCACGCCCGTGAGGACTACGCTGTTCCCCGTCGCGTCAAAGGTCGCTGTGCCAGACCCGGGGAGATCAAAGACCGCGCTAACTGTCCCGCTCTCGTTGAATTGAACAGCGCCCCCGTCATCAACTTGGATGATACCAGCAGTAGGATTGCTTGAATCCAGAACAAAAGTGGCGGCGTTGATTTGGTCAGCGCCGGAATTGTCTGTCCCCATCCAAAGATTAGCACCAGACACTGCTTCAATTGTGAAGTTCCCCGATGATCCAACTACGTTATAGGTTCCTGTGAAACTTCCAACCCCTCCAGAAACAGTCAGATTTCCGTTGTTATAGAGGCTGCCGGCCCCAAGCACAGCGCCCGCCAGATCGCCGGATGCATAAAGCGTTGCATCGGGATCAATTGCGAGTTGTGAGGCTGCATCTGTATCCCCATTAAGATCGTCATTGGTGCCAGTCACCGAGAGCATCGTATCGGGTCCAATGTTAGCACTCAGCGTGTCGTTGTCGCCATTCATCTCGACCATCACTGCGTCTATCGCTGACGCATTCACCGTCGCCCCGTTCTCCAAAACTAATACATCAGGCGCCGCTGCCCCATCCACCACGTTCAGGCCAACATCACCGTCTACGATCACAATTCCGGAAAGGCTAGATGCGTCGACCGACGACGGCGGCGGGTGGTCCGGCGAATAGGTCGTAGTGTTGGAAGAGTCGTCGTCAACATTGACATAATCGCTCAGCAATGGGCCAGAGAAACCGGACGTATCAGCAAGAACTGCTGTTGGAAAACCTAAGCCGTACCCAAGATTATCAAAAACAAATTGCGTTGTACTGTCACCAGTTAATGCCCCCTCAAGAAAGACCGGACATCCTTCATTCATCATACCATCATCCGTCCCACCATCCTCCCCTGAGTAAAGGGTAATCTCCTGCGGAATAGCAACAAGCTGCCCGTCTTGTGGTTGTTCTAACATAAGATAACCGGGATCATTCCTCGGAGCTACGCTATCCCGATCCCCCAGCTCGAATGTCCCGTCTCCTGCAATCGAAACCCCATCCATCGGAGTAATTGCCAATATTCCAACAACCTGCATTGTGGCATCATTAGCACCACCAAACCATTGACTATCTCCCCCACATAGAATCGTCTAATCTGCGTTCCTCCAAAGGCTCGAGGTGAAGTAATCGCCTTCCCAAACCTAAACGATTTATTCTTCTTGGCTGCCTTCTTTGCACGATGGGGAGAACGCTTCAAAAAGGAAAACATAGCACCACTCCTTAGATTTAAATTGTTTCTAAAAACTGGTTGTTGAATTTGATTACCGCCCCAGACTGAAAACCATGTGTTTGAGATCTTTCGTAGAGTTCCAACCAAATTTGTCCACTGCTATAATCAGACCGTACTGAAAACCATCCCCTGTTTGGAACTTCACGTATCCTATGAGCAGGTCAAAATGAATTTTGAATGGCAGTTCAACGCTGCTGACTGCGTCGTTGTCTGTCAAACAGAACATACGCTTGAAATAGAAGACGACTACTCCATCAGAAAACCTTGTTGCTTCCAGACTTGTTGGTGTTATAGTTGTCTTAAAATCAATGAAACCTCCTGGAACAGAACAGTCTTCCAGATGAAAATTCCTCGCCTTTATTTGAACTACTCGCGTGTCGTTTAAATAACTCTTCTGTATAACCGGAGGCTTCTTTGGCTGCCCTGTTGGCAGACAGTAGGCTGTAGCAGCACAGCATAGAACAACAAAAGTAAACAGAACTAAACAAAGCAGGGTTTTCATTGTTGAACCTACGGCATCTCGAGTCAAATGTCTCCTCGAAACGCCGATCATCTTAGTACTTCGACGGTGGGTTGTCAACAAGGGGAGTCAGGCTGGTTCGTCCGGTCCTCTCCCCCCATCCGGGTTGAATTCATAGAACGACATTCCCCCTCCGCACCGTCTCCGACTAAACAAACGATTCGGGTATTCCTCTCGTCCGGCAATTAATCCCTACCAGCCCCCAATCTTCGTTGAGTATAGCGAATCGCCGTTTTCCTGCAAAGCAGCCCTCGCCTGGCCATCCGGCCCTCGTCTTTGGCCTTTCCTTGGGCTGGGAGGCGGCGGACGGCTTCCGGGCCGTGCTGTCCGGGAGGGCGACGGGCGCGAGCGGAGAGCGTCGGTCGCCGGCCCCTCCTTCCGGGTGGCGAGGTGGAGCGGGCCACGACTTTGGAATCTTATCGGAGAAAACTGCTAATGACGCCAAAGCTGGAGGAACACGAACTTATGAAAGCAACCATTGCTGTGTTCGCCGCTAGTCCGGGCCTGTTTACCGTACTGGACCGCGCTACGGCCGTCAGAATTGTACGCGCGGGAGAGGCCGAAGCGATAGCCGACCTTCGGCTACGCTGACAATCCAGAGACTTGCGAAAGTCAGTCCTGCTTCCAAGCTCAATCCTCGGGCAAAGTGCCCAGCAAACGGTCCAATTCGCCGGAGGATGGCCCGTGGGCGTCGCTGCTTTCGCGGACCAGCAGCGAATAGAGCGCCGGCACCACGAACAGCGTCGTGGCTAATCCGGCCAACAGCCCGCCAACTACGGCGCGGCCCAGCGGGGCATTGGCTTCGCCGCCGCGGGCGAGCGCCAACGCCATCGGCAGCAGCGCGAAGAAGGTGGCGAGGGCCGTCATCACGACCGGCCTGACCCTCACCGCGGCGGCGCGGCGAATCGCTTCGGTGGGCGTCAGACGCTCGTCCAATCGGAGTTTCTGTGCAAAGTCGACGAGCAAGACCGTATTCGAGACGACGATGCCGACCATGAAGATTACTCCCAGCAACGACTGCACGTTTACCGCGGTGCCGGTCAAATAAAGCATAACGACCACGCCTACCAGGCCGAGCGGAACCGCGATGAGAATGATCAGCGGCATGACATAGGACCGGAAGAGGGCGACCAGGAGAAAATAGACCAACACAGACGCCAGGACCAGCCCTGCGCCCAGGTTGCGGAACGTGTCCTCCATGCGGGTGTATTCGCCGCTCAGGTCGATCTTGCTCCCCGTAAGCGTTTCCTTTGAAGGCGAGTCGGGATTGAAAGGCGCCCAGACCGCGGGTTCGATCGGTTTGCCGTAGCGGTCGAGGACCTTTGCAATATCGTCCGCGACGTGGCCCAGGTTGCGCCCGGCGACGCCCATCGTCAGGTCGATCGTAGGCTGGAGGTTGGTATGCGTGACTTCCGCCGAGTCAAACGCCTTGCGTAGCGAAGCCATGTTGCGGAGCGGTATGGGGTGATTCTGCACCGGGCTGGTCACGGGAACGTCCAAAAGCGATTCCGGCGATTGGATTTCTCCTTCCGGGTATTGCACGCCCACGAAATACTGGTTCCTGCTGACCGGATCGATCCAGAAGTTCTTCTTGTTGAATTGAATGCTCGAGTTCAACGCCGTGACGACGTTCTTCATCACACTCGCCTGATCGAGCCCTTGCTCGGCGGCCTTCTTCCGATCGACCTCGATGACGTACTTGGGATAATTCAGCCGCTGCAGGACGCGGCAATCCACGACACCGTCGATCTTGACCACCTCGGCCTGGATCGCCTTGGCGATGCGGTGCGCCAGCGGAAGTTGCTTGGAGCGGATGCGGATGTTGATCGGCGTCGATTTTCCCTCGTTCATCGCCCCGCGGATCATGCCGCCCGCGTCGAACGCGAACTCCAGGCCGTCGAATTCGCGCGCATCGTGAAAGCCCTTTCGCAGAAGTGCGACGTATTCCTGCGCGGAACGTTTGCGGTCATGCTGCAACTGCACTTTGACAACCGCGTCCATTGGCCCTGAATTCGGAGTATAAGCCGCGGACCAGTCGGAAGTCACGCCGAGTTCGCTGATGATCAACTGGCAATCGTCCTTGAGTTGGCCGCGAACGAACTGTTCGACCTTCGCGATGCTCCGCTCCGTGGCTTCGATGCGCGTGCCGGTCGGACCGCGGACGTAGATTTCGAAGGTGCCCGCGTCAACCTCCGGAAAGAACTCCCGCCGAAGTCGCGGCCCCAGCACGGCAACTGCCGCGATAAAGACAATGACCGCCGTGGCGACGGTAAGGCCGCGCCGCCGCATGACGGCGGCCAGCGCGCGGCCGTAGGCATCAATCGAACGGTTCAAGAGGCCTTCCCAGCGGTCAAAAAGCCGCGACGAGCGGTTCGAGCCAACTGGTTTCCCGATCGCGCCGTGCTCCGCGGCGCCCGAATGTCCTTCAGCGCCGGAGTGCCCCTTCAGCCACGCGGCGCATCGCGAGGGCACGAACGATCTCGAGAGAAGATAGGCGGCCGCCATCGCGAACGCCACTGCAAAGGCCATCGGCTTGAAGAGGAACTCGCCCAGGCCGGGCATGAACGCCAAGGGCATCAGCACCAGCAGCGTGCAGCAACTGGCCGCCAGTTCCGGCAGGGCAACTTCGCTGGCGCCGAGATAGGCGGCGCGGATCGGCGCCGCGCCCAGGCCCAAGTGCCGGTGCGTGTTTTCCAGGCAGATAATCGCGCTGTCCACCAGCGGGCCAATCGCCAAGGAAAGGCCCGCGAGCGACATGACGTTGATCGTGTTGCCGGAATAGTAAAGGCCGACGACCGCCGCCATTACGGAAACGGGGATCGTGATGATCGCGATCATCGTCATCCGCCACTCGCCGAGGAAAACCAGGATCACCAGCGAACAAAGGATCGCGCCGAGCACGCCCTCTTCGATCAGGCTTTGAATCGCGTGCCGCACGTAAACCGACTGGTCCATGACGAGTTTCAGGTCGATGTTGGGCCGCGTGAGCCGGCTCTGCATGTCCGGGAGGTTCCTTTTGAGGTTGTCGACGACGTCCAGCGTGCTGGCGCCGCCCTGGCGGTAGACGGGAACGTAGACTTCGCGGCGGCCGTTGACGCGCACGATGTTCGTTTGGATGAAACTGGCGTCGCGCGGCGTCGCTACGTCCTTGAGGAAGGTGGCGTTGCCCAGTTCGGTGCGGAGGGGAATGTCGCCCATCCGGTCAACCAGGCTGTACATTGAATTCGAGCCGACCGCGTAGTCCGTATTGCCGATTTTCGCGTCGCCCGCCGGCAGGAAGATGTTGGAATTGTCCAGTGCCGCCATGACGTCCAGCGGAGAAAGGTCGCGCGCTTGGAGCTTGCCCGGATCGAGGTAGGCCATGACCGCGCGAACTTTGCCGCCGTAGACGACCGGCGCCACGGCCCCCCGCGCGGACATGATCATGTTCCGCACTTCGTAGTGCGCCGCGTCGAAGAGGATCGATTCCGGCTGGGTAGGGCTGTCCACGGCGACAATGCACGCGGGGCTAGTGCCGGTCGGATCATAGGGCAAAATCACCGGCGGCAGCGTGCCGGGCGGGAGGGTCGGCAATTCCAGCGAAGCGAGCGAGTTGACCTGCGTCAGCGCGCCGTTGGGGTCGGTTCCTCCGGCATAGTAGTTCCGCACGATGCTCGCGCCGAAAATCGAGCGCGATTCCTGGCGAATCGTCCCCGCCGCCTGGCCCGTGCCGCGCTCCATACGGTTGCTGATCGAGGTCTCGACGTTGTCGGCGGGCATGCCGTTGTAAAACGTCAGCACCTGAACGGCCGGCGCCTTGAATACGGGCAGGATGTCGATCGGAATCGAGCGCAGCGAGAGCAAGCCGAAGACGATTATGGACAAGACCGCCACCGTCACCGCATAGGGGTTCTTCAAAGATCCGCGCAGAAGACCAATCATCGGCTAACTTGCAAATCTCATGGATGCGAATCGTTTGCAAAACCGACGGGTCATGCACCCGCCGCAAAGGCGGGACGACAGGCGGCCGAAACAAACTTACAATGCGGTGCCGAGTGAAGCGGGCGTCGCGGCCACTTTAGAGTTGTTCGGCGCGGGCGGCTCGTCGGCAGAAACAACTGTGACGGCCGTTCCGTCCGCAAGCTCAGACGATTGTTTCGTAACGACCTCGTCCGTCGGCGAGAGCCCGTCGAGCACTTCGGTTTCAACCCCGTCGTCCTTCCCGAGGCGGACCTTCACCGTCCGCACGTTGCCGTTGTTCACTACGCGGATGGTCCCCGCGCCGTTGATCGGTGCGCTTGTCAACGCGGAAAGCGGCAGCCGCATCGCGTGCACCGCGCCGGGCAGCGCAATCGTCACGTAGCCGTACATGCCGTGACAAAGCCGGTGATCGCCGTTTTCCAGGTCGATTTCGGCCCGCATCGTCCGCGTCTCGCTGTGCTCCGCGGAGGCAAGACGCGAGACCGCTCCCTGCAGCGGCGCGCCGGGCAGCGAATCGATCGAGACGGCGGCCACGATGCCGGGCTTGACCAAAGTCACATCCAGGTCGGGAACTTGGAATACGACCCGCACCTTGTCGATGCGATCGACCGTAAGCAGCGGTGTTCGGCCTTGCATGTCGGCGGAACTGATGTAATCGCCGCGAAAGAAGTTTCTCTTGGTCACGACACCGTCGAACGGCGCCACGATCGTCAAGTACTTGACGAAGACTTCGGCGCGATCCAGGTTCGCCTTCGCTACTTTGACGTTGGCACGTGCCGCCGCCGCGTCGGCCTTCGCTTGCGCAATTCGCGCGGCGGCGGAGCGCGCGATGGATTTCGCGCTCTCCACAGCCGCGACGGCGCTTTCCACGGCGGACTGTGCCGCTTTCAATCCGCTCTCTTGTTCGTCAACCAACTGCGGCTCGACAATGCTCTGTTTGACCAGGTCCTGCATCCGTTTGAATTGCTTTTCATTGAAATCGTGCGCTGCGCGGTATTTGAGAACGTCCGCCTCGTCCTTCTTCACGGCCGTTGCCGCGGCGGCGCTCTCCGCATCCGCCGTGATAATGCGCGCGTTGGCCTGTTCGACCTGCGCGCCGGCCTGGTCCAGCGCCGCAATGGCTTGGTCCCGTGCCTTGACGTATTCGGGCGAGTCGAGTTCCGCCAGGACTTGGCCGGAATGGACGCGGTCTCCAATGTCCACGAATTGCGACTTCAGAAAGCCGGACACCTTCGCGGAGAGGTCCGCCGACTCATACGCGATCACGGTCGCGGGGACTGTAACCGACTGCCTGATTCCGCCCGATTTCGGCCGCGATGCTTCAACACGCGCTTCATGGACCTCCGTGGCAGCAGAGGCGCCGTTGGCAGCCAATGCCGCTGACGGCGACTGCCGCGCCAGGAAGGTCCACGCCAACACCGCAAAAGCGCACAGGACTGTCACGGCCAGCGCCAATCGACGCACGAGGGTGGCATTCTTTTTCATTACGCTGACCTTTTTTCGGCTTGCCTTTGATACACGGACGTGTTAGTATATTGTTAGAATTACGTTAGGATACTGTTAGGAATATGTTAGACCGGTTGAAAGGAGATGTCAACGGCTTACCAGTTTTCCATGGAGACGGAGGAAAACAATTAGTTAATGAGTTCTGTTTAAGAAGTTCGGCGTATAAAGTCGCTGGGCGCAAAGATTTGGGGAATAGGTGCCTTACATGAATTACTTAGTACTTTCTAGTGCCCTCTGCGGCTCAGCCGTCTGCTGGATGATTATCGCGGCCATCGCCAAACACGAGGTTCCTGCGATGCCTCGAGGAGCGAAAAGCGGGGAGAGCGGGTCGAGCTGTAGCGCGGCCGAGTGCGCGGGGACAGCGGGAGCGCCCCGCTTTGACGGCTAGCACCTGCTACTTGGAGTCGGGCGCTGAGGGATTGATTGGCTTACGCCGATTCCCGCAATATGAGCTTCGGCTTGACGAAGACGGAGGCTGGCCGCGGTTCGTCGGGCTTCTCGATCATGCCGCTTAGAAGGTCCAAGGCGGTCGCAAGGATTTCGGGAAAGTTGAAATCGACCGTGCTCAACGCGGGGTCCGTGGCTTCTCCCAGCCTCTCGCCACCCCAGCCGATCAAGAATACGTCTTGCCCGGTCCGCCGGCCAAGCTTGCTCCAAGCCCTTATCAGCCCCGGGCCGCTAAAGTCGCTCTCGGCCAGCACGGCGTCGGCCTTGCGAACGAGAACCAGTTCGCGGGCCAATTCGTGGAACTTGTCGTATTCGTCGATCCTCCAGCCCTCCGTGGCGAAGCAAACCTGATCTTCGTCCGGCACGCCGTAGAATTCCCGGTGCGCTTCCTGGAAGGCCTCGTATCGCCGCGCGTCGATCTGCGACGTCCGGCCTTCAAGCAGTTGCACGACCCGGCGACGGCCCTTCTTGAAGCAGTATTCCACGCATTGCCGCACGGCGTCGGCCGCGTCGATCTCCACGCTCGTTCCGCCGGGTACGTCGAGATTCCCCAATACGGAAACGAACCGCGGCACGCGGGCCACGGCACGGGCGACTTCGGGCCAGATCGCGTCGTATTTGTATGCGAAGAACACCAGCCCGTCGATGTTCCAGCCGATGCAATCGTCGATGGTGCCGTCCAGCGAGTCGTGCTGTCCTTGGACCTGCCAGCCGAGCACTTTGAATCCCCGTTCGGACGCCAACTGGCTCATGAGCCCCAGGGCGCGGGCTTCGGTGCCCTTGGCCCAGGTCGTGGCCAGCGCGCCGATGATCCCGCTCCGCTTGCCCTTCAATTGGCGGGCCGCGTGATTGGGCTGAAAGCGGTGTTTGGCGCCGCGGCCACGATCCGCGCGACGGTTTCTTCGCTGAGGCGCACGTTGCCCGTCTTGCGGCCGTTAAGTACATAGGAGACGGCCGCGCGCGAAACACCGGCCGCCTGTGCGATATCCGTCATTCGGACTCGCTTGGGGCGCACGCCAGCCTTATTCGACGAGGAAGCTTTATGCACAGGATAAGGGACCGGTTTTGCCGAAGAACCAGCGATGGTAGTTGCGAGGTACGATGCGTCACCCCATTATCCGCAAGCCACGGGCCACGGTCAACGTTTTTCATACCGAGGGTCAACGGCGCCGTCTTCGAATCCACGGCCTCTACGGTCGTAGTTTTGGCCCTCTTTTGGCAGAGTCTGGTCTATAGGGCTGGCATAACACTTGACGGCGCTTCCACATAGTATTATAATGCGATTACTCGTGACATCAAATTGATGGTTACCGGTCCGTACAAGGGTGCTCGCTGATCGGCTCGAATCCACCGACAGTTCTTTCGCGGCATTTTCCTGTTAATGAAACGGGCGTCGCGACTCATGTAAAACGGGGGATTACGAAAGGCGGGTTGCATCGTTGGCTCCCATGAAAAGCTCGGGCGACAACCAATGAGTGCTGTAGTGCCATACGCGAAAGGTGCCGGCGGCCCTGGGGCGGAAGGGGAAAGCAAGGCTCTGGACAACGAAGAGTTCATTCGGCAGATGGTTGCCTGCCGAAGCGCGCTGGAGGCGTTTGTCCTGATGCTCTTGCCCCGCGCCGATTGCATTGATGAAATCGTGCAGAACACGCACGTCGAAATGTGGTTGAAGCGAGATACGTTTGCGGCGGGCACGAATTTCACGGCTTGGGCCTGCCGGATCGCGCATTTCAAGGTGCTGGAGTGTCGCAGTTCGCTTGCCCGCAACCGGCTCGTATTCGATGACGACCTGATTCAGACGATCACAGTCGACTCGGAGCCGTACCTCAAGGACGCCGGCGAACGGTCGACGGCCTTGCATGGGTGTTTGGAACGACTACTTCCTTCCCAGCGAGAACTTCTCCAGAAACGGTACGTGGACGGCTTTTCGCTGAAAAGTCTGGCGGCGCAAATGCAGCGGACGCCAAGCAGCCTGGGAGTGACGTTGTTCCGCCTTCGCAAGGGGTTATTGGATTGCATCGAGCGCAAGCTCGCTCCTCGTAAGCAAGGGCTTGGTGGGAAGTCATAATGGAATTCCAACCGACGCCGAGCGATCCGCTCGGCCGCCTACTATGCGAGTTAGTCGATGGCGATCCGTCGCCCGAGATGCTGGAAGAGTTAGCCGGCTTGCTGCGCGACGACCCGCAGGCCCGGTTGGACTACATTCGCTGGATGTCGCTGCACGCCGACCTCCGCAGGCGCACATCCATCGCGACCGCGAGGGGCCCGGAAGCGTCGCCAGCGGAAGTTGCATCGATTTCCCATTGTTGCTCCCCAAGAGACTTGAATCGCCGGCTGTCGCCTCCTCGCCACGGTTTTCACGCCGCCGGCACCGGTTCGCCGAAAGAAAAAACACGCTTTAACATCGCGCTTGCGCTCACTTGCAGTTTGCTCTTTGCCGCTGCAGTGGCCGGCACCGGCGCGATTATTTCGGGACTCTTCCCGCAGCTTCGGCCGGCGGACGATCAACACGAAGTGGTGCGCGCACCCGCTGTTCCGTCCCCGCCGCCCGTGGCTTCCCCGTGCCCGTGGCTTCCCCGGCGCCCGTGGCTTCCCCGCGCCCCTTGCGCGGCTGGCCCGAACCGTCGATTGCGTGTGGTCGGACGAGCTCGCTGCCCCGAAGCAAGGCGATAAACTCGTAGCGGGTCGTAAGTTGGCGCTCAAGTCCGGCTTGGCGGAAATCGCGTTTGCAAACGGAGCGGAAACGCTCCTGGAAGGCCCAGCCGAGTTGGAAATCCACTCCAACAAGTGCGCCGTTTTGCGCAGCGGCAAACTCGCCGTACGAGCGGACCGTCCCTCGGCGCACGGTTTTGAGGTCGATGCGCCCGGCATGAAATACACCGATCTGGGCACGGAGTTTGGAGTGCTTGTTGAGAAACACGGTGCGCAAGAGCGCACGTATTCCGCGGAAGGGTGCAGGCGGAGTGGGGCGGAGGGATGAGAGATCAAGGATTAGGGATGAAGGATGGGCGGAAGGGCGACTTGAGCAGAGTGGGCGCCGCAAATCCCTCATCTCTTATCTCTCGTCCTTCATCCTTTGTCCTCGCCGCCCACGAGGCCATCCGCGTCGCCGCGCCCGACAAGCCGATCGAGCGGATTGCCGTCGACGAGAAACGGTTTGTCCGCGCGTTGCGGGACCCGTTTTCGCTGTTCAGCACCGGGCAGGGTTTGGACCGGCGCAAGCCCGATCCGCACTGGCAAATCATCGCGATAAGCAGCGATCCAAACTTTCAGCCGCGCCCCGCGGTGGTCATCACGAAAGTGCCACGCGGCTATGCGCGGATGCGCGAGACGAGGGCCAATGGATTTCGCTCGACGCCGATCTGCCGACACAGCCGCCGGGTTGCCTCTGGACCTTGCGCACCACCTTTGATCTGAACGGTTTCGATCCGGACACGGCTCGGATCGAAGGCCGGTTCGCCGTCGATAACTGGCTCACGAAAGTCCGGTTGAACGGCCGCTCGCTACCCGTAAGCCATCGCGGTGGTTCCGGCGAGATGCACGAGATCAAGCTAGAGCGGGGATTCGTTGGCGGCGAGAATACCTTGGAGATTACGGTACAGAACGACTTCTCTCCTCCCGGGAAAGTGAATCCGATGGGAGTTTGCGTGCAGTGGAAAGGCGCTGCGCGAAGAGTGGCGAAACCGGACATCCAATAAAGACTGGGCGATGAGGGAACGCGGGAAGCAAAGGTAAGTCAACAAACGATGACCAACCGTGACCAGGCGACAAAGACAACACGATTCTGAACATTGAAGACCGGACCTTTTCTTTTACTTTTCAAACTCGGGGTATTTATGATGGGTCGCAATCGCATTGACCGTGGCGCCGACTATCGCGTCGGCTTCGATTTGGTCTTGGCACAACACGTAAAACGGGCGGCCACGGTGTACTCATGGTCGGCGGCAAGGACTGCCAGCGGCCCAGGTTCCATCGGTAAACTGCGAGGGTCCAAGACCATTAGAACGTGTGCAATCTGGCTGGTCGGCGTGGTCTCCTTCGGATCATTGGCCGGATTGGCCGCCCCAGGCAGCTTGCAGGCCGCGACGTACACGATGACAGCCAGCGATGCCTCGGGCAGTACTTCATTTAATACGGCCGGGCACTGGAACGCCGGCGGAGCGCCCTCCGCCGGCAACAGTTATTACACTTCGGACTTTGATTTGCGCACGCCGACGACCGGCGGGATTATCACCTTCGCCGGAAGTTACCTCGAGATCGATAGCGGCCAACCGAACGGCTTCATCATGAAGCAGTCTTCCGGTTCCGCCAACACCATCATAGTCAACAACCTCGATTTCAACGGTGGGCAGTTGTACAACGGCAATGCCGCGAGCGACAACGAGTTCCTTTCCGGCACGGCGACCGTGACCGCGAATTCCACGGTTACCTCCGCCGGCGACAATACCCGCACGATTACCCTGGAATCGACCCTTGCGGGCGCCGCCAACCTGACGAATCTTAGCGGGACGCTGATACTCACCGCTACCAACAGCACATATACCGGCAAGCTTGGCGTTAGTGGCGGCACGTTGGAATTCGGTGACGGCGTTACTAGCCCAGGCTCGCCCGGCGCGGTCAACATCGGCAATAGCGCGACCGTCGCCTTCGCCCCGCCGGCAGGGTCCAGCTTCGTCTATAGCGGCTCGATGAGCGGGAGCGGCGGCTTGCTCACGAGAGGTCCCGGGAATCTTATCATATCGGGCCCCAACGGCTACGGCGGGGCCACGACGATCAGCTCCGGCACGCTGCAAGTGGGCGCCGGAAGCGCGACGGGCTCCCTCGGCGCCGGAGGCGCAATCACCGATAACGGAACGCTCGTCTTCAGCCGCAGCAACTCGGTAACGCAAGGAACCGATTTCAGCGCGGGCGGCATTAACGGCGGCGGCGGAGTCGTCCAGATGGGGCCGGGCACGCTGACATTGAACGCGGCCAACGGTTACTCGGGTGCGACAACCATTAGCGGCGGGGCGCTGCTGCTGAACTCCGGCTCCTTGAACAACTCCGGCAACGTGTCCGTCGCTCCCGGCACGATCTTCGGCGGCGCGGCGCCGCGGCCGGCAGCGTGACGGTCGCCGCGGGAGGAACTCTCCAGGGCGGCTACAGCGGTGCGGGAAGCCTGGCGTTGGGCGGGCTCAGCTTCGGTGGTTCCGGAATCATCGCTATCGGCAGTCTTGCCATTGCTAATACGTCCAGCCCAGTCATTTCCATCGGCGGCGCGGGGCTTTCCACCAACGGCGCGAATTCCATCACCATAACGGTAGGCAGCCTGACCGGCGCGGCCAGTGGCACGGTCTACCAACTTCTCGGCTACAGTTCGATTGGCGGCACGGGCACGTCCGCATTCCAACTCGCCCCGCTGCCCGGTCGCGCGGTCGGCGCACTCAATTTTCCCGCGGGCCTGGTCGATCTGAACATCACCGGGGCCGACTACCTGCATTGGAGCGGCGCCGCCTCAAGCGCGTGGGACACAACCACGGGCAATTGGACGCTCAATTCCAACGGCGGCACCACGACGTTTATCAACGGCAGCCCCAACACCGGGGGCGACACGGTCGTATTCGACAACGCCGCCGGTCCGGCTCATTCGAATGTCACCGTGGCAACTACGGTCTATCCCTCCTCCGTGACCGTCAGCAGCAGCAACAACTACACGATCTCCGGCACCGGCTCGATTGGCGGCCCAACCGGAGTCACGATTAACGGTCCGGGCAGCGTGACGCTCGGCACAAGCAACAGCTACACGGGCACCACAAACGTCAATGGCGGCGTGCTGAACGACGGCGCGGCGGGCTCGTTCGGCTCCGGCGCGCTGGCGATCAGCGGCGGCACGGTGAATGCCGGCAACCCGCAATCGCTCGCCTCCGCGACGCTCAACAGCGGCCTGCTCAACCTGGCCGGTCCAAATGCGCTGAGCGGCGTCACGCTCAACTTCAGCGGCGGCACGTTGGACAATACCAGCGGCTCGGCCATGACGCTCGCCGGTAACAATCCGCAGAACTGGAACGCCAGTTTCATTTTCCGGGGAAGCAACTCGCTGAACCTGGGCAGCGGTGGCGTGGGTATCAACAATTCACCGACGGTCTTTGTCAGCGCCGGCACGCTCGCCGCGGGGGGCGCGACCTCCGGCGCCGGCGGATTGACCAAGAACGGCCCCGGTGTACTGATACTTTCCGGGGTCGCTGGATACGGCGGCGCCACGACCGTCAGCAACGGCACGCTTGCCCTCACCAACGCGGCCACTCCGACTTCCACGTCGTTCTCGGTCGCGGCCGGCGCAAGTTTGATCGTGGGCGCCAACATACAATCCGGCCAGAGCCCGAGCCTCAGCGGCGACGGCACGGTGACGCTGGCTGGCGCCAACACGCTCAACATCAACACCGCGAATTTCTCCGGGATGAACTCCGACTCTACCCTGGACTTTGAGTTCAACGGGACCGATGTTGCGCTAATCAACAGCGGCGACACTCCATTGGCCAGTTTTCTCGGCACATTGAACATCGGTTCTTCCTCCTCCGCCCAGATCGGCAACGTCACCGTGCAGTGCAACGTCCTCACGGGCGGAGGCACCTTGGGTTGTCCTACGAACAGGACCATCGCGCTGAACGTGGTCGGCCCCAATTCGGGAACCTTTTCCGGAAACCTTTCCTTTGCCAACAGCGCCATCGTAAATCTCACGCTCAGCGGCGCCGGTACGCAGGTCTTATCGGGCAACAACAGCGGGCTGGGCACGGTAAACATTAACAGCGGTGTGCTCAACCTGCAAAGCCCGAACGCCTGGATTGGCGTGGCCGGCGCCGCGGCAACGGTTTCCGGCAACGGGGCATTGCAGTTGCAGAACTGCGGCCCGCTGGCCAGTGCGGCCATGCTCAATCTGGGCGGCACCGGCGTCAACAACGACGGCGCGCTCAGGAACGTAGCCGGCAACAACACCTACAGCGGCCCGATCAATCTGCAGGCCGACTCCCGCATCAATTCCGACTCGGGGCTGTTGACGCTGACGGGCGGCATCGGCGGCGGCGGCAACCTCTTTTTCGGCGGGGCGGGCAATATCTCGGTCCCGTCGAGCATCACCAGCGGCGGCAACTTGACGATGGACGGCAGCGGCGTGTTGACGCTCGGGGGCAACAATAACTACGGCGGAGACACGTTCGTCAACAACGGGTCGTTGCTGCTGAACTCCGGTTCGCTGGCCAGTTACGCCAATGTGTCCGTCGCCGGCGGCGCGACCTTTGGCGGCGCCGGCCTCGCCGGCAACGTGACGGTTGCCGCCGGGGGCACGCTGCAGGGCGGTTACAACGGCGCAGGAAGCTTGTCGTTGGCCGCCCTCAATTTCGGCGGTTCGGGAACCTTCAACATTGGCACTCTCGCCATCGCGAATACCGCAAGCCCCGTCGTTTCCCTCGCCAGCGGCGGGCTTTCCACCAACGGCGCAAATTCCATCACGATAACCGTGGGCAGTCTGACCGGCGCGGCCAGCGGCACGGTCTACCAACTCCTCGGCTACGGTTCGATCGGCGGCACGGGCACGTCCGCGTTCCAACTCGCCCCGCTGCCCAGCCGCGCCTTCGGCTACCTCAGCTTCCCCGCGGGCCTGGTCGATCTGAACATCACCGGGGCCGACTACCTGCATTGGAGCGGCGCGGTCTCAAGCGCATGGAACACCAGCACCGCCAACTGGAAGCTGAATTCCAACGGCGGCACGACGACGTTCATCAACGGTAGCGCCATTACAGGCGGTGACACGGTAGTGTTCGACAACGCCGCCGGTTCGGCGCATTCGAGCGTCGCCCTGGCAACAACCGTCTATCCCTCCTCCGTGACTGTCAGCAGCAGCAACAGCTACTCCTTCTCCGGCTCAGGCTCGATCGGCGGCCAGACCGCAGTGACGATCAACGGCCCAGGGGGCGTGACGGTGGCCACGAGCAACAGCTATACGGGCGGCGCGAATGTCAACGGCGGCGTGCTCAACGACGGCGCCGCCGGCTCGTTCGGGTCTGGCGTGCTGACAGTGAGCGGCGGCACGGTGAACGTCAACAACGCACAGTCGCCCAGCTCGGTCAACATCGCGGGCGGCTTGGTCAATCTTGCTGCATCCGCGGCGACGCTGGGCAGCGGGCCCTTGGTAATGAGCGCTGCCGGAACGGCAACCCTCGCTTGCACCACTCCCGCTGCCGCGATCGGCACGCTTTCCAATGCGGGCACGGGTTCGTCGCTTGTCGTGCTGGGCAACGCATCGACCCCATCGTCCGCGACGCTGACCATCAACGAGGCCGCGGCGTCCACATTCGGCGGCACGATCAGCGACCAAAGCGCGATCAATCCGGCCGCCACCGGCGCTGGTGATCACGGGCAACTCCCCGCTCACCTTGACGGCCGGCAACACCTATAAGGGCGGCACTACGGTCAGCTCGGGAACATTGGTCGCCGCGAACGATGCAGCGCTGGGCCCCGGCCCGGTCTTGCTGAATCCCGCGGCCGGCGCGGCCGTGCTGGCCTTCAGTACGTCCACGCCGTCCGTCGGCTCGCTGGCCAGCAATGGCGCGGGAACTTCACTGGTTGTATTGGGCAATGCTTCAGCCTCCAGCTCGACCGCGCTGACCGTGGGCGGCAACAATGCCTCAACCACTTTTTCCGGCACGATTAGCGATATGAGCTCGACGAACGGCTCGGCCGTCGGCGAGGTCGTCAAGACGGGCGCGGGAACGTGGACACTCAACCCCAGCGGTCCCAATACTTATACGGGCGGGACAATCGTCAACCAAGGCACGTTGGTCCTGGACTACGCGAATTTGAGCAGCAACTTCGGCACGATCGGCGGCCCGCTGACCATCAACCCCGGCGCAACGGTCGTCGTGACCGTGCCTAAGGGCATCGGCCACGCCAACGCCACTTCAGGAGCCGTGACCACGCTCACCATCAGCGGCGGGTTGCTCAATTACACCGGGAGCACAAGCGCCGGAAGTCCGTACGGCTTGGGTTCAGGCCAGACAGTCTTTCTGACCGGCGGCACGATCGAAACCAATGGCGGCGTCAGCAGCCCTACCGCCGTAAGCTTTTACCGCTTCAGCAACACGGTCGGACCCGATAACGACTATTCGGTCTACACGCTTCCCTCTCCGACACCCTCCGTCATGTCCGGCGGGATCGAGCTGACCAGCCCGGCAACGTTCAACGTCGCCGCGGGCGGCGCCTTGCTCGTCACCGCCGCCATTTTCAACAATGCCAACGGCGGGGCGCCGGGCTCGGTCACCGAATCGGGTTCGGGGCTGATGGTCTTCTCAGGCAATAACACCTACGGCGGCGGCACGAACATCAACGGCGGCATTCTGCAATTCGCCCAGACGAACTCGATGCCCGCCGCCGGCACAGTGACCGTCGCCAGCAGCGCGATCCTTGCGGTCAACGCGGGCGGCAGCGGCGAGTTCACTTACGATGCCGCCAGCGGCACCCAGGGAACCATCAGCGGACTGCTGGCCGGAATTGGCGGCCAAGGCGCACCGGTCAGTTGGCAGTTCGGCGCCATCCTCGGCATTGACTCGACAAACGCCGTTGGCGGCGCGGTATACAGTGGAAGCATCGCCGACGCGGGCAACGGCCCCCTCGGCCTGGCCACGTTGGGCAGCGGCACGTTGAAGCTTACCGGCAGCAACACGTATACCGGCGGCACGGACGTGTTGGGCAACTCGACGCTCGTCATCTCTTCGCCGGACGCCATCGACGCGAATAATGTCGGCACCAACTTGACGGTCGGCTCCCTGTCGTCATTAGCCGACTTCGGCACGGTCTTTTCCCCGATCGTGCCGGCTTCCGGCGCTGCGGCTGGCGCGGCCGTGCCCGAACCATCGACTTGGTGCCTACTTGCGGCCGGGCTGATCTCGGCGGTTTGCCTGCGGCGGAAAAAATCACGCTGTACGCGCGAGGGTAAAATGGACTTGGCGGCGGCGCGCGGACATCTCTGGCACGCTAACCGCGTCGGCGGTGGTCGTGGGCGCCCAGCGAGCGAGCTTGGCCGCTGGCGCCGCGCCAGACGAGGAGAATGTCGAATGCCGAAACTCCAATGTCGAATCAAATGATGAATGTCGAATGCCAAATCGCAACAGTTCGTCATTTGATCGTTCGGCTTACGACATTGCTGCTAGTCGCTGTTATTCCGTCTAACGGCACAGCACTCGCCGCGCCGTTCTTCCAGCTCATGACCAACAATGGCGAGACGGCCATGTCGGGCTGGTACGAATGGAACCTGCCGTACCCGGGAACGATCAACTCCGTGACGGACACCTTTGCCAATGTCGTCGGCTCCAATAGCGCCTCGGTGACCCTTACGGCCCTCACGGCATCGAGCGACGTGGCGGGAAGGACCCGCGGCCTGATCACAAACAGCAATCAAAGCACCGGCTTTACCGAGGCGTCGCTGTACGACGGCTTCTCCTATCCGGGCAACGCGGGAACGCTGCAGGTCAGCGTGTCGGGCGCGGGAGTCATCACTCCCAATACGACGTATCAGGTCACGGTCATCGCCGACGACGCCGCGACTAGCGCTACGGGCGCGACGGTCTATTTCGAGAACGCCTCGGGCGGTTACGTCATGGGAAACAGCCAGTCGGCCAGCACGATCACCCTGCTGGGCAACAACGGCAGCCAAAACCTCTTCAATTCTGATTCCCGCTGCCAGTTGACTTTCAATCTCACGTCGAACACGGCGGGCATTCTGACCTTTCTCGATCTGCAAGGGACCGCCGCCAACGGCAGCCGCTTGAACGGTTTCCAGGTGACGGCCCTTTCCACGAGCACTTACACCTGGGCGGCGTCGGGCGGTGGCAGCCTGGTCACTCCGGCCAACTGGGTCGGCAACGCGGCGCCGACCGGTAGCGCCGCCAACGTCGTCTTCGGCAACAGTATCACGGCCCCTGCCACGGTCACGCTCGATTCGTCGCCAAGCTTCGCCTCCTTGACGTTCAGCAACAGCAACAATTTCGGCTACACCTTGGCGGCGGGTTCCGGCGGAACGCTCACACCGAACGGCGCAGTCACAGTCTCCAACGGCAGCAACACGATCTCTGCCCCCGTGGCCTTGACCGTCAACAGCTCCTTCAATGTCGCCCCAACTGCCGCACTGACGATTTCCACACCCGTCTCGGGAAGCGGCCTGGGACTAGTGTTCAACGGACCCGGCCTGCTTGCGCTGTCGGGCAACAACACCTACAGCGGCGCGACGTCAATCGGCGGCGGCACGCTGCAACTGGCCGCCGGCGGCGCGACCGGCTCATTGGCGGCCAGCAGCACGATTTCCAACAACGGCACGCTCGCCTTCAGCCGCAGCAACACGGTAACCCAAGGCACGGACTTCAGCGGCGCCGCCATCGCCGGCAGCGGCAACGTTGTGCAGGCGGGAAACGGCGTACTCGTTCTCAACGCCACCAACAACTACAGCGGCGGCACGACGATCGCCGCCGGCACGCTGCGATTCACCAACAGCTCGGCCATGGGAACCGGCCCGGTCACGCTCAGTGGAGGCACGCTTGGCGTCGGCTCCGGCGCCGCGGGATTGTCAATTGGCAACAGCCTCACTATCGCCGCCTCTACGGGCGCCGTAATCGTCAGCGGCAGCGCCGCGCTGACCGGAAGCATTAGCGGCCCTGGCGGCCTGACCCTCGGCGGCGGCCTGCTGGGCCTCTCCGGCGCCAACAGCTACCAGGGACCGACGATTGTCAGCGCCGGCACACTCCAGATCCAGGCCGCGGGCCCCGCGCTCCCGGCAGGGACCAAGATCATGCCCGTTGGCGACTCGATTACGCTGGGCCACTACGGAACCAACGACGGTTACCGCGGCGATCTTTACGACGACCTGATCGCAACCGGTTTCACCACCTACCAGTTCCAACTCGTGGGCACGACGAACCAACTAGAAGCCGGCATGACCGAAGCTTTGCCCACCACTCCCGTCAATCAGACCTACCACGACGGCTGGAGCGGCTGGACGACTGGCTTGGTGCTCGGCAACAGCACGACGAGTGGCAACATCGGCACCTGGCTTCCGGCCCTGGCCGGCAGCGGTGCGTTGCCGACGATCATCACGCTGGACATCGGCACCAACGACGCGGGCACGGGCGTGGCGCTTTCGCAGGGCACGGCCAACCTTTCGGCCATCATCGCCACGATTTTCCAGAAGGACCCCAAGGTCCTGCTCCTGCTGGGCGAGGTCACGCCGCGGACCGACAACGCTTCGTACAACTCCTGGATCAACCAATACAACACGTACATGCCGGGGCTGGTCGCCCAATACAGCGCGTCGGGCGACAACATCGAGCTCGTGAACCTGAACACGAATTTCCCCGTTTCCAACGGCCTGACCGACGGCCTGCACCCCAACAACACGGGCTACGCTTTCATGGCTACGCAGTGGTACAACGCCATCATGACCTACGGCACTGTGCAGTCCGGCGGGTTGCCGGTCCCGTCCACTTCGCCCACCACGGTCGCCGCGGGCGCGGTGTTGAGCGTGGCGGGAGACACTGTGGCGACGATCGGCCCCTTGAGCGGTGCGGGCAGCATCGTCCTGGGCGGCTCTGCCGGACTCACGGTCGACAGCACGCTAGGCGGCGACAGCACCTTTTCGGGCGAAATCTCCGCTTCCGGCAGCCTCACGAAGACTGGTCCGGCCACGCTGGTCCTCTCGGGCACGAATTCCTACGCCGGGGAAACGATCGTCGCGGTCGGCACACTGATTGCCGTATCGCCGGCCGCCCTGCCCAACGATGCGAGCCTGATTGTCGGGCAGGGCGCGTTGGAATACTTCGCGCCGGCTGCCGGAGCTGAAACGGCCGCTGTTCCGGAGCCGGCTATGCTGAGCCTGGCGGCAGCCGCCGCCGGCGGGGCGTTGGCCTGCCGCTTTCGGCGGCGCCGGCGCATCTGCGCCGCGAAGGCGCGGGCGTAGACCGGAACAGGCGTGTGGTATAATTCACCGTGAGACACGATTGGAAGCCCCCTTTGGGAGAGAACGTTTGTGGATTCCATAACGGTTGAAGTTGACATCGAGCACGGCAAGCTGACCGCGAGGCAGCCGCACCTTTTGCCGGAAACGGGAACTGGACTTCTGACCGTATTGAGCGCTGGCGAGAGCGTTTTGCCGCCGCAGCGCCGCGTCAGTCTGCCGCTTGTCCGCTGCGCGCCTGGAACGCAATTGAATCCGACCGTCGAGGAACTCGATGACAGCGTCTGGGGCTAGCCTGATCGACGCGAACGTATGGCTTGCGCTTGCGGTCGACGCCCACGTCCACCACACTACGGCGACAAGCTGGTTTGACGGGCAAGCAGCAGGCACCCGCGCCTTCTGCCGAATCATGCAATTGGCGCTGCTCCGCCATCTGACCAACGTGAAGATTATGGGAACGGCCAACGTTCAGACGCAGGAGGGAGCATGGCGGGTGTTCGACGCGATGAGTGCCGATCCCCGCGTGGTGTTTCTCGATGAGCCGACCGGCTTGGGCACCGTTTTCAAGTCGCTCACGCAACTCTCCCGCCCGGCACACAAACGATGGACGGATGCGTACCTAGCCGCATTCGCCCTGACGATTGGGATCGATGTTGTCACTTTCGACGCCGACCTGAGGGGTTTCACGGGCCTTAACGTGAAGCTGCTGTCAACGTGAAGCAAGTCTGCGCTGCTGGTCACGCACGGCTTATGTGTTCGGGGAAGAGTTAAGGATTAAGGCGTGACGCCCAGATCTGGCGTCTCCGGACTCGTGTCGGTCGACGCGCGCCTTAGTCGTTCACCTCTCCCAAGAAGTCGGCCGGACAACCAGAATCCTCCGAACAGCACTCCGCCCACTTTCGGGGTGCGCTCTAACAATTCCGGGTCGATGATCACGTCGAAGGTCCCGCCATAAGTCTCGACCAGTGCCCACCAGAATCGTCTCCCGGTCAACTCGTTTTCTCGCGTTTCCGTTTTGAGAATGCGGCCCGTGAATACTGCACGGGCCGCTGGCGGCTCGGTTCTCTCGCCGGCCGGGGAGAAGAGCCCTGACGGGATGAACGATTCGGAAGCAAACTTGACCTCACCGGTCTGGGAAGCTGCGTAAGCGTCCGGTGAAGGGAAGAAGGACACCTCCTGGGCGAATGCAGCTACCTGCGCTTTGACTATCGCCGGGAATCGCAGATCTTGGTGGAGTTGGAAATCGGGGGAATCAAAGACAAACGGGTAGCAACCGCTCTCTGGATCATCACCCGTAGGGTCGGCCCATCCTTGGAAGGCGCCGTCCAATGATGTTCCGTCAGATCGGACGACTCTGCCGTTCAGCCCGACACGAACCGCGGACTCGCCCGAGAAGTGCGGGTTCATTCCCACCAAGCTGTTGTCCGCATCGACTTGCAGCCACAGTTCGACGCCGCTGGGGGAGGACCAGTGCAAATACGTCCCCTGCGGGCATTTGAGGCGCGCGCAATGACCAGCGACCCGCTTAGCGAGCGCTACCATTTCCTCCGGGGAGTTCACCGGCATACCGATAGTCGAAAAGTGGCTTGCCATTTTTCCCCGACCCCACCACCACTAAATCGCCAACGAGTGTTCGACGGCGAAAATGCGGTCGAACATTACGCCATTCTCCCGGCCGCGCATGGCGCTCCAGGGGTGTACCCGCATGGCCAACCCCCTTCCCGTCACTCCTCCGCCACCTTCTCCATCAGCTCGTCGGCGATATTGAAGTTCGACGATACGCTCTGCACGTCGTCGTGGTCTTCGAGGCGCTCCATGAGCTTGAGGATTTTGCGGGCGTCCTCTTCGTCCTCGACATCGACCATGTTCTTCGCGATCCGCGTGATCTTGCTGGCCTCGATCGTGACGCCGGCCTTGGAAAGGCCCTCGAACACCTGGCGATAGAGGGTCGGGTCGCAGGTGACCTCGAACTTGTCGCCGGCGTGCTGCACGTCGTCCGCGCCGGCCTCCAGAGCCACCTCCAGGAGCTGGTCCTCGCTGGTCGATTCGGAAGGGACGAGGAAGAGGCCCTTGTTGTCGAACATCCAGGCGACGCAGCCGGTGCTGCCGAGCTTGCCGCTGGAAAGCTCGAAAATCTTGCGGACCTCCGGCGCGGTGCGGTTGCGGTTGTCGGTAAGGATTTCGCAGAGCATGGCCACGCCGCCGGCGCCGTAACCCTCGTAGACGATCTCTTCCAGGTTGTCGCCCGCCAACTCGCCGGTGCCGGTCTTGATGGCCCGCTGGATGTTGTCCTTGGGCACGCTGTTGGCCTTGGCGTCGTCGATGGCATAGCGGAGGCGGAGGTTCTGGTCGGGGTTGCCGCCGCCGTGCTTGGCGGCCACGATGATCGCCTTGGCGAGCTTGCTCCAGAGCTTGCCGCGCTTGGCGTCGACGGCCGACTTCTTGTGCTTGATGGTTGCCCAGTGGGAATGACCTGACATGAGGACCTCGGGGGTTTCAACAATAAATTTGCCGGTGAATTATAGCGGATTCGGAATGTTTTGCCGAGGCGGGACGGAAGGCGGAAATTCCAAAATCCAAGCACTAAATCCAAAACAAATCGGAAAGCGGAAAGAGGAATGTTCCAAACGGCGCTTTCGCCATTTGAGATTTCTTACTTGGAGATTTTTTCGGATTTCGGGGCACCCGCAGAGTGGGTCGTTGGGATTTCCGGTTTCCCTCCGCCTCTTTTCAGCTTCTCGTCAATCGTGCGAGCCTTCTGGGGCTCCTTGTCCTTCTCGTAGGCCGCCTTCGCCCGACGCCAGGCGTCGCGGGCTTTGCCGGCCTTGCCGAGTTTGAGGCAGGCGTCGCCGAGGTGGTCCAAGACTGTGGCGTCGGGCAGTTTCTCGTCAACGGCTTTCTGCAGCTCGACGGCGGCCTCCGCATAGCGGCCGAGGCGATAGTAAACCCAGCCGAGACTGTCGCGGAATGCCCGGTTGTCCGGCTCGGCGGCGACGGCAAGCGAAATCATCGTCAGGGCGCGCGGCAGATGCTTGTTCTCGTCGGCCCAAAGGAAGCCGAGATCGTTGTTGGCCTCGACGTCGTCGGGATACTCGTCCAGCACCTCTTCGAGCCGCTCGCCGGCTTCGTCCATCAGGCTCAGGTTCACGCAAACGGCCGATAGCTCCAACCGGGCTTCGCGGAGAGCAAGAGACGTTTCCAGCGACTCGGCTTCGGCACGGGTATTGCCGGCGCCGGCGAATTTGTCCAGCAGCTTCTCGTACGCCTGCCGCGCCTCGTTGTAGCGCCGCGCGCGGAAGAGCAGCCACGCCACGCGCGCCGCGTAGCGCGCGGAATCGGGGCCGAGCCTGGCCGCGGTGCTTGCGCTAAGCAACGCCCCATCGAGCCTCGCGGAGTCCGATTCGGCCCCGGCCGCCAGCGCGCTGGAAAGATAGAAGTGGAACACGGGGCTCCCGCCGGGCATGACTTTCGCGTCGATCCCGCGCTGAAAGACCTTGGCGGCCTCGTCCGCCCGTTCGTCCATCAGCAAGCCGATTCCCCAGGCCAACAGCACTTCGGCCGCTTTTCTCGGGTCGGCGGTCAAGGCCAGCTCGAAGAATTCGCCGGCGGCGGCATGTTGTTTTCGTTCCTGGGCAAGGGTTCCCAGCGCGAGGTATTCGGCGTAGTCGGCCGGCGCCAAAAGGCCCTTGGCCTTCTTGCGGCCGGCCGCGACCAAGTCGCGATAGAGCGCTTCATCGGAGTCGAGCCGTTTCGTCTCGGGTCCGAAAGCGTCCAGCGTGCCGGAGGCGGCGAAGACCTTGCCCAGCAGGGAAAGCAGCTTGTCCGGCATGTGCTGGCGGCGATAGATTTCCGCCAAGGCCGGCGCGGTGAATAACGGCCCCGTGAGCGCGGCGGCGCCCGCATTCTGGTCGCGGGCGGACAGATCGAGGTAGGTCGATTCGGCCAAATCGAGCTTGCCCGCCATGAGACACTCGCCGGCGAGGAAGAGGCCCAGGGGAACGTTGGCGGGATCGCTGGAATGGAGCTTCTCAAGGCGGTCCAGCAACTCCGCTTGCTTGCCGAGCTTCTTCAGCATGTCGGCCAACAACTGGTAAGGAACGGTGCCTTCGCTCGCCATGTGCCGGTTGAAGTAAGGCTGCAATTTGGCCAGCGCTACTTCCGCCCGGCCCTGCCGCGCGTCGATGCGGGCATGGTCAAAATCCAACACGGCCGCGTCGGGCGACAAGGCGTTGGACTTGCGGAAGGCGGCTTCGGCCTCGGTGAAGCGGTCGGCCGCAAGGAACGTGTCTCCCAGCGCCCGCCAGGCGGCGCGCGGCTCCACATCCAACAGCGTCGCGGCCGAAGCGTCCTTGAGGCGCACCTGCTGGGGATGGTCGAGGACGTCGCGGATGCGGGCGGCCTGGTCCGCGGCTTGCGCTTGCCTGCCCGCCAGCCCGTACAGCTCGCGCAGCGCGAAGCGGACGTTCAGCTCGGCGACTTGAATCCGTCCGACCGCCTCGTCATCCGCGCTTTCGGCCGCGCGGTCGCGCCGCGCGGCCAACAAGGCCAGCAACTGTTCGGAAGACCGGATGGCGGCGGCCAGATTGCCGTCCTTGACCCAGTAGTCGGTCAGCAATTCCAGCGACTCTTCGCCCGCCTCATCGGGGTCGATTCCCTTGGCGGCATAGCGGGCGGCCAGCGCGTAGCGCTTGGACTCGACGGCGCATGCCACCAGCGCGCTGCGGGCGGCGAGGGACGCGGGATCGAGGCGGTCGGCACGGGCGAAGTGCCGGCAGGCCCGGGCAAACTCGCCGCGCTGCTGTAGCGTCCGCCCCGCGGCGAAATGCACCAGGGCCGCGATGCGGTCTTGCGCGGCCTCGTCGCGGTCGTGCGCCAGCGGAGCAGGCACGTCGTCCAGTTGAATAGTCCGCGGCGCGGCGGCTGTGCCAGCGACGTCAGCGATCAGCAGAATGAAAAGGAGTGCGTGCTTCACAATTGCGATCGCTCCGGGTGGCACGTCCTGAGCTTCAGGCGAAGGGCGTGAAAGCAGCGGCAAGACACGCCCTTCGCTTGAAGCCAGAGCGTGCCACGCTACCGAGGTTTGCGTTTGCCCAGGTTGTCCGCGGGCGGAGCGGACTTTGCCGGTTCGACGGCGCGTTTCTCCGGCTTTTCAACGCGCGAGGGCTTTTCCGCTTTGCCAGCCTTCTCGGGCTTTGGGTGCGGCGAGGCCGCGGGAGTCTCCTGGCGCGGTTCGATTGCCCTCTTGCCCGCCGCGAACGCCTTTTTTGCATCGGCCGCCTTACCGTCGCTTGGCTTCGCGCCGGTTGATTTGCCTTCAACGGCCTTCGTATCCGCGGCGGGCGGCTTGGGAGCCGCCGCGGCGTCGCCCTTCTTTTTTCGGCCCGAAGACGCCGCCGCGGCGGGAGCAGGCGCCGCGGCGGGAGCGGGTTCCGGCCGAGGCTGGCGGCGCTGCGGGAACCGCTGCGCGGCCCCCGCATTGATCGCCAGCAGAATCTCGCGGACCTGCGGCGAGAACGGATTAGCCAAATAGTCGGCGCCGAGCTGATGCACCAAAGAGGCGAACTCGACCCCCTTGGCCTTGGCGATCGCCCGTTCCATGCCGGGCACTTCGCCGGCAGCGGCTTCTTTTTCGGTCGCCAGGTCCAACACGCGAAACGCGGCCATCGTGCCCGCGTCAACCGGGATGCTGTGCCCGCCCAGCGCCGCTTGCACCACGTAGGCCACGACGAAGCGGCTCGTGCCGTCCATTTTCTCCAGCCATTTGGTCGTCGGACCGAGGTTCTTCTTCTTCACGTCCTCCAGGTCGAAGCAGTAGAGCTCCTCGAAAACTGCATGCAGCACGCGCTTGACGCGGTTGGCCGCGGCCCGCGGATCGGGCAATACGGCCATCACCTCCGAGAGTTCCGAAATCGAAGTCACGCGGACTTCGTTCCAGTCGTAAAACGTATGCTTCAGCGCGGCGAACGCCTCTTCGGCCTGTTCGTAGCGGGCATCCTCCAGGACGCAGGCGAAGAGCAAGTGCTCGAGCACCCCGCGGTCCGCGGGCGGCGCGGAGGGCTTGTAGTGCTTCTTCAACACCTTGTGTATCTTGGCGAATAACGACGTTCGACTTGCGGATGCCATGCTGTTTGCGAATGTTAATCAGGTTGGGTTTGACGGGCCGGGGACGCCGGCCGGCGGCGATTCATCCGGCGGAGCCTCGTCCAGGGGCGCGGCGGCAGGTTCGTCCTCGTCCTTGGCGGACTCATCGGCCGGCAGCACTTCGCGGAGGATCTTCGCCACTTCGATGGAGCGTTTCACGCCCTGGTCCAGGATGAACGTCAGCCGCGGCGTCCAGCGGAGATCGATGCGGTCGGCAATTTTTGACTGCAAGAACCCGGCGGCGCTTTGCAGGCCGCGGAGCGTGAGGTTCTGGCGGGTCTCGTCGCCCATCACGGAGACCATAACCTTGGCATAACGAAGGTCGCCGGATGCCTCCACGCCGGTCACCGTAACGTCGCGGACGCGGGGATCTTGCAGCTCAGTGAGGATCGACATGCTGACGACCTCCCGGATGGCCTCGGCGACTTTTTGCACGCGTCGTGTCGACATTGTTCAGTAAAACCGGACTCTCTTGCTTCCGTCATGTGGCTGCCGACTCGGCGAAGGTCCGCTTGACCTCTTCAATCTTGTAGGCCTCGAAGACGTCGCCTTCCTTGACGTCGTTGAACCCGGCCAGCTTGATGCCGCATTCCAGCCCCTCGCGGACATCGCGGGCGTCGTCCTTTTCGCGCTTCAGGGAATCGACGGCATAGTCGCCGACGATGCGGTTCTCGCGGATGACGCGCATGCGGGAATCGCGGGTGACGGTCCCGGCCAGCACGCGGCAGCCCGCCACCGCGCCCAAGCGGCTGATCTTGAACACTTGCTGCACGAGCACGCGGCCCAGTTCCTTCTCCTGCTTTTCCGGCCGCAACATGCCTTCCAGGGCGGCCTTGAGGTCGTCGGCCACCTGGTAGATGATGTCGTAGCGGCGGATTTGCACGCCGCGGGCATCCGCCAGCACGCGGGCCTTTTCGTCGGGCACGACGTTGAAGCCGATGATCACCGCGTCGGAGGCGTCGGCCAGGTGGACGTCCGCCTCGGTGATCCCGCCCACGGTGGCCTGCAGGATGCGGATTTGCACTTCGGGGTGGACGAGTTTGCCGATCTCCTTGCGGATGGCCTCGATCGAGCCGCGAACGTCGGCCCGCAGGATGATGTTGAGCGTTTGCACCTCTTCGTCGTGCGTCAGGCGCTCAAAGAGGTTTTCCAGCGTAACGTGCTGGCGGCCGCCGCTAAGGTCGCGCTGGCGGGCCTGCTGCAGCCGCTGCTCGGCCAGCGTCCGCGCTTCGGTTATGCCGGCAAGGACGTAGAAGCGGTCGCCGGCGCCGGGGGCCACGTTCAGTCCGGTGATGTTTACGGGCGTTGACGGTCCGGCCTCGTCGTACTTGACGCGCCCGTCGAGCGTGTCGTACATCGCCTTGACGCGGCCGTAGGCCCCGCCGCAGACAATCACGTCGCCGGGCCGCAGCGTGCCGCTTTGCACCAGCACCTTGGCGATCACGCCGCGCTCCTCGTGCATTTCGGCCTCCAGGCAAGTGCCCTGCGCGGGGCGGTCGGGATTGGCCTTGTAGTCGTGCAGCTCGGCCACCGTGAGCAGCGTGCCCAGCAGTTCCTCGATGCCCGTGCCCTTGACGGCGCTGGTCTTGACGACTTCCGTGTCTCCGCTCCACTCGCTGGGCAGCAGTTGGTTCTCGGCAAGCTGGTTGTAAATGCGATCGATGTTGATGCCGGGCAGGTCGATCTTGTTCAGGGCCACGACGATCGGCACGCCTGCGGCGCGGGCGTGGCTGATGGCTTCCTCGGTCTGCGGCATGACGCCGTCGTCGGCCGCCACCACCAATACGGCGATGTCGGTGACGTTGGCCCCGCGGGCCCGCATTTCGGTGAAGGCCTCGTGGCCGGGCGTATCGACGAAGGTGACCGCGCCGCCTTCCGTCTTGACCTTGTAGGCGCGAATGTGCTGCGTGATGCCGCCCTTCTCGTGCGCGGCCACGTCCAGGCCGATGATGCGGTCCAATAGCGAGGTCTTGCCGTGGTCCACGTGGCCCAGCACGGTGACGATCGGCGGCCGCGGCTGCAGCGATTCAGGCGCATCGGCCTGCTCGGCCGTTTCCAGCACCTTCTGCTCCAGCGAAACTTCCCGCCGCACCTCGACCTCGACGCCCAGCTCCAGGGCGAGCAACTCGGCGGTCTCCGCGTCGAGATTCGAGGTAATGCTCGGCATAGGCCCGCCGTCCTTGTACATCGTCATCAGCTTACCGAGTATCTTGCTGACGGGAATGCCGGTGGCCTCGGCGTAGGAGCGGACATTGCAGGGCAGCTCGACAACGACTCTTCCTTTCCGCGGCGCCGCCGTGTTCGTGCCCTTGCGCTGGATGCGGGTCCGCCGCGAGCCGCCGGATTGCCGGTCGTCGTCGTCTCCGGGCCGCTTGGTGGTCGAACGCTTGCGTTTCAACTGCCGCTGTTCGCGTCCGCCCAGCGTGCTCGCGCCGCGGTCTTCGTCCTGGCCGTTCCCGGTGCGGCCGACGGGCCCGCGCCGCGGTCGATCCTTGCCGCTGGGGAGCCCGGTCGGAGGAAGGATTCCCGGCGCCGCCTCCGCTCCGCCGGGACGCGCGGGCCCTTTTGCGCGGCCAAATCGTCGCGCTTTTTCTTCTCCTCGTGCTTGCGAATGTGCTCGGAAAGCGGTTTGGTGCCCGCCTTGCTGGCGCGAATGGCGTCCGGCGGAAGGCGGATGTCCGGCTTTTGCGGCGCCGGCTCCTTCGGCTTGGAGCGGCCGGGCGACTTGGACTGCGCCGGCAACGGAGCCAAATGGATTCCGGGCGCCGCCTTTTCCGGAGGCTTTCTTTCGCCAGGCTTCTTCTCGCCCGACTTGCCCTCTTGGCTCCGCTTGCCCAACAGCGCGTCCAACGGGCGCGGCCTGACGGGCGCGGGTCGTTGCGGAGCGAGTGGGTGTGAGACATTCGCCGCCGGCGGTTTTGCAGGACCCGCGGCCGCGACGGGCTGCGCTTTGGCCGCCACCGCGGGCGGCTCGACCTCTACCTTTGGGGCCGCTACGGGCAGTGCGGCGCTTGCGGGGGCCTCGATAGTCGCGGCGGCTGTGCTGCTTGGCGTTTCAATTGCCGCCTCGACGACCGCCGGTTCGGGACGCGCGCTTGCCGCCTCAACTTTCTTTCGCAATAGCGGCGGCTTGTCCTGCTTGGTCGGCAAGACCCGGACTTTACTGCCAGACGGTGCGCCGCCCGGAGCAATGTAATCCTCGCGGCGAATGCCGGGCGGCCCGGCGCTCGGGGCCGCCTTTGCTCGAGCGCCGTCTCCCTTGGCCCCCTTGCCGGAGACGAGCGACCTTACGAGAACCTCTTCCTCGTCCGTGAGGCTGGCCAGCGCAGACCCCTTGCCCGTGATACCTGCTCGCGTGCAGATATCGACCAGCTTCTTGTTGTCGATTTGGAGCTCTTTTGCCAGAGCGTAAATCCGAGTGGCCAAACCGGGCCTCTTCTTGCAGGGATGCGCTTAAGTGTGTTCACGATGATACCCGTCGTCGGTAGTCTCGATCGAAGGCCTGTCATCGGCGACCGGACCATGCTGCGCATGGTGCCCGTCGCCGCCATCGTTTGTAACAGCTTCGCCGTTGCCGGCGCTTCGGCCTTCCACGGCTTCTGTGCCGTCCGCGGCTTCATTGTGGTGTACGGCCTCGCCGTTAAGGCGAGTTTCCGTGCCGCCGGAAGGCACTTCAGTCATGGTCGCGGCATCCGCCGTCGCGGCGTCGGCTACCGGACTTTCTTTCTCTTCCGCGGCCGCGGCTTCCGCGGCTGCGGCAGCCGCGGCGCCTTCTTCTTCGCGCCGCTTGCGGCGTTGCTCGGCGGTTGCTTTCTCGGCTTCCTCCGCTTTGGCCTCGGCCTGTCCCACGATCACCTGGACCTGTTCGGCGCTCAAACTGCCCATCTCCATCAGGGCGTCCGGCTCGATCACCGAAAGGTCGTCGTAGGAGAGGAAGCCTTCGCCGACCAGCTTTTCAGCCAGTTCCGCCTCAAGTCCCTCCAAGGCGGAAAAGCCCGCCACGGCCCGCTCGATCTGGTCGTCCAACTCGTCGCGGGTCATGATCTCGATATCCCAACCGCAAAGTTTGCTCGCCAGCCGGACGTTCTGCCCTCGCTTGCCGATAGCCAGCGAAAGCTGGTCCTCGCGCACCAGCACGATCGCCCGGCCGAGCATCTGGCAAAGGATGACTTCCTCTACCTCGGCCGGTTGCAGGGCGTTCGGGATGAGCACCTGCATGTCGTCGCTCCAGCGGACGATGTCGATCCGCTCGCCGGCCAATTCGTCGACAATATTCTTGATGCGGTTCCCCCGCACTCCCACGCACGCCCCCACGCAATCGACGCGCTGGTCCATGCTGCTCACGGCCACTTTTGTGCGGTAGCCCGGCTCGCGGGCGGTGGATCGCATCTCGATGACGCCTTCGGATATCTCTGGAATCTCCTGCTCGAAAAGCCGCTGCACAAGCTGCGGCTTGGTGCGGCTGAGGATCACTTTCACGCGGCTGCCCGCCTTCTTGACTTCATATACCGTCGCCCGCACGCGCTCGTTGACGTGGTGCGTCTCGCCGGGTATTTGTTCGCCGCGAGGGAGGATGGCCTCCACGTTTTGCAGCGACACTGTGGCCGCGCCGCCTTCGTAGCGCTGGATCGTGCCGGTGACGAGTTGTCCGCGGAGTTCGTCGTATTCGTTGTAAAGGTGGTCGCGCTCGGCCTCGCGTATTTTCTGGATCATCACCTGCTTGGCCGTCTGCGCGCCGATGCGTTCGTTGATCTCTTCGGGGGCCATGACGGTGCCGTTGTGCGTCCCCGAGATGGCGCCCGTGCGGCGGTCGATCGTTACCACGACTTCCTGTTCTTCCCCATAGTGCTTTTTGGCCGCGGAAATGATCGCCGCCTCGATGCCCTCGAAGACGATTTCCTTGTCGATATTCTTATCGCGGTGGATTGTGTCCACGATGCGGAGAAGTTCGCTGGGATCCATCGTTAAAAGGCGGTACGGCTTATTCCAGGGCGGTCAAAACGCTTTCCAAACAGGCAATAGTCTCTCGACCTCTCGACCCTGTTTTCAGGCCGAGACGCTCCAAAACCTTGTCACAAAATGACTTAGCGAGTTTGGCAAACAATTAAAGATACCGGTGGAAAGCTGGGGTGTCAAGGGGTGTCGGATGAATCAATGATAGCGGAAACAGCCCGAAAAAGGTATCGCCGGGCGGTAGGGCGCAGGTCCGCGAAGCGGCTCAGATTAGCGAATCAAGGCCGCCTCCTGAAATCTGAAGTAGCCCTTCCGCGCCACGATAATATGGTCCAAAACTCGCAGCCCTAAAATCGACGGCGCCTCGGCCAGCCGCTGGTGGGTGCGGCGATCGGTCTCGCCGGGCTGTACGTCGCCAGAGGGGTGGTTGTGCGCGAAAATCACCGCGGCCGCCCGATCGGCAATCACGTCGGCGAACACCTCGCGGGGATGGACCTGGTTTCATTCTGCTTCGCCGAGGCTAATCAACTCCGCACGAAGCGAGAGTCGCCAATGGAATCGCTGACGGGTGCGCGGGTCCATTCAACCAGACGGGTGCTCACGGAGGTACGCACGCGCTTTTGCCTGGAGGATTGACAGCACATCGATGGCGTCAATGGACTACTTGTACTCGATGTCCTCCTCGGGCGTGAGTTGTCCCTCGTTCGCCTTTCTCGGCCAACAAATCCAGGCGGGATTGCGTCTGCGGATCGGCGCGGAGTTCGGCCAGCCGGCGGGCCACCTGCGGCGTAAAACAATCCGTCACTGGGTCGAGAATTCGGTCGAAGTAGGTTGTCGCTGTACTGCTCATATCACCAATGCATCGGTAGCGGAGTAGCAAGCGCTCGCATTTTAGGACAGAATTCCGGCTGCGCCAACCAAAGTCCCCGCCAGCGAGCTATCGGCATAGGGCTATTCCGTGTTTCTTGCCCTCCATTCCATTCTATTCTTGGCTTGTTCCGGCTTAATTTCGCCGTACTCCGATTGGATTTCGAGCACGGCTCAGTTGGTATACTGAGGGACGGAGAACCACTATGGATGCGAGCTTAGCGCAATACTTCCCACAACCGACGTTCCAGCCGCTGGTGCCGCATTACAGCCGCTCGGGAGACTTTCTGTCGATTTTCGCTGAGGACGTGGCCTACATCGCCAAGCGAGTCGATGAGGTCCTAACTATCTATCTGGCCGAAGACGACGGCCGCCTGATCGGCTGCAAGATCAAGGGAGTGTCGATTCTCGCCAAGAACGTCTGCACGATGCTGCGCATTCACGACGGTAACGCCATACGGGTTGAATTGCTGATCCTAAGCGCGGCGGGCAAGTCGCCGGCACAATACTATTTTGATGTTAGTGACCTGGTCGGGAATGCCGAGTTTAGGTTGACGGAATCCGACGCAATCTGCTCTTAGCTATCTGTGCCGTGACGGGCTTCCGCAAGTTGGAGACTGGCCATTTGCAGTTCGCCAACCAAATGCGCCGGCGCTCGCGATTCACGACGCGGCCATCGCCGAGTATACCAAGGCCCTGCGGATCAAGCCTGACTAGCGGCCGCGCGCCGCAGTCTCGATGCGTTGCGGGGGAACCGGAAATAATCAATGAACCCGGCTACGCGAATTCCATCGGCTCCCCTCTCCGACCGGGAGAGGCGCAGGGGTGAGGGCGTTTTCCTCTGGCAGAGGCGCAGGGGTGCGAGTGTTTGCCTCGGGGCTTGTTGTTATTCAAGTCTTGGAGACCCCACCTCGCTCGTACAGTGGTGAACAAGGCTGAATGGCTGGAACGCGCGAACAAAACCGCTTGCGATCCCACCTCGTACGGCGACGCGATATTCTGGCCTTATGCCCCCCGACCCCCATGCATCGATTTCGCCGACGCCACTGTCACAACAGAGGCGAAGTCAGACTTGGGAAGAAGGTTAGGATCAGGAGGAGGAAGGGTCAGGTAGGCGGTCAGGCAAGCCCTCGGCCTTTTATCACGGCCACCCGGAGGCTGACGCTGGATCTGGAGCCTTTGCAGCAGTTTCGAGGTCGCGGGGCTAGCTCGGCCGGATGAGTGTTTTTTCAGTGCGCCGCCGTTATAATACGTGAATGTAGCCCCCAAGAGTTGGTGAACTCCACTAGATGCCGGTCGTCGACAGGAGTTCTTCCTCCACGGCAAGGGGCACTCCGACGGCCGTGCCGCCGAGGTAGGCCATGCAAGTCCGTTGTCCGCATTGTCACAACCCGATTGATGTCGGCGACACCGACTTCCTCACCGACGTTGCTTGCCCCGCGCGCGGCGGAAGTTTCAGCCTTTCAAGCGGCCAAACGCTTTCTGCTTCGGCGGGCGCTGCTAGGACGATCGAGCATTTCGAGTTGCTCCAAAATGTCGGCACTGGAGCCTTCGGCACAGTTTGGAAAGCGCGCGACACAAAGCTCGACCGGATTGTGGCCGTGAAGATTGCGCGGTGTGGAGCAATCAAGGGGCCGGAAGCAGAGATGTTCATGCGCGAAGCTCGCGCCGCCGCGCAGGTGAAGCATCCGCGCGTGGTGAGCGTCCACGAGGCCCGCTGCGAGGAAGGCACGCTCTACATCGTCAGCGACTTCGTCGAGGGTTGCAGCCTCAAGGACTGGCTTTCCTCGCGGCGGCTCGCGCCGACGGAGGCGGCCGAGTTGTGCGTGAAGATCGCCGACGCCCTGCACGCCGCCCACGAGGCCGGCGTCGTCCATCGCGACCTCAAGCCGGGCAACGTGATGATGGACCGGGCCGGCGAGCCGCACTTGACCGACTTCGGCTTGGCCAAGCGCGAGGCGGACGAGGTCACAATGACGGTTGACGGCCAGTTCAAGGGCACGCCAGCCTACATGTCGCCCGAACAGGCCCGCGGCGAGGCCCACAAGGCCGACGCTCGCAGCGACATTTGGTCTTTGGGAGTAATCCTGTTCGAACTGCTGACGGACGGACGTCCGTTTCGCGCCTCTGGCGGAATGTTGCTGAACGAGATCCAAAACGTTGACCCGCCCAGCCCGCGGAGGTTGGACTCCCGCGTGCCCCTCGATTTGGAAACGATCTGTCTGAAGTGCCTGGAGAAGGAACCCTCCAGACGTTTCCCAAACGCGCTGGACCTCGCAGACGAACTACGCAGGTATCTCGCTCGCGAACCAGTCCTTTCCCGACCAGTCGGGGTTGCCGAGCGGATTTTGCGATGGTACCTGCGGGACCCCGACGCAAAGGCGTCCTTTGCTGGATGGTTTAGCACGCTGTGCGGAGTCGTCTTTGTTATTTGGGGGTTGGCTGGGATTCTTATTTACGGCATGGGAATTGACAAGACCCAACATCCAGTACAAGCAATGATCATGGTCGGCCTATTTGTCGTCTTGTTATATTGCCCGACTGTTTTGATCGGGATCATGACCCTTGGTGGAAGCGTGGTTGCGATGGGTCTTGGAATCATCGTTTGGGGCGTCGGTTTGTTATTCTCGGTGGTCTACGCATTGGGAGTCGTTCCGCAATTTGGAAACTACAGTGAGGTGCAAGCGCGCTTACCGGCGTTCGTCCTGACCGCACTGCTTTGTATCCTGGGACTGGCTTCGCACTCGGTGGCGCTCGCGGCAAAGAAAATCTGCGCGGGGCGGCGGGCTGTAGCGGCCGAACGTTCCTCCCGCTGGCACAGGGCCGGAGAAGCGGAGCCGAGCGTGGGGTAGGGCACTGCTGTAGTGTCCAAACGTTTCCTTCCGTCGGCACAGGGCCGGCGGAGCGGCGTCCCCGCCCGGCCCTGTGCCGGGGAACGCGTGTTTGGCCACTACGGCATGCCACGCCGCACTTCCGCCAACCCCCCCGGCCCCGTGCCGTGGGGAACGCATGTCCGGATATCGCGGCAAAAGCTTTTCCACGAAGGCCGTTTTCTTGGCCGCCAGCAGCCGACCGACCCAGAAATCCCCAACTCCGTTGCCAGCCTGGACTTGCGCTATTTTCACAGGGCCTCACCACAGGGAGGCAGGCACGAAAACGTGAACAAATGTCAAGCGTCGCAAAGCGTTGCCGCACAAGGACTTGCGGCGACGGACCAACGAGATGTACCAATATCTGGTGACACGAGTTAACATTGTGGTATAATGGCCTGGAAAGCGGATAGTGACAAGTGAGAAGGGGGAAGGGGGGAAGGATGAGAGTTGAGGGATTAGCGATGAGTGATAAAGGACGGCAAATTGCGTCAAACCGCGACACGGCGGCGTTAAACTGCGTCGGACACGCGCCAAATCCGCGACCGTTGGCCGCCAAATCGCGACATTCGCCGGCAAGGGGAGAAATGCCAAAACGGAAACCGTGCCAAGTCGTGCCACGCATGCAGTTTCGCCGCGGAATTTGGGGGTGCCGGCAGGCTGCTGCGGAGTGCCAAACAACGCCAAAGCAGTGTCAAACCGTGCCATGCGAGTGCCAAAAGTGCCAGATTTGGCACTCTCGGAAGGAAGCCGGATGAGAGATAAGCGCCGCAATAATCGCTGGCCCGAACCGTTATAATACAGGCGCATCGGGCAATGCCGGCGGCGCGGCTGCATGAGCCGGCCGGAAAACCAAGAAACAAGGAAGCCTGTTATGAATAAGAATCCGCTTTTGACCCGCCGCGGGCTGCTCCGCGGCGGATTGGCTTTTGGCGCGGCCATGTACTGCCTGCCGGGCGCGTTCGCCGAGGAACTCGCGGAAACACCGCGGCTTACGGAAGGACCGTTCTACCCGGACAAGCTCCCCTTGGACAAAGACAACGACCTGATCGTCGTCGGCGACTCGACGACGCCTGCCGTGGGACAAATCACGCATCTCACCGGCCGCATATTGGACCGCGAGGGCAAGCCGGTCAAAGACGCGGGGATCGAAATCTGGCAGGTCGATGCCCACGGCATTTACCTCAACACCCGCGACAGCGGACACCGCCCGTACGACAAGAACTTCCAGGGGTACGGCACGTTTACGACGGCATCCAGCGGCGAGTACCGCTTCCGCACGATCAAGCCGGTGCCCTACTCGGGCCGCACGGCGCACATCCACTTCCGCGTGAACTGCAACGGCCGCGAGGTCTTGACGACGCAGGTCTTCATCAACGGCTATTCGCAAAACGGCCGCGACGGCGTGCTGGGCGGCATCCGCGATCCGTTGGACCGCGAGCTGGTGCTGGTCGATTTCGTGCCGGTGAAGGGATCGAAGATCGGCGAGTTGTCAGCCCGGTTCGACGTCGTCCTCGGCCGCACGCCGGCGGACCGCCAAAAGGATTAGCCATGACAACGGATTAATCCGACCAATTTGGAACGAGGGTGGCACGCTCTGAGCCGGGACACCCGCGCAGCGGGTCGGCGAAGGGCGTGTTTGACAAACTTCCACGCCCTTCGCTTGAAGCTCAGGACGTGCCACCCAATTGCCCGACTTGTGTTCCTCGTAAAGTAGGAGAATACCCATGAACCGAACCGTTAATGAAGTCATGTCCCGCGTTCTCGTGACGGCAGCCGCACTTCTGCTGGCCGCGCCCGGCCGCGCAGCCGCCGGAGGATGGGCAGGGACCGCCGGAGCGTCCGCAGCGCGGCTCGCGCGGCGAAGCGCCTTCGGTCGATCGGATCGTCGCCCGCATGATGGCGTTCGACAAGAACCACGACGGCAAGCTCACGCGGGACGAAATCACCGACCCGCGCTTGCTGCGGCTTTTCGATCGCGCGGATGCGAACCACGACGGCGTCGTGACCAAGGAAGAGTTGACCGCCTTGGCGAAAAAGATGATGTCCGAAGACGGCGCCGGCGGCGGGGCTCGCGGTCCCGGCGGACCCGGCGAAGGCGACGGACCGGGCGGCTTCGGGCCGCCGGGCGGTTTTGGCCCAGACGGATTCGGGCCTGAGGGTTTCGGGCCACGCGGCACGCGCCGCGGCGGCCCTCCGCAGCCGGGCCAGATACTTTCGCCGGGCATGCAAGATGCGCTTAAATTGACCGACGCGCAAAAGAAGAAGCTCGCTGCCTTGCAGAAGGAAGTCGATGCCAAGCTCTCCAAGATCCTCAGCGACGATCAGAAGCGGCAGCTCAAGTCGATGCGCAACCGCGGCGCCGGGCCGCCTCCGCGCGATCGCCGTGGACCGGAAGGCGGCGGGCCGCAGGGTGGCGGGCCGGAAGGCGGCGGGCCCGACCGCGGCGGGCCGCCGGAGGACCAGTTTTAGCGAAATCGCGCTGGCGGAGGCCGTCGCGAACGAATGCGCCGAGTCGCGGCCGCGGCGCACAAGCCTGTGCCGAGCAGCGCCAGCGCGGCGGGTTCCGGCACGGGCGCGGCTGCCGGGCTCGACGAAGACGTCTGCGAGGAGATCACGCCTCCAAACAGCGCCAAGCTCGAGAGATTGCCGACGGCCAAGCTCGTGCCGTCGGCAATCGCCTCGTTATTGGCCGCGATCAAAGTGCCGCTTTCGACGAACGTGCCGCCCTGGTAGCCGTTCGTGCCGCTGAGCAACAACTGCCCTGCGCCGACGGTGGTCAACCCGCCGTTGCCGCCGAGGGCGCCGCTGAGAGTGATCTCGTTGCTGCCGCTGTCGATGGTGACGGGGCCGCCGAGGGTCATCGAGAGGCTGGAAGACCACGAGGCATAGGCCCCCAAGGTGCCGCCGTTGAGATTGATGTTGTACGTATCGAACGCGCCGCTCGTTGATCCGTTGATGATTCCGCCCGAACCGATGTATAGTCCGCCCGATCCCGAGAGGACCAGATTCCCTTCGTCGTTGCTTTGCGCCCCGAACTTGAGCTGCAGCAACTCGGCCAGGCCGCCGGAAATGAGGAGGCTGCTGCCGACGCCGCTGTAGCAGGCGAACGTCGTGCCGTTGGGCACGTCCAGCGTGCCGCCGGTGAGGGTATATGTGCTGGTTTCGCCGACGAACTCGCCGATCATAAGGGAGCGATTTTGGTTTCCCGTCTGCACGCCAAGGACCGAAACAACGCCGCCCGACTGAAAGACGTTGCCCGAAAATCCGCCCGCGCTGTCGCCCGTCCCCATTTGACCTGACATGGTCAGAGTCGCATTGTCCTGGACGATCAGCGTCGCGGTGCTGGGGTTGGAGATATTAAGGGACCGATTATTTCCGTTCGCGATATTCAAGGAGGCATTGCCTTGCAATTGAAGCGTTCCCCCGTTGACTTGCCACACGCCGGTGGACGTGTTGCTCGAACCGGTCAAGATCAGCTCGCCTACGCCGTTCTTGAAGAACGCCGAGGACCCGGCAAGGGAGCCGTTGAACGTCAGGCTGGCGGCGTCGACGATCACGGTGGGGCTGCCGGTATACGACACGTTGCCGCCGATGCCCATGGGAGTGGCGGTGTTGGCCTCCAGCGTCCCGCCGGTAATCGTCAAGAGCCCGCTGCCCAGCGCCGCCGTATTGCTGAGTGTCAAGTTGCCGGCGGACAAGGTCGTGCCGCCCGAATAGCTGTCGCTGCCGGCGAGGTTCTGCGTGCCGCTGCCGGACTTGACCAGGGACAAGGCGCCGCCGCCGAGACCGTCCTGGATGCTGCCCGCGTACACACTGGCGCCTGTGGCGTTGACGGTCAAGGTGGCGGCTCCGGAGTTGGAGTTCATTACGACCGGCGCGCCGGCGTTGGACGCGTTGAGGCCGCCGACCGCCACGCTGTTGCCGTTCAACTGCAGCACGCCGGTGCTGCCGAAAGTGAAATTCACCACGTCGGGTGCGGCGGGATTAAGCGCTGCGGTATTGGCGATTTGCAGCAGGACGCCGGCGTCGATCGACAAGCCGCCGCTGAACGTGTTGGAGCCGCCCAGCACGATGGTTCCGCTGCCCGACGCCGTCAGACCGCCGCCGCCGCTTACCGAGGCATTTACCGTAAGCGGGCTGGCGGCATTATTCGTCCAAGTCTGCCCGACGGGTATTGCCAGGCCGGTAGTGCTGATCGTCAGCCCGCCCGCGCCGGAATCCACCGTGATGCCGCCGAAGCCGATCGTCAGCGTATTGCTGCCGGCGATCGACATCGCGGACGTGGTGGAGGCGATCATGTGCAGGCTTTGGATGCTGAAATTCATGCCCAGCGTCGTTGCCAGGTTGCCGGCGCCGTTGGCGGCAAGGTAGACGTCCGTGGTGCTGCCGGGCAACTGTTGGGTATCGGTCCCGCCGCTGACGTCGGTTGCCCAGTTGCTGTGCAAGGGGGCCTGCGAGGCGTCGCTCCAGGTCGAGCTGACCAAGCCGGTCCAGTAGGCCGAAGCGGGCGTCGGCGCGCCAACCACCGTGGCGGTATAGCTTGTTCCGGTGGCGCCGAAGAGCCAACTATTGAAGCCCCCGACCGGGACAGTGTTGCCCAAGCTCAGCGTACCTGCTCCGTCGGTGCCCGATCCGGTCAAGAGGGTGAAAGTGTCTCCCGGTTGCGGGGTTCCGCCCATCTGCACCAGGTTGATCGTATTGGCGCCGGTGAGCGTAATGACGCCGCTCGAATTGATGGCATCGGAATTGTTCGTTCCGGCGGCGATGCCCAAATTGAGCGTGCCGCCGCTCAGATTGAGGGAAGCAAGAGAAAAGCCTATTGGGGGCGTGCCGGCGGCGGTAAAATCGACGATGGACGAATTGACGGCGAGCGAGCCGCCGGAGGGCAAAGCGCCGCCATTGCCGACGCGGAGCGTGCCGTTGTTGACGATGGTCGGACCGGTATAGTTGTTGGCGAAGCTGGAGAGAGTGAGCGTGCCGCCGCCGACCTTGGTCAGGCCGCCGCTGCCGCTGAGCATGCCGCTGAGAGTTATTCCGTAGATGCCGGTATCTATAGTAGCTTGCGCCGGGCCGCCGAGATTCATCGACAGGCTGGAGGACCACGACGTTGGCCCGGAAGCGCCCAGCGTGCCGCCGTTGAGGTTGATGTTGGCAGTTGCAAACGATCCAGCCCACATACCCTGTCCGGCCGAACCGGCGAGATACAGGCTTCCCGACCCCGAGAGAGTCAAGTTGCCGGTGGGTCCAGGGTTCGCGTTGGCGCCGAAGTCGATGTCCCTCAAGTTGGCGATGCCGCCGGATATGGTGAGGCTGCCGCCGCTGCCGCTGTAGGGAAGCATTGTCGACCCGTTGGGCACGTTCAGCGTGCCGCCCGACATGGTATACGTGCTGGTTTCGCCAACCCACTCGCCGATCAGCAGTGCGCGGCCGAAGTTCGCCTCCTCGCCGTTGACGGTAAGTACGCCGCCATTCTGGACTACGGTCCCGCCAATTCCGTTGGAGACGGAGCCGAGTCCCATGGCGCCCGCGGTCGTCAGGGTTGCGTTGTCCTGGATAACCAGCGTCTGTGTCGTATTGGTCAGACTGCCGACGTTGAGCGACCGGTTGTTGCCGTTGGCAATGTTCAAAGAAGCGTTGCCTTGCAACTGAAGCGTTCCGCCGCTGACGGCCCATGCGCCGCTGGAAGTGCCGCCCGTGGTCAAAATCAGTGCTCCCGATCCGTTTTTCGTGAGCGCGGAGGACCCGGTTACGGCGCCCGTCAACGTCAGGTTGCCGGCGTCAACAAGGACCGTGGGAGCGCCGCTAAAGGTCACGCTGCCGCCGATGCTTGTGGGACCGGCGGTGTTGCTCTCCAGCGTTCCGCCGGTAATAACCAAAGGGCCGCCGCCGATGGCCGCCGTATTGCCGATCGTCAGATCGCCGGCCGTCAAGACCGTGCCGCCGGAATAGCTGTTGCTGCCGGCGAGGTACAACGTACCGCTGCCGGCTTTGGCCAGGACCAGAGGGCCGCCGCCCGGGCCGTCCTGGATGCTTCCGGCGTAGGTATTCGCATTCGCCGTGTTGACGATCAAGCCGGCGGTCCCGCCATTGGCGTTCATCACGACCGGTGCGCCGGGAATGAACGGATCGGTGCTCAGACTGCTGACGGTAACGGTGTTGCCGTTCAATTGCAGCGTGCCGCTGCTGCCGGGCGTGAAATTCACCGCGTTCGGAGAGGCCCCGTTCAGCGCCCCCGTATTCGCCAGTTGCAGGACGCCGGCGTTGATCGTCAAGCCGCCATTGAAAGTGTTGGCGCCGCCCAGCACGATGATTCCGCTGCCCGTCGTCGTCAAACTGCCGCTGCCGCTCACCGCGGCACTAACGGACAGCGGGCTGGCGGCGTTATTCGTCCAGGTCTGTGCGACGGCCAACGCCAGGCCGCCGGTGCCGATCGTCAGCCCGCCCGCGCCGGAATCCACCGTGATGCCGCCGGTGCCGCCAATCGTCAGCGTATTGCTGCCCGCGATCGTCATCGCACCCGTCGTGGAAGCTATCATGTGCAGGCTTTGGATGTAGAAGTCCGTGCCCAGCGTCGTTGTGAGGTTGCCGGCGCCGTTGGCGGCAAGATAGACGTTCGTGATGCTGCCGGGCACCTGCTGCGTATCGGTTGCGCCGGTCGCGTCGGTGGCCCAGTTGCTGTGCAGCGGGGCCTGCGAGGCGTCGCTCCAGATCGAACTGACCGAGCCGGTCCAGTAGGCCGTCGCGGGGGTCGGTGTACCGACTACCGTGGCCGTGTAACTGTTTCCAATGCTGCCGAACAGCCAACTATTGAAGCCGACGGCGAATGTGCTTCCCAGCGACAAGGATCCGGTTCCGGCGGTGCCCGATCCGACCAGGAGCGTGTACGTGTCGCCGGCTTGCGGCGTTGCGCCGACCGAAACCAAGTTGATCTTATTGACGCCGGAGAGCGTAATGAGGCCGATCGAATTGAGAGTATCCGAATTGCCCGCGCCTGCCGTGATGCCGAAGTTAAGCGAAGCGCTGCTCAGGTTGAGGGCGGCGATGGAGAAATTCGCGGGCGTTGGGCCGGTCGCGGAAAGATCGAGCGCGGACGAATTGACGGCGAGCGAGCCGCTGGACAAGGCCCCGGGACCGCCGATGCGAAGCGTGCCGTTGCTGACAGTGGTCGGCCCGCTGTAGCTGTTGCCGTTGCCGGCGAGGGTCAGCGTGCCGCCGCCGACCTTCGTCAGGCTGCCGGAAGTGCCCGCGGAATCGCTGAGGACGCCGCCGAGAGTAATCGCGTTGCTACCAGTATTGATAGTGACCGGGCCGCCGAGGTTCATCGGCAGGCTGGAGGACCAGTTCGCATAGGCGCCGAGCGTGCCGCTGCTGAGGGTGATATTGGCCGTTGAACTCGTTCCTGAAGTCATGCCTCCCGCACCGACATAGAGGCTTCCCGTTCCCGAAAGATTCAAGAATCCGGTGAAGCTGCCGCCGTTGGCGCCAAACTGGATTGCGTTCAATTTGGCCAGGCCGCCGGAAATGTTGAGGTTGCCGGCGCTGGCGTTCCAGTTGACATAAGTGAGGCCGTTGGGCACGTTCAGCGTTCCGCCGGAAAGCGTATACGTGCTGGATTCGCCGGCCCATTCGCCGATAATCAGGCGCGGATATTGCCGTCGTTGGAACCGGCGACCGTGACCGCGCCGCCGGTTTGGACCACGTTGCCGGGATTCCCGCCGGAACTGGAGCCAAGCGACATGACGCCTTGGGTGGAAAGAGTAGCGTTGTCCTGCACGACCAGCGTTGCTCCTGGGCCGCCGATATCGGTGGTCCGGCCAGTGGCGGTCGAGCTCATGGAAGCGTTGCCCTGCAACACCAGCGTCCCTCCGCTGACGGTCGTGACGCCGGAGTTCGCGGCGCTGCCGGTGAGGACCAGAGTGCCTGGTCCGGCTTCGACCAGGTTGCCGGTGCCGAAGATCGTGCCGCCAAAGGTACTGTTGTTCGTGTTGCTCAAGGTCAGGGTCGTGGCGCTGCTACCGGCCCCGCCGCTAAGGTTGGTGCTTCCCAAGTCGATCGAGTTGCCGGCGCCGCCGGAGATGCTGGTGTAAACGATATTGTTGGTGCTCGGACCGTCCTGGCACTGTAGCAGATTGGCGCCGCTGCCGAACGTCAGCGCGCCGAAGTTGTAAACCTTGGCGCCAGAGTTATTGTCATAGAAGACGCCGGTGCTGCTCCCTTGGAGCGTCATGGAAGGCGAACCGGCAAAGTTGAAATCGGAACCGCTCCACGTCATCTTGCTGGCGCCCTGCACGGTAATGCCGCCGAGGTACGTATCGGATACGTTGGTAGTATGCACGAAATCAACGGAGTTGCCACCATCCACCAACCAACTGGCAAACGTATGGGCGCCGCTTTCGGTGGCACTGTAACTGAGCGTGGTGCCGACGTCGAAAACCACGGCGCCGCTGTTGGAAAAGGCAACCAAAGGCGACGATCCCGCCGGGCTCGTGGACCAGTTAGAGCCGCCGATCGAGAAAGTGCCACCCTGCAAACCCGCGGCCGTGCTAGCGTCCCAATAGTAGGTCGTCGTTGCCGCTCTTGCCGGGGCGAGAAGACACCCCAGCGCCGCGAGGAACAATGCCGTAAGCATCGCTGGGGGCCCCCATAAAATTGAACGCTTCATTCCGACCTCTCGTTGCTTGAAGTCCGAAATTGGAATCGAATGGTTTAACTCAAACTGTAAACGCGAGCAGTACATCCGCGAACGAGCACCGCCTTCTTGGCTTTGACACCTATTCTCCTTTACGCCGAATGGTGAAAACCTATGACGCCGCCTTTCATGGCTGCCGGTACTGCATTCCTTGGCCAGCGGAGTCGGAGAACGAGAAGAATTGCTCCGATGGCCAACAGCGCCAGCGTGGCGGGTTCCGGCACGGGCGCGGCTGCCGTGGCAGTGGGAGCCGACGTAGAAGCCTGCAAGGGGATCACACCTCCAAACAGCGCCAGGTTCGAGGGATTGCCGACGAAGAGATTGGTGCCGTCGCCAATCGCCTCGTTATTGGCCGCGATCAAAGTGCCGCTTTCGACGAACGTGCCGCCCTGGTAGTCGTTCGTGCCGCTGAGAGTCACGGCGCCCGTGCCGAGACCGGTCACGCTCCCGCTGCCGTTGATGTTGTAATGTGCGATTTGATTGCCAACGATATCGTAGATCAGGGCCGCGTTGTTGACGACGCCACTGGTCTTGGCGATCGAGCCGTCGTCGCCGAGACCGTCGCCCAGTTGCAGCGTGCCAGCGCTGATCGTGGTCAGGCCGGTATAGGTGTTCGAGCCGGTGAGCGTCCACGAGTTCGTGTCCATCACCGTCAAGGCCAGCGTGCCGCCGCCGTTTGCCAGCACGCCGGCGAAGGAGGTCGGGACGGTGGTGTAGTTGCCTTCGGTCAAGGTGGCCGTCGTGCCCGTGGCGCTATTGATAACCTGCCCGACGTAGGCGCCCGTTGCGCCGCTGAGGCTGTTGATCGTGGTGCTGAAGCCGTTGAGGTCGAGCGTTCCGGCCGGGGCGGAGCCGCCATCCAACACGACGTTGCTCGCCACGCTCAGGCCGCCAGTAGTGAACGGCAGGACGCCAAAGGGAATAGCGCCGGTACTGCCCACTTGCAGCGTGCCGCTGAGAATATTGGTATTGCGGGAGTAAATGTTCGGGAAGCCCGCCGGCGGGGCGAAGACCACCGTGCCCGAACCACTGATGTTGATGCCGTCCATGTAATTGGCGTTGCCGTCGTTGTAGTTGGCCAGGCTGGCGTTCACGTAAAGGGTCGAATTCGCGCCCGTGGCAAAGTAGGGCATGTTGGACTGCTGCTGCAAGCCGGCGGCGGTGCAGAGGAAAAAATAGCCGCCGGCGGGCACGCTGATCAGCGAGGTCCCGCTGCCGGCAGCGGTGGAAATCGTCCCGCCGGAAGATCCCCTCGTGCCCCAAACGAGCGTTTCGTTCAAGGCGGTGCCGTTGGGAGTAATGGCGCCGATTGCGCCGACACCCGCCGAGGCGATCGTGCCGCCGCTGAGGACAATGTTCGTCCTGGAAAGCTGGTTGCCTTCGACCGTGTTGTTGCCGATGCTCAAGAAGAGACCGGCGATATTCATGGTTTCGCCTTGGACGGAGAAGGGCGATCCGTTGCTGCCGAACAGGATGAAATCGTTGCTGGCGATCACCAGCGAGGTGCCTCGGTTAATGGTAATCCCGGCCGTGTTGGGCAGGTTGTTCGCGCCCAGTGCGGCCGAATCGGCCAACACCAGCACGCCGCCGGTAATCGTCGTCGAGCCGCTGTACAGCGACGCGCCGGTCAAGCCCAGAGTGCCGCCGGCCATCGTCAACGCCAACTGGCTGGAATTCAGCGATCCGTCTTGCAGCGTGCCGGCGAAGCTGGTTGCGGCGGCCTGGTTGACAGTAAGGGTCGAGACGCCGAAGACGCTGTTGGTGACCGTGCCTGCCGCGCCGCTGAAGCTGGGGACCGTAATGCCGTATCCGTTCAGATCGAGCACGCCGCCGTTGACCGCCACCGCGCCGGCGCCGAGGGCGTTGACGTTGCCCACTTGCAGCGTGCCGGCGGTCAGTTGCGTGCCGCCCGAATAGGTGTTGGAGCCGGAGAGGTTTTGCAGCCCGCCGGTGCCGCTCATGAGCAGCGCCACTTTGCCGCCGGGGCCGTTGTTGTCGGCAATCGTGCCGGCGAAGGTCGCCGTGGCGCCGCCGTTCACCAGGCTCAAGATCGCCGTGCCCGTGCCGCTGTTGATCACCTGGCCGAAGGCAGCCCCGCCGCCGGAGAGCCCGTTGAGATTGGTCAGCGGCATGCCATTGAGATCGAGTATCCCGCCCGTGCCGCCGAGCACCACGTTGCCCGCCGTCGCGCCGTTGGGCAAGGCGTTGGCGTTGCCCACCTTGAGCGTGCCGCCGTTGATGAAGGTCCCGCCCGTATAACTGTTGGTATTGGCAATCGTCAGCGTGCCTGGGCCGTTCATCACCAGGCTCGCGGCGCCGGCGATCGATCCGCTGCCGCTGAAGGTGTAGCTCACTGCCGTGTTGCTGACCGTAACCAGTCCCGGAATGACCGTACTGTTGACAAGTACGTTCGCGTGGCGCTGCCCGCGCTGTCCGTGAAAGTTACGAAGTCTCCGTTCTGGAACTTGTCGGTCGAGCTTGTAGTGAGGTCGTACCAGTTGGGACTGGTGTTGGTGTCCCAGGTGTTGGGCGTTCCGCCTGTGCCCGTCCAAATCAGATTGCCGATGTAGCCTGATACTGTGAGGGTCAACGCGGTCCCGCCGTTGCCGCTCGCGAAGGAGTAGATTTGCCTTGGGCTGGTATCGCCGAAGACGAACATATTGGTGGGCGTGGGAACACTGGCGGCGGTGACGAGCGTATAGGTATCGCCTGTGGTCAGCGCTGGTGAGATCGACGTAGTTGGAGCCGCCCAGTGCGAGGCTGCCGGGCAGAACGATCAGGTTGCCGGGACCGTAACCCAGTGTGCCGTTGGTCAGCGTCAGGCCGCCGGTGGCGGAATTGTTGACGCCAAACGTCAACGTTCCTCCCGTGTTGAGCAGCAGGGCGCTCTGCTGCAAGACCAGGCTGCCGTTGACGTCCGTGGCCGGCGTGGTAGTACGGCCGGCGGTGAGCGTGGTCCCGGTAATCGTGTAGCCGGGGTCGGGGTAATTCGAGACGTCCAAGTAGCCGCCGGAAGCGATCGTGATCTTGCCGCTGCCGAGCGTGCCGCTCGGGCCCAAGATCAGGGTCCCGTTGCCGGGCACCGCCAGGGTCCCGGCACTGACGGGGCCGATCGTGGTGCCGCCGCTATAGCTATTGGAGCTTGTTAAAGTCAATGAGCCGGTTCCACCGACCGCCAAAGCCAGCTTGCCGCCGATCCCGGCGTTATCGGCCAAAATACCGGAGAAGACCGTCGTGCTGGCGCCGCTGGCGCCGGCGGTCTGCTGGGAGTTCGCCATGAGGGTCAGGTCGGTCAGTGTGGCCGTCGTGCCCGTCGCGCTGTTGATCACTGTCCCAGAGACGGCGCCCGACTGGCCTTGCAGCCCGTTGATGAAAATACTGTTGCCGGCAAGGTCCAAGGTTCCGGCGGCGGTAGCGCCGCCATCCAGCTCCACATTGCTTGAAATGGAACCGCCGGTAAGCACGCCATAGGGAATGGCGCCAGTGCCGCCGACCTTGAGCGTGCCGCTGACGATATTAGTATTGTCGGAATAGAGATTTGGAAAGCCTGCCGGCGGGCTAAAGACCACTGTGCCGGAACCGCTGATGTTAATGCCGTCGCCGACAGCAGGGGAGACGTTGAACTGAGCAAGGCTAGTATTCACGTTCAGGGTCGAATTCGCGCCGCTGACGAACCAGTTCATATTGGACAGCGGCTGCGCCCCGCCGACGGTGCAGAGCCAGAAGTAGCTGCCACTGGGCACGCTGATATACGAGTTCCCGCTGTTGACGGCAGTGGAAATCGTACCGCCCGTTGGCCCCTTGGCGCACCCAAAGGAAGGCAATGTCAAGCGCCGGAGCGGTGCTCTGAATAACGTCTTGCGAATTAAGACTGCCCAGATCGGCCGAGGCGATCGTCCCGCCGCTGAGAACGATTGACGTGCGGGCAAGTTGGGCTTGCTCATTGAAGCTGCCTGGCCCTTTAAGAAATAGCCCGCTGATCAGCATGGAACCCGAAAGGACGGTCCCGCCCGCCGCGCCGTCCGCGACAGTGGTCATGAGCGTTGCTCCTTGGCCAACGCTAATCCCGGCCGTGTTCGGCAGGGCGTTGGCGGTCCCTAAGGCCAATGTGCCGGCGGTGAGCGTCGTCGGGCCGCTATAGGTGGACGTATTGCTCAAGGTCAACATGCCGCCGCCCATTGAGAACGCCAGCGGACTTGCGCCGTCGGTCAGCTTGCCGCCGAAGGTGGTCGCGATCGACTGGTTGACCGTGAGGGTCGAAACAGTGCCGCCGCTATTGGTGACCGCGCCCGCCGCGCCGCTGAAGCTGGGGACCGTTACGCTAAAGCCGACCAGATCGACGACCCCGCCGTTGGCCGCCAGCGCGCCGGTGCCGAAGGCGTTGTTGCTGCCGGCTTGCAGCGTTCCGGCGGTCACTTGCGTGCCGCCCGAGTAGGTGTTCGAGCCGGAGAGGTTCTGCAGCCCGCCGGCGCCGCTCATGAGCAGGGCCACTTGGCCGCCGCTGCCGTTGTTGTCGGCAATCGTGCCGGCGAAGGTCGCCGCGGCGCCGCCGTTCACCAGGCTCAAAATAGCCGTGCCCGTTCCGCTGTTGATCACTTGGCCGAAGGCTGCCCCACCGCCGGAAAGACCGTTTATGAGGGTTAGCGGCGTGCCGTTGAGGTCGAGGATTCCAGCCGCGCCGCCGAGCACGACATTGCCCGCGGTGGCGCCGCTAGGCAAGGCGTTGGCGTTGGCCACTTTGAGAGTGCCGCCGTTGATAAAAGTTCCTCCCGTAAAGCCGTTGCTGGTGGCCACCGTCAGCGAGCCGGGGCCGTTCATCACCAAGCTCGTGGTGCCGCCGATCGACCCCGACCCGCTGAATGTGTACTTCACGGCCGTGTTGCTGAGCGTAATCGAGCCGGGCAGGACCGTGCTGTTGATCAGAACATTGGCCGCCGCGCTGCCGGCGCTGTCGGTAAACGCCACGTTGTCGCCGGATTGGAATTTGTCCGCCGTCAAGCTGCCGAGGTTGAACCAGTTGGGACTCGTGTTCGTGTCCCAGGCGTAAGGCGTTCCGCTACCGCCGGTCCCCGTCCAAAGCAAATTGCCGGCGACGCCGGTGACGGTGAGGGTCAGGATTGTCACCGGAGGTTCCGACCGAGTACTGCTGCCTGGAATTGGTGCTCCCGCTAACGATCCAATCAGCGGAGCCGGCAATCGGATTGTTGCCGGTGACCAACGTATAGGTGGTGCCGTTGGAACTGCTGACAAGCAAGCCGGTAAGCGAGAGGTAGTCCGTGCCGCCGAGAGAAAGGGCGCCCGCCAAGTTGACCAGATTGTTTGGGCCGTACCCGAGCGTGCCGTTGGTTAGCGAAAGGCTGCCGGTGGCGGCGTTTGACGCGGAAAGAGTCAACGTGCCGCCCGTGTTGAGAACAAGTGCCGCGTTCGTCAAGTTCAGACTGCCGTTGACGTCTGTGGCCGGCGTGGTCGTGCGGCCGGCCGTAAGCGTGGTGCCGGTGATGCTGTAGCCGGGATCGGTGTAATTCGAGACATCCAGGAAGCCGCCCGAAGCGATCGTGATCTTGCCGCTGCCAAGGGTCGCGGTTGAACCGAGGACGAGAGTGCCGGGAGAGTTGATTGTGGCGCCGCCGCTAAAAGCATTGGAAGCCGTCAGAGTCAATGAGCCAGTGCCGCCGACCGCCAAAGCCAGCTTGCCGCCGCCGTCGGCGAGGACGCCGGAGTAGGTGGTCGTACCGCTGGCAAGGGCGGAGTTCGTCCCGCTGAGGGTCAGGTCAGTCAGCGTGGCGGTCGTGCCCGTCACGCTATTGAGGACCGTCCCAACGACGGCGCCCGACGTGCCCTGCAGGCCGTTGACATTGATGCTGATGCCGTGCAGGTCGAGCGTTCCGGCGGTCGTAGCGCCGCCGTCGAGCTCCACGTTGCTGTAGAAACCCACTAACCCGTTCCCAAGCGTGCCGGAGGGTATCGAGCCGGTGTTGGCCACCTGGAGTATGCCGCTAATTATGTTCGTGTTGTGAGAATACTGGTTCGGTTGGCCCAGCGGCGGCGAAAAGACAACCGTGCCCGAGCCACTGACGTTCACGCCGTTCTCAAAGTTGATGTTGTCGTTGATTTGGGCGAAGCTGGCGTTCACGACTAAGGTTGAATTCGCGCCCGAGGTGAAGTAAGGCTCATTGAGCTGACCCGGAAACGAGCCGCCAACGACCTTCAAGCCAAAGAAACCGCCGCTGGGGACAATGATCATCGACATCCCGCTGTTGGCCGACGTGGAAATCACCGGTGCATCGAAATTGCCGTTGTTCTCAAAGGCCATGCCGTAGGAAATGCCTAAGCTGGTTTCTGTGTTAGGATTGCCGGTGTCGAGCGAGGCGATCGTGCCACCGCTGAGGACTGTATTCGCCTGGCCCAACACCAGAAAAAACGTGGGACTGCTTTTTAGAAGCTGCCCGCTGATTGTAAACGGCGCGGCGGTATTGCCGGCGGCAAGGGCATTCCCACTCGCGCCGGCCGTCACCAGGAGCGTTGCCCCTGGGTTGATGTTGACCGAGTTTGTGCTCTCCGCAACGCTGAGAGCTCCCCAGTTCAGCGTCCCGGCGGTAACGTTTGTCGCTCCGGTATAAGTACTCACGGCGGTCATGCTCGTGGAACCGCCGGTTATCGTCAATCCGCCGGCGCCGCTGAAGGCGCCCGAGATCTTGTCACTTCCGCTTCCGCCGATAGTCAGGGTATGGCCGCCGTTGCCCACGGCTGAGACCGCCAAAGAACCCGCGGAATTGTTGAGCCACGTCTGCGCATTGTTAAGCGCCAACGATGCGCTGATCGTCAAGTTGCCGGCCCCGTTGTCCATTTCAATGCCCGTCACGCCGCCGTTAAGCACACCTCCATTGAGCGTCAATGCGCTGCCGCTAATTGCCACGGAGCCGCCGCCGGTGTCCCATATTCCGCCGACGGTCGCGGCGGCCGTCAAGCTAGTGGTTTGTCCAATTTGACTTTACTAATTCACTACATCCTGATATTTTGCCGAACTGTTGGACCGTTGGTTCTCTCGGCAATACAAGGATGTAGCCATGAAAAAGGTGTTCGTTGTTCGTTTGATGGATAGGGAGCGGTTGGAACTTGACGGTTTGGTGCGCAGGGGAAAAGCATCGGCGCTGACCCTTGCACGCGCTCGGATTCTGCTCAAGGCGGACCAGGGCAAAGATGGCGCTGCGCAGACCGATGCCCAGATCGCGGAAGCCCTGAGCGTCACCCCCAAGACAGTTTTCAATGTTCGCCGACGATGGGTGGAGGATGGACTGGAGGCCGCGCTCCGCCGCAAGAAACAGGCATGCCCGTCTCGTTCACGCAAGCTCGATGGCGCGGCCGAGGCGAAACTGGTGGCCGCTTGTTGCGGTCCTGCTCCGAAAGGAAGGGCGCGCTGGACATTGCGAATGCTGGCCAGCAAGCTGGTCGAGTTAGAAATCGTGCCTTCCATCAGCCCGGAAACGGTGCGTGGCACGCTTAAAAAAACGCGGTTAAGCCTTGGCTGAAACAGCAATGGTGTCTTCCGAAGAAGCATGACGGAGAATTCGTCTGGCGGACGGAAGATGTCCTCGAAGTCTACCACCGCCCGTACAGCCCTCAATTTCCCGTGATCTGCATGGATGAAGCCAGTAAACAACTCGTGGGTGAAGTTCGCCAGCCGCTGCCGATGCGCCCCGGTCAACCGTTGCGATACGACTCGGAATACGAACGCCTGGGCACGTGCAACATCTTCATGTTTGTCGAACCACTTCGTGGCCACCGGCACGTCCGCGTCACAGCGAGACGAACTCGGGTGGACTGGGCCTACGCCCTGCGCGACCTCTTGGACGAGAAATATCCGACCGCGGAGCGGGTCATCCTCGTCATGGACAACTTGAACACCCATTCGCCGGCGTCGTTCTACGAAGCCTTTGCGCAGAGCGAAGCGCGGCGATTGACGGAACGCCTGGACATTCATAACACACCCAAACACGGAAGCTGGCTGAATATCGCCGAGTGTGAATTGAGCGTGCTCGGACGGCAATGCTTGGCACGCCGAATCGACGACGCCCAACGCTTGGCCCATGAGGTCGCCGCTTGGGAAACCGACCGAAACCTTCGTGCCACACGGGTCAACTGGCAATTCACAACGGACGACGCCCGCGTTAACCTGCGAAGTCTGTATCCCGAGTTCGTTCGCCAAGATGAACACGACGATCCCTGCGTTCCGTCAAAGGTCTATAACTAGTAAACTCGATTTGGACAAACCACTAGGCTGCAAGGCGTAAGCGCCAAAGTTGAACTGGCCCACGTCGGCGCTGCCGGGCACGGTGCCGCCCCAGTTGGAAGTTGCATTCCAGGCCGTGCCGGTTGCCGCGTTGTTCCAAGTGTAAGTGTTGGCGAAGGACGTCGTGGCCAAGAGCAACGATGCGAAGGCAGACGGCGTCAGAATGAGCGAACAAAGTGCTTTTGACCCGCGCATGGTACGGTTTCCTGTTTTTGATCACCCCAAGATCGAACCGTCAGCCGCTGCGCCGAGATGGCAACCGAAAGTTCAGCGGCTTTCTCTCCCATCCCTCATTCTAACCAGGATTGCCGATACGGCCCGACTCGGACACGTCCATTTTGCGCAAATCATTTATCGTTTTGCGCAAATTAACAAAGATGCGCGAAGCTACCGAGACCCGCGTGCCCGCTGCCGATAGGACGTCGGCGGCTCGCCGGTAGCCTGCCGGAATACCGTCGCCAGACGTTGCTGCGTGGAGAACCCGGAGCGGCTGGCCACGGGCGCATCGACATGCTCGTCTCGGCTAGAAAGCGCTTCGCCCGTTCAATGCGCACGCGCTGGATTTCCTGCAGCATCGAGCGGCCCAGCAGCTTGCGGAATCGCAATTCCAACGCCCGCCGCGCGATCGCCAAATCCTTGACGACGTCCGCCGGGCCGATGTTCTCGGCGGCGTGCGCGACAATAAAAGCGATCGCGGCCGAGACGTCCGGGTCGGCGACGGCAACGATGTCCGTCGATTGCCGGGTGATGACGTGCGCCGGCGGCACGAAGACGGTCGTCTTGGGAGGCTGCCGGCCGGACATCAACTGGTCGAGCATGTGCGCGGCCTCAAAGCCGATCTTGTGCGTTGGATTGACCACGCTGGAGAGCGGCGGCCGGGAGAGCAGACATTCCAGTTCGTCGTTATCGATGCCCAACAAGGCCACGTCCTCGGGCACGCGGAACTTCAGTTGGTGGCATATCTCGGCCAAGCGGCGCACCGCGTAGTCGTTGGAGGCCAAGATGCCCGCCGGCTTGGCCAGCGCCAACAGCCAATCGCGGACTTGCCGGTCCCGCAGGTTCCACGTCGCATCGACGGGGCGGCGGGGCAGGAAGTCGGAGTAGCAGGCCGTCAAGTCGTGGCCCGCCGCGGCGAGGGCCTCGCGGAAGCCTTCCTCGCGATGCTGGGAGAAGCCGGTCCACTGGCTGCCGAAATAGCCGAAGTTCCGAAAGCCTCGCTCCAGCAGGTGCGCCGCCGCCAGGCGGCCCGCCACGCGGCTGTCCACATCGATCATCGGCACGGGCAAGTCCAAGAACGTGCTGGTGACATTGACTAGCGGGCGCTTCAGCGCCCGCACGCGACGGGCGAACTCTTCATCGAAAAGGTGGGCGATGATTCCATGCGGTTTCCATTCCCGCAGCGGCCCGATCATCTTCATATCCGGCGGCGCGTCGCGACACAGCCAGTTCGTCTTATCGACGGCGTAGGCATGGATGCCGCGCAGCACGCCCCGGCAATAGCCGTGGTCCTGTCCCATCAACAGCGCAATGCGTTTGACAGCTCTCATGCCGGTGGACCCCCTGCTAAAGGACCCACTGTACTTTAACTGAGTGGGAAATCAAGCAACCAGATCAGAAATGAGGGAGAACTGCAAAATCACGGCAAATCGCTCTTGGATACAAGCCGCTGACGCGCAAGCGAAGGAGTTGGCGGAACGCCCCATCCTCGCTTAGGATTTCAGCCGACGATTCCAGAACCCAGGCCGCCGTCGGCCGTGAGCCACCGCTATTATCTCGATGCGTTCGTCGATCACCCGATAGACCACGAGATACGGAAAACGCTTCAGCAGGTAACGGCGGGTTCCGAACAAGTAATAGCCCCAAAGAAACGGCGAACGGCATATGGCCTCGCCCGCGCGTTCAAGTTCCGCTTGAAAGGCGTCGGCTGCCATGAGGCTGCGCTCGGCGTACCAATCGTATGCCTCGATTGCGTCCAGCCGGGCGTCGGGATGAGTTTCCAGCGAATAGTTACTCATGACTGCGAGCGCGCAATTCTCGCATCACGTCGTCCCATGGGACAAGTCGGACGTCGCCGCGATCAATGGATTGCAATCGACGCTCGATTTCCTCGGCCCACATGGCGTCCGCATCCGCGTCGGCCTCGGTATCCAAGCTCCGAATCAACGCGGCGGCGATGTCGGCGCGCTCCGCTTCGGGGAGCGCTAAAGCGGTATCTATGATTTCTTGGGAATGAATGCTCATAGATTGCATCCTAACAACGCGCAGTGGCACTTTCAATAGGACGCTGGGGCCAACGGCATGCTGACCATGCCACGCGGTACCCGGCACAGCCACATGGCGTACGGCACGTGGAACGAGCCTTCCACTTTACTGCCCGAACTTGCTCCGGTCCACGACCACCACCGGAACCGCGATCGTCTTTCCCTCGCGATAGATTTCCAGCGAGACCTTTTTGCCGGCCTCTGTCAGGCCGATGAGGTTTACGAGATGGGCATCGTCGTCGATGGGCGTGCCGTCGAGTTTCAGAATCACGTCGTTCACGCGGAGACCGGCGGCCGCGGCCGGTCCGCCGGGCGTGACGGAGGTCACGCGCGTGCCGGCGGCCCGCGGCATGCCCAACTCGGCGGCCGTCGCCGCGCTGAATTTGCCGTCCAGCGTCACGCCCAAAAAGGCCCGCGTTACCTTGCCGTTGTCGATCAGTTGCCGGGCGACGCCCATGAAGAGGTTGACGGGGATGGAAAAGCCGATGCCCTCATTGCCGCCGGAGTTGCTGGCGATGGCCGTGTTGATGCCGATGACCTGGCCGCGGAGGTTGCACAACGGGCCGCCGCTGTTGCCGGGGTTGATGGCGGCGTCGGTCTGCAGGAAGTCCTGGAAGCGGATCGTGGCGTCGCCCAGCTCCAGGTCGTGCCGCCCGCGGGCGCTGATGATGCCGAAGGTGACCGAATGGCTCAGTCCAAACGGGCTGCCGACGGCGAGCACGAAGTCGCCGATCTCCATGCGGTCGCTGTCGCCCAGCGTGGCGGGAATGAGGTCGGCGGCTTCGACGGACAGCACACCCACGTCGGTTTCCTCGTCCGAGAGCACGCGCTGCGGGTGCAGCACGCGGCCGTCGGCAAGGTGGATTTTAATGCCGTCCGCGGTAGTGTTGCGGTAGACGTGCCAGTTGGTGAGCACATAGTAGCGGCCGTTGCGCTGGACGATTATGCCGGAGCCGGACTCTTCAAGCTGTAGGCTCTTCATCAGGCCGCGCCGCGGCACGTCGGCCTCGATGTGAACGACCGTAGGACCGACGAGCTTTGCCACGGCCTTGACCACCGCGGCCTGCGCCTCAAGCAGCGGGGCGTTTTGCTCAACGACGCGCTGCAGCGCGGCCCGCTCGTCGGGCGAGGTGACCGGATGCTGCGAGCCGGGCGTGGTGACGCCGGCCGCGCGAACCGGGGCGGTGAAGACCATCACCCCGCAGGCCAGGATCAGAACGGCCCGGACGACTGACGCTTGCATGCGGTGCGACATCGCCGGACGCATCCTTTGTTTCCCGTGTACCCGGCACCAGGCGGCGTGACCCGCAAGCGGGTGCCCCGCGCTCGTGCCGGATACAATGGTTGATCGCTCAAGAAACGTCCAGCTCGATGTCGTTGATCGAGAGGTCGGCCTCGCCGCCGGAGGAGTCCAGCAAGCGGCTCCAATCGACGTCGCCCGAGCCGTTGCCGGCGGCCCCAGTGCGCTCGGCCTCGCGCTGGCAGTTGATGCAGGACGTCGCATAGGGCAGCGCGTTCAGCCGGGCCATCGGGATCGGCGTGTTGCAGCCCTCGCAGATGCCGAACTGCCCGTGCGCATCCGCTCCAGGGCATATTCGATGCGGGTCAATTCACGGCTTTCGACCTCGGCCAACTGCGAGCTGATTTCGTCCTGAACCGAATCCAGGGCGGCGTCAACCATGTCGCCGGAGGTCTGGGCCTTCATTTCCTTCAACAGGCTTAGGTCGCCTGCCAACGCCTTGCGGAGTGCGTCGCGCCTTTTAACGAGCACTTGTGCAATGCTCAGAATCGCGTCTTTGCGGCTCATTGAAACACCTTGGCGTTCCACTCTTTGGCCGCGCCGAACGCGCTTGCCCCCGTTGGGCACGGCCGTAAGCCGAACGTCCTCTTCTTAAAAATGTCTGATTGTTCCGGTTGTGGTTATTCGACGTGCAACTATCGCTGGCCCAGTTGGTTGTCGAGCAACCAAACTATACTACGCTTTTCGCTGCCCGATTGGTCAAAAAAACGTTGAAAAACTTGCAAAGTAGGCCGGTTGCCCGTTAAAACGTTTTGCAACCTCCCTTAGAGCCAAGTTGTTGACGCGAGGTTCGCGCCGCTCACTTTCCGTCGGTACTGAAACCGTCCGGTATCCGGCTGAACCTGCGCTGCGTAACTCCACGGCAGCATTTGGGCGGTTGCCGGCTAGGCCCTGCGACGTGCTATCGGATAATCGGCAAAATCGTCAAAAATCCTCAGCACAATTTCTGGCCAGGGAGATTCGCCGCCAAGCGAGTGCGAGGCCCTTTGACCGGGCAAAGCTAAAAAGCTAGCGTTCAGCGGTCCATTTCCAAGAGTGACGCAACATGCCCCAAACGATGCCCAAATCTTCCTTGCTCGCCCCGGCCCCAGGCTACCTCGTGCTCCGCGCCAAGGGAGGCCGGCACGACGGCCAGGTCGTACGCCTGAAATCGGCCAAATGCACGATCGGCTCCGGGCCGAGCTGCACGTTCCGCTTGCGGGCCAACTGCGTGGCCCCGGTCCACTGCCTCGTCCTTCGAGGACCGCAGCGAACGATCGTTCGTCGCTGGTCGCCCGATACGCGGCTTAACGGCAAGTTGTTCAGCGAATCGGCGCTGCAGGCTGGCGACCGGCTCAGCATCGGACGGCTAGATTTCGAGGTAGTTGATACCGGTCAGCCCGAATTGTCCGCCGAAGTCCGCCTGGCCCAGCAAAACTCCCTTGAAGATCAATTGGCCGCGATCGATGGCCAGCGGCGGCAATGGGAGGCGAAACAGTCCGATTGGGATGCCCGTCGGGCGGCCGAAACGGAACAGTCGGCCGCCCGGCAGACGGAACTCGACGCGGCGATCCGCACTTTTGAAGAACAGAAAGCCGCGTGGCAGGCCGAAGCCGACCGGCGCGACCGGCAGAACGTCGTCGCACGAGAAGATACCGACCGGCGGCGCGCGGAAGTTGCCGCTGCGCAGGCGACTTTGGCCGAGCAGCGGCGCCAGTGGGAGTTGCAAACCATTGAGTCGGGCAATACTCAATCGGCGGCCCTCGAGGAGTTGGCGGCACGGCAAGCTGAAGTGGAAACCGCGCGACAAACGTTCGATGCCCAGAAAGCCGCCTGGCAGGCGGAAGCAGAAGAGCGCGACCGGCAGAACGCCGCCGCGCAGGAAGAAATCGAACTGCTCCGCGCGGAAGTTGCCGCGGCACAGGCGACCTTGAGCGAGCAGCGGCGCCAGTGGGAGTTGCAAGCATGCGAATCGGGCAATTCCCAGTCGGCGGCCATCGAACAGTTAGTAGCCCGCCAGAATCAATTGGATGCCGCACGGCAAACGTTTGAGGCCCAGAAAGCCGCGTGGCAGGCTGAAGTGAATCAGCGCGACCGGCAGAACGCCGCCGCACAGGAAGAAATCGAACTGCTCCGCGCGGAAGTTGCCGCGGCACAGGCGACCTTGGCCGAACAGCGAAGCCAGTGGGAGATCCAAACCCTTGAGTCGGGCAATACCCAGTCGGCGGCCGTCGAACAGTTGGCGGCACGGCAAGCTGAACTGGATGCCGCGCGGCAAACGCTTGATGCCCAAAGAGCCGCGTGGCAGGCTGAAGTGGATCAGCGCGACCAGCAGAACACCGCCGCGCAAGAGGAAATCGAGTTGCTCCGCGCGGAAGTTGCCGCTGCACAGGCGACCTTCGCGGAGCATCGGCGCCAGTGGGAGCTCAAAACCATCGAGTCGGGGAATTCTCAGTCGGCGACCGTCGAACAGTTAGCGGCACTGCAGGCCGAGCTGGACGCCGCACGGCAAACGTTCGATGCACAAAAAACCGCGTGGCAAGCTGAAGTGGATCAGCGCGAACGGCAGAATGCGGCCGCGCGGGAGGAAACTGACCGTCTGCGCCGGAAATCGCGGCCGCGGAGTCGTTGTTGGCGGAACAGGAGCTTCAACTGAAAGGCCGGATTGCCGACGTGACAAACGCCCAGTCGGCCGAGGCTGAGCAACTCGCCTCACGACAGGCGACGTTTGACGCCGCGAGCGAGAGCTTCGATCAGCAGAAAGCCGACTGGGAGACGCAGAGGGCTAGCGTGCAGCAAGGACTCGACGACCGCCTGGCGGGCCTCGACGCCTTGCAGGTCGATCTCCAGTCGCAACGCGGCGAACTGGAAAAACAGCAGCGGCAATGGGAGGCACGTTGCCAGGAAAGCTCCGCGGCCCAGGCCGAAGAGGACGAGCGATTAGCCGCCGTCCAGACCGATATCGACGCCCGGCTTCGCGCCCTGGAGGAACGTCAAGCCGCGTTGGATAGTCGGCAGGCCGAGGAGCAGCGGCAGATGGCGGACCGTGCCGAGGCGCTCGATCGGCTGCAAGCGGAGTTGGCGGCCCAACAGCAAGAACTGGACGAATCTCGCCGATCTCTGGAGGCGGAACGCAGCGCGGCGGCCCTGCAGGCAAGGGCCAAGCTTGCCGAGCCGGCGCGGAGTGCGTCGCCTGTTGTCGCCGACGCCGAGTCCAAAGCCATCGATCGCGCCGACGACGCCGCGGCTGGCGAGCCGAGGGAAGTGCCCGAAATCGATGCCGCAACCGAAGAAGAGGTTGCCGAGCCACCATCCCGTCCATCGAAGGCCGCCGTGGTCGACTTGGCGGAGATCCTGCGGCAGACGGGCTTCAACGTCGAAACGTGCGAGCAGGAGGCGGCTTCGGACGCTCCCCGCGCCGCGGCCAGCGTAACCGACAAGAGCGCCCAGGCCGCTTCGGCGAGCATCACGGCCCCCGCGCCGCGCGTTCGCAAGGCAACACATGAAGACGAGGTCACGATCGACGATTACATGTCACGCCTTTTGGCGCGGAATCGCGGCGATGAGCCGCCCGCGCCGTCTTCGCGTCCTTCGGCCGCCACCACGCCCGCGCCGCGGCCCGCAACCACGCCTCAAGCCGCCAGCAAACCCGCGCCCGTGGCAGCCGCACCCATTGCTTCGTCGACCCACTGCGCAGGTACCGCGCGGCCGCGCCGATCGAATTAGCCCCCCGGGCGATCGCCCCAGAGAAAAACATCGACTTGCAGGCGATGCGGCAGTTGGCCAACCTCTCGGCAAAGACGGCCATCAGCAAGCACGATCGCAAACAGCTTAGCATTTCCTCGCGGACCAAATTGGCCGTGACGCTCGCCGCCGCGTTCGCGGGAACGATTTCGTTGGGGCTTTCCATCGCGGGCCATGCGCGGCTCATTACGGGCTTCCTGTCGTTGGCCTCGTTCGCCATCGCCGGACTCTGTGGAAAGGACTATTTTCTGCTCACCAAGAAGATGATCGGCGCACGTACAGCGCACCTGGAGCAGCATTCCAAGACCGGCGACGAGGCCCCGACCGGGAAGGCGGCGGAAGAGCAGAATACCGCCGCGCCTGCCGCCAGCGAGTCCGAAACAGCGTCTGCGGAAGCCGCTCCGAGCAAGGAGGGTGAATAAGGGGGACTGTCCCCTTTGCTGCTGGCAGTCCCGGGGATCGCTCCGCGGCCTTGCTAGCGCGCCGCCGGGGGTTGCAACGCGGCACACCTCCTGGTTTCCCTCGGCGGCGCGCTCGCGGGGCCGCGGCTATGCAAGGTCCTCCGGCACGCGCCGCGCTTCAACTCCCACCAGCAAACCAAAAGCAGCCGCAGCTTCATCATGCGGGTAACTTCGGGCCGCGAAGTCCAAACATCGTAGTTCTGCTGCCGGATCGCCCGAAGAATCGCCAGCCCGCCGTGGATGAATAGCGCCACGTCGAGTTGCAGTTCGTGCGGCATCCAGCGGACCAGCGGCAGCCCGGTGCGGAGATAGCCCTCGGCCAGATCGACCTCGGCGGCCATCAGGCGGCGGAAGGCGTCGTTGACCTCTCGCCGCGCGAGCATTTCCGGCGTGTAACCAAAGCGGCCCTGCTCGGCGACCGGAAGGTAGACGCGGCCCATCGCATAGTCGCGGGCGACGTCCTGCCAAAAATTCGCCAATTGCAGGCCCGTGCAGATCGAATCGGCCAATTGCGCCCGCTCGGGTGAATGACACTTGCCGAGATAAAGAATCAGCCGGCCGACCGGGTTGGCCGAATAGCGGCAGTATTCGGTAAGCTCGGCCAGATTGTCGTAGCAGCGGACCCGCTGGTCCTGGCGAAAAGCGACCAAGAGGTCGACGAAGGGGTCGATCGGGATATCGAACCGCCGGATCGTTTCCGCCAAGGCGATAAAAACCGGGTGGCGGACTTTTCCGGCGTAGCAGTCCCCCAACTCCTTCTCCCACCAGTCAAGCAGCGCCAGGCTCTTTTTGGCGTCCCCCGGCTCGTCGGCAAGGTCGTCGGCCCAGCGGCAGTAGGCGTAGACGTTATAAAAATGCTGCCGCAGCCATCGCGGCAGGAGCCAACTGACGACCGTAAAGTTCTCGTAATGCCGGCGAGCCAGGCGGCGGCAGTATCTTCTTCCCTGTGCCGGGCGAAGGGGCTTGGGAATTTTGGCCTCCGGACCGTATAATGCCAAGTCACGAGAAAACATAGCGGTAATTATAAACCATGCGAATCATCCTTGCCGCCCCGCGCGGCTTTTGTGCCGGAGTGAATATGGCCATCGAATGCCTGGAGGAGGCCATTCGGCTTCACGGCACGCCGATGTACGTCTACCACGAGATCGTCCACAACCGTTGGGTCGTCGATCACTTCAAGAATGAAGGTGTCGTCTTTGTCGACGACTTGGAAGACGTGCCCGAAGGGGCCTGCCTGCTGTTTTCTGCGCACGGCATCTCGCCGCAAATTCGCGAGCAATCGCGCCGCCGCAAGCTGCGGACAATCGACGCCACCTGCCCGCTGGTCACCAAAGTCCACCGCGAGGCGGTCCGCTTCGCCGCCGACGGCTACACGATCCTCCTCATCGGTCATGCCGGGCACGATGAAGTGATCGGCACGACAGGCGAGGCGCCTGCGGCCTTCCGCCTCGTGCAGACCATCGAGGACGCGGAAACGATCGAAGTCGAGGACGCCGAGCGCTTGGCCTATCTTACGCAAACGACGCTCTCCGTCACGGAGACGGTAGACATCATCGCCAAGCTCAAAGAGCGGTTTCCGCACATCGTCGGGCCGAAGAAAGAAGACATCTGCTACGCCACACAGAACCGCCAGGAGGCCGTGCGGACGTTGAGCCACCAAGCCGACGTGCTCTTGGTCGTCGGCAGCCCGAACAGTTCCAACAGCCGCCGCCTGGCCGAGCTAGGCACGTCGCGGAACGTGCCGTCGCACCTGATCGACGGCCCGGACGACATCGACCTCGGTTGGTTCCGCGGCGACGAGGCAGTTCTCATCACGGCCGGGGCCAGCGCGCCGGAATCGGTTGTGCAGGAGTGCGTCGAGTTGCTCCGCTGGAAGTTCGGCGGCTCGGTCGAGTTGCAGGCAGTGCGCGAGGAGCAGGTGCGGTTCACGCTGCCGGTGATGGCCACAGCACAATGACGGAACCGAAACTGCTGAAAAAGATGAAGGATGAAAGATAAGAGATGAGGGATAGCACATGCCATCCGTCATCTCTTATCCCTCATCTCTCATCATTCACCCCATGCGAATCGCCGATCTGGAGTTCCATCTTGTCGAAGTTCCACGAAGCGGCCAGTTGCCGCCGGTGCGATCATTGCTGGTGCGGCTGAGCACGGACGACGGCCGGGAGGGCTGGGGAGAAGGCGCGGTATCTTGGCGGCCGAGCGAACTTCTGCCTCGTCGCGAATTCCTTCTTCCGGCGCTCGCCGGCCGCAGCATCTTCGACACGCAAGAATTGCACGCCGTCGAGGCCCTGGCCAGCCCTCCGCTCCGCGCGGCGATCGAGATGGCCTGCTGGGACCTGGTCGGCAAGGTCACAGGGCAGCCCCTTTGCCGGCTGTGGGGCGGCGAATACCGCCAGCGAATCCCCGTCGCCGCGCGGCTCTGGGGACGCTGGCCCGGCCAGTTGGCGTGGATGGCCCGCGAGCTCGCAAATCACGGGTGTCTCGCCGAGGTGATTGCGTTGACCGGCGATGCGGCCTCGGACCACAAGATACTCAGCGAGGTCCGCGAGGCGGTGGGTCGCGGCGTGCAACTACGGATCGACGCCCAGGCGCACCTGACCGCCGACACCGCCCGCGACTTTTGCCGGGAAATCGAGAGCAAGCAGGTGCAGTGCCTCATCGACCCGCTCTCTTCGCGCGATGCGCACGCCTCGGCCGCGCTCGCCCGTCAGACCAACGTCCCAGTGGCCGCTTGGAGGGCGATCCGCAGCCCGACAGACCTCTTGAACCTGGTCCGTTGCGAGGCAGCGTCTCACGCGATCATCGACCTCGAGCAGCTTGGCGGCATATCGGCGGCGCGGGCCTGCGCCGAGATCGGCGCAGCGGCTGGACTGACGCTCATGCTAGGCTCGCGGCCGTCGCTTGGACTGGCTACCGCCGCCATGCTGCAGCTCGCTGCCGCCTCGCCCGCCTTGACCGCCGCACACGAGTCGTCGTATCCTACTCTCTCCGGCGACGTGTTGGCCGAACCGCTGACGGTGAGCGAAGGCATGATGACCGTGCCGCATTGTGCCGGGCTGGGCGTTGAGGTCGACCGCGCAAAGCTCGAGCGCTTTGCCGTCATGTAGGAGCGTTCGCGGTTGGTGCATATCGGCGGCTGTTGCGGTCGAAATATTTTTTCGCGCTTTGAACCTCAAGTATTTGGCCTGTTTTGCGGGGGTTTTCAGGTCAGACGTCGCTTAGGACTCGCTCAAGAAGCGGTTAGGATGCGGTCAGGAGTGGATCAGGATGCGGTTAGGACGCGGTCAGGAATTCCCGCTTCCGGGTGGTTTGTGCACCAGTGAGGGCAGGGAGCGGGGAGCACGGAGCGAGGAGCAATGAACATTGAACCTTGAACATTGAACATTGAACCTTCTGACTCCTGACTCCCGACTCCATTGCCCTAGTTGTGCGCCACTGCGAGACTTGCGCACCGCCTCGCTGGCGCGCGCAGCGGCGCGCATCGTCGTCTGTTGTCGTAAGTCATTGGCAGATAACAACTTAGATGCATGTTCGCTGACCGCGCCTTTTTGGCAAGATGGGTAATTGTGGTGCGCTTCCCCGGTGGTGCGCAGGGAGCAGCGAGGGATGAAGGATGAGGGATGAACGATGACGGATCGCATACAAAATCGCCAACCCCCCTCTCCCGCCGGGAGAGGGGCAACGGGTGAGGGTGTTTTCCGACCTCTGATCGTTCAAGTTTCATCACTAATCCCTCGTCTAACTCCTAGTTCCTCCCTCCTCTCCGGCCCGCCATCATAGCACAACTCTTAACTCTTGTCACCACAACTCGTCAGTTCTTGTTTGCCGGCCGCCGCAACTCCTTGCCCCGCAAGGGTTTAGGCGTCTTGACATTTGTTTGCGTTTTGCTTCGCAGTTTCACGGCTAGGCCTTTTCCGCATAACGTAAGCCCTTATGCGGCAATGACTTGGGAATTTTCGGCCGCGCGGCGCTTCGGGGGGGCTGTTCTCCCGGCCAATCGAAAAATACTTTGCTCGCCGCATTCCGGCCCCGCGGCTGGAAGTGAGGGATTTTTGCGCGCTCGATTCGCGGTAAGTCCCGGCCAACCTTCGCCTCGTCCGCGATCGAGCCTTTGACTTGCCGCTCCCAAGTGTTATAAAATCAGAGTGTGACGTTTGCTTGGCGGCGGAACCGTTGAATGTGGAGGGGAGTTGATATGCGTGGTCGGCCGGCATGTGCCCCTGTCGCGATAAACCGGCCACTACAACCAATGAACAGTGTAAAGTACAGGTCTGACCCTGGTGCCGTTGGCCGTGCCGTGCCGTGGTGCCGTTCAGATAATCCCGGGCGCCGTCGCTTCCGGGGACTCGCGACACCTCGACCCTCGCCGCTGCGCTATCCTCGTTCCGTTCACAACGCACATCGCGCCCGGATGCGAGCAGGGGCTGATCGAGCTTCAGCGACGCGGCTACGAGGTCTGGCGGGTGGGCGGCTCTTCGGCCATCGACTTGGCCCGTAGCGAGCTGGCCACCAAGGCCCTGGCCCTCACCTCGACCCGCTGCGCGGGTGCCCCGCCTCTCCCGGAGGGAAACGCGCCCTCGCCCCCTGCCCCTCTCCCGGAGGGAGAGGGATTTCAAGAGACTTTCTGGATCGATTCGGACATCCAATTCGAGCCAGACGCCGTCGACCGCATCCGCTCCCACGGCCTGCCGATCACCAGCGGCATCGTCGCCCGCAAGGGCGCGCGGGCAATCTGCTGCCAGACCCTCCCCGGCACGACCAAGTTCGTCGTCGGCACGGGCGGCGGCCTTATCGAGGTCCTCTACGCCGGCACCGGCTTCCTGCACGTCCGCCGCGAGGTCTATGAGACCATCCGGCAAAAGCTCGCCCTGCCGCTGTGCAACGCGCAGTTCGGCCGCCCGATGGTGCCGTTTTTCATGCCGATGATTGTGGAGGACTGGAGACAGGAGTTAGGAGTTAGATACTGTAGGGAACGGCCTCTGTGCCGTTCCGCCAGCAGCGGAACGGCACGGAAGCCGTTCCCTACAGGTGCCGTCAATTCCGAGCCAGGACCCAGCCGCGTCTCCTCACGGGCAGTCTCCCTCTCCCCAACCCTCTCCCGGCCGCGACGCGCCCTCACCCGAAGGGCGAGGGGGAGAAAGCGGGGGCAAGCCCTCGCAGTCCAAAGCGTTTTGGTACTTGGCGGACGATTATTCTTTTTGCGAGCAGGCGCGGCAGTGCGGGTACAAGATCATGGCGGACACGTCGATCCGCCTCTGGCACATCGGCCAGTACGCCTACGGCTGGGAAGACGCCGGCCAAGACCGTGTGCGCCACGATTCGTTCCTCTTCCTGATGAGTGACGGCGAGAAGCAGCCGGCGACACCCCCCTCACAAGCTCCCTCACCGGAACCCTGTCCCGGAGGGCTTGTTGTTATGCACATCTCGGACCCCATCCGGCTCGCCCGGATGGTGAACAAGGCTGAATTGCTAGAATAGAGAGACAAAGAGATCGCGACCCCCACGGGCTTGTCCCGTGGGTGAAGGAGATTGTGCGGCTACTTGGCGGACCTGCGAAAGCTGGACAACCTGATTCACCATCCAGGCAAGCTGGATGGGGTCTGCTTCTTGTTGGTTTTCGTTGCTAGCTGTTCAACCTCCTTCACCATCCACACGAGGTGGATGGGGTTGTGGCGACTTATGTATAACAACAAGCCCGGAGGGCGAGGTGACCATTGAGAAAAGACGCCACCGCGGAGGCGAACCTCCGCGGTGGCGCTTGTCGATCTACGTGTTCTGGCCGGCCTCTCAAGGGGTGATTGCCGTCAGCAAGTTGCGAATCGGCTGGCCTTGCACGTAAACCTTTTCGTGGACCCAAACCTTCGGGCCGACCGCCGCCACCGGCTGCGCCGCCGGCACGACCGGCTGCACGACAGTCGCCGCGGGCAGCGGGCAGGTTGCCGGCTCGGCCGCATAGGTCGGCGAGTAGGCCGCGACCACCGGACGATAAACCGGATAGTACGCCACGGGCCGGACCGGATACGCCGGCTGGGCATAAACCACCGGCCGCACTATCGGCCGCACATACGCCGGCTGGACATAGGTCGCCGGCACGTAAGCCGGCTGGCTGTAAGCCGCATACGTCGGCTGGGCGTAAACCGGCGCCGGGCTGGCCGGCGGGGCATACGTTGGTTGAGCGAAAGTCGGCTGGGCATACGTCTGCGGAGCATATGTCTGCGGGGCGTAGTTGGCTTGCAAATTGATTGCTTCGCCGTAGTTCGGATCGTAGTTGGTTTCGATCGTCGTCGGTTGCGGGGCCGGGGCATAAACCGGCTGGCTGACCGGCGTGTAGGTAGTCACGGTCGTTGTGGTGACCGTCTTCGTATAGGTCGCCTCCGAAGTCCAATCCTGGCCGAAGGTGCCGGCAGCCAAACCGCCGAAAGCAAACATCGCCATCAATGTCATGCGAGCGTTCATAATCACACCGTTCCTTTCTTGGAGTCGCAACAAGCGTGGCCTAACTTCCCTAGCAGGCCCTTTGAGTTCATGACGCGTGTCGTTATTGGAAAGAGGATAGTCGCAAAGCCGGGGCCAAACCCAATACGAGGACCCACAAGTGTCTCGCAAGGTAGTGGCTTTTGACCTTGTAACATCAAGCCGGATAGATACTTACGATGCAAGAGAGAAATCGGGACAGAGGCCGAACCCTCGCCCAACCAGTCGTAAAATAGATAAACAAGGGAAGAGAAATCGCCTGCGACGACTGTGCATTTATCGACTCGATTACAAGCGAATCCAATTGACGACACGCCAAGAATCGAAGTCTTGATGTGTGCGCCGGACGTAGGACGATGAGTTTCTCGCGCAAAGCCGCCAAGGCGCAAAGACGCGAAATCCCTTTGCGGCTTGGCGCCTTTGCGGCTTTGCCGGAGTTTCTCACTTTCAATGCTGAGTAGAATTGGCAATCGCCGGAACTCGCCCAGCGAATCGGATGACAACTTTTCCCCAAGCTTGCCGGTTCTCGCAAACGGCAGCGCACCGCACGGGAGCCAAGAAACCGTCGCGTTTTCCGGGCCATTGAGAGTTCGCCGCCTCGTTGCGCACACAGACGCCTAGTGGTCCAACGTCCGCCTGCTAGAATCGGTCGTGCCGCGGCGCACTTCGGCCCGCAAGAGAACGCTTGTGCAAAGGAACGCCCTCGATGGATGGAACCCTGCAGGATACAGCCGGTACGGAAAACGGAGGCGTCGCAATTGATAGCCCGGCAATTGAAGAGGCAGCTCGCGAGTATCTAGGCCGCTGGAACCGGCTGATCAGCTCGACGAACTGGGAGAAGGGCCGGATCATCAGCCAGTGGCGTGAGGCGCTGATCGAGGCTGCGCACCGGCGGCCAGCTATACCGACGAGGCATGGAGCCGCCAGGCGGGCAATGTCACGCCCCAGCACGCTGGCCGGCTGCGGCGCGTCTATCAACGTTTCGTCACCGCGCGGGATACGTATCCGGGCCTCTATTGGAGCCACTTCCAAGCCGCGTTGGATTGGGACGACGCCGAAATGTGGCTCGAAGGCGCGGTGCAAAACAGTTGGTCGATCGCGCAGATGCAAAACCAGCGATCGGAAACCCTGGGCGCTGGTTCAAGAGCAGGTCGAGGCCGAAGCGATCGAATTGGACGAGGATGCCGCCGACGTGCCGCCCGACCGTCCGCCCGAGGGAACGGCCGCCTCGGCCGCCGACGCTGGCGCCGCGGCGGCGGCGGTTGAGGACGACGTTGCCATTGATGCAGTGGGCGACGGCGACTCCGATTCAAACGACTTCGCGGACGCGGCTGGGTCCTTCGAGCAAGAGCCGGTGGCGCCGCGCCCGTTCGAGAACCTGCCGCACCTCCCCGCCGATCTCCGCGAGGCGTTCGACAGTTTCAAGCTGGCGATCGTGCATCACCGTATCGCCCGTTGGCAAGAGGCGAGCCTGGAGGACGTGCTGGCGACGCTGGACGCACTGCGACAACTGGCGTTGGCGCCCGCGGATGCGGAGGCGTAGGGTGGGACAAGGTCGTTTCAAACGACCGTAGGCCCACCGAGGCGAGGTTGACGATCAATGGTGGGCCGGCGCGCGCTTAGGCTCGCTGGTCCCACCCTGCGACTCTAAAGCGGCACTATTGCAAAGCGGGCCGCGCGGGACTACTATGACTTAATCCCGCCACGCATTCCCGCCTCAAGGTGTCCGATGTCCCGCCGCTTTCTCACGGGCGCTTTCTGCTCTTTCATACCGTTCCTGATTCTTGCGTTTTCCCTCAATAATGCCCACTCGCAACAGCCTTCGGCTGCCTTCTCGGTACCCGTTCCCTCGGCGGAGGAACTGGTCAAGCGAATCAAGCCGCGGCATCCGCGGCTGCTGCTCGACGAGGCCGGCTTTGAAGGGCTGCTAGAGAAGATCGCCGCCGATGCGCGGCTGCAAAGGTGGGAGCGGGACCTGCACAGCCAGGCCGACCGTTGCTTGAGGGAAAAGCTGCCGGAACACGTCATGCCCGACGGCCTGCGGCTGCTGGATACCAGCCGCCGCATGGTGCAGCACAGCTACGTTCTGGCTCTGGCCTACCGCCTGCACGGCGACCGCCGCTATCTCGACCGTCTTTGGCAGGACATGGAAACCGTGGCCAAATTTCCCGACTTCAACCCGCGGCACTTCCTCGATACGGCGGAAATGACGCACGCGCTGGGCATTGCCTACGACTGGCTCTACGACCAGTGGACGCCCCAGCAGCGGGAAACGATTCGCACCGCGCTCGTCCGCACGGGACTGCGGGCCGGCATGAAGGTCTACAACTCCCGCGGCGGCTTTCCCACATTTGTTCACAACTGTAATCAAGTTTGCAATGGTGGCATGACGGTCGGCGCGCTGGCCGTCGGCGACGAGGAGCCGGAGCTTTGCGGGCAGGTCCTGCATCACGCCGTGGCGAGCGTGCAACTGGCCATGCGGAGCTACGCCCCCGACGGCGGCTGGGGCGAAGGGCCGGGCTACTGGGCCTACGCCACGAGCTACAACGTGACGATGATCGCTTGCCTGGAATCGGCCTTGGGGAACAGTTTCGGCCTGGAAAAGTTCCCGGGCTTTTCGCAGACGGGGTTCTTTCCGCTCTACATGAGCTTGGGCGAGGGCCGCTCGTTCAATTTCTCCGACTGCTCCGAAACGGCGGGCCGCAGCGACACCCTGCTCTGGCTTGGCAGCCGCTTCCACGAGCCGGCGGTGACGTGGTTCGGCGCGTCCGGCCTCAAGCCGACCGCTGCGGCTCTGATCTGGTATCAATCGCCCGGCGAAGACCCCGCCGCGGCCGGGCTGCCGCTGGACAAGTATTTCCGCAACGTTGAAGTGGCCACGTTCCGCAGCCGCTGGAACGATCCGGCCGCGGTGTGCGTCGGCATCGAGGCCCGTTCGCACGCGATGAACCACGAACATCTGGACATCGGCTCGTTCGTGATGGACGCCTTGGGCGAGCGCTGGGCGACCGACCTGGGCGCGGACAACTACAACCTGCCCGGCTATTTCGGCGCGCACCGCTACGAATACTATCGCCTCCGCGCCGAAGGGCACAACACGCTTGTCATCGCTCCCGCCGCTGGTCCCGATCAGGAGCCGGAGGCTCGGTGCCGGATACGCCGCTTCGAGTCCAAACCCGATTGGGCGTTCGCCATTGCCGACTTGACCAACGCCTACGCCGGCCGCGCGAAAAAGGTCGAGCGTGGCGTGGCACTTGTCGATCGCCGCGCGGTCGTCGTGCAGGATGAGATCGAAGGCGCCGAGGGCGACATTTGGTGGTTCATGCACACGCACGCCGCGGTCAAATTGGAAAATGGCGGCCAGAAAGCGCTCCTGACGCTCAATGGCAAGCAGTTGGAAGCCCGCATTGCGAGTCCCTCCTCGGCCCGCTTCGAGGTCCGCGCCGCCGAACCGCTGGCCACATCGCCGAACCCCGACGGGCAGCGGAGCAACGACGGAATCCGCAAGCTCGCCATTCGCTTGCGCGACCGCGGTGCTGTTCGGCTTTGCGTCGCGTTGATTCCTCAGGATGGCGGGAATAACATCGCCCTGCCGAAAGTGGGAGCGTTGACCGAGTGGTAACACCAGGGGGGCAAGTGCCGCGATGACCCACCGCTGCTATCATTTCAGAAAGGCAACGAATCCAGCTTGCTCGAAATGATGGTCGCCGGTCAGGGCCTCAGTGATTCCTTCTTCGGACATAACGACGAATGAGATACAATCCGTCAGCGACCATCGCTTATCAGGCCGGGAATCGTAAAGTTCGATGCCTTTCTCGAAAAGTTCGGCGTTGGCCGAGACGATCAGGTTGTCACGGTCCGCTCCAATGTCATTGACGACGCTGCGAAACGTCTTGCGGCCAGAAGTCGTTGCCAGGCCGTCGGCGAGCTCGGTAAGCACCCAATCCGTAGTCGGAATTGGCTCATCCCTCAACCGGCTGAACTCCATTGCCTTAAGATGGGCGGGATCGCGGGAATTGAGGATCGCGAAGAAATAGAACGAGACCGCGAAGACGCGCCTCATCGCTTGAGCGCCCCGTGCAAATAATGGTCGTGCTGTGCCGCCATGTCCGGCGGCAAGTCCGGCACCGTTCCGATTACGTCGGCAAATTGCTCGGCCAATGTTGGCCGCTTTTTGACCATGCTTCCGACTGGTTCGACAATGACCTCCGTGCCCTCAGGCAGATCGGGAGTCTCCTGGAAAACTATAACGCCGTTTTGTACCTTGCCGCGATAAACCATGATCGGCATCTCCTGTCCTTGCGATATCGGCTAATGGTACCGATCCTCCGCGGCCTCGTCAATCCCGAGCCAACAAGCGCCTAATGCTGGAGCGACTGAAGGTAAGGAAATGCGAGGAGCAGGACAGATCCAACGAGTGCAAAAAAGATGAAGAAGGCTCCGACCAGCCTGACGATCACAACCCCCGCCTTCTCATCGAGGACGCCAAACTGCGCCATCCGACCAATTCCCGGTTGCTTTCTCCAGAAAGACTGCCACCACACGCAGAGTCTTGTAAATGGGCGGGCAATGATCCAAAGCAGAAGGCCCGAGGACGAGAAAATCGCGATCAACAACCAGAATACGGCTGTCTGACTCATAGCATTTATCTCACCCTACTTTTGCCGAGAACCGTGCCACGTTACCGGGTTCTAATCTCCCAGGCAAGAGCTTGCCGAGATTGTCGCACGCTGCCCCGATGCCGAATCTCACGGCATCGACGATCGAGTCGCCGCGGCGCGTCGCCCAGGCGATGCCGGCGGCAAGACAGTCGCCGCAGCCGATCGGATTGACGACCTCCTCGATCCGCGGCGGCACGAGACGATAGGTCTCATCCAGCGAAGTGACCCACACGGCCTCCGCGCCTTGCGTGACGACCACCCACTGCGCGCCGCGGCGGTTCAACTCGCGCATCGCCGCCAAGAGCGCGGCTTCGTCGTCCAGCGCACGACCGAGCGTCTGGCCCAATTCCTCTCGGTTCGGCTTCACCACGTACGGTTTCAAGTCAAGAACCGATAGCAGCCCAGCGCCGCGAAAGTCCAGCACCATCGGGCAAGGAGTCGCTGCAACCAGTTCGCGATAAAACGAATCGGGCACGCCCGCGGGCAGCGAGCCGATGAGAATTGCGACCTCCGCGCGGGCCGCCTCCTCGATGCACGCCGCGCGATAGTCGCCCAGCTCGCACTCGCTCAGCGGCCGGCCATTTTCCACAAGCTCGGTGATTTGCCCGGTCGCCCGGTCGATGAGCGTGGTGCAGACCCGCGTCGCGGCGGCGGTCTCGATCCAGCGCCGCGGCACGCCTAGCGCGGCGAATTCCTTTTCGATCTCCGTCAGCGGCGGTCCGCCGAGCGGGGCAAGCGTGAGACTCGGCCCTCCCAAATGATGCGCGGCCAGCCCCGCATTGAGCACCTTGCCGGAACCGCACCAGGCGATCTGGCGCGCACGGTTCACTTCGCCGGACCGCAACCGGTCGAAGACCATGATCTGCTGCCAGGCGGGCGTCAATCCGGCCGATAGAATTTTCATATTGCCAATCGGGCGTCAGCCGGATGGTCGGGATTAAAGCATTTTCTCCAGCAGCCGCGCAAGCTGGGCGTCCGACACGTCGCACGGATTGCCGCTCATGCTCTGCCCGCGCGAGCTTTTGACGATGGCCGGAATCTGGTCGTGGCGGATGCCCAGATCGGCCAGCCGCGCGGGCACGCCGACGCGTCGGCAGAGCGATTCGATCCGTTCGACGAGCAGATCGACCGCCTCGCGGTCCAGCGCGCCCGGAGCAAGGTCGTAAACCTGTCTGGCGATCGCGGCCAGCTCCGCCGCGCGGACCTCGCGGTTCACACGCAAGGCAGTCGGCAACATTACCGCGCAGGCCATTCCGTGCGGCACGCGGCCGTGTATGCCCAGCGCTGCCGCCACGCCGTGCGCCAGCCCCAGGCCGGAATTGGCCAGCGCCATGCCGGAAAGCAGCGCGGCACTGCGCCATCCGCTCCCGCGCCGGGCGGGAGGCGCCGTTCTCCACCGCCTCGGCAAGCGAGGGAATTGCCAACCGCAGCCCTTGCAGCGCCAGGGCCTGCGGAATCGGCTGGGCCTTTCGCGAGACATAGCTCTCGATGAGCTGCGTGATCGCGTCCATGCCGCTGGCCGCTGTCACGCGCGGCGGCGCGGGTGACCGTCAATTCCGGATCGACCAGCACCACGCGCGGCAGGATGCGATCGTCGCGAATGCTCTTTTTGAACGGCGGATCGTAGGACGAGACGACCGCATTCCGCGTCGCCTCCGCCCCGGTGCCGGCAGTAGTCGGCATGGCGACCACCGGCAGCGGCGGCTCGACGATCTTTAGCCCGCGGCCGACGCCTTCGAGGTAGTCAGCGATCGTCGGGCTTTGACGGTTCGTGGCGAGAACCGCCGCCGCCTTCGCCAGGTCGATGGCCGCTCCGCCGCCGATAGCCAACAGGAAATTGCCCCGACCCTGCCCGTAGCCCCGCAGCTCAATCGCCACGCGATCGACGTCCTGGACCTCCGGCTCGTGGAGGATCGTTTCCAGCAAGGCCGAGTTGATTTCCTGCGCGGCGAGCATCTCGCGGACTTCGCCCAGCACGTCCGTCGCGGCCGCGGCCGGCAGTCCGCAAAGGATCATCGCGCGATGCCCCAGCGGCCGGGCCAGCGCGGGCAACTCGCGGCGGCGGCCCCAGCCGAAAACGATTTTCGGCGGCGCAACGAAATCGTAGGCAAGGTTGGGGGGCATGGAGCAGGGAACAGGCCGCGGGGAGCAGAGCAGCAAGCAGTCCGACTATCATTATATAAGAGCCGCGCGCTCGTAGTACCGGCTTCAGCCGGAATCGGCTATAATCCCGCGAAACGTGTACGCCGGAACAAGCGCAGCGCGGTTCCGGCAATCCCGTGATTGTGCGTTGCTCGCCGGAACTGCGCCGTGCTTGTTCCGGTCTACTTCTCCCTGCCTTCATGCCCGACTCCATCGAAATCCGTCCGACTGGGCCGCTGAGGGCGACGGTCCTCCCGCCCGGCTCGAAGAGCATTACCAACCGCTCGCTGGTCTGCGCGGCGCTGGCGGAGGGCGAGTCGCTGCTCACCGGCGCGCTGGAAAGCGACGACACGCGCGTGATGATCGAGGGCCTCGGGCAGATGGGCATTGACGTGCGGCACGACCGCGCGGCGCGGACGATCCGCGTCATCGGTTGCGGCGGCCGTCCTCCCGCTGAAAAGGCTGACATATTCATCGGCAACAGCGGCACGACGGTCCGCTTTCTTACGGCCCTGGCAACGCTGGGCGGCGGCACGTACCGCTTGGACGGCGTGCCGCGGATGCGCGAGCGTCCCATCCAGGACTTGCTGGACGCCCTGCGGCAACTCGGCGCCGATGCCGTTAGCGAGAATGGCACCGGTTGTCCGCCGGTCATCGTTCACGGGACCGGGTTGTCGGGCGGCACGGCGGAAGTGGCCGGGAACATTTCCAGCCAATTCGTCAGTGCCCTGCTGCTGGCCGCGCCGTGTGCAAAAAGCGACATCGAGTTGGCCGTCCGCGGCGAGCTGGTCTCCAAACCCTACATCGCCATGACGCTAGCGGTCATGAGGTCGTTTGGCGCGGAAGTGCCTGGAGACGATTTTCCCCTCCGCGTCCCTGCGCGGGCGTATCGCGGACGGACCTACGCCATCGAGCCGGACGCCTCCGCCGCAAGCTACTTCTTCGCCGCCGCCGCTATCGTCGGAGGGAGCGTTACCGTCGAGGGCCTTTCTCGCGACAGCCTTCAAGGCGACGTCGCCTTTTGCGACTGCCTGCGCAATGGGCTGCCAAATAAGCGAGAAGCCGGACTGCATCAGCGTAACGGGCGGCGCACTCAAGGGCATCGACGTCGACATGAATGCCATCAGCGACACCGTGCAGACGCTCAGTGCCGTCGCACTCTTCGCCAACGGCGCCACCACGATCCGCAACGTCGGCCACATTCGCCACAAAGAGACCGACCGTATCGCCGCCTTGGCAGCCGAGCTGCGCAATTCGGCGCCGCGGTTGAAGAGCGCGACGAGGGACTTACGATCGTGCCGCGCTCGCTGCACGGCGCGGCGATCGACACCTACGACGACCACCGCATGGCGATGAGCATGGCGCTCGTGGGCCTCGGCGTGCCGGGTGTAGTGATCCGCGATCCCGGCTGCGTTGGGAAAACCTATCCAAAGTTCTTCGCAGACTTGGCTGGGCTGGCGGTGGAGTCCCGGCATTAGGAGATTACTGCGGCCGCGGGCCGGGGTAGCCCGTGCCCGGTCCGGGGTTCACGTTGCCCACCATGTGCAGGTGGTCGTGGTCGACGTAGATGACTTCCTGGGCGTCCTCGTCGACCGTCGTGTAGGGAATCGGCCAGCCGACGTGGATGACTTCGCTGAAGTAGACGGTACACTTGAAGTGGGCGTGGTGGACCTGGACCGGGCCGACCAGCGGCATCACGCGCGGCGGATCGATGCTGTCCTGGATCAACTCGCTGACGATGCGGACGCGGTTCCGCTGCGTTTCATACAAAAACGGCAGACCGCCCTGCACTGGCCGAGCCTTTTCCAGCTTTCGCATGACTTCGTCTTCGCTGGGGGCGTCCATAGCGATGCACGGCGCGCCGGGCTGGATCGGTCCGAGAATCGGCGTGCGGTCATAGCGCTTGTGGTTCCAGAAGGCGTCTTCTTCCTTCTTCTGGAAGTAGGGCGACATGGGAATCGGATAGCCCAGCGCCCCAAGGTTAGGGCCAAACACCACCGGCCCGCACCCGACGGATGAAACGATGACGGCTGCCAATAAGAGTCCGACGCACAACGATGCGGAATTCTTGCCCATGGATGGGTCCTCGCCTACAAGGGAAAATCAGACACTTTCTATATCGTGTCAAAGTCTGCGGAACTTGCAGGATTTTCCGTTTATGGCGAAATTGCCGGCGTTTTCCCGCCGCATTTAGTAGAAACGTGGGGCGAGCCGCCGCGGAAACGCGGACTAACGCGGCCGCTACTATGCGACACGGGCTTTCGCCTTGATCGCACGCTGCACGGCCGTGCCCATGTCCGCCGGGCTCTCCGCCACGATAATTCCCGCCGCTTGCAGCGCGGCGATCTTCTCCGCGGCCGTGCCCTTGCCGCCGGAAATGATCGCCCCGGCGTGGCCCATCCGTTTGCCGGGCGGGGCCGTGCGGCCGGCGATGAAGGCAGCGACGGGCTTGGTGACGTGCTGGCGGACGTAAGCGGCAGCTTCTTCCTCGGCCGAGCCGCCGATCTCGCCCATCATCAGAATCGCCTCTGTGCCGGGATCGGCCTGGAACATCTCCAGCAGATCGACGAACGACGTTCCGACGATCGGGTCGCCGCCCAGCCCGACGCACGTCGATTGCCCCAAGCCCAGGTTCGTCAACTGCCACACGGCCTCGTAGGTCAGCGTGCCGGACCGGCTCATCACGCCCACCGGCCCCTTTTTGTGGATGTAGCCGGGCATGATGCCGATCTTGCACTCTTCGGGCGTGATAACGCCTGGGCAGTTCGGGCCAATGAGCCGCACGCCGTAGCGGCGGACCACTTCCGCGGCGCGGACCATGTCGCGGATCGGGATGCCCTCGGTGATGGCGACGACGAGGCGGATGCCGGCGTCGGCCGCTTCCATGATGGCATCGGCGGCGAAGGGCGGCGGTACGAAGATCATCGTGGCGTCGGCCCCGGTCTTCTCCACGGCTTCGGCCACGGTGTCGAAGATCGGGATGCCCTCGAACTCCTGCCCGCCGCGGCCCGGCGTGACGCCGCCGACCATCTTCGTGCCGTAGGCCTTGCAATGCGTGGTATGGAAAGCCCCCGCCTTGCCAGTAATCCCTTGGCAGATGACGCGGGTGTTCTTGTTGACGAGTATGCTCATAGTGTTTATTTCGCCGCCGCCACGACCATCTTCGCGGCCTCGGTCAGTCCGGCGCGGAAATGATGTCCAACTTGCTCTGGGCCAATATGCGTCGGCCCTCCTCGACCTCGGTCCCTTCCAGCCGCACGACCAGCGGAATCTTGAACTTCACCGCGGCATGGGCCTCAAGCAGCGCATTGGCGATCGTCGTGCAGCGCATGATGCCGCCGAAAATGTTCACCAGCACGGCCTGCACTTTGGGGTCGCCAACCAGAATGCGGAAGGCCTCGGTCACCTGTTCCACGTTGGCCCCGCCGCCCACGTCGAGGAAATTGGCCGGCTGGCCGCCGTGCAGCTTGATGAGGTCCATCGTGCTCATGGCCAGACCGGCGCCGTTGACCAGGCAGCCGATGTTGCCGTCCAACTGCACGAAGCTCAGGCCCGCCTCGCCCGCGCGGATTTCCGACGGCTCCTCTTCCGCCAGGTCCCGCAGCGCGACCAGATCGGGATGCCGGAACAGGGCGTTGTCGTCGAACGTCATCTTGGCGTCCAGGGCCAGGAGGCGGTCGTCGGCCGTGAGCACCAGCGGGTTGATTTCCAGCAAGCTGCAATCGCGGTCCAGGAACACGCGGCTGAATGCCCGTACGAACTGCTCCGCGTTCCGCACGGACGCCTGCGGCAGCTTAAGCTTGGCCGCCAGCTTGCGGACCTGGTACGGCTGCACGCCCGTATCGACGTCGAATGGTTCTGTCAGGATCCTTTCCGGCGTTGTGGCGGCGACGTGCTCGATGTCCATGCCGCCTTCGGTCGAGGCGATCAGCACCGGCCCGCCGCGCGAGCGGTCGATCACCGCCGCCAGATAAAGCTCGCGGGCGATCGAGCAGCCTTCCTCGACCAGCACGCGATGGACCGTCTTGCCGTCCGGCCCGGTCTGGATCGTGACCAGCGTATGGCCGAGGATGTTGGCGGCCACTTTCTCGGCCTCTTCGCGGCTGCGGACCAACTGTACGCCGCGCTGCGAGGGCATTTTCCCCTCTCCTTCTGGGAGAGGGGCAGGGGGTGAGGGAAGTTTGATCGTGCCTTTGCCGCGTCCGCCAGCATGGATTTGGGCTTTGACGACGGCCAGCGGCGCGGCCAACTGGGCAAACGCCTCGGCCGCCGCCTGGGGCGTTTCGGCCACAAAACCGCGCGGCACAGCCACACCCGCCGCGCGGAGGATTTGCTTGGCCTGGAATTCGTGAATCTTCATGAGCTCTTTCGGGCCGTAATAAGCGCGAAGCGTGAGCGAGGAAATAAATGGAGCGGCCATTTTCGCCCACGGCGGCCAGTATTACAACCGGGGGCAGAAACGAACGATTACGGGGATTAGGATGGATTGAATGAAGAAGTTGGGCAGAATGGAATCGGAGAGCGTTCTTCGATACAATAGGGAATGATAAGCAAGTTACATGGAGGCGTGGAATGCATCTGGAACTAGCGGCCGAGACCATGAGAACTGTGGAGGCTCTTGTAGCTTCCGGCAACTTCCCCACGCCACAGGACGCGGTGGCCGAGGGCGTGAAGTTGCTGGCGACGCGCATACAACTACGCGCTGACATCCAGAAGGGGATTGAGGAATTGGATGCCGGACAGTGGATCGACGGCAAACAAGTCTTTGCCGAACTCCGGGAGCGAACACGGACGCTCATGGAACGCGGGAATTCTTGAGCCGATGGCTACTGTGCGTTTTTCCCCCAGCGCCCGTTCCGACATGTGGGAGATCTTCAATTACATCGCGCGCGACAAGCCTTTGGCCGCAGCCCGATGGAGTGACTCGATCGAGGAGACATGCGAATTCATCGCGGCGACTCCCGACTTTGGTGAAATGCGACAGGAATATGGGACCGACATTCGTAGTCACGTTCTCGGCAGATACGTGATTTTCTTTCGCTCCGTCAGCGGTGGAATCGAAGTAGTCCGCGTTATTGCTGGGGACCGTGACATTCGGTCGCTTTGAACGGCGAATGGGATGCGGCAATGCCCTGGCCGCTGGAATAACCTCTGCCCATCCGCCAGAATATCTTCCGGGCTTCCGTTTTCCTTGTAACAAATTTGCCCGGCCGCCGTTATCTCTTGGGCGGCGGATCGACAACGAGGGATTTTCCCGATGGCAAACCCCGGCGGGCGGCGGCAGTGGGTGCTGGCGGTATTGGATCGCTACGAAGCGCCGCTGGTGCGCTATGCCGTCGGCATCGTCGGCGACGGTGATTCCGCCCGCGAAGCCGTGCAACATGCCTTTTTGCAGCTTTGCGAGCAGACACCCGACGAGCTGCACGGGCGGGAGGCCCTGTGGCTCTATCGCGTCTGCCGCAACAAGGCGCTAGACCTCGTGCGCTTGCGGCGGCGGCATACGGGCGATGGCGAGGCCGACCTGGCCGCGCTGGCCGGCCGCGAGCCTGATCCCGCCGAGGCCGCCGAGCGGCAGGACCTTTGCTGCGAGCTGGGCCGCATGTTGGAAGACCTGCCGCAGGGCCAGCGCGAAGCGATCCACCTGTGGTGCGAGGGATTCTCCTATCGCGAGATTTCCCGCATCGCCGGCCGCAGCGAAGGCAACGTCCGCGTGCTGGTGCATCGGGGGATTGCGAAGTTGAGACAGTGTTTTGGAGTAACAAAATGATGTCCACAAACCATGAACACAACGGCGAAGACGACGCGCTGGCCGCTCTGCGAACGGCGAATGCCTTGGGACAAACCGCGGGCGTGGAGCACGCGGCGGTGGAGCACGAGATTTCCGCCATGCCGGAGGTCCGGCAGGAGGTCGAGGTAATCGCCTCGCTGGCCGCGCGGTTGAAGGAAGCGGCCCAGTCGGCCCCGCCGGTCGAGCCGTCTGCCGCGCTCCGCGCGGCGGTCGAAAAGCGGTTGAGTGAGCTTGACTCGCCCCGCCCACTCGCGCTTGCTCCGCGCAAGCCGCGGCCCTGGTGGCGGCGGCACATGGCCAAGTTGGCATTTGCCGCGGCGTGTCTGGTGGTGGTTGCGGCGCACTTCATGCCGCCGACGAAGATCATTTCAGTGGGAGATCCGCGAGAGGTGGCAATGCTGTCGGCTTCGCCTACCGAGAAACCTCCGGCACTTACAAAAGCCGAGACTCAGCAGAAGCTAGCAGAATTGGTCAACGAGTTCAATCGGCTAAGCCATGAACAGCGCTACGAAGAGGCCGGGGTAATCGCGGCAAAGGCAAAAGAACTAGCGCCAGACGAACTGGTTTCAAAGGTGATGGTGGTGGAGGGAGGGCTTCGCGCCAATGCGGCGCGGGAGGTACAGTTGAAAGAACGAAAGGAACATAGCTCTTTTGACGCGTTGGCGGATGTAGATGAGTCGGCAATTCCGTACCGTGCGCGGAGGGAAGCCGCCCGTGACGCGGCGATAGCCAAGCTCGATCAAGGATTTGAAAAGGGACGATTGACGTATGGCGTAGGCGTCGACTCGAATACCGGGCTCGTTGGCAACGTGACGCTTGATGAGCAAAAGGACCGACAAGGCTCTCTAGGCGTTCCGGGATACGGAGATAACCTCGCCCACAATGGCATAGTCACGGAAGGCGCCAATTTTTATTCCAGCTATGGCGCGCTCGGGTTGGGCGGCAGTAATTCCGGCGGCCAATCGGTCCCGTTCAACACTCTTGCTCAGACTCTCGGCTCGTGGGGCGTGGACACCGCGAACAACGACGTGTGGGCGGTCATCGACCACGACGCCGTAACACTTAATGCGGCAAACACGTACGCGGGCGGCACCGTGATCAGCGGTGGCACGTTGCCGCTCGCCGGAGCGATTTCTACGCTTGGCAATGGCGCGGCGATCGAATCATCTTCGGCCTTCAGGCGTTCGGTAGCTCCTGCGCAAGTCGCGTCGAACAACATTATTAACATCAACACGGTCAACGACGCATCGATCCTCGCCGGCACGTTGGGCACCAGCGGCACCACCACGAGTGAGGCGTTGCTTCAGTCGCCGACTCGACGCCACGTCACACTCGCGCCGGCCTACGCCGCCGGCAGCAAAGCGCCGGGCTTCAACTCCAACGACACTCTCGACCCGACACGCGGCGAGAAAAGCTCAGGCAACGCGAGAGGTCTAGATAATGGCAAGGCAGAGCGGCTTCGAATCGAGTCACTCCCTGGCGTCGATGCGCTGGTTAGCCGCGGTGACCCCCGCGACGCGGCCAGAGCAGAGGGAATAATTAGGCAGGGTGACGTACCGGCGTCTTCCGGAAAACAGCAGCAGGCCGGCGGTGATCAGAATTCCACAAAGGTCGCAATGAACTCGCACCTGCCAAGCTCGTACCGTACGGGGGAAGCCCTGGAACAGGACGGATCGGGACAAGGGCAGAGATCATCTGGCGCAAACTTTAACGGCCAACCGTCGACGACAACCCCTGCGGAGAGAAAACGGCTTGTCATTTCCGCCGTAATCCCGGAGTTCAATAAAAAGAACACGGTCACCAAACCCGCAGATCTCGAGCCGAGCGACAAGGACATTGCCCGAATCGACACCCAGAAAGGCGAGTTGGGCAAAAGCGGCAGCGGTATGCTTACGCTCGTTCCCAAGAAACCCGCCGAAACCTGGAAGCCCGCCCGCGTCGTGCCGAATGCCTCGCGGCTGATGGTCGGCGAGAGGGAGGAACTGCCGCTGAAGGGGATGCAGGTCGATGTCCGCGTCGACGGCTTCCGCGCCCGTGTGCTCTTGGACCTCTATTACTTCAACGACCGGCAGCAGCAGCTTGAGGGCAACTTCCAGCTCCGCCTGCCGGACGAGGCCGCGCCCTATTTCTTCGCCTTCGGGCGGACCGTCTACCAGGCCCCGCAGATCGCGCCTGCGGACTCGATGTTCTTCAAGCCGCAGCAGGTGTCGCTGGGCGATACCACGCCGGAGAAGATCATGGCCCTCCGCGGCAACAGTTGGGAACAGCCGAAGGTTGCCCGTATGGTGCCCAAGGAGAAGGCGGCGCTGGCCTACCGCGACACCATGCGGCGGCGGATCGACCCGGCCCTGGTGGAATGGTCCGGGGCGGGCGTCTTCCAGTGCCGCGTCTTCCCCCTCGCCCCGCAGTCGCTGCACCGCGTCACGATCGGCTACGACGTCGATCTGGTGCGCGTGGGCGACGACCTGGAACTAAGGCTCGACCTGCCGGAGCATGCGCCCGCCACAGTTGTCGATCTGAATGTCGCGGCAGCCGACGCCCGGCAGGTCAGCCTGGATGCCCCCGCCACGCAATCGCCCGACGGCCGGCGATTGGCCTATCACCTGGTCGATCCCCGGGAGCGGCCGATTGTCGTGCGGCTGCGGAAACCGGGCACGCTGATGCTGACCGGGAACGATGAGGCGACGGGCGATTACTTCGCGACAAGAGTGACGCTGCCGCTGCCGGAGGAGCAGGGAGCAAAGAGCAACGAGCAAAGAGCGAAGCAGGCGATATTCTTGGTCGATACCTCGCTCAGCGCCGGGCCGCAGTTCCCGTTGTGGACGAAGATGCTGCGGGCGACCTTAGACAACAACCGCGACCAGATCAAACAGTTCGCGGTGCTCTTCTTCAACGTGGAGACGTTCTGGTGGCAAGAGAAGTACGTCGCCAACACGCCGGAAAATGTGGACGCGGTAATCAACTACGCGGACAATCTGGCCCTGGAAGGCGCGACCGATCTCGGCCGGGCGCTCAAGGAGGCGGCAAATCCGAAGTGGGCCAAGTCGGCTGGCTCGCCGCCCGATCTGTTTCTGTTAAGCGACGGCGCCGCGACGTGGGGCGAAGATCGGTGGGGATTGCTGGCGGCCGAGATAACAAAGCCAACCCTCACCCCCGGCCCCTCTCCCAGTGGGCGAGGAGAGCAAGTTGCCCTCACCCCCGGCCCCTCTCCCGGCGGCAGAGGGGAGCCTTGCAGCGCGCTGTTCGCCTATCGCACAGGGCTGGCGGGCGGGGACTCGCGGTTGCTGGGCTATCTGGCCCAGCGGACCGGCGGGGCCGTCTTCTCGCTGGTGGGCGAGGCGGAGATCGCGGCGGCCTCGGTCGCGCACCGCAACCGGCCTTGGCGGTTGACCGCCGTGGAAATGGGCGGGGCGCACGACCTGCTCGTCGCCGGGCGGCCGCAGTATGTTTTCCCCGGTCAGCAGTTGACGATCGTTGGCAGGCTGGAAGCGAGACTGCGAGAAGGGGAGAAAGGGAGAGGGGGAGAAGGGGAGAGGACAATAATATTCACCCTCCAGCAAGGCTCGGCCACGCAGACCGTCAAGGTGCCGATGGAACAGGTGATTTCCTCCGAGTTGGCCGCCCGTACGTTCGGTCAGGTGGCCACGAACCAGCTTGAAGAGGTTTGCGGCGTGGCCCTCACCCCCAGCCCCTCTCCCGGAGGGCGAGGGGAATCGATTGAACCAGTCGCCACCGCCTACGCCCGGCACTTCCGCATCACGGGCCGCACGTGTTCGCTTCTGATGCTGGAAACGGAGCAGGACTACGCCCGCTTCAATATCAAGCCGGAGGAAGACAGCTTCGTGGTCAAGGAGCGGCCGGCGGACGCGATCGTCGGCAAGGCAATTGCCGAGGCGATCGCGGCGATGAGCGATCCCAAGGCGAGCTTCCTGGCATGGTACAGCCGGCTCGGCGACGTCGGAAGTGCGTTTCAACCTGCCGGCGGCGCTGAAGGTCTTTATCGACGGCCTGCCGGCGGAAAGCTTCGCGCCGCAAGCACAGCCCTTGGCGTGCAAGCTGCGGCTGCGGAGCGATCTGCCGGAAAACCTGCGGCAGCCGTGGCACACCGGGCTGGCTGACTACGATACGCTGGACGCCGAAGCGCAGCGGCGGCTGGCGGCCTGCGGCGCCGACGACGCCCTGCGCTGCCTCAGCTCGCTGGTCGAGGAGCGGCCCGGCGACGCCGCGCTGCTGCGGGACGTGGCTTTCACAGCCATCGACCGGCAGCGGCCGGGCGAGGCGTATCATCTGCTGCGCCGAGCGTCGCACGGGCGGACCTTCGAGCCGGTCACCTTCCACGCCCTGGCCCATTGCCTGGAGCAGACGGGCAAGCCCGAATTGGCGATCGTCTATTACGAGCTGGCCTGCGGCGGCCAGTGGGACGGCGCTTCGGCGACATGCACAACATCGCGCTCTTGGACTACGCGCGAGTTTTCTGCGGCGGGTGGTCAAGAGCGAAGCGGCGAAAACCGAAAGTGTCCCCGCGCTCTTGAGCTACGCCCAATCGCGGCTGGCAACGCTTAAGGCGATGAACCTCCGCGACGCGGCCGACGTGGCTGCGCTGATCTTCTGGAACACCGACGGCACGGACGTTGACCTGCACGTCGTCGAGCCAAGCGGCGAGGAGTGCTTCTACCAGCACACGCAGACCGCCAGCGGCGGCCACATCAGCCGCGACGTGACGACCGGCTTTGGCCCGGAGCTTTATCTCCTGCCCAGCGCCCCGCAGGGCAAGTACGAGATCAGCGCCCATTACTTCGCCACGGACGCCAATCGCGCCAGCACGCGGACGAAGGTGTTGGCCTTCATCTACGAGAACTGGGGCAGCCAAGGCGAGCGCGTGGCGATCAAGTCGCTGGCCCTCACCGGCCAGAAAGAGCGACACGAGTTGGGCGTGGTGAAGCGGTGATTTGGAGTGCGGCGATTTATCGCCGCTTTCCATTTGGTCGGCGCATCCAAAAGCAAAAGCGGCCAAAGGCCGCGTTAAAAAGCGGCGATAAATCGCCGCACTCCATAATGATCGCTTCAACCGGCGCAAGCCCTACTATGCGGCGGTCAAGCTCTCCGCATTTCTCTCAGGAAATTCGCGTTTTTTCTTGTGACGCGGGCGGCGGCTGCGGCATCTGATCCTTTGCAGGGCCGAGCGGATCGGCCCGCGAGAGAGCCACCAACCGTCAGAGGACAAGGAGAGAAGCCATGTTGATTGCAGAAACCACCGTTACAACCATCGATTCCGTAAGAGCCGCCGTGAAGGCGAGCTTCGACCAGGCCCTGGAACAAGTCATCACCTACGGACCCAAGCTCGTCGCCGCATTGGTCGTGGCCGTGCTGGGTTACGTCGTCGCCCGGCTCGTCGGGCAAGTCGTCGTCAAAGTCAGCGAGAAGCTCGGCCTGCAAGTCGCCGCCGAGCGGAGCGGGCTCGCCCAGTCGATGCAGCACATGGGCATCGAGCGGAACGTAGCCAAGATCCTGGGCACGATCACTTTCTGGCTGTTGATGTGCGTCGTCTTCATGGCGGCGTTCAACATCTTGGGCCTCACCGCCGTCTCGACCGCCATGAGCAGCGTCGCCCAATACATTCCCAATTTGCTGGTGGCGACCGTGATCGTCGTCGCCGGCCTTTTCGCCGCCACCTTCCTCCGCGGCGTGATCGCCACGAGCACCGACCGGCTGGGCATCTCCTACGCCGAGCACCTTGCCAACGGCTGCTATTACACGTTGGCGCTGTTGACCTTCATCCTCGCCTTCCAGCACCTGGGCATCAAGTTCGAGCTTTTGAACTACGCGATCCTGCTGGTCCTGGGCGGGCTTTCGCTGGGCGTCGGCCTGGCCCTTGGCCTGGGCGGGCGGGACGTGATGGCCGGAATCCTGGCCGGCTACTATCTCCGCCAGCGGCTGACCGCCGGCGACGAGGTTGACGTGGCCGGGATGCAAGGCACCGTCCGCGAGGTCGGCCCCGTGGCCACGATCATCGAGACCGACGAGCACGGCCTGCTCAACCGCCACAGCGTGCCCAACACGAAGATGCTCAACGAGGCAGTGCGGTAAAGTAGCAGGCACGCTCCGCGTGCCGTCCGCTCGATGCGGGCAGTAAAAAAAGACCCTGGGGTCGAGTTTGACCCCAGGGTTGTTTCATTGCGCTAGATTTGCTCAACGAGGCGGGAGCACGGAGCAAAGAAAGGGGGAAAGGGAGAAAGGGAGCGACACCTCCCTTTCTCCCCCGCTCCCTTTCTCCCTTTCTCCCGTGCTCCCTTTCTCGCCTGCGCTTAGAGCTTCCCCACCTTCCTCACCAAATCCACCGTGCGGCAAGAATAGCCCCACTCGTTGTCGTACCAGCTCACGAGCTTGAAGAAGTTCTTGTTCAGCTCGATGCCGCTGCCGGCGTCGAAGATGCTGGAGTGCGAGTCGTGGATGAAGTCGGTGCTGACGACGTCGTCCATGGTGTAGGCGAGGATGCCCTTGAGGTAAGTCTCGCTCGCCTTCTTCATGGCGGCGCAGATTTCGTCGTAGCTGGTGTCCTTCACCGTCTTGACGGTGAGATCGACGACGCTGACCGTCGGCGTGGGGACGCGGAAGGCCATGCCCGTGAGCTTGCCCTTTACCTCCGGAAGCACGAGGGCGACCGCTTTGGCGGCGCCGGTCGTGGAGGGGATGATGTTCTGCGCGGCGGTGCGTCCGCCCTTCCAGTCCTTCTTCGAGGGGCCGTCCACCGTCTTTTGCGTCGCCGTGTAGCTGTGGATGGTCGTCATCAGGCCCTCGGCGACGCCAAAACCTTCCTTCAAGAGCACGTGGACCACGGGGGCGAGGCAGTTCGTCGTGCAGCTTGCGTTGGAAATGATGTTGTGCTTTGCCGCGTCGTACTTTTCGTCGTTCACGCCCAGCACGATGGTGATGTCCTCGCCCTTGGCCGGGGCGCTGATGATGACCTTCTTGGCGCCGGCGTCGAGGTGCCCCTTGGCCTTGGCCGCTTCGGTGAAGAGGCCAGTGCTCTCGACGACGATGTCGACACCGAGCTCTTTCCACGGCATGGCGGCGGGACCGTCCTTGACGGCGAGGCACTTGATCTCGTTGCCGTCGACGCTCAGGACGTCGTCCTCGGCGGCGTCCGGCTTCGACTTGCGGCTCATGACGCAGCCGGGGAAGCGGCCTTGGGTCGAGTCGTATTTCACCAGGTAGGCGAGGTTGTCGGCCGGAACGATGTCGTTCACGGCGACGACCTGAATGTCGTTGCCCAGCAGTTTTTGGTCGCAGATAGCGCGGAACACGAGCCGCCCGATGCGGCCGAAGCCGTTAATGCCCACGCGGATTGCCATTTTTGTTCTCCTTGTTCGAAATCAAATATTGCCAGGCCGCCCGGCCTGGGGGTACGGCTGGAAAGAATTGGGAATTATAGTCGTTCGAGTGCGCAGACGCAACCGTGCGGAATCGCGGTTACATAAGATAGAAAAGATACTGGTGCGCGATCAGGCCGCCCTCAGGATTTCCAATTGCTGCTTCTGGGCAATCAGCACGATTTCATCTGACTGCCGCATTCGGGCGAGCCAGGACGCAGTGTGCCGCGAGAGCAGGCGGTTGGTCATCCAAAGCCGCCAGCCGCCCAGCCCCAGTCGACGGGCGCGGGCGGCCGACTCCCGCAGCCAGCCGGCTTGTCCGCGCATTAGCACGCTTTGAGTCTGGAAGCCGGCTCTTTCGACCATCGCCCGCAGGGTAGCGGCCGTGAAATGAGTAAGGTGGTGCGGCAATCTCCAACAACACCACGCCGGCCCAAACCAGCGGCGCGGAGTGCTATCGACGTTAGGAACGCCCACGACCAGCTTTCCGCCCGGCGCCAACACGTTCCATGCTTGCCGAAGCGTCTCCAGCGGTTGATGGACGTGCTCCAGCGAGTGCCACATGGTGACGGCCTCAAATCTTTCCGATGCAAGCTCGGGGTGCGGCAGAGTGCCGACAAAGGCCCGCAGCCGCAGCTTCGCACGGATCTGCTCGATAATGTCGGAACTGAAGTCCAAGCCGACGACCTGCCAGCCGAGGCGGTGCATTCGTTCCAGGAACGCGCCGCCGCCGCAACCGAAATCCAGCAGGCGGCTTTGGCCCACCAACGGCAGACCGTCCCGCCGCGGACTATAGCTCTTCCAAAAGCGCGTTATTCGGAACCGCCGCGCTGCTGCACCGGTGCTCGCGGAGAGACATCCCGCAACTTTGGTGCGGCAAGTAGTCGTCGTAGAAACAGTGGATCGTGTCGGCGGTTGGCCGCCTGTTCGTGTAAGTAAGATCGCAGTCGAGGCAGCGGACGACGCGGCACTGTTCGCTGCCGTCGATCAAAGGCGCAGCGTCGTCCACGGGAGTCCAACGATCGCTGCCGCACAACAGACAACAGGTCGATTCCCAGTCGGCCTTTTGGGCATGATTGCCGTCGCTGATCGGCAACCCTTGATCCACGACCCGCATAGTGCAGCTTCCTTGCTTTGAGCCGGCCTTAGAGACGAGAGCCGGATTTCCCTGACAGTGTCATAATGTCAAGTCCGCGAGGATACCCTACGACGCGGCTTAGTGCAATGCCAATTGAGGGACGGCGTAACCGCTTACAACAGTGCAAGGAATTCGTCAACCGTCATCCCGGCGAGGCGGATCAACGTGCGAAGCGTACCGAGGGACAATTGCTTGTGCTGTGGAACTGAGAGTCACCCGCTTCCCAGGCTTGGTTAAGACAAGATGGCTTCCGACCTGACCGACCGGCTGCCAGCCGGCTTTTATGAACGCGTCGGCCGCCTCTTTGCCCGAAATGTTTGCCAGTCTGCCCATCGGCTCAGATCGCGACCATGACGGGCGGCTGCTTGATGCCGGCGAGGGCCTTTTGATCCTCAGCCCACAGCCAGGCGACGATAGCTTCCTTGATGCTTTCGAGCGCCTCCTTTTCATCCTTGCCTTGAGAAACGCAGCCAGGAAGCGCGGGACATTCGGCCACGACCCATCCATCTTCAGCTTGTTCAAGCGTCACGTGAAACATCATTTCGAGTTCCCCATCGCCGCAAGCTGCTCTGCCGTGGGAAACTCCTCGGCGCGGAACCGCTCGGGATACATGTCAAGAGGCGTCAAAATGCCGCCGGCCACTTCCACGACCTTGTCCCAGTCGGCCACGACGGGCGGCACGGCCCGGCGCGCCCATGACCACCTGCTCCGTGCGCGGCAAGAGGCTCAGAACGCCGTCGGGCCAGACGCAGAAGTTGATTCGCTGGCCCGTCTCCTTGTGCTGGGCGACGTTGAACGACGCGACGAAGATGTCCTCGCCGCGAGACTCGTGGAGCTTGTCCAGCAAGTCTTTCTGTTCGGCGTAGTCCTGCCCTTGCGACCGCAGCCAAAGCCCGTGCAGATCCTCGTAAAGCGGGTGGTCCTCGTCCGGCATCCAGCGGATCCAATCGTCGCCTTCCAGCCGCAGCGCCGCGCCGGAGACCGTCCGCGGCTGGTCCAGGGATTTCTTGGCCAGCGCGATCATCGCCTCCAGCCCGGCCGCGTCCTCCGAGCCGGTGACGATCAGCATCTCGCGGCCCGGCGCCATGGCGATGTAGTCGCCCTGCACGTCGAACTGCCGCACCAGGTCCAGCAGGACGAGGCGCGAGGAATCGTAGCCGTCGTTGCTGGTGAAGACGTAGGTGCCGGGGCCTTCCTGCGGCCCGATAATCCGCGGGGCAATGTGCCGAAGGTTGTCGCGGGCCGTCTCCAGCACTTCGTAGAACGTCACGTCCCACTCTTCCAACTCGCGGTTGGAAATGGGCTTCATCGAGTCGGGCATGTCGTAGACCAGCCCCAGGCCGAGGTCGTCGCCGATCTGCTGGTACGGGAGGTAGGTGTCTTTCGCGCCGCCCAGCTCGAAACGCAGCCGGTTGCCCTCGAAGAATGCCCGCGACCGCACCGCGGGCAGGATGTCCGGCGCGATGTCGGCGTATTCCTCCGGCGCCGGCTTGTTGGCCTGCAGCCAGCCCCGCACGAACCGCCGCACGGCCTGCTGGCGATGATCGGGCGGAAGCGAGCAATACTCGCGATAGGCGTTGTTGAGGAACAGCACCGAGCCCTTTTCGCCCTCGATCTGCAACTGGAACTCTTCGGAGTCGTAGTTGATCGGGCTGGTTACGCCCACCTCCCGCAGCCGCTGCGTAACGTGCTCGGCGAAGGCGTCCGGTTCGGCGGGTTTTTCGGATTCGGACATTCAGGCTTCGTAACAGATTGGTTTGGGCAATTCCGCACCCTCGGTGGCGCGCTTTGAGCTTCAAGCGAAGGGCGTGTTTGCCGAGTTCCCACGCCCTTCGCGACCCGCAAGCGGGTGCCCCGGCTCAGGACGCGCCACCCAATCGCTCAACGTATGCCGTTACGACGGCTCAGTCGCTCATCGTCGACATCGGGTGCCAGCGAGGAAGCATGACCGGCTTTTGCGCAAACTCCTTCAACACCTTCTCGGGCACGTACTTCTTCTTGACGATGATGTTGAAGACGTGCTCGTTGAACCAGTTCTCGTACATCGACCAGTATCCGTCGTGGCCCTTCTCCTTGCCCCAACTGTTCTCCACCAGCCATTTTACCGGCTTGTCGTCCGCGAGGTCCACTCCCATGATCACCATCGCGTGGTTTGGCGTGCTGTCCCAATAGCTCCAACGCTCGGCCTTGGTCAGGTTCTCGGAGGTGCCGAAGACCGAGTCGTAGTCGTGTATGCCCACTTGCATGATTCCGCGGGCCTTGTCCTGGTCTTTCATCACGTCGGCGGCGAACCACACCGGCTGCTTGTCCAACACCGACTTCAGCGCGGCCGCTTTCACTACGTCGATCGGCACGTTCAGGTAGCGGCAGTTGGGCGTGCCGTAAACGTCGCGAGAATGGGAGATTTCGTAGAGCTTGTCGTAGTCCTGGCCGGGCACATTGCCCAGGGGCACGTAATCGTCCAAGTCGGTCTCCGCGACCCATTCCTTCCAGAATGATTGTGGAGTGTAGCTCTTGGCCGGGCTGAGCTTGGCGTCCTTGTCCTCGTAGCGCCAAGTGAATTTCGTCGGCGGCTCGCCCAAAGTCATCACCAAAATGCGATAGGCGTCCGCCAGGGCCTTTTCCTTGACGGCGTGCAACTCGGCCGCCGGCTTGCCCTCATGCTTCATCGCGCGGAGCCGCACGGCCGCCGCCCGCATCACGCCGCGGAGCACCTTGTTCATCTCCGCGGTATTGGCCGACACAGTCGTTTCCGGCATGATCTCCTGCGGGACCGCGCCGTATTTCTTGGTCAGGGCGATAACATATTCCCACGAGCCGCCGTCCAGGCAGCATTCGGTAAAGAGGCTCTGCACGTCGCGGTCCAGCGGATCGCGGTCGGCCAGCTCCACGACATCCTCCAGAAAGCAGTTCGCCTTTTCCAGCTTGTCCCAGAAGGCGGTGTAGTTCTCAGAAAGCTCGAGCTTGCCCAGCTTGTGCCGCTTCATCAGTTCCGGCCGCATGACGTTGAACGTGGCGAAGAGCCAGCAGCGGCCGGAGTGGTTCTGGTTCGTGACGGGGCCGGTCTTGATCTTGTTGCTGTACAGGTCATTGTGGCCGCGGACGATGTCGCGGTTGAGCACGAGCTGGTTGAGCTCGACACCAGTGACCGCGTTACACATCGCGCGGGCGTGGTCGTCCATGCGGAACGACTCGCGGATGGCGGCGATCGTCTGCCGCGAGAGGGCGGCATCGCCGGCCGACGTGGAAGCGGAGTAGTAATCCCGCAGTGTTTTCGCGGGAGCGGATTGCGAGGCCGTTTGCGAGGCCGCGTTTTCAGCGGCGGCGGCGCCGGGGGCCGGCAAGCAGGCGAAGCAGCAAACGGCCAAAGCGGCACGGAGGAGATATGCGTTCATTCGTTGGGTCCTTCAATGTGGAATTGCGCCAGCGCGGACGCCGGGAGACTTCAATTCTACTCCATCGGAGCGTGGGGGATGTCCTTTTACGAGAGTCTAATCGCCGTGGACCGAAAAACAAGTCAGACGGGCAGGTGCATCAAGTTTTCCAGCCCGGCTTGGCCACGTACTCAACCGTTCCAGCCCGACTTGGCATGGAGTCAGGCCGGTAAACCTGATGCACCGCACGGCGTCCCTGCTTGCACGCCGAACCACCGCCGGTATATATTGTTTGATGGTAGGGCGAAGGCTATTACGGTCCCACCCTCCTTACGCGGGAGTAGCTCAGTTGGTAGAGCGCTAGCTTCCCAAGCTGGATGTCGTGGGTTCGAGTCCCATTTCCCGCTCTTGATGAAGCCCGTTGACAGTGCTTGTCAGCGGGCTTTTTCCTTTGGCTATGCTAACGTCGGACGGAAGACTTTGCCGCTTTTTTCTGGTTTAGCTAACCGGAAAAATCAATTTATCCGATACAAAGCAACAAGTGCCGAGGTGTTTCTTGTTATTACTCGATCGCCGAGCTAGCCGTGCCTCATTTGAATTTCACGTCGGGCACCACGGCGATGTCGGTCGGCGGAAGCAACTCGTTGACGCTTGCCAACGGCATCACCGACATCGCGGGCCCCGCCGCGCAGACGATTCAGCGCCAACGTCGTCCTGGGCGCTTCGCAAGACTGGAGCATCAACGGCACGCTGGATGTTAGCGGACCGATCAGCGGCGCAGCCGCAAGCTTGCTCAAGACCGGGTCGGGCACGCTGGTCCTTTCGGGCTCGGACAGCTACACCGGCGGCACGTTCGTGGACGGCGGCAAGCTCGTGGTGATGAGCCCCACCTCGATCGCCGCCGGCACGAACTTGACGATCGGCAATTCCGCGGCATTCCCTGAGGTAATGCCGGCCGGCGCGGTGATTCCGGCCGGCGACGCATCGCCCGCCGCCGCGCCCGTGCCGGAACCAAGCCGCAATTGCGCTCTTGGCCGCGGGTCTGCCACTGCTCTTTGGATGCGCGCGAGCCCGCAAGCTTATCAGTCCACAATTGGAAAACGCATGATGTTCTGTTGCGCAGGCGTGAGCGACTGCCACACGAGGCGCGGAACCGGGTTAACCTCACGGCTGTTGTCCGCATACCAGCGTCGCACATAACGTATACTAACCAGGGGACGAGGTGTGTCGGTGGAATTGGGTGTGCCTCGGTGCAAAGCCCAGGGATGGCGGATTAGCACGTCGCCTAAACCTAGGAGCACAGGCTGCATCTCAATTTCCCCCAACTCAAGCGCTCGTATGGCTTCGTGACGCGGCATCCGATGAGTCCGCGGGGCAATCTCCAGAGGACCGTGGGCCGGCGTAATGTCAATCAGACCAAAGCTGACAACCAACATATAGACGGGTAGCAGGAGGTCTGGAGCTTCGGCAAACAAGGGGCGCTGAAAATCAGCATGTGCCTTCTGATACCCTGAGCCCTGCACTGGCACATCGCAACCCCATTGGTCGGCCACGATCCTCTCATCCATGGCCCCTCGCACAATGCTCAGGACCTCGGCGTCAAAGAAAAACTCGGACGCAAAGCAGGGCGGCTCAAATGGCATCGACAAAAAATGACGATGCGGGCCGCGATTAGGCTGGTCGTGGTGCCTCGCGAGATAGTCCCAGAGAATCGGCAATATCGCTTCGCGGCAAGCTCCGACTAAAGTTTTGGCAAATTGGGCATTGAGGATACAAAAGCCCCGGTCTTGCAGTTCCGCGGTTTTAACTTCGACTGACATCGGCTACGGCAGGCGCGCTCATGCATGCTAACAGGCATTCAACCGCGAAAGTGCGGTCGAGTGTTGCGCAACTTAGTGGTCGAGCATGGTCGCGTCAATTCCCGCGATACAAGAGAGTACCCTGGCAGGCTTGACGACGGCGCGCCCGACCGTGAGAATCGTGTAATATTCGACGGCGAGTTCGCGGCCGGATACCCGTTAGACGGCATCGCGCGCTACCGCAGATGGACGCTCGCAAACGCAACGACTGCCAGCTCAGCTACGACCTCGTAGTCGATGAATACGTCCAGCGCATCTTCGATGAATTGCAGGACAAGCCATTGGACCGACAGTTGCTTGACCGGTTTGCCGACAGCGTGCGGGCAGTCGGCCCGGCGTGCGACATGGGTTGCGGCCCCGGACACGTCGCCCGCTATTTGTACGAACGCGGCGTCGAGGTCTGTGGCATTGACTTGTCGGCAGCAATGGTGGAGCGGGCGCGTCGCTTGGTTCCGGGCGTCGATTTTCGGCAGGGAGACATGATGGCGTTGGACGCTCCCGACGGCGCTTGGGCCGGCATCGCAGCTTTTTATTCCATTATCCACATCCCTCGCCGCGACATCGTGCCGGCGCTTGGGGAGCTTCGGCGAGTGCTACTGCCGGGCGGCCTCTTGCTGTTGGCTTTTCACCTTGGCGACGAGACGGTTCATCTGGATGAGTGGTGGGGCCAGAGAGTCTGCATTGACTTCTTCTTTTTCCGTTCTGGCGAGATGGCAGACTACCTGAAAGCGGCCGGTTTCGAAATTGAGGAGATCATCGAGCGGGACCCGTATCCCGATATTGAGCACCAGAGCCGGCGTAGTTACATTTTGGCCAGACGTCCCGCGGCGACTGGATAATGGTGCCGCCTTCGCAAGAAACTTTTCGCCGTTATCCAGTTCCCCGCTCCGTGCCGGAGCAGCTAAGCCGCGCGATTACCCATGCCCGGCCCGACCTTGATCCAAGTTGACACTTGCCGTCCGCTCCGTGCGAGCATACACTAAACTCCATTCGGTAAAACCCTTGGCTTCTTTCCCTTCGGACCAAGCCCATGAATCCGGCCTTCCTGCGCGAGGCGATCCGCCTGTCCATCGAGAAAATGGAGGCCGACGAAGGAGGCCCCTTCGGCGCGGTCATTGTTCGAGACGGCGAGATCGTGGGACGGGGATGGAACCGCGTCACCTCGACCAACGATCCCACGGCGCACGCCGAGGTCGTCGCCGTCCGGGACGCCTGCGCGTGTCTTGGCACGTTCTGCCTGGATGGCTGCGAGATTTACACGAGCTGCGAGCCCTGCCCGATGTGCCTGGCGGCGATCTACTGGGCACGCCTGGACCGGATCGTCTACGCCGCCACGATCGAGGACGCCGCGGCGGCCGGCTTTGACGACCACTCGTTCTATCGCGAATTTGCCCTGCCGCGCGGTGAGAGGTCGATCCCGTCGGTGCAGGATCTTCAAGAAGAGGCCCGCCGGGCGTTTGCGGCCTGGCTGCGGAAGATCGACCGGACGCAGTATTAATTGCGTTGCGCCACGTATCGGTCCAGCTCCTTGTACTTCGCCGACTTCGTTTCGGAAGAAAGAAAACTGATGTCGATCGCGTTTCTCGCCAGCGTGACGATGTCGTCCTTCGTCAAATCCAGCGCCTCCGCGACGGCCATAAAGTTCTCGTTCATATAACCGCCGAAATAGGCCGGATCATCGCTGTTGACGGTCGCTTTCAGGCCCAGCTCAAGCATGGCCTTCAGCGGGTGGTTCCGCAAATCGTTGCCTTTGACGTTGCACAGTTTCAGGTTGCTCAAAGGGCAGACGGTAAGGCCGATTTTCCTTTGGACGAACTCTTTTACCAAGGACGGTTTTTCCAGGATGCGGTTGCCATGATCGGCGCAATCGATCCCCATCTCCAGCGCTTCCTCCGCGTACTCCGGCGGGCCTTCCTCGCAGACGTGTACCTTCTTTTCCTTGCGATTGCCGGTCTTGGAGTCGATGATCGTATCGAGTCTTTCGTACAGGCGCCGGAACTTCGACGGAGGATTTCCGACTTCGGAGCTGTCCAGCCCGAAGCCCTCGATGTGGTCCATGTACGGCATGGCTTCCTCCAGCGTCAGGAAGGCGTCCTCCTCGCTCAAATGCCGCAGGAAAGACATGTTGAGCGCCATCGTTATGCCGAACTCCCGCTCGCCGTCTGACAGCCCGCGGAGGATGCCGCCGATGACCGTTTTGAATGGAATGCCGCGCGCGGTGTGCCCCTGCGGATCGAAGAAAATCTTGGCGTGCGTGACGTTCTGCGAAGCGACCTTTTTCAGGTAGGCGCTGGTCAGGTCGTAAAAATCCTGCTCGTTCCGCAGGACGTTCATGCCCAGGTAGTAAAGGTCCAGGAATTCCTGCAGGTTTCCAAAATCGTACGCCGCCCGCAACTCGGCGGCGCTGCGGTAGGGAGTGCCGTCCTTTTTGCGAATCGGAATTCCATTGCGATCGCCCAGTTGGAAGGCCAATTCCGGTTCCAAACTTCCTTCGATGTGAATGTGCAGCTCGGTTTTGGGCATTCCCTCGATGAATTCTTTGAGATCGCGATCCATGTGTCCTATGTTACTGAACTGCGCGGTGAAATGCAGCCAAAAGCTCCCAACCGCGGAAGACGATTGCGGTCAACGCGACAGAATTGTCAAAGTCTCCGCCAGCGCGAGCGTGCCGCGGGCGATGTCGTCTGGCGAGGCGAATTCGTCCGGGCGATGGCTATAGCCGTTGAGGCAGGGGATAAAGAGCATGCCCGTAGGCGCGATCCGCGACATGAACAGCGAATCGTGATAGGCCCGGCTCACCATCTTTTGGAACGGCAAGGAGTGCTTTTCACACGCCTTGGCCAAGGCGCCAGTCACGTCGGGCGAGCACGTTGCCGGCGGATCGGCATTCACGATTTCGAGTCCGGCGGAGACGCCTCTCTTCACCGCAACGCGCTGCGCCTGTTCCCGGATCGCGTGTACGACGCCGTCGCGCCGGGCGAGGTCGATATCGCGGACATCGACGGTGAGCCGGGCGCGGCTTGGAATGCTGTTGACAGCGCCTGGGAAGACGTCGCAGATACCCACCGTAGCCACGGTGTCGCGCGAGCCGGAGGCCAGGGCCGCACTTTCGGCGGCGAGGATGATTTCCGCCGCCGCGCACAGTGCGTCCTTGCGGTCCGGCATCAGGACGCCGCCCGCGTGGCCGCCCGCGCCTTCGATCACGATTTCCAGGCTCGCCGGGGCCGCGATGCTTTCGACGACGCCCAGCGGCACACCGGCGCGCTCCAGCAGAGGACCCTGCTCGATGTGCAGCTCGACGAAAGCGCTGTAGCAGCCGCTTGGAAGCCGCACCGATTCGAGGCTGCCTTGCATTCCGGCTTGACGGAGAACCTCCTCCAGCGGCCGGCCGGCGCCGTCCTTTAATCGCCGGGCAACCTCCGGCGCCAGCGCGCCGGAGAGCATGCGGCTGCCGAGACAGCCGATGCCGAAGCGCGTCGGCTCTTCCGACGTGAAAAGAATCAGCTCGATCGACCGTCGCGGGCGAAATCCGCCTCTTTGCAAGGCCCGAATGGCTTCGAGTCCGCCGAGCACGCCGACCACGCCGTCGTATTTTCCGGCATTGGGAATGGCATCGATGTGCGAGCCGGTGGCGACGGGCGGCGCGGTGTCATCGTCACCGATCCAGCGCGCGAACGTATTGCCGATCGCGTCTTGCCGGACCCGAAGGCCCGCCGCTTCGCACTTGGTCCGCAGCCACGCGCGGGCCTGAAGGTCCTTCTGCGTGAAAACAATCCGCGTCACCGCCGGCGGGTCGGCTTCCGAGATGAGGGCCAGTTCCTCGATCTCGGATTGCAAGCGATTGTGATCGATGGCCAAGTTCACTTTTCCGCGCCTGCCAGCGGATGCCGGTTCGTGTCCTTGTAGATAATGTATTTCGCGGGGACTTTGCCGATCGCGCCGAACCATTGGGGACACCAGGGGCCCATCCAAATGAAATCGCCGGCCGTGACCGGATACCACGCATCGCCCAAGCGGTAGATGCCGCCGCCTTCGAGCATCATCAGACCGTGTTCCATGATATGCATTTCCACCTGGCTCAGCGCGGCCCCCGGCTGGTAGATCATGATATTGACGGCAAAATCAAACGCCGGCTTGTCGGGCAGCAGGAATTTGACCGCGAGCGACGAGTCGTCCGCCAACGGTGTTGCGGGTACGGCGTCTTCGCTTCCCACAACAACAAGCGAGGAGCGGCGAGCGGGGAGCAGGGAGTCTGCATACTCCTCGCTCCCTGCTCCCTGCTCCCTGCTCTGCGCCGCGTACGGCTTTTCGATGACTACGGCCCTCGTCTTTTCGCCCGACGAAATGCCATGAGCCGTGCCTTGCGGAATATAGGCGAAACCGCGCGGGCCGAGGGCCTGCTTCGTTCCATCAAGTTCCAGGTCGAGCGAGCCTTCGACCACGTAGATGAAGCGCCGAGCGCCGGTTTCACCGAGCTTGCCGCCTTGCTCGAATTCGACCGTGTACTGCGTGAACGCCGCGCCTATGCCGGGCCGATATGCACGATGGCCGATGCGCCCTTCATGCCCGGCAAGGTGGTGCGGATAAACGTGTCCGGCGTGATCAGCAGATGATTGCGGTGGTGGGCGCTTCGGGTATGGCCGAGATTATGCACGGCAAGTCCTTTTCTGAAAGTCGGGAGCGCGGGCAAGTTGATCCAGCAAATGAAGTCCGGCTTCAATCGCTTTCGCCACGTCTTCCACTTGTACGGTTTCCGCGGGGTTGTGGCTGATTCCGCCCGGAGAGCGGAGGAAAACCATCGCCGCGGGGACGTTTTGGGCGAGGACCATCGCGTCGTGCCCCGCCCCACTGACGAGGCGGTGGGGCGTCACGCCCGAACAGGCGATGGCGGTCTCGATTTGCGAAACTAGAAAGGGGTCCATCGGCGTGGCGGCTTGGTCGAGAATGGTGCGGGACGTCAATTCGATGCCGCGGGCTTGCGCGATGTCGGCGGTCGCGGCAAGAAAGCCGGCGACCGCCTTGGCGCGGATGGCGTCGGACGCGTGACGCACGTCGAGCGTCGCGCGGCATTGGCCGGCGATCACGTTGGAAGCGCCGGGCTGGGCCTCCAGGAGTCCGACCGTGGCGACGAGGCCGCTTGTCTTGCGCGCCGCCTTTTCCACCGCTACGGTCCACTCGGCGGCGGCCGCGAGGGCGTCGCGCCGCAGTTCCATCGGGGTCGTGCCCGCGTGGCCCGCGGCCCCGGTGAAAACCAGTTCCATCCGCGTCTGTCCGGCGATGGCTTCCACCGCGCCCAACGGGCTATCCAGCCGCTCCAACACGGGCCCTTGCTCGATATGGAATTCGAGAAAGCCGATCGCGTCGTCGTCCAGCGCGGCCGCGGGAAGATCGCCGGGGTCGAGGCCATAATCGAGGATCGCCTGGCGGACCGTGACGCCCTGCGCGTCGCGGCGGCCGAGCAAGTCGTCGTCGATCGTGGCACAAAGCGCCCGGCTCCCGATAAACGGGGTCCCGAACCGTACGCCCTCCTCCTCCGAGAAGCCGACTACTTCCAGAGCGAAAGGCAGCCGCCGCCCGGCCAGCGCCTCGATCAAAGAGACGGCAAGCACCACGCCCAGAACGCCGTCGTACGCGCCGGCGTCCGGGACGGTGTCCAGATGAGAGCCGATGAGAAGTCTCGGCGCGGCCGCCCCGTCCGCGGGGGGATACATGCCGCGCAGGTTTCCCGCCGCGTCGATATGAACTTCCATGCCCAATGCCCGCATCCAACCGCCGATTTCTTCTTGACATGCCCGCATGGGCGGCGAAAGGAAGGTCCTTGTAATCCGCGGCGGATCCTCGCTGAAACGTGCCACGGCCTGGCACCGGGAGACGGTTTCCCGAGCACGTTGCATGAATTCCGTAGCCGGTTTCAACTGCATTCAGCTTTCGCGGCAGACACGAGCCTCGATCGTACCATGCGGCTCGTCGGTGGGAATGAAGATGTGATTGGGATTGTCCTGGCCGAAGCGGGACAGATCGACGAGAAAGCAGTGCTTGTTCGGCATCGTCAGAGTGATTTCCGAAACCTGCGGGCAGGCCGCTAAGGCAGATTCGGCCATCGCGTAAAGCGTGTGCTGAATGGACTTGCTCTTGTGCAACGCGAAGGCGGCAAGCAAAGACTCGCGGACTGCAGTTCGGGCGCTGGCAAACGAAACGTCGGCCGTCGAGTAGAGCCAATTTGCCCGCATCGACGTGCCTAAGAGACGATCTTCGGTCTCCGCCAAGGTCGTGTGGGCGTCCCGGATGAAGCCTTCGAATGCGGAGTCGGCGGTTTTCATGATAACGAGATTGGCAATGCCCGATTCGAAGCGAGTTTCGCCCGTTCGGTCCTGGACTACGCGGGCGGTCTGCCGCTCGGCACCGGATTTGACGAACGCCGTGGGATGCGGTTTGCCGCCTATGGTAACATGTTCCCAAGACTCTTGCAGAATGCCGACGTCCGCCTCGGTGACCTGCCGATTGCCGCTCAAGATGAATTCGCCCAACTCCTTGGCGAACTCCTCGATGCATTCGGCGAAAGACTTTCGCCCGAGGCTGTAGACGATGTTCTTCATCGTATCGGTGGCAAGGATGCGGCTATTGTCTCCCTCGGCAAAGCAGGCCAGAAAATCGCCTCGCAGCAAAACGTCGACCGCCCATTCCTGGAATTCGTGGACCGGCTCGCGCCGATTGAGACGCACCAGGCGGACGCGGGATTTTCCATAGCGATTGTCGGCCAGTTTTGCGGTCACGTCAGCTTCCCCGGTAGGTCGTGTAGCCGTTCGGACTGAGCAGCAAGGGAATATGAAAATGCGTTTCACCCGCGCGAACTTCAAACGTGATTTCGACCACGGGATAAAGGGCCAAAACACCCTTGGCAGCGAAGTACGGCGCGGTCTCGAAGACAAGGCGGTAGAGTCCCGCAGACAGCAGTTGCGGCTCGGGCAGAAGCTGCCCGCAGCGGCCGTCGTCGTCGGTTCGCGCGGAGCTCATGAGCTTCCATTGGCCAGAATTTTCCTGGCGGTCCAAGCGGACCGCAACTGCCGCTGCCGGTCTGCCCAGCGCGGTGTCGAGAACGTGGGTGGAAATCCGCCTCACTGTGCCAGCCATTTGTTCAAGCGGATTCGCGTGATTTGCCGCTGCTGTTCGGCGGCTTCGAGCAACTCAGTCGCCGCGTCATTTTCGAGCCTGCGGCGGAGAGCGTCAAGGATTTCGACGGTGGATTTGCCGCTTGCGCAAATGATGAAAATGCGATGGAACTTGTTCTCGTACTGGCGGTTCCCATCTGCCAGGGCCTGCTGCAAGGAGCTGGAGGTTGCCGCGGCGCGGGCTTGCTCCTCGGCCGACCACTTTGCCGATTGCGCGTCCGCCTCGGTCGCAGCGCTGCCGCCGATGCGCGGGTGGCTCCGGAATGCTTCGTTCCAATCCGCCGCGCCCAGCCCGCGCCAGATCGCGTCGGAAGTCGCGAGCAAGGCCGTCGCGTCGCCCAGCGGTCGCGCGGAGGACATTTCTCGCGCCCAGCGGTTCGACCCGCAGCAGGGAAGTATCTCGCCGGTCGCGTTGTCCACCGACAAACCGTTCCAGCGGGAAAGGACGGCGTTCACCGAGCACTGCCTCCTGTGGAAGTGCCTCCCGAAAGTTCCCGCAGGAATTCGCCTAGCAGGTTTGCGAGGACCGCTATCCGATAGGCGGCAGTCGAACGGATGTCATCGATGGGCTGGATTTCTTCGGCCCATGTTTTCCTGCCCGTCTCCAACAAGTGTTCGCCCACGGGCTGGTTCATAAGCACACCCTCGGTGCGCATCAATCGGACTGGGATGGGCGCCACGCTTCCTGCCGCCAACCGGACATCGGCGATCCGGCCGCCGCTCACTCGCCCCACGGCCGCAAGAAAAACTTTCGAGATGGCCTGCGCGTTGCGCTGCCGACCTTTCTGGCGTAGCCCACATAGCCACTGAACCGTCGTGGAACGCAGACGGCGCGGATCAGTTCGTCGGACGCAAGCAGGCTTTTCTTGTAGCCCAAGTGAAACTGCCGGTAGGGCACTCGTCTTTCGCCGTGCGCAGAGACCAGGACTAGCTCGGCGTCATAGGCCAGAAGCACGGGCAGCGAATCGCCCGCCGGCGATGCGTTGGCGATGTTTCCACCCAAGGTGCCGCGGTTCTGATTGGCGATGCCGCCGGTCCACGCCGCGGAGCGGACCAGCAGGGGAAACTCGTCGGAAATCGTCTTGTGCCGCCGGATGTCCGTGTAAGTGCAGCCGGCGCCGATGCGGATTTCGGAATCGCTCACGTCGATGCCTCGCAATTCCGACAGGCCCCAGATGCTCACGGCCTTGCGCGATTTCAACATTCCGGCCGCGTATTGGACCATGACGTCCGTCCCGCCGGCGATCGGCAGCCACACCCCCGGTTCCCGGCCGAGCAGCACGACGGCATCTTGCAGCGTGGCCGGGGCGACTAGTTCGACTTCGGCCGGGTTGGCTCTCACGTCAGCACTTCCCAATGTCCGCCTTTATCAGGTCCGACTCGTTCTAGCACGCCTTCCTTTTTCAGCCTGCTGACATGCCATTCAACGCCCTTGCCCGTAATTCCCAATTCGTGGGCGAGTTCGTCGGACGTGATGCGCGGCTTGCCGCGGACAAGCTTCAGAATTCTCTCCCTAGTTTTCTCCCTAGTTTTCTCCCTAGTTTTCTCCCTAGTTTTCTCCGAAGGTTTCTCCGATTGGTCACCATTGGTCGAGGCGACAATCTCCGGTGCAAATGGAAAAGTAACCCAAAGCCCCGTGCTTTCGTACTCGATCACCGGTTCCGGAAAACCGGCCTCGCGGCACGCGGTGAATATCCGCTCGATCCCTTGGCCCCAAGCCTCGATCTCGCCCGCACGGAAAAACGCGTTGGCGACGTCCGGGTTAAACGGCTTCGAGGAGTGTTTGCCTATCAATTTCGCCACGGTCCAGTTGGACGGAAGCTGACCGGGATTCCAAACCATCAGCTTGTCGGCATAGACACTGATCTGGATCGTTGCTCCCGACGAGTAATCCTTGTGAATGATCGCGTTCAGCACGGCCTCGCGCAGGGCATCGTCGGGCACGGGGAACGTCTCGATGCGCTGGATTCCCTCGTAGCGGATGCCCGCCTTGAGGTACTTGGTGGTCAGAAGGTCAAGCGTCTTGCTGGCCTGGGTGAACAGGTTGCCGTGGATTTCATCGTGATAGAGCAACTCGGAGACGTTGCGGAAGAAGCCGACTTTCACGTACGCGCCAGTGGCGAACTTCTCCGGCCTGTCGTGAAAGAGCAGCAATGCCGCCCGCTTCAGGTACTTGCCTTCGACCAGTTGGAGCTTCTCAAGCAGCGCCGAAGTTGATTCCCGCAAGATGGCATTTTCCACCCGACCGCTTTGCCGCGCTCGCTTCCGGAAGTTGTCGATCGCGGGCTTGGAGAGATCGCGAGATGTTACACCCGGCACCGGCGCGCCGTCCCACGTGCGCCCATGCTTCTTGAGCAAGAAGCGATCCAGTGCCGCTCCTTTGAGCTCTTGCTTGGTGCTGCCGCTGCGATAGTAGTATTCGCCTTTGTAGCTGATTGGGGCTGGATACGGAGCGACGCGGATTTCGATCAATTCCTTGCCCGACTTCTTGACGAGCCTGACATCGGCCATAATTCCAAGCACGTCGCGAATCTTGTTTGGCAGGTCCTCAAGCAGTTTTTTGGCGTCGGCCACGCCAACCGGCTTGCCGTGGTCGTCGCGGCCGATCACTAGCGTGCCGCCCTCGGCGTTGGCAAATCCGCAGAGCCATTTCAGGTATTCGTCGCGCCAGCTTTCTTTCCACTCGAGGTGCTGGTGTTCCTTCCTGGCCGTCATTGTCTCGAAAGTTGCTCCACCGCCTCGAAAATCTGCAAGTAGCCGGTGCAACGGCAGAGGTTTCCGGATAGCCCCTCGCGGATTTCTTCCAGGGTCGGTCGAGGGTTTCTTGTCCAGCAAGTGTACGGCGGCGAGGATCATGCCGGGCGTGCAGATGCCGCACTGGGCCGCCCCGCATTGGAGAAAGGCCTGCTGGAGCGGGTGCAGGCGCCCGTCGGTCCCAAGTCCCTCAATCGTGACGATGCTCGCGCCGCTAGCCTGCAACACCGGCACCAGGCAGCTATTCACAAGAGTTCCGTCGAGAAGGACGGAGCACGAACCGCATTCGCCCTCCCCGCAGCCTTCCTTGGTTCCGGTGAGCTGAAGTTCTTCCCGCAGCACATCCAAGAGCCGCGCCATGGGATACGCGCAAACGGTTCGGGTCGCGCCGTTCACCGTGAACGTGATTTCCTGTTTCGCAGGGGCAGCGGATGAGGGATTCAAGGGGACGCTCACGGCGCCGTGTGTGCTCAGCCGATTGGAATTAACCGCAGATAACGCCGATAACGCGGATGGGAAGGATAGAATTCAATCATCTGATTATCCGCGACATCTGCGTCATCCGCGGTTCATTCGCTTCGCTCACCCGCGCTTACCGCCGCGAAAATGTCCTCCGGCAGCAGGGGAATGTGATCGAAGGGCCTCTGCAGGGCGTCCGCGACGGCGTTGACAATGGCCGGCGCGGGGCCGTCCATGGGCAGCTCGCCGATGCCCTTCGCGCCGTAGGCGCCGTGCGGATTGCCCAACTCCTCGAACAGGACATGAATCGGCGGAAGATCGCAGGAGGCGGGCATAATATAATTGGTCATTTGCCCGTTCTTCATCCGCCCGTTGTCCCAGACGACCTTTTCATAGAGTGCCAGTCCGATCGCCTGCGCAACGCCGCCGATGATCTGCCCGCTCGCGAGGACCGGATGGATCACCTTGCCAACCTCCTGCAAGGCGACAAAATCCTCCACCTTGGCCGAATACGTACACAGGTCCACCGAGACCTCGGCAACGTAGACCGCCCAGGCGTATGCCGCGTAAGCCTCGCCGCGGTATTTCTCGTCGTCCCAAAAGACGCCTTTGGGTGCTTCGTAGCGGGCCAAGGAGCGAAGCCGGCCGTTTTCTGGTCCCCCTCGCCCTCCGGGAGAGGGCTGGGGTGAGGGAGGCCCGATGTGCTTGCGACAGGCCGCCGCGAACTGTTCGAGCGTAAACGGCTCTTCCAGTCCATGCGACAGTTGCAAGGTCTGCCGCAGGCCGATGGCCGCCGAACGGACGAGGTTTCCGATCACCATCGCCGTGCGGGAAGCGACGGTTGGGCCACTGTTGGGCACGACCGATGTATCGGGCTGCGCGATCGAGACGTATTCATAGGGAATTCCCAGCGCTTCCGCCGCGATTTGGCAAAGCACGGTGTTCGTACCTTGCCCGAATTCCGAGCTGGAGACGAGCACGCGGACTTGTCCTTCGCTGGTGGCCTCGACGCCGACGACAGAGCCCAAGAAACGTTCGCCGGACCCAGTGAAGCCGGCGCCGTGCAGGAAGGCGGCAATGCCCATTCCCTTCTTCATCGCGCTTTTGCCGTTGCTTGTCTTGTTCGATTGCGCGAATCTCGCTTTTTTTTCGTGATAGCCGGCGCGGACCAATGCCTTGTCGAGCAATTGCGGAAGGTCGATCGGCTCGCGGATCACTTGTTCCGTCGCCGTGGTTTGGCCGGGCCGCAGGAAATTGCGGCGGCGAAGCTCTTCCGGCGCAAGGCCGACGACCTTGGCGATGCGGTCCATGTGCCGCTCCAGCGCGAACAGGCTCTGCGGCGCACCGAAGCCGCGGAAGGCGCCGTGCGGCGGGGCATTGGTCGCGTAGGCCGTCGAACGCACGCGGATATTGGGCCAGCAGTACGGGCCGCCCGCGTGGATCGTGCCCCGCGAGAGAACCACGGCCGAAAGCGTTGAATACGCGCCGCCGTCGATGGCGAATTCAATTTCGCCGCCTAGCAGCTTTCCGTCCTTGTCCAGGGCCGTGCGATGCCGCGTCCTTGAGGGATGCCGCTTGGTGGTGGCGACCATGTCTTCCAGCCGATCGTAGACGAGTTTTACCGGGCGGCCGGATTTCATGGCCAGCAGCGCGGCATGAGCGGCGATCATGGACGGGTACTCCTCCTTGCCGCCGAAAGCCCCGCCCGTTTCCATCTGCACCACGCGGACCTTTTCTTCCGGCAGCCCGCACAGTTTCATCAGTGCCTTGTGGACGTAATAGGGACATTGCAGCGAACCCCAGACCGTGATGCCGTCCGCGGGGTCGAACACGGCGATCATGCCGTTGTTCTCTATGTAAAGGTGCTCTTGTGCCCCGGTGGAGTACTCGCCTTCGACGATGAAATCGGCCTTGTCCCAAACACTGTCGACGTCGCCCTTCTCGATCTGAAAAGTCTTGAACGTATTGTCCGCGCCCCAAACGATCGGAGTTTTCTTTTCGCTATCCTCGATCGTAAAGATCGCAGGCAGCGGCGAAAACCGTATCGTGACGCCTTCGACGGCACGGGCCAAGACGTGCTTGTCGGGATGAGCCAGCAGCAGTATCGGCTCCTCGGCATGGTTCACTGCGCCGTCAGCAAGGCACGGCTGATCGTCGAGGATCAGCGCGATGCAGTTCTGGCCGGGAATGTCTTTGGCGGAGGCAACGACGAACTCGCTCCAATCGATTGCCGGGTCGAAGGAGATGCCCGTGATCCGCCCGCGCGGAAATTTGCTGCGAACGGTGGCGCCATAGAGCATGTCCGGCAGCCGCATGTCGTCGATGTACCGCGCGGCCCCGGTGACTTTGTCGCGGCCTTCCTTGCGCGGAACCGAGGTTCCGACGATTGCCGGCGTGCAGGGAGCAGGGAGCAGGGAGCAGGGAGTAGTCATGCCCCCCGCTTCCGACCCGGCACCCGGCACTGGGACTGCACTTCTCCGGGTGCCGGGTGCCCCCCTGCTCCCTGCCTTAGCTCTCGTCCGCGGGGAGCATCCGCAAATGCGCCTTCCCGGAACACGCATTCTCCGCGGAGATACGTCGCCAGCACTTTGCCTTTCAGGGTCTCGCCAAGATACGGGGTTACGGCGTGGCGGAAGTGGAGCTGCGCCTCGCCGAGCGACATTTCCGCCTCCGGGTCAAACACCGTAAAGTCGGCGTCCAGACCCGCGCCGAGCCGCCCTTTGCTCTCTTGAAGGCCCGCCAGCTCCGCCGGATGCTCGGCCATCCACCGGGCGACGTCCGTCAAGGAGAAGCCGCGCCGCTGCGCTTCGGTCCAGACAGCCGGCAGCGCCAGTGAAACGCTGGCAATCCCGCCCCAGGCGCTGCGAAAGTCGCCGCGGTCCGGACACTTCATCGCCGGCGGGCAAGGAGAATGGTCCGTCGCAATGAGATCGAGGACTCCCTCGCGCAAACCTTGCCACAGCGTTTCGCGGTTTTGGCGGCCGCGAATCGGCGGGGCGCACTTGTACTGCGTCGCCCCGTCCTCGATCTCTTCGGCGGCAAAATGGAGATAATGCGGGCAGGTTTCCACGGTGACGGGCAGTCCGCGGCTCCGCGCTTCTCGCAACATGCCGATCGCCCGCGCTGCGGAAAGATGGACGATGTGAATGCGGCACCCGAATTCCCCGGCAAGCTTCAGCAGGAGTTCTATCGCGGCCATCTCGGACTCTTCCGGCCGGGATTTGAGATAAGTATCGTACTCGCGCCAGTCAGAATCCACTAACGCCCGCGCGGCAGCTTCGACCGGGCCGGGCAACTCCGCGTGGACCAGCAGCGGCAGTCCCGTCTCCCTGATATACGGCAGCGCGGCCCGCAAATCTTCTTCGTCCACCATTGCGAACTCTTCCGTGCCGGGGTGAATCAAGAAGCATTTGAAACCCGCCACGCCCGCCGCTGCCAGCGCGGAGATTTCGCTCTGATTTCCCGGCACCACGCCGCCCCAGGCGGCCCAATCGACGTGACATTGCCCTCGCGCGGCCGCGCGCTTGGCTTCCAGGGCCGCTACCGTGGTTGTTGAGGGCACGCAGTTCAGCGGCATGTCCACCAGCGTCGTGTAGCCCCCCGCCGCGGCGGCGCGAGTCGCGGTGCGGAACCCTTCCCACTCGGTCCTGCCGGGCTCGTTGATATGGATGTGCGAATCGACCAGGCCCGGCAGAATCGCTGCGTCGCCAAAGTCGGTCACCGGCACGGCGGAGGGAATCTGCGCTTGAGGGACAATGGCCTCGATACTATCGCCGTCCACCAACAGAGCGAAAGGCCCTACCTGGCCGGGCAACACGACGCGGCGTGATGTAAAGACTTTTCCTGCCATTGCGTCACGACGTCCCGCCATGGAAAGCTTTCTGGGCCATTGCGTCTAAAACGCGCGCACTCCGTTCTCCTGACTTGCGCCCTGCCGCCTGGAACAACACCCCCGTCAGGGTCCATCGTCACTTCACTGTGCGGCAGAACCTGCAAATCCGAAACCCGCCCCCTCCATTTAGCAAGGACCGGACTTCATCGGTCCGCCTTGCGACTCGCCACAGAGAGTGGCGAAAAGTAATTTCAAGGACAAGCGATTTTACCCTGCCCAACTTTTTGCGGCAAGCAGTTAATCACTTCCCCGCGGCCCACATGATTGCGTTGAGCAAGATCGTGGTGTAGGCCTTGTTCTCCAGCAGATCGGGCCCGTGGCCCATGAAGATATAGACGTTGCGGGCTTTTACGCGCGGGTTGGTCCAAATAACAGGGTGGTCACCCATTTTGATCGCAGTGTCGGGCGAATACGTCGATTCGTCCACGCTGGCCAGCACATGAACGGCGCTTCGTGGGCTGCGGTCGTAGGTGTACCATTCTTCCCTTGGAATGACGAACGTACCGGGCACGCCTTTCATGCAAGGATGCGACTTGTCTTCGACGCGAACCGTGCCGGCGGCGAACGTGGGAATGTAATTCCGGTACTTGATCTTGCCCAGGAAGTCGGAAAACCACGGCCACATCTTCTGCCCGTCGAAATCGCCCAAAAGCGATGCGTGATGCAGCCCGACCCAACCGCCCTTTCCCTTCTCGATGTACGATTTGAAGGCGGCCCGCGCCGCGGGCTTCCAACCGTAGGGAACGTAGTCCAACTGCAGGACGAGCCGGTATTTGGCGAGATAGGCTTCCGTGATCGGGGCCGTGTCGGCGATGAAGTCGACTCCAAAGCGGTGTTCGTCGCCGCGTTTCTTCAGCCAGGGCTTGGCCGCCTTGGTAAAGGCGATATGGTGTCCGCCCGACTCCGCCAAGGTCAGCACACGAAACTCCGGCTCCGCCGCGGCAAGCGCGGACGCCCAGAGGGCCGCGGCTGAGGCCATGATGAGGAAGATCGAACGCAGAATCGGCAGATTCTTCATGAAGCGCTATGGTAGGGTCTGTGGGCCCTCATTTCTTTTCAGTGTTCTTCTCTGGCTTTTTCTCCGGGTTCTTCTCGGGAACAATCTCGAGCTTCTGCTCTGGCTTCTTCTCCGGAACGATCTTGAGATCATCGGGGCCAGAAAGCTTGACCTCCGGCCGGTTGCGGTACATGATCACTTTGCCGGCAGCCTGCACCAGCTTGCCCTTGAAGTGCTTGGCCGGATCGTCAACCTTGGCCTCTTTGAATTTGGCCATCGCCTCGGCGGGTATGAACAGCGTGAAGTTCTTCTTATCCTTATAGTCTTCTTCGGAGTTGAGGTAGCATACGTCGCCACGAAGCGTTGACGACTTCACCGTCATTTGCAAGAGGACGTCCTTGCCGACTTTTTTGACGGCTTCGTCGGGCCCGATGGGCTTGGCGGCTTTGGCGGGAGCGGCCGGCTTGGCCTCGTCCGCGGCAATTGCATAATGCCACGAACAAGCAATGACGTAAATACTTAGCAAGGCAGCGGGGAGGCAAGCGAGGCGCATGTAGGTTCTCCAGACTTGGATTGGCCGTTGGTCGGCTCGACTGTATCACGCCGCAGTGCGGCTGGCAAGCCGCCACACCCGGCAAAGAAGAAAGGCCACGAACGTAAAGCGGTGGCAACGGGATGGTGGACGGCAGAAGCTTGTGCGAGAATGGCGGGATACGGAGAGTTCGCTCTAATCTCAGGGATGGCCTTCGCTTCCATTCTGACGACGCGGGGAGTTTCAAGATGACTTCGATGCCGACGACAGGAACGCTCCGTGCGGTCGCGTCTGCCAAGCCGCCGCGGGTCGCGTCGATTGATGCGGCGCGCGGCTTCATTATGCTCACGATGATCTTCGTCAACGACTTCGCGGGCGTCTCTGACGAGATCGCGCCGTGGTGGATGAAGCACTACTCCGACATGCATCCGCGGCCGGCGGTCGAAGACGGCATGACGTTCGTCGACATGGTTTTCCCCGGCTTTCTCTTCATGGTGGGCATGTCGATTCCGTTCGCACTCGGCGGGCGGCTGACAAGGGGTGAGAAGTGGTGGCAACTGCTGCCGCATATTCTGATTCGCACGCTGTCTCTGCTCCTCCTCGGTATCCTGATGGTGAACGGCGAGAGCGGGCCGAACCATGCGGCGGGACTGTCGCAATCGGGCTGGGCCGGGCTGATGTTTCTCGCGGCGATCCTGGCGTTTGCGGAGATTCGGCCCTTCTTCGTGAAGAAGGGCGATGCGAAGCGGGAAAAGCTCTGGAAGATCGTGTCGTGGCTCGTGCGCGGCATCGGGCTGGCCGGGCTTGTGGCGTTGATGCTTTTGTATGAGAACGTGCGGAAGAATCACCGGACCGGCGCGGTGAGGACGCAGCACATAGTCGAGTGGAGCCCGTTTGTGCTTCGCACGAGCTGGTATGGCATCCTGGGGTTGATTGCGTGGGCATACCTGGCTGGTTCGCTGGTCTACCTGATCTTCCGCAACAGCCGGCTGGCGCTGGCGATCTGCGGCGTTTTGATGATGGGAATGTATGCGGCGGACCGGACAGGCTCACTGCGCGGATTTCATTTGCCGGGCTTCCTTGCGCCGATCGGCGTGGCGATCGCGGGGACGTGTACAACGTTGTATCGTTACATCGGCAACGGCTTCAATACTTCCGGCGGCATCGTGGTCGCGGGGACGATTCTGGCGACGATCCTTCTGACGCCCGACACGGCGACCGTGAGGTCTCGCATCAAGTTTACGTTGTGGTTCATCCTGGCAACCGCGCTGCTGGCGATGGTTTTTTACAAGCCTTACCTGATCTGGAAAAACAGCGGCACCCCTGCGTGGGGCTTGTGGGCGTGCGTCTTCACGGCAACCTTGTGGCTGCTGTTTTACGTTATGGGCGATGTGCTTAAGTGGACCTGGATTACCAAGCCCTTCGCGATTGCCGGCCAGAACGTCCTCTTTGCCTATCTGCTCTCCGAAGGGATTGTCAGTTGGATGGATCAGGCGCGCCTCGGCGATTGGTACGGCGGGCTGGGCGAGCACGGGCTGGCCCTGGCGATCGTGCGGTCGCTGGGATTGGGAATCCTCCTGCTCGCGTTTACGTCGCTGATGAATTGGCTCGGCGTGCGATTGAAGTTGTGAGTAGTTACCGGCATTGGTAGTTCAAATTGCAAGCTGCCGCGGAGCGGCAAAACGTGAATAACCGAGGGTGCAGCGCAGCGGAACCCTCGGAATCAAGACCGCCCGGGCCATGCCGCGTAGCCGCTTCACTATCGCATGTCGAGGGCATCGTGTCGCCGCTACGCGGCTTCGGCTTCCTACTGCTTGGGACCGGGGGTTGCGTTTGCGCCCCTTTAGCGTGCCCTTCCCTGTTCAATTCGCCCGCTGACGGCCAACATTGGCTCCGGCGGCACTCGACGCGGGCGTTCAAGGGGGCCGTCGCACGAGGGAATCCGACGGCCGGTGGATGTGAACGGCGAGGGCGAGGCGGGGGAAGGTCGCGAGGTACGCGTTTTCCGGGAAAAGAGTTGCCTTTTAGCAATGCGGCTAGCCGACATTGCCGCACGGCTAGAACAGTGCGGGGGCAACGTTCTTCATCCGCCGCTCGGCGGCCGCCAAGAAGCGGCTGCTGATGTCGAACCCGACGGCCGCCGCCCCGCGGCTACCGCCACCTCCAGCGCCGTGCCGACGCCCACGAACGGGTCGAGAACCAGACCACCGGGCGGACAGGAGCTGCGGATTCGCGGCTCGATAAGCTTCGGCGGAAACGACGCGCTGTGCTTGTCCTTGCCGGGCACGACATTCACTTTCTGCACGTCATGGGGAACGTGGCCCGCCTCGGAAATATCGTAATGGTATTTTGCCCGCCCCTCCCGCGGACGTTTGACGAAGTGGAAAAAATGCTCGTGCGTCGATCCGAGCCGGTCGTCGAAAGGGCGCGGGGGCACGTTCGGCTTGTACCAGATAAGGTCGTTCCGGAGAATCCACCGTTTCTCCTGTAGCGCGATGGCGACGCGGGAGGGAATCAGCAGCAATTGCTTTTCCTGGCGGTATCCGCCCATCGGGGTCTTGCGGCGCATGCGCTCGTCTCCGTTAAGTCCCTGGCGTCCCTTGGGCCGGATGCTCGACCATCTAGCAAAATAGGTGTCGCCGATGTTAAGCCACATGCTGCCCGACATTTTCAAGACGCGCTGGCATTCGCCGAGGATTTCCGTGAGGTTGGCGACATACCACTCCGGCAACGGCTCCAGGCCGAGCAATCCCCGGTGCTCCCGATACCATTGATAGGACGGTGTGGCCTTTGCGTGTTTGCCACCGGCCCACAGATCGAGTATCTCCCAGTTGTGTTCCGCTTCATAATCGCGCAGCCCCCAATACGGCGGGCTGGTTATAACCAGGTCCACGCTCTCGGCCGGCATCTGGCGCAGCAAATCGAAAGCATCGCCTTGGACGAGGGCGAACTGCTCGTCCCCCGACAACACCGGACTGAACTTCGCATTTGCATTCATACGGGAGATTCTACCACGGGTCGCGTGTGCAGACAACTGTCTGTAGACGAACAGTCACGGTTTTACGATGCTACGCCTTATGAGCAAGAGGCAGCCGCAGGTGGTTTTCGGCCAGGTCGTGCGAAAGTTCCGCACGGACCGGCAGTTTTCCCAAGAGGCGCTTGCCGATGCAGCAGGACTCCACCGTACGTACATCAGTCTTCTCGAACGCGGACTACGCAATCCGTCCCTCACTGTCATACAGCAAATTGCCGCCGCGCTCAAGGTGGGGATGGCGGAGATGATCCGCGCGCTTGAGGACGGGATGAAAGGGAAAGCGGACTGATGAGCGCTCTTGAGACACCGCCGGCCGAGCGCGCTACCGGCAATTTCGTCGCCGAGTGGTTCGGACACCGCGTCTGGCAAGTGGTTGACGATTCGCGCCAAGCAATGCGGAACCAGGGCGGGCGGCTGTGCCCGTTTCTCACCACAGCCACGGAGCAAGCCACTTTGTGCGTCAAGCGGGCTCGCGGCTGGACGGAGCCCTACGGGGTCTGCACGATCAGCAGCGACAGCAACGGCACGCGGCAGGACTGGGTTGCGTGCCCATACCGGACTCTCGATCAGCATTTTACTCTGCTCGCTAGCGCGGTGCAGGCGGCCTACGAAATCCCCGCCAGTGCCTCCATTCTGCTCTTGCCGCTGACGGTGCTTCGCCGCGAAGACCAACGCCGGCGTATTATCGAGGCGGTTGCCGCCGCAACGAGGGTCTTTCTGTTCTCGTCCCAGAAGTTGGGGGAGAGATCGACCTCCCGGAGACCGACGCGTCGCCCGGCGCGGCGGTTGATATTTCGGTCATCGAGGTCCGGCAAATTGACGACAGCGGCAAGCCGCTCTCGTTCGGCGACCATCTTTTCTACGAGATTCAGACTTCCGATTTCCACGGAAGTCCGCTCCATGCGGCGGCATTGCTGCGGGACCTCTGCCCGGCCGGCGCAGCGGCGCAGTCTACCATGACGCCTTGAAGTCGCGGGTTGAAGTTTGCGGGACCGGCGTCGAGGGTCCGAACAAGGCAAACATTTTCAAGCGGACCATTTACCAGATGATATTCAAGATCGAACTCGCGCGAGCGCCGGGCTGCGCGGGATTTGCAATCGTCTTGCCGGTCCCCGTATGGGAAAGCTGGCTGCGGCATCTTGGCCGGCCCCAACTGGTCCAGGCCGGCGATGACCCTCGTTCGTTTGCCCTCCGCGCGCCCGCGGAAACCGAGGAGACGGCCGGTGAGCGCAGCCGCGCAACAGTCTTCGTATTCGACATTGATCGCGGTTCGTCCGAGTCGCCGCGCCCCCTGCAAATCGTGCAGCGGGTTACCATCTCCGCGGGGTCGCTCATCTACCACGCCTTCGACTTGGCGTCCCGGGAGGCGATCCAGAGAGGCGTGGTGACGACGTTTCGGAAGTCGTTCATCGAGCGTGTCGAGCGGGGATGGAAGGGACGGCCTGCTCGATAGGGCGCGGGAGGGACTGTGAAGGCGCGGCGAAATCCCGGCCGATTTTACACAGGGCGAAGCTGCACGAAGCGCAGGCACGGCAAAGATTCTTTCCGCGGGGCGCCGTTTTTCCTCCTTTCCGCCCCTAATCGAACCGAAATTCACAACTCCTTTGCCAGCTTGGACTTGCGCTATTTCCGCACAGGCCCCTCCCGCGGTGTAGCGCCCAAAATCGCGAACAAATGTCAAGAGCCTTAAGATGTTGCCGGGCAAGGACTTAGGGCGGCGGGCGCAGACAAACGGCCTGATATGTTGACATCAGTTAAGAATGGTGTATAATGGCGGGCGGAAAAGGAGTGGGGAGTGGCAAGTGGTAAGTGGCAAGTGTTTAGGAATGAGAGATGAGAGATCGGAGGCCAGAGGACAGAGGTCGGGGGTCAGGGTCGGAACACGCCCTCATTGACCAACGCTGGACTCGCAAGCGGGCGCCCCCGGCGCCCGCCCTTTCCCGGCGGGCGAGGGGGGAACTTCATTGTTTGTCAGCGTGAGAGTGAAAGGAAAAAAGGCAAAACCGCGCCACGGGCTAAAAAACCGCGGGCAATGACTTGCCGCGGAAGCCCGGAAGAGACAAAACCGGGTCGAGAGCCGCGACAAACCGCGACCTTTCGTGCCACAAGGCGACAAGTGTCAACAGAAAAATGACCGGCAGAAACATGCGATTCCAGAATTGCCGCGAAAGAACGCAAAGAACACAGAGAACGGGCTTTGTGCTCTGTGCGATTTCTTGCGGCTCGTTGCTCCCCGGTACCCGCCCTCTCCCGGCGGGGTTGTTGTTATACACAAGTCGCGCAGCGACCCCATCCACCTCGTGTGGATGGTGAAGGAGGTTGAACAGCTAGCAACGAAAACCAACAAGAGCCGGACCCCATCCAGCTTGCCTGGATGGTGAATCAGATTGTCCAGCTACTGCACGTTCGCCATGTAGCCGCGCAATCTCCTTCACCCGCGGGACAAGCCCGCGGGGGTCGTGAATTCTTCGTTACTCTTTTCTAGCCATTCAACCTGTTTCACCATCCGGGCAAGCCAGATGGGGTCTGAGATGTGTATAACAACAAGCCCGAAGGGCGAGGGGAACGACGCGCCGCCACCCTCCACTTGCCACTTGCCACTCCATGCTCCCTGCCGGCACAAGATGGCTGGCCGCATTGGTCCATTCCGGCAGAAAGGACCTGCCGGTGCATAAACCACCCGGAAGCGGGAATTCCCGCCCCGATCCTGGCTTCATCCTGCCCTCGCCCTGCCTTCATCCTGCCCTCGCCCTGCCTTCATTCTGCCCTCGCCCTGCCTTGATCCTGCCCCGCTTCTACCCTGAAAAACCCGGAAAAACAGGCCAAATGCTCGATGTTCAAAGTGCGAAAACATATTTCGGTCCAAATCGCGGCGATAGGCACCAGAGGACAGAAGGCAGAAGTTGGAAGTTGGGAGTCAGAATGTTCACTGCCCCCTCCTCCCCGCTCCCACTCGCTTGCGCCTCGGGCTTTTACTTTCCAAGTCGTACGTCCACATGCCACTCCCGACTTCCCGATCCCACCGCTCAAATCGTAAAGCCGGTCCGATAATGTTTGCGAATCACGTCATCGGCCGCGGGGGCGTTATGGGCTTTCATGGCCGCCGCGTCCCACTCGATCCGCTGCTGCAAGCGGACGGCCAGAAGTCCCACGAGCAGCGCCTCGGTGTAGGGGCCGGAATAGGCGAATCCGGCCTTGGCGTCCTGCGGACGGCGGTCTTTGCATGCGCGGATCCATTCCTCGTGGTGCCCCGGCGAACGCGGGATCGACTTCGGCGGCTTGTGGAACGCGGCCCGCAGCGCGCTGGGGAAGATGGCGGGCATGGCCGCCCAGCCGCCGCTGAGGAGCGTTCCTTTTTCGCCGACCATGTAGATGCCGTTGTCGCCCAACTGAACCTTCGCATCGAGGTCGCCGGGCCGCGGGGGCATCTTTCCGCCGTCGTACCAGTGCAGCTTGACTGGCGGGCGGTTGCCCTTGGCGGCAAACTCGTAAGTGATGATCTCCCAGGCGGGATACGTTTCCCGCTTGGCGGGCGACGTTCGGGCCTCGGTCGCCACGGGCGCGTCGAGGTCCAAAGCATAAAAGGCGGGGTCCATGTTATGAATTCCCATATCGCCCAGCGCCCCATTGCCGAAGTCGCACCACCCGCGCCAGTGGTTCGGATGGTAGACCGGGCTATAAGGCCGCATGGGGGCTGCGCCGATCCAGAGGTCCCAGTCGAAATTCTTCGGCGTCGGCGGCGTCTGGCGCGGCCGGTCCTGCGCCGGTATCCAGAATCCGCCGGGACGGTCGGTCCAGCAGTGGATTTCCCGCACGGCCCCAATCACGCCGGCTTGGAGCCATTCCCGCCACGCCCGCAGGCCCTCGCCCGCATGACCCTGGTTGCCCATCTGCGTTACCAGGCCCGTTTCCTTGGCGACGCGGGTCATGGTGCGGGCCTCTTCGATGCTGTGGGCCATCGGCTTTTCGACGTACACGTGTTTTCCCGCGCAAAGCCGCCAGGGCGATGGGAGCATGCATGTGGTCCGGCGTGGCAATCATCACGGCCTCGATACTGGGCAACGCTTCCAGCATCCGCCGGTAGTCGCGGAAGCGTTTGGCCTTGGGATAGGTCTTGAAGGCGCCGGCCGCAAAGTCCCAATCGACGTCGCACAGGGCAACGATGTTCTGACTGGACATGGCGTTCAGATCGCTGCCGCCTTGACCTCCGATGCCAATGCCCGCGATGTTCAGTTTCTCGCTCGGAGGCGTATTGCCGGCCCCGCCCAGAACATGGCGCGGAACGATGCTCACTGCCGCCGCGGCAGCAGCGAGTTTCACGAATTGTCGTCGTCGCATGGTAAACAGCCTTTCGTCGAAAGTACGGGGCGAACTTGCCCGCCGCGTTCAGTTTCCTCCGCATCGCCGCCGCTGTCAACCGCCGGCTTGTCGGGCGACGCGCGGGCGTCCTCTTGACAACGGAAGTTTATCCCGCAATGCTATACGTGCTCTTGGACGTTTCATTACCTTCATTCCGTTTCCCGCTCTTAATTGCCGAGGGCCATGCTGCCATGACCGCCTCGAAAACAATGACCTCCGACGAAATCTCCACGATCACGCGGCAGACAAACTACGGCACCTGGCGCTTCCAGAAGACGTGGAAGCCGCTGCATGTCGCCGACGCCGAAGGCTGCTGGTTCATCGACGGCGCGGGCAAGCGCTATCTGGACTTCAGCTCGCAGCTCATGTGCGTGAACCTTGGCCACAAGAACCCGCGCGTGATCGAGGCGATCGCCCGGCAGGCGCGGGAGCTGGCCTACGCCGCCCCCGGCCACGCCACGGAGCCGCGTGCCCGGCTGAGCCTCAAGCTGCTGGAAGTCCTGCCCGAGGGACTCAACAAGTTCTTCTTCGCCACCAGCGGCACCGAGGCCAACGAGGCGGCCTTCAAGATCGCGCGGATGTTCACGGGCCGCAACAAGATCATATCCCGCTACCGCTCGTATCACGGTTCCACCAGCGGCTCGATCGCGGCCACGGGCGACCCGCGCCGCTGGGCGATGGAGCCGGCCGGCAAACTGGCCGGCGTCGTCTTCGCCCCGGAGACCAATTGCTACGACTGCCCCATCAAACACACGTATCCCGGCTGCAACATCGCCTGCGCCGATTACCTGGAGCACATGATCCGCAACGAGAGCGACGTGGCAGCCGTGATCGTCGAGCCGGTGGTGGGCACCAACGGCGTGCTCGTTCCGCCGCCGGAGTATTTTCCGCGGCTGCGGAAGATTTGCGACAGGCACGGCGTGCTCTTGATTGCCGACGAGGTGATGAGCGGCTGGGGCCGCACCGGCCGATGGTTCGCGGTGAACCATTGGGACGTCAAGCCGGACATCCTCGTCACGGCCAAGGGCATCACCTCGGCCTACGTGCCGCTGGGCCTTTGCGCCACGACGACCGAAATCGCCAACTACTTCGAGGACCATTACTTCTCCCACGGGCACACCTACGAAGCGCACCCGCTGACGCTCGGCCCGGCAGTGACGACCATCGAGGAGATGCAGCGGCTGGATCTCGTAGCCCGCGCGGCGGCGCTGGAGCCGTACGTGCGGAAAAAGCTGCAAGCCATTCAAGAAAAACACCCCTCGGTGGGCGAAGTCCGGGGCCTTGGGCTTTTCTTCGGCGTCGAGCTGGTGAAGAACCGGATCACGAAAGAACCGTTCAACACCATGCGCGAGAAGGTGGAAGGCAAGCCGCTGGTGGTCGACCAGATCGCCGCCAAGATGGCGGCGCAGGGCGTCGCGATCCAAGGTTGGATCAGCCACTTCGTCATCGCCCCGCCGTTGATCGTGACCGAGGAAGAAATTGACATTGGCCTGGCGGCGCTCGACGAGCACTTGGCTTTCGCCGATGCGCTCGTAGGCTAAGGCAAGCAGTGGCGTAGGGTGGGACAAGCGGGCGTGGGGTATTGTACCGAAATAGGTTGAGCGATCGGGTGGCACGTCCTGAGCTTCAAGCGAAGGGCGTGGTAACTCGGCCAACACGCCCTTCGCTTGAAGCTCAGAGCGTGCCACCCCGGCTGTCATATTGTTCAGTCGTAAATGTTTACGCGCCAAAGCGAGCGACGGCCCACCATCCACTCATTTTGTCAACGTTAATGGTGGGCCTGCGCTCGCTACGCGATCTTGTCCCACCCTACAACCAGGAGACAGGTTTTGAGCTACACGAACGAAGACCTGCAGGTCGTTCCCGAGAATCAAAGAACGTGGGGAACCTGGAACTACGCCGCGCTCTGGATCAGCATGAGCCTGTGCATTCCGACGTACATGCTCGCCAGCTCGCTCATTGACGGCGGCATGAACTGGTGGGAGGCGATTCTGACGGTCTTTTTGGGTAATAGCGTTGTTCTTGTTCCCATGGTCCTCAACGGCCACGCGGGCGCTCGCTACGGCATCCCTTTTCCAATCTTCGCCCGCAGCAGTTTCGGCATTCGCGGCGCGAACATTCCGGCCCTGCTCCGGGCGATAGTTGCTTGCGGATGGTTCGGCATCCAGACGTGGATTGGCGGCTGTTCGCTCTACGAGCTGGCGCGAGTCTGGTTCCCTTCGGTGGAAGCTGTGCCACAGATCTTTCCCGCCTGGTGGGGCCTGGAAACCGGCCGGGCTATCGCGTTCTTCGCATTTTGGCTGCTCAACATGTACATTGTCTATCTCGGCATCGAGAGCATCCGCAAGCTGCTGCTTTTCAAGGCGGTTTTTCTCCCCTTGGCCGCGCTATGCCTTCTGGTCTGGGCGATCGGAGCGGCGAAGGGACTGGGTCCCATTCTGGCCCAGCCGTCCAAGTTCGCCACCGCCGGCGAATTCTGGAATTACTTTTTCCCGGCGCTCACGGGAATGGTCGGCTTTTGGGCCACGCTGTCGCTGAATATTCCCGACTTCACCCGCTACGCGCAATCGCAACGGGCGCAGATCGTAGGCCAGATGATTGGGCTGCCGCCTTCGATGACTGCTTTCGCCTTCGTGGGTGTCGTAGTGACCAGCGCCACCGCGATCGTCTATGGTCGCACGATATGGGACCCGGTGGCGTTGGCGGGAAGGTTCCACTCGCCGCTAATGGTCAGCGCCGCGATGCTGGCTGTCGCCGTCTCCACGCTGGCGACGAACATCGCGGCCAACATCGTCAGCCCGGCGAACGACTTTTCCCATCTCTGGCCCGCGGGCATCGATTTCAAGCGGGGGGGTTACATTACCGGAGTGATCGGCATCTTGATATTCCCCTGGAAGCTCCTGAGCGACCCGACGGGCTACATCTACACGTGGCTGATCGCGTACTCCGCGCTTCTGGGCCCGATCGGCGGCATCATGATCGTGGACTATTTTTTGCTCCGTCGGCTGCGGCTTTTTGTCGACGAGCTTTATTCCCGCGTCGGCCGCTACTGGTATACCGGCGGCTTCAATTATTCCGCGATTGTTGCCCTGTTGTGCGGCATCCTGCCCAACGTGCCGGGGTTTCTCACGACGATCAAAGTCCTTGATGCCGATGCCGTGCCGCCATGGATCAACGGGCTATACCACTACGCCTGGTTCGTGGGCTTTGCGATTTCCGGCGCCGTTTATTGGCTGTTGTCAGTTCAATCGCGCTCGCTACGCCACGCTTGATTCCGAAAATGAAAGGCTCGTTATCAATACCGGATCGACCCATTCGACGCCGCCGTTGCGATCGGCAACGATGACCGTGCGCTCGGAGTGGCTAATGAGCAGAAAGTCGACGTGATCCACGGGGAATTCCCGTCCGTCGGCCAGATGGACCACGAACGGTCGAAACGGCTGCTTGCGCAACGCATCGCGGATTTCGGAGACCTTCATGACTTTAATTGTACATCGCTTGAACGACACTGCGTCAATCGGCCGCCGCCCTCACGCCCTCGCAGAGCCGCAGCATCTCGTCGAGCCCCAACTGCTCGGCGCGGATGGTGGGCGAGATTTCCAAACGGGCCAAGAGAACGTCCACCTGAGCCTTGTCGAGTTTCTTTTGGGCACTGACGAGTTCACCCCGTAGCACCTTGCGACGATGGCAGAACAACGCACGCACGAACTGGTGAAAGAAGCCCCGGTCGGGAATCCGCGCGCGCAGGGCTTCGTCCAGCACGATCTGCACGAAGGCCGAGTAGACTTTCGGCCGCGGCCAAAAGACCGAGGGCGGCAGCACGCGAACGATCTCCGCCCGGCATTGGCATTGCACCCACACGGCGAAGGCGCCGTAGTCCTTGACGCCGGGCGGCGCGACGATGCGGTCGGCCACTTCCTTCTGCACCGTAACGGTCATCGTCGCCGGCGGCCGGTCCAGGGCCAGCAGATTGGAGATCAGCGGCGTGGCCACGCTGTACGGCAGATTGGCCACCAGTTTGAACCGCCGCGCGGGCGCGGCGTCCAACTCACGTTGCACGGCTTCCAGCACCGCGGGCGAGAGCCGGTTTTTGCCCCGCAGCACATCGGCATGGAGCAGCGTGACATTGGTGAGCCGGAAGAGCTCGTCGCTGGCCAGTTGATGCAGATTTCGATCGACCTCCACACTCACGACCGCGGCAGCAAGCGGGGCCATCTGTGCCGTGAGCCCGCCCGTGCCGGTACCGACCTCCAGCACCACGTCGTCCGGTCCGATCTCGGCCGTTTCCAGCAGCACGCGCTGCAGGTTCAGGTCGATCATGAAGTTCTGGCCCAGATCGGTCCGCGGGCGGATGCCGGCCTCTTGGAAGCGGCGCATCAGGAAAGAGAGCGTCTGGCGGGCGCTGGGGACGTTAGCGGGAGATTCGTGCGGCATGGGGAGGCAGGGAAGGCGACGGAGAAAGAGGGATTATACACCGTCGTCTCCCCTGATTGTTCATCGCTTCGTGTTGGCTTTTGCCGCGGCTTCGTTTGTCACGATCTTCGGTGTCATGAAAACAATCGTCTGGACCCTATTGATTTGGTGGCGGACCTCTACGTTCTGGTCGCCTGTGCCGGATTTGACGCCGGAACCTGCCGCGACGACGATGGCTTCCACCCGCTTTTCGACTCCTCCGCGAATGATAACCGTTTGCCCGGAGCCGAGCATTGCTCCGGTTTCCATCTGGCGGGATTTTACGGCCGGGACCATGTATTCTTTCTCCGGAGCGGCGTCGGCGCTGCACAATTCGGCAATCACGGCGGCGAATCGTCCCGGAACCATGTATCCGCCGGCCGGAACGGAGCTGGCGTTGAACAATCCCGCGATCGCGCCTGCGATTTGTTCCGGCACTACGTATTCGCCGGCTGGATCGGCGTTCGTAGGCTGCAATTCACTCACCTTAAGCGAGGCATCCAACTGAATGCGATTGCCAGGCAGAAGAGTCGCAAGTACGTCCGCGCGAGTCCCGTACTCGAGGAACTCGACGCAGTCTTTGCCCTGGTCGTCCTTTACGCGGTAACCAACTTCACCGCCCACATGCACGCTGGCTGGCCTGCCGGAAGTCGTCATTAGTGAAGGTTCGGCCAGCACTTTGCCGCAGTCGTCCTTTCGTATTGCGTCGATCAGCGCAGCTAGCTTCGAGTTTGGCGAGGCAATGCAACCGGCGTTTCCGGGCACTTGGCTTTCGGAACTCAGCTTCGTGAAAAAATCCAGCGCTGACATGTCCTTTGGACCCCCGTATCGGACGGCGCTTAACTGGCCAAGCTTTGTCAGAGATATTTCGATCATGCGAATATCCACTTGGATGCAAGCGCTTTCCGAACGCGAGCGTTCCTCGGTTTCCATCAGCCGAACACGCCCGGCTTCTTCGTCACGGCCGGCTGCCTTCAAATGCTCTGCCGCGATGCGGAGATGATCGGCTTTGGAAAGATACTTCGGAGCGGATCCGGGTCGGGCGGCTGCGGCTGTTGCAATGCACGTAGGAGCGACGGCAGTGCCGTAGCCTGTTGGCACGGCGCGTGCCGCGCTAGCGGACGAGCCTGGCGCGATGGCCACGGGCGGCGGCGCACCCGTCGGTGGCGATTCGGAGGGCGGCGCGGACTGGGCGATTGACGTGCAACTGACTGTGGCAAAAAGCGCGACGAATATGCATTTCCACATGGCGAGGTCCCCTGAGAATGGATCGTTACCTGACAAGCCGCGCAAATCAATACTCTAATCATCACCTATCGTCAAGGTCATTTCGATGCTCGCTGCTAGCTACGGACGGCCGGGCGACCTCCGCGCCGCGGCCCATGCACGATAGAATTGGACCTATGAGGCTTCTTCAACGGTTCCCATCGGCCAAGATCACCGCCCGGCTAGGATCGGTCCGTCCGGCGCTTGCGGGTTTCGGCTGGGGCCTGGTCGACCTGGCCTTGCCGCCGCGTTGTCTATACTGCGACGCGGATTTTCAGCCGGCTGGCAACATATCGCTTTGCCCGCAGTGCGTACAATTGATCGCTCCGGAGTTGCCGGCGTGTTGCCCATGGTGCGGCGCGATCCTGCCTGATGTAATACAACCGTCTGAAGATTGTCCGGCGTGCAAGGAGTTCCGATTGAAATTCGACACTGTGTTCCCGTTGGGCCGCTACGACGGACCCTTGCGCGACGTGGTTCTGAGGACCAAGCGAACCTCGGGCGAGGTCCTTTCGCTCGCCGTCGGCCGGCTTCTGGCCAAGCGGCTCGGCGAGAGGATCACCGAATTTGACCCGCAAGCGATTGTGCCGATCCCCATGCATTGGGCGCGGCGGCTGCGGCGCGGCATGAACAGCCCGGAACTCGTCGCGGAATGTTTAAGCCGGACGTTGCGGATACCAGTGGTGCGCAGTTTATCGCGGCGGCGTTATACTAGTCCACAGAAGGATCTTTTGCCGCGAGAACGCTTTCGCAACCTCCGCGGCGCGTTCGCCGTGCGGGTCATGCACCGTCGCCGCGTCAAGGGTGCTCGGCTGCTGTTGGTGGACGATATCCTCACCACCGGAGCGACTTGCAGCGAGGCCGCCGGCTTGCTCAAGCAGGCAGGCGCAGCGGCAGTGGCCGTGGCGGTGGTCGCCCGAGCGGACGGAACCAGTTGACGGGCGCAGCATGAGATTTGGAATCCGTGATTTGAGAATTGGCATTTCGGATTTGTTTCGAGTTTAGTGCTTCGATATTGGTTTTTCCCCTTATGCCTCCCACGCCCCTCACGATCAAACGCTCGCGGCCCTTCCGCTCGACAGTGCTGCGCGGACTGGGCGTGCTCATCCCGCCGCTGCTTACGGTGGTGATACTCGTCTGGGTGATCAGCACGATCCATTTCTATCTGCTGCAACCAGTAAACGCGGGCGTGCGCGAGGCGATCGTTTGGCGCCTGAGCGGCCAGATTCACGAGAAACTTGCGATCTCCGATCCGCGCAGGCGCATTGCGAGGGTCGACGGCGTCGCTTACCAGGAATGTGCCGACCACCGCTTCGTGCCGTTGGCCATTTACGAGAAGGTGGAAAGGAACCTCGACAACGAGCAGATGCCCACGACGGCCAAGGGCGTCTTGCAACGCTACGTCGAGCTCACTTACCTGCCGCCGCACTATGCCATCCCGTTCTTTCTGGTTGGCTTCATCTTGTTGGTCTATCTGCTGGGCAGGTTCATGGCCGCCGGCATCGGCAGTTTCATCGTCTACCGGTTCGACATGGTCATCCAGCGCTTGCCGCTGGTGCGGAGCATCTACAAAGCGGCCAAGCAAGTGAGCGATTTCTTCTTCAGCGAGCGGCAGATTCAGTTCTCGCGCGTGGTGGCCGTGGAATACCCGCGGCCCGGCATGTGGAGCCTGGCGTTCGTCACCAGCGAAGGACTGAGCGACATCCGCGACGCGGCCAACGAGCCGGTGCTGGGCATCTTCATCCCCTCCTCGCCGATGCCGCTTTCCGGCTACGCCCTGGTCGTGCTGAAGCGCGAGGCGGTCGATCTGTCGATCAGCGTCGAAGAGGCGATCCAATACCTGGTAAGCTGCGGGCTGGTGATGCCGCTGAAGGATGTAAAGCGCTTGAAGAAGAGCGAGGACCTGCCGGCGGTACAAGCGGCGGGGCCGGCGTAGTTTTGGAGTGCGAAGGCTTGCCTTCGCTTTTGGTAGGCGAGGGTTCTTGGCTTAACACTCCGGACGGCTTCTGCGGCGATTGACCCTTTTGAAAAGCGAAGACAAGCCTTCGCACTCCACATATGACGCATCTTCGTCTCGGCACTCGCGCCAGCCTCTTGGCCCAGTGGCAGGCCACTTGGGTAGCAGCGCGGCTCCGCGAGCAAGGCGTCTCCGTCGAGCTGGTCAACATTACAACCAGTGGCGACCAGCAGCAGGCCGCCACCGGGCCGATCGCCGGCACGGGCGTGTTCACCAAGGAAATCCAGCGCGAGTTGCTGGCCGGGCGGATCGACCTGGCGGTACACAGCTTGAAGGACCTGCCCACCGAAGCCGTGCCGGGCCTTGTGCTGGCCGCCGTGCCCGAACGGGCCGCCGTCGCCGATGTGCTTGTATCCGAGCGCTTTGCCTCGCTGGACGCGCTGCCGCCGGGCGCGGTAATCGGCACCGGCAGTCTCCGCCGCCGCGCGCAACTGCTGCACTACCGCAACGACCTGGAAATGCGCGACATCCGCGGCAACGTCGATACACGTTTGCGAAAGCTCCGCGATGGCCAGTTCGAGGCGATCATCCTCGCTCAGGCCGGTTTGGAGCGGTTGGGTTTCACGAAACACGTAACGCAGGTGTTGCCGTTGGGCGTGATGCTGCCGGCGGTGGGGCAAGGGGCATTGGGCCTTGAAACACGCGAGAACGACGCGGCCACTCGTGCGGCGCTCGCCGTACTCGATCATACCCCGACGCACGCCGCGGTCCTTGCCGAGCGGGCGATGCTGGCCGCCTTGCACGGCGGCTGCCTGGCGCCGATCGCCGCCTGGGGCCGAATCGAAGGCGATCGGCTCCATCTCACCGGCCGCGTACACGATCCGGCCGGTCTTAGAAAGCTAGAAGCCGAGTTGAACGGGCCAGTCGATGACGCGCCGTCGGTTGGCCGGCGCGTGGCCGCCGCTTTGCTTGACCAAGGGGCGGCCGATTTGATTGCCGGCTGCCGCGTATAATGCTTAATCAATTGATCGTTTTCAACCCCTTTCGCAGCACGCGCACTCTTGGTATCCTGTTGCGGACACCCCATCCCCCTTTTCACCCACGTTATTGGAGACAAGCCATGTCGAAAATAGGCCGTTACTTTCTGGCCGCCGCCGGCCTGTTATGGTGCTTCTGTGCGATCGCGCCCGCCGCCCGCGGCGAAGACGAACTTTGGCAAACCGATTTCGAGGCCGCTAAGGCCAAGGCCAAGGCCGAAAAGAAACTGCTGCTGGTCGATTTCACCGGCTCGGACTGGTGCATCTGGTGCAAGAGGCTCCACGGTGAGGTTTTCGACAAGGATGAATTCAAGACCGAAGCCCCCAAGCACTTCATCCTGGTGGAACTCGATTTCCCGCGCAGCAAAGAACTTCCCGAAGATCTCAAAGCCCAGAACGACAAGCTCGCCAAAGAATACAAGATTCGTGGTTATCCCACGATCCTGCTTTTAGACCCCGAAGGGCAACTCGTCGCGCAGACCGGCTATCAGCCTGGCGGACCCGAGAAATACAACAAGCACCTGGGGGTGTTCGTTGACGCCTATGCCGACGTCGTGAAGATCAAGGACAAGTTGGACAAGGCTAAGGGACTGGTGCGAGCAAAGCTCCTGGACCAGCTCGTTGATCTCTATGTCGGCCAGCTCCAGAACGACGGCGATCAGACTACCGCCTGGAGCAAGGAAATCGTCAAACTGGACGCCGTCAACAAGCGCACTTGCGCGGCAAGCACGAGTTCCGCCTCTCGATGGCCGAAGTCAACCAATTGCTGGCCAATTACAAGATTGCCGATGCCAGTGCGAAATTGGACAAGGCATTGAAGATCAAGGGCGTCAGCGACGAGCAAAAGAGCGCCGCGCAGGACGAGATTGACAATGTGAAGCAAGTCGTCAAGCTGCAGGCCCAGGCGGACAAGGCGAAGCACGTGGAACGTGCCAAAGCACTGGACAAGCTCGTCGACGCCACGAGGAAACTCATGCCGCTGATTTCGACCCAGGCGGCCATGCTCGCGGCCTCGCGCGACATGCAGGCGTGGACCGAGGAGATCGTCCAGCTCGACCCCGACAACAAGGCCGGCCTGAAGACCAAGTACGGATTCCAGGTCACGGTGATGAAAGCTGCCAAGGCCGCGCAGAATGGCGATTTCGACAAGGCCCGCGCCGCGCTGGACGAGGCCGAGGCTCTGCCGGACCTCAAGGACCAGCAAAAGGCAATGATTAAGCGATTCCGCGACCAGTTGCCCAAGGCCGACAAAGACAAGGCTTCGTCCAAGGCCAAGGACAAGGGCAAGGACAAGAGCGACGACGAGAACTAGAGGATCGAGCCGCGTAGAAGATTGAGAAGATTGAATTGAGCAATTGAAGACGAGGGTGGCACGCCCCGAGCCGTGCCACCCAATTGCTCCTTTTTTTCTTTACGACGTCTTAATCGTGCGCCTCTGGTCGGCCCGTTCCAGTTGCGCGTGCGGTCGATGCAGGTGTACTAGCGCCGTATTTAATCCCAATAAACGGGCCGCCACAACGAATATCCACAATAACCGCTTCCCTTTTCCCGTTCAAGGTGACGATTATGGCCGCTACTTCCGTCGGTTTTATCGGTTTCCTGCCACTTCTTGCCGCGCTGATGGGCGGAGGAATCGCCGGCGTGCCGGTGAGCATGCCGCCGCTGCCCGAAGACCCCGTACTTGCTCGCGTAGTTCCGGATGAATGTCTCGTCTACTCGACCTGGTCCGGCATGGCCGCGCCGCAGGCCGCAAGCAAGAACCAGACGGAGCAATTGTTTGCCGAGCCGGAGGTCCAGGAGATGTTCCGCCAATTCGAGCATGCCGCTCCTTACCGGCGGCGACAACGAGCGAGCAGACATTCCCAGGTTTCGCGAGGGGATCCGCTGGGGAAAGAAGCTGCTCGCGCGGCCCGTCGCGGCGTTCGTCTCTTCCGCGGCCATCGGCCCCAACACTCCTCCCGACATCCGCGGCGGTCTGGTTATTAACGGGGGAGAGGACGCAGCCGAATTCAAAACCGCCCTGGAGAACGCCCAGGCTGCCCTTCCAGTTCAGCCCGAAAAGGTCCAGATTAACGGCGTCTCGTGCTATCGCCTCAAGCTCGGCCCGGGTGCGCTGCCGGTCGAGTGGGGCATTAGCGACAAGCACCTGATGGTCGGCGTCGGCGAAGGCGTGCTAAAGGGAATGTTGAAGCGGGCAAGCGGCGAGGTCCCGGCCTGGCTCACTGCCGCCAAAAAACAAGTGCCCGTCCAGCGGTTGTCCACCTTCACTTACATCAATATCAAGAAGCTCGTCCAGCAGTTCGCCCCGCTGGGCGGTCCGCAGGCCCAAGCCGTCATTGATGCCGCCGGGCTGGGAAACGTAACGACTCTTGCCGCGGCGACCGGACTGGAGGGCGAGGGAATCGTCAGCCGCACGCTGCTGGGCATCGAAGGCCAGCCGGCCGGCATCTTCAGTCTTTCCGCGAGCAAGCCGCTGACGGCCAAGGACATGGCCCCGATCCCGCGCGACGCCAACGTGGCTGTCGCTTGCCGCTTCGACCTCGCCCGCGCGATCGATACGGGGCTGGACATCGCAGAGAAGATTCAACCGCAGGCCAAGGAGGAGGTCGAGCAGGTTTTAGGGGTCGTCAAGCAGCGATTGGACGTCGACCTTCGCAAGGACATCGTCGATTCGCTGGGCGACGTATGGTGCCTTTACAACTCTCCGGACGAGGGCGGACTTCTGTTCACCGGACTGACGGCCGTCGTCCGAGTCCAAGACTACGACCGGCTTTCCGGTGCCCACGCCAAGCTGCTCGCCGTGGCCCAAGCCGAACTGGGGCAGCCCCCCGCAGGCGCATTTGCGCGTCCGAAGCCCCGGATTGAGCACTTTCAGTTCGCCGGGCAGGACATCTACTTCTTGTCGGCCAACGACGTACCCTTCGCGCCGGCCTGGTGCCTGACGCACAAAGAATTGATCGTGGCGGCCTTCCCTCAGCAGATCAAGGCCTATCTGTCGCGCGGGTCTGATTTCAAGTCGCTGGCCGAACTGCCCGAAGTGGCCGACATATTCAAGAAGGAGGCGGACGGTCCCGTATCTCTGAGCTACTTCGATCCCCGCGGGTTTTTCGACCACATTTATCCGCTGCTCTGCGTCGGCATGCAGATGGCCAGCCGGGAGTTGGCGCATCAAGGGGTCGACTTGAACGTGGCGATGATCCCCTCGGCGCCAACGATCGCCCGGCACCTGCGGCCCAGCATCAGTTGCGTTCGGCGCACGGACGCGGGCATCGAATCAACCAGCCGCGGGACGATTCCGGCGACCAGTCTCACGTCCATCGCGCCTGTGGCCATCGGCTTGCTCTTGCCTGCCGTGCAGTCGGCCCGCGAGTCGGCCCGCCGTGCGCAGTCGATGAACAACATGAAGCAAATTGTCTTGGCGATGCTGAACTACGAATCGGCCAACGGCAGATTGCCGCCGGCCTACATTGCCAACGAGAAGACCGGCAAGCCGCTATTGAGCTGGCGGGTGGCGATCTTGCCCTATCTCGAGCAGCAGGCGCTCTACCAAGAGTTTCATTTGGACGAGCCGTGGGACAGCGAGCACAACAAGAAGCTGGCCGAGAAGGTCGTCGCCGTCTATCGCAGCCCGGTAAGCAACGCAAAGCCGGGCATGACCAACTATCTGACCGTTCGCGGCAAGGACACGGCGTTTCCCGGCAAGGAAGGCGTCAAGATGTCGCAGATCACCGACGGCACGTCGAACACGATCGCGCTCGTCGAAGCCAATGACTCCAAAGCCGTGCCTTGGACCAAGCCCGACGACTTCAAATACGATGAAAAGAACCCCGGTCTGGGCGGGCTCTTTCCGCACGGATTCAACGCGGCCATGTGCGACGGCTCGGTTCATTTCATAAACAGCACGATCGACGCGGACACGCTTCGCAACTTGTTCAATATCCACGACGGCAACGCCGTGGATCAGAGCAAGTTTTAAGGAGACCATCATGAACGCTGCTTCCGGTGGATTTATCGGCTTCCTGAAACTTTTCGCAGCACTAATGGGCGGTGGGTTCGCCGGCGTGCCGCTGAGCGTGCCGCCGCTGCCCGAAGACCCCGTACTCGCCCGCGTCGCGCCCGATGAATGCCTCGCCTACTTGACGTGGTCCGGCATGGCCGCGCCGAAGGCCGCGAGCAAGAACCAGACCGAACAATTGCTTGCCGAGCCGGAAGTCCAGGCGATGTTCCGCCAGATCGAACGGGCAATCTTCACCGCCGGCGACAACGACCGCCCGGACATCGTCCAAGTCCGCGAGGCGATCCGCTGGGGCAAGAAGCTGCTCGTGCGGCCTGTCGCGGCGTTCATCTCGTCCGTGTCCAAACCACCCCTCGCCCCCGGCGTCCGCGAAGGAATGGCCGACATCCACGGCGGTCTTGTCATCAATGCGGGCGACGATGCGGCCGAGTTCAAAGCCGCGCTGGAGAAAGCCCAGGCGAATCTGCCAACCCAGGCCGAACAGGTCCAAATCGGCGGCGTCTCATGCTATCACCTTAGTTTTGGTCCCGGCACGCCGCCGGTCGAGTGGGGCGTCAAGGACAAGTACCTGATGGCCGCCATCGGGGAAGGCTCGCTGGAAGGAATGTTCAAGCGGGCGCGCGGCGAGGTCCCCGCGTGGCTGACCGCCGCCCGCAAGCAACTGCCCGTGAAGCGGCTTTCCACGTTCACCTACTTCAACGTCAAGAAGCTCGTCGAACTTTTCGGGCCGAAAGGCGGGCCGCAGACCCAAGCCGTTTTCGACGCGGTCGGCCTGGGCAACGTCACAACTCTCACCACTGTGACCGGACTGGAGGGCGAAGGGATCGTCAGCCGAACGCTGCTAGGCGCCGAAGGCCAGCCGGCCGGCATCTTCAGCCTCGCCGCGGCCAAGCCGCTGACGGCCAAGGACCTGGCCCCGATCCCGCGCGACGCCAACCTGGCCGTCGCCTGCCGCTTCGACCTCGCCCGCGCGATCGAAATGGGCCTGGACATCGTTGCAAAGGTTGAACCCCAGGCGGCGGCGGAGGTCGAGGCGAGGACGAGGGTCGACAAGCAACTGTTGGGCGTCGATCTGCGCAAGGACGTGATCGATTCGCTGGGCGACGTCTGGTGCGTTTACAACTCGCCGGACGAGGGCGGACTTTTATTCACGGGGCTGACTGCCGTGGTGCAAATCAAGGACCACGATCGGCTGGCGGCCGCCCACGCCAAGCTGCTCGATGCGGCCCAAGCGGCGCTGGCACGGACCGGCGTTCAGTTTGGGAGGCCGCCGTCCCGAATCTTGCATACGCGGTTCGCCGGACAAGACATCTACTCCGTGACGACCAACGAAGTGCCATGCACGCCGGCCTGGTGCCTGACGCACAAGGAGTTGATCGTGGCGGCGTTTCCCCAGCAGATCAAGGCGTATCTCTCGCGCGGATCCGATTTCAAGTCGCTGTCCGAACTGCCCGAAGTGGCCGATGTCTTTAAGAAGGAGGCCGAGGCTCCAGTATCTTTGACCTACTTCGATCCCCGCGGTTTTTTCGACAACCTTTATCCGCTGCTCTGCATCGGGCGCAGTTGGCCAGCCGAGACGTTGCGCTGCAAGGAGTTGACCTGAACGTGGCGATGATCCCCTCGGCGCCGACGATCGCCCGGCACTTGCGGCCCAGCATTAGTTATGTGCGGCGCACCGACGCCGGCATCGAGTCGACCAGCCGCGGGACCGTTCCGGGGAGCAGTTTTGCGTCCTTCGTGCCGCTGGCCGCACTGATCGGCTTCCGTGCCGAACACCCGATGCCCATGCCCGCCGCGCCCAATCGATGAACAACATAAAGCAAATCGCCTTGGCGATGATCAACTATTCCGCGGTTTGTTTATCATCAATGACGGGCGGGGCGTGGACCGAAGCAAGTTGCAATACGGGACGCCTCATTCCAGCTTCAACAAAACTCCGTGCCCGGCAAGCAGCCAATGGCCGTTCGCTTCGTCCAGCGGCGCCAGCCGGCCGTCCTCAGCAGAAAAGACCTGCTTGGTCTTGTAGGGCCGCATGGTTTCCAACTTGAGATTCGCCGATTGGCCCAGGCCCAGGTTCACCAGCATCACGAAGTCGGCGCCGCGGCCGTCGCGGAATTCGCCCACCATGAGCGGCGGCGATGCAGCGCCGCTTGCGCGGACTGACGCCCGCGATTGCACCTGCTTGACGATCCGGCCGGGAAGAAGCGGCAGCGACTGGGCGGGCGCGGGAGAAGTGAAGTATACTCCCGTCGATTCGAGCCTGCTCATGATGGGCCCCAGCGTGCCGACCTGGCGATTGACCGTCTGCAAGTACCGCCAGGTTTCGGTCTTGTGGCCGGAGTGGTCAATCGGGGCGTAAGCATAGGCGTCTTGATGATACTTGAACCAATGGAGGCCGCGTCCGCCCGCGGCCAATGTGGTATACGCTTGAAAGGCGAGATTGGCCGGCGAGGAAATCGGCGTGAATTTGCGGATCTGGTTGCAACAGACCGCATTCCAAAGCGGCAAACGATGTTCGCGGGCGACCCGCCGCACTTCCAGCAGATTGGCGTAATAGAGGGCCGCCTTGCCGGCGTCCTGGAGATCGTCGGAGAACTCGACCATGTAATTGTCGTACGAGAGCAACTGCGGCTGGACCTCGCGGACAAAGCGTTCCAGGTATTCGTGGTAGGTCGGCGCGCCAATCTGTGACGTATCCGCCGCGCCGAGCTTGGCGTAATTGGGATAGAGGTTGATATGAGCGAGTTTTCCCGGAGCATATTTCTTCACGGCGGCCACGGCCTTGGCCAGCTTCGCAAAGGCAGCCGTGCCCGGCTCGTCCATGATCGTGTAGCCGAGCACCGCTTTGCCGTTGCCCGATTTTTCCACCATCAGCCGCACGCCGCGATCGATATCCTCGTCGCTCAATTCCTTCCATTGCGGAAACCACCGCTTCTGCGACGCAGACGGCGCGACGATCGCGGACAATCCCAGTTTCTCGCAGAGCGGAACATCTTCCGGCGCACAAAGCCGACTACCGTGAAGCCGCAGTCGGCCGCGCTCGGCAGGCCGCCATCAGGGGACCGGCCCGCGCCTTTCCATCCTACGCGCCTGTCCCAAATGAGGATCGGGAAGAAGTCCGGTCGTGCATCGAAAGCCTGAGCGTCGGCATCGGCCGCGGGACGCGCCGGGTCAGCGGCCCGAGCGGCTGGGCCGAGAATTGCCATGCCCAGCAAAGCGCAGATCGCTATAAGAATGTGCGGACATCGCGAGCTTATGAAAACCACTATGCGAAACATAACTTTTTGTAGGATCATCGGTTTGCTTGGCATCAGAGTTTGGCGGCAGCGCTTTATAGTACCTCGCCGGACGTTACATTTGAACGGTGCAAACCGTCTCGACCGCGGGGAACGGTTGAAACGCAGGCCCGACTTGTTAAACTAGATGGATATGCGGAAGGCGTTTGGCGTGAGACTGTATTGGTGTTTGGTAATTGTCGTCGTGTGTGCGGTTAACCCGTGCTATGGCGAGAAGCCGGCGGCGCGCACGGTCCCGACCGTCACGTATAACCGCGACATCCGTCCGATCCTCGCCGCCTCGTGCTTTACCTGCCACGGGACCGACTCCGCCGCACGGAAGGCCGGTCTACGTTTGGACCGCCGAGACAGTGCTGTGCGCGATGCAATCCTGCCGGGCAAGGCGGCCGAAAGCCCGTTGATCGAGCGGGTTACGAGCACCGATCCCGACGAGCAGATGCCCCCGCCGGCCTCGAAGAGGCCGCGGTTGACTTCGGAGGCCGTGGAAAAGCTCCGCCGCTGGATCGACGAAGGGGCGAAGTACGAGCCGCACTGGGCCTACGTGCCCCCGGTGCGCCCGGCGGTGCCCGATGTGCCACCGAAGTATCCGGCCGACTGGTGCCGCAACGCGATCGACAGCTTCATTGCCGCGGGCCACGTCCAGCACGGCCTGCACCCTTCACCCGACGCCGATCCCCGCGCGCTGCTCCGCCGCCTGCGTTTGGACCTCACCGGATTGCCGCCGTCGGCCGAAGAGAGCGACGCCTTTGCCGTCGACCACTCGCCGGCGGCCTACGAACGGGCGGTCGATCGCCTGCTGGCGTGCCCGCAGTTCGGCGAGCGGATGGCCGTCTACTGGCTCGACGTGGTCCGCTATGCCGACACAGGCGGCTACCATAGCGACAACGAACGCGACGTCTGGATGTATCGCGATTACGTCGTCGAGGCGTTCAATGCGAACATGCCCTTCGACCGCTTCACCATCGAGCAACTGGCCGGCGACTTGCTGCCCGGCGCCGGCAGCCGGCAGAAGATCGCGTCGGGCTACAATCGCCTTTTGCAGACGACCGAGGAGGGCGGGGCGCAGGCCAAGGAGTACACGGCCAAATATGCTGCCGACCGCGTGCGGAACACGGCCACCGCCTGGCTCGGCTCGACGATGGGCTGCGCAGTGCCACGACCACAAGTACGATCCGTTCACACAGAAGGATTTTTACAGCTTCGCGGCCTTCTTCGCGGACGTCAAAGAGGAAGCAATCAAGCGGCAGGTGCAAACGCCGATGCTAACGGCCCAGCAGCAACCGCGGCTGACCCAGTTGGACGGCGAGATCGCCGCGGCAAAGAAGGAACGCGCCGCATGGGAGGCGAAACTGGCCGCCTCGCAACCACTGTGGGAGGCGTGGATCGCGGCTGCGACGGTCAAGCCCGCAGCGTTGCCGGCCGACGTGACCGCCGCGTTGGCCATCAAGCGTTCCAGTCGGACCGCGAAACAGAAGCTGGCGATCAAACGCTACTATCGTGGCCTTTTTACGGCGAAAAGCCCGGCCGACGACAAGCTCCAGCAATTGCAGCGGCAACGGGCAGAAGTCGTCGCTGGGGCTCCTACAACGCTCATCACCGAGGCGGTGCCGCCGCGCACGGTGCGGCTCCTGCCCCGCGGCAACTGGCAGGACGATTCCGGTCCCGTCATGTCGCCCGCGGTACCGGAGTTTCTCGGCAAGGTGGAAACGGGGACATCTCTGATTCGCCGGAACGGCCCGAAGGGTGCTGCGCACGAATCAGAGATGTCCCCGTTTCCACGCGCGACGCGGCTGGACCTGGCCCGCTGGATGGTCGCGCGAGAGAACCCGCTGGTGGCCCGCGTGATGGTCAACCGGCTCTGGCGGCTGCTCTTCGGCGAAGGACTGGTGCGGACTATGGGCGATCTGGGCACGCAAGGCTCGCCGCCGACGCATCCGGAACTGCTGGATTGGCTGGCGGTGGAGCTGGAAGATAGCGGCTGGGACGTGAAGCACGTGATCAAGCTCATGGTCATGTCGCGGACCTACCAGCAAGCATCGCGAAGCGATGCCGAGATGGACCGCCTCGATCCGGCGAATCTCTGGCTCGCCCGGCAAGGCCGCTTTCGCTTGGACGCGGAATTCGTCCGCGACAACGCACTGGCGATCAGCGGCCTTTTGTCGCTGCGGCAGGGCGGCCCCCCGGTCAAGCCGTATCAGCCGGCCGGGTACTGGAGTTTTCTCAACTTTCCGCAGCGCGAGTGGCAAAACGACCACGGCGAGAACCAGTACCGGCGCGGGCTTTACACGTTCTGGCAGCGGACGTTCCTGCATCCCAGCCTGCTGGCCTTCGACGCCTGCACGCGCGAGGAGAGCACACCGGAGCGGGCACGGTCGAACACGCCGCTGCAGGCGCTTGCGATGTTGAACGATCCGACCTACGTGGAGGCCGCCAAGATGTTTGCCGCGCGGATCGTCCGCGAGGGCGGGAGCTCGGAGCACGACCGGCTGCGGTACGCCTATCACCGCGCCTTGCAGCGCGACCCGACGCAGGCGGAAGCCGCGCTGCTGACGGACCTCTATCGCCGGCACCTCGTGCAATACAAGGCAGACGCCAAGGCTGCCGCCGCGCTCTTGACCGTCGGCGACGCCAAGCCGCCGGCCGATATGAATCCGGTCGAGCTTGCGGCTTGGACTTCCGTGACGCGGGTCATCCTTAACCTTCATGAAACCATTTCACGCGACTAGAGAGACATATTGTTCGACAGAAAAATAAGGGACAGAAAGATAACGACGTGGCGTCGCTCGTCCAGTTCGGTTGCGTGTTTTTCTGTCCAATATATTTCTGTCGAAAAGGAGTGAGTATCCATGCCGAACCTCTTGGATTCGTTGGGTTCCTCTTGCACTCGCCGGGCGTTTTTAGGCAAGGCCGCGGCCGGCATCGGCACGATGGCCCTGGCGTCGCTGCTGAACGAAGGCGCCGCGCACGCCGCCTCCGTCGCGTCGCGAGCGGGGCACCCGCTTGCGGGTCGCGGCGCGATCAACCCGCTCCACTTTGTTCCCAAGGCGAAGCGCGTGATCTGGCTCTATCAGGCGGGCGGGCCGACGCACCTGGAAACCTTCGACTACAAGCCGCAGCTTGCCAAGCTTAACGGCCAGCCGATGCCCGAATCGTTCACCAAAGGCCAGCCGATCGCCCAGCTTCAAGGGGCCAAGCTCACCTGCTTTGCCCCCCAATTCGGCTTCAAACGCTTCGGCAAGTCGGGCCAGCAGATTTGCGAGCTCTTCCCGCACATCGGTTCGATCGCCGACGACATTTGCATCGTCCGCTCGATGCGGACCGAGGCCATCAACCACGATCCGGCGCACACGTTCATGAACACCGGCACCACGATCTCCGGCCGCCCGGCAGCCGGCTCGTGGACCATCTACGGCCTGGGCAGCGAGAACCGTGACCTGCCCGGCTTCGTCGTTTTGACCTCCACCGGTCGCGGCGGGCAGATGCAGCCGATCTCCTCGCGGCAGTGGCACAGCGGCTTTTTGCCGAGCCGGTATCAGGGCGTGAAGTTCCAGTCGCACGGCGACGCCGTCTATTACCTCAGCGATCCGCCCGGCGTCACGCCCCAGCGGCAGCACGACACAATCGAAGCGATTGGCGCCCTCAACGGCCTGCGGCAGGAAGCGGTCGACGATCCGGAAATCACCACGCGAATCGCCCAGTATGAGCTGGCCTTCCGCATGCAGACCGCCGTGCCGGAGCTGACCGACCTTTCCACCGAGCCGCGGCACGTGCTGGAAATGTACGGTACGACCGGCAATGACGGATCGTTCGCCGCCAACTGCCTCTTGGCGCGGCGGCTGGCCGAGCGGGGCGTGCGCTTCATTCAGGTCTACCATCGCGATTGGGACATGCACGGCCGGCTTAAGCACGACATGCCGATCAACGCCAAGGAAACCGACCAGGCCTCGGCCGCGCTGGTCCGCGATCTCAAGCAGCGCGGCCTACTGGACGACACGCTCGTGATCTGGGGCGGCGAGTTCGGCCGCACGCCCATGAACCAGGGCGACGGCCGCGACCACCACATCAAGGGCTTCTCGATCTGGATGGCCGGCGGCGGCATCCGGCCCGGAATCACCTACGGCGAGACCGACGAACTGGGCTACTACGCCGTCAAGGACGCGGTCGACGTCCACGACCTGCACGCCACGATGCTCTATCTCTTGGGCATCGACCACCTCCGCATGACCTATCGCTACCTCGGCCGCGATTTCCGCTTGACCGACGTGGCGGGCAACGTGGTCAAGGGGATTTTGGCCTAGCGAGCAGCGCCTTTTCAGCCAACGGCAGCGATCGGCGGAAATCCGGCGCCATCGGAAGTCCCTATCCTCCCAACAGGAACTGCAGTAATGAAGTCGGGACTCCACCTAACTCTAATCATTTTCGCCGGCCTCGGCTCTTGGCCCGCACAGGGTCAAGAGCCGCAGCCGACCAAGCTCGAACGAACGGCGGGTCAACCCGCGGATATCGCACCAAGCGCCTACCAGTACCGCGCCGACCGGAAAGCGGACGAAAACACGCCTGAGAGCTGGATCGGGCTGATGAAGTATGCGGGCCTGCCGTTTGACAGGGCCGTGGATCCACACGCGTCGGTATTCAAGAAGGTTCTTTGCGGCCTGATCTGGGAGGAGGTGCGGCCGGTTCGGCGCGTGACCTTAACCTGGGACCGTGCCGCGCGGCGCAAGCCCGATCCCGACCAAGTCGTCTTAACCTACTTCAACGCCGAGGCCGCGGGAACCATCCCGACTTGGTGGAACAAAACGGCGCTTTGCGAAGCCGCTAAGGCGCAAGTCTCCGCGGACCGATGCACCTGCACGTTCAGCATCCCAGTCGATACGTTCGGACTGGTCGTTAGCGTACGCGGACCGCGGAACGCTGCCACCTGCGACGTGCCAACGGTGCGGGCATTCGGCGCCGACCGCTGGAAGGCGATGCACGTGGAGATCGAATGGGCGTTCGACAAGGCTACCGCCAATTTAGACTATAGCGGGACGATTGAGGCTTATGACGGCGCCGTAACCAATGTCCGGCCGCTGGCCGGCGATGGCGGCACGACACTGCAAGGCGCGAACCAGTGGCGATCGACGCCGGTTGTCAACGGTCGTCGAGGAGTGAGTCTGGGCCTGCTTTACATCGGCACGTCGAAAGAACGCAAACGGTGGCCGTACGTTGCCGAAGCGGATAACACGGCCCGCACAATCGTCACCGTCTGGACCCGAGCGGGCAGCTTCTCGTTCCAGGCATCCGATCTGGAAAAGGGGCCGATACTCGCGCCGGAGTACGGCTTCTATGTCCGCAACTGCGGACGAATCCTGTCCGCAAAAGGACCTCCGGCGACAATTGAACAAGGACTTGCCGGGAACGTGCCGCCTTCCTTCAGGCTCCAATCGGATGCCCCGACCGCGAGGCAGTTCGTCGCGGAATTGGCAGCCAAATCGCTTTCGACAATCCGGCAACGCGTGCGCGAGCATGGCGATCAAACCTGGGAGGAGGCCGTCGCCGCGATGATTCCCGGCAAGCTGCCGCCGATCCCGCAACCGGAGTTCGAACCGCCGATGAAGGTCGAAGTCCCATCCCCGCGACTGTCCGCGCAGTGGCGTCTAGGTGCATGGCATCTGACGCGGCACGCCGCCAAGGACGCAAAGGGCCACCTGCGCTTTAACGATCATCCTTACGGCATCTTGGCCTCCGAAACGTACCTCGTGCTGCGCACTTTGGACTTGATGGGCATGCACAAGGCAGCCGCGGACGGGTTGGACCAGTGGCTCGGTTTACCCCTGGAAAACGGGAAGCCCGTGGGACTTTTTTCCGACGGCAACGGCTGCTTCACGAATGCCGTCGGTCCGCCGGGCCTGGGAGGGAACATGGATGGCATCCACGGCATGGGGCCTGGCGCCATCACGTACGCCCTCACCGAACATTTTGCGCTTACGGGCGACGTCCAGTGGCTCAAAGCCAACGCCCCGCGGATGAAAGCCAACATCGAGTGGATCGCGCGTCAGCGGCGGCTTCTGGCCAAAATTATTCCCGGCGGCGACCGTCTCTGGTGCAAGGGACTTCAGCCGGCTCACCAAGTAACGCCCGATAGCGGCGGCCAACTGATGCAGTTTTACGAATCGGAGGCCTACTACTGCATGGCGGTCCAGCGGTTCGCCGAGATCGTCGCGCGAATTGACGCCGCCGAAGCGCGGCGGCTCGCCGCCGAGGCGGAGTCCTATCGTAAGGACTTGCTGGCGGCGGTCGAGCGCTCGATCGCGCTCAGCCCTGTCGTATTGGTGCGCGACGGGACCTATCGATCGTTCATCCCGTTCGCTTGCTATGTGCGGGGGTTTGCGTCGGGCGCTTGGAGTTGGCGGCGGCCGGGCAGCGGGGCACACGTCGGCGGCTTGTATTGGGACACGATCCAGTCGGCGGAGGCACTGGTCGATCCGGCAAAGATATTGCCGCCCGACGATCGCCGCGTGCAAGGGCGCTGGACGTTCTCGAAGACCGCTTGTTGCTGGAAAACCCGAAGGTTGCCGAGCGGACGCCGAGCTACGATCCAGAAAAACACTGGTTTGCGCACGCCGCATGGCAATATCAGCCCGGTTTGGAACGGCACGCCAACATTCACCTGGCGGCCGACGACGCGCAGAGTTTCCTCCGCTCCTGGTTGAACCAGTACGCCGCGCTTATTCTGCCGGCCGAGGGCTACACGTTCCGCGAACACACGACCGGCGGCCCCCCGGACAAGATTTTCGAGGAGGCGGCGTTCCTGGAGCGGTTTCGAGACATGCTCGTCATGGAGGACGGCGGCAACTTGTGGCTTGCGCGAGCGACCCCGCGGGCGTGGCTCGAAGACGGCAAGAAGATTGCGATTGAAAACGCCCCGACTCACTTCGGCACAGTGTCCTATCGGATTACTTCCGCTGCTTCCGACGGAAAAATCAAGGCCACAATAAGTATGCCCTCCGCCATCGGGCAGAACGCCGTGCTATTGCGGTTTCGCCATCCTCGAAATGCGCCGATCCAAAGTGTAGCGGTAAACGGCCAGGTTTGGAATGACTTTGATAAAGGCAGGGAGTTGATTCGTCTGAAAAACGTGACAGGAACCGTCACCGTAGAGGCCGCCTATTGATAAGCCGATTCCTTCGCAGCTTTGCAATACAATTCGCCGAATTCAGTCTGCTCGCTTCGGGCATACGAACTCGAAATGCGGTATAGCGGCCAACAGCACACGAGCCAAGCGTTAGAATGGTGGGAGTTGACCTTTCCACGCCCAAACCCAAAGGGAACGTGCCGATGCTGGTGGAATTTCCGCTCGTCAACTCACAAGAACCTGTAGCAGTCAATCGCGAGCGTATTCTGTTTATCCAGGAATCTCACCCGGGGACCAAGATTCACTTTGGGCTGGAACCGAAAGACCATATCACCGTGAACGAGGACTACGCGACTGTGCTTGCCAAGCTGAACGCGGAAGGCGGGGACTTCACGTTGCCACATTTGGAGTGAAGTGGCGTTGAGTAGGTCAACGCGAGTCATGCGCGGTGACGAGACAGGCGGGCAACGAATCCCTTGGCGCTGGCGGACACTAGACAATCGCGAGGCGGGTTTCCAAACGGTGATTGATGTGATAGAATCTTTCACGTCAAGTGTTTCTTTCCAAAAACGTAGGGGCTGTAGCTCAGTTGGTAGAGCAACGGACTTTTAATCCGTTGGTCCCGGGTTCGAGTCCCGGCGGCCTCATTTGACCTAACGCCTACGGCTTCGGCGGCGGCAAGGGCACCGTTTCCGGATTCGCCGCTGGCGGCCCGGTGTCGATCGCTTCGATGCCCGGCGTTGAAATGCGCCTGTTCTCCGCGCCGGGCACGGCTGCGGTCGGCGGCGGCAACGGCGAATGGCAGTTCGGCCCAAGCCGGAGTTCCCAGCCGCCTCCCAGCGCGCGGTAGACCTGGATAAGGCCTTGGTCGATTTGGCCCAACGACTGAGCGTAAAGCAACTGCACTTGCACGAGCGCCTGCTCGATCGTTGAGACCGTCGTAAAATCGACCCGCCCGGCGCGGTATTGCGTCACGACGATCCCGTAGGCCTTGCTGGCGGCGATCACGCTGTCGTGCAACTCTTTGGATTCACTATGTGCCTTGAGATACGTCACCAGTCCGTTTTCAGCCTCCTGGCTGGCATTGAGGACGATGGCCCGATAGTTCAGCAGCGAGGCCTGGAACTGTGCGTCCTGCAGGCGGACGTTGTTGGCAATCCGGCCATATTCGAGGATGTTCCATTGGAACGAAGGTCCGATCGAGCCGTTCTGGGCGGATGGCGTGAACAGGTGCGCAAGGCCCTGTCCGGTCGTTGCATAGCCCAGCGTGCCGAGGATGGAGATGTGCGGATACCAGTCGGTCTGGGCGATTCCGATCTGCTCCGACTGCGCGGCGGCGGCGCGTTCGGCGCTGCGGACGTCCGGCCGCCGTTCCAAGAGGTTCGCGGGGATTCCCACGACGGCTTCCTCCGGCGCGGCGGGAATCGGCCGCTCGCCCATCCATGCCTGCAAATCGGTCGGGGGAATGCCCAGCAGCACGCAGATTGCGTTCTGGCTCCCGCGCACCGTAATCTCGAACGCCGGTATCGTGGCCATGGTCTCAAAGAGCGTAGTCTGGGCCTGATCGACATCCAGCTCCGTGGCGCTGCCGGCATCCAGCCGCGCCTGGACGATCTTCAACACTTCCTCCTGCAGCTTCACGTTCTCTTTGGCGAGCGCGATCTGTTCCTGGGTCTGCCGCATTAGCACGTAATTCGTGGCTACGTCTCCGGTTAACGTGACCAGTGCCGCGTCGTAGTTCTCGACGGATTCTTCCAACTGGTCCCCCGCCGCCTTCACCTCGCGGCGGAAGCGGCCCCAGAAGTCCAGCTCCCAGGCCAGATTAAAACCGAGGTTCACTTGCTGGGTGAACTTCTTCACCGGCGGAAAACCGGGCAATTGCGGAGACTCGACCTGGGCATAACTTCCGGTGGATGTCTGCGTTTGCGGGAAGAGATCGCCCTCGGCGACGCCCAGCGACGCCCGCGCTTGCAGCACCCGCGCCGCAGCTTCCTTGAGTGTTATGTTCTGGGAGTAGGCATGATAGATCAGGTCGTTCAGCAGCGGATCGTTAAAAACGGTCCACCAACGGCTGAGGTCCGCGGGCATCGCGCGGACCTTGGCATCGGCGGCGTCGATCCAATTCGGCGCGACCGCCGCGCTGGCTCCCGCATATTCGGGCCCCACTTTGAAGCCGCTGTGGACGTAATCCGAGAGGCTCGTGCAGCCGCCGAGGGATATAGCGGCCGCCAGCAGGCAAGTCCAGTTCGGGTTTCGCGAGGCGATGCGCATGTCGAAGCCGGTTTCTCGTGGCAATCGGCGCGCGTTGCACAACCGCGCTGGCGGTCAAAAGCGCGCTGGCGGTTAAAAGCGCGTCGGCGATTACAAGCGCGGCAATTGCGCCCGTCCATACAATCGACGGCTTTGGCGCGGCCCGCCCAAGAGAACTGGCAAGCGAGAGCAATCCGCTAACATCGTCACAGGCCATCGGCGGGGCAGAATTGACGCAGGTGCTACGCTCGGACCATCCTCCGACGTCAACGCCGGCACAGGCCGCAAAGATTGCCGCGATTCAGCGGCGCCGCGAAGCGCTGAAAGCCGCAATGCCGGCATGAATTCTCGCTATAACCTACCACCGACGCGTGCCTCGTGCTCGATTCGCGATTTAGCCGGTCGCGCTGCGGTCAAGGAAAACTGCTTTTGCAGATAATGCGGCGTCGGCACGACTACGGCCGGCCAGCGGGCCGCCTCGCGGACCGGCATTCGCACCAGCGCCAGAATCGCCACTCCCCGGGCTAGCGAAGAGATCGCGAAAAGCGCCAGGTAGCCCGTGCGACCGTCACCGAGGACGGAGAGAATGCCCGCGCCCAGCAGCGAGCCGCCGGCGATGGCAAGGGAGTTGGCCAGATTGAACAGGGCGAGCACATCGACCCGCTTCTGCTGCGGGATCGTCTCGAAGAACAACAGCAGCGTGGTCAGATCCAAGGCGCACCAAACCATGCCCGAATAGACCTGGACGGCAACCAGGTAATACCACTTGTTCGACACCAGCCAGAACAAGGGCACGAAGACGCTTGCCGCCGCGCTGGTCCAAAAGACCCGCCGCACGCCCACGCGGTCGGCGATCCGGCCGACCAGCGGAAGAAAGCAGACCTTGGCCGCCATCGCGGCGCAGACGACTATGGCGTAAATCGCGTAGCAAAAGTGCAGCTCGCCGAGCATGAACGGATTGAAATACGGCCCGGAGATTTGCACCGCAGCCTGTGCCGCCATGAGATAAACGAGCAAGCGGCCGTTGGCGCCCTTGACCAGGGCGGACAGCGCGCGGCGAAAGAAACCGCCGGCGTCCGCCGCGGCGGTTGCGGCTCGCGGTGCATTGTCAACAAGGTAACGGAAACCAAGCGACTGACCGCCGCCAGTGAAAACAACACGGCGAAAACGGCCACCGTGACGCCAACCCGGTCGGCGGCCTGCAAAGCGATTCCACCGGCCAGATAGCCCGCCACGATGCCCCACTGGTTGATTCGCGACCGCCCGGCGAAGTAACGGGTCCGCAGCGGCGCGGGCACGAGCGTTTCGATCCATGCGTTCCACGGCCCGTTGGCGGCCAGGCCCGTCGCCCAATAGACGGACACCAGCGCGAAGACTGCTAACATGCCCATGCGTCCGGTGAGCGCGGCCGCCAGCAGCGGCACGAAGGTGGCCGCCTGCAGCGCCGCGGAAAGCGCCACGCACCGCCGGTACGATCCGCACGTCCGCAGCAGCCAGGGCGAAGCCAGTTGCAGCACGGCGCCGACCACCAGCGGCAGCGTGCTTACCAGCCCGCACGCCAATTGGCTGCCGCTAAGCGCAAGCACGAAGGCCGGCAAGTACGTCTCGCCGATGCCTACCATCACGTTGGCCGCCGTTCCTTCGGCTGTGGAAATGCGAAGGTCCGTTCGCAGGGAGCTATCCATTAAAACAGTATCTCGATGAAGCACGCCCGCGCCGTGCAATGCCCCCGTTTTTAGGGTGCGAGGCCGCGGCTGACGGAAAAGTTCGCTCGTCATCGGTCGCACCACGGCGAGAAACTACCTGAAATCGCCGCAAAACGCGGTAACCTCTTATTGCCCGGTGACGAGTCGCGCGCAAGACGATACGAAAATCGGGCGGCGCGGAAAAGGGCAGTTTTCTGCGGCCGGATCGTGAAGCGCAAGATCGCCGCTAGCTGGTCGCGGGGCTTTGCGGCGGAAGAAGTCGCGGTAGCGCGAGTAAAAAATGGGTGACCCCTATTCATTCGCGAAAGCGGACCGAGCGAGAATAGGTCCAATTGCGCCGACGATTACGTCGATCGGCCCGCGGCGGGCGCGGCGGGGCCGGGCGGCAAGAGGAATTGTTCAGGCATTGGCGCCGGCGATGGAACCGGCTCCGGGCCGGGGTAACCGCTTGCGGGTGGCTGCGGAACCGGCTGGCCAGGGCCGGGCTGCACTGCGTTAGGCTGCACTGGGCCTGGCTGCATGGGAGCGCTTGCCGCGGCGCCTGCCAGGATCTGCGCCTCCGTGCCGGCACTGACGACGTGCGGCGGCGCGAAGGCATAGTCGATCGACTTCTCGCTGCCGCGATGTTCCGCGCGGCGCATGGCGTCGCGATAGGCCTTGTCGGGCCACGCGCCTTCCGCCAGGCTGACTTCGCAGTAATCCAGCAGCGAACCCTTTTGGTAGTGGACGTTGCGGATTGCCATCGCATACTGCACGCGCGACTGGTAATACTCGCTGATTGCCTCCGACAAGCGCCGCTGGGCGTCCAAGACCTCGAAAAAGCCCTCCTGCTTGGCCTGATATACGGCCTCGAGGGCGGCGAGCTGGTCCTTGGCGGCCTTCGTGCGGTAGATGTCGTTCTGCAAAAGCGCATAGGCGCGGTCGACTTCGGCCACCGACTCGCTCAATTGGTTGATGACCGTTCTTTCCCCTTCCCGAAGCACGACTTTGGCCTGGCTGAGGCGAAGTTCGGCGTTGCGTACGGCCGCGTTGCCTTGCCGGAAGCCCAACGGCATGGAGAATTCCAGGCCGACTTGCCATTCCTGGTGTTCGGTGGCGAACAGGTTCGCATAGGAGCTTTGGTCGCCGGGTTCGTTTTCCGTCAAGTCCTTGCCGAAACCGCGCAGCCCGTAGCGGGCGTCAAAATCGAGGTTCGGTTTGAGAAAGTTCTGCGAGGCGGTCAGCTCCAGCTCGCGAGACTTGATAAGCCAGCGCTGCCGGCGAAGCTCCTCACGGCGGAAAAGGGCCTCGACCGAAAGCGACGGCCAGTCGAAGGTGATCGGCGCCATCGTCGGCTCGTCGGCGGGACGGAGCAATTGTTCGCCGGTGGCAGGCAGGCCCATGGCCAGCCGCAGCCGCCGCTCGGCAAGCTGCACGCCGGGCAATGCGCGAAAGGTCCCCGGCGCAGTGCCGTTGTAGGTCCGCGTGCCTTCTTCGGGATAACCCATCAAGGCGTTCTCGACGTCGGCCTGGAAACGGAAATACTGTTCGCGGGCCTGGGCTTCCTTGTCGGCCTCGCCTCCCCTGCGCGCGCCGCCGCCGGCGAGATTCAAGGCCCGCACCCGCCGCCAGGTCTCCAGGGCTTCGTCGCGGGCCTGGATCTTGACGTCCAGGTCGCGGTAGGCGAAGTAGAGGTCCCAGTAGGCGTTCTCCACGGTGGCCACAAAGTCGCGCAAGCCCGCCTGGAAATCGGCCGCGCTGATGTCCGTGCGGATGCGGGCTACAAGCACGCCGTTATATGCGCCGGGCTTGGCGCCGGGACCCGCGATGCGGTTGTATTCCACACCCGATCCTTGCAAGAGTGGTTGGCGGATTTCGCCCGAGATCGTCGTATCGAACGCGCCGCTGGGGAAGATGTCGGCCGCGTTTGTATCGCGCATGTAGTCGACGGTGCTTTTGATCGTGAATTCTCCGCCCGTGACGCTCCGCTTGGTGATGCTCGTGTCCCATTCGTCGTAGTTCTGCACCAGCAAGCCGTTCGTGCCCAGCGCCAAGTTGTTGTATTGCTGGTCGGTCTTTTGGGAAAAGAGGCTCATATTGAACTGGGCGTCAAACGCGCGTCAGCGCGGCCTCCGGCCCGTACTGCGGATCGGTTTCAGTTACCGCGATGCCGTAATTCGTCTGCAAGTTGTCGGGCGTGCGCAGCACCGTGCCGCCCAGATCGAGCAAGACCCGCGATTTGCAAAGCGCGGTGCGGATCGCGTCTTGCAAAGTAAGGTCCTGAAACTGCACGTGCGCCAAGTCGCGAATCGTGCGCGGGGCCGGCGTGTCGGCAAGGCTTTCGTCGCACAGCCCGGCGGCCGGATAATCGATTTGCGTTGCCACGGCCTGATAGTGCGTCATGGTCGAGTCCGGCGGGTCGGCCACGCGCGAAGCCGTGCAACCCAGAAGCGCCAGGCCGATCGCCGCGCAACAGCATCCGATCCAAGCTCGTATAACGCGTGTGACCATTCGCACTTACATCCCTTGCCTACGGCATTAGCATTAAAATCGGACTTGCCTGCGTTATACTGTTGTTCGATAAACCCAGTCAGCTTTGTCTAACTCATTTTCCCAGAGTTTCCATAATCGCAGTCACAGTCGGCAAAGTCGCCTCGTTACAATCGGGACGTCCGTCAAAGTTTGCGCGGCTTAACAGCCGGCGGAAACCAATGTTTGGATGGCACGCCCTGAGCTTCCGGCGAAGGGCGTGGAACGCAAAAAACACGCCCTTCGCTGGAAGCTCATTGCGTGCCACCTACGAGTGCCGCAGCGACAATTAGCGTGCAAATGGCGTGTCATTTTGTGGGGCAGTATACTAAAGCATGGCAACTCGCCCCTTGGCACCCGAACCGCACTTGACCGAGACCGCCTGGCGCGAGCTCGACGACGTGATCGACGGCATTGCCAGATTGGCGCGCTCGGAGGAGTCGTCAGCACGCTTTTACCCCCTGCTTTTGGAACGAATTGCTTCCGCTTTGGCCGCAGCGGGCGGCGCAATTTGGACGCGGAACGCGGAAGGCCGGCTTCGGCAGGAATGTCTCGCCAATCCGCCCGCGCCTTGGTCGTGCGATAACCTCCAGGATATGCCGGGGCATGACGAACTGATCGAGGGCATCTTGGCGTCGGGCGAGCCGCGGCTTGTCTCGCCGCAGCGACGGCCGTCGCCCGGCGATCCAACGACAAATCCAACCGATACCTTGCTGATTCTCTTTCCCTGGCACGTAGACGGCGCGCCGTCAGGATTGATCGAGTTGTTTCAGCGGCCCGGTGGAGGACCGCGCGCGGAGCAAGGGTACGTTGAGTTTCTCGACATCGTCTCCGAGTTCGTGGCCGAGTTCCAGCGCAACTGCCAGTTGCGGCAGTTCAAGCAGACTGCCCGCGACTGGTCTCGCTTCGAGCAGTTCGTCCGGCGGGTCCACGCCAGTCTCGATCTGCGGCGGACTGCCTATACGATCGTTAACGAGGGGCGGCTGCTGCTGGAATGCGACCGCGTTAGTCTCGTTGTGCGGCGAGGGCGACGTTATCGCCTCACCGCGGTCAGCGGCGTTGATGCGCCGAACCGGCGGGCCGAATTGACCCGCCGCATGGAAAAGCTGTGCGAGGCGGCGGCCAAGGCCGGCGACCCGCTCTGGTGGCCGTCAGAGACGAGCGAACTTCCGCCGACGTTGGAGACGTTGCTTGGCGAGTACTTGGACGAGTCCCACGCGCGCTCGCTGGGGCTCGTACCGATCTTGCCGGGCAAAGTCGCGGCCCAACGACCGGCCGCCGTATTTGTCGTCGAGAAGTTTATCGGCACGTTCAACAAAGCCGGACAGACGTTAGTTGCCGAAGCGGGCGAACACGTCCAGAGCGCGATCGGGAACTGCTTGGAACTTGAAAGCGTTCCCCTTGCGTCGGTACTTCGCCGCGTGCGGCGATTGGCCCGGATCGGTCCCTGGCTGAAGGCCGCGTTGGCGGCCGGTCTTGTCGCCGCGACCATCGCCGCGGCGCTGCTGGTGAAGGCCGATTTCAAGGTCGTGGCCGACGGCGACTTGGAGCCCGCCCGACTTCGCGACGTTTTTGCCGGCGCGGACGGTACGGTAACCGATCTGCGCGTCGAGCACGGCCAACGCGTTCGCGCCGGCGAGCTTCTGGCAGTGCTGCGCCGGCCACAGTTGGACTTGGAGTTCAAGCAGGTGCTTGGTGAGCTGCAAACCGCCCAGCAGAAACTGGTCTCGATCGAGGCCGAGCGGCTCCAAGACCGGCGCGACAACGACGAACAACGGCGGACCTACGGCCAGGCAACCGCGCAGGAGGAAGAGCTTCGCGCAACGGTCCGCAGCCTCCAGTCGCAGTACGAAGTCCTCAAGAGCAAGCAGTCTGAATGCGAGGTGAGGAGCCCGATCGAGGGCGAAGTGCTGACATGGAACGTCCGGGAGTTGCTGGAAGATCGGCCGGTGGGCCGCGGTCAGGTCCTGCTGACGATCGGCGACCTGTCGGGCCCTTGGAAGGTGGAGCTTCGCATTCCCGATCGGCAGACGGGCCACGTTCTGGCTGCGCAGGAGGCACAACCGGACGCGCCTTTGCAAGTTTCCTGCCTGCTGGCGATGGACCCCCGGCAGAGTTTTCCAGGCACTCTCGCTCGGCTGGGAATGAGGAGCGAAACGTCGGCGTCGGACAGTCCGTACGTCAAGGCGACCGTCGATTTCGACCGCGCAGCCGTGGAGCAATGCACCGCCGGGGCGGGTGTGCGGGCCTCGATCCAATGCGGCCGCCGCTCGCTGGGATACGTCTGGCTGCACGACCTGTACGATACGATCCGAATGTGGCTTTTCTTCTAGGGGATTACCCATGTTGTACACGTTGCTGCTTTCGCTAGCACTGACGTCCGCAGAACCGAGCGGGGAGCACGGAGCACGGAGCGGGGAGTATGCAGGCTCCCCGCTCCCCGCTCCCGGCTCCCAGCTCGTCGAGGTGCCTTCCATGCTGATCCGTATCGACGAACAGGCGGAGGTGCCGGCCCGCGAGGCGGGCGTGCTGGCCGACGTGAATGTTCGCGAAGGTCAAATGGTCGCGGCGGGGGCCGCGATCGCCCAGATTGAAGACGACGAAGCCCGCATTGCCGCGGAGCGGGCGAAGATCGAAATGGAAATTGCCAAGGCCAATGCCGAGAACGACTTGGGAATCCGCTTTGCTCGCAAGTCGCGGGAAGTCGTTGAAGCCGAGCTGCGGCGTTCGACCGAAGCCCTGGATCGCTATGCCAAGAGCATCTCGGCCTCGGAAATGGACCATTTGCGGCTGTTGGTCGACAAGAGCAAAGTCGAAATCGAGCAAGCCGAGCATGAATTCAAGGTCGCCGGCTACAACCAAAAGGTCAAGGCCGCCGACTACCAGGCCGCGCAGCAGGCGGTAAGCCGCCGCAAGATCACGGCCCCGCTGGGCGGAGTCGTCGTCCAAGTGTCGCGGCGCCGCGGCGAATGGGTCAAGCCGGGCGATTCCGTCGTTCGCATCGTGCGGCTGGACCACCTCCGCGCCGAAGGCTTCCTAAGCTCCCGTTACCTTTCGCCGAAACTCGACGGCCTTAAGGTCAAACTGATCGTCGACCTGCCTGGCGAGGGCACCGACCCGGCACACAGCACTGAAACTGTACCTTTCCGTGTGCGGGGTGCCGGGTTGGTCTCGGCTGAGTTTCCCGGCAAGATCGTCTTCGTTGACCCGGAAATCGATCCGGTCAACGCGCAGGTCCACGTGCGCGTAGAGATCGACAATCGGGGATTGCGCCTGCGGCCGGGGATGCGGGCAAAAATGCAGATTGAGGTTCCGCGTAATACGGGTGGCACGTAATGAGCTTCTAGCGAAGGGCGTGTTATTCGAGCCACCACGCCCTTCGCGACCCGCAAGCTGGTGCCCCGGCTCAAAGCGTGCCACCCAACTGTGAAAATATGACATCGCGTCACGACATGAATTCGCGCCGCCTGTTGCCTCAATCAGTTGGCGACCGGGCTTCCGATCGGCCGCTTCCTTTGCGGCGCCGGCCGGACTTGACGATCGTTCCGCAAAAATACGGGCAGCACCGCTATTGGCTGGTTAAAGACCCGATCTCGCTGCAATACTTCCACCTCCGCGACGAAGAGCACGCTATCCTGGAAATGCTCGACGGCCAAACCGGCCTGGCGGAGATCAAAACCCGTTTCGAAAAGCGTTTCGCGCCGTACCGGCTCCCCTTGGAAACCGCCCATGCATTCCTGGGAAGATTGCACGAGTGCGGCCTGCTCCTCTCCAGCACGCCCGGTCAAGGAGAGCAGTTGCTCCAGCGCGCCGACCTTGGCCGCCGGCGGCGGCGCCTGGCGGCTTTTGCCAACGTCCTGGCGATTCGCTTTCGAGGAATCGATCCGCCAACGCTGCTCAAAGCGGTTGCCGCGCGTTGCGGCTGGTTGTTCTCGCCAGCGGCGTTGATTTTGGCAATTCTGTTGATGCTGGCTGCCGCTGCGGCCGTCGTGGTCCATTCGCCGGGCTTGCCGGCCATGCAGGCAGAGCTTCGCGAAACGATCCATCCGGGCAACCTGATTTGGCTGGCTGCGGTCCTTGCGGCGGCGAAGATTCTGCACGAGCTGGGCCACGCCGTGACGTGCATCCGCCTCGGCGGCCAGTGCCGCGAACTCGGCCTGATGCTGTTGGTCTTTACTCCCTGCCTCTACTGCGAAGTCTCCGATGCCTGGACCTTCCCGAGCAAATGGCGCAGGATCGCGGTCTCTGCCGCGGGGATCATCGTCGAAATCGTTCTCGCCGCGTTTGCCGCGCTCGTTTGGTGCTTCAGCGGGCCGGGGCTGCTGCACTCGCTGGCGTTTGCCGTGATGGTGGTTTGCTCGGTGAGCACGCTGCTGTTCAACGGGAACCCCTTGATGCGTTACGACGGCTACTACGTCCTCGCCGACTTGCTGGAGGTGCCGAATCTGGCCGAGCAATCGCGGGCCGTGGTGGCCCGCTTTGCGGCACTGATCTTTCTAGGTATTGGACTGCCCAGCGATCGAATCTGGCCCACCGAGCGACGATTCCTGTTGGGATTCTATGGAATGGCGTCGCTGCCCTACCGCTGCTTCGCTGTCGGCGCGATTCTCTGGATCGTACATCGCGTAGCGGCGGCGTACGGCGCGGAAGTGCTGGGGGATGCCTTTGCAGTTCTCGTGCTGGGCGGCATTGCCGTTCCCGCGGTTGGGCGGCTGGCGGCTTTTGTGAAGTTCCAACGGCTCGCTCACCGCGGCTCGTGGTCGCGAGCATTGGTTTTCGGCGGATTCTGGACGGCGTTACTGTTATTCCTCGCCGTCGTTCCTTGGCCGTGCCGCGTTACCGCGCCGCTGGTCATCGAGCCCGAAAACGCCCACCGCGTGTACGCCGTCGTCGCCGGCACTTTGGCAACTTCCGTCCGCGCGGCGCGCGGGTTGAAAAGGGTCAGGAAGTGGCGCGGCTGGTCAATCTGGATATTCGCCGCGACGTCGTGGAGTTGACGGGCAAACGCGATCAGCAAGAACGCCAGCTTGCCACCCTCCGCGCCCGCCAGGCGCTCGATCCAAACGCTGCTGCAGTCATCCCGACCGCGGAAGCGGCCTTGACCGACCTCAACGAGCGGCTTCGCCAGCGACAGCTTGACGAGCAAAGCCTCGTGCTTCGCGCGCAGCGGAGGGGACCGTCCTGCCGCCGGAGAACGTCCCCGCTATCGCGCCGCCGGCAGGGCAATTGACCGCTTGGAGCGGCTCCCCCTTGGACGAACGAAACCGAGGTTGCAAGATAGAGCCGGGCGCACTGGTCTGCGCGATCGGCTCACCGCGGCCGGTCGAAGCCTTGGCCGTCGTCGATCAGGATTCCATTGCTTTGGTTCAGCTTGGCCAACTCGTCCACGTGCGGATCGACTCTCTGCCCGGCGAGGTCTATGAGGGCCGCGTCGTGGAAATAGCCAGTCGCGACCTGAAAGTCGCGCCCCGCGAATTGGCCTCCGGTGCGGAGTTGCCTGTGCATGTCGATCGGCAGGGCATCGCCCGGCCGGCCTCCGTTACCTACCAGGTTCGAGTGCGGCTAGATCGGCAGCCCGCGGCCATCGCACCCGGCGGCCGCGGGGAAGCAAAGTTCTTTGTGGACCCGCAATCGCTGGCTGCGCGTCTCTACCGCGCGCTGCGGCAGAATGTTACGCTGCGATGGTGAGCCTACTTGTCGCAGGTGAAGGGCCATCGGGCACACGGCGAGAAGTACGGATAATTCCACTGGAACGGAACGCAGTCGCCGGGCCGATACTCCCCCAGCGTGTAGACGCATTCCCGCGGTGGCTCCACGATCTCCAAGTAAGGCAGCATCGCCACCGTGCCGAAGAAGTGGGCGCTGGAAACCAGTGGCTGCACGCCGCGGAGATACTTCTGCGAATACCCGTAGCGTTCGAGGTTGGTCTCCTCAAAATAGAGCGGGCCGTAGCATAACGAAGGCGCCTCCCAGCAATAGCAGGTCGACCCCCAAGGGCGGGCGGTCATCGCATACACCGGCTCCGCCTGCGCGGGGTGGCAAACCAGGCCGACATCCTCGGGCCGTTCGCCGGCAGCGGACTTGACGCCGATGTTGGTTTCCACCGCGGTGATCGGCCGCATCTCCTGGCACCGGTCTGTGGGGCCCATTGCGTCCAGTCGCGCTTCGCCGTTAGCCGCCGGCCGTGGCTGCGCTGGGCGAGATCACGATCTCCGGCGGGTAAGGCGCGTTCTGCGCGTTCACTTGTGAAATGAAGACAGCCATGCAAGCGATACCCGTCATGGCCGCCAGTATCAATCCCGCTGGCCGTCGAGGATTGGAGTTCATGATCGACCCCTGATACAAGAAACGTCCTATTTGTTTGCCGCTCGCTGCATACTTCGGCCCGTCGCAACCGGTTCCATGACTTCTCTAGGAACGACCGCTACGCTCCTTGCAATCGTTGTAACTGGACCTTCCCCGCGGCAAATTGGGGCGTGCTTTCACGTTAACCCCCTTATTTCTACTATGCGGCGGGCGGAGGGATGTTGGTTGACATCCCCCCTCCGGCTCATTAGGATAGCGGTTATTCAAGTTCGCACTGCCATCACGCGGACCGGCGGCTGCGGAGGACATTTGGTTGCCGCTTGTCTCGTTGAGGCAAGAGAAAAATGCACACCCGGGGGTTTTTTACGCTCATTTGGGGGTTAGTGCGACGTCTGATTCGCTGGCTGGAGGCTCCTCAACGCCGCTCGCTCAGCCAGCAGTTGGTGCCGCAGCTTTTCGTCCGCCGGCTGGAGGACCGTTGCGTCCTCAGCGGGCAGGCCGGACCGCTGGCCGCGGCGACGCAAATCCTCGTAGTCGCGGCGGGGAACAATCACAGCACCGCTCCCCGCGATACCGTCCTGCTCACGCGCAAGGCGACCAGGTCGAAGTCTTCGTCGACGGTATGGAAGCCGCCACCGCCAACTATAACGACCTGAAAGCGATCGTCCTGCTCGGATCGAATAAACCGGACACGTTTGAAGTCGATTTTTCCGGGGGCACGCCGATTCCTCAGTCGGGCGTTCAAATACTGGCAAACCCCTCAAGCTCCGACAATACCGTCGTCCTGGAATCCGCCGCTGCCGGGCTGCAGTTCTCGTCTCTCGTCAATCGGGCCATTGCCGCTGGCACGGGTTCGATGCAAGTACAGGTCGGGCAAACCACGGGCACGATCAATTATCTTGGCATCAGCAGCGTCGATGACACGGTCGCGACCCAATCGGCGACATTGGACGACAATCTGCCGGGCGATTCGCTGGTGATCGGAAGCCCAGGCGGGGGAGATGACGTAACCGTCACGTCCGCCAAGTCGTCGACGATCGCGTTCGCGTCGTCTCCGGCGTCGTTGACGGTTGACACGTCGGGCCGCACTCTTCCGCCGGCCGACACCATCAACATCGACGGCCTCCAGTCGCCCTCGCCGCTCAATCTTACGGTCGACGCCGCCGCAACCGACGCGATCACCATTACCGGCGCGAGCAACCTTGACGGCGGCAACCTGACGGCGTTCGGCGGCTCCGTCTCCGTCGATGCCGCTTTGACAAGCGGAAGCGTCAACCTCACGGCCCAGAATAATATCTACTTCGATGCGACATCCGCGGCCGCGGTCGTTACCAGCGGCGGCCAGACGTACAACGGCCCTGTTCAATTGCAGAGTGATACGGTACTGTCGAGCACCGCGGGCGGCAACATTATCTTTAACTCCACGGTGGACGGCTCGCATGAGTTGGAAGTAGATACGGCCGGCACGCAGGCATACAACGGCGTTGTGGGCGGCACGACTCCCTTGACCGCCCTGATCGCGGACCCGACGAGCACGGGTGGCATAGTCCAATTCAACATGGCGGCATCCGGCGGTATGGCCGGCGTGACAGCAGGCTCGATGACGCTCGACGGCGCGACCTACTTCAATGTCGCCGGCAGCACATTGGCGGCTCCAAGTGTGCGGACGAGCACGTCGCAGACCTACAACGGCCCCGTTCAATTGCAGAGTAATACCGTACTGTCGAGTACCGCCGACGGCAACATTACCTTCAATTCCACGGTGGACGGCTCTCGTGAACTGGAAGTGGATACGGCCGGTACGCAGGCATACAATGGCCTCGTGGGAGGCACGACTCCCTTGACCGTCCTGATCGCCGATCCGACGAGCACGAGCGGCATAGTCCAATTCAATATGACGGCATCCGGCGACACGGCCGGCGTCACAGCGGATGCACTGGTGGTCGGCGGCGAGACGTCTCTTGATGTCGCAGGCAGCACGGCAGACGCCCCAAGCGTGCGAACGAGCAACGTGCAGGTCTATAACGGCCCGGTGCAGTTGCAAACGGACACGGTGTTGGCGAGTACGGCCGGCGGCATAGTGGGCGCGTTGGCCGCCGGCAATATCACCTTCAATTCGACCGTGGACGGGGCATACTCGCTGGAAGTCGACACGGCCGGCGTTCAGGCCTTCAACGGCGTCGTTGGCGGCACGAATCGCTTGACTAGCCTGCTTTCGCAGGCGGGCAGCGGCGGCTCGATCCAATTCAACATGACGGCCAGCGGCGGCACGGCCGGCGTCACAGCCGGCTCGATCACGCTCGACGGAGCGACTTATTTCAACGTCGCCGGCAGCACGTTGGCGGCTCCGAGTGTGCGGACAAGCACGTCGCAGACGTACAACGGCCCCGTTCAATTGCAGAGTAATACCGTACTGTCGAGCACCGCCGACGGCAACATTACCTTCAATTCCACGGTGGACGGCTCTCGTGAACTGGAAGTCGATACGGCCGGTACGCAGGCATACGACGGCATTGTGGGCGGCACAACTCCCTTGACCGTCCTGATCGCCGATCCGACGAGCACGAGCGGCATAGTCCAATTCAATATGACGGCATCCGGCGACACAGCCGGCGTCACGGCGGATGCGCTGGTGGTCGGCGGCGAGACTTTTTTCAATGTTGCCGACAGCACAGCAGACGCCCCAAGCGTGCGAACGAGCAACGTACAGGTCTATAACGGCCCGGTGCAGTTGCAGACGGATACGGTGTTGGCGAGCACGGCCGGCGGCATGGTTGGCGCGTTGGCCGCCGGCAATATCACCTTCAATTCGACCGTGGACGGGGCATACGCGCTGGAAGTCGACACGGCCGGCGTTCAGGCCTTCAACGGCGTCGTTGGCGGCGCGACTCCCTTGATCAGCCTGCTATCGCAGGCGGGCAGCGGCGGGTCGATTCAATTCAACATGACGGCCAGCGGCGGCACGGCCGGCGTGACAGCAGGCTCGGTTACGCTCGACGGCGCGACCTACTTCAATGTCGCCGGCAGCACGTTGGCGGCTCCAAGTGTGCGGACGAGCACCTCGCAGACCTACAACGGCCCCGTTCAACTACAGAGTAATACCGTACTGTCGAGCACCGCCGACGGCAACATTACCTTCAATTCCACGGTGGACGGCTCGCGTGAACTGGAAGTCGATACGGCCGGTACGCAGGCATACGACGGCATTGTGGGCGGCACGACTCCCTTGACCGTCCTGATCGCCGATCCGACGAGCACGAGCGGCACAGTTCAATTCAACATGACGGCATCGGGAAACACTCCCGGCGTTACAGCAGGCTCGATCACGCTCGACGGCGCGACCTACTTCAATGTCGCCGACAGCACGTTGGCCGCCCCGAGTGTGCGGACAACAAAATCGCAGTCCTACAACAGCCTGATTGAATTGCAGAGTGATACCGTACTGTCGAGCACCGCGGGCGGCCACATTACCTTCAACTCCACGGTGGACGGGTCGCATGAACTGGAAGTGGATACGGCCGGTACGCAGGCATACAACGGCATTGTGGGCGGCACGACTCCTTTGACCGCCCTGATCGCGGACCCGACGAGCACGGGCGGCATAGTCCAATTCAACATGACGGCATCGGGTGACACGGCCGGCGTCACGGCGGACGCGCTGGTGGTCGGCGGCGAGACGTTCCTCAATGTGGCCGGCAGCACGGCAGACGCCCCAAGCGTGCGGACGATTAACGTGCAGGTCTATAACGGCCCGGTGCAGTTGCAAACGGAGACGGTTTTGGCGAGCACGGCCGGCGGCGTGGTTGGCGCGAAGGCCGCCGGCAACGTCACCTTCAACTCGACGGTGGACGGCGCATACGCGCTGGAAGTCAACACGGCCGGCGTTCAGGCATTCAACGGCGTTATTGGCGGCGCGACTCCCTTGACCAGCCTGCATTCACAGGCGGGAAGCGGCGGCTCGATCCAATTCAACATGACGGCCTCCGGCAACACGGCCGGCTTAACAGCCGGCTCGATTACGCTTGACGGCGCGACCTACTTCAATGTCGTCGGCAGCACGTCGGCTGCGCCGAGTGTGCGGACTACAGATTCGCAGACCTACAACGGCCCCGTGCAGTTGCTTATGGATTCGACATTTGTGACGACTGCCGGCGGCAGCGTCGCGTTCAACAACACGGTCGATTCCACCGCGCACCCCTCCGCACTTTCGGTCAACGCCACGGGCAAGGTCTACTTCCAGGAAAACATCGGCTTGTCCGGGCCGCTCACGACGGTCACGGTCTTGTCGAGCCAGGGCGTTACCCTCGCCTCCGGCCGCACCATCAACACGCTCACAGGGGTTGTTTCCAGCACGCCGCCGGTGCTGTTCCTGTATCAGACCACGCCGCAACAGGAGCAAATCTACTCCGCGCAGCTCACGCAAACCGTCTACGGCTATATCGGTTTTATCGGCGCGCCCAGCGGCTACACCGAGTTGGGCCAGAATTACAACATCGAAGTGCTGTGGGCCGACGGCACGGTCACGATGTCAAATACGCAGTCCTCGGCGATCGCTTATCCGCCGGCAGGCCACGGCGCCTACGTGGGATACGGCACCGTGGCCACGATGTCGAGCATCGTCGGCTCGCAGCCCGTCTGGACTTTCAACGCCTCGCCTTCCGTTCTGCCCGGTTTCTTCCCGCCCGCGGGCACTGCCAACGGCATCACCTTCGCCATTTCGCACACCTATACGATCTCCTTCATCGCCAACCACATGGGCGGCAGGGCGACGGCCGTGGTAAAGCTCGTGAACAACAGCACGATCGTGCTCAGCGATCCGTCGCTGGATGGAAACATCGCCACCGGCACTCCGCCGGCCGACGACAGCCTGAACGCGGTGCAAGCGTCAACGTTCGTCCTTATCACCAACGGCATTCGGGGCGTGCCGACGCCTGCTCCCTTTCAGCCGCCGGCGGCCGTCGCGCCTCCGCAAGCGGTCGTCGCTCAGATTATCGCCAGCACGCCGCCCCAGCAAGAAGTCAACCCGCCGAGCGACCTTGTCTTGCGGGAGGACGCCATCGTCGCCCAGCAGCGGATGATCGAGATCGTGAAGCTGGATGTCGACGGCAACCCGGAAAAGCAGGTCATACTAACCGACGTTCCGGAAAAGTTGAACGAGCTGCTGGAAAAGCTCAAGAATGGCGCCTATCGCAACGGCCGCTACGCCGTCTACTTGACCGAGTACAGCGTCACCGGCCACGTCGTCATTGGCCGACGCCTGCTGATGGAAGTCTACAAGGCGGGCCACACGCTGGGCGATCCGGTGCATGAACCGGGCCGGAGCTCAAATCCCATCCCGAAGGAAGACCCCAGCCAAGGGCAGCCCTCGCCGCCCGGTAGCCACGCGCCCTGCGCGTCGGCGGAGCCGTCAGGCGGCGCGATTCCCGCCGTCGTCGGACCCAAATTGCAACATGCCGAGTTTCGCCGCAAGGGGCCCCCGGCGGCGCGGGCGACGAGCGTGGCACGCGAACTGAGTTCGCTGGCGGCCGCGACGGTCGTGATTACCAGCCGAGGAAAACATTCCGCCGAAGACGCCTGGTCGAACCGGGTCGATCGGGCCCTTTCCAACGCGGGCGCGGCGTCGTTGCGGCGCATGGCCTGGCTAGCCCGCGCTCGCCGCCGCGGAAAAGACTAGCGCGGACACTGCGGCCCCGCACCGCAAGGAGACAGTTGGAATGAACACTTGCGACATTTGCAATACAAAGCTCACGCAGGCCGACTACGATCGCGGTCGCTGCCCGGAATGCCGCCGTCTGCTCTTGCCGCAAGCGGACGGTCCGCCGGATTCGGCGACGATTCTGTTTACGGGAGGATTGCCGACTTCCGAGTCCCCGACGCCCGCATTGCCTGCTTCCGAGCGCGACCACGGCACGGCCGACGACGAGCGGATCCAACAAACGTTGGAGGCCGCCGGCCTCGCCCCGCGGACCGATGGCGGCGCGCCGGAAACTCCTCCTCCGCTAAACCTCACCAGCAAGATTCGCCTCGACGCGACGCTCGCTCCGGGCGAAGCCGCCGCACCGCCCGGCGCGCTGACCGAGGCCGACTTCCGTCGCGTCGCGGCGACGGTCGAATTCAACAATCTCGCGCCTGAGGTCGTCCATCAGCTTACCATGGTCTGGTCGGGCAAGCTCAACTCCAAAACCGACCCCGGCACTTCGATCAAGTGCGCGGGGGCGACCATCGTGGAAAACGATCGTCGCAAGATCCCGCTTCGGGCAGTCAGCCAGCTCAAGGCCCCCGACGCCGCCAAGGCCGATTACGAATTGCTCTCCATGCTGGGCGAAGGCGGCATGGGCGTGGTCATGTCCGCCCGCCAATCTTCGATCGACCGCGTGGTGGCCGTCAAGAAAATCAAGCCCTCCGAGGCAGCCAAGTCCGAGTCGCGGCAGAAGTTTCTTGCCGAAGCGATCGTGACCGGCGAATTGGAGCACCCCAACATCGTGCCCGTCTACGACTTGGGCAAGGACGAGGGGGCGCGCTTTTCTACTCGATGAAGCACGTCAAGGGAACTCCCTGGGATCGGGTCATCGCCGGGAAGTCCGTGGCGGAGAACCTGGAAATCTGGATGAAGGTAGGCGATGCCGTTGCCTTCGCCCACTCCCGCGGAATCATCCATCGCGACTTGAAGCCCGAAAACGTGATGCTGGGCGGTTTTGGCGAAGTGCTGCTGATGGACTGGGGCTTGGCGTTGATGGTCGGCTCGATCGCGGCGCAGCGAGCGGACATGGCCGGCACGCCCGCCTACATGGCGCCGGAGATGGCGGTCGGTCCGCCGGAAAACGTCGGCTTTGGCAGCGACATTTACCTGTTGGGCGCCATCCTGTATGAAATCGTCACCGGTAAAAAACCGCACTCCGCCAGCAGCGTTGCCGCCTGCCTGCTGGCCGCCGCCGGCAACAAGATCCAGCCCACCGAAAAGTCGGGCGAGCTGATCGATATCGCGTTGCGGGCCATGGCCTCCGATCCGAACGACCGCTATCCGACCGTCGGCGATTTGCAAGAAGCCTATCGGCAGTATTGTTCGCATGCCGACAGCATCTCCCTCTCCGCGCGGGCAGAAGAAGACCTCCGCCACGTGGCTGCCGGACAGGAGCACGAAGACTATGGCCGCGCCCGCTTTCGTTTCCAGGAGGCGCTCGAGCTCTGGGACGGCAACGCGCGTGCCCGACGCGGCCTGGGTGAAGCGAACTTGGCTTACGCCGGCGTGGCCCTGAAAAACGGTGACTTCGACCTCGGCGCCAAGCTGTTGGACCCGGCCGACGCCGCGCACGTCCCGCTCTTGAAGCAGATTCGCATGGGCCAAGAAGAGCGGGACGCCCGCGTTCAGCGGCTAAAGACCGCTCGTCGCATAGGCGCCGCCTTGCTGGTCACGATCTTCGTTGTCATCACCGCCGCCTTCTTCCTGGTCAATAACCAGCGCAGAATCGCCGAGATCGCCCGGAACGACGCCATCGCACAAAAGAAAGTCGCCGACGAACAGCGCAATATCGCGGTGGTCGCAAAGAACGATGCCATCGCACAAAAGAAAGTCGCCGACGAACAGCGCAACATCGCGGTGGTCGCAAAGAACGATGCCATCGCGCAAAAGAAGGTCGCCGACGAGCAGCGCAATATCGCGGTGGTCGCAAAGAACGATGCCATCGCACAAAAGAAAGTCGCCGACGAACAGCGCAATATCGCGGTGGTCGCCAAGAACGATGCCATTGCGCAAAAGAAAGTGGCCGACGAGCAGCGGGACATCGCCAAACAAAACGAGGACAAGGCGAACAAGGCCAAGGCCGACGCTTTGGCCCGCAAGCAGGAGGCGGAGCGGCAGCGGCAAATAGCCGAGACGCAAACGGTCATCGCCCGGCAAAACGAGGAAAAGGCCGTCAAGGCCACGCAGAAGGAGGTATACGGCGCGTATATCGCGCGCATCGGGCTGGCGGCCGCCAAGATCGAAGACAACGCCTTCGATCGCGCCCGCGAACTGCTGGAGGAGTGCCCGCCGGCGCTCCGCAACTGGGAATGGGGCCGGCTCTTCTACCTCTGCACCCAAGGCAGCCGCACGATCGACGCCGTCGATCCCGTCGAGGCGCTCGCCTTCTCGCCCGACGGCTCGCGCTTCGCCAGCGGAGGCTGGGGCGGGACCGTGCGGATTTGGGACGCCGCCACGGGCCGCAAGCTGCATGAAATACCTTGCGGCGGCGACTGCGTTTTCGCGTTGGCGTTTTCGCCCGACGGCCGTCATCTGGCGGCGGGCACCAACGCCCGGCCGGACTACATCAAGATTTGGAACGCCGACACGGGCGAATTGGAAAAGCGGCTGCCCGGGCATCGCGACGCGGTTCTCAGTCTCGTCTATTCGGCAGACGGCAGCGAGCTCCTCAGCGGCTCGTACGACAACACCGCTCGTATCTGGGACGTTGCTTCCGGCGCCGAGCTGCGCCTGCTTCGCGGGCACGAATGGTGGGTCTCGGCGGCGGCCTTTTCACCCGACGAGCGCCGCATCGTAACCGCCTGCCAGGACGGCTCGTTGATGGTCTGGGACGATCCGAACCGCAAGTCCGACCGGCGGTTTCGCAGACTTTCACCCGCTTTGACTTTTCTCGGCCATTCCGGCCCGGTCTACGCCGCCGCGTTTTCGCCCGACGGCGAATCGATCGCCAGCGCCGGCTACGATAGCCACGTGCTGCTGTGGAAGCCCGTTGCGGACGCAAAAGGTTCCGGCATCAAGAGCACGTTCGACGCGGCGCTGGAGGGTCACACGGGCCCCATCGACGCCCTGCAGTTCTCCGCCGACGGCGAGCTGCTGGTCACCGCCGGCCACGACAACACGGTCCGCTTGTGGGACGTCAAGACCCGCAAGCTCCACGAGACGCTCCGCGGCCATGCCGGGCGTGTACGCGCCGTCGCCCTGGTGCCGTATCCGCATTCGCGCGCCGCGCAACAGTCGCCGCCGATTAAGAGCCGGCTGATCTCGGCAGGGCACGACGCCCACGTCAAGATTTGGGACCTCCAGGACTACCGCGAGGAACTGGTCTTGGGCGCCGATATCGTCCGCGCCCACGACGATTCGGTCCTCGGCGTCTCCTTTTCGCCCGACGGCCAGTCGATCCTCAGCGCCAGCCGCGACCGCACCGCCCGGCTTTGGGACCGCCGCAGCGGCAAGTTGCTGGGCGAGTTTCAGCAAGGGCACCACTACCTGGCGACGACGGCCGTCTTTTTCCCCGGCGGCGGCAGGTTCCTCACGGCCGCGGTCGACAACTCCGCGCGAATCTGGGACGTCGCCACCGGAATGCAGGTGCAAACGCTCGAAGGCACTGGCCTGAGCGCGGCGGCTGCCATCTCGCCGGACGGCAAGCGGATCGCAACCGGCAGCGAGCGGCGGACTGCTCGAATCTGGGACACGCTGGGCAACCGTCTCGCGGAAACGCCCGACCTTCGCGCCGAGGTCACCGCGGTTGCCTTTTCGCCCGACGGGCGCTTGCTCTTCACCGGCGACCAGAACGGCTGGTGCCGGCTGTGGGACGCCTCCGCCGCCGGGCAATCAGGCGCGCTTAAGCTCCTGTGGGAAGCTCAGCGACATTCTCGCGGAGTGATTTCCGTCCGATTCTTGCCCGGCGGCAAACGCATTCTCACTGCCAGCAGCGATCGCACCGTGGCCCAGTGGGACGCGGCTGCCGGCCGCGAGATCGTCCCCTTGGCGTTGGGACATGCCGCGGCGGTGACCGCGATGGCCGTCTCGCCCGACGGCCGCCGGGCCCTGACCGTCTGTGAGGACGGCCGCGTGCGGCTGTGGGACGTCGAATCGGCCCGCCAACTCGGCGAATTCTCGGTGCCCGGCGAGACGATAACCGCCGTGGCTTTCTCGCCCGACGGCGCTTCCGCCGTCACCACCAGCACTTTGGCGGCCGAGTCGCAGAACGCGGCGACCGGCAAGCGGGGATCACGCACGGCGGCCGAGGCTGAAAGCGCGGTCCGTCTTTGGGACACCGCGACACTCAAGCAATTGCCCGGCGAGAACGACCCGGTCGTCGCCGGCGGCCAGAAAGTCGCGGGCGACACCGTCGCGCCCTTTCATCGTTTCCGTGAGACCAGCGCCCTGGCGTGGGAATCGGTCTTCTCGCCCGACGGGGCATCGCTGTTGACGGCTATCGGCAGCGAGGTCCGCATGATGAGTGTTAAGGCGCGGCAGGAGACGATGGCCTTCATCCCGCAGGGCGCAGTGGCGTCGGCTCGTTTCTCGCCCGACGGCCGCCGCGTGGTCACCAGCAGTTGGGACAACACGGCCCGCATCTGGGACATCGTCCCGCCCTTTGCGGAGCAAAGAAACAGAGATACTGTGCGGGCGGAAATCAAGCTGATCGGGCATTCGGGCTACGTCAACGACGCCGTCTTCTCGCCCGGCGACGGCCGCTACGTCGCCACGGCCGGCCGCGACAACCAGGCCATCCTGTGGGACGCGTCGTCGGGCAAGCTGCTCGCCCGGTTCGCCGGCGAGGACGGGCATCGCGGCGCCGTCACCAGCGTCGCCTTCGACGCTGCCTCGCGGCGGCTGGTTACCGCGTCGCAGGACCACACCGCGAAGGTTTGGGACGTGACGACGCGGAGAGTTTTGGTCACACTCGGTGGGCTGCCGCTCGCGAGCGACAATTCCACGCCCGCCGCGGCTCACAGCGTCCGCCCGCACACGCACACCGTCTTGAGCGCCCAATTCTCGCCCGACGGCGCGCGCGTGCTCACCGCGGGCGAGGACAATCGGGCAATCCTTTGGGACGCGGCCACCGGCGTTCCGCTGCTGCAGCTTCAAGGACACACTGCCGCGGTAACCTCCGTCTGTTTCTCCGTGGACGGCCGCCGGGCGATCACCGGCAGCCGCGACGGCACCGCCAAGCTCTGGGAGTTGAAGGAAGAGGCCGGCAAGACCGACGCCGGCGAGCTGCTGACGCTCAAAGGACACTCGCGCGACGTCACCGCCGTGGCCTGCTCCAAGGACGGCCAGAACATCCTCAGCGGCAGCCTGGACGGCACGATGATCCTCTGGCCCGCCGCGGCCTGGCAAGCGGGCGTCGCCAGAACCGAACCGACTTCACGTCCGCGCAACGCGGCGGAGTGACACGCAGGCTATCGACCGAGGCCTCGCCTGCAAGACGGATAGACGTACACAACGCTAGATCCTCGAACCCTCGCCGAGACGGTTCCGCATCGCCCATAGGGCGGCCTGCGTTCTATCCGCCACGTGGAGCTTCTTCAGAATGCTCCGCACGTACTGCTTCACGGTCTCGATGTCGATCTGAAGATCTTCGGCGATCGCTTCGTTGCTCGACGTTCCTTGAACGATCTTTTCCAGCACCTGTTTTTCTCGATCGCTCAAAGGAAACTGCTTGCGCTGGTTGCCTGCCGCTGTGCCGCCGCGGCTCTTGACTCGGCGAATTTGGGTAGTGCTCCATACCTTTCGGCCTGAAACCGCACGGTGGATCGCCCGCAACAACTCCTCCCGCGAAAGAGTCTTCAAGAGATAGCCGTTGGCTCCCAGACGATGCGCGCGGGCCATGTCGTTGAGTTCGTCGCCCACGGAAAAGATGAGCACTGGCAGCGCCGGCTGGGCCCGTTTGATTTCCAGCAATGCGTCCAAGCCATCTTCGCTGCCCACGCGGATGTCCAGCAAGACCACGTTCGGTGCGGTGGAAGTCGCTAGGCGAACGGCCTCCCGGCCGGAGAGCGCGTGACCGACAATTTCGATCTCGGATCCCCGCAAAAGCGCCTCGACTCCGAGTTGGATAGCCAGGTGGTCGTCGCAGATTAACAAACGGATGCTCATGTATTACCAAGCTTTTCAATTAAATAAAGTATACGATGCCTGTTTTTTGAACACAACACGGCTACCCGAATAGGTGGGAGAAGCAAGCGCTATAGCCTGCGCGGCCGCAATTGCAGAGTTCGTAGTCCCGCCTTTGGGCCGAATTTGATCGGGATTCCGGCTGAAGCCGAGACTATTGAGCGCCCGTTTCCTCTGGATTCGCAAAACATGAATGGCTACCATCCCGCCTTCGCAGCCAGTCCGCCTCTGTTGATTCACCGCCCGCCGCCAGTCACGACCCGCCATGATCGGCCTTCGCTTCTGGATTTCCGCCGCCGTCCTCATTGTGCTGCCGATCGTCGGAATCTACATGGTGCGCGGAGCGGTCCTGCCCGCGGTCGCCAGGTGGTTGGACGTCGGGCGTCCGCCGCGGCCGAGCGATTTCCTCATGGTATTGGATGGCGACCGCAAATGGCGGCCGAAGTTGGCAGCGGCGATCTTCAAGGCTCGGCTGGCCCGCAAGGTCCTGGTGGCCTTGCCAATCGGGGAGGATGGGGGAGAAAAAGGGGACATCACTGATTTGCCGGAACGGCCCGGAGGGTGCTGCGCACGAATCAGTGATGTCCCCTTTTTCCCTCTGGCCGCCAAGGGCTCGATGTCGGCCGCGCTGGTTCGCAGCGGCGTCCCCGAGAACGACGTCGCGACGCTTCCGCGGAAAGTCGCCAATACCCACGACGAGGCCCTGGCATTGGCCGCGTTCCTCCAGTCGCGGCCCGGCGCATCGGCTACCGTAGTCACCAGCGGCTACCATACGCGCCGCGCGGAATTGGCGTTCGGGCAAGTGCTCGGCCACGACAGCGGCCGCGTGTCGTTCGTTTCCGCGCCGGCCGATTGGTGTGAATCGGACAACTGGTGGCAGACGGAGTCGGGCCGGCATACGGTCGCGTTGGAGTACGGCAAACTGGCCTTCTATCTTCTGCGTTACGGCCCGTTTCACTATTACACGGCAGCAGCCGCCACGCTGGTCGCGGCCGTATTGATCCGCAGGCAGCTTAGATAACGACTCCGAGTCGCCAGCCGCCTCGGGGTCAGCCATCCCGCGCTCGCTTGCAAGAAAAAGAGAGGCCCCGCCGGCCTGCGCTGCGCGGGGCTTCGGTATTGGCTTCTATGAATGTAGCACAACCGAACTAACTGCGGGGCGACGACGCCAAACCAAGCCGACGACGCCCATGCCGATCAGCCCGCAGAGGCCGATGATTCCCGTCGGCTCGGGGACCGGCGGAGTTCGGTGAAAAGGCATACGTGGTTGTTCCGCCAGTCGTTGTGCCGATCGAAATATTATCGACGTTACCGTCAAAGGTTGATGTGTTGTCAGCAAAGCCAACGTAGAGGCCTAAGCCCCCGAAGGTCGTAGGGGTTGCGCCGCCAAGAAAAGTGTTATCGAAGTTCACGATCGTGGCGTTCGGGTAAAGTGCCGTTAGCGTGGAAAGCAATCCGACTTCATCATAGCCCCCGTACCCCTTTCCAATGATTTGGTTCGAGTCCCACCAACCGCCGATCAGCGCGTTCCAATTCTGCCAGGTGTTCAACGCGGTTGGCTGTTGATTTGGTATCGTTGGCCCCCCAGTGCCAGGAGTTTGGTACGGCGGTTCAAAAGTAAGAATATCGTAGTTCGCGGAGTTCGAGTTGTATAAACCGCCGGTTAGGGTCTGGGTATCGCCGTCGAGCGAAACGAACAACTGCATGTATGGGAACTGCTGATTGTTCGTGGGACCATTATTGGCCATATAGGCGGAATACGATAGTGAAGTGAGCGAACTCAATTTCGTGCCGGCAAAGGCCGTGTTCAGAATCTGGGAAGAGCCATCGCCTTGTAGCGTTCCCGTTGCAAGATGAGCACTTCCGCCCTGGCCGCCCGGTGGCGTTCCTGGCCCACTCACAATCTGTGCCGCACCCATGCCGTAGCCTGGCAAGGCGTTAGGATCGGACACCGGGATTCCGTCGGGGTCGGTTTGGTAGAACGCCCACGGACCCATACTACTTGGCGTTACGACAACGGGATCCGCCATCGCCTCGCCGGCGTACAAGCGCGGCGCAGGCAAACAAAAAGATCGCGAACTTCAAACTCAATCGTACCACGGAAATCCCCTTTCGGAATTAAGGTCAAACTCAAAGGCTGAAAATCAACCGAAAGACCCAGATGACAAACCACTGCGGATCATTCAAGTCGATGTTCAAGATAGTTGTTGATGACGTTCCTGTCAAATCGCTTTACGGCTGATTGTTTCGCGAGGGAGCGCAACATTCCGCAATCGCATTGCGGATTCGCGCAACCATCGATGGCGATCCGCCTTCAACTGTCTGCTGCCGGTCGACGACAGAATCCGCTCGATACCGTCTGCCCGAGAGTAGCTATCGCGCATGGCGGGCGTGGCGGGGTGTAGAAGGCCTAATCGCGGATTGTCGCAAGTCCGCACGGCAATTGCGAATTCACGCAATGCCATTGCGGCGATTCGACCGTAAGAGAATCATCCTAGGCGCGACGTTTCTTGCAGTTAGTATGGAGACTCCTAACCAATTGTCGCTGATGGTGCCCCGCCGTCCGATGTTATAGAACTTCTTCAGAAAGGCGAATTCGCCTTTTCGCGAAGATGACTCTGCGACATCGCAATCGACGGAAATTCGGCCTTACTGAGAAATGAGGATCATCATGAAACATGTGCTGGTTTATCGATTCCACGGAACCCTGCTGGGCGCTTTAATCACGTTGGCCCTCTCGTCCAGTGTTCAAGCGGATGTCGCGTACCAAAATGGCAATCCCGGTGACTGGGCTGGTGGGAATGGAGCTACGACCGTTCCAAACGGTACAGGAGGCGTAAACGCACCTAACGGCGGGACAAGTTTTACCCAGATTTACAATTTACACGATGACTACTTGCCTGGATACGGTGATGGGCCTTATAGCTTCTACGGTGTACCGGGCGGTAATACAGTGGCGGCTTCTATCAATCCGTCTCGATTTACATTGATACGAGTTGGGCGCCCGCTGCTGCTGCAACCGGCGGACCGACGAGCCCCACCGCTTTTTGGCTGGACATGACACCTTACCATGCCGATCCGAATAACTACGGCGCTGAACACAACTTCCGTTTCGGCGCTACAGGAAGCGAAGTAAATGTATCGGTAGATGGATCAAATTCGCTGTTGTATTCCATTACGTCAACGGGTTGGTACACCTTCGAGATGACTTACAGCAAAGGCGCAAGTCCGACGGATCCAGTAATTACCGACATGAATATTCTCGATACGGCAGGCAACATATTGGCCACGCAGCAAGTCTCTGCGACCTCGCCTGGCGGCCCATTTGAGAGTCAAGATCTTGCCGGGAGCGGTTACGCTTGGTTTCCGGTGTGGCAAAACGGCTTTGCAGGCGATACTCTTGATGTGGCCAACATGGACACCGGTCTCTTGCCCGCCGCCGTTCCCGAACCCGGCATTTTCTCCGCTCTCGCGGGTCTTTGCGGCATGGGCGTTGTCGGCTTGGTCTGGCGGCGGCGGAAGCAGACAGCGTGACGTTACTTGGCAATCCAAGAAAGCAAGACACGGGCCGTCCTTTTGGGACGGCCCGTTTTCATTGACGGGACGCAGACCGCGTTCTCGCGATCCTGGGGTGCGGCTTGGCGTTTACCGCCGTCGGAAACGCGGTCGGATCAGGGCTAGCGCCCCTGCCGCAAGGAACAGTACGAGCGTGCCCGGCTCGGGGACCGCGGCTGCGCCGGAGGGCAGGCCGGCGGCGCTAGCGGACTCGCTGAATGCTCCGGCGTCACCAATCACGACATTTCCTCCGTCGGGCAGAGCGGCCGGCGACTCGGCGATCAGCGTGCCGTCCTCGATAATCGTCGTGCCGGAATAGCCGTTGCTGCCGCTAAGAATGAGGGTGCCGGAGCCGCTTGCGATGAGACCAAAGGCGCCGTTGATGTTGCCGCCGAGCGATAGATTGCCGTTTGTGACCACGTTCGTATCGCCCAGCAGGTTGAGGGCCAGGTTGATCGTTTGCGGATTGGAGCTGTTGTTCACCACGTCGCCTAGCAACTGCACGGCGTTGCCGGAGAGGGTAAAGGCGGCGGCTGTAGTCGGGAAGACAATGCCGTTGAACTGGCTGTTGGCGGTGAAGTTGTTGAAGGGGTTGAGGTTGTTGCTGCCGTCGAAGGCCAGCGTAACGTAAGGTCCCAAGGCGAATCCGCTCCAGTTGGCGGACGTGCTGAAGTTGGCGTCCGACCCGGCGCCGTTCCAAGTCAGCGTGCCGGCCAAAGATACCGTGCCCGCGCTGTACAGCCCGCTGGTGTTCCAGGCGAAGTTTCCGGGCAGGCCGCTGGCGATCTGGAACTGCCCGCCGGGCGCAACGCCGGTCCAATTGAAAACCTGATAGCTCTTGCCGACGAGGGCGACCGGGTTGACGCCGCAGTCCGCGCCCAAGAGAAGCTGTCCGCCGAGGGCGACGGGAATGCTGGAGGCGAAGGAGACCGTGGAGTTCCAGGGGTTGTCGTCCAGCAGGACCTGCAGCGTGCCGCCAGTGCCGACAGTCATTCCCTGGGCGACTTGGATCGCGACAGGGCTGGCGGCGGGATCGTTGCGAATGACCAGGAGCGGCTGGCCGGCGCCGCTAAGCTGCAAGCCGGCGATCGTGCCCGAAGGTTGGATCGTATCGACGAGCGTAGCGTTGCTGGTGGAGGAGAGACCGGTGGCGCCGCGGAAGTCGGCGGCATTGAGATTTGCGTCGGAGAAGAGCGCGCCCGTGAGGTTGGCGTGCATCAGGTTGGCGTTCGTCAGGGTGGCGAACGTTAAGAAGGCGCCGGCGAGGTCCTGCCCGGCAAAGTTCCAGCCGCTTAAGTCATTGCCGAAGAATTCGATGCCGCTGAGGTTCTTGGCCTGGTAGCTGGCGGTCGCGTACAACTGCTGGGGCGTAAAGTTGACGGCCCCGACAAAGCTGGCCCCGGCGATCGTCGCCCCGGTGAAGTCGGTGTCGGCGAGGGTCGCCCCGCCAAAATCGGCATTGGAGAGGTTCTGGCCTGAAAAGCTCCAATTCGTGAGGTCGTTCCCGCTGAAGCTTACGCCGCCGAGATTGCGCGCCGCGTAGCTGGCCGTGGCGTAGATCTGCGCGGCGGTAAGGCCGTTTTGCGTCGTGGAGGCAAAGTTCGCCGCGGCGATGGTGCTTCCGGAGAGGTTTGCGCCGGCGAGCGTAACCCCCGCGAAGCTGGCCGCGGAGAGGTTCTGGCCGGCGAAATTCCAGTTCGTCAGGTCGTTTCCGTCAAGAAAAAGCCCATTGAGGTTGCCGGACTGGTAGCTGGTCGTGCTGTAGAGTTGGGCAGCGGTGAAGCCGGCCGAGGTGGTGTAACTCAAATCGGCCCCGGCGACGAAGGCCCCGGTGAGACTCGCGCCGGCGAGCGTGCTGCCGGACAGGTTGGCATTGGTCAGGTGCTGGTTGGCAAAATTCCATCCGCTGAGGTTATTGCCGCTCAGCCCGATGCCCGACAAGTTGCCCGCCGCGTAGTTGGCAGTGGCGTAGAGCTGCGAGGCGCTGAAGCCAAGCGAGGTGGTGTAGCCGAAATTGGCGTTGGCGATGGAGCCGCCGCTAAGGTTCGCGCCTTGCAGGGCGGCGGAGAGCAGAACGGCATTGTTGAAGTTCGCGCCCGTGCAGTTGGCGCCCAGCAGATAGGCGTTGGAAAGATTGCGTCCGGAGAGGTTCGCTGCCGGCGCGGCGGTCACGCCCGATCCGCCGGAGCAAACCGTGTTTGACTGCACTATGGACCCGCCGGAGATGACCCACTCGTAGATGTCGGCGCGAGCCGGCGCCGCGGCCGACAGCAGCAGCACGGTGAATAGGGCGAGCAAGGCGCGCGGCAGGAGCGAACTAGCGGCTCGCAAACAAAGTCGGTTGGTGCAACGCATTCGCGTGAGCCCTAGTGGTCAAACTTCGATCTTCCAGCACGTGGCCGGTGGAGCACTTTTCATCTTTTGGTTTTGCTCAAACGATAAACGCCGCTGCCGTTCGCCCCCGCTGGGCTTGCCCCTAATGGCACGAGATTAAGGCGTAAGGTGTTGTTGCGTGATGAGTTCAAACTGCTTCAAATGCCCCTGGTTTGCCCAGGGGAAACTTACGTTCGTCGCTGCAGCAGTGTGGCTCGTCACTCCGTTCTCCCCCTTTTCCCGGCGGCGGCTCCGCCGCCGCCGGGAAAAGGGGGAGAGAGAGGCAATATGGGAGTCGTATGTAGCTCCGAACGTGAAACTCCCCCGGGCAAGCCGGGGGCATCTTTGCTCCTTCGGCTACCAACACAAGTTGAGACATGCACACTGTTTATGTCGTAATCTCGCACCATTAGGGCTTGCCCCGGCGTAGCGTTTGGTGTGACTCCTATTGTATTTGCCGCGGAGGAGTTGAGCAAGAAACACCCGCAAGAAAGCCGCGTAAATTGCGGATATGCGAAGGTTCGTTGCGGAAAGTTGAAAACAGTCGGCAATCTGTTTGACTTGGTAGGCGGTCAACCGTGTCTAGCGACGGCGCAAACAGCGCGCGGCGAAGAAATTCTCAAACGGGCAATCTGCACCCACCACCGAGCGTTCAGTTTCGTCAGCTCGCGATGGACTTGACGGCTAAGCACGGCTTTGTCCGGCGGCAATTCATCCAAGATCAGCCGGACACATTGCGCTCAAACTCGTCTGACCCAACTAATTTCCTTAGACGAGGGGTGCGGTCATAAAGCAGCATCTTGATTCACTCGCCGAGGCGCTGCCGTCATGCCATGGCTGTTCGCCAACGCTTTAGAAATGACGCCTTCCTTCTTCGGCCCCAGAAGACGCCACCAATGGCGACTAGTCCGCTAATGCCGACAGCAGCGCGAGGTTCGGGAGCACTCTCGGCAAACGCGTAGTAGATCTCGGACGTATCAGAATACGTCACCGGATTGGTACGGGAGCGTATCGGCGGGCCGTACATGCTACTGGGAATGTTAATCGTCAACTCGTCGAACCCGTCAACCATCAGGCTGCTCATGTCAATCTGGCTCGCATTGTTCGGGTCGATGTATTCGATGGAGGTTGCAATGCTGCTCGAGTTTACGGTGACGCCAACCAGCGTCATCATGTGCTGGTAAAGCCCGATCTCCACGTCTTCTCCGGCTGCTATCTGCTGCTCGAGGAATTCGGACATGCTCGTCGCATTCGCTCCGAAGGTCATGCCCCCGGTCGTCGACGCCGAATAATGCCCAAACATCGTGGCGTCTGACGCTGCGATAGTCGATATACCGGCAAAGGTCGTGGTGCCCGGGGCGTACATGTTAACCCACGCCTGCTTCGCGGCATAAACATCGCCTTGAAGACCTCTGGCTGTCGAACTGGGGCTAAGTGCGCCCGATTGGCTTTGAATCAACCCGTGCAAGTCGTCGCGCGTGGCCGTCCCGGAAGAGCTTTGGCTCCCGGTGAGGAGCTCTGTGCCATTGTAGACGCCTGAATTCGACGCCTGAAGGAATTGAAAGGAGTTGTAGATCGACGTTGCCGCGCATTCCCCGACACCGTTGCCATCGGATCCGTTTGACAGAATCGAACCCGAGGTTATAAGCGACTGGTACGTGCCACTCTCACTGACAGTCGTTTGGGCGCGTGCAAGGGATGTGTAGCCCAATACGATTGCCAGGGCAGCGATTAACCGAGTTTTCGCGATCATTGCAATTCTCACTTCACTGTGGAAAAGACGTGGTAGAAAGGTTCAGAAGACCATCGCACCGTACACTGAACCTCATTATTGGAGCGCTTTCACGATGCCTCAAGCAAAAAGTCGCCGGAATTCCTATATTCGCAAAGGCCTGCGCAATTGCGCAATGGCTTACATCGCCAGCTTTTCGGCCAGTTCCTGATAGTCCCGCTTTTCCAAGGGGAAGATCCCGGCGGGCGTGAGGCCGGTTTTCATCGCTTCGCGGAAGGCATCGGTCGCCTGCTCCCGCTGGCCCAGCCGCCAGTAGGCCAGCGCTCTATGAAATTGGCGGTTCGGCGTCGGCTCGTCTTTGAGCACTTCATCCAAGACCGTCAGGGCGTCTTGCGGCCTGCCGCCGGCGATTAAAGCGACCGCCCGCGTGTCGAGAAACGCCGCCACCGGCCCGGCGACGGCAATCGCGCGGTCGATTTGGCCGATTGCTTCGGCGGCATCCTTGCCCTGCAGCGCATCGACCAGGGCCAGATTGTTCAGCGCGGCCGGGTTATTCGGGTCCTGCGTGAGGATTTCGCGCTCGATCTCGGGAGCATCCTGCGGAAGGAACCTCATGCGGAGATCGGCCACCGCCTGAAGGAGGGCGAGGGGCCGGCCTTTCTGCTGGGCTACCGACACCAGTAGCCGATCGAGCCGCGCGATCTGCACCGGGCTAAGCGTTGCCGCAAGGTTGAACCAGTCGCGAAACTCGGAAAGCAGGATTTGAGAATCGGTCTTCGGCCAAGTTGCTTCGGCAATGGTCAGGGCGTCATCTGCCTTGCCCTGGAACAATCGCACGGAAGCTTCGAGAAATCGCGAATCGGGGTGCCGGGCGACAAAATCATCGACCCACTCTTGCAGCTCCGCTAATAGTCTCGCGCGGGTCGATTCCTGAACGCGGCCGGGCGGGGAATTGACCCCGATCCTCAAGGTGGCGATGATCCACAGAATCCGCCGGTCGCGCTCGGCCGCGTCGCGGCCCGCCTTTTCCACAAAATTGTCCAACGCGGCAATGGCCAGGTCGGCCTGTTGGCGCAAGATACAGGTCTCCGCCCGCATTGACACCGTCGTTGCCGCCTGTGGGGCGATCTCTTCGAGGCGCTTTAGCCAGAGCTCGGCCTCCGTCAGCTCGCCGTGGTCCAAGAGCATGGTCACGTAGGCGCCGACATGAGCGGGATTGTTGCCTTGGGTGGCCAAAAGCGCCCGCATGTGCTCGTTGGCCCGCGTCCAGTTCCCCTCCCGCCGATACAACTGCACCAAGAGAAGATGGGTGGCGGCGGCCTGGGAGGATTGAGCGGGCAGGCCGCCGACCATTCCTTCCAGCATTTCGATTGCTTCGCGCCGCTTGGCCTGCTGGGGCAAGCCGGCCAGCAGCAGCGCCTTGGCTCGGCGGTCGTCGAGAGTCGGGGCCACGGCCAGGTTTTGGTCGATTAAGTCAACGGCCTGCACGAGGTTGGTATAACCCCCGCGGTCCTGCAGGATGCTCGCCTTCGCCCGCCGCGCCCAGGCGACGATTTGCCCTGCCCTCACCCCCTGCCCCTCTCCCGCAGGGAGAGGGGAGCCGCTATTGCTGCCGATGATCTTCCGGAGATACGTTTCGGCCTCGGCGGTCTTCTTCGTCCGCAAGCAGAAATCGGCGGCCCGCTGGAGCATCGCGGGGTCGTTGTGCCCGGCAGCCACCATCCGCTGATACTGCCGGCCGGCTTCATCGAGATTGCCCATGATTTCGTAGCATGGACCAAGCGCAAAGGGGGCCTTGTCGGCGGGCAGATTCTTGACGGCCTCGGCCAGCGCGGACTGGGCCGGTTGTTTTTCTCCGCGGAGGACCAGAAAGCGAACCAGTGCCGCCCAGACCTCCGGGACCTGCGGCGCCAGCGCAGCGGCCTGGCGGAACGATTTCTCCGCCTCGCTGAGTTGCTGTTTGGCCTTGTCGGGCTGCTTGTCCGCTTCGGCGCGGGTGGCCGAGTAGCCATAGAGCTGGCCCAGCCAGAGGTAGTCGGCCCAATTGTTCGACTGCTTGGCCACCTCCTTTTCGAGAAGCAGTGCGCTGTCTACCTTGTCCAAATGGAGCAGAACGTCTGATTCGATCCGGTTCATTTCCGGCAGGATCGCTGCTTGCCGCCGCTCGAAGTGGCCGAGCAACTGATCGGCCTCGGCGTAGCGTTGGCGGCGATATAGCAGCTCGAACGCGCGGCGGATGACGGCCGGCGCCTGTTCTCCGGCGTCGATCGCCTTGAGGTAGTTGTCAATGGCCGCATCCGTTTCACCGTGGAAATCCAATAGGCGACCTTTCGTCAGAAGGAGGCGGCCCCAGCCGGGCCGCTGCTGGTCGGCTACGGACAAGTGCCGCATGGCGCTTTCGTAGTCGTCGGCTTGGCGCTGGGCGTCTTGCTCGCGAGCGGCCAACAACGCCAGTCGCAGAGCTTGCCCCAAGTGCCAGTCGGCGCCTTCTCCCTGCAACGCGCGGATTGCGTCGAGGCTCTTTTCCATGCCCGTGGTGTCGCGGCTCTGGGTGTACAACTCAAACAAGCGGAGCTGGGCGGCAAGGTTGGCGGAATCGGTGGCGCAAGCCTCGGCCGCGAAGCGCTGTGCCGCCGGCATGTCGCCCGCCGCGAGGCAGCAAGCACCGAGCCTCTGGAACAACAACAGGCGGTCCTCTGTTGAAAACCCGCCGGCGCGCCCGCCCAGTTTTGCGAGGTCCGCGAGCGCTTTTTTGCCGTCGCGGGCGAGCAGGAACTCGGCCCGCGCGAGGCGCAGCCATACCGCATCGCCGAACTTCTGCTGCGCCTGGGCCAGCAGCTCGGCGGCCCGGTCCCAGCGCTGCTTCTCGATCGCGACGGCGACGAGGGCCGTCCACAGTTCGGTGCTCTTGGGGTCTTTGTCGCGCGCTTCCTTCAAGAGCAGCTCGGCGTCTTCGCTCTTATCCTGGGCGACGAGCGCCTCCGCCCGGACCAGGACCAATGCGGGGCCGGTCGATTTGGCCTGCTGCAACTTTTCCAAAAGCGCGTTGACGGTTTTCCAGTCACGCACTTCGCGCCGCAGGCCGAGGTTCTTGATTACCAGCAGCCGGGCCACGTCGAGATCGGTTTGGGCCGCCATGCCGGGCAGCTTGCCGAGCTGCCGGTATTCGTCAATTGCCTCATCGGTCTGGCCCAGCGTGGAAAGGGTGGCCGCGATGCCGGCGCGGGCCGGGCGAAAGAGGGGGTCGATGCGGGCGGCCTCGCGGAATGTCGCCAACGCCGCTTCAGGATTGCCCAGCCGCTCACGACATTGTCCCAGCCGATAGTATGACTGTTTGAGCAGCTCGCGGGCTCGGCTGCCGGGGATGTCAGCATTACCGATTGGCTGGTTGGGCTCCTGAAGCTCGCGGACTACTTCCGCGAACGACTTTTGTGCCGTCTGCCAATGTCCACGTGCGAAGTCAAGCTGAGCGTCGAGATAGTCTGCCCACACCGAATCCATTGGCGGTTCGCCGGCGGGTTGTCGCAACTTGGCGATCGTCCGTCCGGCCTCATCCAGCTCGCCTTGCTCAATAAGAAGCTGGCTGAGTTCAAAAAGCAATTCGGACTTCGGCGCGGCCTTCTCAATTCCCAACTGCAAGGTTGCGATCGACTCCTTGAACTTCCCCTGGCGATTCTGGACTTCCGACAACTGAGCGTAGCCGCCAGGGTGCGCGGGACTCGCGGCGACCGCCCGCTGGGCATATTCATGGGCTTTATCGAATTCGCCTGCCGCCACGGAGACTCTTGCCGCCAACAGCAGGTTATCGAAGTCCTTGGGGTCCAGTGCCACGGCCTTCTCCGCCTCCTCCAACGCCGCCTTTACCGAAACGCCCCGCTGCGCCAAATAATTCGCCCGTAGCCCGTGCGCCTTTGCGGAGTCAGGGGCTTTGTATACGAGCGTTTCCATCAGCGCGTCGGCTTCCTTGGGATGTTCGAGATGTCGCCACGTAACCTCAGCCAGCCGGGCGTAAGCTTCGCACAATTTGGGATCATGCTTGATCGCCTCTTCGTAGGACTCTGCCGCGGCGGCGAAGTTGCCGCCGGACGCGTCGCAGATGCCGAGTTTCATCCACAGATCGCCGTCGGTTTTCGATTCGGCCAGCAGGATTTTCAAATGTTCGCGGGCGTCTGCATACCGATGCAGCTCGATGTCGAGATCCGCCAAGCGGCGACGCAGATCGGAGCGGTCCGGCATGTCGCGAAGCGCGGTTTCCAGGTTCTGGCTGGCAAACTTCGCCGAGCCGCGATCGGCCAGCAAAACACCAAGTTCCGCACGGGCAGCAGCATCCTTGGGCGCCAATTGCAGGTACGAGCCGTAGCTGCGAAGTGCCAGGTCGTACTGCTTCTCGTCTCGCGCTTGTCGCGACCGTTCCAGCAGGAAGCCTGCCTGACGGTGTATTTGATACGCATTCACGGCAAAACCAGCCAGTGCAACCAGCGCCAAGCAAGCTAGACTTCCCAGCAGGAATCGAAGGTTCAGCGAGACTCTCATGGACCTTTTTATATTCGACGCAGCTAGACCGCACAACGCGGATGAAAATAGAACTATCTGTTGCTCAAATCGACAGCCACGCCCAAGAGAAGTGCCTGGTTCCCCGCATGTCAGCCGTTTTGCCGGGCTTTGTCCCCAGAGGGAAGATCCTATGTCTATTCTAGCCGCTGGTTGCGGCATCGCAAGTTGTCTGACCGAGCCATGCCGGCGCCGACCGGGATCCGTGAATCGCGGCCGAGTTTATCCCCACGTGCTGCCACGGCTTCCAACAATTACCGTCTGCAACGGGAATTTGCCGAATCGTGCGTCACTAAGTCACGCACTCTATTGCGGCAGTGCGCAATAGGGTTACGTATTCGTGCAACGAACGGCCCGTAAGCGCCGCCCTTGTTGATTGCGAGTCAGGACGAAAGGCTGCGACAATTGGACCACCAAGCAAATTGTCAACAAACTTCTTGCCAGGACTGCCATTCCGCGATAGAATCGCAGCTTAGGAATTAACCGGTGAATGCGGAAATGTGTCGCGTGGACTAGGATGGAAAACAAATCGAGTGCCTTTTCTCTTGTGCCCGATGTCCTGGCCGCGACGCGAGGCGGCTGAATTGATTTTCTGGATGAATACCGTCGTCGATTGGATCATCCGCGACTGATAAGCGACTGAGTGCGGTAAATCTATCCCTGATATATCGTTGTGGAAAACCGTCGATGTGCCTAGGTTTGCTGGGCAGTATCAAAACAGCCGGAAGAACTATGCATCGCAGACACTCGACCAGGCCACGTTTTGCCGACGGCAAGAACCGGGGAAAAAGGCTGCTTTTCATCGAAACATTGGAATCCCGCACTCTGCTCAGTGCCGCAACAGCGTTCCCGCGCATCGTTGCTTGTCCGATTTCGGTTGTCAGCGGCGATGTGGACCCGGCCGCCGAGCTTTCTCCGGCGCAGATTCAAGGGGCCTATGGAGTCGGAGGCATCGACATCGGATCGCTCTCCGGCACGGGCGCGGGTCAAACCATCGCCATTGTCGATGCCTACAACGAGCCAACTATCACCAGCGACCTGGCGACCTTCGACAGCACCGAAGGACTTTCAGGCCCGCCCAGCTTTCAAGTTTTCAACCAGACTGGCGGCAGCAGCTTGCCTGCGAATAACTCGGTTTGGGGCTTGGAGGAGGCTCTCGACGTGGAGTGGGCACACTCCATTGCTCCCCAGGCGAACATCGTTCTCGTCGAAGCGAATGGCGCGGACTACAACGATCTTTTTGCAGCAGTCGACACCGCGCGAAACATGACTGGGGTCTGCGCGGTCTCCATGAGTTGGAGCGGCAGCGATTTCTACGGGGAGTCCGCCTACGACTACCATTTCACCACTCCGGCCGGCCATACGGGAGTGACGTTTTTGGCGGCCACGGGCGATGCCGTGCGCCGAGCGGCTATCCCGCATATTCGTCCAACGTGGTCGCCGTGGGTGGCACCACGCTCACCGTCAGCGGCAACAACTACGTTTCCGAAGTTGGTTGGAGCGACAGTGGGGGTGGCCAAAGCTATTACGAGAGCGAGCCGAGCTATCAACGTGGCGTGCAGAGTTCGGGAAGTCGGGAGGCGCCTGACGTCTCCTTCGATGCCGATCCGAATACCGGCGTACCAGTCTGCTACAACGGAAGCTGGTCGCAGGTCGGCGGCACCAGCTTGTCTTGCCCCTGCTGGGCCGGACTGGTTGCCATCGCCGACCAACTCCGCGCCAACCAGGGCGGCACGGCCTTGGACGGCCCCTCGCAGACGTTGCCCTTGCTTTACAGCCTGCCTTTGAGCGATTTTCACGACATTACCAGCGGCAACAACGGCTACGCGGCTGGCTCTGGCTACGACATGGTGACCGGCATCGGCACTCCGGTAGCCAATGCCCTCGTTCCGGCCTTGGCAGCGCAGTTTTCCGACATGACGATTGCCATGTCCAATTCCAGCAGTTTTCAGACCGGTGGTTCCGGATCCTTTTCAATTACGGTAGGCAACTCCGGAAATCTGCTGGGCTTTGGCCAGGTGACCGTGGTGGATTCGCTGCCTACGGGCTTAACGCCTACGTCCGCCGACAGCGGCACGGTGAACGGCTGGACGCTTTCGACGAGCGGGCAAACCATTACAGCCACGCGCAGCGATGCCCTTGCTGTCGGGGCCAGTTACCCGGCCTTGAACATTGGAGTCAATATTGCGGCCAACGCACCGCCCAGCATTACGAACTCGGTCGTCGTTTCCGGCGGCGGCGAGATCAACACTTCCAACGACACCGCCAGTGACCAGGTGGCCGTCACAAACAACACGACTACGACGAGTTGCACATCGACGGGCGCTTCAATCTACGGCCAGTCGGTCACTTTCACCGCGGCGGTGACAAACGTTGGCTCGCCCGTGGCTAACGGAACAGTAACCTTCAAAGAGGGAAGCACAACGCTGGCGTCCGCTGTGTCCGTGAATTCCACGGGCCAGGCCAGCTTCTCGATCTCGACCCTTTCCGCCGCAACGAGTCCCGATGTTATTACTGCCTACTACAATGGTACCGCCCAATATCAAACGAGTTCAGGATCGGTGAGCCAGGTTGTCTCGCCCGCACCGCTAGTCGTGACACCGGCCAATGAGACTAAGGTATACGGCAGTGCCTTCTCCACGTTCACGGGAACAATGACTGGCCTTCAGAACGGCGACAACATCTCTGCCAGTTACGCCAGCCCCGGAGCGGCGGCCGCGGCTACCGCGACAACCGGACCGTACACGATAACGGCCACGCTCAATGACCCCAACGGTCGGCTGGGCAACTATACCGTGACTTACAACACGGGCAGCCTCACGGTGACGCCGGCCCCGCTGACCGTGACACCGACCAATCAGACTAAGGTATACGGCAGTGCCTTCACCGCCTTCACGGGGACGCTCACCGGTCTTCAAAACGGCGACAATATCACGGCCAGCTACGCAAGCGCAGGTGCGGCGGCTACCGCCACGGTGGCCGGCGGGCCGTATGCGATTTCGACCGCGCTCAACGACCCGAACAATCTGCTGGGCAATTATGCGGTGACCTACGACATCGGCAGCCTGACGGTGACGCCCGCCCCGCTGACCGTGACACCGGCCAATGAAACTAAGGTATACGGCAGTGCCTTCACCGCCTTCACGGGGACGCTCACCGGTCTTCAAAACGGCGACAATATCACGGCCACCTTCGCAAGCCCAGGGTTGGCGGCTACCGCCACGGTGGCCGGCGGACCGTATGCGATTTCGGCCGCGCTCAACGATCCGAACAACCTGCTAGGCAACTATGCGGTGACCTATTGCTCCGGCAGCCTCATGGTGACGCCAGCCCCGCTGTCCGTGACACCGGCCAATGAGACTAAGGTATACGGCAGTGCCTTCACCGCTTTCACCGGGACGCTCACTGGTCTTCAAAACGGCGACAATATTACGGCCACCTACGCAAGCCCAGGAACGGCGGCCACCGCCACGGTGGCCGGCGGGCCGTATGCGATTTCGGCCGCGCTCAACGATCCGAACAACCTGCTGGGCAATTACGCGGTGACCTACGACACCGGCAGCCTGACTGTCACATCCGCACCGCTGACCGTAACGCCCGACAACCAGACTAAGGTCTACGGCAGTACGTTTTCCGCCTTCACGGGGACATTGACCGGTCTCCAGAATAGCGACAATATCACGGCGAGCTACGCAAGCCCAGGAACGGCGGCCACCGCTACTGTGACAACCGGGCCGTATACGATCACGGCCACGCTCAACGATCCGAACGACCTGCTGGGCAATTATTCGGTGACCTACGACACCGGCAGCCTGACTGTCACATCCGCACCGCTGACCGTAACGCCCGACAACCAGACTAAGGTCTACGGCAGTACGTTTTCCGCCTTCACGGGGACATTGACCGGTCTCCAGAATAGCGACAATATCACGGCGAGCTACGCAAGCCCAGGAACGGCGGCCACCGCTACTGTGACAACCGGGCCGTACACGATCACGGCCGCGCTCAACGATCCGAACGACCTGCTGGGCAATTATTCGGTGACCTACGATACTGGCGACCTGACTGTGACGCCCGCACCGCTGACCGTAACGCCCGACAACCAGACTAAGGTCTACGGCAGTACGTTTTCCGCCTTCACGGGGACATTGACCGGTCTCCAGAATAGCGACAATATCACGGCGAGCTACGCAAGCCCAGGAACGGCGGCCACCGCTACTGTGACAACCGGGCCGTACACGATCACGGCCACGCTCAACGATCCGAACGACATGCTGGGCAATTACGCGGTGACCTACGACACCGGCAGCCTGACGGTCACATCCGCACCGCTGACCGTAACGCCCGACAACCCGACAAAGGTCTACGGCAGTACGTTTTCCGCCTTCACGGGAACGCTGAGTGGTCTTCAGAACGGGGACAATATCACGGCCAGCTACACCAGCCCCGGAGCGGCGGCTTCGGCGGGCGTTGCCGGCGGCCCGTACGCAATTACTGCCACGCTCAACGACCCGAACAACCTACTGGGCAATTACACGGTGACCTACAATGCCGGAAGCCTGACCGTGACGCCCGCACCGCTGACCGTAACGCCCGACAACCCGACAAAGGTCTACGGCAGCACGTTCTCCGCCTTCACGGGAACGCTGAGTGGTCTTCAGAACGGGGACAATATCACGGCCAGCTACACCAGCCCCGGAGCGGCGGCTTCGGCGGGCGTTGCCGGCGGCCCGTACGCAATTACTGCCACGCTCAACGACCCGAACAACCTACTGGGCAATTACACGGTGACCTACAATGCCGGAAGCCTGACCGTGACGCCCGCCTCTTTGATGGTGATCGCGGACGACCAAACTCGCAGCTACGGTGCGGCCAGTCCGACCTTGACGGCGAGCTACAACGGGTTCGTCAACGGCGAGACGCTGGCAACGAGCGACATCAGCGGCAGCCCGGGACTGAGCACGGCGACGACAGTCGACAGTCCGGTCGGTCAATACGCCATTACCTGCGCGTGCGGAACGCTGGCCTCGCAAGACTACACGTTTGCTTTCGTTGCCGGCAGCCTCGCCGTGACCCAGGAGGTGCTCGCGATCAATTCGGCACAGGCGGTCGATGCGCTCGCGGCTTCCAGCAACGTTCAGGTCGTCGTCGGTTCGGGCGGCGACCTGACGGTCAACAGCGCCGTCGACCTCGATTCCGGCGGCCAGGTCAGCGTGACTGGCGGCGGCCGGATGACGGCGCCGGGCATCGATTCGCAGCCGGCGGCGACCGGAATCGACCTCGACGGCGGTGCGTTGCGAGGAAGCGCCGACTTCGCCACAACCGTAAATGTGACCCTGGGCAACGGCGGCGGGACGATCGACTCCGGCGGCTACAGCGTGACGCTGGCCGGTCCGATCGCCGGGCCGGGCGGGCTGACGGTCATCGGCAGCGGGAGCGTGACCCTGTCCGCGGCGAACACGTACTCCGGCACGACGATCGTGGCCGGCGGCTCGCTCATTGCAACCAGTCCGCAAGCGCTGCCTTCGGCTTCCGCCTTAATGGTTGGAACCGGCCTCGCGGCGTTTGCCGGCAGCGGTTCAGCGGCTACGTCGGAAGCGAGCTCCTCCGGTACTCCCGCGCCAAGCTCGCCGGCCGTGCCGACCCGGTCAAGCGCGGGGAGCCCCTCCGCTGCATCGCAATTCGCGTACAAGATTGTGGCCGCAAGGACAGCGGTTGCCGCGACCGTCCCAGCCCTCAAACCGGCTCCGCCTCCTTCGGAAAAACCGGCCGGCGCATACGCGCAAACGGGGGGCAACAACTGGTGGGCCGCATTGCGGCCGTCGAATCAAGGCAATATGACGCCGCTTGCGCTCGCGGCCTGTGATGCCGTCTTTGCCGAATACGGCCGGCGGAAATAAAGATCCGCTTGCCACTACTGCGCCCTGGCGCTAAGAGTCTACGTCAAGCACTACAGCGCCAGCTTCCGTGCCAACTCCTCGTAATCGGGTCGTTCCAGCACGAGCAGTCCTTCGGGCCGCAGGCCGAGCCGTTGCGCGGCCTGAAAGGCCTCCTTCGCCTGCCGCTGCTGGCCGAGCTGCCAATAGGCCAGGGCCTGATGGAAATAGCGGTCGGCTTGCGGGTCTTCGCGGATCACGTCTTCCAGGTCGGCCAGCGCCTCCTGCGGCTGGCCGTTGGCCAGTCGCGCGGCCGCCCGCGTATCGAGGATCGCCCGCACGGGGCCGGCGATGTCAATGGCTTTGTCGACCAATCGCAGCGCCTCTGCGACGTCCTTTTTCTCAAGCGACAGCAAGAGGGCCAGGTTGTTCAAGGCGACAATGTTGTTCTCGTCCTTCGCAAGCACCTCGCGATAGATGGCGACGGCCGCTGCGGGCCGCTGGCGCAGCCAAAGGTCCCCAAGGACCAGCAAGATCGGCACGGGACGCCCTTTCTTTGCGGCGGCGTCCTGCAACATGCGGTCCAAACGTGCGGCTTGGCTTGCCGAGAGATTGGCTGCGGCGATCACCTGCAGCGATTCGCCCGCCAGCGACTCGGCATTCGCCTTGGGCAGCGCCTGCTCCATGATTTTCAGGGCCTCGTCCACCCGTCCTTGCCGCGCCACCACCCCGGCCACCAACAGGCCGTGCTCCGGATGACGCGAGGCGTAGTCCCGGGCGAATCCCTCAAGCGCCTGAAGGAGATGCCCCTGGCTGGCCCTTTCCACGTCCCTGGCCGACTGCGGAAGTTTTGTATCGTTAGCGCGGGCGCCGGCCTCACCCGCCGACGCGCTGAGAATCGACGCCACCTTGAGGAGGCGGGCGTCGCGGTCTCCCGCCGCGGCCGGACCTTTTTCGACGAAGTCCCGCAGGCTTTGGATTGCGGCTTCGGTCTGTTGGCTGCGAACGAGCGACTCGGCGCGAAGCGTGATCGTCAAGGAGTTCGCCGGCGCGATCTCCGCAAGGTGCGTGAGCCACCGTCGCGCCTCGGTTATTTCGTCGCGGTCCATGAGCATGGCGATGTACGCCGCCACGTAGCGAGGCTCGTTCCCGTGATTGGAAAGCAGTGCCAGCATGTTTCGGTTTGCCCCCGGCCAGTCTTTTTCTCCCAGGCACAAGGCGGCCAAGGCGAAGCGGACCTCGGCTAGCTCCGAAGGCTGCGAGCGGACCACCTCTTCCAGGGCGCGGATCGCCTCTTGCCGCTTGCCGCGCTGTGGGAAGGTCGCCAGCAGCATCGCCTTTTCCCGCAAGTCGTCGGGCGCCCTCGAGCGGATGTCCCGGCGGCGGCGAGGTTCTGGTCCAGCAGCGCTTCCGCCTGCAACTGGTTGGCGTAGCCGCCTTTTTCGCGCAGGACCCGCGCCATTGCGCGGCGGGCCCAGGCCACTTGTTCCTCCTCCGCCCCGACCTGTTTGGAAATGATCTTCTGCAGGTGCGGCTGGGAATCGGCGGGCCGGCCAATGCGAAGGTAGAATTCGGCCACGCGCCGCAAGACAAGAGGGTCGTTCGCCCCCTTGGCGAGGACCGCCCGGTACTGTTTCTCGGCATCGGGCAGGTTGCCGAGGGCCTCGTAGCATTGTGCCAAGGCCAAGGCGGCTTTGTCGCTTGGAATGTTCGCGGTGGCCTCCTTCAAGACGGCCTGTCCTTCTTCTTTGCGCCCCGTGGAAGCCAGAAAGCGGACAAGTCCCACCCAGGTATCGGGGGTTGTACGCGAGAGGTCTACCGCGCGACGAAACGACTTTTCTCCCGCCGTAAAGCAGGCCTGCGCGAGGTCCGGCCGCTGGTCGGCCAAGGCCCGGTTCCCGAGCAACCGCTGCAGCTCGCCCAGCCACAAATGGTCGGCCCAATCCTTCGACTGTTCCGCGACCTGCTGCGAAATCTGCACCGCGCGATCGACGTTCTCCAGCCGCAGCGAGACCTCGGACGCCAAGCGCCCCAGGTCAGTCACGAACACCGCTTGCCGCTGTTCCAGATGGCGGAGCATCTCGTCCGCCTCGGCATAGCGCTGGCGCTTGTAGAGCAGCTCGAATGCACGCCGCACGACCGCCGGCCCGATTTCCCCCCCGTCGATCGCGGCACAGTAGTTGTCGATGGCCAAATCGATCTGTTTTTTGCGATCGTACAATCGGGCGGCCAACAGCGGCACGCGGCCCCAGCCCGGCCGCTTGTCGCGCGCCTTCCCAAGGTGGGTCAAGGCCTGACTGAAAAGCTCGGACTGCTTCTGGGCGTCCTTCTCTTGGTCGGCCAGCAGGGCAAGCCGGACGGCTTCGCCGTAGTGCCATAACGCGCCTTCCGGCTGGAATTCGGCGATTTCCGCCAGCACTTTCTCCATGCCCGAAGTGTCCTGGCTGAGATAGGTCAGCTCGAACATCAACAGCCGCACGGCCAGGTTCGTGCGATCCGCCTCGCAAGCGGCGCGGGCAAGCTGCTTGGCCGGTTCGACGGCGCCGGCCTCCCAAACGTACATCGCAAGTCCGCGATCGAGATTCAGCCGCTCCTCCGCGGGAAACTGCGTGGCCGCTTCGCCCAGCTTTACCAGTTCCGCAACCGAGTTCTTGCCCTTGCGGGCCAGCAAATACTCGCCGCGGGCAAGCCGGAGCCAGGCGCGGTCGCCGAACCGCTTGTCGGCGGCGGCGAGCAATTCCGCCGCGCGGTCCCAGTGCTGCTGCCGGTTGGCCAGCGTTACCGAAGCGGCCCAAATCTCGGTCCTGTCCGGGTATTTCTCCCGCATCGAGTCCAGGAGCTTCTCCGTTTCGGCCACATGGCCCTGGCCGTACTCGGCCTCTGCGCGGAGGAGGATCAAGTCGGTTGCCGGAACGGGCTGCGTGAGCCGGTCGAGGATCGACTTCACTTCGTTCCAGTCGTCCTTGGTGGCCCGCAGGCGGAGGTTCCGCAGGACCAAAAGGCGTGCGACCTGAAAATCGGCCGTCGCCGCCATGCCCTCTAAGCGTCCGACCTGGCGATACTCTTCCAGTGCCTCGCCGACATTTCCCAGCGCGGCCAGAGTGGCGGCCACGCCCATCCGCGCCGGCGCCCAGAGGGGATCGATTTTGGCCGCCGTGCGGTAGGCCGCCAATTGCGCTTCGGTGTCGCCCAACTGTTCGTAGCAACGTGCCAATCGGTACTGGACCTCCTTGAGCATGTCCTGCGTTGCGTCGGCGCCGGCGTCCGCGCTCCGCGTATTTTGAGCCGGCTGAGCCAGGCGACGCGAGAGGCCGTCGAATGCCTTCGCCGCGAGCAGCCATTTGCCGCGGGACCACAGGACCTGCGCATCGAGATAATCGACCATGGTCGGATCGGTCTGCTCGTCGGCGGGCAGTTTTCTCAACTTGTCGATCGCCTCTTGCGCTTCGTCCAGGTCGCCCTGGTCGATTAGGATGCGGCCCAGGTCCCAAAGGATTTCCCGTCGATTGGATGCCTTGTTGGCGCCCTCCCGCAAGGCGGCGACAGCCTGCTTGCGGTCGTTGCCGCGGAGTTCCGCGCGGAACAGCGCCAGGTAGCCCGCAGCCAAGGCGGGGCGCGCATTCGATCACCCGCCGCGCGTGGTCTCGGGCCTTCTTGTGGTTGCCGGCCGCCGTCGACAGCTCGGCCGCCAGCAACACGGCGTCGTAGTCTTTCGGTTCCTTGGGATACAGCGAGATCGCCTTTTCCGCCTCCTGCAAGGCCGCGCTTTCGCTCTTGGCAACATACTGGTGCAGATAGCGCGCCCGGTAGAGATGCGCCGGCGAAGAGTCGGCGTTGGCGGCCACGAGCTTGTCGATCCAGGCATCGGCCTCCTGCGGGCGGTCCAGGTGGCGGCGGAGGAGTTCGCTCAGCCGCACGTACGACTCGCACTTCGCCGCGTCCAGCGAGATGGCATGCTGATAGGATTCCGCCGCCGGCGCATAGTCGCCCAGCGCCTCCTGGCATATTCCCTGCTGCTCGTACAGCCCGCTGTCCGCAGGAAAGGCTGTCAACAGCCGTTTAATGTGGTCGGCGGCATCGCCGTAACGGCGGAGGTAGATATTGATGGCGACGAGGCGGCGGCGCAACTCGTTCTGCTCCGGCGCGCTGCGGAGCGCCGCTTCCAATTGAAAGCTGGCCTCGTCCGCCATGCCGCAATCGGCCAGCAGCAGGCCGTACTCCGCGCGGGCGTCGCTGTCGCGCGGGACGAGCTCCAAATAAAGTTGGTAGTTGCTCAGCGCCGCCCTGAATTCCTTTGATTCCTTGAATTGCCGCGCCCGCTCCAGAAGAAACGTCGACTGACGGCGGACCTGGAAACCGTGGACGACTGCCGCCCCGGCGCCGACGAGGGCGAAGCAGAAAATGCTTGCCAGCAAGAATCTTAGGTTGACGGAGTTCTTCATGGCTGTTGTCGCCTACGCCGACGGACTTCCACCACAGCGTCCATTATAGTCCCACGGTGCTACCTCACAAGGTACGACGAGCTTGCCGCGTGTCGCGTAGCGACATTTCGATCGTAACCGTTGGTTTCAACCCACGGAATCGGCCATCTACAACTGACCGATGCGTCGCGTAGCGACGGCTGATCGCGGTGTACGCGCGCGACGGTCTCATGAGCCGTCGCGACGCGACGATTTAGGGCTCTGGCGGCGCCGGGACCGTGGGTTAAAACCCACGGTTACCGACAGTTGTCGCTACGCGACGGGTGGAGGAGGCTTCGCCACGGGTGGCTGGCAGTCCCCTATCAGATGGGGACAATCTGGCCCCGCACGGCTGTTTTCCCCACCCGATCTTTTCGCTATCCCGCAACGCCTTGCGGGTATGAGAAAACGTGCAACTAAGTGCTTGACGTTCTGGTAGATTCCCTTATCATACGGGTGTAGGCATCAACGATCCATCGCCCCGGTTGGCCTTGAAATGAGTTAGGCACCAGTGGGTTGCGGATTTGCGAAGCCAAGTTGCGAAAGTGCGATTTTACCGGAGAAATTGATTGATCCCGCTCGGGTCGCGGTTAAAATCGCTAGTACTGGTGATGAAAGTTCCCTGAATTAACAAGAGCTTGCGACCCTCCAAGGCAAAACAGCCTTTTGGCGAACATTGTCAAATGTAGTTTTTGCTACTGAACTAAGCTGGTTTACCTGGAGGGAGGAGATACGTATGATAGTTATGAAAATGGTGAAACTGGCATGTGCGACCCTGCTTGTGTGGGGAGCAGCATTGGTAAGCGCAAGGGCCGATTATTTGGGCGCACCCTTGACGTCGGGTACTGGCTACGGCGCTGGGTACTCACAGGGATTGCCGATCGGTCCCTCCGGCACCCTTGGGGAGGCAAGCACAGGTGTTTCCGCTAGCGGTTCGTGGAGTTCGGCTGGAATCATAGTAATCGGTATCGTACCAACGCCGGTGACCTTCTCCGGTACCGTCGTGGAGTACGCGTTTCAGGACTCGGTTACCGGCCTGTACGACTTCCTTTACCAGATCAAGAATACTTCGGCTAGCACCGCAGAACAGATTGGTCTAATCACGGGTTCCTCGTACCAGAGTTATTCGACAACGGTTGGCTGGCTAACATCGACAGGGGAGGTCAGCGCACCACTCGCCAGTGATTTGACGAATGCAGGCTTCGTGTTTCAACCTCCAGCCACGCTGATTCAGCCTAACAGCGTCGGCAGAAGCGGTGACGGGACGAGCATCAGTTGGACGTTTAGCACAAACAATACCGTGCCCTCCAACGACTATTCCGCGATACTTGTAGTGCAGACGAATGCGCCGACGTACAACCTGTTTGGGACCGTTTCCGGACAGGATACTATAAACGGCAACACTGGTCCGGATATGATCGAGCCGGCCGGGTCTGCGAGTTCGACGCCTCCCGTTCCCGAGCCGACCTGCGACATGCGGTTTACTCGGTCTTGGCTTGGTCGGCGGCCTCGGGCTTGTACTGCGTCACAGGAAGGCCAAATAGTCGGCCGCTTGCGTCCAACTCAACATCGCAAATCAAAGGCTGCTCAGTGGAATTGAGTGGCCTTTTTCATGCGCCTTCGGTTGGCACTCAGACGGTGGCTGTCAGTTAGACAGGAGTTCGTGAGCTGGCTAGCCTTGATCCGGAACAAGCGATAACGTCGCCAAATGCCGCCGAGCGAGCCGGCGGGATTCTCGGCAGCTGCGAGCCTTACGATCCGCCGGGCAAACCGCTGGAATTTCTCGCTTCATGCCCACCCGAACGCAGCATAAGATCGGGTCCGGGGCAAGCCGAGCTGCGGACGGGCAAGCGAGCGCGAAAACGGCTGTGCGCGATACTCTCTGGTGGTGATTGGCTCGTAGCTAGCAACTTTCGGTAGTTCGCGATCCGTTCTTCCGATTGGGAACCAGTCGCGCATTTACATTTCCATAAAACTGCGCAAAAGCGCAACTTGCTCTTCGTATTTGCGCATTCAAATTGCGTAATCGTGGCGTCCGAGAGGGGCAATGTTGCAGACTCTTTTGCTTTCTTGCGTAGTTTCGCCGACAAAACGCTTTTGCTTTTCTCCAACTTCAAGGAAAATGAAGATCTGTGGTCTCCTACGGAGAGGAGCGCCATTAGGTAATGCACTTAGGAAGCGTAGGGAAGATGCCCAGATGCAATGCCCCGCGCAAGTGAGGAGCACGGAGTGCGCGCGGATGTTCTGTTTCAGCCAGTTTTCAGTGTTCGGTTTTCAGCTTTCAGTTGGATCGTCCTGCGACTGAATATTGGAAACTGAAGGTTTTCAGGGACTACGTATGAGTATTCCAGCTACCGTTTTTGTCATTGATCCCGACCGCACCGCGACTGAATTGGTTGCGGCGCTGGCCAAAAGAATGGATCTCCCTTGCGAGACCTACGTCAACGGGAACGATTTCTTGGCAAGATACGATCGCAACAAGCCGGGCTGCCTGATTTTAGAAATCTGCGTGCCGGGGGCGAGCGGTTTTCAGATCCAACAGCGCCTCGTGGATGTACAGGCGCCGCAGCCGATTATATTCCTCACGACCGCCTCCAGCGCTTCGATCGCCGTCCACGCGATGCGGATGGGTGCGCTCCACTTCATCGAGAAGCCCTTCCACGAGCACGAAATGTGGTCGGCAATTCAGGAGGCGATCGAGGCCGACCAAAAGTGGCGTAACGCCCATTCCGCGCAGGAGGCGATCCGGACCAAGCTCGACGAGCTTTCGGAGAAGGAGTTTGCCGTGCTGGCGATGGTGGGCGAGGGCAAGTCCAAGAACGAGATTGCCAGGAGCCTGGGTGTGGCCATCCGCACGGTCGAGCATCACCGCACCAAGCTGATGCGGAAGCTGAAGATCAATTCCCCGCCAGGATTGCTGCGGTTCGCCATGCACGCCACGCAAACCAACGGCTGGCACAAAGAGAGCGCGCCGGCGCTGAGCGATGGCAACGGCTTTTCCAGGTTCGACACCGGCCTTCACAGCGGTGCTTATAGCAGTCTTCAGATGGTGAACGGCTTAAAGAGCCATGCGGTTCGCGAAATGCGATCAGAGCGGATCACGGCCCCCGCGGACCATCTGCCATTGGAGACCCCGGCTGTACGACGGGTTCCCAAATGAAGTTGAACGTAGAAGGAAAAAACCTGAATCACGCCGCGGCCGCCAATGGGGCCATTGCGGGGACTCCAGCGCATGTAGCGACGCTGGCCGGCAAAGCCCCTAGGGCATCGTCCGCCGCCGGCAACGGCCGGTTGCCGTTATGGATCGCGGCAGCTTTGGTCGTGGCAATCGCGGCCGGTACCTACTGCACCGCTTTAGCAGGGCTCGTTGGACGCTGGTGGACGGACCCCGATTACATCCACGGTTTTCTCGTGCCTGTTTTCTCCGGTTATCTGCTATGGCATCGTCGGGCGATGCTCCGGGGCGCTGAATTCAAGGGAAGGCGCGTGGGGAATTGCCTTTCTCGCCGTAGCCGCGGCCATGCGAATGGCGTCGTCGTACTATTACTACGACCTGCTGGATCCCGCATCGCTCGTGCCGTGCCTCGCGGGAATCGCCCTGTTGGTCGGCGGTTGGCCGGCGCTGAAATGGGCTTGGCCGGCGATTGCTTTCCTGGCGTTTATGGTTCCCCTGCCGGGCTTTCTCGCCGGGCTGATGGGGCTCAGGCTGCAGCGAATTGCGACCGTCGCCAGCACCTTTGTAATCCAGACGTTTGGCCTGTCGGCAGTGGCCGAGGGAAACGTCATCTACCTCGCGAATTCGCAGGTCGGCGTTGCGGAGGCGTGCAGCGGTTTGAGGAACATGATGTTGTTCCTGACGGTATGCGTGGGCGCCGTGTTCATCAGCCGCCGCAGCGTGCCGGAGAAGATCATCCTTGTCCTCAGCGCGCCGGTCATCGCCCTGGTTGCCAACGTGATCCGCATTACGGCGACCGCCATCATGGGCGAGACGGCGGGAAACGCTGCCGCACACACCCTGTATCACACGGTCGCGCAATACTTCATGATGCCGCTGGCCGTGGTCCTTTTGTGGCTGGAATTGGCCTACTTGAACCGGATCTTCGTCCGCGAGCCGCGGGAAGAGCACGAGGGCATTTTACTTGAAGGCGCATGATCGAAGTTGTCGAACGCACTCGGCCCTCGGTACTCGGCTGGGGATATAGCATCGCGGACTTAAGCCCATGACCAAAATTCCTGCACCGCAATCACGAGACGACGGCAGCCAGAGCACCGCGATTGAGGTGCGCTTGCCGCCGGAAGTATTGCCGGCCGCGCCGCCGTTCCGCGGCGCGGCGATTGTCCGGCCGTCGGAGGGTGACTTCGACGACACGACGCAACGCTCGCCGGGGACGTTGGCGCTCTATCTGCACGCCTTCCGCCGCCACTGGCCGCTGGCGATTACGCTGGGACTCGCCTGTGGACTGGTGGCGTCGGTCTCCGCCTGGCTCCTGACAACCGACAAATACACCGCCGTGTCGCTGCTTCAGATCAGTGCGGTCCAGCAGGCAATCGTGTTTCAGACGGACGATCGGTCGCAAAACTCGTTTGAAATCTTCAAGGGCACGCAACAGCAGTTGCTCACCAGCGACGTCGTGCTGATTTCCGCGCTCCGCAAATCCGAGGCAGCCCGTTCGCCGGTCATTCAGAAAGAAGCCGATCCGGTTCGTTGGCTCGCCAACAATCTGCGCGTCGAATATCCGGGCAACGCCGAAATCATGCGCGTCACTCTGACGGGCACTAATCCGGACGAGGTGGCCTTGCTGGTTCGGGCTGTCGTCGAGGCCTACATGAACGGCGCCGGCGACGCGGATCGGCGCGAAAAACGCGACCGCCTCGCCGAACTGGACAAGCTTTACAACGAAAAATCGAACTTGCTGCGGAGCAAGAGGATGGAGATGAAGCAACTTGAGGAGACGTTGAAGACCAGCGACCCCGGCACACTCAGTTTGAAACAGCAGATGGCCATGCAGGAATATGTGGAAGCCAGAAGCGAGTGGGTCCGCGTGCATACTGAGCTGCAACGGGCTAAAGAGGACTTGCAATTGAAGACGCAGTGGTGCGAGCGGATCAAACAGATGCAATCTGCGCCGCAAGCGGTCGTTGCCGGGCAGGAATTCCCCGTCGATCGGGATCCGCAGATTGCAAAACTGCTCGATCAGATCGATCAGTGCGACTATAACCTCTCGAAAGTTGTGCGCAACCTGACCGAGAAATACCAGCGCGAAAAGGCGCGTTTGCAGAAGATTGTTGCTGAGCGGCGGCAAGCTTTGGCGGCGGCCCGGATCGGAAAATCCGGCAGCGGCGATATGGCGCCGGACCTGGCGGAGTTGCAGACCCGCATCGACAACCTCACGGCCCAGGAAAAAGCGGCTTCTGCTGACCGTGACGCCAAGCGAGAGACGGCCGAGAAATTCGGCAACTCGTCGATCGACGTGGAGATGATGCGGAGCGAGTTGATGGAGCTGGACTCGATCCTCAAGCCCATTGCCGAAAAGCGCGACAAACTCAGCGTCGAGCTCAGCTCGATGCCGCGGATTAGCGTCTTTCAGTCGGCCGAAGCCCCTAAGAGCCCGGACGCCAAGGCCCGCGTCATGAACACAGGATTGGCGGGCGGGGGGAGCTTCTTCGCCGTCGTCTTCCTGTTGCTCTGGTGGGACGTCCGCAAGCAGCGGATTAACTCCATGGCCGACTTGTCGTCCGGGATGGGACTGTGCGTGGTCGGCGCCGTTCCGCTGTTGCCGCAACTGGCGCTTGCGCCGCGGGTCCGCCGCGCGCACAAACACCAACGCCGCTGGCAGGCGTCGTTGAACCATGCCGTGGACGGCATTGTGGCGCGGCTCTTTCTGCGGAAGAACGGCGACGAGGTTCGCGTGGCGCTCGTCACCAGCGCCGCTCAGGGCGAAGGCAAGACGATGCTGGCAGTCAACTTGGCCAAGCGGCTGGCCCGCACGGGCGCGAGGACACTGTTGGTTGATTTCGACCTGCGGCGTCCGTCGATCCATCGTATCTTCGGGATGATTCGTGAAGGCGGGGTCGGCGAGTGTCTGGCAGGGGCCTCCGATCCGCTCCAAGTTGCTCGTCCGACAGATACGGAAAACCTTTCGATAATAACCGCGGGAAGTTCGCTGGCCGATCCGCTTGGGCCGTTGGCCAACGGCGTCACCAGTTCTTTCTTCGAGAAAGCCCGTGCGGAATACAAGTTCGTGATCGTCGACGGCAGCCCCATCCTTCCCGTGATCGACGGCCTTCTTACAAGCCAGTACGCGGACACGGTCATCATGTCCGTGCGCCGCGATACGAGCCAGGCTCCGAAGGTGCTGCGGGCCTGCGAAAAGCTTTCCGCCTTCGCCGGCGGCAAGTTCGTTGTGGTGCTCAACGGCAGCGAGGAGGATTCCTACGGCCCGTATCAGGAGCACTTGCTGCAGGTGTGCGCCAAGGCTGCCGGAGCTTCGGAACCGGTCCCTACCGAGGAAGTGGCCAATGTTTGAGCCCAGGAAGTGACCGAACATGATTATAACAGCGATCGTTAGTTTCGGGTGCGCGGCATTGCTTGGCGCAATCTTTACGGTGGTCGCCATCAAGTTTTCGCCTCGCATCGGGCTCGTCGATCAGCCCGACCAGCACCGCAAACTGCAAGCCCAGGCGATCCCCTTGGGCGGCGGCGCGGCGGTCTTTCTGGCGACGGTCGTCGTCCTCGGCGGTCTCATCAGTATGGGAAGTCCCTGGCGAATGCACATCAACGAAAATCTGACAAACCTCGCCGGCTCAACGCTCGCCTGCACCTGGATCGTCGTGCTCGGTCTGTTGGACGACCGTTTCGGCCTGCGGGGCCGGCAAAAGCTCGCGGGGCAGTTGCTCGCCGCGGCCGTGCTCATGACGTGCGGCTTGCTGATCCGCAGCATCGGCATCTTCGGTATGGAAATCGACTTGGGCCTGCTGGCGGTCCCCGTCACGCTCATCTGGCTTACCGGGGCCATCAATTCCGTAAACCTCTTGGACGGCATGGATGGAATGGCCACGGTCATCGGCATCATCCTCAGTTTGGCGATCTGCGCGTTGGCTTTGATCACGCACCACGCGGCGGTGGCCGTCACCGCGCTGGTCTTTGCCGGGGCTTTGGTCGGTTTTCTGCCCTTCAACCTTTCGCCGGCAAGAATCTACTTGGGAGACGCCGGCAGCATGCTCATTGGGATGATCGTCGGCTGCCTGTCAATCCGTGCCACAGTCAAAGGCGCCGGCACGGTGCTGCTGGCCGCGCCGCTTGCCGTGATGACGATACCTATCCTCGACTCGTTCGCGGCCATAGTGCGGCGAAAACTGGCAGGGCAAAGTATTTACGCGCCCGACCGCGGTCATCTGCACCATCGGCTTTTGGCGCATTTCGGCAGCAAGTACAAGGTTCTGGTCTGCGTCGCGATTTGCGCGTCCGTAACCTGCGGCTTCGCGCTGGCGAGCACGGCGCTGAAGAACGACGCCGTCGCGCTGGTGGCGTCGCTCGCGGTTGTGGGCACGCTGGCCGTCACCGGCTGGTTCGGCCGCGGCGAGTTGTACTTGCTGTCGTCGCGCCTGCGGCGGATCGCTTCGTCCTTCTTTCGCCGGCCCGACGTAAACGGCCCCGTGGGCCGGCAAAGCAGTGCCCGCATCCACGGATCGCGGCAATGGGAAACCCTTTGGGCGACATTGACCGAATCGGCGGAAAAACTGGCATTGTCATCCATCCACCTCCACGTCAATGCGCCGGCGATCGAGGAGGCCTACAGCGCATCGTGGGAAAGTCCCCGCCGGCACGACGGGGGCAATCGCTGGGAGGTCAAGCTGCCGCTGCTGGTCGCAGGCCACGTCGTCGGCTGCTTGGCGATTGCCGGCGAGAACAACGGTCATTCGAACGCCGAAACGATCGAGCTGGTGCAGGACATTCTGGAGCCCTTCGAGCTCCGCCTCCGCGACTTTGCCGAAGAGCAAATCGTGGCCAAGGTGGGCCCGCGGCGGCCATTGGCGGACGCCGCCCGCCTCAAGCGCGTGCGGCTCTCCGGTGTAAGGGAATGAAAGCCTGCGGTCGGGCATCGCCCGCTTCTGGCGCCGGACTTCTAACTCCTATCTTCTGACTTCTCACTTCAAATTCCTCACAATGACTACCCGTCTCTTTGTTACCGCCGCGATTCTCTTGGGCATGTATGGAGGCGTCCTTTGGGTTCACGACCGAGGCATGCCGATGCAGCAAGCGCCGGTCGAGCTAAAGATCGATCAATTGCCTATGACGCTTGGCGACTGGAAGGGCGAATCGGTCGCCCTCGATCCCGACGTGTTCAGAGTCCTTGGCGCCAAAATGGCCATGGATCGCAAGTACACGGACCGTCGCGGACGCGCGGCCTCCGCCCATTTGGCCGTGTTCGATCGACCGGGGGCGGCCCAAGGCTTGATCCACGTGCCTGAGGTCTGCTACCCCGCTGCTGGCTGGCAACTTGGTGAGGCAACAATCCTCTCGCTTACTCCCTCCGCTTCGCCCGCCGATCAGGCAAAGCTCCTTGCGGTCCAGCGCAACAGCCAGAACGCTTACGTCCTCTATTGGTACCAAATGGAGGGCAAGGCGTATTGCACGGGCGACCAGCAACGCAAGCACATCCATTCCCTGCGCGGCCGTCCAACCTTCCCCCCGGTCGTCAAGGTCATGCTGCAAACGGACGCGGCCAACCCCGATCAGGCCGAACAAATCCTCATGCCGCTCGCAAAGGAAATCTTCGCCTGGTCGAAAGATTTCCATTGATTCGACCGTGAAACTAGCAGCCAATCCAGTGCCTTGTGCGCCCGCTGTCACGATCGCTGCTTCGCGGGCCCGGCTCCTCTTCCTCAACCGTTCCTATTGGCCCGACGCTGAAGCCACGGGCCAGCTCTTGACGGAGCTGTGCGAGGACCTCGCCCGTTCGTTCGACGTGACGGTGATCGCCGGCCAGCCCAACGACAACCCCAGCGGGGCCGCCTACCGCCGCCGCGGCACGCAAACGCACAACGGCGTCCGTATTCGCCGCGTATGGCACACCCGCTTCCCCAAGCGGTTCCTGCCCGGGCGGATCGTCAACTATCTGAGCTTTATGGTGGGCGCGTTCTGGGCTGCCCTCTGGATAAACCGCCCGGACGTGGTCGTGGTCGAAACCGATCCGCCGCTGCTTTCGCTCATCGGCCGCTTCCTCCAGCGAGTCCGCGGCGCCAAGCTCGTCTGCTACCTCCAGGACATACACCCGGACATCGGCATCGCGCTAGGCAAGCTCCGCGACCGCTGGCCCCTCCGCTTGCTGCGGCGGCTGCTCTTCCGCGTCTACCGCCGCGCGGATCGCGTGATCGTCCTCAGCCGCGACATGCAAGATCGCATCGCACAATCTTCCGTCGATCCCGCGCGAATTTCCTGCATCCCCAACTGGATCGACACGGCGAAAATCCGCCCCGTGAAACACCAGAACCCCTTCCGCCGGCGGCACGGCGTCAACGGCCAGTTTCTCGTCATGTACTCCGGCAACCTCGGCCTCTGCCAGCGGCTGGAAGACGTTCTCGCCGCGGCCGCGCAACTTGTCCATCGCGACGACATTCTATTCATGCTCGTTGGCGAAGGCAGCCTGAAGCCGCAGCTTGAAAAGCAGGCCGCCGATGAAGGCTTGACCAACGTCCGCTTCCTGCCGTACCAGCCGAAGTCGGAGCTTTCCGCGAGCCTCAGCGCGGCCGACGTACACCTGGTGCCACTGGACGAGCGCATCGCCTCCTGCCTGATGCCCAGCAAGCTCTACGGCGTCTTGGCCTCCGCGACGCCGCTGATCGCGGTCGCCCCGGACCATTGCGAGCTTGCCGAGTTGACCGTCGAACACGGCATCGGCGTCTTGGCCCCGCCCGGCGAGCCGCTAGCCCTGGCCGAAGTCATCGAGCGGCTCGCCGACCACGCCTGGGACCTTGAAGCGATGGGCCGCGCGCGCGCCGCCTTGCCGAAACTCATTACGACCGCCGGGCGGTGACTTCCCAATTCCGCGACCTGCTGCACAGCATGCTCCCCTCTCCTTCCGGGAGAGGGGCAAGGGGTGAGGGCGACGTGGAATTCCGCTCGCCGTCCGGCCAAGAGCCGGTTTCATCTGCCTCCGGGCAAGAGGCCGCGGTTGATGGCGAACGACTCTCGGTTCCCGCGGCAAGGGCGTAGGATGGGCCGCCCTGTGCCGGTTCTGCCGCTTTTTCAGGCATGGAATCATTTCGCAGTAATTTCCAGCGTGCGTTATACTGAGAGACTCGTTTCCAGCCGTGCTTGGGGACTGTCCCGATTTTTGTCCAACCAAAAATGGGACTGTCCCCTCTTGCCGCCCGCGCAAGCGAAGGGAACGGAGTGCGCGCCTGCCGTCTGCGTACTGTGTACTCGGTACTGAACCCCCGGCCGCCGAAATCCAGATGAGCATCGAGAGCGCCAGAGATCAGAGGCCGGAGATCGGATGTCAGCGCCGATGCTCCGTCTCCAAGCTCCCCGCTCCCCGCGCTAGACTCCCCTCTACCTCTGGGAGAGGGGCCGGGGGTGAGGGCCCTCATCGAGCTCGTCCTCGAGCCCGGCCGCGCGGAACGCCAATACTGGCACGACCTCTGGCGCTACCGCGAGCTCTTCTACATCCTCGCCTGGCGCGACATCTCCGTCCGCTACAAGCAAACCGTCGTCGGCGTCGCCTGGGCACTCATCCAGCCGCTGTTGACCATGCTCATCATGACCGTCGTCTTCGGCCAGGTGGCGGGCCTGCCCTCCACGGGCGACGCGCCCTACGCCCTCATGGTCTTCGCCGCCATGCTGCCCTGGCAGTTCTTCTCCACCGCCCTCTCCACGGCCAGCCAAAGCCTCGTCAACAACGCCAATCTCATCTCCAAGGTCTACTTCCCGCGGATGATCGTGCCCGCCGCCTCGGTCATCACCAGCTTCGTCGATTTCCTCGTATCGTTCCTCATCCTGGCGGGCATGATGGCCTGGTATCGCTACCTGCCCGACTGGCGGATCCTCACGCTGCCGCTGTTCATGGCGCTGGCCTTTTTCGCCGCGGTCGGGCCGGGCCTGTGGATCACGGCCATGAACGTCAAATACCGGGATTTCCGCTACGTGGTGCCCTTCATCGTGCAGCTTGGGCTTTATGTCTCGCCCGTCGCCTACAGCAGCGAGGTCATCCGCCATCGCTTCGGAGACGCCGCCTTCACCGTCTACTCGCTGAACCCCATGGTCGGCGTGATCGACGGCTTCCGCTGGGCGATCCTCGGCGGCCAGTCGCCGATCTACTGGCCCAGCTTTGCGATGTCGATGTTGATCGTCGCCCTGTTTCTCTACGTCGGCATCCGCCACTTCCGCGCCACGGAAAAGACCTTCGCGGATGTTATATAGCAATGAGCAGGGAACAGAGAGCAGAGTACAGAGGACAGAGGGCAGAGAGCAGAAGGCAGAGGGCAGAGGACAGAAGTCAGAGGTCAGAGAACAGAAGTCAGAGGTCAGAGAACAGAAGTCAGAGGTCAGAGAACAGAAGGCAGAGAACAGGGAACAGAGTTACGAAGTAGTTATGCAAATCAACTCGGCAAGGGACCTGAACGTTTACAAAGCCGCGTACTCGATGGCAATGGAGATCTTCCATCTCACCAAGGGTTTTCCCGCCGAAGAAAGGTATGCCCTGACCAGTCAAATCCGGCGCTCGTCGCGGTCCATATGCCTGAACCTCCGCGAGGCCTGGGCCAAACGCCGCTACGAGGCCCACTTCGTCAGTAAGTTGACCGATTGCGATGGCGAGAACGGCGAGACGGACTCGTCCTTGGACTTCGCCAAAGACTGCGGATACATCATCAAACGGCAGCACGCAGAGTTAACGGCTTCTTGTGCCGAAATCGGCAAGATGCTTGGCACCATGATCAAGAACCCCGCCCCTTTCCTGACCTCCGCCCGCTGACCCCCGCCCTCCGACCTCCGACCTCCGCCCTCCGACCTCTGACCTCCGCCCGCTGACCGCCGCCCTCCGACCTCCGACCTCCGACCTCCGACCTCCGACCTCCGACCTCCGACCTCCGACCTCCGCCCCCATGCCCCCCATCATTCGCGTTGAGAACCTTGGCAAGCGTTACGCGCTCGGCCGCCAGGCCGACGCCGGCCCGCGCTATCGCCGCTTCAGCGAGGACCTGCTCGAAGCCCTGGCGCGGCCGTTCCGAAGAAAGGCAGAAGTCAGAGGACAGAAGGCAGAAGTCAGAGGACAGAAGTCAGAAGTCAGAGGACAGAAGTCAGAGGTCAGAGAACAGAGAGCAGAAGTCAGAAGTCAGAGAACAGAGAGCAGAAGTCAGAGGTCAGAAGTCAGCGCCTCCGACCTCCGACCTCGGTCCTCCGTCCTCCGACCTCGGTCCTCCGTCCTCGGACCTCAGCCCTCCGACCTCGGACCTCCGACCTCCGGCCTCCGACTCCTTCTGGGCACTCCGCAACGTCTCCTTCGACGTCCAGCAGGGCGAGGTCCTCGGCATCATCGGCCGCAACGGCGCGGGCAAGAGCACGCTCCTGAAAATCCTCAGCCGCATCACCGAGCCTACCGAGGGCCGCGTCACCCTCCGCGGACGCGTGGCCAGCCTCTTGGAGGTCGGCACCGGCTTCCACCCCGAGTTGACCGGCCGCGAGAACGTCTACCTCAACGGCGCCGTGCTGGGCATGTCCCGCGCCGAGATCAAGCGCAAGTTTGACGAGATCGTGGCCTTTGCCGAGGTCGAGCAATTCCTCGACACGCCCGTCAAGCGTTATTCCAGCGGCATGTACGTCCGCCTCGCCTTCGCCGTCGCCGCGCACCTGGAGCCCGAAATCCTCATCGTCGACGAAGTCCTCGCCGTCGGCGACGCCGAGTTCCAGAAGAAATGCCTCGGAAAGATGGGCGAGGTTGCCCGGGGCGGGAGGACGGTGCTGTTTGTCAGTCATAATATGCCGCGCGGTGCAGACTTTGTGCGAGAAAGCTATTGTGCTTGATTCGGGTCGAATTAAATCTGCGGCACGCGTGGGCGATGCGCTGAAGGAATACCTTGGTTCAGCGAAGATGGTCAACCGGGTTGACTTCCAGATCAACCCCGCTCGGCCATCAATTTCATATGTGGGGGTTGACGCCGACGGCTTGGCGACGGGTGATTTGGTCGTTGAGATTGGCTTCAGGTCTCCGTTCGCCTTGAATCCTCCAGTTGCCGGCTTGGTCGTCACATCGCCAATGGGCACACCTGTTTTCGGATCGAACCCCCGCTTTCATAAGAACGAGCAATGCCGACTCAGCCTATCCGAAGGAGTTCTGCAAATGGTCGTCGGCAAGGTTCCGATTCATGCTGGCATCTACCAGATGTCCGTGTGGCTGGGCGACTGGCATTGCGATTACGATGAAAAACGGAACTTCCTCTCGTTTGCATTCAAGACGGGCCACCCCGAAGTGAATACCCCAAACCCGGAGGCAATCGGCTTCATGGACGTTCCAGTAAATTGGAGCGTCAACGGCTCAGTCAGGCCCGAGTACCGTGCAGTTAACCGACCGCGCGAAGACCCGCCTCCAGTTAATGGGTCGCTCGAAGAACCACAAGTTATAAGGCAAGAGACGGCCGATGCGGTTATGAATCGCGCAGCCGAGACGCTCGCTCCCGCGCCGAATGGACTTTCAATACGGCGCCTGTTTTCCTAGTAGGGTGTCCGCGAAGCGGCACGACTTGGCTACAGGCAATGCTGGCGCTCCACCCGGAAATCCACACGGGCTTTGAGACGCAGTTCTTTGCTACATTTCACGGGATCGCGGATTCCTACGAACATGCGTTAAGAGTTGGACAGACGACCGCGTCGATTATGGTCTCATTGACGGGCCATTTGACTCCGCCTCAGTTCTATGGTTTCCTCGCAGAGACCTTTTGGCGTGTCGCCTCGCTTCTGCCGACTCCCCGCGGAACGCCGGTGTATTTTCTCGAGAAGTCCCCTAATCACTGTTTAGACGTGGACGTGATTCTTAGATCGCTCCCGAATGCTCGATTTATTCACCTTATTCGTGATTGCCGCCAAGTGGTCGCCTCAACCCTGCGCAGCGCGGCCGGATGGGCAAAAGGGATTTTTCCAGAAACGGTGGACGGGGCGACGCACTTCTGGTCCGCTGCGTGACGGAAGGCCGGTCAATTCGGAATAAAGTCGCGGCGCCGAATCAATTCATTGAGGTAAGGTACGAGGATCTTTGCGCTAACCCGGTTCCCCAATTATCGAAGCTTTTCGATTGGCTGTCGCTGGACGCGGACGTTTCGTTCACAGATAGATGCGCCGCGTCATACGATTTTACGACGGTTCAGGCAACACGCAGCTTCGACTCAATCCCCGCGATAAACTCGGCCAAGTTTGGTCGGTCGCAAGAGGGGTTACAACTTCCCAAGGGCTTCTTCGGGCCCGCCGACCGAAGGGACGTGCTGGAGAACTTGAGCCGCCAACAGCTCGCTCGGATAATGCACATTGCCGGCCCGCTGCTTAAGGACCTCGGGTATTGCGCCATGCATGAGCGCCCGAGGGCCCTGGACCGAGTGCTCGCATCCCGTCGCTTTCGCCGCCTCTTCCGCTTGCCTCCGCTTTAATCCGCCAGCCTGCGCTCATGAACGTTCCGTACAACCACTCGCAGAATACCCATAGCATTAACGGGGCCCGCGCGGCCCTGCCGGTACTCTTCGCTAGCGGAATACCGGAGAGCCTTTTGGACGTTGGCTGCGGCACCGCAACGTGGCTATGGGCCGCAATCAATTTCGGAGTCCGATCTGTCTTCGGAATCGATGGCGTCGAGCTTTCGGCGGATCAGCTACATGTTGGCAAAGAGAATGTCCGGCAACAAGACCTGACGCAAAGTTGGCAGCTAGGTCGGCGATTCGACGCGGTGTTTTGTTTGGAGGTAGCTGAGCACTTGGATACCGTCTTCGCGCCCGTCCTGATCGACTCGCTTGTTACGCACGGAGATCAAATCTACTTCTCGGCTGCTTGCCCCGGTCAGGTGGGCGAGCATCATGTCAACTGCCAGTGGCCCGTGTATTGGCAGCAATTATTTAACGATCGCGGCTTCGTTTGCGATGATTCTCTGCGTTGGAGGATTTGGGACGATCCACGAATTGAGCCATGGTACCGACAGAATCTCTTTCTCGCGCAAGCGCAATCCGGAGGCGGCAGGAGAGGAGCCACGAATTAAGGCGGTGGTTCATCCGGAAGTATGGATATCCGCCAAGGATGTAGCACCGCCGCCGACATTTGAGGACCACCTTCGCCAAATAGAGCACGGGAGGATGCCAATTGCGTGGAATCTGGCACTTCCGCAACGGGCGCTTTGGTCAAAGCTACGCCGCACTCTGAAATGACCAATCGTGCAGAGCTGTCGGTAATTATTTGCGCATAATCCACGCGCAGACTATCTGACGCGAGTATTTTCCGCGCTCGCGGAGCAAACCTTGCCGCGCGAGCAGTGGGAGCTTCTGCTAATCAATAATGGCTCGAACAAGCCACTTGCTGATAATTGGGAGTTGTCCTGGCACACTAAGGCGCACCACGTCCGCGAGGAAGAACTCGGGCTTACGCTGCGCGCCTGCGTGGTATAAAGGAATCGAATTGTGATCTGCTATTATTTGTTGACGACGACAACGTTCTGGGACCCGATTATCTGAATGGGTGCCTGGAGATTGGAGAGGAATGGCCTCGCCTTGGTGCCTGGGGTGGACAGCAGTTTCCCGTGTTTGAAGGTGGTGCTCCGCCGGAGAAATGGAAGGTTGACTATTGGACCAGCACGCTATCGCGCGACGTTTGGTCCAACAACTACGACCGACAGGCTACTCCCATCGGTGCCGGTGTGTGTGTCCGCGGGCGGGTAGCGAGGCAGTATGCCGATCTGGTTAGTCGCCATTCTGTCCGATTGGCACTGGGGCGCAGAGGGACTAACCTGACTTCCTGTGAAGATGTCGACATGGCATTCGTAGCGTGTGACCTTGGCCTTGGGGTGGGGCGTTTCGAGCAGTTGAAACTCGATCACCTGATGCCCACGAATCGGGTATCCGACGAATACTTAGCGCGAATTACTGAAGGAATTGGGTACTCCGAGACTGTGTTGGCGGCCTTGCGAGGGCCGACTCCACTCGAACGATGCCGGGTTGACCGCGTTGTAAATTGGTACAAGACTTGGCGTTTGGCTCCGAATAAACGAATGCTTTCGGTAGCCTTCGAGGCGGGCCGGTCTCGGGCGATACGGGAATTGCGCGAGCTTAATGAAAGCGCGTGGAAACAAGTACACGCCGGCACTGAAAGCCTGCCAGGCTAATGCCGCAAACCTATTATGAAAGCCTGTTCGCGGGTCTGCCGCCGACCCCGCACTCCCCTTTAGGGCACAAGCCTCGGGACATGGAGCCTCGCTGCCGCGAGGCGAGGCGGTTGTCGGCGCTCATGGCCACGCAGCGCCCATTCTGCTATCTCCGAATGGGCGATATGGATCTTGCCTACTTACTGGCCATACAGGACCAGCGCGTGGGAGACCTGGAATACGATGACGGCCCTGTGAACGGGACCGCCGCATATTGCAATCCGGGCCTTGGCGCCGGCCATGCGCGTTGATACTGGCAGGCGTTCTTGAACGGCGATTACGTCGACAACTACGAACGAATCTTTCCCGTCGAGCATTGGCTGCCTCGTCTGAGATTACCGCGCGCTTCATGCCTTACCGGCAATCCGGATCGCGCGACATCGGTGCTTGTGCTCACGTGGCTGGAGCTCGAATTCAAGAACTATTGCCGCTCCCGACGCGTCGGCATCGCCGGAGCGGAAGCCCGCCTCCTCGAACTGTTGACCGGAGAACCGAAGTGGCGCACGGCCGCGGAGCCTTGGTGGCCTAATCAAGACGAGGTATTCTTTCATCAGGTTCGTGATAATGGCCGTCGGCTGGATCAAAACTTGGACCTGATCAAGGAGGATTTGCGCGAGTTTATTGAACGCAACCGGCTCGATACCCTCTTGTTATCGCTAGGTGGCGGCGCAGAAAATCCTATGCTTTGAGCTGTCGCGCGAATTGAATGTCTGCGCAATGGATTTTGGCGCGATGATTCGCGGACTCACCTATAGCGGGTCCGACGGTAACCGCGGGAGTCGCTCTCCCCACTCGCCCTTTCTTTTTCGAGTCCCTTTCCACGTGTTTATGGACGCCCTGGAAAAGGCGTTTCCGAGGCTTACTGATGAGGAACTGTTGGCAAAGGCCCACGCGGAGCCAGCGCTGGAGGTCCAGGAAAAGGAAATAGGGTGGACGCACGCGTCGTGGGAATTCGATTTGTCCACTGCGAATCGAAGCGCGTTCCAGGAAGCGTACGGCGTTTACCGCGCGAGGTACGGCCACCTCGGCGATAGGACCGACGGCACGCGCCGTGAACGGACAGGTTTTCTGCATTTTTGCGGCATGCATGGGCTGACCTGGGAAGGCCGGCGTTTCATGGCAATGTTTCGTACCAAATCGGCGCTCTGCGCCGCTTAGGCGGTTTGTGCGGCGTTGAAGGTTCTGCATCTCTCGACCTACGACACGCGCGGTGGTGCGGCACGCGCCGCATATAGGCAGCATTGGCGCGTGAAGATTCGCCGGCATTGATTCGAAGATGTTGGTACGGTACAAAGATAGCCACGACGAGACTGTCGATGCGTACAAACCGGCATCGACGCTTTCGATCCGAATTCGCCGCGTTGCGAGGAGATCCTATCTACTTCAATCCGCGGCGCGTACGTTGGCGAGAACGCACGACGCTTGGTCGGTCATTTCCGATGACCGGTCAGACGTCACCGCACGGCTCTTGGAAACAACAAAGCCCGATGTCGTCAACCTGCATTTTTGCACCGGCTTCGTCGATTTCCCTTCGTTTTTCAGATACTACGCCGACAACGTGCCGATCGTTGTAACGATGCATGACATGTGGCCGATAACCGGCGGATGTCATTATGCTGGTAAATGTGGCCGTTATCAATCAGCCTGCGGCAAGTGTCCCGTAATCAAGTCGGCGCACGAGCGCGACGCGACGCGAGGAATTTGGTCTCGTAAGCGGCGAGCCTACTCACGCCTTCGCACGAATCGGCAAGCTTTCGTAGCCGACAGCTATTGGTTGGCCGAACTCGCGAAAGCTAGCAGCTTGCTGAAGGACTCTCGTATCGAGACGATCTATTATGGCGTAGACACGCGCACTTACGCCCCCGGTCCTCGCGACACGGCGAAGAAGGCCCTGCAGCTCGATCCGGCGATCAAAGTCATACTTTTTATTTCGGCCAATGTTGATGACCCACGGAAGGGCCTTCAGCACTTGCGCGACGCGATTTCGGGATCGGAGGAACTGCGGGAGTGCCAGTACGTCTCGATTGGTGCTGGAAAGATAAAGTCTCTTACCGGGGTACGGCATCGCCATTTGGGGAGCGTTGAAAACGACACCTTACTCGCGGCTGTATATCGAGCAGCAGACGTTTTCGTTATGCCGTCGTTGGAGGAGGCGTTTGGCCAGACGGCCTTGGAGTCGATCGCCTGCGGAACACCCGTTGTCGCTTTCGCCGCTGGGGGCATTCCCGAAATCGTTCGTCATGGCTGCACCGGTCTGCTTGCTCCCGTAGGCGACAGCCGCAAACTCGGAGTTGCGGTAGTTTCGCTGTTGCAAAATCGGACACTGTCCGAGGCATTAGCGAGCCAAGGACGCGAAGTTGCTGTGAATGAGTTCCGCATGGAAGCGAACTCACGCAAGTACATCGAGCTATACAATTCGTTGTTACAATATCGTGGATGACATCGACGTCATAGTTGTTTCCGCGGTTCGGCCCGAGCCGACGACTGGGGGCTACTTTACACTGTACCGTCACCTGCATAATCAGCCGGGAATTCGAACCACGGCGTTCGGAGGTGAACCCGATCGCCTAACTCCAACCTCAATTGTCCGTCGGTCGTTCGGGTGGTTGCAGCATACGGGCTTCCATCGTCTGTCACAGGACTTCTGGGCGATCTGGTCAGGAAGATGGCTCGACGGATTCTTGCCACAATTAATTGATAATTCGCGAAAGACGGTGGTTGTTACCGTCGCGCACGGCGACGCATGCATGGCTGCACTGCGATTTGCGCGGAGACACAACCTGCCTCTCGTAACATTCTTTCACGACTGGTGGCCAGATTTTCCGGACGTCCATGCCCCACTTCGTGCGCGACTAGAGCGAGATTTCAGGAGACTTTACCGCGAGTCGGCAGTTGCGCTCTGTGTGTGCGAGGGTATGAGGGCCGCTCTGGGCGAGCATTGATGCTCAACGGTACTATATCCAATTCCGCAGGAATCTGCGTTTGCTCCTTACGTCGGGTCAACGCGTAGGTTGCCATTTCGGCTGCTGTACTTCGGCAACCTGTTTGATTATGGCGCGATGGTTGCGGAGGCACTGGACGAGTTAGGTCGCGATCCTGATATTCGACTTGAGGTGCGGGGCGCCAACCCACGCGGACAGACCCCGTTTTGGCGGGAGATGCACGCAAAGGGCCTTTGGCAAGATTTCGCACCGCGCGACCAGCTGAACGACTGGCTCGCAAGTCGCCGATGCATTTCTTGTACCCATGGTCTTCGATCAGAAGATGCGGCGACGCATGGAAACGAGTTTTCCATCGAAGCTGATCGAGTTTTCTCAAATAGGGAAACCGTTGGTAATCTGGGGGCCCGAATACTGCTCGGCTGTAAGGTGGGCGAAGAAAGGCAACCGAGCCTACTGTGTGACCGATCCCTCCGCAAAAGTCCTCGGCCAGGCAATCAGAGATCTGCGAGGCTCGCCAGTCCTCGCGGAACGCTATGCGCGCGCGGCAATTGATGCGGCGAGTCATGAGTTTGCGCCAAGTGCAATTCACTCGCAATTCATATCGACGCTCCGAAGTGCGTTCGATGCGTCGGACGGGTGGCGGCGCGAGAGGTTAGAGCTTCCTATCAGCCGGAGCGGGCAGCGCGTTGAATCGGCGCGTTCCCGATCTTGTGAGTCGAATCTCGGTCATAATCCCAAATTTCAATCGTGCGCCGCTCATTGGCGATACCATCGAGAACATGCTGAGTCAGTCCCTTCCGCCCGCGGAAGTCATCGTCGTCGACGACGGCTCAAGCGACAACTCGCGCGATATCGTACGGTCCTTTGGCAGCCGCGTTCGCTTAATTGAACAAGCAAATGCCGGTCCCGGTGCCGCGCGTAACGCCGGGCTGGAAGCCTCGGTGGGCGATTTCATCCAGTTTATGGACAGCGATGATCTTGCCAGCCGAAATAAGCTCGAGGTCCAGCATGCGGCGATCCAAGGCACAGGGTCGGATTTTGTCTACGGACCTTGGGTTCGGGTCCAAACATCGGGCACCGCTATGACGTTCGTTGGGATGGTTATGCAGAGCAGGCCCCTTCCAAACTGGCGACCGATGCTTGAATGGCAGATGGGACCGTGGTGCTTGGTCTTTCAGAATTGCCTGTTTCGACGAACCGTTTTGATCAAGGCAGGAAAGTACCGGACCGATCTTATGCCGTCGGAGGACAGCGAATACTTGGTGAGAATCCTCTTAACAGGAGCGCGGCCCGTTTTTGCCGACGGCACAATCGTGTTCTACCGCGTCCATGACCTGCATCAAATAAGCGCATCCGGCACGACAGAACGCTTGCGATCGGATGACTGGACTAGGTACATGGAAGTCGTTGGAACCGAGGTCGCATCCCACATTGCGAGCTTTCATCGAGCAACACGGTTAGAGATCGCGTTAAACGTATATCGCCATAACCGCTATTGCAGTCGCCGCGGCTGGTCGGGCCTAGACAGCGACAGTCCTTTTACCAAGGTTGCGTCGTCGATCTCGCCGATTCGTCTGGCAGTCGCCGACTACTTGGATCGGCTTGAGCGTCGACTCCTCCGTTTGTCGCGTGAGACGCCAAACAGCAGAGGCTTGTCCCTCCGCCCGCCGAACCTTTCGGATTGTATGCTCGCTAAGGAACTTGGCTTTTGTGTCAAAAGTTCGCCGCAGCAACGAAATTGAAATGGTCTTTTGCGCCGACGACCCACGAAAACGCACAATCGTGAAGCGGTCCTTCCTACAAGCGCAAATGCGTTACTTGATGCAGACGTTTCCCAGGCGTAAGACCGTCCGGCATAAGGCGTGGATCGTCGCGGACACGTTGAAGGTGCTAACCGGATACGTTCGGCTGCGCTCTGCATTGGCGGGACCAGTTTCCCGTTCTACTTCAGAAGCGGACGCTTCCGTGCTACTGCTGAGCCATAACCGCCCACAGAATATGTCGCTAGTCGTCCGCTGCGCGCTACACAACAACTGGGTAAAGAAAGTACCTTGTCTCGAACAGCAATCGCGACGTGCATATTGCCGACTGGATCAGCGTTCACGACGACCGGCTTGTACTGATTGACGAATCGAAGCCGACGCAGCCCGGCCATCGTTTCACGCTCGCGGCCGAAACCGGCAGCAGATACTGTATTTCGATTGACGACGACATTTTCCTAACGCCGCGGCAGTGGACGGTACTATTCGAAGCGCCTTGTCGCGGCTGAAGCAGTTCCGCACGGCATTACAGGTAACGTGTTCAGTTCCCGTTCTCCGTCCAGTAACGGCAGCCCATTTCACCACGTCAGCCGTAGCGAGCGAGAAGTAGACGTGCTCATAGGAGCCTATGCGTTCACGCAACGGCATCTCGATCGTATGCTTGCGATCGCCGACATGTTGAGGATTGGCCGGATGAGTGAACTGCGCAACGGGGAGGACATATTACTGTCGTTTGCCGGCGACAGCCGTCCGAGGATTCATGCATTGGGACCGTTCCTGACGTGCGCATCGGAATCGGCTCCTGGCGTGGCCCTGTGGCAGACCCACAGCAATTTTTGGGATGAGCGCGCGCGGTTGTTCGTGCGCGCGAGACAAGCGCGATTGACAATGCACGAACCGTGGAACGCACCTCCGGCCGACGATTCCAGCGTCTGTTCGTCCCGCAGCTCCGTGAACGCATCTACGGCAGTGCGGTGAGCATGTCCGTTACGATCTTGACGCGGGACCGCGTCGGCGACGCGCAAGGCGTGGACGAGCTACAAGAAGGCTCTTCAGGCACTTTTGTTCCGCTCCACGCACCGATGGTTGGGTGCCCAAAACGCGTTAGATAAGGTGAAGTTCAAATGCCGAGTCGTTTCGCAGCAGTTTCACGCTAACGAGTGGCGCGATTTTGAAATCGAGGACGTCTATTATTCCTCGCGCTTGCCCCTTGCGGATGCCGATGCATTAATTGTATTGTATGATCCGTGTGAAGAGCTGCTCAGCTTTCACGGGCCGAAGTTGTGGTTCACCGTTGAGCCGTCGTGGCATTACCATTTTCATCGGCATCCTATCGGAAAACGGCTAGTGCGCGATCTTGCGGTCGATGAGCGGGCCTTTTACTCGAGTCCCCACGCCGCATACCGCATTCCGCATCCGACCTACGAGCGAGAATTGAGTCGGCCGAGGGTTGATCGATTGCGCGACGCCGCAGTCGCGTGCGTGACCAATTTCGGAGGTCGAGCCTGGTTCCTGAAGCGACACTTTGGATTGAGAAACAAGTTTATACTTTCGCCACTTGTTGAACTCTTTGGAAGACCGGAGTCATGGGCGAAATTCCGACATTTCCCGCAACTCTGGCGGCGTCGCGCCCCGGCGAACTTCCGAGGAAAACCCACCGGCCTCAGTGACTATGACATTGAGTTCATTAGGTTTCTTTCAACGTGCAAGGTCGCTGTGTGCCTCGAGAACTGCACGGAGGAAAACTACTTTACGGAAAAGTTCGTCAACGCTGTACGCGCGGGTTGCATTCCAGTGTATCATGCCCACGAAAGCGTAAGGCGCGAGTTCTTGTCTGGAGCTAAATGGGTCGATCCTGCCGACTTCGGCTTTTCGCCCGAGCGCACGATAACATTCGCCTTAGCGCAGAGCCAGAATGAGTATCGTATAGCTAACGATGGGTGGCTCCGATCGGGAATAATTGACGAGACTGACAATCAGAAGGTGCTTCCGAAATTACATAAAATGATTGCGTCAAAACTCCGCCGCGAAAAATGAGCTTCAAGTATCAGATTGGCCGATTCGCTTCCAGGCTCGGTTATAGGATTATTCCAGACTATAAGTTCCCGCAAGTTCACGGCAACTTGTTAGAACTTGGGACGTCGCTTCTTCTGGCCAAGCTCACAGGGCCGATCCAACTAGTTCAGATCGGCGCCTTCGATGGCGCACACGCAGATCCGCTTGAGAGAATCCTGGTTTGCGAACGCGTTAGGGCACTCTTGATCGAACCCCAAAAGTCGCCGTTCGATACTCTTGTGGGACGCTACTCCTCGAACCCCAGAATTCAGCTTCTCAACGCCGCGGTCGCGGCAACCGACGGCGAGGTAACACTGTTCGTGCCCGGTTCTGGCGCGTCGCCGAAGGCAAGCTTGAACCCGTTACACTACCGACGATTCGGATTCAGCCCATCAGTCGTGCGCAACGTCAAGGTGCAATCCTACTCTGTCAAGACGTTGCTGAAGGAACAAAGAATCGATCGCATCAATATCTTGCAGTTGGATACGGAGGGAATGGACTTTGAAACCCTGCAATGGTTCTTCGCTACGGGGCAGCAACCCGATCTAATCAACATGGAATCTCTGCACCTTTCTAAACATGAGTGCGCGGCATGTAGAGACCTCCTCCGCTCGCAATACTGGTATATTGAAACGGAGCAAGATACGTTTGCCATTCGTGCATCGTTGGCTACTCAAGATCGACGCCAGCTTTGAACGGAGCTTTATCTTCGCTGACGCTGTTCATTTCCGTGATGATAACCACCCGTAACCGCCTGGACGACTTGCGGCGGACTTGCTGGGCGCTGATGCGGCTCGATCCACCTCCCCGCGAGGTGCTGATTACGGCCGATGGATGCACGGACGATACGGTAGAGTTCGTCCGCCAGCAACTTTTGAAGGAATTCCCCTCACCCGACCCTTTCACGGAGAGAGAGGGGAAGGCGCCATTTTCCGTGCGGCTGTTTATCAATGAGCAGGGCAAAGGGTCGGTCGCCTCGCGCGACCGCATGATGCGCGAGGCAACGGGGGAACTGGTCCTGGCACTGGACGACGACAGCTATCCAGAACAACCGGACTGCATCGCCCGGATTGCCGAAATCTTCCGCGCTCGGCCAGGGCTGGCCATTTTGCACTTTCCGCAGCGCACGGACGAATACCCGCAAACGCTCACTCAAAGCGACTTCGGGCCGGAGCGACCGACCCGCTCCTTTGCCAACTCGGGGGCCGTGCTGCGGAGGTCCGTTTATATGCAACTGCCCGGCTTTGAGCCGAGCTTCTTCCATATGTACGAAGAACCCGACTACGCCTTGCAGTGCGTAGCGGCGGGCTACGAGGTGCTATTTTCGCCGGCGGTGACGATCCGGCACCACTATTCGGCCCAGGCGCGGAGCGAACTTCGCAACCATCACCGGCACGCGCGGAACGAATTCTGGAGCACGCTAATGCGCTGCCCGCTGCCGTATCTGCCGGGCGTGCTTGCCTACCGAGTTGGCTCTCAGTTTCGCTACGCCTGCAAACGGGGCGTGAATTGGGTGGTTCGCGAGCCGCTGTGGTGGTTTGCCGCAGTTGCGGGCGCCGTACGTTGTTTGCGGAAGAGAAAACCGGTCTCATGGCAGGCATATCGGCAGTGGCTGCGGCTGCCGTAAGGGCGCGGGGAGCAGGGAGCACACCTCACCCCCCGCCCCTCTCCCGGCGGCCCTCACCCATACCCTCTCCCGGAGGGAGAGGTGGATAGTCGTGGCAACAACAGTTGACAGATATACGTACTTTGGCCATAGGCCGACCACCCGTTAGACGTAGAAAAAGCCGAAAAAGTGTCCAGTTTTGTCCAGTTTGTCCAATTCGCAGCTGTGAACCAGAGATCGGAGGTCAGAGATCGGAGATCAGCCGTGAGAGATCGGAGGTCAGAGATCGGAGATCAGCCGTGAACCGGAGAACGGAGGCTGCCCTCTGACCTCTGTCTTCCGTCCTCCGACCTCTGACCTCTGCCCTCTGACCTCTGTCCTCTGACCTCTGACCTCCGTCCTCTGACCTCCGCCCTCCGACCTCCGTCCTCCGCCCTCCACCCTCCGACCTCTGACCTGGCTCTGCATCCAACTTGGCGCTCGCGAGCATTACGCCATCCCGCGGGCACTGGCCGCGCTCGGCCGGCTGGAATGCCTGCTGACGGACGCTTGGGTCCGGCCGGGCAGCATGTGGGGCCGCATGCACCCGCAGCTTGCCGAGCGGTTCCATCCTGACTTGCACGGAAAAGGGGACATCACCCATTTGCCGGAACGGCCCGCGACCAAGCTGCGCTCGGTGCCCGGCTGCGCACAAATGGGTAATGTCCCCTTTTCCCCGGAGGTTCATGCTTGGACGGCCGGACTGGTTGCCTTCGAGCTGGCCGCCCGGCTGAAGAAGCGGTCGGGCTGGCCGCTGGTCATGGAAAGGAACCGGTGGTTTCAGAGGAAGGTCGTGGCGTGGATGGAGGGCAAGGAGCAGGGAGGAAGGGAGCAGGGGAGAAGGGAAGAAGGCCCTCACCCTAGCCCTCTCCCGGCGGGAGAGGGGACCTACCTTCATCCCTCATCCCTCATCCCGCATCCCTCGTCGTTCATCGCACCCGTGCTCTTTGCCTATAGCTACGCCGCTTTGGAGCCGTTTCGGGTGGCCAAGGCACGGGGGTGGCGGACGGTGCTGGGCCAGATTGATCCAGGGCCGGCGGAAGAGCGGATCGTGGCGGAACTGCTTGCCGGAAAAGGGGACCGTCCCCATTTGGCGCGACCGGTAAAGGGGACAGTCCCATTTTTGCTGGCACAAAAATCGGGGCAGTCCCCGTTTTCCGGCGGTTGGCAGCCGGCGCCGCGGGAGTATTGGGACAAGTGGCGGGAAGAGTGCGAGCTGGCCGACACGATTATGGTCAACTCGCAGTGGTCGCGGCAGGCGCTGAGTGAGCGAGGGCGTGCCGGAGGAGAAGATCGCGGTCGTGCCGCTGGCGTATGAGGGAGGCAAGGAGTCAGTAGTTAGGAGTCAGAAGTTAGAATGCAGGGCGGAAAAGGCGACAGGCACCGTTTGCCAAAATGGCCCTATGGGTGGAAACGGGGACAGTCCCCATTTGCCGGAACGGCCCTCCGGGTGCTGCGCACAAATGGGGACTGTCCCCGTTTCCACCCCCTTCTCCTCCTCTCCGCAGATGCGGGTGCTGTTTCTGGGACAGGCGATCGTGCGGAAAGGGATTCACGATCTGGTCCATGCGGCGCGGCTGCTGCAAAAGGAGCCGATCGCCTTTGACGTGGTGGGCGCGCACGGCAACCTGCCCGACGACCTGCCCGGCAATGTGACGTTTCACGGCCCTGTGCCGCGAGGCGAGGCGGGAGGGTGGTACGAACGGGCCGATCTCTTCGTATTGCCGACGCATTCCGACGGCTTCGCGCTGACGCAGTTGGAGGCGATGGCGCATGGGCTGCCTATCATTGCTACGCCGTGCTGCGGGGATGTCGTCGAGCCGGGGCGGACGGGCTGGCTTGTGCAGCCGGGCAGTCCGGAGCAACTGGCGGATGTGCTTCGTGAGGCGATGGCCTCGCCCGAACGATTGATGGAGATGGGCCGGCGGGCGGTGGAACGGGTGGCCGATTTCTCGATAGAGCGGTTGGGCGAGCGGTTGATGGAGCTGGAAGCACGGAGCACGGAGCAGGGGGCGGGGAGCAAACAGCAAAGCGGACTCCCTGCTTCCTGCCAGGGCACCCGCGCAGTGGGTCGGCTCCCTGCCTCTTTACTTCCGTGACAGACCTTCCCCTGGGTTTTTGGGCAAGCCTCGCGGTGGCCGCGGGATTGCTCGCCGATTCGTGGCGGCATCGCCGGCAAGGGTGGGGCTTTCCAAGCATGGCCGTCTGTGCGACGGTCCTTTTCTGGTACCACGTCGACTTGATTTACAACGGTTCGGAAGAGTTCAAGGGCTTCACGTCGGACATCATTGCCGCTGCCTGGTGGCAGGTCACGTGGTTTCTGCTGAGCTTTTGGGCCTTGGTCCGCCCGGTGAGCGACTGGTGGAACCCGCCTCGGCGCGGGCGAGAGAGCACGGCCTTGGCCATGCTGCGAGGACGGATGTCGGCCGACCGGTTCCAGCCGATTCTCGCGCCGATGCTGGTAGGTCTGGCGGTGATTTGGGCATTGATCTCGGCGGCGGCGCTGGTGCGGACGAACTTCGACGTGCCCGGCGTGTTTCTGCCTTGGTTGGGCCATCGGGCAGAACCGTGGGCCAGGCCGCGAATCGGCGGGACGTACGACTTCCTGATTTCCATCGTCGGGCACGTGAACCTGTTTGTCTTGTCCGGTTTTGGCATTGTCGCAGCGTTGACGAGGTCGGCGTCGCTGCGGGCGTGGGCCTTGGTCTTAATGGCGGTCTCCTGGCCGACGGTGCTTTTGGACCGCACGCGGCATACGATGCTGGTGCTAGTCCTGCCGGGTCTTGCGGCGCTGGTGTTCCTGCGGCTGCGGAAGCGCCGAGTTGCCCAGGTGTTGGTGTCGGCGGTTGCCTTTGTTGCGATAAGCATGTGGTTCAGCTTCGTGCTTGCCGCGCGTGGGACACAATCGGTCGCCACCGCGTTTGCGGCCGGGGGCGTGCTCGAAAAGGCCACGACCAAGCATGCCGGGCTGAACATGTTAGAGGAACTCTGTTGGATCAACAAGTTCATCGACAACGGCACGTGTCCGCCGAACTGGGGCCACCGCTATTTCGCGGAGGCGGTGAATTTCGTTCCCCGCGGCCTTTGGAAAAACAAGCCAACGATCGGCCTGGACTATGCGGTTGGCGCGGGCAGGGAACCCTGCAGACGATCGGGTCGTTTGGAGCGACGATTTCCTGCGGGATGATCGGGGGCGGCGTCAACAACTTTGGCCCGTGGCTGGGGCCGCCGGCCGCCGCATTGCTAATGGCGATCTGGGTGGCGATACTTGCTCGATTGGACCTTGGCGGGTCGCGATTCGGGCGCACCGCTGCTGTACGTGATTGGGCTGGCGCTGACGTTCAACCTGGGGCGGGACATTACATTGCTTGTGGCCTATCCGCTGATTTTCGGCTATGTAGTTGTATGGTGCGTCGAGCGTTGGCTGCCGAAGGCTTCGCGTACCATGTTAGCGGCCAATAAAGGCAACTAAGCGAGATTAAGCGAGGCGCCGCAATGAGGGTCGCCGTCCTGTTCGATAACTTTGGCCCCTACCATGTTGCACGCCTTACGGCCGCGGCGCGCGTGTGCGATGTGCTAGGCGTGGAAGTTGCCGGGCGCAGTAAGGATTATGCGTGGACGCGGACTGATGCGGCAACTAACTTCCAACGGACGACGCTTCTGCAAGATTCCTTCCGCGAGCAAGCAAAGCCCGGCGAGCTGCGCGAGCGCATGTACGAAGTCCTCGGAAGCTACAGGCCCGACGCGGTGGCGATCCCCGGATGGTCTTCTCGCGCCGCCATTCTGGCCTTGCAGTGGAGTCTGAAGCGTTACGTGCCGTCAGTCTTAATGTCCGAAAGTCAAGCAAGAGACGATAGGCGCACGTATACAAGGGAATGGATCAAGGCACGAACCGTCGGCTTATTCTCGGCGGCGCTTGTTGGAGGAGTATTGCACAAGGAGTATCTGTTGCAACTTGGAATGGCGGCGCAGAACGTTTTTCTCGGCTACGATATCGTCGACAACGCCTATTATGCGAGTGGCGCGTCATCCGCGCGAGCCAATGCGTCCAACACGCGTCAACGACTTGGCCTTCCCGCAAGCTATTTCTTGGCCTCTAATCGCTTTATTCCAAAGAAGAACCTTTCGTTTCTCTTGCGCGCTTACAGCCGTTATGTGGCGGGCTGTCGATCGAATCCATGGCGGCTTGTACTGCTTGGAGACGGGTCGCTTCGATCGGAATTGGAAGCCCTCGTGGCGCAAATTGGCATCGCGGACAAGGTGATGCTGCCCGGCTTTATTCAGTATCCCGACTTGCCGAGCTATTACGCCCTTGCCTCGGCGTTCGTCCATGCCAGCACGACGGAACAGTGGGGACTCGTTGTGAACGAAGCGATGGCCAGCGGGCTGCCGGTGCTGGTTTCGAACCGCTGCGGGTGTGCGGAGGAGCTTGTCCGCGATGGAGAAAACGGCTTTCAGTTCGATCCGGCCGACGAGTCCGAGTTGGCGCGCCGCATGGCCGAGATTGCCAACAATGAGGAATTGCGTTGCCGCATGGCACGGGCGAGCTTTGAGCGCATTCAGGCGTGGGGGCCCGAACGTTTTGCGACCGGGTTGCAGCAAGCGGTTGAGTGCGCCTGCCGAATTGGTCCGCCGCGGCGTCGCTTTGGCGATGGCCTGCTTCTGAGACTTCTCGCCGCGACGAGTTCTTGAGCCACTGCGTTAATGATCGCCAATCAAGTCGAACCGCGAAAAGATGCGCAAGGGGGTGAGCAAACCCGTGACAAGCACTTGCGCATTCTCCACATCCTTCGCACGCTCGACCCGGCAGCCGGAGGTCCGCCGAATGTCGCCGTGCGACTCGCCGCGGCACAGGTCGAACTTGGTCACGAAGTACAAGTGGCATACTATGCAAGCAGTTCAGGTTTGAGTTTTGATTCGGCGTACAGCCGCATCCTCCACGTCGATCGAGTCATTCGTCGCGAGTTCCCCTTGCTGGGCCGCTGGGAACGCTTTTCGGCGCGTGAGGCGGGCAAGGCCCTGCGATCGCTGCTTCCAACTTTCGATATTGTGCATTTGCACGAGATGTGGCAACCAATCCTCTGGACCGCTGCGAATCTTGCTTGGAATTCCCGCATTCCGTACGTGCTCACGCCGCATGGTATGCTCGACCCGTGGTGCCTGCGCCAGAAGCGAATCAAAAAACAAGCCGCCCTAGCCGTCGGTTGGCGCGGCATTCTGAAACGCGCGGCCTTTTTGCACGTTCTGAACGAGGATGAGGGCCGTTTGTTGGAACCACTTGGGCTAAACAGCCGTCGCATAACGATTCCCAACGGAGTATCACTGGAAGAACTGAATGCGGCCACGGGCCGCGATTACTTTGAGCAGTCGCTCGGCATCCCCGGCAATCGCACGGTACTGTTTCTCGGTCGGCTGCATTACAAAAAGGGGCTCGATTATTTAGCGGCGGCGTTCGCCCTACTGCTTCGTACATGCCCGGACGCCCACTTGGTTGTGGTCGGCCCGGACGAGGGCGCGCGAAGCGGTTTTCTTAGTGACGCTGATCGATTTGGGACGAGCGAGCGTGTGCATGTCGTCGGCCCGCTTTACGGCGAACAGAAGACCGCGGCGTTGCGCAGCGCCTCGTGCTTCTGCCTGCCCAGCCGCCAGGAGGGATTCAGCATCGCGATCCTTGAGGCAATGGCCTGTCGTCTGCCGGTCGTGATTTCGGAGCCCTGCCATTTTCCGGAAGTTGCGGAGGCCGGCGCCGGGTATGTAGTACCTTTGGATCCGGCGAAGATCGCGGCCGCGCTCGTCAGCATTCTGAATGACCAGGAGTCGGCGCGTCGAATTGGAGACGCCGGCAGGGAACTCGTCTTGAAGCGCTACACGTGGCCAAAGATAGCCGAGCAACTCGCGGGAGCTTACGCACGATCCATTGTTGACTCGACGCGATGAGCATTTCGCCGCAAACCCCCGCGACGGAAATAAACGGAGCCTGGGTCGATCTCTCGCGCTTTGATAACCGTTGGTATAAACCGGGGAGGGGCCGCTTTGTTCGCGGGCTTTGGTTCTTCGTCAGTCTGTTGTTCTTCGAGAGCGGCTGGTGCCCCTTGATGGGGCCGAAGAAATGGCTGCTGACGCTCTTTGGCGCGCGCGTGGGTCGCGGTCTGGTCATCAAACCTAACGTGCGGGTCAAGTATCCGTGGCGGCTGGCGGTTGGCGATTACTGCTGGATCGGTCAAGGGGCTTGGATCGACAATCTGGCCGACGTTGTGCTAGGCAGTCACGTCTGCGTCTCGCAGGAGGTCTACATTTGCACGGGCAGCCATAACTACCGCGCGCGTGGCTTTGACTTGATCGCGCGGCCGATACTCGTGGGCGATGGCGCATGGCTTGGGGCCCGATCCCTGTTGCTTGGAGGCGTAACCGTCGCCGCCAACGCGGTCGTGGCCGCCGGAAGCGTGGTTACGAAGGACGTCCCTGCGGCTACGATCGTGGCAGGCCAACCGGCGCGGCCGATCGGCGATCGCCGCCAACCGCCAAGCTGACTGGCAATGAGCGCGTGGCGGCACTTGCGCCGGCAATTCGCTCAGTGGTCGCAGCGGTCGACAAAGTGGCATCGTCGGCTGGGTCTGCTCGCCTGCGCGGCCGCCATCGCCTGCACGGCCATTGGCGCTTACTTGCTATGGGACCGGCCGCATCCTTGCCCGTCAACAGAGATCTTTCGCGGCGTCACGTACTCCTGCGAAGAGCTGGAGGAAGAAGAGTGCCGGGGCTTGGTCCATATCGTCCGCGTCGACCTGACGGCGCCGGGCATCAAAATGTACCTGACGCCGCTCGATCCCGACGCGGTTGCTCAAGGGTATCAGTATCGACTGGCGAGCCCGGCATCGGTGCTTCGGCGCGAGGGCTTGGCCGTCGCGATCAACGGCGCTTACTTTACCGCGAAATCCGGTCTGTTTTATCGTGACGGAGACCTGGCGCACGGCGTGCAAACGATAATTGCAGACGGCCGAGTGAGTCACGTCGATCCTCACAGCTACATGCTCTGGTTCGAGCCCGATCTTACTCCCCACATCGAAAGCGAGAAACCGCCCGGCACCTCGGTACTAAGCCGCGCCCGCTGGGGAATCGGCGGCGGCGCCGTGCCGCTTTGGCACGGGCAAATCCGACCCGGGGCCGCCAATCACGAAATGGACCGCCGCACTGCGGTTGGAATAGATTCCGAGCACCGCATCTTATGGTTGGCGGCGTTTGAAAATGCCTCTTCTTTGGCTGTGGCGCGAGTCCTTGCCCGGCACGGTGCGGAGGACGGCTTTCTTCTTGACGGAGGGCACTCAACGACGATGGTCCTTGGTCCACAAGCGGCGCAAGGGCATTCCGGCGTGGTTATCGGCGGTTCGCGGCCCGTCGCCACCAGTTTTGGCATCAAGGCCAACCCGTTATAAGCGGGGCTGGCCGAGGAGAAACCATGGGCGCTGCTTGACAACGATACCGCCAAGCAATACCCTGTCAACTCCTCGTCCCGTTGCCATTCGATAAGCGAACGTGGGGGCCAAAATCATGAAACCGGCAAGAGACCAACTGGCTCGTCGTCTCGCCTTTGAGACACTCGAGCCGCGTCGAATGCTCACGGCGTATCCGTTCGATGACAGCTACCTTGCGCCGCCTGGGTTGTCGGCAACCTGCGCCTGCCCAATCTGCCCGTGTTCAATGTCAAGAATTACGGTGCGCAGGGCAACGGCGTCGCGGATGACACGGTGCCGATTCGCAATGCCCTGGCCGCGGCCGAAGCGGCCGGAGGCGGAATCATCTATCTACCGGCTGGCACGTATGACGTCTGCCCGCAGGCGTCCGACCTGACGAGTCGGCTGTACTACGACAGTCCCAATTACGGCAGCAACCTGCCGATTTTCGTAATCACCACGAGCAATATCGTCTTCATCGGCGACGGTTCAGGGAAAACGCATCTCGAGGGTTACAGCCTGGGCATGAAAAACCCAGTGACCAATTGGTATAGCGCCACGCCGGGCGGCGCCGTTGTGCGCTTCGACATGTTCATGGTCTACGCGTCCGCGGCCATTTCCACTATCGAGTTCCGCTCCCTGGACATCAGCGGAAACGCCGGCTGGACCCCCGACGGCGTTAACGGCTCCTGGCCGGCCAATCCCATTACGGGAGACGGCTGGGACATAACCAACAAAGGCATCGCCATGTTGGGCGCGACGATCAACAACGTACTCGTGTTCAATTGCACGATGCACGATTTTCGCGGCGAAGTCGTTTACGCCGGGGGAGATGATCCGGGCCAGATATCGATCATCAACACGGCAATCTACAGCTCCAACGGCGACGCGGTAAGCTGCTCGGCTGACGTGCTTATGAGCCACGACACGATCGGCGGCACGGGCGCGGGGATGGACGTTTACAACGGCGTGGAAAACTTCGACCTGGGCGCGCCTGAAAAGACCGTGATCGAGGACTGTTCCATCTCTTGCAGTTCGAGCGCCGCCAGCGTGCATGGCAACGGAATTGTCTACCTTGGACTGCCCAGCTCTTCGTTAACCGTTACGAACACAACCCTCACGAACAACAATTTCGGAATTCTGTTTTCCGAGTTCGGCTACAACGTGACCGTTCAAGGCAATACGTTTGCGAACGATTCCGCCGGCATGATCGATTCGATCTTGGGACTTTACCCAACCTATGCCACGTACGAAGGCTTCGGCGATTTTACGATCTCCGACAACACGTTCAACGATTGTGCCAATGCTTTCGTCAGCCAAGCCTACGCCGGCGATGTCCCCAGGAGCCCGCCGTTTGACAATCTCGTCATTGAGGACAATACTGTTGCGAACGGCACCTTGTTGGGCGGAGCCTTCTGGAGCGCCACGCCAAATTCCTGGACCGGGTTCGTTGTCAGCAACAATGTCTTGGACGCCAATGCCGCCGATCTGAACAACTATCAGTTCGGGAACAATTTTGCCATTTGGACGAATACGACTCGCCAGGGCGCAAACGGCAAGTACACCATCTACGACTACTCCAAAGAAACCACCACCACGCTCACAGCCAGCGAACAACCGTGGTTGGGCGTTTTCCTGCCGTCAAGCGACCAGACGGTCGTAGGTTTCAACCAGAACGCCGGCACGACGCAGTACATCGAGTTGGACGCTACCTCTTTGGCCGGTTATCCGCCAGGCTTTCAAACCGAGTTCGTCAACGGTCCCAGCAGCCCTGGCAACTGGGTGCTCAAGGCCGATCCGGCCTGGAACAACTTTGCCAACAACGAGCCGATTGCACCCGACGGGCTTTGGGTCGGCGTCAACGCTCAGGGTCTGTTCACATTGATACCGGTGCTTTCCAACAGCAACGCCATCCTCGGCAATGCTCCGGTGGCCTACAACGCGGGATCCCCGGCTGCGCCTGTTTTCCCGTCGATTTCAGTCGCCGACCCGACAAGCTCAACATTGGCCGGCGCCACCGTCCAGATCAGCGAGGGCTATCAAAGCGGCGAGGACCTGCTCAGCTTTGCCAACACCGCCACTATCACCGGAAGTTGGAACGCCGCAACGGGAACGCTCACGCTAACAGGCTTGGATTCCGTGGCCGATTACCAGGATGCTCTACAAGCAGTGACCTTCGTCGACACAAGTGCCACGCCTACCTTTGTGCGCGGACAATAACGTTTCAAGTCAACGACGGCCAGGCCAACAGCAACGTGGTCGCACAGCAAATCACGGTGACCGAGCCGCCCGTGCTTGCGGCAACGGAGACGGCGCCGCTGGCCTACATCCAGGGGGATCCAGCCACGCCGATCACCGCGTCGATGATCGCGGCCGATGTTAACAACACCATTGCGGGCGCGATCGTCTGGATCAGCGGCAACTATCAAAGCAACCAGGACGTGCTTGCCTTTGCGAATACGGCTACAATCACGGGTACCTGGGATTCGGCATATGGAGTACTGTTTCTCAACGGCGACGACACGGTGGCCGACTATCAGTCGGCTCTGCGGATTGTGACCTACTTCGACTCCAGTCCCAATCCCGACCCTGCCGTTCGCACGATCAGTTTCTTGATTTACGACAGTTTGAACTATAGCAACGACGTGAGCAGGCAAATTCAAGTTATTCCCGTTGTTACGTGGAGCGGCAACAGCAGCGGAATCTTGAGCAATCCGGCAAACTGGGTTGGCGGCGAGGCCCCGAACCCGGCCGTCGACGATCTGGTACTCGGCGGAACTGCGAGTTCCTCGCCGGTGAACGATTTTGCGGCAGGCAGCGAGTTCACCGGCCTGACTTTCATGGGCAACTGCAATCTTTCCGGAAATTCCATCCTGCTGACGGGAACGATTTCTAATGCCCAAGGCGCAGACAATCTGGCTTTGCCCGTGGTCTTGGGCAGTGACGAACAATTCGACGTCTCCTCGGGAACGCTGGGGATAGCAGGCGCAGTCGACAACAGCGGCTACTTGCTGACGGTTGCCGTCGCCGCTGGATCGGCGGCCACGATCGTCGGCCCGGTATCCGGCGCCGGCGGTTTGGTCAAAAGCGGCATGGGCAGTTTGGCGCTTTCTGCGCGAACAACTACTCGGGAACGACCGTGGTGGCCTCCGGCGCTCTTGTAGTCGATAGCTCGGACAGTTTGCCCGATAGCGGAAATCTTGTCGTTGGCAACGGGTCACTCTTTTCGACTGTCACTCCAGCCGCTAGCGCGGCCTCGGCGCAGCCTGCGACGGCGCAGCCCGCCAACGTTGTCGCCGCGGCAAAAAAGGAAACGGCCGGCTCGGCCAGTGCAAGGCTGGCACCCCCCAATGCCGTGGCAATCCCGACCAATATAACCGCTTCGCTAGGCGCGACGCCGATCCCGCTGCCTATGGGCCTCGCGTCGGAATCGGCATCGAAAGATCCAACGCCCCGCCGTTCTGCCGCCCTTCGTGCGGCCATTGCAGAATTCAAGCCGGATATAAGCAATATCGTGCGCCTGCCCGATGTCGCCGCCTTTCTGTTTGGCTCGGCGGATATCGCCCGGCAAGTCGCAAGCGCGGCAAGCGGGTGGTGGCAGATGGCGCAATCTCCGGCGGACGACTTGAAGCAACGCGACGATTCGCTTTTCGCCCGCGACATGTTTTTCGCAAGTTTCGCGGGCTGAACGATCCAACGGCTTTTGATCGCTCGCAAACGGCGCCGTTATTCACTCGCCGTTGGATTCACCACAATCTCTATGGGCAAACGGAGTTTTGTCGCGATGAAACAAGCAATTCGTTGGCAAGCTGCGATCGTGCTTACCGTATTGATGGTCCTCCAAGGATGCCAGAGGGCGCCGGCGCAGACGACCATCAAGCCGACGGATCGAGGCGCCGTCATCGAGACGGACCGTTACCGCGCCGAAATCCACGACGGGATCGTTGCTTCGTTTTTCAACAAGCTGACGGGCGAGGAGTATCTCGACCCACTGTACGATATGGCGGCCCTGCTTCCCACTTTGCCGGCTGGCTTGGGAACACAAAACGGCGACGAAGCGTTTGACGCCGCGGCCAACCTTTACCATTGGCAGTGGCGCGACTTTCACCAGCGACTGTCGCTGCCGAACCAGCACTATCCCGACGCCAAGAGCGCTTTTTCCCTTCGCGAAACTGGCGATCGGGCTGTCGTCCTGACCTATACCGGGCTGACCGACGCCAATCGCCGTTTCAACGACGAGACGTTCACTCTTTCAGTCGCAGTCGAGGCAAAAACCGGCGATCTGGTGATAACCGCCGGTGGCAAATCGCCACGCCCGGGTGTCTATGCGGCCAATGTTGTCGTAGCCGCGGCACATCCCCTAGTTTCCATCGAGGCCCCGATCTTCGACGGCGTGCGGCTCACTGCGGACATGCCGCCAGTCCTGGCCGTCAACCAGTGGCCGAGCTTTTGGGACTACGAGCTCGTGGCCCTGAATGGGCGCAAAACAGGCGCCGTTGGCATCTGGGCGCAGGACCCCGCCTGGCGATATAAACACCTCTTCTATTCGACGTTCGGCAAGCAACTATCGCTTTCTTTGAGCACGATGAACGAGCCGCCCTTTGATCGTGCCTTAGAGGCCGAAGGGGTACCGTGGCACTTCCAGGCATTCGACAAGAGCTGGTCTCAGGCCGCCGCCCGGTTTCGCGCCTGGCGCCAGGAGAATGTACCTGTCGCGCCCCGCCCGGAGTGGACCAGGCAAATCAGCTTCGTCAATTGCGGCGTCAACGCGAACAAGATGTGGCTCGACATCCTATCGGCCTACCTGGACGGTCAGCACCTTGACCGCACGGTAACGTTCGCGCCGGTAATACGTGCCCGCGGTTTCGACACCATGCATTGGGACAACCGGCCATACGACAAGTTTTCCGACGATATGAGGGCTTGGAAGGCCTCCGGCGCAAGGCTCATGGCTTACTTGCAGCCCATGATCATGTGGGGCAGCAGCAACGAGCCCGAAGCCAAGCGAATCATCGAGCTTGCCCGCTCGGCCGACACGATTAAGATTTTTCAAAGGAAGGCCACGCCCCTTGAGTACGTCGACCAGCATCACTTGGGTCATCCCGGCTGGCAGCGGTGGTTCTTGGATTGGGTCCATGCTTACATCAGGCATTATGGGGCCGATGGCGTATACCACGACCAGTCTTACGGCGCCCCCGAAGATTCGCGCGGGCCGATCAATGGCATGAACAGTGTCCAGGGCATGGTCGATTATTTCACGAAAGCCGTCCAGGAGAATCCCGACTCAATCCACGGCACCGAGCACCTCCAGGCCGCCAACAGCATGGGGGCCTCGCTGGGGATCGGCTCGGGCATTTTGTGGGGCCTTGCCGACGGCATGCGCTGGCAGCGGATCAACCATGCCTCGCCCATCTCCAATGCGCTGCACTACCCGCACGCAGCGATCTGGGGCTTTCCTCATTTTTCCGATTTCGCCCGCGGCGACGCGCTGCAATTCCATTGGGGCATGGACCTCATGGAGCGCCGCGGCGACCTGGCCGCCATGTATCTTCAAAACGATTTCTATAAGGGCAAGCAGGTACCCTTCAGCCAGTGGGTGAACGAACTCAAACTTGATCGGCAGCGCGCGCTGTTGTTCGTCCAGCACGGCCTGAGGCCGGTCTTTCCGGAAGACTACGACCGCAATGTGCGGAGCTATTTCCAGGGGGCGTCGGGCGAGCAATTCCGTTACGAAGATACCGACTGGGGCAGCCGGTTCGTTCAGGTAACGGGCTCGGAAAGGACAATCTGCTACGGCCGCATCCACGGCGTGAACGCCGCTGCGGCCGAGGGCGGAGTTGCCGGCTGGATCTTCTACAATTCCTCGGGACCGGCTGGATTGCATCCCATGCGCTACTACGTTCTCGATCCCGCGCTGCCGCGGCCGGCGGTCTATTTCCAGCCGGCGTTTGAGCCGATGCCGGGAGTCGGACCAATGCCAAGCCTCCACGAAAGCTATGTAGAGGAGGGATGCGCCAACGACTATTTCGCCCTGCTGAAGGTGCAGCCAATCGAGTCCGTGGGCGCGATACTCCGCAGCGACCGCGTGACCCTGCACTGTCCTTCAAAACCGCTCGCCGTGCTCGTCAACGGGCAGCCAGTTTCGGCCGCGCCGCAGCCGGAAGGAGGCTACCGCATTGACTTTTCCACGCCGGCAGTCATATGTGCTTTTTTGCGGCCACCGGCAGGTGCGGCAGATCTCCGGGCAGCCGCACTGGCCCGCGCCGTCTCCAGCATCAATATGGATGTGATTGATTCGGCGGCAGTGACTTCTCGGATTGGCGTTTCCGCAGCCAGGCCCGCGCAGCCCGGCACCCTCAAGACCCCGCCCGGTGCGGCGATTCGGGAATTAGCGACCGCGGCGATCGGCTTTGGAGGCATCCATAGGTACGAATTGCACGTTCCTTTCCAACCGCCGCAAGGTGCCGGCGGCATCCTCAAACTGCATACATCGCAGGACGTCGAACTGTGGCTTAACGGCCAACCGCAAAAATCGCTCGATGTGCCACTGAAGTCCGGGCAGGCTGCGCTAGTCTCCTTGGTGGCGCCGCACGCCATTCGTGTCGGCTTCGAGTGGGCGGCAGGCAAGTTTGCCGCCAAAAGGTAGAAATGGGTCCGTACCGTACATGAAAAGCCGTATTCGACTTCGGCTCGGCGTTTTCCTACTTGCATTGTCGTCGGGCGCCAGGCCACTTGCAGTGGCCAATGAAACGTCCTTCCCCGTAGCCGTTGACTTTGACAATCGCGGACTCGCCGCAATCCGATATCACGACAAAGACCTGCGCGAGCCAGGATCATCGCCCGAACTCCGGAAAGCCTCCTTCCGCAAGGCTGGCGACGGGACGGAACTCGCCGCACGCGCCTCCAAGGCAAAAGAGATTTTCTTTCCTGGTAAACTCAAACCGGTCACAACGGCGTTCGCGGGCCCGGCAAAAAAGCTGAGCGTTAAGTATGTTTGGGGAGAACTCACGATCAAATACCTGCCGCAGGCAGACCGGTTGGATGCCGTCGTGAACGTCACCAACCGGTCCGCCGATATTCTCAGCGAGTTGGATCTTGTCGTCTTTCGGCTGCATTTGGGGACTGAAGCCGCGCTTCCACCCGTGGGCGAAGCAATTTATTTCGGGCAGGCGGCCCCTATCCAACGGCAGAATAGCCTCTCCGGTCCGCTGATATTGCCTTTGACAGCCGCCGGCTGCACGGTTGTCGCTTGCTCGCCCGAGACGGTGAAGCCGCTCACGCTAGCATGGGAACGTTCCGCCGGCAAAGACAAATCGACGTGCTGGACGCTTCAACTGCACGTGGGCGGCGATCAACTCGTCTATGACAAGCTCTACGACACGCGGCCGATTCCTCCCGGCGGATCTGACACGTACCAGGTGTCGTTGCGGTTCGGGCCTGCCGGCGACGCGATTGCCCCTGCCAACGATATCTGTGCCGCGTACGCCAAAGCCCATCCCATGGTTTTGAGCTGGCCCGATCGCCGGCCGATTGTGCGCACTTTTATCGGCGACTCCTTTTCCGCCGCCAACGGAAACGCCGTTCCGTGGGCGACCCTGATTGGCGATCAGCCGGCGCCCGCGGTCTCCACGGAAGTCCAAGCGGCGTTTCGCAAACTCGTCATGGCCTCCGCGGAGAACGACATCAAGTCGGCCCAGGAAGGAGACGCTCAGGGGATCGTTGTCTGGAACGTGGAAGGCAATGGCTTACCGGCGCGTTGGCTGCAATACGTCGGCGATCCGCACATGATCGAGACCCTGGCGCCTGCCATGAACGAATGTGCCGACGAGTACTTTCGCAAATTCAAGGAGGCGGGGCTGCGGACCGGGATTTGCCTGCGGCCGACGATCGTGCGCAAAGGTCGAGACCCCGACAACGGAAAACCCACGATCTTGCAAGGCAATGATTTGACGCGATCGGTCGTCGAAATCATCGCCGAGAAGGTCCAATACGCAAAGCGGCGCTGGGGTTGCACCCTATTCTACGTTGACAGCGACGGGCTCGACTTGCCCTTGCCGAACGATCCCAAGAAAAAGATTTGGGCACTGATGAACGCCGATCAGTGGGACGAACTGGCCCGGCGGTTCCCCGATGCGCTGTTCATTCCAGAGCACTCCTACTTGCGGTGCTACACCTCGACGGCCGCGTACGATCAGATGGACATGTGGGCGGGCATCACACCGCCGCTGGCCAAGCGGACGTGGCCGGCGGCCTTCAAGTGTCTGGTGCTCGATTCTCCTTGTACGCGGCAATACGACAAGATGGTTGCCGCGTTCCGCAACGGCGACATCTTAATGTCCAACTTGCCGCTGGAAGGAAATGGGGCTTACGTGCGGGCCGCCGCGCAAAGCGCTCTATCTTCAGATCGGAGAGCCGGCTAGCATTGCACAGGCCGGCCTCGATCGTTGGATTGAGCTTGCTTTGGACCGTAAAAAGAGTGCCGGCATTCGATTCTTTGCCTCGCGCCGACTTGCCCAGTCCGATGACAGCCGCACGTTCAACGCCCTCATGAAGCTCACCGGCGACACCGATTGGCTGGTGGCGAGGAATGGCTTGCTCGGGCTGGGACGGCTTCGCGATCCGCGGGCAGTCAGGCCGCTAATGGCGCTGCTCACAAATCCGCGTAGCGATCAGGAGTCGGCCACGCTTCAGGCAATCTCGCGGATCGGGAAGCCGGCGGTCGCAAGACTTGCGTCGATGGCGCAAGAGAACTCCCGCTTGGGAAATGCGGCCATGAAGGCGCTCGCCGCGGTTGACTGCGAGCAGGCCCGACGGGCAGTGGAGGGGATCGCATGCAACCGCCGCGTACCGCCCGATCGCAGACGACTTGCTTTAGAAATGCTCGCCTCGCGGCATGATCCCGCATTGACCGAGTTTCTCATCCGTGCGCTGGAAGATCCAGAGCTTAGAATGGCTGCGATTCGACATTTGCAGGGCGTCCGCGATCCGAAAATGGTCGCAGCGCTGAGGGCTTCCCTTGATATCGAGAAGCATCGCGCCAACCCGGATTCTCAGTTCATAGCTGCAATCAACTCGGCGCTTGCGGCAAGCCAGGCTAAGTAGAGGCCGGCGCGTCGGATCTTCTTACCCTGGAAACGTGGTTTTCCGAGGATGCCCAGTGATGCTTGCGTATTTGCGCAAGATTATTGCGAGTAGTAGAAATCGGGCAGCCAGATCGTGGACTTAACGGAATTTTCTGGTCTAATGGGTTACACTAGAGTGCGTTTAACCGGATTTTGGCGTCGATTGCAATTGATGGTACGGAAATGTCACGTTCGATCTCCGCGCGGGATTCAAGAGCCTTCTAGAAGGATTTGAAACAATGAAGAAGTGCATACTCGTTTTGACGCTGCTGACTGCGGCCACGGCAAGCAATGCGTTCGGCGACACCTTTATTCAGCTTGTCAATATGGAACTGACCAATGTCTCAGGGCAGGTCTTGTATGCAAGTTCTATCGATGGTGGAGGGGGCGTGTACGCCGGTCCGTATCAGTTCACCATCAATGGCGGCACGCCATTCAATGCTATGTGCGTAGATCCCGATACGAATATCAATACGAATCAAACGTACACTACCCAGGTATGGAGCCTCGACAGTAGCGACCCAGGTAATGTCAATCCCACTTCAAATACCGTAACTCCTACGTCGGGCACGGCGGATGCGAGTGGCGATAACGTTAGCAACTTCAATAACTACAAGATTAGAATTAGCCAGCTTGTTGACGATTATTATACAGGGTATTTTGAAGCTGCGTTTCCAGGTGCCCCGGCCGGAAGTTCACTTCTGCCGTCGATGAGTGAGTACCACGCGGTTGGCCTGCAATTGGCCGTCTGGGATCTGCTGCTCGGAAAGGCGCTCGCGGACGGCATCGCTGATTTAGGGATCCAACCCGGCAGCACCATTGCGAGCGGTGCATCAAATTACGCGGATACGCTCCTCAAAGACTTGGCCAACCACCCTTCCGAAGCCGCTTTTGGCGGAGGTATGGAGGCCTTTCTCCCAATTAATAGTGGTAATCCGAACACAGTCAGCCAGATTCAGGGAATCTACTTTACGACAGGATCGGGAAACAGCGGCTCTGCTCCACTGCCGGAGCCAGTCGGGTTGGTTTCGCTTGCCGGTTTGGCCTTTTGCGGGCTGCCCATCGGTGCTAACGCTTGGTTCCGTCGTCGCTGTAAAGTGGCCTAGTTTTTGAATGAGGCGATCACTGCCCCCTCCCCAGCCCAACCGAACCTCAATCGGTCGCGTTTGGTGAACTCAGGGCTCACTGGGAGGCGAAAGGTTACTGTGTGATGCGAAGCGGGGCTCCGAAGGATCCCCTCCTTGTTCGTTTCTTGTCAACCGGGGGGAAAGGAAACGAATGTTCCGGCTAATCCGCGCTCTGAATCGGTCGGCGACTCACGAACCGAGCCGAGATCGGACTCGACGATGTCCTTCGCGCAAGCCGGAAGGTGGGTCTGGCGCGCTCATCGCGCAATTCTCCTCCCTGCCGCCGCCTCGGTCTTGAGGTCCTAGAATCGCGCTGCTTCCTCAGCGGTGCGACACTATTGCAGTCCGTCGTCGCTGAACCTCTGGTATCCGCTGCCGTGATAAGTCCGCCTCTGGTTGGATTGGGTGAGCCGATGGGATCGGGCGCGCCGCCGGGCAACGCATTGACGCCCCAGCAGATTCAGGAGGCTTATGGGATCAATTTGCTAAGCCAAAATGGCGCCGGACAGACGATTGCCATTGTCGACGCCTACGACGACCCGGACCTGGTCAGCAGCAGCGATGCCACTGCTTATGCCGCCAGCGACCTGCACAAATTCGACGCCTACTACGCCCTGCCCGATTTTGGCACGTCCGGCAGCCCCACGTTTACTAAGCTTGACCAAACCGGCGGCACGAACTATCCGGGTACCGACGCTACCGGCAAGTGGGAGAACGAAGAGGCGTTGGACGTGGAGTGGGCGCACGCAATCGCACCCCTGGCCAATATCGTGCTGGTAGAGGCGAACAATAACAGTTATTCTTCCTCGCTCTTTCCGGCCGTCCAGACCGCCGCTGGTTTGCCGGGGGTATCGGTAGTTTCCATGAGTTTTTGGGGTGCCGAAAGCTTTGTCGATCCGTTCTTGTACGATAGTTATTTTCAAACGCCTAGTGGACATCAGGGGGTTACGTTTGTGGCCTGTACCGGCGATTCCGGTTCGCCGGGCGGCTATCCCGCTTACTCGCCCAATGTCTTGGCCATAGGGGGCACTTCGCTGACCGTGAGCGGCAATAGCTATGGCAGCGAGACGGGCTGGAGCGGCAGCGGCGGCGGCATCAGCGAATACGAGAGCCAGCCGAGCTACCAGCAGAATCTGGTGATCCACAACGGCGCCGGCACCGTAAGCGCGGGCGGATTGCGCACGATCCCCGACGTGGCGTTCGACGCGAATCCGAACACGGGAATTGCCATCTTCGATTCCTACAACGGAGGAAGCAGTCCCTGGTTTCAGTATGGCGGCACCAGCCTTGGGGCCCCATGTTGGGCCGGCCTGATTGCCCTTGCCGACCAAATGCGGGTCTCAGCGGGAATGACGACCTTGGACGGGCCGTCGCAAACCTTGCCCAAGATCTACGCCCTGCCCGCAGCCGACTTCCACGACATCACTTCCGGCACGAGTACGGGCACTCCAAACTATACGGCGGCTGCCGGCTATGACCTCGTCGCCGGCCTAGGCACGCCCGTCGCCAATCTGCTCGTGCCCGCTTTGGCGGGAGTGATCACGCTCAGTCCGGCCGCGCTTCCTGCCGATACGGTCAACGTACCTTACAACCAAACGCTCGCGGCCAGCGGCGGCACGGGCAGCTTGACTCTGACCGTCAGCAATATCCAGAACGCCATTACCGGGCTGACGGTGCCTGGCAGCGGTAGCAACAGCCTGACGATCGGCGGCAAGCCGACTGCTGCCGGGACCGAGACCTTCACGGTCACTGCCACTGACGCTTTTGGGGACACGACCTCGACCGCCTACAGCGTCACGGTCAGTAACCCGCCGGTGCTCGGCGGCGCAGAAGCGGGCGCGCTGGACTACACGGAGGGCGACCCGGCAACGTCAATTAGCGCGTTGATCACGGTCAGCGATGCGGACAACGCGACCCTTGCCAGTGCCACGGTGTGGATCAGCGGCAATTTCCAGAGTGGCCAGGATGTGCTCTCCTTCGCTAACACGGCTAACATCACTGGCGGTTGGAACGCCGCTACGGGAATGCTGACCCTGACTGGAAGCGACACTTTGGCCGACTATCAGGCGGCCTTGCGGGCGGTGACGTACCAGAACACTAGCGCCAATCCCAACAGCGCCACGCGGGCGGTGAGTTTCGAGGTTAGCGACGGCTTGGCCGACAGCAACGTCGTGATGCGAGATATCACAGTCACGCCGGTCGCTGTCTGGGCGGGAAGCGCGACGGGAAACCTGAGCGATCCGGCCAATTGGGTGAGCGGCGTGGCGCCAGATCCGGCGGTCGACGACCTGGTCTTAGGCGGCCCGGCTGCCTCGTCGCCATCGAACGATTTTCCCGCCGGCAGCAGTTTCGTTAACCTGACCTTCAACGGTAATTGCGCCCTCTCGGGCAACTCCATTATGCTTGACTCGTCGATCGTGAACGCCCAGGGGAACAACAGCTTATTGTTGCCTCTGGTATTCGGCGACGATACCCTTTTCGAGGTTTTGGCGGGCTCCCTGATGGTCGGGGGTCCGATCGACAACGGCGGCCATCTGCTGACCGTCAATAGCGCGGCATCCACGGCGGTCACTTTCAACGGGGCGATTTCCGGTTCCGGCGGCCTGGTCAAGAACGGCTCCGGCACGCTCGTTCTGGCAGGCGCTAATGGCGAAGTCAGTAGTGCCTCAGTTCTCGGGGGCGTTCTTGAGGTTACTTCGGCCAGTGCATTGGCCGACGGCAGCTCATTGTCGGTGGGTAGCAATTTAGCATTGTTTTCCGCTATCGTTCCCGCACAGTTGCCAGCGGCCGCCGCCAGCGGCGCAAAAGCTGCTCCAAAGCCGCTGAACTCCCAGCGTATCCTTCAGGCCGCGACGGGAACGGCGCGGGCGCTTCGGACAGCGTCCCCGGTCACTTCGGCGCCGGCCGGAAGTGGCCCGGTCACTCGGCCCGCTGCCGCGCAGCCTCGATCAGGATCCTTGGCGCCGGGCCGGCCTGGGCCGTGCCTTCCGATCTATCTCCAGTAGACCGCCGCGCCCGCAGTGGCGATCGGCTGCCAGCGACGCTGGTGGATCTCGTGCTCTGGGGTTGGAATTCCTGAATCGATCCGGATTCTGCGTGACTGCAAACGACTGTCACAGAACGGCACAAGGGCGCCGTTGAGCAATAACGTTTCCCAAAAGCCCCCACCTTTTCAGCGGCGTCCACGGCAACTCTTTCTTTGCCGATGCAATGCGGTTTTTGGGTCGTTGAGGTCTACAATCAACTCCTCTTGGACCGGGACTCCTACTTTATTAAATACAACTACTATCCCTGTTAGGACAAAATTGTGCCACGTGACGGGTTTCCCGTAAGAATCCCGAAAAAAGCGATTTTATGGGTAGCGAACCGGGATGAAGGCGGTATATGAATAAGGTAACTCCTTTTGATCTATTACTGTAGAGGCATAGATGATAGCTGCCATGGCTGGGAAACCGGCCGCCGACAACATTCGATACGCTAACGCAGTGAATGGTGGCGCGGGTTCTGAGAATCCAACCGTTTTTGTCGTCGATCCCGACCCCGCAACGGGCCAACTTGTATCGAGTCTCGTCGACGGACATCAGATTGCCGTCCGGTCCCTTGCTTCGGCACGGGATTTTTTTGCGGCCTACGACAGTGACCTGCCCGGCTGTCTTGTGTCGGAGCTTCGGGTTTTCGACGCGAGCGGCCGCCAAATCCAGCGGCGGCTGGCGGAGCAAAACCGGCAGCTTCCCGTAGTTTTCGTCACCTCGATCCTCGACGTGGCGACGGCGGTTGCCCTCATGCGAGAAGGGGCTGTCAACGTCGTCGAAAAACCGCTTCGTTCCGTCGACTTGTTCCACGCTATTCAGGAAGCTCTCCATTTGAGCATTACCCAGCGCCAGCGTGCGGCTGCCGAGCGCAAGCTGCAAGAGTCGATCTGCATGTTGACCTGCAAGGAACGGCACTTTGTCGGCTTGCTGGCGGAATCCACATCGATGAAATCGATTGCCTCCAAATTGTCCATTAGTTCTCGGGCGGTCGAGGTCCGCCGTCGGAACGTCATGGTCAAATTGGCGTTGCGCACTACCATGGAGTTGCTGCGGTTTGCCTTGGTTGCGCACGAGCGATTCGAGTGGCTTCTGTCCCCACCTTCCCCTTCGACGGAAGGGTGATCTCCGGGGCCAAACTCCCTTGCCGCGGTTTCTCAAAGGCTATCGCGTCTTCTCGCGCCCAGCCCTTACATGAAGTCCCTTGAATCAGGCGGCGACTGCGGTCCGCGCGCGATGCCGCCAACGCCAAGCTCCGGCCAGCAGGCCGGCGACGAACAATCCCGCCATGGCAATCGGCGCCGAAGGCTCGGGAGCGGGATCCGGCGGATCTGTGAACGGCACGGGCGGCAGTGCTTCGGCGTAAGAGAAATACCACCCGCCGCCGACGCTCTGGCTGCCAGGAATGGGCGAACTCGGAGTGCCTCGGTAGAAATAACCGTTTTCCACCGCTTGGCTACCACTGAACAACTGGAAATAGATGCCGACAAAGCTCGGCGCCGTGTTGTTGAACACCAGATCGAAGAACAGCGTGCTGGCGCCGCCGGGAGTGGTCGAATTGGCCACCAAATCACTCGATGTGTTGTTGGAAAGATTCCACCCGGGCGACAACTCGGCGCTGCCGATCTCAAACGTCGCACCGGGGCTGTTGGACGTATCGATCTGCAATTGCATTTCGTCGAACGTGCCGGGCATGTGCGGGTGCGACTCCTCGAACCATCCGGAGGCCCAGCTATGGGTCGGTCCGCTGGCACCGATGTAGACCGGGTCCGCGCAGCGGCCGGCAAAGAGCGGCGAACGCAACAGCCAAAATCGTTGCGGACGCGACGAGCGCGCAGCGCCGCGCAAGAAGCCGCTATCGGCTCTCCCGCCGCATTGATTCTTACTGCTCGTCAAATCGGTCGACTGCATTACTTCGGTGTTTCTTCTAGTCAATATCCAAGTCCACACGCTGCCCGCGCCCCGAGCGCGGAGTCTCTCGCGCGTCTCTGGACTATGACGCAACGATTGGATTATAACCCCTCCCGCAGTCAAATCCTCGGATTTGCAGGCATTTTTCGCATTTCCGCAAGGGGCCGTGTTTCCGCGCAAAGCCTGATGATTCACCGATCGGAATATATCCTGCGAGTCATGTACTGCCGGCGTTGCCAGCCTCGCGTGTAGCACCACGAATCAAATCGCGGCATGGCCCATCCACATTGCCGTTAGCGAACATACGCTACTCCTTCGTGGGGTTATGAAAGTCGTGCGCTTAATCATTAGAGATTAAAGTGCCTGAGCCTTCGGCGATTGCAGCTATGGGGCACTATCGCCTTGAATGCGGCACAGGGCGTTGTGGATACCCTGTCTTTGTTGCCGCAGGCCGCTAAACAGCTCCTAACGAAGAATTGATCGACTGAGCGGCTTCTACGGTCGCGGCGAGCATTCGCCGCTGGTCCGCCCTCCCGATGTCGGCGCCAACGGCGCTTGCGGCGAGCGCAGTGCCGAATTGGCCACCGGCCGCGCCGACGAATACCGCGACATCGACTACGCCGGGCACGAGTTCGCTGGGCGCCAGCACGTGCCCAGCCGCCTGGCAACGATCGATGGCCGCGAGCAGCTTTTTGCGCGCGGGCGACGGCAACGAGCGATACTCCAAGGAGTCTGCCAGAAGCGTTTCGCGGTCGTCCGCGGGCGCATCGCCAGGAGTATTTTTCCCGATGCCGTTTTCAGCAAGGAAAAGCGCGATCCTTCTTCGACGGAAAGACAGATCGGTCTGGGACTGCGTACCTGCTGCACGACCAGGAGGGTGCCGTCGTGGATAACGCTCAGATGCACCGATTGCCCGATTTCCTCGGCCAGGCTCGCATTGGCCCCGAGGCGGCCGCTTTGAGCGTCTCAAGGGGAGAATGCGTGTGGCTCAGCTCGTAGAGCCGCAGGGAAAGATGGTACTTGCCGGAAATCGCCTCGCGGACCACGTAGCCACGATGGTGCAGGCAGGCGAGCATGCGATAGAGTTCGTTCGGATTGCGATCGAGCTGTTTGGCGATCTCCGTTTGCGACAAGGGCACCGCCGCGGCCGAAAGCGCTTCCAGGATTTCCAATCCCTTTTCCAGTGCCGGCGCCTGGTAGCGGCGTTCAGGGCGGCGGTTCTTCCGAGGGCTTGACACATTTGCCTCTTTTCTTTATATATAAATATCGTACTTATTAGTAAATCAACTAGCAAGTCCCTTTCGGCGCCGCCCAAATGGAGAGAATCGTGCTTCGCGGCATCGCCTGGCAGCATACGCGCGGCTACCTGCCAATGGTTGCCACGGCCCAGCGGTTCTCCGAAACCCACCCCGGCATGGACATCCAATGGGACAAGCGCTCGCTGCAAGCGTTTGCCGACGAGCCGATCGGCGAGCTCGCCGCGCGCTACGACCTCTTGGTGATCGACCATCCTTGGGCCGGCTTTGCGGCGGCGGCGGGCGTGCTCCTTCCGCTGGACGAGCATCTGCCGGCGGAATGCCTCGCCGAACAGGCTGCCAACTCGGTCGGACCTTCACATGCCAGCTACTCGTTCGCTTCCCGCCAGTGGGCGCTTGCCATCGACGCCGCCGCGCCGGTGGCCAGTCGCCGTGCCGACCTGTTGGACCGACCGCCGGCGACATGGGAAGAGCTGCTTGATCTTGCCCGGCGGGGATGCGTCCTCGTTCCCGGCATTCCGTTGGATACGTTGATGAACTTCTACATGCTTTGCTCGACGCTGGGCGAAGACGTGGGCCGGGACTGCCATCGGCATCGTCTCCGAAGACATCGGTTTCCGCGCGCTCGAAATGCTCCGCGAGCTGGCCGTATTGCTGCCCGAGGTGGTGTTTTCCTTGAATCCCATCGGCTGCTACGAGCTGTTGACAGGCGGCGACGATTTCTCGTACTGTCCCTTTGCCTACGGTTACAACAACTACGCGCGGCCGGGCTACGCGCGGCGGCCGTTGGTATTCTCCGACACGGTTTCGTTGAACGATCAACCTTGCCGCAGCACGCTCGGCGGCACCGGGCTTGCCGTATCGGCAACGTCTCGCCACCGGCAAACGGCGGTCGACTATGCGCGTTACGTGGCATCGCCCGAATGCCAGCGGACCGTTTTTTTTCAAAGCGGCGGCCAGCCGGGACATCGCTCCGCTTGGACCGATCCCCGCGTTAACGCGGCTTGCCAAAACTTCTTCTGCGATACGCTCGCCGCCTTGGACCGGGCCTTTCTGCGTCCCCGTTACGCCGGCCACATGGCCTTCCAGGATCGCGCCGGTGCGCCGATTCAGGAGTACCTGCGCAACGGCGGGAACGCCCGTCAAGTACTGGCCCGCTTGGATGAGCTTTACCGGCAATCCTGCGAGGGCCGCGGCAAATAATGCGACCGTTGGAAGGACTTCTCGTTCTGGAATTCTGCCAGTACATGGCCGGGCCGTCCGCCGGGCTGCGGCTCGCCGATCTCGGCGCGGGTCATCAAGATCGAGCGGCCCAAGGTCGGCGAGGGCGGGCGCGGGCTGGCAATCAAGAACCTCTTCGTTGACGGCGACAGCCTCGTCTTTCACACCGTCAATCGCAACAAGGAAAGTTTTGCCGCCGATCTCAAAGACCCGGCGGACCGAAAGCTGGTCGATCGCCTGATCGCCGGAGCCGACGTGATGACGCATAATTTCCGGCCCGGCGTAATGGAGAAGATCGGGCTGGACCACGCCTCGGTCGCCGCGGTCAACCCGCGCATCGTTTACGGCGAAGTAACCGGCTACGGCAGACAAGGCCCTTGGAAAGACAAGCCGGGCCAGGACCTCCTCGTGCAAAGCCTGTCGGGTCTGACGTGGCTCACCGGGAACGAAGATCACGGCCCGGTGCCGATGGGCCTGGCTATCGTCGACATCCTCTGCGGCTCGCATCTGGTGCAGGGAATTCTGGCCGCCTTGATTCGCCGTGCGCGAACGGGCCGCGGCGGACGCGTGGAGGTCAGCTTGCTGGAATCGATCCTCGATTTCCAGTTCGAGGTGCTCACGACGCACCTGGCCGACGGCGGGCGGCCACCAATAAGATGCCGCCGCCACGGCGCTCACGCCTATCTCGCCGCGCCCTACGGCGTCTACCCGACCAACGACGGCTACCTGGCCCTCGGCATGGGCGACCTCTCTCGGCTCGCCGGACTGATCGGATGCGCGGCGCTGGCGGGCTTCGGTCCCCAAGCCTGTTTCACGCGCCGCGACGAGATTCAGCGGATTCTCGCCCGCCACTTGGGCGGAAAATCGACCCAGCAGTGGCTGCGCGTCCTGGAGCCCGCCGACGTCTGGTGCGCCGACGCGATGGACTACGCCCAACTGACGGCCCACGAGGCTTATCGGACGTTGGAAATGGAGCAAACCGTGCGGCGCGGTACGGTCGAAATCCGCACGACCCGCTGTCCCATTCGCATTGACGGCGAGGTCCTTTCCTGCGGCCGCGGGGCGCTGCGCGTGGGAGAGCACAACCAATTGATCCTTAAGGAATTTTAATTGCCGCCGCTTTGTGGTGGTTCAAGCGTTCCACTGCGGCCACGACTGGTCTTGGCTCAAACCTGGAGATGAAAAATGCCTGAAAGCACGCCGCCGGAATCGCACGCCGCGGTCCCGGTCTACAACACGGAAACCTGGATGTATGAAGATTTCGAGCTCGGCCGCAAAGACCGCTCGATCCGCCGCACAATCAGTGAGGGCGAGGCGATGCTCTTCAACAGCCTCGTGCTGGACATGCACCCTTACGTCGGCGATCGGCACTTCGCGGAGAAGGAAGGCTTGTTCGGCAAGCGGCTCGTTGCCGGAGCGATGGTCTTCAGCTACGGCCTGGGACTCATGGCCCACAACAACATCCATACCTTCAGCTACGGGTACGATCGCCTGCGGTTTATCAAGCCGGTCTTCATCGGCGACACGATCTACACCATTCGCACCAACCTGGAAAAGACGCCCAAGTATCCCGAAATGGGTCTGGTGCGCGTGAGCTACGAGGTCTTCAAGGAGGACGGCGAGCTGGTGCTCTACGCCGAGCATCTGCAAACCGTTCGCTATCGCGATCCGGGCCGCTGGCAGGACCAGGTCCAGAAACGCTAAAGCCTTGTGGGGCGGAAGTTCCTTCCACACTCGCGACCGCACCACAAATCCTGTCGTTAGAATACGTAAAACAAAGTGCTTCCCTTGGACGACATCCTGGTGATCGATCTGAGCCAGTTTCTTTCCGGCCCGTGCGCGATGCTGCGCCTCGCCGACTTGGGGGCGCGAGTCATCAAGATCGAACGGCCCGACGGCGGCGACCTCTGCCGGCGGCTCTACATCTCGGACGTCTCGCTGGACGGCGATTCCACCGTTTTTCACGCAATCAATCGCAACAAGGAGAGTTTCGCGGCCGACTTGAAGTCCGCCGCGGGGCAGTGGCAAATCGGGCGGCTGCTTGAGCGGGCCGACGTCGTGGTCCACAACTTTCGCCCCGGCGTCATCGAGCGGCTCGGATTGGATTATGAAAGCGTGCGGCGGCTCAATTCGCGAATCGTCTACGGCCACATCACCGGCTACGGCAGCCAAGGCCCCTGGCGCGACAAGCCGGGGCAAGACCTCCTCGTCCAGTCGCTTTCCGGACTGGCGTGGCTCAGCGGCAACGCGGACGACGGTCCCGTGCCGATGGGCCTGGCTGTTGCCGACGTTTTTGCCGGCATGCATCTCGCCCAGGGAATCCTGGCCTGCCTGGTTCGGCGCGCGGTAACCGGGGAAGGAGGCCGTGTGGAAGTAAGCATGTTGGAATCGACGCTCGATTTCCAGTTCGAAACGCTCACGACCTACTTTGCCGACGGCGGCCAACCGACCCGGCGGACCGCCACGAACAACGCCCATGCCTATCTCGGCGCGCCCTACGGCATTTACAAGACGGCCGACGGGCATCTCGCGCTGGCGATGGGCGGCATTCCCCAGTTAGGCGAGTTGCTGGCTTGCGAACCGCTGACGGCCTACCACGAGCCGGCCTCCTGGTTCACGTGCCGCGACGAGATCAAGTCGATCCTGGCCGCGCATCTACGCACGCAGCCAACGGCCCACTGGCTCGCCGTGCTGGAGCCGGCCGATATTTGGTGCGCTGACGTGCTGGACTGGAAACGCCTCTTCGCGCACGACGGGTTCCGCGTGCTTGAGATGTTACAATCGGTCACTCGGGGCAGCGGTGTCGCGTACCAGACGACCCGCTGTCCGATCCGCATAGACGGTGCAATGCTTACTTCCGCCCGCGGCTCGCCCACGCTCGGCGAGCATACGGCGGCGATCCGCAAGGAATTCAAGATATGACAAGCGTAGCAAGACACAATGAGTGGTTTGCCAAGCGGGGTGGCACGTCCTGAGCTTCCAGCGAAGGGCGTGGGAATACCGGCAACACGCCCTTCGCTGGAAGCTCAGAGCGTGCCACCCATTCCTACCACTTGATTCACTTATGACGACAATAATTCGCGGCATTTTCACTCCCACCATCGTGCCGATGACCGATGATGACACGGTCAACGAGGCCGAGTTGCGGCGATATATCGACTGGCTGATCGATCGCGGCGTCCACGGACTCTATCCCAATGGCTCGACGGGCGAGTTCACTCGCTTGACGGCCGATGAGCGGCGGCGGATCGTGCAAATCTGCTGTGAGCAGGCTGCCGGACGGGTGCCCGTGCTTGCCGGCGCCGCGGAGGCCAACGTCCGCGAGACGCTCCGTGCCTGCGAGACATACGCCGCTTGCGGGGCGCGGGCCGTGGCGATCGTTTCCCCGTTTTACTACAAGCTCGGGCCGGAGTCGGTCTATGCCTATTTTCGCGAGATTGCGCTCAATAGCCCGATCGACGTGACGCTCTACAACATTCCCATGTTTGCCAGCCCCATCGACCTGGCCACGGTTCGCCGGTTGGCGGAGCTTCCGCGAATCATTGGCATCAAGGATTCATCCGGTGACATGCCGTTCATGATGCGGATGATCGCCGCGGTGCGGCCCGCCCGACCCGATTTCGTCTTTCTTAACGGCTGGGAGGCGGTTCTCGTGCCGGCGCTGTTTGCTGGATGCGACGGCGGCACGAACGCCACCAGCGGCGTCGTGCCCGAGCTGACGCGGAAGATATTCGATCTGGCCGGCAGCGGCAAGTTCGACGAGGCAATGCGACTGCAATTCCGGCTGTTGGAATTGCTTGACGCGGTGCTCAGCTCTCTGGATTTTCCCGAGGGCGTGCGGGCGGCGGTCGAGCTTCGCGGATTCCGCGTTGGACGCAGCCGGCAGCCCCAGACCCAACGGCAGCAGACCGAGCGCGCGGCCGTGCAGGACGCACTGCGGAAAATCCTGGCCGAACTCGGATATGTATAGGCTTTCCCATGACCCCAATCCCGATTCTCGATACGCATCAACACCTGATCTACGCCGATCGTTGGCCCTACGCCTGGACCAACGGCATTCCTGCGTTGGCCGGAAAATCGTTCACGCTGGACGACTACATGGCCGCGATCGACGGCACGGGCATTGCGGCCGTGCGCTTCATGGAGACCTCGCCCGACGATCCTCACTGGCGGGAGGAGACGCTTTTCGCCGCGGAGCTGGCCCGAACGCCGGGATCAATCGTTCGGGGGATCGTCGCCAACTGCCGGCCCGAATGCAATGACTTCGTGGCGTGGCTAGAGAGCATCGCCTCGCTGCCGATTGCCGGGCTGCGGCGCATCCTGCACACGGTGCCGGACGGCCTTTCGCAGGACGACCGCTTCGTGAGCAACGTGGCGCTCTTGGCCGCCCGCGGGTGGACATTCGATTTGTGTTTGCTGCAACGGCAGTTGGGTTTGGGCGCGATGCTGGCGCGGAAATGCCCGGACGTGCAATTCGTGTTGGACCATTGCGGCGTGCCCGACATCGCGGGTGGCGATTTCCGCGACTGGCAAGAGAAAATCCGCGAGGTGGCCGGCGAACCCAACGTGGCGTGCAAGATTTCCGGCGTGGTCGCCTATTGCAAGCCGGGCGCGGACCAGCTTGCCGCGGTGCGGCCTTATGTCGAGTGTTGCCTTGAGCATTTCGGCTGGGACCGCGTCGTTTGGGGCAGCGACTGGCCCGTCTGCCTGATCGGCGGGCCGCTCCGCCGCTGGGTCGAAATCACCCGCACCATTATCGCGGGCGAAGACGCCGCCAACCAGCGAAAGCTCTTCTTCGAGAACGCCGCCCGCATTTATTGCGTCCGGAGAGCGAGGGTCGAACGGTAAGGCGGCGCTACCGCACCTACGGCGAGCAAAACGATCCTAACGCCGTCGCAGCCCACATGGCACTGCGCATCCGGTCGGGCCAACCTTTGCTAAAACAGCCCGCGAAGCGTTCGCAAGTTGATGATATCGCAGTCCTCGCCATCCTGCTGGCCCTTGGGCGTTTCCAGGACCATCGGCAGGCGGCGGAAACGGCGGTCGCGGAGCAGCCAGCCGAAGGGCTCGGGGCCGATTTTACCGTGGCCGATGTGGGCGTGCCGATCAACCCGACTGCCGCAGTCCTTGACGCTGTCGTTCAGGTGAAAGGCGCGGATGTGGTCCAGCCCGACTGTTTTGTCGAACTCCCGCATCGTCGCGCGATATTCGGCCTGCGTTGAAATTCTGTAGCCGGCGGCGAAGACGTGGCAGGTGTCGAAGCAGACTCCCAGGCGGTCGGCATTCTTGACGCCCGACAGAATCTCCGCGAGATGCTCGAAGCGCCAGCCGAGCGTCGTGCCTTGGCCGGCGGTCGTTTCCAGGAGGATGCCGGTCACGGTAGCAGACACCGGGTACCCGCTTGCGGGTGGCGTGCCGTCCGCCTTTGATTTAGATGTTGATACTTTTCTGCGGACGGCATCCGGAGGCTGCCTGCTACTTTGAGCGAGCACCGCATCCAGCGCGACAATAATCCGCTTCAGGCCTTCGGCCTCGCTGGTGGTCGTGTAGGCGCCGGGGTGCGACACGACCCACGGAATGCCCAGAAATGCGGCCCGCTGGACCTCTTCGATCAGCGCGGCGATCGACTTCTCCCAGAGGGCGTCGTCGGGACTCGCCAAGTTGATCAGATAGGAGTCGTGCGCCAACGGGCAAGCGATGCCGTGTAGGTCCAGGGCGGCGCGGAATTGCCCGGCGTCTTCGGCAGACAGCGGCTTCCCGCGCCACTGGTTCGTGTTCTTGGTGAAAACCTGAATGACTTTGCAGCCGGTGTTCACGCCCAACTCGACGGCCTTGTGGCAGCCGCCGGCGATCGACTGATGTGCCCCTAGTAATGCCATGAAGTCCTGGGTCCTGAGGCTTGATTCCTCGGGCTTGAGACTCACACCTCAAGCCTCAGGACCCAAGCCTCAAAAGCGGAGGTCGAGACCGAGGTTCACGCCCTGCGCCCAATAATCGGTCGTGTGCAGCACGAACGCCGGCCGCGTCGCGTCGGTAGTGATCGGCGGCGGGAACTGCCGCGGATCGATGTTCAGGTCGATCTGGTCGCCGGGCCGGGCAACGGAAGTCCAGTAGAGCATATCGTACCCGATCGTGCCACGGAGTTGCGGCGTGAAATCGTATCCCAAGGTCAAGCCCAACTCAGGCACGAGCGAAAACTGCTGGCTGCGGAACTCGCCCGAATTGCTCGGCAGAGCGAGGAAGCCGCCCGGCTGCACGCTGGTCGCCTGTCCCGGAATGATCGACGTGGTCGTGCCGTCGATCGTGATCTTCGTGTTCGTTTGACCGACGCCGATTTTAAGCGAAGTATCGAGCGTCCAGCGCTGCCGCTGGAAGAGGGCGGAAAAGCCGAGTTGGCCGCCGTTGAAATCGTTGCGCGTGCCGAAGTGGTCCCCCAGCATCACGACGCTTCCCGCCGGCAAGATCGATTGCCCCGCGAGAAACGTCGATGAGCTGTCAACTTCCAGATGGTCGTTCAACTGCAAGTAGCGATAGCCGATCGTAAGATCGAACGTCAATTGGTCGAGACGGACGAGATTCTTCCGCAGCAGGAACTCCGCCGACTGCAACTCGCTGGTCGCAATGGTCGTGAAAGTCCCGCTTTGCTGTCCCGGAAAGCTGATCAGCTCGGCGTCCTGCAGGCCGGTTTCGCTGTTGAAAAACGGCAGTGCGAGGATCGGTGCGCTGCTCGATGAGAATTGATGCGTGTCCGATTGCGAGCTGATCTGCAGGTAAGACGCTTCGATGCCCCAGGTCTGCGTCTGTCCGAACCACATGCCCAGAACGAGCCTCATGCCAGGCCGGAAGCCGCTGTGCAGATCTTGATTGCCCTGCAGGACGCTCGTTGAAGGCTCGCCCAGAACGCCGGCCACGGTCTGGTCGGTGCCCGACGGACTGGTCGTCAGCAAAGCCGGCACGTAAAAGCCCTTGGTCCACCAGCCGAGAAACTTGCTGCGGAACCAGATTCGCTGGTTGAGGACGTCAAGCGCATCGCCGAAAAAACGGCTCGGATGAAGGCCCCAAGGCGTGTCCGGCTGCTCGTCGGACTCATCGGTCCATGAGTTTGGCGCGGTCGGTGCCGTGCCGGCTGGCGCGATATTGGGACTGGAACCGCCGTCCAATTGGCCATCGCCAGTGACGGGAGCGGCCGTTGGAGGGCGCTGCCAGGGAGCAACCTGTGCCATGCCGTCGCAGCGCATAGGACCAACGCAAGCATCCCCGCGAAGGCCGGCGCGGCGCGGATTAACGGTCTTTCCTCGAAACGCATATCCTATTTGTCGGTTAAAATCGGAATATTCGTTAATCTTTATTTATCTTGCCTATATTCCACAATTCGCGAAGGCTGCACGGGCTGCGCGCGAATGCGGCCATACGTAGTGAGTCCTTAATGCCCGGCCGCGACTCCACTCCACTGGCCGTATCAACCGCGCGGACGCCGGTTGCCCGGATCGCCTCGGCCACGTTTTCCGGCGTCAAGCCTCCGGCGAGCACCAGGGGCGGCGCACTGTCGATTCCCCGATATGCTAAAGCCAGCGACCAGTCCGCCAGTTGGCCGCTGCCGCCGAAACCGTTTTGCAGGGGCGCGTCCAAGAGGACCAACCGCGGCGGGCAGCGGAGCTCGCGATAAACAACAAAGTTGCCGAGCATCGTAAGCAGCGCGTCGGGCCCCGCGTCGCGAAAGACCTTCATTACGGACCTGCTGCCTAGTTTTAGCGAGTACTCCGGCGGCTCGTCGCCATGAAGCTGAATTAGGTCCAGTCCCACATCGTCAAAAACGCGGCAAACATCTTCCGGCGGCGCGTTGACGAACACGCCGACTTTGACTACGCCCGGCGGCAGCGCGGCGATGATCGTCCGCGCGCGATCGACATCGACCGCCCGCGGGCTTTTGGCGTAAAAGTTGAGTCCGATGGCGTCCGCGCCGGCGTCGGCCGCCGCGCGAGCGTCCTCCGGCCGCATGATGCCGCAGATTTTGATCGTGAACATGGCAGGTGCAAAAGGCGGAATGAGTGCTGCAAGGTCCGCCAGCACATTATACGCGGTGAGACTCGCAGCGCTCGGCCCACCCTACATCATTGCGGGTGTCACACGAGCGTTTGCTCGCTCACGCGGCCGCAGCTCATCTGCCGCCTGTTCTTCCGCAGCTTTTCGTACTTGCCGCGGTCAAGAAAGCGGCCGACGCGGCGGATGAAGATTTCCAGCAGGCTGTGCGCGACGGAACAGAGGTTCTTGAACTGCAATGCGTTGGACTTGCCGTCGGTCCGCTCCTTGGGAATGACCGGGATCTCGATACACGTGGCGCCCATGTAAAGCAGCCGCGTCACCAGGTCCGCCTGGAAGCCGAAGCCGGGCGAGTTCGGGTGCCAGCGCATCACGTCGTAACGCGGCAGCACCGCCAGGCCGTTGTAGGACTTGATCCGGCAGCCGCTGAGCAGGTTGACCAGCCTCGTATAGCTCCGCGAGATCAAACGGCGAAACCACGGCCGGGCGGAGGCGTCGGCATGGTACGTCAACAGGATGTCGGCCTCGCCTAGCCGGCGGAATGCGCGGACAAGCGTATCCTTGCTTTCCACGTCGTCGCCGCAAATTGCCCGGTAGTACCGCCCGCGGCCCATAAAGGCCGCTTCGACGTAGTTCACGCCCAGCCCCTGGTTGAATTCGTTGCGCACGAGCGTGATCGGCGCTTCCGGGTTTTCCGCCATGAACTGCTCGATCAGCTCCACGGAGCGGTCGCGCGAGGCGTCATCAATGACCGTGATGTCATAGCTGCATTCCGCCTCGCGCAAAGCGGACAGCAGCGTTTCGAGCGTCGGAATAATGCCTCTTTCCTCGTTGTAGCAGGCAACGAAGAGCGAGAGTTCGCACTCGGTTTCGGTATTGATGAGGCAGGCGTTCATGGTGCGAGGCGATGAAGGTGTTCCGCGGTGACGCCAGTCCCCTCTCTGTCCGGGACAGGAATAGGGTGCGGGCTGTTGGAAGCGAGGGATTGGCGACGAATGAAAGTATGCGATACGCCCTCACCCCCAGCCCCTCTCCCGGAGGGAGAGGGGAGTTGGCGTTGCCCCAAAATCGCCCAGCGGAGGAAATCGAAGATTCGCGCGACGATGAGGAACCGCCGCTTGCCGGAGTAGTATTTCCCCTCGCGCTCGACCAGGTGGCCGCCGCGCGTCAGGCGATCGATCCGCAGGGCGGCGACGTTCTGTGTGTTGTAGAGACCCGTCAAACGGTCGATCGGCAAGCGGCCGCCCGACTCGGCCAGCTCCTGGATCATGCGAATCCGCAGCGAGGCGATGTTCAAGTTGACGAAGTTGAAGTAGCCGAAGGCAAGCGCCAGGTAGGCCACGGCATTGAGACTAAATAGGACCAGACCGTCGCTCAAAGCGCAACGCATTTGCCAAAGCGCGGCAACGCTGACCGCGACCGTGACTGCCAGCCCGCAGCCGCAGCCGATGACGAGCGGCAGATAGGCGCCGCGACCGCGGACCGCGCGGCAGACGGCGAGGTGTGAAAGGCAGTAAGCTGCCAGTCCCAAGACCGGCGCGAGCGCTTGTACAGCGTGAGCCGCGACCATGCTGGTTCAACCTCCTTTTTCCATACCAAGCAGATTGCGGAACGTGCCGAAGCAGTGTGACCAAGCTCGGCCTTTTGGGGTTAGGACATATTCGCCGTTCTCTTCCGCAATAAGGCCATCGACCAACAGCGCGCCCAGCCGCAATGCTACGGGGTCGTCGCCGCTGAGCACGGATTGCAGTTCCGCCCGCGTACGGCCTCGGCCGCGGGCGTCGGCCACGCAGGTCAGCAGCGTCATGCTGGGGCTGCGTCCTTCGATCGCCGAATAGGCCACCACGTAAGCCAGCGTCATGGCAACGTGGAACACGCTTATCTGGACCAAATCCCAAACTCCCTGCGGCCGGAGAACCTGCAAGGCCGGCACGAACGTCGCAAGCGCTAACCCAACGGGCAAGCTGCCCAACAGAATCGCCAGCAAAGCGGCCGATTGCCGCCGCGGGACCCTGATCCGCCAGACGGCCCAGTGCAGCAGGAACGCCGCCAAAAACAAGGTAAGTGCTAGTGCGGCGATTCGCATCGATGCCCTCGATTCACAAAGCTTCTAATTGCACAAGCATAGCATTTTGCGGCGAAGGACGGCGCTCGCCACAGTTTGCGGCCGATAAGAGTTTTCGACAGAAAGATCATGGTGAGAAAAATGGCTCTTGAGCGATTGGAAGGAAGATGGTGGAAAGGAATTTGAACAACCCCGGGCATACAATCCCTATTTTCCTTTCCATCATTTTCCTTTCCCCGGCCCTTGGCCAGTCATTTTTCTGTCCACTTATTTTTCTGTCGGAGTCCCGGCCCGGTTTGGATGCTAAGTTTGTTTTGTAGCGTTTACAGTTGATTTGACGCCTTGTTCCACAAGCTACGTACCATGTCCTCCCTTCGCCGGGCAGTGTTTCTCGATCGCGACGGCGTGCTTGTCCACGACGACGGCTTTTTGCTCCGCGAAGAGCAGATCCGCCTGATGGACGGCGTAGCGTTGGCGCTGCGGTCGCTCAAGTCGGCCGGAATGCTGTTGGCGGTCGTCAGCAACCAGGCCACCGTCGCGCGAGGGCTTGTCAGCGAACAGGATGTGGAACGCCTGAACGACGTCGATCGCCGACCGTATCCAACAAGACGGCGGCCCGCGGCCCGACGCCTCGTACTTCTGCCCCCACCATCCCGATGCCGACGTGGACGAGTACCGCGTCGTCTGCTCCTGCCGCAAGCCGCGGCCGGGCATGATCCTGCGGGCGGCGGAAGAACACCAGATCGATCCGCGGGCGAGCTTTCTCGTCGGCGACCGCATGACCGACATTGCGGCCGGGGCCGCCGCCGGCTGCCGCACCGTGCTGGTCACCTGCGGCCGGCACGAGGCGCCGCCGATCGTGGCCGTCGATCCGCCCAGCGAGTGCCGGCCTGACCACGTTTGTGCCGACCTCCCTTCCGCTTGCCACTGGATATTGAGTCAACCGTGAAAGCAATGGTCCTCTGCGCCGGATACGGCACGCGATTGGGCGATCTCACCCGCGAGATTCCCAAGCCGATGCTCCGCCTTGGCCGGCGGCCGATGCTGGAATGCATCCTCCGCCACCTCAAGCGGCACGGATTCGACCAGATCGGGCTGAACCTGCACTTCCTGCCCGAAGCGATCCGCGGCTGCTTCGGCGACGGCTCGCGCCTGGGACTGCAGATCCGATACGCCTATGAACCGCAATTGCTCGGCACCGCGGGCGGGACGAAGAACATGGAAGCCTTCCTCCGCCGCGAAAACGGGGACATCTCTGATTCGTGCGAAGCACCCTCCGGGCCGTTCCGGCGAATCAGAGATGTCCCCGTTTTTGCCGCGCCGTTTTTGGTCCACTACGGCGACGTAGTCACCAACCAGGACTTCACCGCGATGCTGGACTTCCATCGAAAAAACCGCGCCTTGGCGACCTTGCTGGTACACCGGCGGGCCGTGTCCAACAGCGTCGTTTGCGTCAATGCCAATGGCCGGATCGAGCGTTTCCTGGAGCGGCCATCGGATGCCCAGCGCGGAAACCTGTCGGCGAGCTGGGTCTTTTCCGGCGTTGCGCTTTGCGAGCCAGAGGTGCTGGACCTAGTCCCCGCCGGGCAGTTCTGCGATTTCCCACGTGACATCTTTATGCCCCTGGCCTCTTCGCAGCGGTTTTTCGCCTTTCCGCTCACGGGGAAGCGCTGCGCCGTCGATTCGCCGCAGCGGCTGGAAGAAGCGCGGCGCGATGCGGCAGCGGGTCATTTCGACGGGGGCGGTTCCTACGCTTTGCCGGGCGAATTCACCGCGGCAATGACAGCCGATTATTGCGACATTTTTGGTAACGGAACAAGCCCGAATACCCCGTCAATGGTATAGAGCAACCTGACGGGAGGCTCCGGCCACTTGAATTTACCTCCGGTTCCGGCTATCATTAAAGTATCGGTTGACAGCCTGTTCACTTCTCTTTGATGGAGGGCGAATGATGCAAGATCCGCCGGTGAGTTTGGCGTGAGGCGCGGTTGGTTCCGCTCCTCACGTAGAGTGTTGTGACAACCTTCAACTTTAACTTCATTTGGCCCCGGCTGCAAAGCCGGGGTCGTTTCGTTTTCCTATCCGGCCTTCGTCAGCTTGAGCCAGCGGAGGTTCATCAGGGGACCGTTCATCTTTGTCGGCTTGACGGTGACGGTCTTCATTCCGGCGGGCACGTTGAGCTTGCCGACCGATATCGTTGCAAACTTGCTCCATGCGCCCGTGGCATGGATCGAGCCGCTAACAGAATTGTCGCCGGCAACTACGCGGAACTCGTTGCCTTCGGACGACGGGTTGCCCGCGTAGCACAGTTCGACGTTGTACTCGCCGGCCGGCAAGTCGGCGTCCCATGAGACGGTGGTTGCGGAGTCCGTCCAGTAGCCAATGTTCTGCACGCCGCCGATCGATTCCAACTGCGCGGAGCCGGCGGTGTCGGCGTCCGCGGCGCTGAGCAGTACCGAACCATCCGCGTTCGCGCGTACTCGGTTCGCCAGTGGTTGCGGCTTGTCGAGAATCTCCAACACGACAACGCTCGCGATTTTGTCAGGAGCCTCGGACGGAACGTGGATGGTAATGCCGCTTTCGTCCTGCGTGGTCTCAAGCCTTTTGCCAGTCGCGAGCAACCGCGCCGGCCCAGGTACGTTCGCCAGCGGAACGAGGAGCTTGCCCTCCGCGGGCCAATCGAAGACGTGCAGGTAGATCGTCGTCAGGTCGCTGTCCCCGGGGACCGCAATTCCCACAGTCTCCCTCTTTTGCGTCGCCCGGCCCCACGGCAATCCGCGCTTGAACGGCCCGGCCGAAGTGTCATAAATGGCCTCGCCATTGACCTTCATCCATTGGCCGACTTCCTTAAGCCGTTGGACGCTCGCCATCGGGATGACGCCTTCGTTCGTCGGGCCAACGTTCAAAAGATAATTGCCGCCCTTGCTGGCGATGTCGATCAGGTTGCGAACGAGCGTCTTCGTCGATTTCCAATGGTTGTCGTACGACTTGTAGCCCCAGGTGTCGTTCATCGTCATGCACGTTTCCCAGTCGCGGCCCGGATTGTCGGTGGGGGGAATGTACTGCTCCGGAGTCTCCGTGTCGCCTTTCACGCCGTTGCCCAGCCGGTCGTTGGAGACGATCTTCGGCTGAAGCTTCAAGAGGTCGGCCAGGTCGCGGACTTCCGCGCGGGTCATGCCGGCGGGCGTGTCCCACCAGAGCACGGCCACGTCGCCGTAGTTGGTGAACAGCTCGCGGACCTGGGGAATGGCGATCTCGCGGATGTACTTGTGGAAATCGCCGTCCTGGGCCTTGTCCCAGTGGCTCGTCTTGCGGCCGTGCGTGGGGTAAGCGAAGCCGCCAGGATGGTGCCAGTCCTGGGCCTGGGAATAATAAAAGCCGAGCTTGATGCCGTGCTTCTTGCACGCCTCGGACAGCTCCTTCAGCGGGTCGCGGTGGAATGGCGTGGCGTCGAAGACGTTGTACGGGCTGGTCTTGGAATGGAACATGGCGAAGCCGTCGTGGTGCTTCGCGGTGATGACGATGTACTTCATGCCCGCGTTTTTGGCGATGGAGACCCATTGGCCCGCGTTGAACTTCACGGGATTGAACTGCTTGGCGAAAGAGGCGTATTCGGCCACGGGGATGTCGGCGTCGTTCATGATCCATTCGCCGATGCCGCCGATCCGCCGGCCGTGGTAAGTGCCCGCCGGCACGCTATAAAGACCCCAATGGATGAACATGCCGAATCGGGCGTCGCGCCACCATTTCATGCGGGCGTCGCGCTCGGCCTTGGTTTCTTTCATAGGGATTTCGGCGGCGCGCAACGGGAAGGCTGACAGCAGCATGGCCGCCAGCGCGGCGGCAAACAGGGGCCGGAAGGAGCGGGTCATGTCGGTTCACCAGGTGGGGAAAAGTGGCGGGAGTCAAGCGGCAAATCGTAGGATAAACGTTCACACCGACGCTGGTCAAGCAGTAGCTCGAAACAAGACGGCATCTGCGCAGCCCGCGCGCTGCGAAGTATCCTTCGTGTCGGTCAACGGGCGCGGCCCGGTTGCGTTCTGTCGTCCGCCATGCAAAAATGTTACATAGCACCCTCGGAGACTCAATCATGCACCACACCGCGACCGCGCCGGAAATCCTCGACCGCGAATTCCTCACGATCCGCGGCAAGCTGCTGGAAGTGGCCGCGGCACTGGACCGCATCGCCCACGGCAAAGGTTCGACGGAAGGCGACCCGCGATTGCAGAAACTCCGCGAAACGCTGGGCATCCTGGGCCGGCTGGGGACCGACCGCGCGGAACAGATGCAAATGCTCTTGTCGCTGCCCTATGATCCCGCGTGGCGAAAAGGGAGGGATTAGGGATTGGGGATTAGAGCTGCAATCCCTAATCCCCAATCCCCAATCCCCAGTCCCCGCTCGTTGCCTGACCATGCACTATATCGATCCCCACATCCACATGGCGTCGCGGACGACCGACGACCTGCAGGCGATGGCCCTGGCGGGCTGCATGGCCGTGGCCGAGCCGGCGTTCTGGGCGGGCTTCGACCGCTCCGGCCCGGAAAGCTTCCGCGACTACTTCCGCCAACTGACCGAGTGGGAGCCGAAACGGGCCGCCAATTACGGCATCCGCCACTACTGCTGGCTGGGCATGAACGCCAAGGAGGCCGAGAACCTGCCCATCTCCCGCGCCGTCGTCGCCTTGCTGCCGGAGTTCCTCGACCGGCCCGGCGTGCTGGGCGTCGGCGAGATCGGCCTTAACAAGTGTACGCCCAACGAGGTCAAGACGCTCGAGGAGCAGGTCGCGTTGGCGCTGGACCGCGACGAGCAGATGCTCTTCCACACGCCGCACCTGGAGGAGAAATACCGCGGCACGCGGATGATTCTCGACATCCTGCGCGCCGACTCGCGGACCGACCGCAGCCGCGTCTGCATCGACCATTGCGAAGAGCAGACGATCCGCCCGGTGCTGGACGAAGGCTACTGGGCGGGCATCACGCTCTATCCCACGACCAAGGCCACGCCCGAACGGGCGGCTGATCTCGTCGAGCAATACGGCGGCGAGCGGATCATGGTCAACTCCGCGGCCGACTGGGGACCTTCCGACCCGCTCGCCGTGCCCAAATTCATCTTCCAAATGCGCCGCCGCGGCCACGGCGAAGCGGCAATCCGCCGCGTGGTTTACGACAACCCGCTGGCGTTTTTCAATCAGAGTCGGAACTTTCAGTTCAAGGCCGAGTGACCCTTGTCGAGAAGTTGAGATACTCTCGCACAATGATGCTCGCAACTTGCCCGGGCGATGGCTTTGTGCCCGATGCTTTTGCGATTTGCTCCGAGATTGTTTCCAGCGATTTCAGGTCCTTTGCACTGAGGGGCACTCGGCAAATCTCGGTCGCGTCTGCAAGCGCCGGCCGCCCGCCGGTGGAGCGCAGCCGCTTGATCAACTCGCCACCAAGCGCGGCGAGGGATATTATTCCGAGGTTTGTCGCATGCCGCATCGCCTACGGGATCTACCCCGAGCGCGGCGGCAAATCGTTCGGCTTCGATTCGCCGTTGCGGCTTGCCGGACAACTCGATGCGCCGAACGGACCTCCCGGTTACGGTTATCTTCTTGGCCATGGCATCATCCCGTTCGTTCGTCGTAAGTCCTAAGTCGATAAAACATGCCGTCGAACTCCACTACCACTTCACCTTGATTCGTCTCGCTGCCGAACCGATGCAGAAAGTTCCTCAGATTCTTGATATTCGATTCAAAACGATCGGGATCGACAAAGCAGTACACCAAACGCGTGTGCTCCCAAAGGATTTCTCCGCTCTCCATCTCCCAAGTGCCATCGGCCGCGGGTAGCGCCGTGCGCCGCCCCCAATACGACTCAAAATCTCTCTCGCCTACCTGACCCATTTCTCGAGAATCACTGACTTCGCCGCCGAGCTTGTCTCTGTCAGGGATATAAAGGCAAAGTTTCTGCGTTGAGAATTCGTCCTTAGCTCCAAGTTCCGTGGCAATGTCCATGCTCAAATCCCATTCCGTTGTCGGCAGCCAGATAGTTACAGTATAGACTTTTTATACAAAAAGTCAATCCCTGCCAAATCGCCGCGGCCACGGCGAAGCGGCCATCCGCCAGGTAGTTTACGACAACCCGCTAACGTTTTTCAACCAGAGCCGGAACTTTCAATTCAAGGCCGAGTGACGCGCTGGAGTTCCGGCTTTAGCCGGTGCTGCGCGTTTCTGGCGCCTACAGCAAGCCAAGCATTGCGCATAACGTGACGCCGAGCAATGCCAATGTCGAAGGTTCCGGCACTACGCTTATCTCTCCCGAGGCGTAGAGCTGGCTCGTGTCCCACTGTAGACCGTTTCCGAGCGCCGGCAAGTCCACCTGATTGAAGTTGCCCGTGGCGGGGCCGTCGAAGATGTCAAAGCCCTCGCCCGCCGACGGCGTGAAACCGTCAATCAGCGTCACGTCGAGCGTACCGTCGAGGACCGCCTCACCGGAGATATCGAGCTGGTCGTATCCGCTGCCGGGCGTCACGCCGGCAAGCTCCATGATCAGCGTGCTCGTCGAATCCAAAAGCACGTTCTGCACCGAGACGGCATTGGGACTGTTGCTCGGCTGGTAGCTCGCCTGGTATTCGACGTTGCCCGTCGTGCTGCCGGCCCCTTTGACGAATTGCGTGAAGGTCAATTCCTGCCCGCTGCCGGTGGGACCGTTGACGACCCCGTTGTTGATGAAGTTGCCGTTGATCGTGGCCGCTCCCGTGGCGGTCAGGACCTTCGTCGCGTCAACCGATGACGGGTTGCCGAGTTGAATTCCGTTGAGCGCGGTCAAGCTGCCGCCCGCGGCGATATTGGTCTGGCTGCCGAGGACCGCGGTGCCGGAGGATAGGATGACCACCGCGTTGCCGCCGACGTTCAGCGTGCCGCCTGAACCGGCGGGGCCACCCTGGTTGAACTGGCCCGGTTGCGCGGCATTGCCGATGATCAACTCGCCCGCGGCTGTTACCGTTCCGTTTCCGGACACGGCCCGATCGATCTCTCCGCCGGCCAGCAGCGTGGCGCCGGCGGCAACGGTGATGGGCGAGCCGCCGTGGGAAATCCCATACGGCGCGGCCAGCGTGCCTTGGTTGATGGCGATTCCGCCCGACGCGGAGAAGGTATCCGCGCCGCCCAAGGTGAGCATGCCGGCGCCGATCTTGGCGAGTCCGCCGCTGCTGGTGATCGAGCCTGCAAACGTGCCGTCCGCAGCCTGATTGAAGACCAGAGTTGCATTGTCCGCGATGCTCCCTTGCAGACTTGTCGTGTTTCCTAGAAGCGTGCCGGCGGAGAGCACAGTACCGCCCAGGTAGCTGTTCTGGCCATTGAGAATGAGTGTGCCCGAGCCTGCCTTAGTGAGGCCGAAACCGCCGGAAATGGGACCTCCAACCGTCAAGTTCCCGTTGCCGACCGTCACCTGGCAGTTCGCGCCCAGCGTCACTGAGCCGCTTCCCAGATTCAGGTCACTACTGCCAAGGAAAGTGAAACTGTTGTTCCAGTTTTGGGGGTTGTTTGTCGACAGGGCGATAGCGCTTCCGCTCGTGTTATCGAAGTTTCCGCCTGCAAGGGTGAGCGGCCCGGTACCAATAGCTGCGGGATTGTTCATGCAAAGCAAACCTGCAACCAGCGTGCTGCCGCCAGTGTAGGTGTTGCTGGCGGCCAGCACCTGCGTGCCGCTGCCGTTGACGACCAGACTGATTGCCCCCAGCGTGCCGCCGCCGGCGATCGTGCCGCTGAACGTAACCGAGCTGCTGGGATTCACCGTCAGAACCGATATGATCGCCGTACTGCTGTTGATGACGCTGCCAGCGCCCGCCAGCGAAGCGACCTGTTGACTGCAACCGGACATGTCGAACGTAGCCGAGGCGGCCACCGTCATCGCCGTCGTGGCTGGCAGAAGGTTGTTGCCGAAGCTGGACGAATAGGAGGGCAGCCCGGAAATTCCCAACGACCACTTGAAATTCAGGTAGGCCTCGATCTGCTGGACCTCGCTTGTGCTCAAGGGCTGGTCGTAGATGATCACTTCCGCTTGCTCCTGGTCGCCCGAGTTGTAAATGCGGTCGCGATTGAAGCCGTTGGCGCTCACGTTGCCGGTCGTCTGCACCGCGATGAGATTGAATCCGTTGTTGAGGTTAGTGGGCATCGGAGTTACCGAGTAGTCGGCTACGACTCCGTTTACCGTTGTTGTACCTCCGGTAATATAGGGGCTCGTCCAGTTATTCGACGTCGGTCCATCCCACAGGGGGGCATTCGCATCGGTATTATCCGCCTGGTAACGATGGAAATCATAAGTGTTGGTGTCGGTCATCAGGAAGCTGGCGCCCTTGAACACCGAGAACACCGTGCGGATGTCGTTGTCCTCATTAAAGAGCAAGTTCGTATTGCCGGCGCCATTAACGTTGGTGCCGCCGATGAATTGGATCGCGCCGAGTCCGTTCAGGGCGTTGGGCACATAGGTCGGATTCGTTACTCCAGGCGTCTGGGTCGTTGCGCTGTGGCCGTTTCCGCTGAGGTCGTTCCATTGGACGACGTTGCTTCCGCTGAGCGTCAGGTTCGCCGCCGTCGAGGCATCGAACCATTCGGCGTACCCCGCCACCGGCGGCGCCGACGCAGCGATTTGCAGTTTCAACATGCCGCCGACGACGACGGTAGGACCAACATAGCTCTGCGAGGCCGATAGGACGAGTGTCCCGCCACCCCACTTCGTAAGGCCGCCGGGGCCGCTGAGGTTTCCGCTGTAATTAGTGGACTGTCCATTGGCGCCGACGTTGAGTGTGACCGGCTGGGAGGCGGCGGTTGCCAAGGCGACCTTGCCGGCACCCGCGAGACCACCCACCGTGGGACTGGTAACGCCTGCCGCGAAACTCAGATTGCCGCTCGAAGTCACGGTCACCGTGCTGTTTTGCACGGCCAGGGGGTTGGCAAGGCTCAGCGTGCCCGCGCCGACAGTAGTATTGCCACTGTATGTATTGCTGGCGGCGAGAACCAGCAAGCCGCCTCCGGAAAGTGACACGCCCATTGGGCCGTTTGACCCATTGGCGATTGCGCCTCCGATGGTTAACGATCCCGCGCCAGTTACGCTGAGATTGTCATTCAGCACTAATGGCGCGTTGATGGCGTGAGTGCCGTTCGTTACCGTTATCGTCGCGCCCAGGCCCGAATTGTTGAATGTTAGCGTGTTTGTACCCGCACCACTGATTGTGTAGCCAGTTCCGGCTGCGGCCGAATTGCCCAGCAGCAGGGCGCCCAGCGTTTGCGGCGCATCGAGGGTTATCGTCAGCGGGACGGTTGTCGGCGCGTTTATCGTGGCACCCGCGCCTGTTGCATTGGGCACTGATCCAATCCAGTTGGCTGCATTGCTCCAACTCCCACTCACTGCCGCGGCCCACGTCGAGCCGGCTGCGGGAGTCACGTCAGCATACGTGGTTCCCACGAGCAGATTGCCCATATTGAAAGCGCCGCCAGAATAGATGACCAGACTATCAAGGGTCCCGATGGTGATGTTGTTAATCACCGTACCAGTCGACGGCTGTGGAGCGCCGGGCGTCGGATCCGTGTAGAGCGTGAAGACATCGTTTCCGGACGTATTCAACTGGGCCATGAGAACGAGGAACTCGGTTTGTCCGAGTACTTCCTGGCTGCTCGACGGGGTGGTGTCGGCGCCGCCGCGCAGACCAATTGAGTAGGGGGCATTCGACCCGCCGCCCATGAACAGGTCGTTTCCCGTGCCGTGCAGATACAGTCCGAAGAACCCCCCGCCGTTGCCTTGGCTCAAGGTGCCCTCGGGAGTGAGAAGGCAACTGAGATAGATGGTCCCCGAGGAGACGGGGCTGGCAAGATTCCGCTCAATGCCGTTCAAGGAGCTTGTAGCCGGCGTTGTCAACGAATTGCCCGGCGTCGACATCAGCGGGTAGCTAAGCGGGCCGCTGGCTACGGTCGTCAACGCTACCGAAACATTGAATCCCCCTTCGAACCAAGCTCCAGAGAACCCCTGGCCGCCGTTCTCGCCTGCCAAACTCGCCCCGGCGGGATAGGCGAAGTTGTCGGAAGCGATCAGCGCCGCCATAGGCCGGTCGGACAAGCGTCAAGGCCGCAAGCAAAAAACAACAGACCAGCATCCGGTCGTGCCTTGTCAAACATTGATGGAGGATCGTCTGTTTCATGCGTCTACTTTCTTGCGCGTGGAACTGCGGCGTTTCAAGATTAAAATGCCATTCCCTCCGGCTTGTTGCCCAAGCGCCGCAAGGCAAGCTCCGTCGCGGAAAGAGGAGATTGGCTTTCAGGGCCAAGGCAGCGAGGCGAGAATCTCCGCTTCAGCTTCGGCACGAGCATGGAAACAAAGGCGGTGACTGCGACGCCCAGCAGCGCCAGTGTGCCCGGTTCCGGGACGACGGTGAGCACGAGGCTGTCACCCTGCACGGCTATATTCGCTTGGAAGCCGCCGATCACGCCGCTGGTGCCCGATCCAAGGCTTCCGCTGATCGAGCCGGCGTCGATGAGCGTGTATTCGCCCGGTCCGAATCCGGACAGCGGCGTGAAATCGAAGTCGCCGAAATTCTGGTCGTTCAGAGCGAGGAGGCCGGTGGGCATCAGGACTTCATCGCTGTCGGACGGAGTGCCGAGCTCGTAGTCCATCACTGCGCCGTGCAACAGCGTCAGCGAGCCGGTGAAGTTCAATGCCCCCGGCGCATCGCCCGGCGAGAGCGTTCCGCCTGAGTTGATGGTCGCACTTGTCAAGCTGCCCGTTCCGCCTAGGACGCCGCCACTGTTCACCGTTACTGGGCTGGCAAGCGTGCCGTTGACGAGAAGTTCGCCACCATTGATTGTGGTCGGACCGGTGTAAGTGTTGCTGCCGCTGAGGGTCTGCGTGCCGCTGCCGATCTTTGTGAGTGCGGTCGTGCCGGAGGTGTTCTCGATCGTTCCGGAAAATGCGCCGGAGCCGCCGTTGTTTCCGACGGTAAGGGTGCTCGTGCCGCCGCCCGCGTTGTTTACCGCGGCATCGGTGCCTCCGCCGATCGCGGCGACTGCGGCGCTGAAACCGTGCATATCCAGCGTGGCGCTGTTGTTATTGGCATTGCTGCCAAAAACCACTCTGGTCGTCGGTGGCAACGCCGCGGAATTGCCGAGTTGCAGAACCGCGTTGGCGATCGTGCTGTTATAATAGTACATGTTTCCAGCGCCTATGGTCGTCGAGCCCAGGTAGGTGTCCGAACCGGCAAGGACCAGAGTCCCGGTATCCCATGCCACACCCAGTGCGCCGCTGCCGCTGATTTGCCCGTTGACGCTGCCGACCTGGTTCCATCCGATGTCGAGATTCCCTCCGGCATGCCCAAGACAATGGTCCGGTTGGCGTTGAGCGAAAGCGCGTTGAATTCATAGTTCTTAAGTTCCCCGCCGTTGAGGAAAACATTGGGCGAGGGACTGCCGGGCACGGGGCCGAGCGAGCCGTCTGCAATAATGCTCAGAGTTGCGCTGCCGGTGACCGTCGTTCCGCCGGTATAGCTGTTGTTGCCGCGAAGTGCGAGCGTGCTGGCGGGGATATCGCCGGCCCCGGCCGTGCCGGGCACGCTGGAAGTAAGCGTGAGGCCGGCGGTGTTGGAACTTGCCAGGTTTCCGCTGAAACCAACGCTCTGGCCGTTGACATCGATCGAAATCGGTCCCGCGCTGCTGACAATCCGAGAGGAGTAGTCCGCCGAATTCGAGGCCGAGTACTGAAGCGTTCCGCCGCCAAAGCTGATGTTGCCTGTCGATGGCAAGGCGTTGGCATTAAGCAGTGCCACGAGTCCACCGTTGATCGCCGTCGCGCCCGTGTAGGTGTTGGCCGCGGTCAGATTCAAGACGCCAGTGCCGGTCTTGGTCAGCCCGATCGTACCGTTAATCACCGCGCCGATCGACGCGCTGCCGGCATTCACCGTGATCGTCGGCGCCGGCCCAATCATGTTCAAAGTGCCGCCGGCGAGGGTGTATGTCTGGTTCTGAAAAATGACACCGCCGACGCTGATCGATCCGGCTAACGTGACGGTGTAGGGGTTCGAGGCGCCGCTGCCCGTGCCAAAGACCGCCGTATCGCCGGTGGCGTTGTTCCACACTTGGTCCGCCGTGCCGCTCGACCAATTGGCGTTCGAGATACTCCAAGTCCCCGCGCCGTCCTTAGCTGACCCGTTGCCGCTGGCGTCCCAAGTGTACGAAGCCGCGGGGACTTGCAGGGTGAGGGAAATATCGTCCAGCGCAAAATCGTTTCCGGGCCCTTGCAAATTGGTGTCAAAGATTTGCATGGCCAGGCTCGTATTGTTGCCCGAATTCACGGTAGTGGAGAGTTGCTGCCAAACGCCGCCAGTCGAAGGCGCGCCGTAGGATATCGGCGTGCCGCCGTTGAAAACGAAGCTGAGTGTCGCTGGCAAATAGTAATCAACGCTGGAAACCCACGCGGAAAAGTTGTAGTTTGTGTTGGGAGTCACGGACGCCGTTTCGCCCCAGGCGAGCGTGTTCGCGCTCGTCGCTCCATTGCACATCAACATCAATCCCGAACCGGTAGTGTGATCTCCATAGCTGTTGACAACGGTAAAGTCGTAAGCCCACAATGCCGGATTAGTTCCGACGTTATACGTTCCGGCGGCAAGGGCCGCCGTGCCGCCGCTTGGCGCGTAATTGTACTGAGTGGCGAAGCCGGTATTGCCCGCGTTGAAGTTTCCGTTGACAACAAGGTTGGACTGCGCGAAGAGCCGCTCCGGGTGGCAAACGGTAACTAGCGTGGCGAACAGAGTGATGAACAAAAGCACATGCTTGGGCATGATCGTCCTTTATATAATGGCTGGCGTGGCTTGACCTGCCCGGGGCACGCTTACGCGCCGCGCTCCAAACTCTGCCCAAACGCCGCAAGGCAAGCTCCATCCCGTAAGAAGGGAGATTGGCTTTCAGGGCCGAGGCAGCGAAGCCGGAGAACGTACCCGGCAAGTCCGCCCAGGGCGGACGAGTCGAACGAACGGCGGGTACTGGCGCTGCCTGCTAGGTATCTTGTGACGGTGGCCCGCACGTCGGCAGGACACCCTTGGTGAATATCCCTCTAGCATGGCTTGGGGGAGGCCGGTTGTCAAGCGCGGCAGGTGACGTTTTTTTCTTCCACGGCAGCCGTTTGACGGCGCCGCGATTCGGCGGCGGGACGGGGCATTTTCGCCGCGCCGCCGTGAGAATCGCGAAAGATTTCCGCAGCGCGGTGTCGGCACCAAAACGTCATTGCGCGATGCTGGAAAAACGGCCTCGCCGTAGGCATCGTGCGCGGTCAATCGTCGCTACGCGACGAATTGGGGGGAGCGGATGACGCGCGGCTTCCGTGGGTTGAAACCCACAGTTACCGTCATGGCGTCGCTACGCGACGGAGCAGACAGGCCTGTCGCGTAGCGACTTTTCGATGGTAACCGTGGGATTCATCCCACGGATATCGCCGCGCCAAAGCGCTCGTCGCGTCGCGTAGCGACGCCTGAGCCTGTCGCCGTGAGGCCGCCGCCGCGCCGTCACCGCCTGCGAGGGGAATCGTGCCCTCCGCCGCCGCAGGCCAATTGTGAAAACATCGAGTTTTCGGCCCATGTGTAAAAAGAGGGCAAAATATTTTGTGGGCCTTACGCAGCTTGGACTTACGACGAAAGCCAGACGTGCGTCTAAAGATTTCTTGTCTTTTCGCATAGCGCGAGCGTCGTAGTATATATAGAGGACTGTGTTAATAGATTATAATAACTGTAAACTTGAGGCTTGAGGCTTGGGGCCAGAGGCGTGAGGCGCGAGGTATGAGGGATCGGGGGTCGGAAACCGGCAGTCGGAATTGACGACTGAAACATCAGGGACAGAAGAATGAGGGGCTATACAAGTCGAACAACGGCAGCGCCGGCGCGGGCGTGGCCCGCAATGCTATCCGCGAACATCGGCGCCATCCGCAGTCAATATCGAAATAGGCCCCGCTTGCACTGCGGGCTTCAACTTACCACTTTCCACTTCCCACTCCATGCTTCCTGCTCCCCGCTCCCTGCCCTGTACTGGTGCATAAACCACCCGAAGGCGGGAATTCCTGGACCCATCCTGGGTTCGCCCTGGGTCGTTTTGGGTTCATCCTGGGTCCTTCCTGGGTGCCTTCTGAGTCCGTTCTGGTTCTGAAAACAGCCAAAAACACGGGAGATTTCGAGGTTTGAAGCGCGAAGAAAAAAACTTGACGGCAAACGGCATTGATGTGCACCACCGGGCGGCGTTGAATACAGAGGTGGGGTTGGGGATTAAATGAGACCCGTACTTGACGGCCTACGACTATGCTAAAATAATTGCGGCAGGGTTGCGACGGTACAAAATCCGGTCCCTTCCAATGCCAAGCCATAGGGAGCGAATTCTCTTTGGCAAGACAGCCGCGTGAACGTCGCCTGACTGTCTCGCTTTTCCAACAACTCATTAGCGGAGGGTGTCATGTTAGCTCGCAGTAATCGCCGCGGAGCGGTCGCGGGTGTCGTCGTCGCGGTTATCGTCCTGGTCCTCGTGCTGGGCGGAGTCTGGTACTTCGTCAGCGACCCGTTCCATCAAAGGGTGAACGATACGATCAAGGGGCAAACGAAGTGGACGCCGGAGAATATCAAGAAGGACCCGGCCGGCTATCTCAGTTGGGCCATCGACCAGACGAGCGCGACGAAGGGCAAGCTGGAAACGGCGCAGCTCGCGCTCCGTACGCAGTTGAATCAGATAGACGACAAGCTCAAACAGAACAAAACTGATGCGTCGGACTATGAATCGCTGATTAAGGACCTCATGGACGAGTACAAGAAGGCCAGCGCGAAGAACTCGTGGCCGGTCACGGTCCGCGGCGCCACGTTTGAAACGGCGGACGAACTTAAGGACAAGGCGGTCACCGCCAATAGCAAACTGGAGGCCGCTCAAAGCCTTGTTGACACCTATAGCAAGGCCCTGACGAAGGTCAAGGACCGGTTGAACGACATCGACGGACAGATGACCAAGGTGGAAAAGCTCAAGACCAAGCTCGAGACCGACCTCGAAACGGCCAAAGTGCAGCAGACCTTCGAGGGCATCGAGGGAGTCAGCAGCAACTTCGATGACATCGTCCATACCAGCGACGCGCTGGCGCAAACGGACGAAAAGAACGCCAGCATCGACGAAATGAGAAAGCCGTCGGGCAAGGCTCGCGTTGACGAAGAGTTCGACAAGCTCCTGCAGAAACACAAGGACGCGGACGCGAAGAAATAACCCTCACCCCCGGCCCCTCTCCCGCAGGGCGATGGGAGTCAGCCCGCCTTCGCGCGGCGGACTTCTTCCTTCTGCTCCTCCTCCGCATGGATGCGGAGCGTGGCGCCGGGCGGCAGGCGCGCTCGGGGATGATGCCGCGACGGGTCGTGGAAAGAAACGGCAGGAAGTCGGCGGCCGGCGCGTCGGGAAACTGCCGCCGCAGTTCCTCCAGCACGTCCTTCCACGCCAGTCCGCTGCGATAGATGACGCGATACGCCTCCTTGAGCCGGGCGATCGCGGGCGTGTCGTAGCCGGCGCGCTTCAAGCCGATCTGGTTCAGGCCGACGACATAGCTGCTTTGCCCGTCGATGGTCACGAACGGCGGGACGTCGCGGTTGATGTGCGCCAGCCCGCCGATCATCGCCAGCGTTCCCACGCGGCAGAACTGGTGTACGCCGGCGCCGCCGGAGAGGAAAGCCCGCGCGCCCACCGTCACGTGCCCGGCGAGCATCACGTTGTTCGTCAGGACCACGTTGTCGCCGATGCGGCAGTCGTGGGCGACGTGAGCGTTGCACATCAGCAGGCAGTTGTCGCCGACGACCGTGAAATTGCCCGGCTGCATCGCCCGATGGATCGTCACGTTCTCGCGGATCGCGTTGCCCGAGCCGACGGTCAAGTCGCCGACTTTGTCGGGCAAGTGGACGTGCTGCGGCAGTCCGCCGACGACGGCGCCCTCGAAGAGGTGGTTGTTCCGGCCCAGCCTGACGCCGCTCTTCACGCAAACACGAGTTTCCAGGACGCAGCCGTCGCCAATGGTCGCATGGTCCTCGACGAGACAAAACGGCCCGATGCGGACCCCTTCGCCGATCTTTGCCGTTGGAGCCACGCACGCGAGGGGGTGAATTTGCATGTCGAACGCCTCAAGAACCAAAAGCCGACCGCGTCATACGCCAAGAGTAGTCTTATCGGCATGGACGGGCCGCGGGATTCGCAGCTTGAGCGGACTCTACAAAATAGGCGGAAGCCTGGCAAGAACAATTCAGGCACGAAAACCGCGGACCTTGGACAAACTGCGGTGGAAGGCGAGAATACACGGACTATGCGGGAGCCGCTCCAATATCAACTTCTCGATTTCGGCGATGGCAGGCGGCTGGATGCTTCGGGCAGCTCGTGCTGGACCGTCCTTGCCCGGCATGTGGGGCCACCGGCCGTGCCGCGCCCCAGCTTTGGGCCGCCGCCGACGCCCGGTACGAGCTCTGTAGGGAACGTCCTCTGCGGCGTTCCGGAAGCAAGCGGAACGCCGCGGAGGGCGTTCCCTACAGAGGATCATGGACCCTCCGCAGCCAAACAGCATCGACGTGGATGGTCGCGCGGGGCCGTTTGGTCTTCGAGTTGAAGCGGACCGCCTTCGGCCACGTGGGGCTGTTCCCCGAGCACGCCGAGAATTGGGATTGGCTTGGCGCTCAAGTCGAGCTCCGTTGCCGGCGGCTCGGCCGATCCGTGAAAGTCCTTAACCTGTTTGCCTACACGGGCGGCGCGACGCTGGCGGCGGCCGCCGCGGGGGCGGAGGTGACGCACGTCGACGCGGCGCAAAACATGACGGCTTCGGCGCGGCGGAACGCCGAACTCTCCGGACTGGCGCATGCGCCCGTTCGCTGGATCGCCGAGGACGCCCTGAAGTTCGTCCGCCGCGAACTCCGCCGCGGCAACCGCTACGACGCCGTGGTGCTCGATCCGCCCAGCTACGGGCACGGGCCGCGCGGCGAGCCTTGGCAGTTGGACCGGCACTTGCCCGAATTGCTGGCGGCCTGCGCGGAGCTTGCCGCGCCGGCGCCGCAGTTCGTGCTGCTGACGTGCCACACGCCCGGCTACACCCCGCAGCGCCTGCGCAAGGCGCTTGCCGACACGTTTTCTTCCATATTGTCTACGGATGTCGCAATTGAAGCCGCGGAGTTGTCATTACGATCATTAGCCGGCCACGTCTTGCCTTGCGGGGCAGTCGCTCGCATGCTTTCCCAGTAGGCTCGAATCGGTGTGGCACGTCCTGAGCTTCAGGCGAAGGGCGTGTTTGCCGGTCTCCCACGCCCATCGCAAGCTCAGGGACGTGCCACCCGACCCTCGGCTGAACGCTACTTCGCCCCTTGGGCGAGGATCGCTTCGATAACGGCTTGCACGGGCTGCGTTTGCAGCACTATGAGACATTGTGACGGCGCGTTGAAGTAGAGCGCACGGCCGAACCGGCGTCGCCCCACACCGCATCATGAACGCCTTTTTGGATTTGATCGATTACGGCCGCGGCGGGCTGAGCGGCGAGGCGCTTAGCGAGCGGATAAAACTCGATTTCCAGCCGCGCGGCGACAGCTTTCTGCGTGGTGATTTGCAGGGTGTCGGCGTCGATCGCCCGCCACGCCAGACCGAGCGGACCGAGCAGTTGACGCAGCACGACGCCTTGCGGCAGATTCTCCGACCGGAGCTTGGTGGGTACGTTCTCGCTGATGCCGGCCGCGGCCAGCGCCGGCCGGTCGATGAGAAACTCGGTTCCGGCGGGATGCTTGAGCTGCTCAAGGATGTCGGCGAGCGGCGTGGCCGCGCCAATGTTGATGCTCGCGACGTGGCCGAGAATGGGCGTTGCCCGCGCGATCCGCGTTTGCAGGCTGAATTGCCGCGGGTCCAGATGGCTTCGCGTGGGAAGTCCGCGGGCGACGCGGAGCTTCTCGCAAAAAACGACGATCTGATGATGGACGCTGCCGGTCTGCGTGATTTTCAATGTGTCCGGAGCGGCTTCCATCGTCCCTTCGCCGCCGGCCGCTTGCCACGACTGGGGCGCGACAAAGCGTTGTATGAGACCGGCAAGCTCGTTCGCTGCCTTGCTGTCGCCGCGAGTCAAGTCGGTGACCGTGTAGTGGGCGGTCTGCAGGTCGTCGCGGAACGTCGTCTTGCTCGTGAGCACGATCTGGCCGTTCTCCACGGCCGGGGCCATGTTCCGCCCGGCGGCAATCTTGTCCAACAGCGTGCCAACCGTGGCGCCGGCCGCCTCGATGGAGACGGGATCGTGCAGCGAAACGCCCAGCTCTTCCAGCGCGTCCGGGTCGAAAGTCACCTTCAGCGCGCCGACGGACGCCACCAGCCGCACGGCATCTGCCAGCGGCATCTTGGAAAGCGACAGCTTCCGCACCGGCTCGCTCAGCCCCGCCTGAAGCCTTGCATCCAGGCGAGGCTTCGGCTTGGGTTTGACGCCTGGCACAGGCAGCTTCACCGGCACGGGCGGCGGAGCGACCTGCAATTGCTGCGGCGCGGCGGGCTGCGGATCAAGCGCGACGACGTCGACCTTGTCTCCGCCGCGAACGGTGACAAGCCTTTCCAGTATTTCCGGATCAGTTTTATCGGAGAGGAACCTGGCCGAGCCGTCGGCCATGCCCACCACCATACCGTCGATCTGTCCACTGCCGAAACCGTCGGGCCCGTTGATATACGGCCGCTGCGTCAAGGAGCGAACGGTCGCGCGGCCGCCTTGTGCCCAAGGTCCGCAGCGGTCCTGTACGCCGAGTACGGCAATGGTATTTGCGCCGCCGCGGATGAGGTCTTGCTGCCGCGTCTGCCGTTCGTAGCCGAAAACGCCCGCGCGCGGATCTTCGGGCGGCAACCCGGCGGCGTCTTCGCCGACTCCCGCCGCGCCGACGTACTGTGTCACGGGATAGTCGCCCGCCGTCGCCGGTCCAAGCGCCGGATTGACCACCTCCGGCAGCGGGCGCTGCGTGAACCGCTGGTTTACTGGGCTGTTCCAGTTGTAAACGGGCTTGAGGTCCCAATCTTTGTGGCCCAAAAACGGCACCAGCTCGGCAATCCAGCTCAGGCGGGTTTCGGGTCCGAGCGACCGCGCACCGCTGGCCGCGCCGGCCGGAAACCGCTTCGGGTCCTGAGCGCCGGCATACGTCCGCAGCGTTTCCGCCAAGTGGCGATGGTTCAACTCATCCGCCGTGCGGGCGGCGGCAAGGCGATCGGTCTTCCAGGCGGCATCGTTTTCCAGCGCCGTATCGATCCAATCCGGCAAGCCCTGCCCGGCCCACTTCAGCCGCAGCCAAAGGATGCCGTCGGATGTTTCGCAGCCGTAGCTGCGCAAGGATGTCAGCAGATCGTCCAACAGTCGGCGGTAATCGTTGGCGGCGGTCGCGCCGACTTTCGCGCGCGGCACGGTCTTTTGCAAGTCGGCAATGTGTCCGGGCAATGCTCGCCTTGCGGCGGCAAGGAGTTTTTCCATTTCCAGGCCGAGCGTCTTGGCGGGGGTTTCGCCGGCGCAGACCAGGCCCAATTCGCAGCGATGGTCGTCGGCAGTCTTGATCGAGAGGCCCATCGCCAGGGGACTCTCGCACAGCAGCCGCCAGCTCGCCCTCCCTTCCGGCCAGACGTCGAACCAGTCGGCGGCTGATTTCCACGCTGGCCGCGCCGTCGAAAGGTCCGCCAGGAATGCCACGTCGCCCGCCGGCACGAGTTTCTTCAGCAGCAAATCCAGCGGTCTGCTGGCCAGGGGAACGTCGCCGCGATCGGCCGCCGTATACGCGGCCAGCCGCCGCAGGATTTGCTCGTTGGCAACCACGATCCGCCGGCCGTCGACGAGTACGGCAGTATGCGGCCAGGGCACGTTTTTGAGCCTTTGGGCGGAGAGCTTGTTGCCGAGATCGATGGCGTCGCCCCGCGGCACGAAGTTGGCCGGGTCCGCGCCGTCCTCCAGTTCGAAGACGACGCAGCTCGTCGCGGCATCGCTCAAGTCGGACAGCGCCCACGTCAGGCGGCGGATATGCCGTTGCTGCAGGCCAAGCGCGACCCGCATCGCCTGAACATCAGCATACGGCTGCCAACGTCTTAGAAGAAACGCAACGGACTCGGACCGCGACTCCCGCATCAACCGCGACGGCCGCAGGTCGAGCACGCAGACCGTCTGCTCCGGCAGCCAGCGGCGATCGATCGACTCCATCGACGAATTCGACGGGGCGACCTCTTCTGCTGGAACGATCGTCGCCGCTTGGTTCTGCACGGCAGCCGGCGCCTGGCGATGCACGATGAATCGCCAAATGCCAAACACACCAGCCAGCCCCAGCAGCCCGGAAAGCGCAAGCACTGTCATTCGGCCCGCGAACGACTGGGCCAAGGCGGTAAGGTACGTCCTCCCGGCAACCACTTCCGGCACCGTGTAGGGCGTGAAGCCCAGTCGCACCGCGACCGCCTGCGGTCCTTCCGTGGGCAGCGGCTCGGCCGCGGGCGCCGGCGGCGACGTTCTGGCCGCCGCAAGGGGCGGCGCGGCGGAGACGGATGGCGCGAAGGGCACAACGCTTGCTTGGGCAGTCTCCGCGGCCGCGGAGATGGCCGCCGCGCTCGCGGCAATCGTGCCGGCCGTTTGGACCGGCGGCGCAATGACCGCCGCCTTATTCGGCGCCACAGGCGCAATCGGGGCCGGCGTCTTATTGGCGCCCTTGACGACTTTATCGCCGGCGGCGATGATCCTATCAATTGGTGGGACGGCAACGGCTTTTTGCCGCGGAGCAGTCGGCGGGGCGCTCGCGGCGGGCATGGGTGCTTCCTCCACCCATCCCTCCGGCGGGGCGATCATCACCATGCTGCCGCACTTCGGGCACTCCAGAATCTGCCCGATGGCTTCCCTTTTTCGCACCGAGATTTTGGCGCGGCAAGTCGTGCAGGACACTGAAAATAGGGCTTTTTCCACGATTGCTGCCTCTCGCTCGCCAGTGCGACTCACCGTCCCAAAGAAAACCGCGATTCGCCCGTGCCGCTCTGCCAATTCTACGGCGCAGCGGGCAATTTGTCATGCATTTTCGCGGCGCTACACGGCTGCCTCCGGATCAAGTTTTGTCTCAGTTCGCTCATTTCGCGGCACCCCGCTCTCATGCGCCAGTTTGTTTCTCAGACGGCTGTGGCGATTGCTGTAGGCGAAGTAGATCACCAGCCCCGTCGCCAGCCAAGCCACGAGTCGAATCCATGTGGCCACCGACAGAAAGAGCGTCAGCGCGATATTGATCAGAATCCCCGCCGGGGCCACGAGCCAAATCACCGGGCAGCGGAAGGGACGCTCGGCCGTCGGACGTTGAGCCCGCAGCACCCATACCGCCGCGCATACCATCGCGAAAGCCATCAGCGTGCCGACGTTCACCATTTCCTCCAGGACGTAAATCGGCGTCAGCGCGGCCGTTATGCAAATCACGATGCCCGTGAGAATCGTGGCCACATGCGGTGTGCGGAACCGCGGATGGACCGCGCCGAAGATCTTGGGCAGCAGTCCGTCGCGCGACATGGCCATGAAGATTCGCGCCTGGCTCAAAAAGAGCACCAGAAGCACGCTCGTCATGCCCGCCAGTCCGCCAGCGGCGATCAGCCCGCGCGACACCCTCAGCCACGTCGTGTCGGGCTGGCCCGGCTGCGGATCGAACGCCGCCGCGATGGGGGCGTCCGTGTTAATGTCGGGATACGGGACCATGCCCGTCACCACTGCGGCGACGGCGATATACAACAGCGTACAGACCGCCAGTGAGAGGAGGATGCCGACTGGAAGATCGCGCTGCGGGCGAATGGCTTCTTCGGCCTGCGTGGAGATCGAATCGAAGCCGATGAAGGCGAAGAACACGATCGCCGCGCCGAGCATGACGCCCGATATGCCGTAAGGCATGAACGGGCTGCGGGTGGCGTCGTCCAAGGGCAGCAGCAAGTGATCGATCCCCAGCACGCCCAACAGGCCCCATGACTTGGTCTCGGCCGCCTGTTCCTCCTTGGCATCCAAGTGCAGAATATCGGCGACGGCCTTCTTGTCCGCCTCAGTCTGCGGCAAGTGTGCGGCGACGCTCTCTTTGAGGACGGCCAATTCCTGACGCGCGTCGGCCGCCTCGCCGCCGGCCTTTTCAATCTCGGTGATCGATCGCGTCTTTCGTTCCACGCGGTAGGCGGCGATGACTTGCTGCTTGAGTTCCGCCTCGCGGTCCTTGGAATCTATATTGTGCGCCTTCAGGTATTTCGCAACTGCGTCGGGAATGACATCCATTTCCTGCTGGAAGCGCCGCTGAGCAATGGGAATCTTCGTCCAGTTCGCCGGGTTCACCATCGTGCAGCCGGCGGCAATGACGAAGAGCACCACGGCAAGCTTGATGGCCACCAGGATCGCGTTGGTCCGCGCTTTCGCGAATGCCGACCACGAGAATGACCGTGATCACCGCCATGACAATCACCGAAGGGAGATTCAGCCAGCCGCCGCCGACGAACGGATCCTGCGAAAGGTAGTGCGGCACCGGCGGCAGTCCGATCACCGGCAAGAGCTTGTTCAAGTATTTCGTCCAGGCCGAGGCCACGGTGGCGCAGCCCATCGCGTATTCGAGGATCAGGTCCCAGCCGATGATCCAGGCGAAGATTTCGCCCAAGGTGGCGTAGGCGTAGGTATAGGCGCTGCCCGCAACGGGGGCCATCGCGGCAAACTCGGCGTAGCACAAAGCGGCCATCGCGCAGCCGAAGCCAGCGATGGCATAGGAAAGGATCACCGCCGGCCCGGCATCCAGCGCGGCGGCGCGGCCGGTCATCACGAAAATGCCCGCGCCGATGATGCAGCCGATGCCCATCGCCGTCAGCGACCAAGGCCCCAGCGCCCGATGCAGGCGCTGGCCGCCTTCCGCCTCGGCCTGCAAGGATTCCAGACGTTTACGGGCGAAGATACTATTGCTGCTCATGACGGGCTTTACGATCGGTGGGCGAAGGAGTGAAAAACGCAATTTTAACAAACGAATCTGCGATTAGTCAATTTGGGGTATTGCGAACACCAATAGGCAATTCTCTTTCCTCGTCAAGCAGTGCCAGTTTTGGCACTTTTGGCACTCGATTGGCACGGTCTGTCACCGTTTTGGCGTCGTTTGGCACTCCGGCGGGTTTGGTCGAATCCCCGTTTTCCGCGGCGAAAACGGACGTGCGGCACGCTCTGGCACGTTCTGGCACTCTTTTCATGTTGGAGTTCCGGCTTTAGCCGGTTGCCGTAAGCGCCGACGACCATCATTAGTTGCCCGCCGTCTTCTCGCTTCTAACTCCTGACTCCTCACTTCCGCCTTCTCTCCTTATACACCGCCCGCGGCCGGCGGTTTCGCGGCTTTGGCAAAAAGGTCCCGTCGGGCCTTGACGCGCTTTCATTGTTCCTATATGATATCATATGTTAACACCCATGTCAACCCCTGTTGTGGAGAAAAACCGATGATTCGAGAAGGAAAAGAAACGCGACTCGTCCTGGCCCTGGCCGGAGGCGCCAACGCCACCTCCGCCGCCCGCAAAGCCGGCTGCTCCCGCCGCACCGTCTTCCGCCGCCTCAAGGACGCCGAATTCGTCCGCGCCGTCGGCGCGCGCGCGGGCAAATCCTCTCGCGGGCGACTTCCCGGCTCGCGCGAACCTCGACCCAGGCCGTCGTCACGCTGCAAAAGCTGCTGGACGACGGCAACCCCGCCATCAGGCGGACGGCAGCCAAGAGCCTCTTGGACTCGCTCGCCCGGCTGACCGACCTGGCGGAAGTCGAGGAGCGGATCGCGGAGCTGGAAACCGCCTTGGGCGGGGAGGTGAAATCGTGAGAAACAGCCGGCAATTGAGGATGGTGCGAAAGCTCGACGCGGCACTGGCCCAGAGGAGGGCGCAGAGGAGGGCGCGGGCCGAGGAGATCCAACGGCTGATCAAGAGCCTGCCGACGAACCCGGACGGGACTTTCATGCTGCCGCGGAACGAAGCCGAGTCGGCCGCGCATACGCGCTTGATGATCGCCCAGGCCGGCCTGCCGCTGGTCGACAGCCTCCGCGATTTGACGCGGGAGCAGACACATCAGTATATGAAGTTTCACGACATCGACCCAGAGCGCGATTACTTGGAATACCCCTGCTGGTCGTGGGAAGTGCCGGAGGGAGCTTCGACGGAATGCCGCCGCTTGCTCGGTCAACGAAACCGCGGCGAGATTACGCCCCAGGAGCACCGCCGCCGCGTCCGCGAGGCATGCGGCCTGCCGCCGGAGGAGCCGGCGGCTAGCGAGGATGGCGGCGGTAGGGGAAACGCGGAGCAGGCTAAAAACGGCTAAGTTGCGCCGCACCGGCGCCCAAGGATGATTGTGGCGCCGCAAGCAGCGACAGGCTGTAAGGGCCGTTCATTCGGCACGACCGATAAAATAAACGAATTCCGCGCAGAATTAAGCCAGTTGCTGAACTGTAGCTAGATTCGTCGGTTCCGCGACCTCGACCGGCATCGCCCGGCGTGCCGATACTCGACGTATCGGACTGTCTTCCACCCTGCATTGAACGACACCGACCGGTGCAGGGCGGAGATTGCGGCGGAATGGGCGCTTCAGATGCCATCAGATATCGTAACGACGATCGCGTCGTCGGGATTGACCATCTACGATCCGCTGGACGCTCGTCAAGAGTTGTTCATCGAGATTTCGCAACTTGAGGACATTTTGAACAAGGCATTGATAGGGCTAAACCTGAATTATCCGCTTCGCACGCGATCAAAGGTACTGAAGGCGAATGTATGCGGTGCGCTTGGATATCCCGTACCGGGTTCTTTTCGTCGGACCCAGCCCCGCTTTCCAGGCCAGGACTTCGACACTTACGTGCAAAAGGCGAATAACCTCCAAATCTGGAACCAGCAGGTAACATCGTCGCGGCGATACGTACTGGTTCGCGTGAATGAGCGCCATATCGTGACCCGCGTCAAAGTCGTGACGGGCGATGTGATTGCCAAGCTCGATTCTACCGGGACCCTGACGACGAAATTCCAAGCGAGAAGCCTGCATCCGGTCACGCAATCACAACTGGTTTCCAAGACCGACACAGCCATAGTCCTACCGACCCTTGGTACCAAGATGCTGCCGATTCGGAAGCTGTACCGGCAGCTTCAAACGCTGGCAGGAAAAACGATCATTAATCCTGGAATTGACCAGGAGCGAAACCGCGGCGCTGCATTGCATGAAGCGATATGGAAGTGTCTCGACGAGTCATGGTCCGATTGCGGACAGTTTCCGGACATCGCCCAACAATTGCTTGAGATCAAGCTGCAGACCGCAACAACCGTCGATCTTGGCCTGGTTTCACCTGACAGCACAGAGCCCATCGCCAGCTTACCGGCGTTTCGTCACTGCGACGTTCGATATTGCTTGTTCTATGGAAGCGTGGTCGGCGCCGGCGTGCAGCTCGATCATTTGATTGTGACGACCGGCGCGGACTTCTTCACTTTTTTTCGCAAATTTGCGGGCAACGTGCGAAATGCGAAGCTGCAGATTCCTCTACCCGAGCGTTTCTTTGACTAGGCCGAACGCCTCCCAAACCAGGTTGTCGACTTCAACGTCGAGACTCTCGCGGGCGCCTTTGTTTGCCGCAAGCTCGCGGACACAGCGAACAATCTTTTGGGCAACCGGCGTATTCAGATCGGGCAAGGGAAACTTGCCAACGTACTGAGTCATGAAACGGCGGCGGCCGGAGTAGAGTTTATTGTGAAAGGCGGTGTCGTAGTACCGTGTTGCGAACGATGAATTTGCAACCGCTAGAACGAGCATCAACCAATCGGGTTCGAATCCCTGTCGCAGGGTCATCCAATAGCAGTCGCCATTGACGACGGCCCTGCTACGATCGAAACAGAACCGTGGATTTTCGGCAATGTCCGGCGCGACTATTTTTGGCTTGGCCCAGTCCGATGGATTCTGCGGTACCCAAATCTCGTACCATTGTCTCCCCGATTCAATCACGTATTTGCGGCTTGCCAACCGCTTCTCGTGCGCGTTGAAGTATGCTTTGGCCCTTGGGTAGCCGTCCAGATTGATTGCGGCCCGCTTGGAATTCAAGACCGCGTGTGGATAAAGGACCTTTCGCCGCGGAGCGGTAGCCGTCCAGCGCCTCCGTCTGCACGTGTGTAATGAGGGGGTGAAGCAGTTCTGGTTCCGGCCGCACCTCCGCGGGGAGAAGCTGCCAATCGTCTCTAATAAAGACCTCGTCGGCCGTCGTCTTAATGCCAACGCGAATCGCGACGACATCTTCGAAGCTATATCGCTTCCGAGCTTCTACGCAACCAAGCCACGCTTGGTAGTCGCTCGTTGACAGCGACCACGGTTCGTCCGCGCCGTTCGCAAGCAGGGTGCCACGCTCAATCTTGAATGTCCCTTTGTCGGTTCGCACGATTCCCTTGATATGCGGCTTCTTGAACGCATCAAGGACGCCGGCGCATTCGTGATTCGGCAAGACAGCATGGCCGTTGGCGCGATGTTCATAGATTCGATCGAATTGACATTGCACTGCGGCCGCCCTTTGTTTTCGCGCAACGACGATCACCGGCAAGACGGCGGCAGAGAACAGTTTGGTGTCGCCCAGATCGTAGATCGCCTCAAGGCAGAACTCGGTCCGAAGGAGGCTACGTAGAGCGGCGCCTGACCTGACGGTTAGGAACCGGTTGGACGTGAGCAGGGCCAGTACACCGCCCGGCTTCAGCACCGCTGCCATTGCCTTGGCGAAGGCGTGGTAAAGATCGACGCGCCCGGACAGTCCAAAGCGCCTGGACAATTCCTGCGCCGCGGCCGCTCCGAGGACTTGCGTGCGTACGTAGGGAGGGTTGGCAATAATACCATCATACAGCTTCGGCTTTGCCGCGCCGACGCCATCCAGCAGCGAAAGTTGGCCCAAGCGCTCGCCGGACTCGACTCCTTCGACGGCGAGGAAATCGCGGTTTTCCAATTCGACCTCGCTCGCTCCGGCTGTTGCGAGCGATTCCGCGGCTTTTCGAAGTGCGCTTTCATCCATTTCGAATCCGAACAACCTGATACGTTTGCGCAGTCGTGACGGCACGCATTGGCAAAACGCGGCCAGGAGCGCGCCGTCGCCACAAGCCGGATCAAGGATTTCGACTTTCGACTGGTCGAGTTCAAGACGTGCCGCCAAAACCTCTGCCAAGAAGCCGGCAAGCTCCGGCGGCGTGTAATGGACTCCGTTTGCTTTGATTTGCTTTGCGTTCATTGACCGGCGGGACTCTTCTTTGGCCCAGAGGCAACTGGTTCATGCTAGCGATTCAAGACGTATAGTATACGGATGTTCGCATCGTGACAAGTCCCCACGGCGGAATTTGTTTGCTCGACGTGGAATGCTCCGGCTTTCGCCCTATATAGCAACAGTCGGACTGCGCTTGGCATGCGACGATGCCGAAAAACGTGATTCTGCATCCCGGGCGGCGATTTGTCTAGCGCCTCTTCCGTGCCGTGCGCCGCAATACGAGAGCGATGAGGATGCACGGCGGCAGGATGACTCCGACCCACGGAGCGGCAGCGACGATGACAATCGAAACGCCCTGCATCACGGAAGTCAGCGCGGTTATGGAGTCGTCCCAAGTGCGGCGGACGCGCGTGGCGTAGGTGGCTTCTTTCTCGGGAGCATAGTTCTTGATTTCCTTCACGTCGAGAATCACGGTGCCCAGTGCGGAGAGGCTGCCGAGCACGCGCAAGCGGCCCTGGAGCTGCTCGACCTCGCCGCGGACCCGCGTCAGCTCGCGCTCCAGATTCAACACCTCGTCCAAACGGCCGGCGGCCTTGGCCAGCAGATCCAACAGACGCGTTTCTTCCTGCTTCTTGTTGCGGATGCGGGCGTCGATGTCGTAATACTCGTCGGTGACGTCCTGCGAATCGGAACTTATGTTTTGCACCTGGCCGAGCCCGCGGGCGCTGACCAGAAACTCCTCGAATCGCTCCGACGGCACGCGGAGCGTCCACTGGCCGCTGCGGGGCGAACCGGCCGAACCGGCGATCTGGGAGTGGGCGACATACGCTCCGTAGCGCTTGGCCAAGGCGGCGACCTGCTCCGGCATGGGGTCGAATTGCTCGACGACCAGCGCGACCGTGGCGTTGCAGATGATCTTGCGCCGATGTCCTTGTCGGCGGCCGTTGCCGCGGCGCCCATTGACTTGGCTTCACCGGCCGGTTCCGCTTCGCCGCCCTGCCGGGCGGGACTCGGGTTGACGCCCAACGGTCCCGCGTTCTTTGAAACCGGTGGCAGCGGAGCGGCGGTTTTTCGCGCTTCTTCGACGCCGCAGCCCAACACGACCACAAGGACCAAGCCCAGCGGCACGATCCGGCGCATCTCTCACCTCCTGCCGTTAGGCAACCAGGACTGCGGTGCAACGTCTACTGACGGAACACTTCTATAGATACGCGCGAACCGACTTTTATTCCCGAGTCCGAAAAGAACGACCCGGCATAAATGCCGGGCCTATGACCGCCTTCGGCGGAACGGGTCGTAAACGACCCTGAAAGCGCGGATCGGGTCGGTACCCGTCGCCCTTCACATACCGATTGGCAAGTTAGGACCGCGGTTTTATTCCAAGCGGACGACGTTCAGCGAGTGCGGCGGGAAGTCGCAGCGTGCAGCACTGCCGGTCAGATTGTGCCGCCACTTGATATCCTGCGGGACGACCGCGCGAGGATGTTCGGCCGTGTTTACGGCATCCAGCGGCGCGGACAAACGCCCAATCCGCGCGTCGGAGCGCGCGGGCGCGAATCCGGCCGGGGAAATCTGGGCCGAAATCGTATGGTCCGTCGCGTTCACCACGGTAAGCACGAGCATCTTGCCGTCTTCGCTGCGGGCGGCCGTCGCGCTCAACTCGGCTGCTGCGCCCGCCGTCGTGCAGCGAGCGAGTTGCGGCTGGTAGTCGCGGGACAGCATTTGCGTCACGTAGCCCGGCGGTTGCAGCCAGACCTGCGACGGGTTGAGGAAGAGCAGCCCTTGGTTCCAGCCGTTGTCGTTCTGGCCGTCGGGCTGCAGGCAATTGGCAGAGGTGACCACGGGAATTCGGCCGTCCCGCGCGATCGCCTGCAAGGCAAGCGCATTGGCTAACGCCCGCTTCATGGCGTGATTTCCCGCGTTGAGCTCGAAAACAACGACTTTGTGCCGTGCCCCGTCAGCGATCTTGTCCAGGGCGTCGGTGAACGAAAGCATGCCGTCCAACGAGCGGTTGACTTTCTCGGGCCGTTCCGTGTTCACGTGAACGTCGAACCAGACCTCGCCGTGGTGCAGCGCCGCGAAGCGCAGCATGCCGCCGATGCGCGGCAAGAGTCTTGATGCGGGACGCCGCTCCGTCAAAGTTCAAGGGATCGCCAATGGGCTTCCCGTACTCGAAATCGCCCACCACCGGAACAATCGTCGGGTCCTTGGCCCAGATGGCCGCCGCCAGTTTTTCGAACTTGGCGGCATACCTCTCGTCGACTCGTTCCTCGTTTCCCAGTTCCAGGTATTTCAAACGGTACGGGGCCGGGTGTCCGGCCGCCGCGCGGCGAGCGCCCCAACGGCTATCGGCCGCTCCCTTGACGTACTCGATAAAGTCGGCCATGTCCTGCGGCGACTCGTCGAGGTTGAACGCGGGCACGTACTCGAATCCCGCGGCCTCGCAGAAATTGATGAAATCCAGAATGCCCCAACCGTTGGATGAATAGCGATACCAAAAGCCCTGGCAGGGCGGGCGGCGGTCGCGCGGGCCGACCATATTCTTCCAGCGATACTGCGGATGATTGACCATCGAACCGCCGTAGCGCAGCACCTTGATCCCCTGATTGATCAGTCCCTCGGCCACGTCGCGTCGCACGGGCAGCCCCTTGAAGCGGCCCCAAGCGCCTGGCTGCAAGGAAACGTAGCCGAGCGTGACGGAACAGGGCTGTTTCAAAAGCAGCGCCAGACGTCCCGCCTTGTCGGCACGTTGCGGCGTGAGCGTGAAATCGATGCATTGCCATTTGTCCCTGGGGAGCGCCAGCGATTTCTCGGCATAGACCTGGGTGCCGTCGCCGCTTTCCAGCGCGGCGACCAGGACCGCCGGCCGCTCGGCCCTTGTCCAAAGGCGGCCTTCATAGGGCTTGCCGGCCGCGAAGTTCATCCCCCAGCGGTTCAGTCCGCGGTTCTCGATGCCCCAGGCGCCTTCGCCCGAATCGAACACGACTTGCTGGGATTGCGCGCCGACAAAAGGGTTTTGGGCAACGAGGGCGAAGCGTCCTTGGGCCGTGCCGCGGCGCACGGGCCGCCACATCGAGCTGACTTGCGGTGGCGATGCGCTCGACCGCCCATCCGGCCGTCTCGCTGCTGGAGCGGGTTCCTGGAAACTCTCGCCAAACACCATTTGGCTATAGATCCCGCCATAGACCTCGTGGTTCACGTCTTCCAAGCAGGCGCCGGTGAGCAGCCGCGGCACTTCATGCAGGATTTGATCGCACTGGATGTCGATGCGGGAATCCTCGGCTCTTGCCGCAGGCAGCCAAGCGCAGGCAACCAAGAGAATTGTCGGGGCGAAAAGTCTCATTTTGACAAAAGCTCAAGTCGCGGCGTGCGTATCCAGGAACTCCTCGAACGAATCACTGACTTTCTCGGGACTCCGTCTCAAACGGGGTTGGCAATCCGATTCGCATGTAAGTTACCGCGAAATGTTGCGCTAGGTGGTCGCGGTATGGCGGCATAAACCGGCATGCCCGTTTGCCATCGGCGATCAAGAGTTCCACGACACGGCGCGAGACCGTGTGCAGGTCATGCAGGTCAATAATTGACTCCGGGAGCGGAATTGGTGCCGGAGCCGCCGGCAGGAAATACCAGCCGAAAACCAGTCCGCGCCGAACCTGGTCCCGAATCGTTGGACCTCTCAGAATCCCGCGCTCCACGAGCGATTGTGCCGAATGAACGAGCGCAACAAGCACTTTGCTCGTCTTTGTTTGCGCGATGTCACACGCCTGTCTGAGAATTATGACGCGTTCTCGCCAGCGCCTGGCGCCGCGTCAAGGTCAACGGCGTCCGTCGGTTCCAATCCAAAAACTGGGCAGTCGTCGAGTATGTCGGCCTGCGTGAGCGGCTCGTCGGATGCCGGCACGGTGTAGATCATGGCACACGGCCTTCCCGGCTTACTCAGGATCAGGCAAGCGTGGCCGACCTACGTATGAAGTGACAACATCGGGCTGACTTGACCTTGGCAGGTCGCAGGGAGCCATCACCTCCTCCCCGGCGATGAAATCTGGCAGCCGCGGAGCACTCTCCCGTAAGGCCTCTCGAACCAAATGCAGCATTTCTTCCGGGAGCGAAAGCCGATCTGCCGCCGCCCGCTGCTCAAGCCGTTTGTAAACTTCCGGCGGCACGTTTTCCACAACCACGGTTGGCATGATTTGTCCTCAGGATGAATCGGCTTACTATAGCATACCATTGCGGCCGCTCTTCTGGCAACCGCAAGGCGCTATCGGTCTCGTCTCCCGTCCGCCCTTGTGTACAGGCCGCCTTGGGCAGTAGAATAGAGGCGGCTCAACGCCGGGCGTTCCAGGGTTGGCAACCTAAACGGCTGAAACGTTCGGCGGCGTGAAGGAACAACCATGAGACTCTCGTCACGATCTATATTGATATGCTCGATAGTTTCACTTATCATCGCCGGCCTCGGTGCATGCTTTCTCTGGCTGGACAGCGTGCGGCGTTCCTTGGGCTTTAGCGATAGACCGTACATCGTCCCTGCGGAAGCGTTTGACGGCGATTCGAAGCAACTGACCGCGACCGTGGTCGTGCCCACCCTCGATACGCCGCTTCCCGACGGCAAGAACGCCATCTGGTGCGGAAGCTTTCAAATCGCATGGGACCGACTCAAGAACGACGTGTCCGGTGGGCCAATTCAGGTGGCGGGAGCCGAGGCCGTGGCAGCACGGCTTAACGCCGGGGAACTGCCGCCCGACGTGCTCGACGAAAGCTCGTATTATGCGGCCGCCGGTCGCGTGCATGAAGGCATCCGGGAAAAGATCCGTATCGAGATGCAGAAGCGATTCCAGAAAACGCCAATCGAACTTGGCGACGCGGATGCCGCGGTCGTGGCCTATGCCTATCTCCAGGCGAGCATCCGCTTCACTATCCCCTACTTCGAAAACGACGAATCCTTCGAGTTTACCAGCAGCCACGGTGAAAAGACGGCGGTTTCATCATTCGGATTCGGGCACAAGCAATTGGGTCGGTATCACGAGCTTCATCATCAGCCGGATTTGCTTTACGTCGGCCTTCATCATGAGCCCGGCCAATGGAAACCTCCCGCGGAATTCGTGCTCGACCTCTGTCGTGATTCGAAGCCGAATCAGGTAATCGTTGCGAGAATCCCTCGAAAAGAAACTCTCATGGCAACGCTCGACGATCTGAAAAACGGCTGGCAGACCCGCCACCCGAGGAATACCGAAATGCGGTTGGCGTGCTGCTGGTGCCCAATCTGAATTGGAGCGTCCGTCATCGTTTTGGCGAATTGGAGGGACCCGACAAAAAGCTGCTCAACTCCAGACTGCGCGGGTTGTATCTTTCCGATGCGATTCAAACGATTGATTTTCGCTTGGATCGCAGCGGCGTCGAGTTGAAGTCCGAGAGCGGGGCCATCGCCAAAGCCAGTTCATTCGGGGACTGTCTGTTCGACCATCCATTCCTGATCCTCGTCAAGAAGCGAAGTTCCGAACAACCGATGCTCGTGATGTGGGTCGACAATGCAGAGTTGCTTTGCAAAGCGAAATGATGCCGTGGCGCAGACTCACGCAGTTCTGGAGACCACGATGCCAGCCAGAGTGATCCGTGCAGCCAGCCGGCATGTTTTACCAGCCTCGCTCATGGCGCAGTCGCCCGTAAATCGGCTGCCTCCGTCACTTCGTATTCCTTCGCGCGGGCAACTGCCGGCGAACTCAACAGCAGATACCAGCGCCGTGCCGAATCGAGAACCACGAGGGCCGACAACGCCAGCATGATGCCCGCTAGGATCGAAACGAGCCGCAGGTAAACGGCTTCCGCCGAATCGGCCGGCAGCCCGGCAAGCTCGCGGAGCCAGCTTTGAATGCTCTGTATCCCGGCGGTGAAAACCGTGGCCACGGCAAATGCCAGCGGAATGGCCGTACACAAGGCGTAGCGTCGCCGCGGAGCGTGTTGCAAAAGATACGTCGTGCCTACGGCCAAAGCGATTGTCGCCAACAGTTGATTGGCGATTCCCGTTATCCGCCACAGCGTGGCGATGCTGCCCGAATAGAGCAGATAACCCCACAAGCCGCAGACGGCCGCGCTCAACACGATATTTCAGCGCCAGGCCCGTGCCGCGGCCGCGGGCGAGCCGGTCGGGCAAAAGCGGCTGGACCGTTTCCTGGAAAATGAACCTCGCTACGCGGGTGCCCGTCTCCAGCAGCGTGAGGATGAACAGCGCCTCGAACATGATGACGAAGTGGTACCAGTAGCCCATCAGCCTTCCCATGCCGGGCAACGCCGAGAAGACCTTGGCCATGCCGACGGCCAACGTCACCGCCCCGCCCGTCTTGCCCGCGAGGTTGTGCTCGCCGGTGCTCTCCTGCAGCGCGTTGAATTCCTTGGTCCGCAGGTCCAAGCCGGAGGCGCCCTCGACTTCGGCGACGACGGCGGCATATTTGTCCTGCGCGATGTTGATCTTGAAGTAATCGCCCGGCTCCAACGCGCAGGCGGCAACCAGGGCGGTGACGGAAACGAACCCCTCCAGCAGCATTGCTCCGTACGCCACTGGCAGGATGTCGCTTTCCTTGGCGATCATTTTGGGTGTCGTGCCGGAGCTGATCAAGGCATGGAATCCGGAAAGCGCGCCGCACATGATCACGATGCAGACGAACGGCCAGACGGCGCCGGGCACCACCGGCCCGCCGCCGTGAATGAAAGGCGTCGTCGCGGGCATCTTCAGCAACGGATGCGCGACCAGAATCCCCACCGCCAGCAGCCCGATCACGCCGATCTTCATGTACGAGCTGAGATAGTCCCGCGGGCAAAGCAGCACCCACACGGGCAGAATCGAAGCAATCGCCGCGTAGACCGGCAGGATGACGGCCAGTTGCGGCTGCGAGAAGACAAGCCACGTGCGGGCGGCCGATTCGTCGAACGGCTTGCCCAAGAACACGCCCAGCAGCACAAGGCTCACGCCGATCATCGAGGCCTCAGCCACGCGGCCAGGCCGAATCTTGTTCATCCATAATCCGGTGATAAGGGCCGCGGGGATGGTGACGACGATCGTGAACATGCCCCAGGAGCTTTCGCTCAAGGCGATCACCACGATCTTGGCCACGCCGGCGAGTGTCACAATCACGATGAACAGCGTGGCGACCGTGGTCACGGCACCGGAGACCGGCCCCAGCAGCCGCCGGGCGATCTTGGGCAAGGAAAGTCCGTCGCCGCGGACCGAGGCGAGCAAGATCACGAAGTCATGTACGCCGCCCGCCAGGCACGCGCCGATGACGATCCAGGAAAAGCCCGGCAGGAAGCCCCATTGGGCCGCCAACACCGGCCCCACCAGCGGTCCCGGCCCGGCGATAGCGGCAAAGTGGACGCCGAAGAGCACCAGCCGCCGCGTCGGCTGGTAATCGACGTCGTCGCGGAGCCGGTGCGCGGGCGTGACCGCGCGGTCGTTGAGCACTGCCACCCGTGCCGCCAGAAAAGCCCCGTAAAGCCGGTAAGCAACGGCAAAGGCGGCGAGGGCGGTGATTACCAGCCAAAGGGAGTTCATAGCGGCGTTTCCTCACCGCTAAATGATAAGCTTAGCAGCACGCCTCGCAAAGCTCCTGGCAAGCCGCTTCGTCGATCCCTAGCCCCCCCTTGCGCCGCAAAGCCCGCCCGAATACGGCGAGCGTGCTGTCGGCAACGACGTCCCAGCTTAGACACTCTTCTGCCCGCTGGCGGAGTCGCTGGGCGAGGTCGCGGCGGAGCTTCTCCGACGAGAGCACGCGCTCAATCTTCGCAGCGATTTCCTCCGCACTGTCGTTTTCCAGCCAGACGCCTTCCTCGCCGATGTGTTCGGGGATGCCGGCGTGTTTCGTGCCGACAACCGGCGTTCCCACGGCAGCGGCGGTGGCAGCGGCAAGCCCGGCGAAACTTCCGCTGAATGGCAGCACGCATAACTGCGAAGATTGGTACTGGCGGAAGACTTCCGGCATCGGAATCTGGTTCAGCCACGTGACCTCGTCGCCCCGTCCCGATTTGGCCGCCAGTTCCTTCAGCGCCGCCACGTCCTCGCTGCTGAAATAGCCGTGTACCTTCAGGCCCGGCGCTGCCGCCAAGCCGCGTCTTCAACAGGGCCATCGCCTTAAAGACCGAGTGCGTCCCCTTGCCTCTCCACGGATGGTGGCCGGCATAGAAGACGACGCCCTCGCGGTGTTCGTTCCCATTCGCTGCCGGCAAATCGGTGCCGTGGAGCACGATCTCGATCCGATCTTCCTCAACGCCCAGCCCGACAAGCTGCTCCTTCATCGCCTCCTGCTCCACGATGATCGCATCGGCCTTGTTGTACGCCTTATTGCTTTCCGGGCGTTCCAACTGATGGCGGTCCAACTCGTGAATGGTGACGACCTTCGCCGCCCGCGAGGGCTGCTGGAGCCAATGAAACAGCACCGTCGAACCGTAGGCATTTAGAGTTTGCTGGAAGTTTACGACTTCCGCCCCCGCCGAGAGCCGCTCGTATTTCCGCGCGCGGAAATAATAGAAGAACTTTCGCGCCTTGAGCTTGAGCCACATCTTGGCGGGGTTGCGCGAGGGATGGTCGGTGATCGTGATCGCGTCGAAGTATTTTAACGTCGGCGACCCGCACGTCGATGCGCTGTCAAGGCAAAAGCCCGGCATTTGGAACTGCCGGGCGATTTCCACGTCGTCGCCGCATCCGCAGTTGGACGCCACCCACTGGACCTTGCCGCCGGTCTTTCGCTCCAGGGCCTTTTTGAGCGATTCGGTAGCGGCGCCGTAAGACGTCTGGAAGGGGCAAGCAATAAGCGATATTTGCATGACGAAGCTTTCCTTTTTTCGCGCGGCAAGTTTGCGCGGTACATTGAAAGCCTACGTCATAAAACGGCCCTTGGCGGGAATGCTAACCCGCGTGGGGGCGCGGAGCAAATCGCTGGAGTAGCCGCCATCGCTTCATGCCGAAACGCTCGAAACCTCAGTCGTCCACGGCTACGTCCACGTCGGCGGCCTGCACAGCGCAAATCCGTCCGGCTTTGGTACCGCGTCGGGACGCTGGCTCGCGCCGATCTTGGCGCGGCTGGTGTGCAGGGTATAATGAATCCAGCCACCCCAAAGGATAGCATCCTTGGGCCGACGCCGCAAGGGGCGTTTACTCTTTCTTGATCGAACGTTGTCCGCCGCTCACTGTACGGTCCACGCGACGCCGTGCATGGCGGCCGTTTCCAATACCAACGGATGCGGATCGACTGCCTTGACGAGTTGTCTCAGACGCAATTGCACGTTGGCAGGATCGATCGCCCTGGGAAACAATCTCGACGGCTTGGTTGGTTGTTCGAGATGTAACACGACCCGCAGGCGCGGACAACGCAAGGCCTCTCCGGCGAGAGCTTTCTCGGTTGCGTCGTTGGCATTCACCTGTGCCGCCGCAAGTGCGGCCAAGCTGTCGCGGACCTTCGCCGAAACTTCTTCTGCCAGGCTGATCGCCCTGGTTCGTTGGTGGCGTCGATAGTCCTTGGCTTCCATTGTCCAACAGCAAACCTGCGGATCGACGGCCACGATATCGACGGCCTTCGTTCCGGTGCAAATCTGCTGGAATTGATGGCGGTAGAAGCTCGAGCCGTCGAGTTTCGAGGCCTGCCAATGATCGGGAAACGTAAAAGTCAACTGCCCTTCCGTAACGGTCGGCATCACTTGGCCTCGGCTTCCAGGTAGCGGTCGGACTGGCTCAGCTCCTCCTGCAAGGCGTCGATGTCGCCGATATCTTCAATGCCGTCGCCTTGCCGCACTTTGACGCCGCTGGCGCTAGGGTGGAGGCCGAAGAGCCTCGCTTTTACCTCGTCGAAAGGAGATTGATGTCGGAGAATATCCAGCTCTCGTAACAGGAACAAGCTATGGCTGGCGATAAACACCTGGATTCCGGCCCGGCAAAGGTGCAAGATCGTCTGCGCGACGAGCTTGACGGTCTTCGGGTTCAAGTTCGCTTCCGGCCCGTCCCAAAACAAGTAGCCTTTGTCGACGAGCAATCCCGCGGCGATCAGTTGCGCTATCATGGCCAGCTTCCGAAATCCTTCCGCAACGAGGTGCATCTCTGTTTTCGCGCGGTTGGTTTGCAGATAGAACCGGCCGGAACTGTCCAACTCCACGCGCCCACCCATTGCCTTCTCAAGGGGCGCCAATAGCTCCTTAATGGCCCCCTCCCGTGATCCACGCGCGAGCGGTGCGCCTAGAAGCACGCACGTGTCGCGCCAAGTCTCCTCGAAAGATAGGTAAGTCGTTTCATACACCGAGACGAAGCCCGGATAGATCGAGAGCAGTTCGCGGGTCGGCAGGTACACCGGCAGGTCTTTCAGCCATTCGCTCGGCATCGACTCGATTGCCGTTATTCCGCTGGACGACGATCCTAGGCCGTAGTGATTACCGTCGCCGCGTGTCGCCGCGTCCTTGCCGTCTGTTGTCGTGTAGCTGAATTCCAGTGCGTTTTCCGCCGCCGGCCGAAACGTCGCCCCCAGATCGAACGATTTCTTTCCATGGCGCACCAACCCGCCGAGGTTGTCCGGCTTGAAAACGCCCATAAGCTTGTCGGCGATTGCCGTCTGGAAATAGGATTCCGTCGGCCCCGGCGTACCGCCCACCTTAGCGCCGCGGGCACTCACATAGACGAGTGAATAGGCCGCCTTGAGGACGTGCGTCTTGCCCGTCCCGTTCTCGCCGACAATGACGTTCAGGCCGTCGGCGAAGTTGAATTCCGCGTCCGCGAACGCGGTGAAATTGCGCAGGGTGAGCGATTCAAGCATGGGTCCGGACCTTTCCTATGCTTTAAAGCGTAGCCTTTGCGGACTGGGGCTTCAATTGGGGGAGACGCACGTCGCCGCCGTAGGAGGGCGATGCCGAGGGCCATTCATGGCCGTTTTCCGCCGTAGGCGGTCCTAGGCCGGTGCCTGGGCATGGGTCGTATAGGCCTGCGACATCCGACTCTCTACTGCCGCCACCCCAGCCGGCTTGCCGGCCGGTGAGAGAGTTTTGTTAGCGAGAAGACGGCGGGCGGTGGATTCAGCCAGCGTACCGGCGATGGAGATCAATCAGAAGCCTCATATCTCCCCGATCTGCGGCCTTGAGCGTGCCCGGATCGAGCTGATTGTTCAAGCCGTCGTTGGTGAAAGTGGGATAGCCTTCGACCCAGCCGCCGCCGATCGTGAACTGCGTGCCTTGAAATCGCTCTCAGAGTACTCGTCGCGTATCGGACTTACCGCGCCGATTGTCTCCTCCGGCCAGGTCGTGACGTCACGGTCATGCACGCGAAGCCAAATATTCGCCAACATTCGCGCCCACCGGCCGTTTCCATTCGCGAAGGGATGGATATGGACCGCGCGATGGTGCAGATGTGCCGCCTGCTCAACGAGATCCGGCCAGTTCTTCTCCCAGTACTCCAAGTCGTTGATCAGGTTCTGAAGCTCCGCCTCTACCTGGTACCACACCACGCCAATGTTGAGATCGACTTGCCGCGGCTTTCCCGCCCAATCCCAAACGTCGCCGAACATCTCGGAGTGAAGCTTGAACATCCAGTTCAAATCGAACGGCGCCAGGCGGCGGCTAGGCCTTGCCGCGAGGTATTTCACGGTGGCCTTGAGCACATTCTCCGCCTCGACAGCGGCAAGTTGCTTTCGCGTCCGCACGCCCTTCAGCTTCAGTCCCGAAATGTCGTCGATCGGCGTTTCGCCCGGCAAGGTTTGCCACTTCGCCATCACTCGGCCCACAGTTTTCGTTTGGACCGCAAGAGTTTCGCCGTGGTCTGCTCAATCATCGACTCGACGTGTCGCCGATCGACGGCCTGGCCTTCCAGAGCGGACGTTCCCTGCACCAGTCCGACAAGGCGTTTCGCCTTGGCACGGGCCTGCTTTTTCCTCCGCTCCTCGCTTGGCTCGCGCGGCACGCCGGTCAGTTCGACGCCCAGCGCTTCGGCAATGGCGGCGACGTGCGCGAACGTCGGCCGCGGATGATCCCCGCACATGATACGGTTCACCGTGGGAAGCGAAACGCGGCTCCGCCGGGCGAGCATGGCCAGGCTCATGCCCAGTTCGCGGCGACGGGTTTCGAGTTCGTGAAATAGGTCCATTGGGTGGTTCCTGACGATTCAATTGGCGAAGACCGGATCGAAAGCGTCAATGAAGTATATCACATATGATACGATACTGGATTGGATGAGGCGACGCGGAAGCAATGGCCGGCGGCGCAGTCCTTGCCGTATGCGTATTTGGACCGCCATTCAGGGCCGCTTTCCGCCGCAGGCGGTCTTAGGCCCATGCTTGAGCATGGGTCGCAGAGGCTCGCGGAACCCGGTTCTCTGCCGCCGCGATCCCAGCCGGCTTGCCGGCTGGTGAGAGAGTTTAGTTAGCGAAGACGACGAAGCAAGAGCGCGGCGCTTTATTAGGCAAAGCGCGTCGCGAGCGAACGTTGTCTGATTCAGCTTTCGCCGCGTCGCTTGCGCCGCGCTTCCTGTTGGCTTTTCAGCGCGGCGCCGCCGATGCGCCGCGGCGGTCTGGCGGCGCGTGCGGCGACTGCGGCGATAGTAATACGGACTGCCTCTTCCGGCAAGAACGGCGCGACAAACCGCCAATTCTGCCGCCGCTTTCCTTCCTTGAGCGGATTGTTTTCGATGCTTGCCTCATAGTCCGATCCCGACCCGCGGGATCGTTCGGAAGCCAGAAGCCATACATGCTGAAGATGGAATGGTAGGCGAGGATCATGCGTCTTTCCCCAATCGTCGAATTCGCCGCGTTCGCTCGCGACGCGCTAATTGCGTGCCTTACCAGCCGCCGTGGCGCAGCTAAGTTATCGTCTTGGCTAGCGAGATGGTCATCAATAAATAGTCCCGTGCGACCGCTGTTGACTGTAGCCCGGATCAATTCGGTTAGAATTGAGCGAGCGAGAGTTCCTGCAAGCCGCCCGGAGGTAACGCGAAGTAGGACAATTCGATAGCGCGCTTCGCGAGACTCAGTCGCGCAAAACGCAAGAAGTTCACCCGAGAGGTCGCGTATTGCCACGCATCTGAATCGATTCGGATCCGCCAGCATCCGGTTTACGGCCGCACGTAGCGGACGCGTCGGCTCATTCGCGTGATGTATTGCATCGATCAGATCTGCGTCGGCCGAACTTACCCGCCTTTGGATCAGTTGCTTGGTTCCTGAAACGCTTCCATGCTGGTACTCGTGCTCGCGAAGCAACTCATCGAGTCGACCGATCAACTCGGACGGTCGAAGCACTGAAAGTCCGCACGCACGGTAAACCTCGTCCGAACGGGATAAGAGCGCTTCGTCCCGGGTTATGAAAGCGTCGGCGCCGGAAGCAAGCGACCGGACTAACTGCCGGAAATCCGACCAGTTCTGCTCGGTAGGTAGCGGCGGAGAAAATGGAGAGAGAACGTTCGTCGCGTTTTTATATTGCTCGTGTGTGCATCGCAACTGCGGGAACATTGCGAGTTCCGACCTGCGTTTTCGCCGAAGCTGAGAATCAACGCTCCGGTCGATCTCGTTAAAACACTCCTCGGTAATTGCAAGCGCGACCGAATCGCCAATCCAGTCCGCCAGCAAACTCCAAAACCTCCGTCGTAGTCCACTCCGGCGGATTCAGCCAGCGCGTACGCAAAAAACTTGCCTCGGCCTGCGTTTCTTGCGGTTGATTCCCAAAGGTTTTCGATTGCCGTCCATTTTTGACCGACCTCATACGCCCGGCATTCGTTCCTCAACGTCGTCGGGAATTTCGGCTTCTTCGTCGCCGGGAGCTTCCGGCGTTCGCTCAATGGCGAACATCTCGCCCCCGATACTCACCGTAAAGCGGCGCCCGCTCATTCCCAACGTAATGTCGGGAAGTTCGTCAGGCACGGCCCGCAGCAAGTCGTTGATCGGCCGCCGAACGTAAGTTTCTAGGAACCGCGCCATCGTAGGGCCGGCCTCGTCGTCCAGGTGCCGCCATGCTCCGTCACCAATGAATACGAGTCCGCCGCTCCGCTCGAACGCCCGCCGAAGTTCGTCGAGTTTCGGGTTTGGCGTCGGGTCGAGAACAACGAGCACCGGGAGATAGCCGCTGTTTTTGCAATCCACGGGGAAGTCAAGTTCTTCGGCCCAGCGCCCCTGCCCGGACGCGGCAATTGTTACGCGGACCTTCATTTCATAAGCGAACTTGCCCTTTAAGCAGTCGACTTGGCGTCCTTTCTTGTCATTTGCGGCGCGCCTCACCGGACTCTTGGCGGAACTGACCGGCGTACCGCCGATTGCCGCGGCGACTATTGGCTCGAACAAGTACCCCGTCTCCTGGCCTGCCCTGTTATCAATGTCGAAGATCCATTTCCGCCATAACAGGAAGACGGTAAGCGCTCTTGTGCTAAACGATCCATATTGAAGGAGGCTGCGCGGGCCAACTTGGTCCATTGTGGGAAGCGGCTGCAACCGCAGAATATTCGCGTACTTGAGGCGCGCCTTGTAAAGTGTCCCGAGACAGGCGAAGTAACTGTCGGCGTCACCGTTGAGCGCAATCAGTCGCTCAAACAGTTCGAGAAACGGCAGATCTCCGAGCCGTGGACGTTCCGTAATGCCGACTTGGAAGAAGTCGGAAAAATCGCGAGGAAACTCCGGGAAACTGGCGAGCAAGTCGAGATCGCGTGCAATTGTTGCGACAAGAAAAGTACAATCCCCGTCCGACAGACTTTGCGCTTCCCTCGCCGCACCGACGGATCGGGTCTTTTCAATCAGCGATTTCTGAAGTTGGCTCAACCCCATAGCGCTAGTTGCTTCGCTTCGACGGCCATCGAAAACGCTCGCGATACCTTGTCGATCGTCTTCTTCGAGCGCCGGACTTGCTCCCTCAGATAACGTCGGAACGAAGCTCAACAGGGCGCCGTCGTCGTATTGACGCACGGCCGCGCCCTGACGGAAGGCCTCCGCAAGACACGCTCCCAGCGTCTCCGCCAGGCGAGGTGGCACGGCGTTGCCGATGAGAAGTGCTCGTTCGGACGCTAAACCGATAAAACGAAAACTGTCGGGAAACGTCTGAATTCGCGCGCACTCTCTGAGCGTAAGGTTGCGATGCTGCGTGGGATGCAGGAACTCCGATCGGGCGCCGCCGGTAATCGCCTTGCTAGGTTGGTCGCCGCGCAGGCGGCGAACCCCTGCAGGTGCCGCCGCCGCGACGCTCAGTTGGGGTGCCGTCCATAACCCTGCGATACGCGCGGCGACTATAGCTCTTGTGCCAGGTACTTTTCGGGTAGATCGCGCATGCTTTCTCCCTGCTTCAACAACTCGGCGCGTTTTCCCAACTCATCTGACAACGGCTTAAAAATGTGGTCTTCAAGGTTTGGAACGTCTCCGTCGCGCGATGCCAGCGGCAAGTCGCCTATGGCGTCCATTAAACTGGGCGCTAAAGGCAAATCACGCCCCCCGCCGAGTTTCGCGCCAGGCGCGCCGAAGGCGACGTGGGTCGGCGAGGGAAACGGCGGATTCCATCCGAGACCTCCCAGGGCGACAACTCGCTTTCGGTGCTGCGGAACGCCGTAGTTGGCGGCGTTGATTTTGCGAAGGTGGACTCTATACCCGGCGGTGATCAACGGATCGAGCAGATCGAGAACGCGGTCTCCCTCGTCCGTCGTGAGGAACCCTTCGACGTTCTCAAAAACGAAAGCTGTTGGTTTTTCTCTCGCCACGAGCGTCGAGAAAACTCGGACCAGCGAGTTCCGCGCGTCTTGGGAACGGCGCAGGCCCGCCGACGAAAAACCTTGGCACGGAGGCCCGCCGGCGACTACGTCGGTCTTAGCGAACTGTGTGGCCTGAGAAATCTCCTCGATCCGTACGTGACATCCTACATTGTCGCGGTATGTGCGAACGGCGGCGGGAAGATGGTCCACCGCACATGCCGGTCTGAACCCCGCCCATTTCAGGCCAAGCGACAGGCCTCCGGCTCCGCAAAAAAGGTCCGCAACCGTTGGTTCAGCGAAGTGCGTCAGCGCATCCATTGATTGACAGCAGTATCGGCAAGGGAATTGTTTTCACCTCCAAGAACGGAAAGTAGATTCTAGCAGGCCATGACGCGCGACTCAATCGGTTCCTATGTCCTCCCGCAAATCGCCGGTAGGCCGCCTTGAGGTCCTTGTGCCAGCCCGTGTATTCCCTGCCGAAATGGTTGCGCATCCAGACGTCGGCCCAGCCGCGTTTGTCCTCGGTGGTGGCGACGCCTTTTTCGAAGGTGTACCAAGAGCCGTCGGGATCGGCCTCGGCCGGCTTGGGCTGGCCCAGCAGCTCGCAGAGATCGAGAAAATGCTGCTGGCAGGCGGCGCGCTCGCTGAGCGTCACGCGCTGCCACTTGGCGATGAATTGCTGCGGGGTCACGGCACAGTTCCATGTATCGGACGGGTTTTCATAACCCTATTGCAAGCGGGAGGGGTGTGTCAATCAGGGCGGGAAGTGGCAAGTGGGAAGCGGAGAGTGGGGAAGGACGAGGGATGAAAGATGAGGAAGGCCGGCTAAAGCTGGTACTCCAGCGCGTGCCAGGGCGATGGAATTGCACACCCCCCGTGCCCGGAGCCCACTATTAAAAACATGGGTAAGTCGAGCGCGCGAAAACGGCGATCAAAAATACTTTGTAGCCCTTACTGCATAAGGACTTACGCACGATTGTCGCCGCCGCCAAGAATTCTCGTCTTTTCGCATAGCGCGAGCGTCGTAGTATATATAGGGGCAGTTGTTAATAGATGATAAGAACTGTGAAGATAAAGGGATTAGTGATGAGTGGCAAGTGGGAAGATGAACGATGAAGGATGAACGATGAGAGATCATAGGTAAGGGGATCCAACACTCCCTCACCCCGACCCGCTGCCGACCCACTTCGCGGGTGCCCCGTGCCCCGCCCTCTTCCGAAGGGCGAGCGGAGGAATGCGGGAGTGACCAGATCACAGACCACGATGTTTCGAGAGTAAAATGCAAGCCAATGAGATGCCAAGAATGAAAAGATGTTGCAAAGTGTTGCAATCGGTTGCATTCGAATAGCCGCGCGAGGGGTGAACGCGCGAGATTGGATTCCACGGCGACTGCAACCGCGGATTACTCGGAACGGCCAAACATGCGCGACTCAAGCCTCCCCGGACTGGTGCACAAACCACCCGAAAGGACCGCTTGCCGGGTCGCCCTGGGCGGTTGCCCGCCCAGGGCTCCCACAGATCCGGACGTGCCCGCATTAGAGCATCCGGTTCCTCAAGTAACCCCTTCGCTTCGCCACGACATAGCTACCGCCGTGACAAACCCGTACTGCACTATCCGTCGGCCTTGCGGTGACACCGCGTGGAGGCTCAATGTCCTCCGGGTGTTGCCTGCCGATGGGCGAGTTACTCGATGCCTCGCTTCCCATCCCCCGGGTCCTCGCGGGTCGAGTTCCCCGGCTTCCTCGGTACTATCAAGGCACTGCGACTTCCTGCCGCCCCTCCCGCCGCACTTCGTTTCCTTCGCTTGGCGGTACCACGGGATCACGCACATTTCGCTCCCGCCGCCGCTGCGTGCCGCAGCAGCGGGCCTGGGGTTGTTCACCCGGTATCCCCGTCCGGGGAATCTTCCGTGGAGACGACAGGATCTCCCAAGTTCCTGGGGAACCCCAATTCCCGTTCGCACATGTTCTCAGACCCCGGCCGGCCGATACGTCCCAGACCGCTTTCGAGACGCTCGCACGGCCCCCGTTCTCAGGACGACGAAGGCGCCAGCGAGAAGAACCCTTTCGAGGCTCAATAGCATGGCTTTCGGGCTCGCTGTCTACGCTTCGCGATGTCAGTTGCCCTTCACCGCGCAAGACTCGCTTCCAGGTGCTGGTCAGGCTCTCCTGGACGGGCTTTTACCCGCAAGGTCCCATTACAAGGTTTCAAATCATGTCATGCGATTCTCCTCCTTGTCCAGGCTTCTTGGCGCAACCTGAGTACTTTCTGAGTTGATTGTGAGTGCAAGAACCGCCAAAAACACGAGAGTTTCGCGATGCTTGAAGCGCAAAGAAAAAGTTCTGAGCCAAAAAGCGAGGATACGCACCAGCGACCCCTCCCCCGCTCCCTGCTCCCTGCTCCCCGCTCTCCGCTCCGTGCCTTACTCGCACATCACAAACATCAGGATGGCCGAGGCGGTCCCGTCCATCGTCGGTTCGTTGGTCGAGTAATCGCCCGCATCGTCGTGATAGACCGCGCGGGTCCTGGAAGGCGGCGAGCGGGTCGGGCTGCCGGATGGAGACGCCGCGCAGGGCGAGAAAAGTGCGCTCGTAGACCGGCCCGTCCACCAGCGCGCCGCGGACGGGCCGCTTGGTCAGCCGCGTGGTCGCGAGGTGCATGTCATGGGGAAAGCGCTCGCCGACTCCCGAGATCATGGAGCATCCCCAGGGATTACGCCCTAGCAGCCAGTCGCGCTGCTTGGCCGCGAAGGCGCGAAACTGCCGGTCGCCCGTCATGCGCTCGTAACAGAGGCATTGCGTCACCAGCGCGACGTCAAGATTGTTCGAGCACCAGATGAACGGCACGCCGATGCGGAAGGGATTCTCCTGGCCCGCGCGGACGCAGCGCTCGATGCCTTGCCGATAGTACGACGCCAATTCCGCCTTGGTCGCCAAATCGACGAGCGGATAGAGGCGGAAATGACCGAGATTCACGAAAGGATAGTATTGATAGTGCTTTGTTTGCGTCCGGCCCATCCACGATTCGTCGGCCGCAAGCCGGGCATATCGCTTGGCGTCGTCGAGATACACGCGATCGCCGGTGGCGCGAAACAATTCGGCCGCTCCCCATTCCATGTCGTCGGCCCAGGTCGTCTCCTCGTAGCGATAAGGGGCGCTAAAGGAGTTTCCTTGTTGCACCCCTTCCTTGCCCCGACCAAGCCGATAGACTTCAATGCCGGCGCGGAGGCAGCGTTTAGCAAGCGGGCCGCGCTGGGCATCGCTCTTCCACGTCTGATAGGCCAGCGCCATGGCGGCGGCATAGCGGCCGGCAAGGTTGGCAACGCCCGTCGATTGGCTTTGGTATGAGCGAGGGCCCTGCGGTTTTCCGTCGGCAAAGTAAACGACGCGCGGGCCGCCTTTGCCCCAGCCGTAGTCGACCGCGTCGTTCTGGGGGAGCCGCCAGCCGGCGTGGTCGCGGTCGTCGGCCACCTGGTGATAAAGCTGTTCCGGGGCCGGGTGGAGCTTGAGCATCCATTGGATGCCCCACTGGGCCTCGTCCAACACGTCGGGCGAACCGTTGGCCCCCGGCCTGCCTCGGTCGTCGAAGCGGTCGGAGAAGAGCGGCTGGGAGCGGGGAGCTGGGAGCTTGGAGCCCGAAGCAGGGGAGAAGGGGAGAGGGGGAGAAGGGGAAACACGAAGTTCACTTCTCGCTTGGATTGCCTCTGGCTCCTCTGCCCTTCTCCCTTTCCCCCCTTCTCCCTTTCTTGTTGTCTCTTCTAGTCCCTGCTCCCTGCTCCCCGCCCCTTGCTCCCTGCCGATCTGCCACGCCAGCAGCATCTGCGCCGTGGCGTTGCTGGAAGTGAGCAGGTACTTGAGTTGGTCGGCGGCGTCGTGCCAGCCTCCGCGAGCGTCGATCTGTGTTCCGGCAGGTTCGGGCCCGTAGGCGGTGCGTCCGTCGCGCTGATGACACTCGGCGTCAAGAAAGGGATTGTAACCGCAGCGCTGCTGGCGCATGAATTCCAACAGCACGTCGGGCAACGGCCGGAAGACATCGTCGCCGATGCGAAAGGCGTCGGAACGGCTTTGCCCGACGACCAGACGGAACCGGCCGGGCCGGCGAAGCGCGGAAAAGTCGATTTCGGCGGCCCGCGTGAATTTCGCCCAACCGGCGCCCTGCAAGAGATTCACCGGACCGCTCCATACTTCCTGGCCGGACTCAGCGTCCACCACGCGGGCCGTGCCGTCGAAGTCGCCGCCGGCGAGAACCACGGCACTCTTCACGTCGTCGGGACGATAGCCGATCTGGCTGGCGCGGAGAAAGACCTCGCTGCCGTCGGCCGGACGGCCAAGAAGTTCGTCAATGCGGACAAAGCGATACCCTTTCTTCGACAAATCATCCAGCAACTCGCCCAAGCGAAGGTGGAGCTTGTCCGTGCGCCTTTGGCCCGCGCCGAGGTGCATGAGCAGCACGTCGCCGTTCAAGCCGTGCGGATCGCTGCGATCTTTCGCGGCGATGCTCTCGAGGATTCGTTGCGAAGAAACGAAGTTCGTGTCGCCTTCGGCGGTGTAGTCGGCCGGAGCGAGCAGGCCGGGCGTGGGGTCCACGAGCGTCAACTGCATTTTCGCGGCCCAGCGGACGATCTGGGCATTGTAATGCTCGTATGGGGGCACGAAATAACGTATCGCCTTACGGGGAACACCGAACCGCTCGATCTTTTGCAGATTGGCCTCGAGGTCCTGGCGGAACGCTTCGCGGCTGACCAGAGTTCGTTGGCTTCGGTCCCACGCGCAGTAAAGCAGGTGCCGATCGGAATGCGGGCCGAGATAATGCCCTTCTTTGATTATCCGCCGGACCAGCGGCGCCACTTCGGGTTTGGCGAGGAAATCGCCCGTAACGAAAAACGACGACTTGGCCTTGTGGCTTGCCAGCGTATCGAGGATTGCCGTTCCACCTTCATAGAAGTCGTGCGCGGTGAACACCAAGGCAAGCTCGCGCCGGTCCTTCGGGCCGCGGATTATGCCCTCGTCGCGGGTTTCCCATTTGCCGGAAGCGGCAGACGAATCGCCGCTAGTCGTCCGGTTCGCGAAAAACGCGATGAGCAGAGCGAGGCCGATCTTGGCTACGGTCCTGTACATGGCGATGGTCCGTGCCTTGGTTGTCTTTCGCGTTTCGCGTGGTCCCATTGATGACGCTGAGGTTACCGCTTATAATCTCGGAAGCCGGGCGTTTGCAACTCGTCCCCGTAGCTCAACTGGATAGAGCGTCGGCCTCCGGAGCCGAAGGTTACAGGTTCAAATCCTGTCGGGGATATTTAGCTAAAGGCTTGCCAGTAAAGCCTTTAGCTGAATGGCACTTGAACTTTCGTTATGTCGTTATGCGGCAAGGTGATATGGACGCAAAAGGCCTCGCTTGTCATAAGGGGGTTGTGATACAGCAAATCCCCAATGGCAAGGAGGCCAAGAATGGTTCACTCGTTCCGCGCCGCGGTGGCCGACGCTCGTCGTCACGGCGATTTGTACTTCGCCGCGTTGCTCTCGCAAGATCGTATCCAAAAAGCCTTCGGCAAGGCAAGATGGCTTTGGCAAGGTTGGATTTACACGCCCGCCGTGACCGTCTGGGTCTTTCTCTCGCAGTGTCTCAGCCCCGACCATTCCTGCCGCGACGCGGTGGCGCGGTTGATTGCTTGGCGCGTGGCAAGAGGTCAGAAGCCTTGCTCGGCCGAGACCGGCGCCTATGCGCACCAAGTCGTTGCTGTTGGTGACGACCCTCTTGGACACGCAGCAGTATCCGGCCGCCGAGATCGCCGCGTTGCACCGCCGTCGCTGGCAGGCGGAGTTGCACCTCAGAAGCATCAAGATCGTCTTGCAAATGGACCACCTGCGATGCAAGACGCCACAGCGCGTTCGCAACGAGTTCTATATGCATCTGGTGGCTTACAATCTTATTCGCGGGGTGATGGCGGCGGCGGCCCGGCAGTTCGACATGTCTCCCTGGGAAATCAGCTTCAAGGGAACGCTGCAAACGCTCAGCCAGTTTCTGCCGCTGCTGCTGGCCGACGCTGCGGCCGACGCATGGTGCCAGGCGTTGCTGACGTCGATTGCTACACATATCGTTGCCGACCGCCCGGACCGTTTCGAGCCGCGTCGGATAAAACGTCGCCCCAAGCACTACCCGCGACTGCAAAAACATCGCCGACTCTACACAAGTCGAGACGAGCCAAGACGTTAGGAAAGTTCAAGTGCCATTCGGGCGAGGGCCCATATCATATATCATTTCGCGCAAGCTTAAACCGGAACAAGCACAGCGCACTTCCGGCGGAGCCCAGTTTGAGATTTGGCCGTTACCGGAACTGCGCTGCGGTTGTTCCGGCCAACGTTGTTGCGGTCGTCTTCTTGCAGCGGCCTGAAGACTGATGTACGATGGGCTCGATCCCAAGGTGTGTATTCAGTGGGTGGCTTGCCGAACCGACTTATGAGCAGCGAACGAGCGAACGAGTCGACGACCGCGCGAGAGTACGTCGAAGCCTGGAACAGGCACGGATTGAAGGCTTACCTTGGAACGGGGCGCGCCTTCTGGGTGGCAAGCGAAGGCGTCGGGCTGGCGCGGTGTCCAGAGAACTGTTTCGACGTGCCCAGCGGGCGCGAAACTCGTTCGCTGCTCTGGCGGTCCCGATGCGTGGTTGCAAGCTACGTGCGCCTGCCGGACGAGGCCCATCCCGCGAACGCTTTTCTTTACGTCTGCGCGAGCCGCGATTACAACCTTGAGCGTCTTGCGCCGCGGGCCCGCCGCGACGCGAGGCGGGCGCTGCGCGCGTTCCGCTTCGAGTTCCTCGACCCGGCCGCGCTATTGGCAAACGGCGCGCGGCCCTACGGCGATACCCGGGCCCGCGCCGGCCTGTCCGACGGGAGTCCGGAGGCCTTTCAGGGTTACACGGCGTTCCAATCTTCCCTGCCGGGCTATCGATTCGTCGGGGCTTGGTCCGGCAGCCAACTGGCGGCATACATGTGGATTCAGATGATCGACGATTGGACCGCCATCGGCAGCTATTCTTCCAACGAGCATCTTCGTTCCTGTCCGAACGACGGCCTGGTCAATTTCGCCTTGGACTACTTTCGTACCCAGAGCTGTTGCCGGGAAGTAATCTACGGTCTCAGTTCGATCCAGGAAACGGAGCGAACGTCAACGCTCGATGACTTCAAGAAGAAAGTCGGCTTCGAAGCCCGCCCCGTATACCGCGCGTTCGTTTTCCACCCGCTGGTCCGGCCGCTAGTCAATCCATTGACCAATTGGATCGTCCATGGTCTTCTGAAGCTCAGTCCCCAAAACCGGCGTCTGCGCAAGGCGGCCGGCCTGCTGGCGAACGTCCTCGGAAAGTGAAAGCAAGGCCCATGCCCTATCCCGCCCTTGACCCTTCGCGGCTCCGCGTCTTTCCGCTGGCCCGGCGGAAGAACCTTTCGGAACTCGCGGAAGAGGTGGCACAAGCGGCGACGGCTCCGCCGCCCGACGATCCGGCCGTGGCGGCGAGATCGAGCGCCTAGCGGAACGTATGCGGGCCGCCCGCAAAGGCGGCGCGGCGATCATCTTTACGTACGGCGCCCACCTCGTGAAGAACGGCGCCGGGCCGCTGCTGAACGCCCTGATCGACGCCGGGCTGGTCACGCATCTCGCCACGCAAGGCGCGGGAATCATCCACGATTGGGAATTCGCCTTCCAGGGCCAATCGAGCGAATCGGTCCGCGAGAACGCCGCCGCCGGCACCTTCGGCAGTTGGGATGAGACTGGCAGGTGGTTGAACCTCGCGGCCTTGGTTCGCGCAGGCCGAAGGACTGGGCTGGGGCGAGGCCGTCGGCCGCATGATTGCGGAAGACCAGCTCGTTATTCCTCCGGCCGAGCAACTATGCGGCGAGATCGCCACCGATCCGGCCCATCCGCTGGCCGCCGCCAAGGCCGATCTGCTCGCGGCGATCCGCCTGCACCGCCTGCCGACCGGTGTCGTCCGCGTCGAGCATCCGTTCAAGCAGTTCTCCGTGCCCGCTGCCGCCTATCGTCGCCGCGCGGCATTCACGGTCCATCCGGGCATCGGCTACGACATCATCGTGAATCATCCGCTGTTTCACGGCGGCGCGATCGGCCGGGCGGCCGGGACCGACGCCCGCATCTTTGCGGCATCGGTCGATCGGTTGGACGGCGGCGTACACGTCGCGATAGGTTCGGCGATCATGGCCCCGCAAGTCTTCGAGAAGGCGTTCAGCGCGGCGAACAACGTCCGCAATTCCGAGGGTCGGCCGCCGCTGGCGAACCATTACCTTGCAATCGTCGATCTACAGGATGGCGGCGGCTGGGACTGGACCCGTGGCGAGCCGCCCAAAACGAACCCGGCCTACTACCTTCGTTTCTGCAAAACTTTCTACCGCATGGGCGGCACGCTGGACTACATCCGCTGCGATAACCGAGTATTCCTGGCGCAGCTCGTTAGGTGCCTTTGCATTGGCCCTTTGGCATTGCCTACGGGCACGAGGTAGAATACAGTTAATGATAACATCGTGCCTCGATCAATTTGCGTGGCCGGATAGGTGAGTCTCCATGCTGACAACCGTAGAAGGCGTCTTTCAAGACGGTAAGATTGAATTGACGGAACCGGCTCCGGAGGGCGTCTCCGGCCGAGTCATCGTAACATTCCTGCCGGACCCCCGGTCAATCGACCTGCGAGAACGGGGCATCGACGAGGAACAAGCGGCGGACCTCCGCGCGCGCCTTCGCGCAATCGCCGAGGATTGGCAGCGACCGGAGATGGATGTCTACGATGTCGATTAGCCGCGGCGATGTGATCTTGGCACTTTTCCCCGATTCGAACCTCACAACCGCCAAGCGGCGTCCCGCGCTCGTCGTGCAAGCCGACGGACTCGCCACTGGCCTGCCACAAACGGTTGCTGCGATGATTACAAGCAACCCCGCCCGTGCTGGGCATCGAAGTCGCTGGTCCGTGGCAAAATCGTCGCGCGAAGGACGTGAAATGGGTTTGCGAACGGACTCGATTGTCATGACCGACAATTTGGCAACCGTCCGGGAGTCCGAAATCGATCGCGTCATCGGACGGTGTTCGGATATGTCGCATGTCGATGCGGCCTTGCGGCGTACGCTTGGGATATAGGTGCGATGCCCTATCTGCTCACCCACCTTACCATACGATCCATCGCAAACAGCCCGTCCCAGGGCGCGTCGTATAGCCGCATCGCGCCGACGGCGGGGCAGCGCTCGACGCCACGCCCGGTCAGGGCATCAGCCAGCGATTCAGCGCGGCCGTCCACGGCCAAGCCGACCGTCTGTATTTGCGGCGTGCAATGGCCCACCACGTCGAAAACGTCATCGACTGCCCGCACAAAAACGGTCCGCAGGTAACACGGCTCGGCAAGCCCCGTGTCGTCCTCGGTGAAGACGACCGCCCATTGGATGTCGCGGCTGTGATGGGCGTCGCCGCGCATGGCGTATTCGGTGCGGACGGCGAGCACGTTCATTGCCGCGGCCGGATCGACCTCCGCCAGCGGCGCACGGCGGGACTCGGTCTCCATCGCCTCGCCCAGCAGCCGGGCAACCTCCGCCGGCGCGACCTCCCCGCCGCGCTCCACAAAGACCGTATGCGGAGAGTTGCAGCCTTGTTGGTCGAACGCCGAGGCGTCGGCGGCGATGGCCGCGGCCGTCCGCCGGGCGGTCGCTTCATCGGCCAATCGCTCCGCGCCGACGATCGCGCACGATAGCTTCGGCCCGAAGACAATGTCCTCCGTGCCGTAGCGCCGCGGCAAGTTGACAATCGCCTCCACCGCCTCGCGACCGCCCCAGGCGATGCGGATGTCGGCGGCCTGCGAAAGTTCTCGCGCCGCCGCTTTGTCTTCCCGGTCGCAATAGACGACCGCCACCGCGTCGGTCAGGAGCCGGCCAGAGAATGTCTGGCCGGCTGCATTCGTAAATTCGGCCTCGGCAAGGCTTGCCAACAGGTGCGGCAGAACACCCGGCGAGCGCCGCGAGACCTTCACCAGGTTGGCGTTCTTGGTGAGCATCGCCTGTACGACGGAAATCATGCCCAGGACGGGCACGTTGCCCGCAACCCAATGCACGGCTAGGCCCCGCGGCTGGGCGCGAACGGCAAGCGAGTCCTTTTCGTCCAGGCGGACGAAGCGGTCCAGCGCATCGGGCCGCCCGTGGAGCGAACGACGCAGGAGCGTCTCCAGGTTAGTCCGCCGCAGCCAAAGGGGCAGGAAACCAAGCCGCCCGGCACGGAGAAAGTCGGCCATCGGGTGATCGGGCCGGGACCAGTTTCGCGCGGCGGCATCGCACAGGCAAATGAGCTCGTCCACGGCCACCGCCCGAAGCCGCGACTGCGCCTCGCGCAAACGTGCTGCCAACGGGTCGATGGAATCTAGGCACGGCGCTGCCTCCAACCCATTGCTCGGGTCAATCCTTGGGCCGTCAGAATCGAACAAAATATGAAAGTTCATCTATTCTTATCCTGGCAGCGTATCTCCGCATCCCCTTGCTTCTGCCTTCTCTGCCCGGCCCACGATTTCGAATGCTGTATCTCCTCCTTCGCGGGAAACAATCCGCCCCATGTCATCCAGCAGCACGGCCACGCCCGGATAGCTGTGCGGCAGCGGGCAGACGAACTCCAACAGGCCGACTTCTCCATCCGGCACGACTGCCAGGCTGCGCGGGTCGCGGACCAATACCTCCGAATACGTCGGAGCGCGTTTCACGCCCTGCGGATCGTCGGGATAGATCACGCCAAGCTGCTCGGTGAAGCCGTAGATATCGACGATCGCACACGGCGGCAGGCCGAAGACCGCGCTCGCCCGCTCGTTGAGCACGGCCTTCGTTACCGTTCTTTGCGCAAGCTTCTTCCAGCCGCCAAAATGGACCACAAAAGCAGATGGCGGCAATTCGATCCGCCGGCGCTCGTCGAACAGCGGGCGAACGACACTTTCGTAAAGCAGATGCGTGTAGCCAAGCAGGCAAAACGGCTTGCCCGACGAGGTCCAGTGCGCGATCACCCCGCGCACCCGATCGCGGTCGAGAACAAGTCTGCCGCCATCGCGCGTCAAGGCGTACTCCTGCTCGGTGGCGGCCATCAAGTAGCCGCGCATTCCCGCGACACGAGCGGACAGCTCGCGGTCGTCACCCGCGGACCGGTCCGACGGCGCGTCGAGGACAAGGAACGGCCGCCGCTGGGCGCCCAAGCGGTGCGAGAGGATCGCCGTGAGCGCCTTCATCTGCCGGTTCCGCGTGACCTGGTCCAGCGGGATGCGGCTGGGCGATTGGCCGGATGTGCCGCTGGAAGCCAGCACGCGAACGATCTGCTTCTCCGGGACGGAGGCTAGAAACATCCGTTTGAAGATGCCAACGGGCAGGAACGGAACGTCAGTCACTTTCTCTAGCAGGGCTTCCGGATCGAATCCTTGCCGTTGGCGCCAGCGCGCGTAGGGCGGGCAGTTCGCCATGTGACAGGCAAGCGACTCTCTCGCGGCCGCCAAAAGCGCCGCCGCTTTGGCCTCGGCCGGCAAGCCGTAGGGCGGAAGATTCAACAGATCGTCAACAGCAGAAGGCATCCAATATCAATAGAGCAGCTCTTCCGTATGCGGGCTGGGCGGCCGGGGCGGACGCGAAGGCTCGTTCGCCGTCGACTCTTCCGAGGTGGTGCTGCCGTTGGCTTCGATCGGCTCCCGGAACCGCACCGTGATCTCGGTGCGTCCAAGCGTAAGGCAATCGCCCGAATGCACCCCCGACTCAAGCACTCGCAAGCCGCGAACAAAGACGCCGTTTTTCGACCCCAGGTCGCAGACCACCAGCAGGCCCTCCTGCTGCACGAGCTTGCAGTGCTCGTGACTCACCCACGGGTCCGTAAGGATTACTTCCGACCGGTCGTTGCGTCCGATCACAACGGGCAGACTTCGCAACACGCGCCGCGTCTGGTGCCCGTAATGATCGAGAATAACCAGCTCGACGGGCAGCACTTCACCCAAGGCCGACGCTTGGGTGGCCGTGCCGGGCACCACGCCTGCATGGTCGGCTTGAGATTCATTCATGGGTCTTCCCTTCGCGTGCCGTCGGCGCCTAGCAGCCGGGTGAAGCAGGTGGGTGCGCCTGCTCGGCCTGTCGTCACCTTCCTACGGAATTGTTGCAAGCAGGCTCCGACTTGTCAATCCGGGTCTTGTCCAAACGGGGGGAACATGCGATCCTCGTAGAATACCGAACAACGCGACTTGGGCCGAAAAGCCCCAACTTCTAAAATGCTTGACTCCGCAATCCGACGCACCGAAGCTGGGCAGGATTCCTCGCCAGACGAGGTCCTCGCCGTACTGGACGAGATTATCGCCGGGCGGTGCGCCGAGGAGGCAATCGCCCGCTGGCTGCTGGCCATCAACCGCAAAGGGCCGAGCGTCGGCGAAGTGGCCGGAGCGGCGCTGGCTTTGCGGCGGAGGATGACGCCCATCCGCTCGTCGCGGAGCAATCTGCTGGACACCTGCGGCACGGGCGGCGACCGGCTGGGCACGTTCAACATCAGCACGGCCGCGGCAATCGTGACTGCCGCCGCCGGGGTGCCGGTCGCCAAGCACGGCAATCGCGCCGCCAGCAGCCGCAGCGGTTCGGCCGACGTATTGGCCGCGCTGGGCGTGAACGTCGAGGCCGGCGTCGAGGTTGTGGAGCACTGTCTGGACGAATTGGGTCTGTGCTTCTGCTTCGCCCCTTTGCTGCACGGCGCCATGCGGCACGTCGCTCCCGTCCGCGCGAAGCTTGGAGTGCCCACGATCTTCAACCTCGTCGGGCCATTGATCAACCCGGCCGGCGCGCGCGGCAACTGCTGGGTGTCGGCCGGTTCCGAATTGCGGACGCTCTTGGCCGAGGCCCTCCTCGTGCTGGGCACGCAGCGGAGCATTGTGGTCCACGGCAGCGACGGCCTGGACGAAGTAACGCTGACAGGATCGACGGAGGTGGCGGAGGCTCGCGCGGCGGAAGGGGACAGGGGAACGGGAGAAAGGGAGAAAGGGAGAAAGGGAGAGGTGCGGCACTTTCGCTGGACGCCGGCTGATTTTGGACTGAACGCCATCAATTTGCGGAGCATACAGGTTTCCGGTCCCGAAGAAAGCGCCGCGGTGATTCGGGCGGTCCTTGCGGGGGAACGTGGTCCCGCACGGGATATCGTTTTGGCAAACGCTGCGGCCGCACTCTGGACGGCGGAAAAAGCCGCTACCCCCGCGGCCTGCGCAGTGCTGGCAGCGGAAGTGATCGACAGCGGCGCCGCGCGCGAATTGCTGGCGCGGCTGATGAAGCTGAGCGGCGGACAGTGAGATTGGACGGTACAAAGTTCTCGGTAGACAGTAGTCAGCAGTCAATGCTCAGGCCCAAATCTTCTCTGGTGGGCCTGCGGTAGCCAGGAACTCGCGCATCGCCCGCGTCACCGCGTCCGGCGCTTCCAGCGGCGTGACGTGGCCGGCGGCTTCGACCTCGACTAACCGCGAGCCGGGAATAGCGCGGGCCATGACCGCCATTTCGGCGGGCGGGGAAATGGCGTCATGGCGGCCGACGATCAGCAACACCGGACAATTAAGTCTTGGCAACAGCGAGGTAAAATCGGGTCGCTCCGCCAGCCCGCGAAGCGTGGCCGCGTAGTTGAAGGGCTCGCCCCCCAGTATGATCCGACGTAAACCCTCGACAACCTCGCTTTTGCCGTCGAAAGTCGCGGGGGCCAACAATCGCGGCAGCATCGCGTCGGGCAAAAAGCCGGTCCCCTCGCGTTCCAGCCGCGCGGCCGTCTCGAACCGTCCTGCCGCCGCCTGCGGCGTGTCAGCGGCTGCGCGCGTATCGCAGAGAATCAGCCCGGCGAGCCGCGCGATGCGATTGAAAGAACTGCAAGGCGATGTAGCCTCCCATCGAAAGTCCGCCGAGCACGATCGGCTCGTCGATCTTCAGCATGTCAAGCGTGGCGGCCAGCGCGTCAGCCCATTGTGCGACCGTCACCTTGCCCGGCGCCGGTTTGTCGACGGCGATTTTGCGCAAATCGGGCGTGATCACGCGATAGCGGGCCGCGAGCGATTCGGCTTGAAGGTCCCAGATCGAATGGTCCATCGGAAAACCGTGGAGCAAGACGACTGGCCGTCCTTGTCCGCGTTCCCAAACTGGCAAACCATAGCCCATCAAGGCGCCTTCACTTGCAGGGACTTGCTACGAGGCACACCGCGTCCGATCGAGGTGAGTCCAACAAAACCTCACGCAAAGGCGCAAATAAGACCACCCAGCGTGAAACTCGTTTGCGCCTTTGCGCTTCGCGCCTTTGCGTGAGACCCTTTACCGATTCAAGCCCGATGTTTTCCGCAATGACGAGTTACTATTTCGCACCCGGCGTTTCTTTCAGATTTCGCGTATCGCTTTTCCTATCTTCCTTTTGCTTCCGCTTCTCGCTCATCGTCTTGAGCAACTCAAGCTGCTTCGTGATGGGCACGTTGTGCGGTAGCAAGGCGGCGGCCTCGGACTGCTGCTTCAGGGCCTCTTGAAGATCCCCTTTGGCCAGGTAGACGTGCGCGAGCGTGTCGCGGAACGCGCCGCTGTTGCCTGCCAGGTCGAGCGATCGCTTGGAAAAGCGCAGGGCCTCGTCGAGATCGCCTTCGGTATTGGCCACCAGCCAGGCGAACTCGTTGCACGGCTGCGCGGAGGCGGCATTCTCGCCGATGTCGCCGACCTGCTCGCGCAGGCCGCGGAGCTTCTTCTCGATCAGCTTCCGCGTCGTCGCGCGGTAGTCGGCCGCGGCCTCGGGCAAGCGGTAGCATTCGATCAGCACTTCAATGTCGTAGGCTTCCGTGGCCAAGGCCGCGTCGAGCGCGGCCCGCTGCTTTGCCCGGTCGCCTTGGTCTCGCCAGTGGCAGGCCTCGAAGTATCGCCGGCGGGCCCGCAGCTCGGCCACGGAAATCGCCTCCTCGCCGCCCGGCAGCCTCCAATGGGCTGACCGCGCGGCGGTGGTCTTCTCCGCCCTGGCGAGCGTATCGGCCGCCTTGTCGTCGCGCCCAAGGTCGTGGTAAGTTTCGGAGAGAAGGCGCAGCGGTGACCAGGCCGATGGGCGATTCGGAGGGCGCCGAGCGGACCACGTGCTCCCACTCCTGGATCGCCCAATCGTGTCGGCCCCGCTCCTCCAGTGTTTGGCCGGCCAGATAATGCGCTTGCAGCGAACGGTCGTCGGTATCCGGATCGAGCTTCAGGGCGGCGACGGCCGAGCGGTCGGCGGCCGCCTTGTCGCCGCGAAGCGCCTGGGCCTCCGCCATGAGATACAGCAACTCGGGCGAGGCGGCGATCGTCGCGCGGAACTGGTCTTCCACCAGCCGGGTCGCCGCCCAGTCCTTTTGCTCCGTCAGCCATTGCAGCAGTTTGGCCAGCGCGGCGGGATCGCCGTGGTGCAGTTTCATCAGCCGCACGACGCTGCCGGCCGCCTCCGCGCCGCGATGGGCCCGTCGCAAGGTGGCGATCTGCAACTGCAAGAGGCCCTCGATGATCGCCGGCGACGTCTCGCGCAGGTGGACCAGCATTTCGCGGTCTTCCTCACCCACGACGTTCGACAGGAACTTGGCCAACGCCCGCGGGTCCTGCCCTGCATCGAGCCAGCTCAAAACCCATTGCGCAGGCGCGCGGCGGCAAGCCGCCAGCCGGCCGCGAATTGCCGCCGCCAGTTCCGGCTTGACCGGCTCGCTGGAAAGCGACTCCAGCAACCGCACTGCGGCCATCTTCGCCAGCACGAGCGAGCGGTCGAAGCAGATCACGCGACAGACGGCCCCCGCGCCTTGATGATCGGCCAGCCCGGCCAATTGAGTGACACGGGCGTCGCGGTTGGCGTCATCCTGCCATTCGTAGTCGACGAGCGCCTGAACGACGCCGGGCGGGTCGCCCGGCAGCGCCCAAGTGCTCTTGATGGTTCGCAAGAGCCGCGTGGCCCGCGCGACGATTTCCATGTCGTCGCTGTCCAGCGCGTCGGCGAGGTCATCGACCGCGTCGAAGCCGATCTTCGCCAAGTCCTGCTCTGCCTTCTGGCGGACGAAGTAGTCCTTGTCGCCCAGCCTCGCGATGAGGCGGCGAATCTCTTGCTGCGCGGGCCGCGCGTCCGCGGGCGGCACGGCGGCAAACAGGCACGAGGCGCTGAAGGCCATCGCGAACAAGCGAGACCCCATCCACCTCGCGTGGATGGTGAATGAGGCTGAACGGCTAGAACGAGGACTCCTCTTCCACAGACCCCATCCAGCTTGCCTGGATGGTGAATAAGGTTGTCTTGCTGCTGAACTTTGACATGCTAGCCGCGCAGCCTCCTTCACCCACGGGGCAAGCCCGTGGGGGTCGTGTTTTTCCATTCTATTGTTTCTAGCCATCAAACCTTGTTCACCATTCGGGCAAGCCGAATGGGGTCCGGACGCACTCCACCTACTCATACCTGATGCCGCAACCAACCTGCTTTGTCACCGTCTTTTCCGGGGCCTTGCCATCGAGGACGGCATCCAGCGCATCGCGGAGGTAGTGTACCTTCACGTCGTCGGGCTTCTGCCAATTGTCGTCGATCGCGCCGGTGTAGACCAGCCTATGTTTCTTGTCCAGCACGAAGACGTGCGGCGTGCAGGTCGCGCCGTAGTCTTTGCCCGACTTCTGAGTTTCATCGTAGAGATAGGGGAAATTGAAGCCGGCTTCTTCCGCCCGCTTCTTCATCGCCTCCAGGTTGTCGGCGTCGCCTTTGCTGACGCAGATGGCGACCAGTTGCACGCCCTTGTCCTGATAGTCCTTTTGGATAGCGACCAGGCGGTCCTGGTAGGCTTGGGCGACGGGACAGTGGTTGCAAGTGAAGACGATGACCAGGGCCTTGGCTTTCTTGTAGTCGGCCAGGCTGTGGGATTTGGCGTCGGTGCCCATCAGCGCGGTCCAGACAGGGCCGGCATCGCCGATCTTCAATTTCTTCTCCGCCTTGGTCTTGTCCGCCCGCGCACCGCTGGCGAATAAGACGACCGAAACGAGAACGAGACTTCCGCATGCGAAAGCGCAACATGACGATCCTCCTAAAGTGACATGGAATGGATTGTTTGCCCTGCCCAGGGGCATAGCAATCGTATGCCCTTGGCTGCCGCGGGGAAACGGATTGGGAGGGATTTTCGGCCCCTCCATGGTGGCATTTTACGAGAAGAATGGTTCATTGGCGTGCCTTTATCCAGTATACCGTTGCCGACTGGCATTCGAGCCGCGTTCCTTCGCCGCGACGGTGTTGCGGGCGCAGGTTTTTTTCGGCCGTCGATTTCGTTCGCATTCTCGGCAAATAATGGGGTTTCGGGAAACCAGGGGCCATCCAGGACGGCTCCAGAAAGGCTCCAGGACGAGGCAAACGCGATCCAGGACGGGTCCAGGATGGCTCCAGGAATTCGGCTTTTGAAATGTGATTTGCATCTCTTATGCTCTTTTCGATCCGAATTCGGCGGAAGGGCGCGAGCTGTCGCGGATTGTCACGGTTTCCCAACTTCATTTTTTTCGGCCGAGCGTCCGTCTTGGCCGTTTTCGCGGGCATTTTCCGGTGTCCGATTTTTTGTTGTCTATATTCCCGTGGTAGACCGTGACACGCCTCTACTGCGCAGCACGGTCCGCGCGGTCGCTCATTGTTCTGTCGCTTTGATTTTTCTGTCGTCAGCTCTGACCTCCGACCGCTGGTGCATATCGCGGCGCTCCGGGCAGGATTTTTTTCTTCGCGTCTCGAACATCGACAATTCCCCGTGTTTTGGGCTGTTTTCTCGATCAGGAGTCGATTAGGACTTGATCAGGAGTCGATCAGGACTCGATCAGAATGCGAATAGGACGCGATTAGGATCGTAGTAGGAATCCCCTCCTCCGGGTATTTTGTGCATCAGCGGGCAGTATGGTCCTTTCTGCCGGAATGGACCAATGCGGCGATCAACTGGCGGCAAACAATCGCCGTCTTTGTGCTCTTTGCGTTCTCTCGCAGCCGGCGCTTCGCATTCGTCATCGTTCATCTTCCCACTTGCCACTTCCTAGTCACCTCTCCCTTTGGGAGAGGCGGGCACCGCCGCGCAGCGGTGGTCGATGAGGGCATTTTCCGACCATCATACCACACATCTTATCTCTTGTCAACACTTCTTGATACATGTCGTTCGTCCGCCGCCCTAACCCCTTGCGGCGCAACAGTTTACGCGCTCTTGACATTGGTTTGCGGCGCAAGAGGGGCGAGCCGCTTCCGGGAGCCGAGTTGCTGCCGTAAACCCTTATGAGCAAAGGAGTTGGAAAAAATCCGCCTCCGGTCCCGGTTTCCAGGCGGTCAGTGCGATGCGCTGAAATAATCAGCGCGTGGCTTCGCCCTATTCTTGACCCGGTATTTAGCCGTTTTTCGACGCTTGGTAGGGGTACCGGATGGGCTTCTTAGAATAAGTGCGCTGGCCACTTGACAGCCGAGTCTTTTTACTTACACTTACGACCATTCGGCATTACGGTGCCATTAAAACCAGCGCGAATGAGCACGGCGTGCTGGGGCCATTGCGGCTAGATTTCGTGTGGATTCGGTGCAAACCCGGAGTGCCCGTCTATGAGACGCGTCGATCCGCGCCGTCGCTTTACGGCGCACAAGCTCGCCAGTTGCTTATCGCGGCTGATTGTAAGTGTCAGCGCTGCGGGTGCGACCTCTCCTCGCAACCGTTTCACGCCCATCACAAACGTCCTCACGCGAGCGGCGGCCCAACGCAACTTTACAACGGCGCAGTCCTTTGCATCCCTTGTCATAGGGAGCTTTCGTGATGTCATTCCAACCCAGAAAGTGGCAGCAAGACTGTCTTGAGCGCTTCCAACAAAAGTTGAAGGAAGGTGCCAAATCGTTCGTTCTCGAAGCATGCATGGGTGCTGGCAAGAGCGCCATGGCGGCGTGGCTCGCCAAGACGCTGCTGGAAGACCATGGTGTGGAACACATACTCGTGCTCGTTCCGTGGGTATCAATTCAAGGTGACGTAGACAAGGGGATGCTTGGCGCAGTTTGGGGAGACGATGGGCCTCGACGCGCGCGACCGCTTCTTCACATACAGTCGGCGGCAAGTACGGCAGCCAAGACCAAAGATGGACGCGACGATTACGCTCTATCAGGAGGTCTGTTGTCAGGAGGCGATTGACACTCTCAAGATGTGGAAAGCGGAAGGTTTCACCTTCGCGCTGATCTGCGACGAGATTCACCACACCAACGAAATCAATTCAACGTGGGGCGCGTACGTCGAACAAATCCAATCGCTAGCGTCGTACGCCATTTTCATGTCTGGCACGTACTTTCGCAGTGATCGAAAACCGATCAGTTGCGTCCCGCTGGACGCAAGCGGTGAGCCCGTCAAGGACTACCGCTTCACGTACACAAACGGTGTCAAGGAGAACGTCGTGCGCTCCGTGACAACACGGGATATTGACGCGCAGGTCGTATTGTACGACAAGAGTAGGGATCGGAAATACGAGCGGATGCTATCCGAGATCGAGAACAGGGAGCTCGCTGAAGCGAAGAAACAAGTACTCGACCCGCACGCCGAGTTCATCCGGCATATGATTGAGAACGTGCATGAAGCACTCAAGCAGACGCGGAGCAGATTTCCTGACGCTGCTTGTCTCTTCGTCTGTCGTCCTGGTGGCGGGGAAGAGGTCACGCGCGAAGGCGGGGGCGAAGTGATAGAAGATCGCAATGTGCATAAGATTGCGAAGCAGATTGAAGAAATAACAGGTGAGACACCCGAGGTGGTTACCCATCACGACCGTGACGCTGTCGGAAAGATTGCACGCTTCAGACGCGGGATGAATCCATATTTGGTTGCAATCAACATGGTTTCAGAAGGATGCGACATTCCGCGACTGCGAGCCGTCGCCTTTTGCCGTTACACGAATTCGGAGATGCTCTTTCGTCAAATCGTGGGGCGCACGCTCCGAATCCATCAATCAGAAGACGGGACGGCAGCGCAGATCTATCTTCCAGCATTTCCCAAGCTCGTTGAGTTCGCCGAACGGCTCTACAGCGAGGCGCAGGAAGGCATTAAGGATCGCCGATGCAAGGAGTGCGGCGGATGGCCGTGCGAATGTCCCTGCCCGGAATGCGGGCAACACCCGTGCGAATGCCAGCAGCTTCTATTTCAGACCAATGAAGTTAAGCTGATTGGCCTCGACGTCACACCGAAACTCGACGGTGGCCACGTGGGCACGGACAAGGTTACCGAGCATTACGTGCGATACGCGGTCACGATCACTCAGGAGAACGACGCGCTGAGGCATTCGAATCACACGCAACTCGGATACGCCTTCCAAAAGTTCATGCAGCTTCAGCAGCAGCGGCCCCAACAGACAACGCAAGCTCCGCGCCAGGCAAATCCGGCGGTAGAGCGCGAACTATTCCGTCGGCGCATCAACCGTCATGTGAGTCGACTCGCTCACCAGTTATACGACAAGGAATTTCAAAAGGCTTACTACCACGAAATCGAGGTTCCGTTTCGGACGAAGTTCAAAGTGATTGTAAACACATGGACGGTTGACAAGCTCCGCGAAGTCGCGGATCGCCTGGAACGACGTATCATGCAGGTATTCCGCAATGGCTAGTATTCGGCGCAAACTCACGCAGGCGAACTACAACGCGATCCGAGACCACCTCTTCGACCGCATTCACAAGACCGGGGAGCAGGTCAAAAATGATTTTCCAAACATTTTGCGCACCGCGATCAAAAACGAAGCGTGGAAGCATTTTAGCGATGCCGAAGGGAAGCCCTTCAAGAATCTAGCCGAGTGGCTGCTCTCTGCCTACCCCAATGGCACCGGTATGGGACACGGGAAGCACGCGATCAGCTACGACGAGGCACTAAAACTAACGGAAGCCGTTTCGGATGTGCATGGTGCATTAGAGCATGATTCGCCGTCAAAGCGCATTCGCGATAAAATCGCGAAGAGCGCGCCTCCTCGCCGGTATAAGCCGTCACTCTACGCGCAGCGTAGAGCAAGAGGACCCGGAGGCCTACCAACAGTATTTGTTCGGCGAAATCAAGAGCATATCCGCCGCCGCGAACGCAGCGGGCGTCGTCAAGGCGAGGCCACGTCAAAATCTTGCGCGAGCGAAAGCGGCATATCGAAGTATGACGACAGCGGAGCGAAAGCAGTTCTTAACGTGGATGAATAGCGAGGGGCGCGCAACGAAGAGTTAGGCGAAACCAGTGTAAGCGCGCAAAGCGGGATTAGCGCGAGTTCGTTTATTGCCGCTCATCGCCCTCTTCCATCGCCGTTCGAGTTCCACTAAGATTCTACGGTCAATCGAAATCGCAGCGGCGGGGACCGCCGAGGACCTTGTGCCGGAGCATGCCAAGGTGTCAACACAACTTCAACAATTGAGCTTCTTCGCGGGCGGCGAATCGGACGTTGCGGACCGAACGAGCGGCACGTTCGCCGATAACACGCGGCTGCCCGTACACCGCTGGTTTCGCTACAGCGCCGGGTTCTCAGCGCAATGGGTGGAGTCGGTTGTGGCCGATTTTGCCCGCTCGGCCGGAACGGCCCGCGTTCTCGACCCGTTTTGTGGCTCGGGCACGACGCTTATCGCCGCGCAGGACGCGGGCGTGGAATGCCGCGGCGTCGAGTCGCATCCGTTCGTCGCGCGGATCGCCAAGGCGAAAGTGGCGCGGCGCAGCAATCCCGACGCTTATTACACCCTGGCAAAAATGGTCCTGAAAAGCGCGAAGCTGCGGAGCGGCTCGTGCGAGGGCTACGCGCCCTTGATCGGAAAATGCTACCGCCCGGAATCGCTCGCGGACCTGGATTGCCTCCGTCGTGCCTATGAAGAGCACAAGGAAGATTCGCCCGGCTCGGAACTGACGTGGCTGACGCTGCTTGCGATACTTCGCAGAACTTCGCACGTGGGCACGGCAAACTGGCAATACGTGCTGCCGCGGAAGTCGAAAAAGGCCGTTGCGAAACCGTTTGACGCCTTCGAGGAGCAAATGGCGATTATCCGCCGGGACATGCTGTTTTCCCAAGACGCCCCCGACGTGCCCGCGACGCTGCTTTTGGGCGACGCGCGGGACTGCCGCGGCGTTCCGGACGGCTTCGCCAACTTGGTCATCACATCACCGCCTTATCCGAACAATTACGACTACGCCGACGCCACGCGGCTGGAAATGTCGTTCATGCGGGAGATCGACGGCTGGGGCAACCTGCACGAAGCCGTGCGAAAGCACTTGGTAGTGTCCTGCTCGCAGCACGTGCCGGACCGGTCGGTCGACCTCGACGCCGTGCTTGAATCCGAAGCGCTTTCTCCGATTCGCGCCGAAGTGCGCGCCGTATGCCGGAAACTCGGCGAAATCAGGCTTACGAAGGGGGGCAAGAAGACCTATCACTTGATGGTTGCCTGCTACTTCGCCGACCTCGCCAAGGTTTGGCACGCGCTGCGCCGGGCGTGCAGCTCCCCCTGCCAGGTTTGCTTTGTTATCGGCGACTCGGCGCCATACGGGGTTTACGTGCCGGTTATGGATTGGATGGGCAAGCTCGCGATGGCGGCGGGATTCGACGCGGTCCGTTTCGAGAAGCTCAGGGACCGCAACGTCAAGTGGAAGAACCGCAAACATCGCGTGCCGCTGGCGGAAGGACGCCTCTGGGTGCAGGGGTAAGATGAATCATGGCCCAGTCGCCAAGCCACACCTTTGGGCAGAAGATCGGTGAACTGCTAGAGGAACTTTTGCACCCGCTTCTGCTTGAAGTTGCGGAAAAGCACGGACTGTATCTGGACTACCAGCACGCCCGCGAGGCCCGCGGAAACCGCAAGAAAGTCGCCTGGAAAGACAACAAGGGCAACACCCACGATCTCGATTTTGTTCTTGAGGCCGGCGGGAGCGAAACCGAAGTCGGATCTCCGAAGGCGTTCATCGAATGCGCCTGGCGGAGCTACACCAAGCACTCGCGTAACAAGGCGCAGGAGCTGCAAGGCGCAATTATCCCGCTCGCGGAGACGTACCAGCGGTACCACCCGTTCTTGGGCGTCGTTTTGGCCGGCGTCTTCACGGAAGGCTCGCTAAGCCAGCTTCGTTCCCACCGATTCGGCATCCTTTTCTTCTCGCGGCAAAGCATCGTGGCGGCGTTTGCCGTCGTTGGGATTGACGCGTCCTTCGACGAAGAGACTCCCGATGCGCAGGTGAAAAAGAAGCTGAGGACGTATTTGCGTCTCAAACCCGCGGAACGCCGCAAGATTATCGACCATTTGAAGAAGAGTCACGCGGACGAGGTGCGGATCTTTCTGGCCTTGTTAGAGACAACGCTGACACGAAACATTATTGCAATCGCGGTCGTGGCGCTCCACGGTCCGATTCAAGAGGTCGCGACGGCCGACGATGCCGTCGAGTACGTTGAGAAATACGACGAAGCGAAAGCCGTGACGCGCTTCATTTGCTACGAAGTGACCGCGCGGTACAGCAATGGGGACAAGATCACGGGAGAGTTCAGCAATAAGCTGGACGCGATTGGGTTTCTGCGCGGCCTTCACTGAGAGGCTATCCGAAAAGTGATCTTGTTCCAAACTACCTGGATTACGTATTGTGTGGCCCTTCGTTTTCCCAAACCAAGGAGTCCACACATGGATACGCCTGTACGCAAGCCCTACCCGACCGACTTGACTGACGCACAATGGACTATCCTCGAGCCGCTGGTTCCGCCGAGCAAGCACGGCGGTCGGCCAACTGCGTCCGGGATGAGGCCTGGGTCCTGAGGCTGACCCTCAAGTCTCGCGCAGGCGCTCAAGGACGGAGTGCACACCAGGGCGAAATCCGGGCGTTGTGTCCGCAGCTCGTGGCGGAAGCGATGAAGTCATTTCCCCAGCAGCCTAAAGGCCGAATTGGCTTTTCATGGCTTGAAGCGAAACGGTTTTGCCCTCGGCGCACTCCCGCCGCGCCTGCGCGACGATTTCCATGAACTCGGCGTTCGTGCTCAGGGCCACGGATTCCGGGTCAACGTTCTTGAGTGAAACGATGGCCGCGACCGGTTTGTTGTCGGACGTCAGTAGCACAAAGTCGTCCAGCTCGTTGGCGTAGTCCGCCAGCGGTCTGGAGGCTGTAGAAATCTCGATGGCCTTCATAAAGCTACTCTCCTTCCGCCGATCCGAAGGACATTGCCTTCTTTTTTGCCGACGGCCAGAACGTATACTGCTCCGGCAAATTCCGATTCGCCGGTTTTATCTGGATCGGCCTCCTGCGCCTCGTAAAAAGCCCTGATATTGCCGACCCGCAATTCCCAAGGCGCGACAGGGTTCGGACGCAGCCGCTTTCGGTTCCGAGTTTCGCTCAATGGCTCGTGGGTCAGCTGTTCTTCAATGGCGTGCAGTACCCCCGCACGCTCGTTGGCAGCCAATGCTTCCAAGTGCTCCCTGACCGAATCCGCGAACTCGATCCTGTAGGGCATGGCGGCGGGATGGCAATCACAAATAATGAAACCGTAGTTCTATTCTATGAGCGCGTCGCCCTCAACACAAGGCCTGCGCGTGCAATGGGTCGCTGGGAGGTTTCTCACGGGCCGCCGGATAGTATTCGGACTCCGGCGAGCCCATCATGAACTCTCCCGGCGGAATAAGGACCAATTCCAGCGTGATGTTGCTGTCAAGGTCAACTACGATCTGGTCGTTCACATCCGGCCTTTCTTGGTTGGGCTGAAAAGGGGACATCACTCGGGCTGTTGGCTGAAAAGGAGACATCACTTGTTTTCCGGTGCGTGGCCGGCCGGGACCACGCAAGGTGAATTCCAAAGCGAGCCGCTCCGCCGCCTTTTCGCACACAGTCGTCCGCGCCTCGCGGACGCCCGCGCTGGAGCACGTGCGTATTATATCACGATCTTCCCTTTCACGGCCGGGCCGCTTGCGGGGCCTTTTCGACTCCACAGGGGTGTGCCTTCCAGGCGTCGCTGAATGCCCTTTTGGCCTAATTGGCCAGCCGCGAGCCTGCCGCATCCTTGCACGGCGACGAGCGCGCGAAGGATTCCCTCGCGCGCCGACGTTGGCCTTCCGGGACGAGATGGCAAGACCGTTCAGTACCGATTCTTTGACCTTCGCTTAAACGCCCGCAGCGACAAGAACGGGTCCCCTGCCAGCTTCCCTGGCACGCAGCTACGGTTGGCGGCTACCGCGCGGCTCGCGCCCGATGCAAACCTCCAGCGGCGAGGGTGCGAATCTGCACGCCAGACCGCTTCAGCGGTCTTTCCCGCGCAGCGGTATTAGGGCCGTGCTTGAGCACGGTTCGTCGTCGCCTCCCCGGGTTGTTACGTCCGCGCCACCGCCCGGCGCTCTCGCCGCCTCCGGCGGCGAGAGCGCCGGGCGGTGAACGAGCCAAACATCGTGCCGCGCCGGACCCGCCGTAAACGCTCGGGCCTAATACCCGCTGCGCGGGAAAGGGACATAAATGCCCCTGCTCTCTGTCGTGCCTTGCCCTCGATGATACGACATCGGCGCGATCCGCGCAGCGTCCGAAAGGCAGCGGCGCGACCGCTGCCTCGTGCGTCGCTACGCGACGCGAGTGCGGTTTGGCTCGCGGGTCCGCGGGATAAATCCCACGGTTACTGTCGAAATGTCGCTACGCGACCGGATTGCCGCGTCGCGTAGCGACGCTATGATGGTAACCGGGTTTCAACCCACAGAAGCGCCGACCGCCTCTCATCCCCTCCGCCTTTCCAATTCGTCGCGTAGCGACGACCCGGCACCGTGGCAAACACTTACACTTCCTTGCACTACCACATCGTATTCACCACCATGCATCGCGAACACTGGATTCGCCAGGGCTCGCCGCTCTGGCGCATCACCATTGCCGGCGGTTCCGCCACCAGTAGAATTCTGGATCAGGCAAACTGGAGGTTTCTATGAAGACAGCTTCTGTATTGTTGGCAATTGCAGTGGCGGCCGTCGCGATCGGGTTGACGGCACTCGCGTCTGGACGGGCCGATAAAGACGACGCACCGCTTTATCTCAGTGAGGTCCCGCAAGGCTACAGGAATTGGAACTTAATCGCCGTGAGCCGGCTGACAACGAGTAACGGCAGCGGCCCGGCCGCGAAACCGGACACGCCAAAAACGGGCGCCCAGCTTCGCGCGGAGCTGGGAAACGACATCGCGATCAAGGCTTATCGCGAGGGAAAACTTCCTTTCCCGGACGGGGCGATCGTCGTCGCGATCCACTGGGACGAGGTCTCGTCGGAAAACAACAACAAAGTCCTGGCCCGCGGTTTTCCCGCCGCCGGCATCCAGTCCTTCGTTCCCGGCCCGGGCTTGAACATGCAAGTAATGCTCAAGGACTCCAAGAAATACGCCGCTACTGGCGGCTGGGGCTTTGGCGACTTCACGCATGGCAAACCCAGCGACGAAAAGGTGATGAAAACCTGCTTCGCCTGTCACACGCCCGCCAAAGACCACGACTTTGTCTTCACGCGTTACGCGCCTTGAGAAAGGATCGATGCATCCCATTTTCAGGCCGTGACAGCGTGGCAAGGCTGCTCATGGCAGATTCGGACCGGAGCGCGGCGGGACGGTCAGCCGAAACATCCCGCCAAGCGGAGCCGCTTTGGCCGTGCTAGTGTCGATGGTCCAGGCGCGAACATCGAGCGTTCCTTCGGGCAGCATGTCGATGGGGAAGTCGACTCGCCAGCCGCTGTACCGCAAGGGCGAATCGTCGGCTTCGCCGGGCCGCTCGAAGGCAACCGGCGCGACGGCAAACGGCGTCGCGGCTCCGCCGGGCCGCTCCCAGCTTAGCACGACCGCGTCAGCCGGCGACATCGTATGGGCATTGCACGCCCAGCCGATGACGCCGATCTTGCCCTCGTCCGCGTCGCCCCATTGCTGGATTGCTCCGTCGTCGCCGGCGTCCACTGTGCCGAGGTCCTGAAGGTCCTGCATGTGGGCATGTTGGTCGATAAGCGGGGGGTGCAACCAGCCGTGCGCGTTCAGGGCATCGGCCAACGGGCGGATGTCGTCCAGCGTCGGCTCGTTGATTGCCTTCGGCGACGGATTGAATTTCACGAGGTTGATGAACAACAGGCGCGCCTTGTCTTGAAGCTGGACGATGCGCAGCGATTGGAAATTCGCCATGCTCTGGACGCTTTTCACGGCGTGAAGCGCTCAGCGCGATCGCCAACAATCCGCAGCATGGCCAGAGCAGGAGCGTTCGCAGGATTGGCCGCCCGGTCCGCCGCGCCACATCCTCGGCCACAAGCGGCAGCAGAAAAACGAGCGCCACCGGCAAGAAGACCGCGTAGCTTATATAGCGCGGCCAGGTTGCCGCCGCCATGCCCAGCTCCATCCGGCTGAGGGTAATCAGCGCGCCGTTGCCGAGGGAATAAGCAGCCAGCATGGTCCAGACCAGCGCCCGGTCGCGGAAAGGGAAGTCCCGCCAGCAAAAGGCGAGATACGCGCACGCCAGCAGCAACAGGCCGAGGAGCACGCCGCCAATGATCCGGGCGACAAGGAAATAGTCCGCCGGCGTGGCGATCGCCAGCGGATTGCCCTGATAAAGCAGAAAGAAAGCAAGCGCGTCCAGCGGGTGCTTGAGCGAATCCAGCGGCGGCGGATGCGCCGCGGGACGGGTGTAGTGATGGAAGTAGGCGGCGGCCGTAACGGCCAACCCGGCGGCCCATGCAATTGCCGGCCATAACTGCCGGCCGTGCCAGCGCGGCGCCTCGCTGCGGAGAAACAGCAGAGGCGCGCAAAGTATCCAGCAGAGCAGTCCGCTGGCAGTAGAGAATGTGGCAACGACGGCCAGCGCGGCGCTGATGCCCAATCGCCAGTTGGGTCTCATCCGGGAGCAAGCCACGGACATCGCGCCGATGATGCAGGCCATCGGCAGCAGATTGGCAAGGCTCACGCCCCAGAGCCACGCCTCGCTGCTGGCGGGAGTGAACAGCAACACGTTGGCCGCCACGAAGGGGACCATCCCCGCCGCGCCAACGGGCCCGCTGACATTGCGATGCATGCGATAGATGCAAAAGCTGACCGTGCAAACGCAGAGCCACGTGGCGATCAGCTCCGCCGTGACGTTCCAGTTGGTAACACATGCTAGCAGAATGTAGACCAAGCGCGGGAAGAACATCCTGTGCTCGTTGTGCTGTGCCCACAGGTCGGCCAGACCGAGCCGGCCCTCCCAGAGTTTAGTGAACAGCGGGGCCTCGCATTGCCATTGGTCATAATAGGGAGCGTTTACGCCGTACTGGAGAATCAGCAGAAGGATTACGAGGGCGGGGACTGTCGCGAGGGCCAGAAGGGCCAGGACGGGCAAGTGGGATCGGAGTTTCGCCGTTTGAACGTTCGTTGCGCGAACGGAATGCGGCAGCCGGCGGCGATCCGATGTTTCCCGTTTAGAGACCATTGGTTGTAATCCTGGCCGCTTGAAGATGGGCCGCGCAAGCGGAGGCGGAAAGGACGAGAATGTGTTTTGGTATGAATGGCGGAGTGTTCATTGTTCTGTGTACAATCGGTAGTATCCAGTGGTTGGGATTGCAAATCAAGTATCGGGAGCTCCGTTCGCTTGCAGGAGCCTTACGATTATTGGGAGTATTCGTCCGGCGTGACGCAGCAGGAGGCGGCTGAGATCGCGAGATCGGAAGGGTTTGGCTTTGAAATAGGCAGAATATCACGGTTTGAGAATGCGAGAAGCTCCGTGGTTATAGCAAAGGAGGACTTGAAAGATGGCCTTGTCAATCGTATAGAATTGGCTGAGGAGATCCAGCACGGCATTGACCGCGCAAGCCATGCCGCAACCCGCGCCTTAGCAAGAGGACTTTCGCCACTTGGATTTCACGCCGGGGTTTTCAAGCGGATCGTCGAGCGGCATAAAGCGGGCAGCTTTCAGTTTCTGACGCACAAGGACATTGATGCGATCAACATCCTTATTGACCGATTGAGGCGGCTATGAGCAAAAAGATAACCGTTGTTGCCGGAAGGGACGAATTGGGGGAACCCGAAGAGTTCACGTGGGACTTGTTCCCAGTTGTCGATTCGAGTGTGACACTCCACCTTGATACCAAGGGGCTGCCCAAGGTCGGAACGCGTATCACGCCGGGAATGATCATCGTTGGAAAAATCGGGAAGACGCAGAAGTTTGACCCATCGCGGCAGCCGAACTCACTGGAACTTCATGGACTTTCCTTCGATGAATTGCGGTCCCGATTCGGGGATATGTGGGCGGATCGCTCGCTCTATGCGGACCGAGACACCGCCGGCATTGTCGAGCAAGCAAGTATTGAGACGGTCCATGGCCAGCAAGTCGCGGTCGTTCTCATGAACGTCGAAGCCGAGAAGCCAGCGCTGCCGCTCGCCCCATCCGCGGACCGTCCCGCCGTCGAGGCTTCGGTTCACGCCGAATGACGAGCAGCAAGAGGCTCCCCACGGCGCCGGACTTCAAAGAAAACCGGCGCATAATTCGTTCGACAGCCGGAATGTAAGAATGCCGCGTGGAATCTTCTGAAAACTCGGCTGCTTGAATCCGGGCTGCGCCGCCAATTCGCGGACCTCGTGGAACGTGCGTACTTGAGCCACAATTTCAGAATAGTCATCGTTCCAGACGCAGCCAGCACAGTCACCATATTCACTCCGGCGTTGGAGTTTCGCATTCAGGCGGCCAAGCGAGGGTAGCTCCGAGCTTCCGCTGCACACGCCGGCTAAAGCCGGAACTCCAGCGCAGCGCGCCGCGTCAATCGCCTTCCGTGTCGGCCAGCGCAATCTGCACTTCCACGATCTGATCGCGGCAAGCGAAGAAGGCGTCGAGCACGGCGGGATCGAAGTGCGTGCTGCGGCCTTCCTCCAGGATCTCAAAGCACTTGGTCAGCGGGAAGGCGGGCTTGTAGCGGCGCCGCGAGCTAAGCGCGTCGAAAACGTCGGCCACCGCCGTGATGCGGCCTTCCAAGGGGATGTCCTCGCCCGACAGTCCCAGCGGATAGCCCGATCCGTCCCAGCGCTCGTGGTGCGTCAGGGCGATGCGTTTGGCCATCTCCAAGATCGGCGAGCGGCCGGTGTCGAGGATTTTCGCGCCGAACTCGGCGTGCCGGCGGATGAGCTTGGCGTCGTCGTCGGGAACGCATTCCACGATCCTCTTCCCCCAGCCGCAATGCTTCTGCATGAGCCGGAACTCTTCCGGCGCGAGCTTGCCGGGCTTCAACAGGATGGCGTCGGGAACGCCGATCTTGCCCACGTCGTGCAACTGCGCCGCCGGCTCGAGGATTTCCAGCACGGCCGACGGAAGCCCCATCTGCTGACCGAGGATGCCGGCGTAGCGGCCCACGCGGCGCACGTCCGCGCCGGTGTCGTCGTCACGAAACTCCGCGGCGCGGGCGAGGCATTGAATCACGTCCAGCCGCGAGGCCACGAGCTCGGCGGTCCGCCGCCGCACGGCATCTTCCAGCGATTCGCTGTGCCGCCGGAGGGCGTCTTGATAGGCCTTGACGCTAAGCACGTTGCGAATTCGCGCTGCCAACTCGCCGCCATGCACCGGCTTGGACAAGAGATCGTTCGCGCCGCTTTGCAAGGCGTCGAGCTTGGTCTGGTCTCCCGAGCTGGCCGTCAGGATCACGACCGGCGTCATGGCGATTCCCGGCTCGGCGCGAATCGCCTTGAGGATTTCCATGCCGCTCATCTGGGGCATGTGAATGTCCAAAAGCACGAGATCGGGGCGGCTGGATCGCACCAACGCGAGCGCACGGCCGCATCGGTCGTGGCATCGAGGTTGAAGAAGCCCTCGATTTCCAGATGGGCCTGCACGACCTCGACGTTCACCGATTCGTCGTCGACGATCAGAATGCGGGCCGCCTCCAGGTTTTGCGGCGACAAGGATGCGGCCCGCGCCGTCGTGGAACGGGCGGCCTCAGCGGGCAATTCGATGTCGTGCAACGTTTCTTCCAGAAGCATCATGTATCGGTCTGGTTCGTGATCTACACCGTTGCCGGTTCCAACCGTTCGGACAAAGCATCCAGCGTGCCGAGCGCGTCGCGGGCCGACGCGGCGTTGGCCGCCTTGGCCGACTTCTCCAACTCGAGGGCCGGCGCCGTCAGGCAGGCGAAGCCGACGGTGCCGCCCGATCCCTTCAGCCAATGGGCCAGCTCGGCCAGCTCACCCCATTGCTCGTCTTCCAGCGCCGAGCGCATCGCCGCCAGGTTCCCGGGAAGCTTCGCGAGGAATTGATCGATGATCCGCTGAAACTTTGGCGACTGCAGCGTCGACGAAATCGGCGACCGATCCGCCTCTGCCCTTTCTGCCGGGTCTGGCGGTTGCGCATGGTTGGATGCGTTCTCCTCGCCGTAGGCCGCCTTGGCCACCGTCTCCAGCAAAGCGTCGATGGCCACGGGCTTGGTGAGATAGCCGGTACAGCCCGCCGCAAGGCACCGCGCCTCGTCGCCGCGCATGGCGTGCGCAGTCAAGGCGATAATCGGCAGCCGCAGCCCGGCCGTTCGCATCGCGCGCGCAGCCGTGTATCCGTCCATGACGGGCATTTGCATGTCCATGAGGACGAGGGCAAACGGCTGGTCAATCGCGGCATCGAGGCCCGCGCGGCCGTTGCACGCCAAAACGACCGTGGCCCCGGCTTCGCGGAGCACGAGCGAAATAAAATCCCGGTTTGTTTCCCCGTCCTCGACCAGCAGCACGCGCAGCGGCGCGAGCGACCGCTGCGCGGAGGCGCTCGCCGGAGCAGAAGACTTCGGCCGGAAGACCTCGCTGACGGGCTTTTCCAGCATCGGCACGCCGTCCAAGGACCCGGTGGCGACGGCAAAGCGGAAGATGCTTCCCTTTTGCGGCGCGCTCTGCACGCTGATTTCACCGCCCAGCTCGCGGGCGATGTGGCGGCTGATCGTGAGTCCCAGTCCGGTGCCGCCGTACTTGCGCGTAATCGAGTTGTCGGCCTGGTCGAAGGGATTGAAGATCCGCTCCAAGTGCTCGTCGGCGATGCCGATGCCGGTGTCTTCGACCTCGCAAATCAAGCGCGGCTGGGGTTCGCAATGGTCCACGGCCGCGCGGATCTTGACGCCGCCCGTCTCGGTGAACTTGATGGCGTTTGCGGTGAGGTTCATGAGCAACTGCCGCAGTCGCGCGGGATCGGAGAGGATCGTCGCCGGCGCGGGCGTGGTCCACTGGCAGTCGAGGCGCAGCTCCTTGGCCTGGGCGCGGACCCGCATCACGGAGAGCACCTCGGCGAAGACTTCGTGCGGCGAACAGCGGACCCGATCGCATTCCATTCGCCCGGCCTCGATCTTGGAGAGGTCGAGGATGTCGTTGATGAGCGTGAGCAGATGTTCGCCACTGGCCTGGATGGTGGCGAGGTAGTCGTCGCGCCGCTCGGGCGAGGCGCCGCGACGGAGGACCTCCGTGTAGCCCAGGATTCCGCCCAGCGGGGTGCGGATTTCATGGCTCATGTTGGCGAGGAACTCGCTCTTGGCGGCGTTGGCGGCTTCCGCCTGCTCCTTGGCCAGCATGAGTTGCGCGTGGTTGCTTTCCAACTGCACCGTCTGTTCCGCCAGGGAGCGCATCTCGCCGACCGTCTGGCGGATGATGATGATCAGGAACAGGTCCTCGAAGAGCACCCAGCCGGCGTGCTCCAGCCAGCGCCAGGGGCTTGGCGCGAGGATTCCGAAGACCGTTTCCGGCCAGAAGACGCCGCGCACCAGGTGGTCCACGGCCACGACGATAGTCGCCGGGATCAGCACGCGCCAGTCGCGATAGGCCGCCAAAAACGCCAGGGAGCCGAAAACGTGGAAGTGCGTCTCGATCCGCCCGCCGCTGACGTGGATCAACAGCGACGAAAAGAGCACCTGCGCCACGGCGATCGTGTGCCGCGTGATGGCCCTTCCGGGCGCGAAGATCGCCAGCGCCACCGGCAGGCTGCACAAGCCGCCGCCGAAGAAAATCGCCAGCCATACGTGCGGGTGGACGCTGCTGTGGGCGCCGTCCCAGGTCCGCGGCGAAAGCCAGAAAGCCCCGGCCACGGCCGCCAGCCATTGCAGCGGCATGAGCACGGCGAACATCCGGTCCGTGCGGCGATAAATCTGCTGCTGGTGGTTCGAGAGAAAGGCGTCCTCTCGTGCGGCAATTTCCGACGGTTCGCTGGATCGGGTCATGGGCCGGGTCCTCCTGCCGCACGGCAGGCGGCGGTGCAGCCTTCCGGCGATTGCAGTTGGCAGCCGAAGACGGGCGTGCCGCGGACCTGCGAGACTCCACCGACCCGCGATCCGTGACCCGGTGCCGCGACGAGTGATTCAATGGCTGTACGCCCAGCGTTGTCGCCCACGTGCCCGCGGCCCGCGGTAATCCCGCCGTGAAACAACAATTCACCGCCGGCCGAATAGACGAACGTTTCTCCCGAAACGCGGGCACCGAAGCGGCGCTGCTCGGCCGCGCCGACATCGATGCGGGCTGCGACGTCCGGTATCCGCGAAGCGCTCTCCCAAAGATCACTGTGAGTCCACTCGTCGCTGAACGACGGCGGCTGCAAGAACATGACCTCGGCATGGAGCCGGCCGCGGCAGTGCGTCATCAGCACCGCCAGTTCCGCAAGAGTCGCGCGCGAGCAGGGGCAATGAGGATGCACGAACATCACCAGCGTTGCGCCTTCGGGCGAGAGCGTGCAAGTACTCCCCGCGGGCCAGCGATCGGCCGCGGCGGCGACGGCCGCCGACGTCGATTCGTAGACCCAGGCATAAACGACCCCGCAGCCAATCGCGACGATCCATACGCCAAGCGCGAGCCAAGGCAGCCATGATTTCCGAGGTTGCATAACCGCTACAGGTCCTTCGCGAGCTACGATTGGCGCAAACGCTAACAAGGCGCCCACGCCACTGTAAACCTAGTGCGCGAAGTCCAAACCCGGCAAATAAAACCCGTCCGCGGCGGAATATCCCGCACAACTTGCGGAGGGATGATAAGGTCTGCGACGGGTGGAAGGAGGTTATCTTTTCCACTCCAGCGCAGCTTTGGCCACCTCGAACGCCGCTCTTGGCCGGCCGAGCAGCCGCGCGGCGGCCTTCATCTGCTGCAATCGAGCAGGCTCGTCCAAAAGGCGAGTGAGCTTGTGGGCAAGCGTGGGCAGGTTGTTCACCTTCACGCCCGCGCCGTTCTCCAGGATGAAATCGCTGTTTCGCGTCTCTTGGCCCGGCACGGGGTTGGCGATGATCATCGCCGCGCCGCGGGCCAATACCTCCGATGTCGTCAGGCCGCCCGGCTTGGAAATCACGATGTCGGCGGCGGCCATGAGCTCGTCGATCTCGCGGGTGAAGCCCAACACGTGGACGCGGTGCCGCGGCGGCGCTTGCAGTGATTCCAGCCGGGCTTTCAGCGGCTCGTTGCGGCCGGCCACGACGACGATTTCCAGCGGGCGTTCCACTGCCAAGAGGCCGGCGAAGATCTTTTCCACCGGACCCATGCCGAAGCCGCCGCCCATCTGCACGATCACGGGCCGATCGTCGCCCAGCCCGAGCCGGCGGCGGCATTCGCAAGCGTCTTTTTCCTGGCTGAAGACGGGATGGATGGGAATTCCCGTCACGGAAATCCGCTCTTGCGGCACGCCCCAGTAGGCCAGGTATGCGGCGCCTTCGTCAGTGGCGGTGAAGTAGTGGTCGCACGGCTCGTTGACCCAAAGGCGGTGCGTCTCGAAGTCGGTTGTAGCGGTAAGCTGTGGCGTGGAGATATCGCCCTTGGCGCGGAGAGAGGCCACGATCTCGGCGGGCAGGAAGTGCGTATTGACGATAGCGTCCCACGATTGGTCCCGCAGCAGCTTGAGGAACTTGCCGAGGTTCACCCGCTCGACAGCGAGCCGCAGACGGTCGGATTTCCGCTGCGCGGATGGCGGTTTATCGAGCATGTCGTAGGCGAGGCCCAGCAGGTGCGGGGCGGAGTTCACCAGGTCGATATAGAGCTTTCCATAAACGCGGCGGAAGGCGGCGTTGGTGAGGTCCAACACGTCGACGTTCACGACCTCGGCCGCGGGGTCAAGCTGCCGCAGGGCAAGCTCGACGGCTTCGGCCGCGCGGAGATGGCCGGCGCCCACGGAAGCCGAAAGGACGAGGATGCGTTTTGGCATGGGTAACAGAGCGCTGAGCGTTCAATTCAGAATCGGTAGTATCCAGTGGATGGAAGTATAATTCAAGTACCGATGGGCACGACGTGTCGTTAATAGTAGCGAACCGCTGTCACCTTAGACGAATGAAGTCATCAACCGTGAAACCGGCATCACGAAGAATTCGAATGGCAAGTCCGCGCCCGAGATCGCAACGAATGCATGGGAATCGTTACAGACACGCGACGTTCCTCGTGGCGCAGCGTCAGGTGGCTACCGGTCTGACGATCCTCGACAAAGCCCTGTCGTTTGAGAAACGTCACCATCTCCGCAGCGGTAACCTGCGGCATCCGGCTCATTCGGGCACCCCGACGGTCAGTTCCTCGACGTGGACCAAGTTGTTGTCTTGCGGAATAGGATCGTTATGGCTCAGGAGTGACGCGACGTGCTGCTGGACTGCCTCGCGCATGTTGAGCTTGGTTTCCTCAATGGTCACACCGTTACTAAAGCAGCCCGGCAAAGTCGGACTGTAGGCATAATAGCCTGCGTCTTCCGGCTCCTTTTCGATTACGATTTGGAAAGAGTAGAACTTCATTGAAATCCTTTATTCTCGATAACGCATTGATTCGAAAGCCCCTTCCTCAATCGTGTGCGAGCGGCGTCGTTTCAAACCTTTGAGCTTCTTCATTATACGCCAATAACGAACCGGACCCGTCTGCCTCGTCGACGATTACACGAAAACCTTGCCCAAGCTGGTTTCGTAGAAGATCGAGCACGCCCCCAGCACCGAAGCCGTGGCCCAGCAAAGCGTCGTTGAGGGTGTCGCGGCCGATATGGACAAGCAGGGGAATCAGCTTCAAGCAACGTTCACGAACCTCATTTGGGTCAACGTTGCGATTCTTTTTCTTGGCAACGCCGATCAGTGCTGCAACCCCTTTCGTCTTGCCAGCTTTTACTTCATCTTCGATCTTCCTGTTGCTGGCAATTGCGTGGAGGCACAATGCGTCCAGTTGGGATTCTCCTACTGATCCAATGCCCATCGCGGCCATCGTTTCGGCAAGTGATTTGCCGCCGGAGAGCATTTCGGCGAAGACCTCGCGCGCGCGGCTGGTGGTGAGCTGGCCTTTGCGGACGGTGTCGATAAGCTCCGCAAGCTGCTTGGAGCGGATGGGAAACTGCTCGATCGCGGTCTGCCGCTCGTTGAGCGTCCGCAACACGTCCTGTTGCACCCAATTGCTTGCCAGCTTGCCGTCGCCCAAAAGATCGGCCGTTTCGACGTAGTAGTCGACCAGCGCCCGGCCCTGGTTCACCAGCACGTCGCTGTCGTAGGGCGTGATGCCGTAGCTCGTTTCCAGGCGGCTGCGCAAGGCGGCGGGCAGCTCGCCAAGACTTGCCCGAACGCGGTCGATCTCGGCCTCCGTCGTGGTAACGGGCACAAGATCCGGCTCGGGAAAATACCGGTAGTCGCTCGATTCTTCTTTCTCGCGCTGCAAATAAGTGGTCTGCGTCGTTTCATCCCAGCCACGGGTCGATTTGGGAACTTCTCCCAATTGCTTGCCAGTCTCCTGCCAGATTTCATATTGCCGCTGGGCCTCGTAAACCAGTGCTCGCTCGACGGCCCGGAAGCTATTCATGTTTTTCACTTCGACTATTGGAGTGGCAATGATCGGCGTGGCGATGCGGCCGGTCGGCGCGTCGATGTGCAGATTGATGTTGGCATCGACGCGCAGGCTGCCCTCCTGCATGTTGCAATCGGATACGCCCAAGTACGTCAGCAGAAGCTTCATCTCCTCGAGATACGCCTTGGCCTCGGCTGCCGAGCGGAGATCGGGCTGGCTGACGATTTCCAAAAGCGGCGTGCCCGCGCGATTGAGGTCGATGCGGCTGTCGGCCTTGCCGGCCGCCTCGTCGTGCATGCTCTTGCCGGCGTCTTCCTCCAGATGGGCGCGGATGATGCCGATCCGTTTGGTGGGGACTGTCCCGGTTTTCGCGGGGTCCTCGCGCAGCGGGGCGGCGTAAACGGGACTGTCCCCTTTACCGCTCTCAACGGGGATTTCCAGCCAACCATCGTAGCTAAGCGGCAGGTCGTACTGGCTGGTCTGATAGCCCTTGGGCAAATCGGGATAGTAATAGTTCTTGCGGTCCCACTTGGTGAAGCGGGCGATTTGGCAATTCAATGCCAAGGCAGCCTTAACGGAAAGCTCGACCGCGCGGCGGTTCATAACCGGCAACACACCCGGCATCCCGATGCACACCGGGCAGGTCTGCGTGTTGGGCGGTGCGCCGAACCGCGTGTTGCACCCGCAGAAGAGCTTGCTCGCGGTGAGCAATTGCACGTGGACTTCCAGGCCGATAACGATAGTGTAGAGCTGGGTCATGGCGGTCAAAACATGTCCATCATGTGTTCGCCGCCATGTTCCGGGTTGCCGATCAAACGGCGACCCGCCGGATCGACCACGAAATCGAGGAGTTCCAGCGGCACCTGGCCGATCAATACGGGGCAGTCGTCGGGCAATTCGGCCACCTCAACAACGCAGTCGCGGCCCTGGACCGTGAGGACAACTGGCTCAAAGATGTTGAGAGAAACTACACCCGCGGCGGTCCGCGCCGTGCGCGATCGCTGGCGCGTCAGGTCGAGTTCGCGAATCAGCCGATTCGGCAGCGAAAGCAACATGGCGCCGGTATCAACGAGAGCGTCAGGGACCTCGATGCTCCGCACCTTCTCGCGTTGCAGCAGACCTTTTTCGACTTGATAGGCGTCCTGGAAGTTTGAAATCCGGGCCACAACAGTCACACGTCCCATCACCGCGATCTCCATAGCTGATCTCCTCGAATAATGCCATCCAATTCATATTATCTCCGCGCAGTATGCCCTGTCCATACGCCGGCAACCAGGAGTTGGCACTCACCCAAGCTTTGGTCGCCGCTCATGCCACTCCGTCGCCCGCTGGAACATGTTCGCCCCGCGAAGCAGTCGCTCTTCCTCAAAGGCCGGCGCTTGCAGGTGCAGGCCGATCGGCAGCCCAGCGGAACTGGAGCCGCAGGGGATAGAGAGCGCGGCGATGCCGGCGAGATTCGCGCTCACCGTGTAAAGGTCGAAAAGATAGTTGGCCAGCGGGTCGTCGATCTTCTCGCCGATCTTGAACGCGGGCGTCGGCGTCACGGGGCCGGCGATCAGGTCCACTTCCTCGAACGCGCGATCGAAGTCCTGGCGGATGAGGCGGCGGACCTGCAGGGCCTTCTTGTAATAGGCTTCGTAGTAGCCGGCGCTCAGGGCATAGGTGCCGAGCATGATCCGCCGCTTCACTTCCGGCCCGAATCCCTCGGCCCGGCTGCGGCGATAGAGCCGGATCAGCGGATTGTCGAGACTGTCCAGCGCGGCCTTATCGCCCGCCTTCTGCAAGCGGGCGTGTTCCGCCTGCAGGTCGGCAAACATTTGCTTCTCGTCGGTGCGATAACCGTAATGCACGCCGTCGTATCGGGCCAGGTTGCTCGAAGCCTCGCAGGGAGCGATGATGTAGTAGACTGCTACCGCGTACTTGCCGTGCGGCAGCGAAAGCCATTTGACGGTCGCGCCCAGCGATTCGTAGATGCGGACCGCCGCGCGAACCGCCGCCTCGACCTCCGCATCGAGTCCCTCGCCGAAATGCTCGCGGACCAGGCCGAGCCGCAGCCCGGCAAGCGGCTGGCGAACGGTTTTCGTATACTCCGGCACGGGCAGATTGACGGAGGTCGAATCGGCCGGGTCGTGTCCGGCGATTACTTCCATGAGCAAGGCCAAGTCCTCCACGGTGCGGGCAAACGGCCCGGCCTGATCGAGGCTGCTGGCGAAGGCAATCAGCCCGAAGCGGCTCACGCGGCCGTAAGTAGGCTTCAGCCCGGAGACGCCGCAGAGCGCCGCGGGGCAGCGGACGGAACCGCCGGTGTCGGTGCCGATGGAAAGCGGGGCCATGCCGGCGGCGACGCACGCCGCCGAGCCGCCGCTGGAGCCGCCAGGAATCCGCGCCAGGTCCCACGGATTGTGCGTGGGGAAAAAGGCCGAGTTTTCGTTCGACCCGCCCATCGCGAACTCGTCCATGTTCGTTTTGCCGATCAACACGGCATCGGCCGCCTTCAGCCGGGCGATCACCGTGGCGTCGTAAGGCGGACGGAAGTCCCGCAGCATCCGCGAGGCACAGGTCGTCGGTTCGCCTTGCGTGCAGAGGACGTCTTTGACGGCCACCGGCAAGCCCGCAAGTCGGCCGCCGGGCTGACCGGCGGCGCGACGGCGATCGATTTCCGCAGCGCGAGCGAGCACCGCCTCGGTGTCCACTCGGAGAAATGCCTTGACGCGGCAGTCGTGGCGGACGATTTGATCGAGATACGCCCGCGTCAATTCGACGGACGTGACTCGACCCGATGTCAGGTCGGCCAGTAGTTCCGCGGCTGTGCGTTCGAGAAGGGACATTCGGAGAATTCGCAATCGAGGGTGGCACGTCCCTGAGCTTGCGAAGGGCGTGGCTTTCGCGGTCCAGCACGCCCTTCGCAAGCTCAGGGACGTGCCACCCTTCAGACCTACAGCACGGCGGGAACCAGATAACATTCCGCGTCACGATGCGGCGCGTTGACTAGCGCCTGTTCGCGATCGAGACTCGTGCGCACGGCGTCGTCGCGAAAGACATTGGCCAAGTCGCGAGCATGGGCCATCGGCTCGACGCCCGTTGTATCGACCTCGCCCAACAAGTCAACGTAGCCCAGGATGCCGCCCAACTGGGACGTCATTCGCTCAAGTTCATCCTCCGACAACAGCAGCCGGCTGAGCAGGGCGATCTTTTCGACTTCGGCACGGGTCAGCGGCATTTCAGGTGCTCTTGGCTGCCTTCGGCAGGCGGAATGGCACCGCACGGACGCGCTTCCGCACGGCGCCGCTGCGAATACACCGCGTACATACGCGCACGGTGCGGTTCGTGCCGTTGGGCGTCGTCACGTGGACCGTCTGCAAGTTCGGACGGAACGTGCGGCGGGAAATACCGGTGATCTTGGTTCCCACCCCGCCGAGGTATTTTGCCTTGCCGCGCGTGGTGACCTGGTTGCCGGTGACCGGCTTGCGACCGCATACTTCACACGATTGTGCCATCCGAACTCTCCCTCGAGCTTGTAGCTGTTAACCTATAGAACCGCCATTTTACCGTCCCTTTCGGTCGCTTGGCAAGGGGGACGAAGTTACAATAAGTCGTATGAGAGTACTCGCGTTATTCCCGCTATTGTGCTGTTTTTTGCTTGTTCCTTTTTGGGCCGCGGCCGCCGATCCCACCTCCAAGTCCGCGGCGGCCAACGCTCCCAAAAGCGGGGATTCAACCCCTGCTAGCGCCGCGGCGGACACGGCCGGCGAATCCAATCCGGCTGCTCAGCCGGAGACGATTCCGCAGAGGAAGACCCTCGTCGGCCCGACCTCCATTGCCGTCACTGCCGAAGCGGGCGGAATGAAAACGCTTACGATCCATTTCCTCTGGTCGCTCTTTCCCGATTCCTCGGTTGAAGTGCGGTTCGTGCCCGCCACGGATACCAAGGGCGACAAGATCGCTCCTATCTACTTTCACGAGCGCCTCAAGGGCAAAGTCCAGGAAGACTTCTTCGATTGCCTGGACCACTCCGACGGCGACGGCAAGACGCACAGTTTCACCAAGGACAAACTCGTCTATACGATGATCGGTCGGCGGAACAGCCTCGGCTTCCAGGGAGTCCACGTCCAGGTCGCTCGCGAAGAACCCAAGAAGTCCGACTATCCCTCGGCGGCCTATTTGCAGTTGGACACCTGGGCGGTCGACAAGAAGACGCTATTGCTCGACATGCCCCGCGACGAATTCGCCGCGCCGGGCACGCTCTATGTCTGGTTCTTCCGCGGCGAGAAGCCGGTTTGGGAAGAGCAGGTCCGCTGGCCGGGGTACAAGTAGGTCCCTCTTGCCGAGAGGGACAATTGCGGCATGATGCAACAGGAGGCATCAACGTCTTCCAGCACTGCCTATCGTTTCAGTCCCTTCCGGCAGAAAGGACCTACGTCAGCGGCCCGCGATCGAGGTAGTTGTCGTAGCTATGCTCCTCGCCCGACAATACGAGTACATAGACCAAGCCGCCAGAATTCCACGCGGCAACAGATACTCCCGCCGTGCTGAGGTCCGGTCTGCCGGGCGGAGACGAAGGCAAGTCGGCCGCGCTTCTGCGAACAACATAGAGCGTGGCTCTTCCTCCGTCCGCGGGCAGATCGTAAGCCACCGCTTCGTCGCCAAGGAACTTGCCCACGCGCCGCCAGCGGATCGTGGGCCCCTGGCGCAAGTCGCGGCTGTAGGGAAATCCGGCCGGCGGCGCGACCTCGGAAACCAATTGGCCCGGCGCGGCAACGTCGCGTTCGAAGAATTCCCGCGAGTTTGCCAGCACGTCATCTTTCGCAATGGGAGCCGGCTGTTGACGGAACAAAACAACGGCGAACACGGCCGCCGACGCGGCCAAAGCGGCAAGGGCGGAGACCACTCGGCGGCGGGAAAAAAGCCGCGGCGCGGCCGTCGGGCGGGGTAATGGAGAACCGGCCGCGGCTGGAACCGGTTCGATTGGCTTTGCGGCCGCCGCATCGGCAAGCCTGTGCAGAACGTGTGCGGCAAGATCGGCGGGAAGCGGCCCGTCGGCCATCGCGGCCTTGATTGCGGCATCTGCTTTTTGCACGCGCTCAAAATGAACGCGCAGCTCGGGATCCTCGGCAAGCGACGCGGCCAGTTCGGCAAATTGCGGATCGTTCAAGTCGCCGCTGTGGGCGCGGCAGCATTCGATCGCTTCGAGAATCTCGTGCCTGAGATGCGCCGCGTTGTCCATTGAATGTCCCTTTGCCTTACGGCGGACGTCCGAGCCCGTCGGCTTTCAATCTACACCAGGATGCAGTTTGAAGTCCACGTGAAAAATGCGTCAATCAAATCCGCTCATCGTGCCTCGACTGGCCGGCCGTCGGCCTCCCACAGTTTCGCCCGCAAGTGCCGCTTCGCCCGTGCCAAACGGCTCATGACGGTCCCGATCGGCAATTCCAATTTCTCGGCAATCTCGCGATACGAACAATCCTCGAAGTAAAACATCAGCACCACGAGCCGAAACTCCGCCGGCAGTTCGTCAATCGCGGCCTGCAACTTTTGGCCGTCCACCGCAGCGCCGTTTTCATCCGCCGCCGGGAAGTTGTCCAGGTTCAGTCCGAGGCTCGCCGCGGGGACGGGCTGGGTCCGCTGGGCCGTTTTGAGGAACGCGTTCCGCAAAATGGCGAAAAGCCAGCCCCTCGCCCGCTCCGCCTGGCGCAACTGGTCCAGTCGCTGCTGCGCCAAGAGGAAAACCTGTTGGGTCAAGTCCTCCGCATCTTGCACCTTGCCGGTCAAACGGTAGGCGTAGCGATAAACCGCCGCCAAATGCTCGTCCACCAGGCTCTGGATGCTCGATTTGTCGCGGTCCTGGGCCATTTGGTGGCTCTATATAGTTAGAGAGGTGTTTTGCGGACTTTATTCCCGCCAAAGATGGAAAAAAGCTGAGGCAGCAGGCACGCTCCGCGTGCCGTCCGCCCGAACGAGGGTGCCGGACATGCCGTTTAGGCGGACGGCACGCGGAGCGTGGTTCGCTACCTTGGCGGAATTCCCGAGAAATTCTAACTTCTCGGGGAATAAATGCCCAGCGGGAGGTATCTTAGTAGATAACGGCGGAATGGTTCCGGCGAAATCAGACATGTCTTTTATACACGAGGTGGAAAAATGAAGAAGATTCTCACGTTGGTCGCGTTGTTGGGCTTTGGTTTGATGGTTGGTTGCGGCGAGGAGACGCCGAAGAAGACGACCGGCACCACGTCCGCTAGCCCAAGCGGCACCAACAGCATGACGCATACTACTACCGGCGCCGCCCCCTCGGGCACGCACTAATTCGCTTCCGGCGGGCTGTGTAACGCCGTCAGCTCCGCTCCGTTCTGGCAAAGTATTCCAAAGACAGGCCGTTCATGGCGAACGGCCTGCCTTTTCTTTTTCGCGCCACCGGCTCACGTAATCTCAAATCTCAGATCTCAATTTTGAAATTCGAGATTTAAGATCGTGATATCGGGAATCACCCCGCCTACCGTTTCGGCCTTGGCACCCGCTTGGCCGGCTTCCAGGGTTTCTGCCGCCCGCGTCGCCCGCGCGTGGCATGTTCCACAGCCGCATCGGCCACCGGCTTGCCCATCTGTTCCCGCATCTGCTGGATGCGATCGCGAATCGCGGCCGCCCGCTCGAATTCCAGCGCCTCGGCCGCGGCGAGCATTTCCACTTCCAGTTCGGCCAGGTACTCGTCGGTGATGTACTGGGCGTCGTCGCCGCGGCCAACGGCCGCGTTCGCCGCCGCGTGCGCGGCCGCCTCCGATTCGATGCCGGCGTGGATCGCCTTGCGGATCGTTTCCGGCGTGATGCCGTGCTCGGCGTTGTAGGCCTCTTGCATCGCGCGGCGGCGGCGGGTTTCTTCGATCGCCCGTTGCATCGAATCGGTCACCTTGTCGGCGTAGAGCAGCACCTTGGCGTTGACGTTTCTCGCCGAGCGGCCGATCGTCTGCATCAGCGATGTCTCGCTCCGCAAGAAGCCCTCCTTGTCGGCGTCCAGGATCGCCACGAGCGAGACTTCGGGCAGGTCGAGTCCTTCGCGCAAGAGGTTCACTCCCACAAGCACGTCAAAATCGCCGCGACGCAGATCGCGGAGCAGCTCGACCCGCTCGAAGGCGTCCAACTCGCTGTGCAGCCACTTGCAGCGGACGTTCTGCTTGCTGAAGTAGGCGGAAAGGTCCTCGGCGAGGCGCTTCGTGAGCGTGGTGACCAGCACCCGCTCGCCCGCCGCGGCCCGCTCGCGAATCTGTTCCAAGAGGTGCGGCACCTGGTTCTGCGCGGCGGCGATCTCGATCTGGGGGTCCAAGAGGCCCGTCGGCCGGATCACCTGCCGAACCGCCTCGCCGCCCGTCTTGCCCAGCTCGTAAGGCCCGGGAGTGGCGGAGACGTAGATCGCTTGCTTGACGCGGCCCTCCCATTCCTCGAACTTTAGCGGCCGGTTGTCCAGCGCGCTGGGCAGGCGGAAACCGTGTTCCACCAGCGTCACCTTGCGATTATGGTTGCCGAAATACATCCCGCGGATCTGCGGCACCGTGGCGTGCGATTCGTCGACCAGCAGCAGAAAGTCGTCCGGGAAGAAGCTGTAGAGCGTGTCGGGCGCCGAGCCCGGCGCGCGGCCGCTTAAGGGGCGGCTGTAGTTTTCGATGCCCGGACAGTAGCCCACTTCCTGCATCATCTCCAGGTCGAAGCGGGTACGGGCGTTTAGGCGATGGGCCTCCAGCAGCTTGCCGTCCAGCCGCAGCCGCTCCAGCCGCTCGTCCAGCTCGCGCTTGATATCGTCGATCGCCAGCTTGATCCGCTCTTCGGGCATGACGAAGTGTTTGCAGGGATAGAGGTAGATTTCCCGGCGGCGGTCGATCACTTCGCCGCTGGTGGGATTGATGAGCGAAAGCTGCTCGACCTCGTCGCCCCAGAACTCGACGCGGAGGGCCGTTTCCTCGTAGCTGGGCCAGATTTCCACGCAATCGCCGCGGACGCGGAACTTGCCCGGTGCGAACTCGAAATCGCTCCGCTCGTACTGGATATCGACGAGCTTGCCGAGCATGAAGTCGCGATCGACCTGCTTGCCGACGGCCAGCCCGATCATCATCGCGCGGTAGTCCTCCGCGGAGCCGAGCCCGTAAATGCTCGACACGCTGGCCACGATAAGCACGTCGGGGCGGCTGACCAAGGCGCTCGTCGCGGCCAGCCGCAGGCGGTCGATCTGCTGGTTGATGGACGAGTCTTTCTCGATGTAGATGTCGCGCTGGGGGATGTACGCTTCGGGCTGGTAATAGTCGTAGTAGCTGACGAAGTAATGGACCGCGTTGTGCGGGAAGAACTCCTTGAACTCGGAGTAGAGCTGCGCGGCCAAGGTCTTGTTGTGCGAGATGACGAGCGTAGGCCGCTGAATGGCCTGGACGACGTTCGCCATCGTGAACGTCTTGCCCGAACCGGTCACGCCCATCAGCACCTGGGACTGCTTTCCCTCGCGCACTCCCGCGACGAGTTTGGCGATGGCCTGCGGCTGGTCTCCGGCGGGCTGGAACGGGGCGACGAGTTGGAACATCAACTTATTCTAACGGCGGGTGCGCGTGTTGACCACCGGCGCGGCGCACACTATGATGAATCTGTGGCGCATGAGCAAGCTAAAGGGAGAGCAGAAACCATGACGGTTGAGATACCAGTGGACTTCCAGACATTCGTGAAGACCGCCGTCGCAAGTGAACAGTTCCAATCCGAGGAATAGGTCGTTGGAGAGGCCCTGCGATTGCTTTCCCAGCGGGACCGCCAGCGAGAGGAATTCCGTCGTCAGGTGCAAATCGGCACAGATCAGCTTGAGCGCGGCGAATACACCGACTACGAGTCGCTTGAGAGTTCTTCAAACAATTGAAAACCGAGGACCATGCCGCCCAAGGCGCGATTGATAACGCGCCATGAGCCGCTATCGCTCCCGCCGTTGCTGCGGCAGAAGACGGACGGCGTGCGCCAACCCGTCACTGAAGATCGGGATAGTCATTTAGGACTCTCTCTGGGACAGGCAATCCGTCGCGGCGCGCGCGTTCTACGGCGAGTCTGTGCGCACCACAGCCGAGCCTAATGTTCACGCCTTTCCATCGGACTAGTTGCTGCCAAAGAGCTTCGTCACGTTCCGCTTCCCATTGATTATACAAGCAACTGCACTCGTCCTTCCATTCAACTAGCGTCATCTGCCACGCTTGACGATCCTCCGCGGTTCTGTTCGGCTCTTGCGCACCCGGTAGGACCGTCGCAGGAACCGCGATTTTGGTCGAAGGCTCCTTTGGCGAGCTCGCGGGGGTCGGCGCGGAAGGAGCGGCGCCGCTACCCCTTCGTCGCAGGGCTTCGTTGCTTACTTCACACGAATCCTGGTCTTGCCATTCGCGCCGCAGCTCCGCGGCGCGGCGAACTACCCGCTCACGGAGTTCGTCATCGTGTGTTTCGGCAGGCGCTTCCGATGCGCCAGTTCGTTGAATTCCCAGTTCCTCCAGTCGTTCAATCACTCGCGTCATTGTTTCGTCAGGATCTCGGAAAAAGCGCGAGGATCGAATTCGAATGAAGCGCCAACCCAGTCGCTCGAGCATAAGTTGCCGTCGATAATCCGCCTCAAGGTTCTCAAGGGTATGATATCGATCTCCATCGCACTCGATGGCGACTTTTGCGCCGTCGCTTCCAAATACGACGATATTGATGGAGAATGCGCCGACGGCCCACTGCGCCGCCAATCGAAAACTTTGGTCGGATAGCCAACGAATCACCCGACGCTCAAACTCAGACTGTGCTCTTTGATTCGCGAACCGCAATTGCTCTACTAATGCCTTAGGATTGCGAGCATGTTGGATGAGGCGCAGTCGTAGGTTGCCGGGCTGCAGTTCCGTATCCGGGCTCAATGAATGAACGACCCATAACTGGTCCTTGGCACGGCTCGAGGCAACGTTGAAACGTTGTCGAAAATCCGGCGTTTGCCGTATCGGCAACGGCGCCCCGTCGGACGAGTTGACCATCGAAAGAAACATCACCGATCGTTCGTCCCCCTGGAATTCAGCGGCGTTTCCGCATAGAACGCGCCTGCCGGCGTACTCGGGTTCGGAGAGGCGACGGCGCAAAACCAAGTCGATGCACCGCGCTTGCTCGTCGCCGACCATGCTGATTACGCCCATCGTCGCGCCGGCGTATTCCGGTTGCTGCGTTGCCGCGACGACGAGCGAAGCAACCTCGGTGGCCTCAATCGTGTTAACCTTCCCCGAGTCTTTGCCTTCCGCAACGCGATGCTCGAGCACAAACGGCCGCGTGCGAACCCCCTGGCTTTCCCTAAGCGGCCTAATATCGCCAGCGTAACACAAGCTGTTGCTGAACTGGATGATCTCCGGTACGCACCGGAAATGCTCTACCAGGCGGATCGTCGCGCCGAAGCACGTCTGCGCAAGATGATAGATCGACCTTCTGCCATCGTAGAGTTCGCGGTTCGGGATATGCTGGAGGTACTGATCGATCAACGACTGGACTTGACCCAAGTTCTGACCGACAGCGGAAGGACTCACCTGCTCGTGATCGCCGACGATGACAACCTCCTTCGCGATCATCAAGGGCAGTAGGCCGAGCACATCGCACTGGCTGGCTTCGTCGATGATCGCAACGTCGAAATGTTCCGTTGCGAAATCGAACGACTCCGCAACCCGCGAAAGCGGCATAATCCAAACCGGTACCGCGGATCGGCAGTTGGCGAGCAGTCGACGAGCCTGCGCCTTCAGTTGCGCGGAACGCACGCCTGTAGCAAAACCGGGAGTTGAGATCGTCTGCAGCCAGCCTTGGAGCGCCTGCCGTTGCGGGAGCGAATATGGAACTGATCAAAGGCATCGCCAGTTCGGGAGGGTCGTCGGTTTCAACCAAACAGAACTCCGGCACTTTCGGATCGAAGCGAAGCTCAACCGTCTGCAATAGGACCGGATGCTCAATTCGGCCGACACTGTCTTCGGCTTGAAGCACACCATCGCCCAAGATCAATCGCACGTTCTCGGATTCGCGCTGCAGTTGTCCGTACAAAGAATAAAGGCGCTGGTACAATTCCTCGGCTTGTGCGCAGGAGTTTCGGCAATCACCCAGTCATTGCGCTTCGCCGCCCATTCTTGACTCAGTCGAACTCGACGCTCGTCGGAGTTGAATTGAATAGTGCGCGTGTCCCCGCCAGCGCCTTCATTGCGCGAATCGAGAAATTCGATATTTTCATCTATCTTCTGCCAGCCCCCGAGGAGCCAGTTCTTGAGCTCAGTCGGCGGCTGTGGACAGGGCGTTTGCGGCGGCCTGCCGGCCCGCAAAACTAAGCCGTTAGGCAATCCCGAATCCTCCAGCAAGCCGCCTTTGACAACATGGCCCAATACAATTGAAGGATGTCGCGGAACTTGGCGCAATGTTAGGTGCCACGGATACTCGTGGATGCTGCGAACGGGCGGCTTTTTGAGCCGCTGGAACTCCCGCAGAAACTGGAGTAGCTGTCGGGTTCGGGTTCGCGCGATTTCAATCGCTGATTCGCACATCGGCTTAAGGATCGCCCTGCGTAGGACCACGAATTCCGTACATCTGTCATTCTAAATGCACGTATTACTCTCCACAAGAAGGGAGGAGCAGCGTTGTTCCGCTTGGTGATCGGGTTCCCTTTCCCGTCGCCAAGCGGTAGCCTCGCGACCCAAAATGCACGAGATGCACCTAACCCCGGTCATTACCGCGAGCACGCCGCGCATAGCGGATTCACTTCTTCGTCGGTGAAGGACAGCGTGAAGGCCCCGCCGCCGCAGCGCGAGCAGCACATCGGCTCAAGCTGCTTCAACAGCGGGTTCCAATAGACGGAGTGCGTCCGCCGCTCGCGCCGCCGCTGTACCAACAAATCGACGGCAAGCGCCGGCATCGACGTGCGAATGAGCACCAGCGGCTCCAGCACGATTTCCATCGCGTAGCGCTCCTCCAATTCGGCCAACTTGCGGCGATGTTCCAGATCGACGGCCCGCTTGTGCGCGGCCACCTTTTCCTTGTCGGGCGGTTCTCCGCCGCGGTGCTTCTTTTGGCCCGCTTCGCGGAGCAAGGCGCCGTAGTAGTCCTGCAAGCGGCGGCGGTCGGCCGCCAGGCGCGCGTCCATGCGGCGGAAGAAGTCGGCCGCCGACTCGCGCAGCCGCGGCACGGCGCGGGCGACGGCCCGTTTATACGTCGCTTCGGCCGGGCGACCGAGATTCAGCGCGCGGGCGCAGCCCCCACTGCTGCAACGGGTCGGGCAACTCGATCTCCGCGCCGGACGCCGCGTTGATCGTGACGCACGTCCGCGTCTCCCAGCGGTCCTCCGACGCAATCGCCGCGCGGAACCACCAGGTGTGGTATTCGACGGGCAGCAACCGCGTGTCCGCGATTGTGACCTTGGCATTGAGCCACGCGAAGGTCCGCTGCACGGCCGCGTCCAAGGTGCCGCGCTTCAAGTAGAGATCGGCCACCTCGAAATCGCCCAGCCGTGGTTCCAATCGCAGCACGCGACCGGCCGTTTCCAGGAAATCGCCCGCCAGATTGACGCACCAGCCGGGCCGGCCCGGCTCGGTGGAAAGGGGCACGACCTCGCCGCGCACTTCCAACGCCGCGGCCACTTCGTCGGGCACGATCGCGGTCCCTTCCCCCGCGCCGGCAGGCCAATCGACCAGCCGCCGCGGCGCTCCAAAAGCGCCGTAGCGAAGGACTGCAACTCGTCGCGTATCTGCGTGCCGGCGGTCATTGGTAATCCTCGCCAAAGAGCGCTTCGTCAAGCTGTTTGCTCTCCAGGTATTGCTCCTGGGCGTCCAGCAGCGAATCGCCCAAGGCGCCGAACGACTGGGCAAGGTCCTTGTCGTCGTGCGAGCGGAGCCAGAGATTGAGCACGAGCGTCTCGAACTCCTCGCCTCCTTCGAGGTTGCCGAGGATCGAGCCGACCTCGCCCACAACCAGCTCGAACATGCGGATCTTCTCGGTCAAAAGGTCCAGCAGTTGGGCTTCCAGCGAGCCAACCGTGCAGAGGTTGAAGATGAAGACCTCGCGGGTCTGACCGATGCGATGGATGCGGCCGACTCGCTGCTCGATCTTCATGGGGTTCCAGGGCAGGTCGTAGTTCACCAGTGTGTTGGCGAACTGCAGATTGCGGCCCTCACCGCCGCTTTCCGAACAGAGCATGACGGGCACGTGCTGGCGGAATGCCTCGACGGCCTCGTCCTTCTCGCGGCTGGACTCGGCCCCGGAAAAGGTGACGAAGGCGATTCCCGCGTCGCGGAGCAACTGTTGCATGCGTTCCAAGGTCCGCTGGAAATTGGCGAAAATCAGCACCTTGTCGCCGCGGCTCTGGCCGAGCAGCCCCAGGAGCTTCTCGTCCTTCGCCGACCGCCCTACTCGTTGCGCCAAGGCGACGATTTCGGCGGCAATAGGGTTGCCGCCAGCCACCTTCTCCAGCGTTCGCGCCAGCGCTGGGGTGGCTGCCGGAGGCCAAGAGCAAGGCGCTAAGCTGCTTGCGACCGAGCGGAGAAGGGGAGAAAGGGAGAGGGGGAGAAGGGGAGAAGGGGAGCGACAGAGAATGGAAGCTAGCGTTATCTCCCTTTCTCCCTTTCTCCCTTTCCCCCTTTCTTTCGTCGCCCGCTGCCTCGTCTTCCTCCGCAGCGTCCTCCTCCGCCGCGCCCGGCAGGGCCTTTCGCCGGCGGAGATAGTCGTTCAACCGCCGGTACAGCACCGCTTCGTCGCCGTGCGGTTGGGCCATCATGGTTTGCGCGTACCGCGAGGGGAGATCGATATTCACCAGGCTGCGCGTGTTGCGGACCATGACCTCGCCCAGCAGTCCGCGGAGCCGCTCGCGGTTCCGCGGGTCGCGAGGATTGCCGCGGCGGACGTAGTGCCGCTTGAAGTCCGTCTCCGTCTTCAGATGGCCCGGCTCCAGCAGCGTCAGCAGATTGTAAAGCTCCAGCAGGTTGTTCTGCACGGGCGTGGCCGTGAGCAGGAACAGTTGCCGCCGCGTGAGGGAATTGACGAGCTGCCAGTTTCGCGTGCCGCGGTTCTTGCAGTGGTGGGCCTCGTCGACGATTACCAGGTCCCAAGGGGCGGCGGCCACTGCTTCCGCGCGGCGATGGCTCTTGGCGAAGGCGATCGAGGCCAGCACGCGGTCCGTACCCGCCCAGTATTCCGCTTTGTCCGCCTGCGGCGTGCGCGGCGGAACGGTGAACTCGAGGTGAAACTTCGAGAGCAACTCCTCCTGCCACTGGGAAACCAGCGGCGAAGGCACGAGGATCAGCACGCGGCGGGCCAGTCCGCGGAGCAGGTATTCCCGCAGCAACAAGCAGGCCTCGATCGTCTTGCCCAGGCCGACCTCATCGGCCAAGAGCACTCGCCCGCGGAAATGCCGCAGCACCTTGCGGACCGTCTCGACCTGATGCGGCAGATGCTCGACACCGGTGAGCCCTTCCAGGCAGAGCAACTGATCGAAGCCGCGCAGCAAGCCGAGCCGGGCAAGCTCCAGGTGCAGCCGCAGACCGGCAGCGTCGTGGCCGGCTGGCCCGTCTATCGGCGGCAGGCGCGAACCGAGACCGGAATTCCGCCCGCGGTCTTCCATGGCGGCCCGGCCGATTCCAACTTGACTGCCGATTCATCCTCGGCCAACAAGCATGCAGCACGCTCCACGGCTGCGCTCCTTATGTTCGGGCTCCATTCCCTCCCCGCGTGCGGTGCAACGGAGCTTGCGGCGACTATACCGTCGACTACCAAGCGACAAAGGCAATTGTTGCAGGCTGCGGCGGACTTGTCAATCGGACGCGCGCCGTTCAAGGCGGGGCTTGCCTAATGCGCCGGCAGGCGGTAAAAAACAGCGTCAGTTTCCGCCTTGGCATCGCGCGATGAAATCGATTGTTCCCAAACTTGCCTCGATTGACGGCTTCTTCGGCTGGCTGCCCCAAATCGTCAAACTCAGCCACAATCGCTTCCGCGCGCAAGTCCGCCTCTTCGCGCTCTCGGGCCTGGTGGGAATCGTGGCCGGTGTCGGGGCGATCGGCTTCTACGTGGCCACGCGGGTTGCCGAGCGCGACGCGCTGGGCGTTGCGGCGGGTTACGAGGCTCGGCCGCGGCCGGGCGGCGAGTCACCCATGCCTTGGCTGCCCGAACCGGCGAAAACGCTCAATCCTTGGCTCTTGATTCTCATTCCCACGATCGGCGGCCTGCTCAGCGGGGCACTCGTCTACACCTTCGCGCCGGAGGCCGAAGGACACGGCACTGATTCGGTGATCGCCGCCTATCACTACAAGCAGGGACAAATCCGTCCGCGCGTGCCGCTGATCAAGATCGTGGCCAGCGCGCTGACGATTGGATCGGGCGGCTCCGGCGGCCGCGAGGGCCCGATCGCGCAGATCGGCGCGGGCTTTGGCTCGCTCTTGGGCAACGTGCTGAGGCTGCGGCCCGCCGAGCGCCGCGTGCTCATGGCGGCCGGCATGGGGGCGGGAATCGGCGCCATCTTCCGCGCCCCGCTGGCCGGCACGATCTTCGCCGCCGAAGTGCTCTACAGCTCCACCGAGTTCGAGTCCGAGGTGATCTTGCCCGCCGGACTGGCCACCGTCGTGTCCTACTGCGTCTTCGGCTTTTACAGCGGTTGGAAACCGTTGTTCACAACGCCGCCGCTGAGCTTCGATAATCCGCTCCGCTTGGCGCCCTATCTCGTTTTGGCGATCTTTATGGCCATTCTGGCGGCGTTCTACACGCACTGCTTCTATGGCTGCAAACGGGTGTTCGACCGCTTGCCCTTTCCCAAGCATTTCCATCCTGCCGTGGGCGCGATGCTGACGGGCGTCGTGGCCGTCTTATTATTCTTCGTGCTCCATCGGAACACGCAAGTGCTTGCCGTGCTCTCCTTCGGCTATTCCGCTATCCAAGGCGCGCTGGACGCCGACGCCAACGGCGCGGGCGGGGTCGCCGCGACCGCCGCTGTGTTGCTCACGATCGCGCTGGGCAAGATCGTCACTACGAGCCTGACGATCAGCAGCGGAGGCTCGGGCGGCGTCTTCGGGCCGTCGATGGTCATCGGCGGCTGCGGAGGCGGCGCCTTGGGCGTCGTCTTTCACCATTTCTGGCCCTGGCTCGTGCCGCACCCGGCGAGCTTCGTCATCGTCGGCATGGCCGGCTTCTTCGCCGCCGCCGCCAAGACTCCCTTCTCCACGCTTATCATGGTCAGCGAGATGACGGGCGGCTACAACCTGCTCTTGCCGTCGCTGTGGGTCTGCACGATCTCCTTCCTGCTGTCCGACAAGCAGTCGATCTATTCCTCGCAGGTCGAAAGCCGCTCGCTCTCGCCGGTCCACCAGGGAAGCTTCGTGCGGCAGATCCTCGCCGAGGTCCGTGTGAGCCAGTTCCTCGCAGGCGGACAACCGACCCTCGTGCTTCGCCCGCAAGACACGTTGGACACCGTCATTGAACGGCTCGGCGGGGCCTTGCACTCCGTGCTGCCGGTCGTTGACGACCAGCATCGGCTCTTGGGAGTCGTCACGTTGGACGAGGTGTACCTGGCGTCGCAGGCGCCATCGCTGCAGTCCCTGGTGCTTGCCAACGACCTGATGCGCGGCGACGTGCAGCCGCTGACGCCCGACGACACGCTCGACCGGGCATTGGAGCTTTTCGTCGAAAACGACCTGATCACCGTGCCCGTCGTGGCCGATCTTGCCGGGCGGCGGCTGCTTGGCATGGTCAGCCGCTCGGACATCTCCAGCGCCTATCTGCGGCTGGTCCACGGCCCGGCGGAGTAGGTCCCGCGAGCCGAGCGGGACTATTGCGAGGCCATTGCAAAACATCCTCGGGGCCGGAAACGGAGACATCAATGATTTTCGTCGGTCAACCGACAAACCAGTGATGTCCCCATTTCCGCCCTTGCAACCTTTTCTAACCTTTAAGCCGCTTCAGCAGCGCATCCAGCGAGATCATCGCCATGCGGGTAATGCGGTCGGACGTGGCAAACGGCAGGTACAGATGCCCGTTGTGGATCATCGCTCCGCACGAGTAGGCCACGTTGGGCACATAACCGTCGCGCTCCTTTTCGGTGGGCGTGACGAGCGGCTCATCGAGGCGGCCGATGACCTTCAGCGGGTTGTCCAAATCCAAGAGCACGGCGCCGATGCCGTAGGTCCGCATAGGACCTACGCCGTGGGTCAGCAGCAGCCAGCCTTCCGCCGTTTCCAAGGGCGAGCCGCAGTTTCCGATCTGCACGAACTCCCACGGCTGGCGCGGCACCTGCAGCAACTCGGCACTCTCCCAAAAGTGAACGATGTCGGAGTACATGATGAACAGGTTCTCGCCGTCGATGCGCGAACACATCGCGTAGTGCCCGCCGATCCGCCGCGGGAAGAGGGCCATGCCCTTGTTGAGCGCGCAGGCGCCGTTGATCGTGTGTACGCCGATGCGGAGAAAGTCGCGGGTCTCGATCAGTTGCGGCAGCACGCGGAAACCGTCGTAGGCCGAACAGGTGCCGTAGTAAGTCACCGTGCCGTCGTCGTCGACGAAGCGCACCATGCGGACATCTTCGATGCCGTGGCTCTCGTTGGCGGTTCGGGGAAATATGACCACATCCGAAGTATACGCGTCCCGCGGCAATTCCAACTGGTAGTTCGAGTCCGCGAGCCAGCGGATGGCCTCAAGGGATTCTTCGAACGCGAGCTTCTCGGCAGCCGCGGTCTGCGCTTGGTCGATCGCCGCTTTGAGTTCCGCCGCGGTAAAGGAGTCGGCAAGACGCTCCAGTACGAGATCCACCACTCGGTCATGGACGCCGATGTCTTCCAGCTTGCGACGGAACAAGGGCTTGTCGTAGCGCTGGTCGGGGACGACGCGGATGGGCTGAGCATGGCGACCGCACGGGTCGACGTGGACGTGGTCGTCGGAGGTGATCACGCCGGAGCGGAAGACGATCGACGAGACGTGCCCCTCGCCCGTGGCCCGCAGACTCATGATGAACCGCACTGCGCCGTCGGGCAGTTTGCGCTGATTATGATGCGGGACTATCGACGGGTTGAACAATGCCGCCGACTCGATCGAATACTCCGCGGTCAAGTAGGAGCCGATCAACAGACGCCGATTGCGCGAGAGGTCGTCCGCCATGTCGATCATCGCCATGCCCGCGCTGCAGTTTTCATCTAAGACTGCGGCGATGTTGCCGTGCCGGGCGCGGAACTTCAAGAACACTTCGTCCAGCAACCGATCAACCTGCCCGCCACTCAGGCCGCCGATATGCTCGACAATGTGGCGGACCCTTGGCTCGCCGCCCGGATCGAAAAAGCGGGTAATCACGCGGCGAATGTCGCTGGCCAATTTGACCGGCAAGCGCCGCACGCTCGGGGAGCGCCGACGGCCTTCGGCACCACCGGATCGAGGCGCAGTATCGTGGGCGGGGGCGCTGCTCAAGACGTTCTCCGTTCATTGCGATGCTGCGACGGGCCTGCCCATCCGCCGCAGCCAGCGGAAATGGGATACGAGACCTGACCGGAAGGTCTCGTGCGCCAGAGTACTTCAGTCCGAATTCCCGGCAGGTCTCTTCCACCAGCGGGGCAAGGGCCGCGTAATGCACATGGCATATGCGGGGAAAGAGATGGTGCTCGATCTGGAAATTCAACCCCCCAATGTACCACGAGAGCAGTCGATTGCGGCGGGCGAAATCGACGGTCGATTCGACTTGATGCACGGCCCAACCCGTCGGCATTCGGCCCGATTCCGGCCGCGGCAGAGGAAACGCGGCCTCCTCGACGCAGTGCGCCAACTGAAAAACGACGCTGAGCGCCGTCCCCTGAACTAATGATGCCGCGAGGTAGAACAGCAAGACGGCCCACAGCGGGTGGAAAATCAGCGGGACCGCCAGCGCCAGCGAAAAGAAAAGCGCCTTGCCGCCAAGTAACACGGTCAGATCCCAGCCCTTGGGGCGCGCGAAGCGGAGGCCGCCAACCCTCCCGGTAATTAGATCGCGGAAGTCGTCGTAAATTTGCCACTTCATCGGCAAAAAGCCGTAAAGGGTCCACAGGTAATAGTGCTGGAACCTGTGGAACCGCAGTCGCCGCTGGTGCGGCGAGAGACGACCCAGGATGCCGAGATCGATGTCGTCGTCGTGGCCCGCGATATTCGCGTAGTTGTGATGCAGCACGTTGTGCTTCCGCGCCCAGAAATACGAGCTTCCGCCCAGCAGGTCGAGCGAACGCGCCATGAGCCGGTTGATCCAAGGGCGGTCCGAGAAGGCATGGTGTCCACCGTCGTGCTGGATATTGAACCCGACCGCGGCCATCGCCAGGCCCAGCGATACGACCAGCGGCAGGGCCGTCCACCACGAGGCGGCAAAGAACACCAGCAGCGTGTAGGACGCGGCGAGCCAGCCCAGAATAATCGCGGTCTTGAGGTACATTCGCGGGCAATCGCGGGGCTTCCGCCGGATGCCGGCAAAATACCGGTCGACGCGGCGTCGAACCTCATGGTTGAATTCGTCGTCCCGGGCGAAAGTCACGCGATCGGGAATCTTCCCGGGTGACGGTTTGTTTGAATCAATAGCACCATCATTTTGTTTTGTCTTCATGATGGTTGGTGCATTTGTCTATTCAAATGGCAATTTGTCTTGGCGACCACACGCGGCAGTGCCGGGCAGGTGCGAAGGTAACCGAGTAGATCGGAAAGCTCTGCAGTTGCCAAGGCCAGGCAGGTGTCCGCCCCGCCATAATAAAGCCGAATCTCGCCGCTGGGCACGTCCAGTATCCAAGCGCAAGGAAACACCACGCCGTTGACGTCGCCCGTCCGCTCGTAGCTCAACTCCGGCGCAAAGAGCCATTCGTCGCTGCGGCGAAGGACCCGGCAAGGATCGTCAAGATCCAACAGCGCCAAGCCGAGTCGATAAAGACAGCCGCCGGCCGTCGTTCGCACGCCGTGGTAAAGAACCAGCCAGCCTTCGGCCGTTTCCAGGGGTGGCGGACCTAAACCGATCTTGCCGGCGTCCCACCATGCGCCGCGCCGCGCCTGCAAAAGGACCCGGTGTTCTCCCCAGTAGATCAAGTCGGGTGAAAAGGAGATCCACATGTTCGCGCCGCAGCGCCCGCTGGCTACCGGGCGATGGATCATCGCGTATTTATTTCCGAAGCGGCGGGGAAAGACCGCGGCGTCCTTGTTCTCCGGCGGCATGACGGCGCCCAGGCGCTCGAACGCGCGAAAGTCCTTCGTCTCGGCCAATGAAACCAAAGGGCCGTGCGGCGAGTAGGCCGTGTAAGCGATGACCCAACGATTGCGGTCCGCGATCCAAGTCACGCGGGGATCTTCAATGCCCCACTCTTCTTCAGCGTTGTTGGCCGGGTCCGGAGCGAAACTGGCTTCGGAATCGATGCGCCAGTTCGACGTGCCGTCCTTGCTCCGGGCCACCGTCAGATGCGAATGACCGCGGCGGTCCTCGACGCGGACCAGCAGCACCGTTTCATCACCCACCTGGCACCCGCCGGCGTTGAACACCGTATGCGCCGGATACGGCCAGTCCCGGGCAGTGAGGATGGGATTGTCCGCCCGGCGATGGAACAACTCCGTGTATCCATCGGCGCTTTGCGATTCTCGATGCAGATTCATTTCCATGGATCACCGCGTAATTAGTCGCTGCCGACGAGCTCATGGGACGGAAACGCGGTGCCCGCACTATCGCCATACGATCGCTCTGCCTCGGCATTGCGGACCTCGGTCCACAGGTAAGCGAGCGTCGATTCCGCGCCCTGGTTGCGATTCAGGCCGGAAGCCTGAAGACCGTCGCAGCACGCGCCGCCGGCGAGGTCAACCAGCGGTGTTTTCAGGCTGTTGCGGCCGTGGAACCAACTGCGGGCACGGCCGAAGGCGGCCAAGTATCCCGCGCCGCCCAACAGGTCATAGGCGGCCAGTGCGGCGTCGGCCGTCGTGACCGCTTCCACGGGCTGTTGATCGTACGGCGCCTTGTCCTCTCCGCGGGGATACCAACCCTCGTTGCCGACGGGCCAGAACACTCCCTGGTCGGTCGTATTGCGATCGAGGAAGCCGAACGAGTCTCGCGCAATGTCGACGAAGTCCTCCTGCGGCCAGCGCTTGGCGGCGATGAACAGCGCGTGGGGCAGCACCGCGTTCGCATAGGTCATGCGCGACTCGAACCACTGCCAGCCCGGCTTGGCCGCGCGGGTGAAACATTCCGCCAGCCGCCGGGCCGCCGACCAGGCCGCCGTCTCCAGGGGTTCGATCGCCTCGACGCCGGCCGTCCACAAGTGTCCGTACGCCAGGATGACATACGACTGTGCGCGCAGGCTTCGCAGATCGGCGAGCGTGGGCAGCACCGCGTCGATCAATTCGCGGGCCAGTGCCCGGTGGCCGTCGGGCAGATCGCTGCCGAGCACTTCCGCCAAAGCGCGAACCGCCTGGCCCTGGCAATCGCCGCAGCCTTCGGCATCGAGCCAACGGCGGTCGTAGCCGAGAAAATTGTGGAATCCCCGCCCCACGCCGCGGGCAAATTCCAGAAAGCCCAAATAGGTTGTCACTCGGTTTAACATCCGCTCTTCTGGCTGATGGTTCCAGAGGCGCGCAAAGTCGCAACGCCCGTGCGTTGTCGTCCGTCGTGTAGCCGCTCTCGCGGCGGGGAACGCCATAGATGGCATGTTGGATCAGACCGGTCGAGTCGGTCATGCGGTCCAGGTGGTTCAACGCTACTCGCTCGCAGACGTGCATTAGACGCCCCCTTTTACAAGTTCGGGCATCGCCGAAGCCCTGCAACGCCGCGGTGCGTACTCCGCCTCGGCGGCCGAATGGACCCGTGAGAAGAAATCGAGGTATTGAAGCCCGACGTTCGGCCAGAACATGCGGCGTGCATAATCGTACGCCTTGCGGCGCGTTTCCAGTTGGAAGGCCGTATCGCCGAAGAACCGCAAGGTGGCGTCGGCCATCGCGCGGCTGTCGCCGAATGGCACGAGCAGCCCGCGCCCCGCGGCCAAAACTTCTTCAGCGTAGAGATAAGGCGTGCTGATCACGGCCCCTCCGGCCGCCAGGGCGTACGCGAGCGTGCCGCTGGCAATCTGGTCTTTTCCCGGGTATGGGGTGACGTACACGTCGCACGCCTTCAGATGCGCCAGCAGGTCGGGAAGGCTGAGATACCGGTTCACGAACCGCACGTGTCCGCCGACGCCCAGCGATTCGGCCATTTCGACCAGGCTCTCCCGGTAGACTTCGCCCTCATGACGCTTGACCTGCGGATGCGTGACGCCCACGATCAAGTACAAAGCCGTGGGCCACGCGGCCACGATCCGAGGCATGGCCTGGATCATGTATTCCAGCCCTTTGCCGCGGTTGATGAGGCCGAAGGTGCAAATCACCCGCCGGCCCCCCAGGCCCAGCCTTACCTTATCCGCGCCGTCGCACTGATAAGGGACCTTCGGCACGCCGTGGGGGATCACCCGCACCTTCGGGCCGGCGACGTGGTACACGCGTTCCAAGAGCCGCGCGGCAACGTCGGTCATCACGACAATGCCCTGGCTGCGGTCGGCCAACTCTTGAATGATCCGCCGCGGCAGCGGGTCGGGCTCGGTGAGGAGCGTGTGGAACGTGCTGACGATCGGCTTGCGGCAATCCCGCACGAAACGCAGCACTCGCTTGCCCCAGTCGCCCGGATAGAGCCCGAACTCGTGCTGCAAACTCACCACGTCGCAGGCGGCCTCGTCGACGACCTCGGCGGCCATCCTGTACGTGTCCGCGCGGCCGTTATCGATAACGTGGACCACGCGCGAATCGCCGTAATCGAGCGCGGCGGTTTTCTGGATGGCTGCGATCGTCGACACCGGCTCGCCGGCCGCCATGTCCACGGCATCGGCCGAGTCTCGAGTGAATGTCGCCAGACCGCAGGCTTCCGGCGGATAGGTCGATACGAAGAGGGGTCGAACGGCTTTCACATTTCGCCTCGCGGGTTAGTGTTGCGTTGTTGCGCGGTGGGAATCAACCGCAGTTGGTCCACGACACCCTTTACTCCCGTGACGCCCTTGATCGCGCGGACCGCGACGGGCCGTTGGTGTTCGTGTTGAATCGACCCCGAGACCGTGACCTGGCCGTTGCTACTGACGATCGTGACCTTGCACGGCGCCCGAATCCCTGCTCCGGCTAGTTTCTCCTTGGCTTTCTGGGAAATCACAGAGTCCTTCACCTTTTTCTTGATGCATCATAATTAGAGCGCCTCCATCTCTTTCGTCATTGACAGTTCCAGTGCATCGGCAATGAGTTGGAGCTCGGAGGCTGCCAGGCCGAAGCGATCCCCCAAGTTGCGCCGGCATTTCAGCGTCCTCGGCCCCTCCGTTGCCGTGTGGCCCAAATCGACGATCGTTTGGACCAGCCGCCGATAGTGCTCCAGTTCTGAAACAGAAAGACCATCGGCCGCCGCGGGATGCCTGAGATAAGCGTTCGTGGCAACAAGGTCCCATTGTGCCGTGGGCACGCGGCCGCCGGTAAAGACAAACATCGAAAACCAATTGGTTAGTCCGAACAGGACCGTCCGATTGATCTGCAATTCACGAACCAAGGCCGCCAGGTCTCCGCGGCGGGTCGGCGTCAAGGCATGCATTTTGTTCTCCTCCAATACGGCGTCAGGCGATTAAGCGAGTTCGGGCATCAAGTCCACCTCGGCAATGCCGTTGAGCAATTTCCAGAATGAAGAGTGGCACATTTGCGATCCGTAAGGCACTGCAAATACGCACACGGGAAAGAACTCGTCTTCGTTCATGGCCTCGCTGCTTTTGAAAACGAAGGACCGGCTGAGGCGATCAAGCAGCCACCGGGCGTTCTTGATGCCATCAACCTTTACCTTGCAGCCGCTGTTCAAGGGACGCACCCAAACGCGGAATCGGTTCATGGTTAACTCCTATTCGAAAACCAACATGACAGTGCGACCCTTTTGTCCCTGTTTTCACGGCGAATCCCCGCTCCGGTCTACCGCATACTCGTTTTCACAGCCGTACGTCAGAAGCCGCGGGGGATGTACCCCATGAACACCAGCACCAGCACGACTACAAGCACGAGACCCAAGCCACCGCTGGGGCCGTAGCCCCAATTCCGGCTGTAACCCCAATTCGGCAAGCCGCCCACGAGCAGCAGAATCAAAATGATCAGCAAAAGCAGACCCATTGGTAACCCCTTTCGATGGTTGGAAACCACACAATGGTTGAGAACATCTCTTGTCTCCAAGAACAAAAAAGCCGACGTGGCGGAACACCTTTAAGGTGTTCCGCCACGTCGGCTTACTTGCTAACGAGCCCCTCGGTACGCCCGGGGTGCCCTCTATCTAGTCATCCGATGAATTCATTGACATCGCGATCAAATCCGCCGCGAGCCAGCTGTTACATTATACACCGCTTGCGGCGCAAAGACAATGAGGCGGCATCAAGCCTTGGCGTATTCTACTATCTCTTCATCGGCGAGCGCCGATATTGCCGTGTTTTCGGCCAACTCGCTCATCTTCGGGTTGCCGGTCGGCCTATCAAGGGCCAGTTCTTCGCAGATCAATAGCAGCATCCGCATGCTCTTGGCCACTTTTCGCTCCGTGTGCTTGCTGATCTGCAGGTGCAGGTGCGACCATTGTTCGGCGCGGCGTATTTGGTGTTTCTGGTTCATTAGCACAAACGTGGCGAGGAAGATGAATTCGACGCCAACGATCAAGCCGAGCAGCGGAAACGGATAAGGATCAAACGGCGACTTCCCGGCGATCATACCGGTATTCAGGGCAACCCAGGCTGCCACGAACGACAACTCGATTACGATGAAACGGAAGCTTCCGAAGAATCGCGCGACGGCGCCGCCGACGCGCTCCGCCTCAGATCGCCGCGAGAGCAACTGCTGCTCGAGTTGGGCGATGGCCGCCATATTCCGCTTAGCGGTGGGGGTGACGGAAGGTTTCAATGACATATTGTCCTCTCAAATGTACGGACATTAGTCCTTTTCAAAAGGTTGTTGAGTAACTGGGAAGCTCATTTTTGTTCGCAACTTATCGACAAAGTTCACAAGAACGAAAAAAGCCGACGTGGCGAAACACCCGAAGGTATTCGACCACGTCGGCTTACTCAGTAACGAGCCTCCCGGCACGGCCGGGTTGCCCTCTATCTAGTCATCCGACGAATTCATTGGCGGTTCGCGATCGAATCCGTCGCGAATCCTCTACCAGCCTCATTATACACCGCTCGCGGGCAAATGCAACAGGGAGATTCAATCAGAATGCGCACACTCTACTTGGTGTCTGTCTTCTTTCCAGCGACATGCTCAGACTCAGTATGAGCCGGCGTATGGCTGGCTTTTTTCATCGATTTGATGCGGCCTTCCGTATCGATCAGCAGAACGTCGTCACCGGATTGGAAAACGTCCAAAACTGCCACGCAACCGGTGCTGTCGACATACTCGCTGTCTTCCGCGAGGCGAAATGTCTTTTCGACCTGCTTGCCGTCCTCATCCGTCATCTTCACCGTGATGGTGCCCGCTTTGCGATCGACGTTGGTGATCTTCGCCTCAGCTTCCTTTCGAACTTCGGCAACTTTGCCCTTTTTCTCCATAACACACACGTCATCGCCGGATTTGAAGGAATCGGCTTTGGCTTCTTTACCGTCGGCGTTCAGATACTTGATGTCGTTCGAGAGATGGAGCGTCTTTTCCTGTTCCTTGCCCTTGTCGTCCGTCGTCTTCACAGTCACCGTGTCCTTCTGTGAATTGATCTTACTGATCGTAGCATGCAACGACTTGACATCCTTGTCGTCGTTCCTGTTCTTGTCGGCCGCTCGAGCTACCGCGAGGGGCAGTACGAGTAAAACTAGCGAAAAAGTGATCGTGCGTAACATAATCTCCTCCGAGGGGTTGCGCCTATCGCTGCGCGGCAACATGCCAGGCAGTTCGATAGACAAGGTTTTCCGGTACGATGGGGTTCGCAGCCCTGGCATCTGTGTTGTGGGCGCGAATTGGAGAAACGCCCAGTGCGGTAATGCTTCTTCAAAGAACGGGCAAGGGACTTCATTTGTACGTCAGCTTCTTCACGAGGAGGTATATGACAACCCTTCCTCGGCGAATTGGTAGAAAGCTAGGGGTCTTTCCGCAAATATCATTCCGCACGGGAGCGGCGGGCAACCCGACGAGGGCCGATCGCCCCAAGGACCGTGCGAGTGCATACGCGATTTAAGCAAAAGACGCAGCACCGGGAGGCCCTTTCGCCGCAACCGACGCCGCCGAAGGCACGAGATTATTATTGCGGCGCGGTGGGACGGCGCGAGTTGTAGAGCACCTAGCTGAGTTACGCTTAGCCAGGGCAGAAAGACGATAGCCAAGTGATGCTTTTGGCACCAGTGTCGCCAAGCACCGAGCACCGTAGCTAGAAATCGTACCATTAGGGAGGCGATGATCGAGATGGTAACCCGTGTCAAGGTCGTGACAATGCACCACGACATCAGCACCCGCACCGGCGAAGAGGTGCTTCTTTTCACTCTCGCCCGGCCGCCGGATTTCCGAGGTGCCGCGCACCCACGATGTATCGCACGAAGGTCCACACTCACGAGGTCCGCATCGATTCCTCTCAGAGTTGTTTTTGTATCGCTTTCAATTCCCGGCGACGCTCGGCGGTGGTTTTGGGATATGCCATCTTCAGGTCATTGAGCGCGTCGAGCACGATTTGGGAAACGATCAAGCGGGCGTTCTCCTTGTCGTCGGCGGGCACGACGTACCACGGGGCGTGGCGGGTGCTTGTCGCATCCAGGCAGGCCTCGAAGGCCTTCATGTAGTGTTTCCAGAACTTCCTCTCGTGGATGTCGGCGAGGCTGAATTTCCAGTTCTTGTCCGGCTCTTCGATGCGCTCCAGGAACCGTTTTCGCTGTTCGTCCTTCGAAAGGTTCAAGAAAACCTTGACGATCCGCGTGCCGTTGCGGTAGAGGTGCTCCTCCAAGTCGACGATGGAACGGCAGCGGTCCTTCCAGAGGTCCTTCTCGTCGAGCAATTCTTGCGGAAGCCCTTGGCCGGCGAGAATCTCCGGATGCACGCGGACGACGAGCACCTCCTCGTAATAGGAACGATTGAAGATGCCGATCCGCCCGCGCTCCGGCAGGCGGCAGGTCGTGCGCCAGAGAAAATCGTGCTTCAGTTCCTCGGCGCTGGGCTGTTTGAAACTGAAGACCTCGCAGCCCTCCGGATTGACGCCGGACATGACGTGCCGCACGGCGCCGTCCTTGCCGGCGGCGTCCATGCCCTGAAAAATCAGCAGAAGCGCATAGCGGCCAGAGGCATAGTGAAGGTCTTGCAGCGCGCTGAGCTTCGCGACGTGGTTTTCCAGCAGTTTTCGATACCGCTTCTTCGATTTGCAGCAGGGCTTTACGATCGTGGGCCACTCGTCGAGCGCGATCTTCTTTCCGGGCCGCACGCGGAAGTCCTTCGATCGGATTCTCATCGTTCATCCTTTCGGCGACGGTCGCCGCATGGCTCGCGTCTGGCGTTAATTTGGTTGATGTTCCTCGATCTCCTGCTCGGCTTGGTTCCAGTCCTGAACTCCGTCGACCCGCGTCTTGTAGATCTCGTAGGCTCGCTTGGAAATCTGTGCCGTCAGATCGGCGGGGGTTTTGGCATCAGCCGCAGCTTGAACCTCGGGTTCCGGCTCGGGTTTGACTGGGTCGAGAATCCGATAAGCGAGCAGTTTCACGCGGTCGTTCACGAGGAACCAAGCCAGGGCGTAGCCCCAGACGAACAGCGCCCAACCCCAGCCAAGCGGCGTCATGAACAGTCCATAAACCGCGATCAACGTCGCCACGATTTGCGTGCCGAGCACGGCTACCCATAAAATCCGCGCGGGGCGTATCGACCAGAAGGGTCCGCGCGTCCGCGTCAGGAAGATCGTCAGATGTCCCGCCACGGACAGTTTCAAATACATTAGAGTCTGAATGTGCGCACGGTCGAGATTAAAGACGCGCTCGCCGAGATAGAACAAGCCGAAGGCAGAGACGACCCCAATGACCCCCAATACCGTGGAGATCCCCAGCACCACGCCGCATGTGCCATGCCTCGGGCCGATTCTTGTAATGGACGTTGTCGTAGGCGATGGAGAGGATCGCTCCGTCATTGAGCAACGCAATCATCACGATCATTACCGCGGTCACCGGATAGAACTTGAAGATCAGGATCGCCAGCGTCATCAGCAATAGCACGCGCAGCGTCTCGGCGATGCGGTAGATGGCGTAGCTGTTCATCCGCTGGAAAATCTTCCGGCTTTCCTTGATCGCGTCGATAATCACCGACAGCCCCGGCGCCACCAGTACAATGGACGCAGCCGCGCGGGCCGCGTCCGTCGCGCCCGAAACGGCGATGCCGCAGTCGGCCTTCTTCAGCGCGGGGGCGTCGTTCACTCCGTCGCCCGTCATCCCGACGATGTGGCCGCGTTTTTGCAGGACATCGACGATGTGGAACTTGTGCTCGGGGAAGACCTGCGCGAAGCCGTCGGCCTTCTCAATGGAATCGGCCACCGCCGCCGTCTCTTGCTTTTTGGAGTCGCCCAGGCTGGCGGCGTCGAGGATATTCGTGCCCATGTCGAGCTTCTTGGCGGTTTCCTGGGCGATCGCCAGAGCATCTCCCGTCACCATCTTGACCTTTACGCCCATCGCGCGCACGGTGGCGATGGTCGCCTTGGCGTCGTCCCGCGGCGGATCAAACAAGGGCAACACGCCGACAAACTCCCATGGTCCGTCTCCCTCGGCCCGCGCCACGCCCAGCGCACGGAAGCCCCGCGCGGCGAATTCGTTGACGGCCTTCTCGACGGCCGGCTTCACCGCCGCGGTATTGGCCGACAGCGCCAAGATCGCTTGCGGCACCGCCCTTCGCCACCTTGAACGTCTTTCCGTCCTTGGCTTTGATGGTGGCCTCGGTTCGCTTATGCACGGGATCAAAGGGCTGGAAATGCATCACTTCATACGCCTTCAGCGAATCTTTGTCTTTCAGTCCGCCCAGGACGGCCAGGTCAATGGTGTCGTCGTTGTCGGCGCGATGCCAGCGCGGCGTCGAGGATGACTTGATCGCCGGGAATGCTGTTCACGCTGAACGGATCGCCCAGCGTCAGTTTGTTCTGCGTCAGGGTGCCGGTCTTGTCCGAGCAGAGCACGTCCACGCCCGCCAATTCCTCGATGGCCACCAGCTTGCTCACGATTGCTCGTTTCTTGGCGAGCAGGCGGGCGCCGACGGCCATCGTCACCGACAGCACCGTAGGCATGGCCACGGGAATGGCGGCAACCGTGAGGATGAGGGCGAATAAGAGGACAGGGTCCTTGGGAGGTTTTGCGTAGAGCATCGGCTCGCCGCGAATGATGCCGACGGTAATAATCACCGCCACCAGAACCACCGCAAGGATGATCAGGTACTTGCCGATCTTCAGTACGGCCTGTTGAAAATGGCTGACCGTGTGCGCCTCCTGCACCAGTTGCGCCGTCTTTCCGAAGTAGGTGTTGGCACCGTTGCGTAGACCAGTCCGCCGATTTCACCCTGACGAATAATCGAACCGGAAAAAACCGCCTCGCCCGGTTTGCGTTCGGCGGGCAATGACTCGCCTGTGAGCGCGGATTGATCCACTTCCACGGGGTCGCCGTCCAGCAAGCGGGCATCCGCGGGCACAATATCGCCCATGCGCAATGCGGATGACATCGCCCGGCACCAATTCACGCGCTGCGGGGTTGATCCACTTCCCATCGCGTTTCACGCGGGCCTTGATCGCCAGGCTGGCCTTCAGGGCCGCAATGGCGTTGCCCGCCTGGCGTTCCTCCCAGAATTCGACCACGGCGTTGCAAACAAGCAAAAAGAGGATGATGCCAAAATCCTCCCAGTGGCCGACCACTCCCGACAAAATTACCGCAATCTCGATCATCCACGGGATAGGACCCCAGAAATAGCTGAGGAATTTGAGGAAGGGATTGGTCTTTTTTTCTTCGATTTCATTGGGACCAAATTGGGCCAGGCGTTTCTCGGCCTCGGCTTGACTGAGGCCCTCCGGCGACGACCCAAGTTTCTTCTCCACCTCCGGCATGGGCAGGGATTTCAGATCGTCATTAGCGTCGGGCTTCGCCGCGGGCTTGTCGGCATTTTCTTTCAACATCACTATCCTCCTCTTCATTCCCGAAATCGGGAACGTTACACCTTTGCTTGCGGCGGATCGACGAATCGTCCGGGCGGCAGGCACTCCGGCACGTCCAGGCGGGCCACGCCAATCCGGCTATCCGCCATTCCATAGTAGACGTCATAACGGTCCGGCAGACCAAGGTCGTCGCGGCGGTCGATTCCGGTGGGGAACACGACGTTGGCGACGGTCCCGTCGCGCTCTTGCGGCAGCGTCGGCGTCAAGACCGGCGCCTCGGATCGATAGCGTATCACGCGCGGATGCTCTTTCGAGAGCACCATCACTCCGGCCGAGTAGCACAGCTTGCGGCCGTCCTCGTTCGGCTCCGCCGTTTCGCTCACGCCGTGGTAAAGAATCAGCCAGCCGTGCCGGGTCAGGACGGGCGGGGTGCCCGCGCCGATCTTGAGCCGCTCCCAAGGCGACACCGGAGACGCCAGGCGGTGATGCGAATTGAAGAGGCCAAGATGCTGCGGTTCGGAACCCTCGAGGGCCATCGGACAGTAGGAAATCCAGATGCTTTCGTGCGCGAAATCCACCTCGCGCTGCGCGGCCTGGCAGACAGTTTCCTCGGGGCGCGTGCCCGGGAAAAGCGGGCGATGGAGCATGGCCATCTGCATCTTTCCGGCGTGATTCGGTACGGCGACGGGGAAGAAGCTGGCATCCTTGTTGTCCACGTGGACGAAATCGATTCCCTCGAAGGGCGTAAAGGTCGCGAGTCCCAACCGCTTCCAGTGGAACAGGTCCTCGGATTCGGCCACGGCAATCCGCGGCCCGATGGGCGAGAGCGCCGCGTAGCTCATCATATAGCGCTGGAGCGGTTCGACGAACGTGATGCGCGGGTCTTCGCAGCCGCCGCCGCCCGGCCGTCGCTCGTAGTCGGCCTCCGGCTCCAGTGCGATGCCGAGCCGCTGGACCCCGCACGGGTCGCCGGCGTCATTGAAGCGAATCCGCGCAATGCCGATGCGGGAATAATTGCCGCGGGCGACGAGCCGTGGAAACAGATAAAGCTCGCCGTCGCGACCGCGAACGGCAGCCGGATTCAAGACGCCCTCGATCTCCTGCGGATTGCCCGCTTCCGCCTCCATGATCGTCCCGAGCCGCTGCAATTGGAAACCGTTCATCGGTTCAATTCCTTGCGAGGTTCCGCCGGTTCAGCGCCATCCAGGCAGGCGATGATGGTTTCAATCACGGTTTTCGTCTCGTCGGGATCTCGGACCTCGATCGACAGGGCGCCTGCCTCTTTCGCCGGATAGTCGTTTCCGCCCGGGAACACGGCGTCGCCGACATAGATCATGTCTCGAATTGCAATGCAAAGGATGTCGCGGAGCTTGCGAATTCCGTAGCCTTTGTCGATGCCGGGCTTGGTAATGTCGATGGACGTGGCGCCGCCTAGTCGCACGGAAAACTCGGGGATAAGCTTGTCGAGGATCGCCTTGGTTTTCTTCCGCTTGGCGAAGTCCGGGTCCCACTTCTTCTTTTCGTCGAGCGGCGCCTGCTGGCCCAGTGCGGAGAACGTGATCTGGCTGCCGCGGTCTTCGATGACCTCTCCCCAGACCTTTTCGACCTTCAAGCCGACTGCCGCGACCGACTTGTTGAGCGCGCCGATGATTTTTTCCTTATCCGCCGCGGTGAAATCTTCGGAATAGAGCTTCTCCCAATCCGCTGCGTATCGATAGAACTTGGTTCCGCAGGTCGGGAGGAGCGACAGATTCTTCAGATGTCCGTCGTGCGGGAGGTGGGCGAGCACTTGCTCTTGGAATTGCGGCCAGTTTCCGCCGGAGATAACGGCCACCTTCGCGCAGCCGAGCAAAGAGCTAAGCAGCGCGGCCATCTCGGCGTCGATCGGCGCCTTGCTTTCGGCAAGCGTGCCATCGAGGTCGAAGACGACGAGCTTTTTCATCGCTTTCCGCTCCCCTCCGGCAGCGAAATGTCCAACAAGGTGATCGTGCCGCTCGTGCGGCAGCAGCATGCTCCGACCGCGGCCGGCAAGAGGAAAACGTCGCCTCGCTCGACGGCATAGTCGGTTCCCGCGTGCTCCAACTGGCCTTCTCCGGCGATGCACACCAGCACGCGCGGCGCCGCCGCGGCGCCGACGGCAAATTGCCCTTCGCCGTGGATTCGCGATAATCCGAAGTACTCGCAGCAAAAGAGCAACTCCCGCCGCACCGGCGAGGACCTTTCCACAACTGGAGCAACCGGGCCAATTGCGTCTTGCTCAAAATCAACGCAGGCTATCGCTTGCTCGACCTGGAGAGGTCGAAGATGGCCGGTCTTGGCGTCGATATGGTCCCAATCGTAGAGACGAAATGTGACGTCGCTGTTTTCCTGCACTTCGAAAACGACCACGTCGCCCAGCGCGTGAACTGTCCCGGCAGGCACGAGAACGCCGTCGCCGCATTTTGGGCGGAAGCTGGCGAGATGTTCCGCGACCGTTTTGTTGGTGACTGCTCGCAGCAAATCGTTGGCCGTGGCGCCCGGCTTGAGGCCCGCGTAAATGCGGCCTTCGGGCCCGGCCTCCAGCACCACCCAGGCTTCGGTCTTGCCGGTTTCGCCAGGCGGCAGATAGTCGGTCTGCCGATCCGACGGATGGACCTGCACCGAGAGCAAGCTGCGCACATCGAGGAACTTCAGCAGCAGAGGGAAGCGGCGGAAGCACCGGCCAGCTTGCCCAGCATCTGATCCGGCGATTGCGTGAGCAATTGCCCAAGCGTGCGGCCCTTGAGCGGGCCGTTGGCGACGCGACTGGGATGGTCGTCGCGGTCGCTCAGCAGCCACGCTTCGCCGATGCGGCCCTCGCGGGGCAGCGGAGCGGCGAGCCAATTGGCCAACCGCCGTCCGCCCCAGGGACGGTACTCGTAAATCGGTTCGAATCGAAGTGGATACAAAAGCATGGGCAAAAAACAAAAAAGCCGACGTGGCGGAACACCCTGAAGCGTTCCGCCACGTCGGCTTACTCTCTAACGAGCCCCTCGGTACGGCCGGGGTGCTCTCTAACTGGTCTTCCGACAATCTCACCGGAGGGTCGCGCTCACGTGCATCGCGAACCATCCACTACCATGATTTTACGCCGCGCACGGGGAAAGGCAATAGAGCGGCATCAAGACTTGGCATATTCTGCCTCTCGCGATGCGCACCGCACGCATTCGGCGGCATATGGGATGGCGTCGAGGCGGTCTTGGGGGACTTGCTATCACCTGTCAGTAAGCATTGTATCTCAAAAACGTGATTTACGAATTCGCGCCGGTGTCCGGCAGGCATTCGATGGCGAACTTCACCAGGCCGGGCTGGATCTCGAGAATGTCGACCTTGATGCCGCCGTTGATCCTTAGAGATTCCCCTGCTCGCCGTTCCACGATGAGCATCCGCCGCCCGTCGTGGCGCGAGAAGTAGTAGCTGCGAGCCTTGCCGTTGGCGGCAGGCAGGCCGTAGCGTGTTTCGCGCGATTCAGGCCGCCCATCAACTTCGAGGTGCCGGGACATGACTGCTACCCTCCCTGCGGTTGTTAGTTTCTTGCCGAATAGACCTTCGCGCCTGTTCTTGCACAAACAAGAACGAAAAAAGCCGACGTGGCCGAACGCCCCAAGGCGTTCGGCCACGTCGGCTTACTCTTCAACAAACCCCCCGGCGCCGAGGTGTTCCTCATCTAAGTCATCCGACAGGGATACATTATACTGCACGATGCTAACAATGCAAGAACCACGTTCGGAGACACCAACGAACGCATCGTTTGGCGATATCAATAGAACCGTTCATATCGAAAGCGAAGTTGCTACCGACGAGGACAAGGCGACCTTGGCAAGAATCTTGCGCGACGGAGAGACCGAGCCGGGAAAGCGCGACCTTTACTCGCAAAATTACGGATACTCTGCTTTCGGGCAGTCGTTTGCGGAAGCAAGCTCAATCATCAATGCAACGTACTTCGTTTCATGTAAAGCTAGATCTTCGTCCTGTTCAATGAACTTCAGGTTTTCGTCGTAGGCCCACCGCCGAACTGTCTCGAACGACGGATTGAAATCATCCAATACCATCTCAGTCATAGCTTTCTGGACGTCAATTCCTCTCGGCGGTGCGAACTTTACGCTGCATATGCTCCGCATGGCGACTTCACACAATATGCTCGACCACTACATTCTCCCAATGCTTTTGCAGATACTCGGCCACAAGCCGGCGATGGCAATGCTGTGGCTCGTCTTCGCTGCACAGCAGGCATGCATGGTCCATCGTCTCGCGCGGCACAGCGTTTTCGACATGCCGGGCGTCCATCAGCTTGACAAAAGCCGTTTCGTAGACGGACCAATCGCCTTTTTGCTTCTTGTAGGCGTCCAAAATGTCTTGCGTTGGGGCCAGGTCGGGAACATGCATGTAGTCGATGCCGGCGATCGCGCGAAGAAATACTTCAGGTCGTCCCGCTTGGAAAAGCCCGCAAGCTGGGAGACGTTGTTCAGCCGCACGTCGACGACCCGCCTGACGCCCGCCGCCTGGAGCTTGGTGAAAAACTCCTCGGCCGTTTTCTTCGTGAAGCCGATCGTGAATATCCTGATTTCACCGTCCATCAAAACGAACACTCCGCTTCTTCGGGCGATTCAACGAAGGCGATCCGCTCGCCCTGCCGGTCGTAGGCCTCTTCGATGAGGTCGTCCTTGCTCTGAAACAACGTCGCCGAGGGCATGTTCAACAGCGCCAGCAAGCGCTCTTCCCCTTGCTCATTCGTTTCGATCGTCCCATCTTCGAGAATATGCCGGATGGCGAGATCGCTTCGCAGGTGCCGGCAGACGAGGATTGTGCGATGGCAGGTCAGCGGGTCTTTCTCGGCGCAGAGTACGCGCGGCACGGCTCTTGCTGACGGACCGGCGGAGGAAATCGAGCCCTTGCCGGAAGATCGGCAGCTTGGCCACGCGGCCGTACTGGACCCTTTGCCCGATGTAACACTCTGGTTCCTCCCGGCGGGCGCCCAATTCCCGCCCCAGAAAGGCGTATTCGATCCCGCAGTTTGCAAGCCCGGCGGCGAGCGTTTCTCGATTGAACTGGGGATTGAAGCGGCTATACGGGCTCGACCGCACGTCGGCAATTAACTTAACGCCGTGCCGCCGCAGTAGCTCGACGAGTGCCGGCTGCTCGTGGTTCGAATGGCCGATAGTAAAGAGAACCGTGGCAGTCATGCAGGTCCGATTACGCGGCACGTCGTTTCAAGGGACTTGATTCTTGCACAAGATGAACAAATTCGAAGCGCTCCATTGTGGATATTGACTCAACCAAGCAACTGCGGTGGCATATCGTCCAATCAGCACAACAGCACATCAGGCAAGAAGTCTGTCGGCGTCCGATCGCAACCACCTCCTTAAGCTCCTGCGTCACGTCGAACCTCGCCATGTGCCGGCGGACCTTCGCGAAGAACCGGTCGTAGTCGCCCGTTCGGCGTACTTCGTGCCGAACTTCGCGCGGCGACCCCAGGAGGCGCAGGTGTCGATACTCTATTCCCGCGTTCGTAAGGGCGAATTCCAACGCAGACTTTGAGAAGCCGGGCTTTCTGCTGATCGGCAACTCGGCGCATCGACCAAGCATCGAATCCTGTTTTCCTTAAGTGTTGCGATGAATTCTGGTAAAGAGAATCCGGTGTATCCTATCGTGTAAAGCATCCGTTTCACAGTTTTGGCCTCCATGCCTACGTCAAATGTTCGGCGTCCGTGCCGCTTTAGAAAAGCATTGGTCGCTTCCTCTCGTTTTTGATTACTTCCGTAGGAAGGTCGTAAATGGCCGAAATCATCCAGTTCCTGGATAGACTATGCGTTCCGAGAATTGCGAAGACGGTCCGCGCGGGATCGAACAATCGCTTCCTCACGCGTTCGGCAACGGCCAGTAGCGCGAATTCATCGCTACTAGCGTCCTTCCGTTCGCGCCGGAACCCTTGGTACAGGCTCCATTGAAGGACCTTCCGGTCGCCCTCGATGCCAGTGCTCCGCTCGCGGTACTTGAGCCGATACTGCCAAGGAATCCGCTCGGCCAACGATTTCATCTCGTTGGCGGTTGCAAACAACATTCCTTGCTGGATCACATTAAACTGTGCAGGGGTCCACTCCTTCTCGTCGGGCTCCCAATAAAAGTCGATGGGCTCGATTTCAACGCATCCATTCGTCAAGCCCTTGGCCTCCATTGCCGTAGTGCTTTCATGCACCGCTTTCTTCATCCAGTCCCAACGGCGGCCGTCGGTCGAGATATAGTCGATCGACTGGATTGTTGAGCCCGGCTCAAAGTGCCAGCTTTCCGGCCGTGTGTCTCGATCGTCGCGATACGCGTGGACCCGAACAACCTCCCAACGACGGTATTTTTCGTTCGAGTTCATGAAGCGGTACGGTATTGGGTACAACCTGACAAAGTCGCCGTTTGGCTGGACGCCCCCGGTGCAAACCGTTTCGATGTACTTGGTGCTAACTGAGGGGTAAGTCTTGCAATTCACCATCAACTCGATGGTTGCTTCGGTTCCCGTTATCTTTCCCATCGTAATAACCCTCATACTAGCCAATTGCGACATCATAACCCAGGCCAGTTTCCGCCGTTCTTCCTCTACATCATTTTGCCCAATCGTTCCTCAAGGTCGCTGGCTTCACGCTCGGTAATTCCGGCCATCCTGTAAAACAACCTGTCGATGAAATCCTGAAATGGCTGCGCATTCGAGTCGAGTGCAGAGCGATCCACCCGCCGAATATCGACGCGGTCTTCCTCAATGCCGACAATTTTATTTGCAGCAGCAATTATTGCTGTTCGAACCGTCCTGGGGAAGGGCGGCCGCTCGAGCTGCGCCGCACTAATTCGTACGCATCTTCAAACGCGCCAGATCGAACGACACCCTCGACGACTTTGGCCTCCTCCGCGTCCGGTTCGCCCTCCTCGAAAACTGGGCACGGCAAATTGCCTACTTGGTAATGACTATCCAATGGCTCGACAGCAGCCCGGAATTCTTAAGCGGGTTGAACTGCGGCGTCCTTTGTCTGGCCATACCTGCTCTTACCTTCTAATCGGCGCTCCCAACCGCTGCTAGCTTCACTCGGCAGCGGCGACCTCACGGAATTCGGCGATTGAAGATAAGGCAATACTGTCCATTTGTCAACCCCCGGACGCCGCATGGAGATGTCGTTTCCGACTTGGAATCGGCGCAGGGCGCACCGATAGCATCGGTGTTCGCTGTGCGGATTTAGGTTTTCAAGAGTCATACCCAGGCCGCTTACCCCGCCAGCCCTTCAAACAGCGGCGTGGAGAGATACCGCTCGCCGAGGTCGGGGAAGACCGTGACGATGACCTTGTTGCGGTTTTCTGGCCGGGTGGCGACGCGGACCGCGGCGACGGCGGCGGCGCCGGAGCTGATGCCGCACAAGATGCCTTCCTCCTTCGCCACACGCCGCGCCCAGGCAAAGGCATCGTCGTTGGTCACCGTCTCCACGCCGGCCAGCAGGCTCGTGTCGAGGTTCTTGGGGATGAAGCCCGCGCCGAGACCCTGGATCTTGTGCGGGCCCGGCTTGCCGCCGGAGATCACGGGCGAATCGGTCGGCTCAATGGCGATCGCGCGGAAGTCGGCCTTCTTCGAATGGATGTAGCGCATCGCGCCGGTGATCGTGCCGCCGGTGCCGACGCCGGACACGAGGATATCGACCTTGCCGCCGGTGTCTTCCCAAATTTCCGGGCCAGTGGTCCGCTCGTGAACTTCAGGGTTAGCCGGGTTGTCGAACTGCTGCGGAATCCAGGAGTTGGGGGTTGTGGCAGCCAACTCTTCGGCCTTGGCGATCGCGCCCTTCATGCCGTCCTTCGCCGGCGTGAGGACTAGGTTCGCGCCCAGCGCGCGGAGCAGCGCTCGCCGCTCGATGCTCATCGATTCGGGCATCGTCAGCGTCAGCGTATAGCCTTTGGCCGCGGCCACGAAGGCCAAGGCAATGCCCGTATTGCCGCTGGTCGGCTCGATGATGTGCGTCTTGGGCGTGAGCTTGCCCGACTTCTCGGCCGCCTCGATCATCGCGCGGCCGATGCGGTCCTTGACGCTGCTGCAGGGGTTGAAGAACTCCAGCTTCGCCAGCACCGTCGCGCTGCCGGGCGGAACAACGCGGTTGAGTTGAACCAGGGGCGTGTTGTAGGTCGTGCAAACGATGTCGCGATACGACTTTCCGTGAGACATGGTGTTGCCTTTCGAATTGAGGTGGCGTTAGCTGGTTTGAGGGCACTTGGAGTATTCCACAAGTGCCCGTATTATAGCAGTTTGATTGGAATGGCATAGATCAGGTGGAAATGAAGATTCAGGCTGTCGAGACGTTTTTGGAAGAGTTCGCGCGACTCGGCTGGCCGAGTCGTGGGACAATATCGGATTGTTGGTGGGCGACCGGCAGATGGAACTGCGGCGAGTAATGACCTGTCTGACGGTCACGCCGGCGAGCGTCGAGGAGGCGATCACGGAGCGCGCGGACCTGATCGTCACCCATCATCCCATGCCTTTTTCGGCAATCAAACGAGTGACGGCGGACACGACCGTCGGCCGCATGTTGCTTAAGCTGATTGCGGCGGGCATCGCAGTCTACAGCCCGCACACGGCGTTTGACTCAGCGGCCGGGGGCATCAATCAACGGCTGGCCGAAGGGCTGAAACTAAAGGAGATCGAGCCGCTTGTGCCGTGCGCTGGAGTTCCGGCTTTAGCCGGCGCGATTCCTCTGCCGGCTAAAGCCGGAACTCCAGCGCAGCCGCCGGCCGCCGTAGAACAAGGCACCGGTCGCCGTGGCATACCCGGCACACCGATCACACTGCGCGAATTGGCGCACAACCTGATGAAATTCCTGGGCATCGGGAATCTGCAAGTCGTTGGCGACCTCGAACAGCAACCGCGTATGGTTGCCGTGGCCTGCGGCGCCGCCGGGGAGCTTCTCGAAGCGGCCCGCGGCGCCGGCTGCAATGCCATGGTCCTCGGCGAAGCCCGCTTTCACACTTGCCTTGAGGCCGAGTCGTGCGGCATCGGCCTTCTGCTGCCCGGGCATTACGCCAGCGAACGCTTCGCGGTCGAGGCCCTGGCGGACGTGCTGGCCCGGCAATTCACGGGCACCCACGTCTGGGCAAGCCAGGCGGAGTGCGACCCGCTGCGATGGATTTCCGCATGACTTTCCGCCGCGCTGCATCCGCCGTAGAATTGTCGGTTGGGTGACAAGAACGATGGAACGCAGTCCCCGAAGCGTCAGCGAGGACGCGCACCAGCGTGCCCTCGCTGCCGCTTCGGGTTGTTTTGCCGCGTAATGAAAGGAACCAGAGGCATCATGGTCCGGGCTTTGACGGCGCTGCCCGTCTACAATGAAGTCAAGCATGTTTCCGCGGTGCTGGACGAAGTGTTCCGCTACTCGACCGACGTTCTGGTCGTCGACGACGGCTCCCGCGATGGCACGGCCGCGTTGCTTGCCGCGCGCGGTGACGTGCAAGTCGTCAGCCATGTGCAGAACCGCGGGTACGGCGCGGCGCTGCAATCGGCGTTCGACTTCGCGGTGCGAAACGGCTACGACGTGCTGGTGACGATCGATTGCGACGGCCAGCATCAGCCGTGCATGATTCCGCAGTTCGTTGCGAAGTCGGCCGAGGCCGACATCGTATCCGGCAGCCGCTATCTCAAGCAGTTTCCCGGCGACAGCCATCCGCCCGAGCAGCGGCGGCGGATCAACCAAGCGATCACCGCGCGCGTGAATCGCGATCTGGGACTGGGCCTGACCGACGCCTTTTGCGGCTTTAAGGCGTATCGCGTGCCGTGCCTGGCGAAGTTCTCGCTGACCGAGACGGGCTACGCCATGCCGCTGGAGCTTTGGGTGCAGGCGGTCGCGCTGGGACTTACGATCATCGAGGTACCCGTGCGGTTGATTTACCTCGACGAGGCCCGGTCGTTTGGCGGGGCCCTGGACCAGGCCGACACGCGACTGAAGGTCTACGAGGATGTGCTCGACCGCGCGATGGGCAAAGTAGCATTGCAGAATCGTTGAAAAGTAATCATGGCCGCCGTTTCCGCTCCAGCTCGACCCCGCCGATTCGCCGTGCCGCGCGAGAACGGAGCGACGCTGGTCCTTCCGCCAATGGAAGAGGCGGGGGTGATGGCGGAAGAGAACGTTCGTCTGCGCAGCGCTGCGAATTGCAGCTTGCAAGGCCGCAGCCTCGTCGATCTGGCGCGGCAGGCGCGGAGCGAGCTGCTCCGCGCAGCGCGGGACTGGACTGCCGCCTATCGCTCGGTGGAGCTGCCGAGCGACGATCCCGACGGTCTGATGTTTCTGGCGGGCCACCAGCCGGAGCTGTTTCACCCCGGCGTGTGGCTCAAGAATTTCGCATTGGGGGCGTTGGCCCGGCGATACGGCGCGGCGGCCGTAAACCTGGTAATCGACAGCGACACGGTTAAGAGCACCGCGCTTATGGTTCCCTGCGGCACGTTGGACGATCCGCACCGGGAATCGGTCCTGTTCGACCGGCCCGACGCGCGGATGCCCTTTGAGGAACGGACAATCCTCGACGAATCGCTGTTTTGCAATTTCAGCCGCCGCGTCGCCAAGCGCATGACGGCGTTCGTGACTGATCCGCTCATCAACCGCTATTGGCCGCTGGTCCTGGAGCGTGCGCGGCATGTCGATCGGCTGGGCTATTGCTTGGCGCAGTGCGGCACCAATTGGAGGGCCAATGGGGATTGCAAACGCTGGAAGTGCCGCAGAGCGCTGTATGTGACGGAGCCGCCTTTCAGTGGTTCCTGGTCCATTTGATCGCCAACATCGAGCGTTTTCGCGAATGTTACAACCAAGCGGTGCGGGAATATCGCCGTGCCAATCGAATTCGCAACGCGGCACATCCTGTGCCCGACCTGGCCACTGACGGCCGTTGGGTGGAAGCGCCGCTTTGGATCTGGAGCACCGACCAGCCGCAGCGAATGCGGGCTTTTGTCTGCCGTTGCGGTAATGAATACGTCGTCTCGAATCGCGCGGGCCGTTCGATTCGCCTGCCGATTGATCCGGAAGGCGACGCCGCCGAAGCGGCAAGTCGATTGAGGGAGTGGGCCCGCCAAGGTGTGAAAATCCGTTCGCGGGCATTGGTCACGACGCTCTGGGCCCGGCTGGCGCTGAGCGATCTTTTCTTGCACGGCATCGGCGGCGCGAAGTACGATCAGGTCACCGATCGCTTGATGGAGAGCTTCTTCGGCGTCACAGCGCCGGGCATCATGGTTCTTTCCGGGACGCTCTATCTGCCCTTGCCGCGTCCCGCGGCGCCACAAGCCGAGCTTCGCGAGATTCGCCGCGAGTTGCGCGAGCTTACCTATCATCCGGAAAAACATCTTCTGCAAAACGGCGCGTTGGCCGAACGTCCCGCCGCGGCGGCGCTTGCGGCCGAAAAACTTCGATGGATCGACTTGCCCTTCGCCGACGAGCGCGCCTATACTCGATGGAAGGCGCTGCAGCACATCAACGAAGAACTGCAACCGTGGGTCGCCGGGCGCCGTGAGCAACTTTTGGACCAACGAGCGAAAGTAGAGCGCGCGCTGCGGCATGACAACGTGCTCGGCTCGCGCGAGTATGGGTTCTGTCTCTTTCCCGAATTGTATTTTCAAGAATTCTTGGGCGAGCTACTTCCCAAACGCTCTTGAATATGTTTAGATGGTGCAAACCGAAGGGCGGGTCTTGGAGGTTAGACCTTGGTCTAAGCGCTAAGACCTGAGCACGAAGACCGTTTTCGCGAACAGGATGCGCGTGTATGGGCGCGGGGATTAAGACGCCACTTGCAGCCGCACTTTGCGGCAGCGGCATATCGAACAACAGCGGCGCCAAACGCCGCATTTGCGCGAGCGTGCTCCCATGCACGCCGGCCGAGCACGTGGCTTTGCGGTCGTTTCTCGCGGGAGTTTTCGGGCCAGATTATCCGGCGCGATTCCAGGCCGAATTGGAAGACCCGTTCTACGCGCCGCGGGACCGCCTCCTGCTGCGTCGCACCGGACGCATCATCGCGCATGCCCGCGTCACGCGCCGCAACATGCAGTTCGGCCCGCTTTCGCTCCCCGTCGCGGGACTGGACGGGCTGGCGATCGACGACGATTTTCGCGGCCAAGGAATGGGAACGCACCTCTTGGCGGCGGCCGAACAGCAAATGCTGCAATCCGGCGCGCTCGTGGGCCTGATGCGTACGCGCGTCCCGCATTTCTTCCGCCGCACGGGCTGGGCGTTGTGCGGCAGCAACTTCCGCGCCGTCGCCAATCCGCACCACGTCCTTGCGCGGCTGATGGAAAATGGGCTGGGGCTTCGCCGCACGGCGCGGATCCACGTCCGTCCGTGGCGTCGCTGGGAAGAAGAGGCGATCGCCCGCGTCTACCGGCAAAACGTCCCCGGCAGCTTTGGCCCGCTGGACCGCGGCGGGCGCTACTGGCACTGGCTGCTGGAGCAACGAGCGTACGACCAGTTTTACGTGGCCCTGGACGGCCCGGACCTTTGGGACTTCAAGGAAGCGAGCACCCGCGTCGTGGGCTACGTCGCAATCCGCGGCGAGAAGATCGTCGAGTTGATGACGGTTCCGGGTCGGAAAAAGGTCCTCATGGAACTTTTGGCGCGAGCCTGCGGCGATGCTATCGAGCAGGACCAACGCCAAATCGCCCTGCTCGGACCCGCCGATACGCCGGCACAGGAGTTCTTTCACTGCCGGCCTGATCCCGCGCGATTCGTCCATTGTGAGCAGGTTGAAGTGTGTATGGCCAGAATCCTGGATCCCGTGGGACTGTTGCGGAAGTTGTGCTGCCTGCTCACGCAACGTGCGACCGAAGCCGGGCTCGCCCGGCCCGTCGAACTGGGCCTGCTGGTCGATGGGCGGAAGTACCAGATCGACATCCTCGGCAGCGGCCGCGCGACGGCCGACATTCTTGGCCGGAGTTATCTCCGCCTGAACGTGGCCGATTTCACGCGCCTCGTCTTGGGCCAGTTGGATTGGGACCGCGCCGTGGCCGAAGGCCGCGTCGAGCCTTCCACCGCGCTTGCGCACGACGCCGGCCAAGTCCTCTTCCCGCGGCTGCCTTATTGGCGGCCGCTGCTGGATGATATGCTGGTGTAAACGCTCGGATCGAGCTGAATCGCCTTAGCCAGCGCCGCCTTGGCTTCGCTTACGTTCCCCAACGCCTGGTAGGCCAGACCGCAATGATAGTAAACCTCGGCGGCCAGGGGACTCATGGCAAGCGAGCGCTCGTAATCGCCAACTGCTTGCTCGGGCTGACCGAGGCCCATCCAGGCCCGGCCGCGGTAGTAGCGGAGTTCTGCGTCCTCTTCGCCCAGGCTCAGCACGCGATCGAGTTTGTCTTTCGCCTCCGCATACTCGCCCAGCTCGACGAGCGCCGCGGCGGCCGCCACCAGCGCCTCCGTGTCTTCGGAATCGGATTGCAGCGCGTCGTCCGCGTCGTCCAATGCAGCGCCATACCGTCCGCGCTTGATTCGGGCCTGCGCGATGCACGAGCGCCTCGCTGTCGTCCGGTTTCAGTTCAAGCACGCGCGTCGCGGCCGCCGCCGCCAAAAGGTATCGCTCGTCGTTGAAATACTCCACGGCCAGCGTAAACAACGATCCCGGACTGCGCGACTTCAAGACGGCCAGACGTTTCCGTCGATGCTGCTTCCAAGCCGATTCCTCGCGCCGACCGGACTCGCGGGTTCTCGTCGACCGTGGCCGCGTCGGGCAACCAGCGTGCCGGATCCTGCCGGTAAAAGTCTCGCAACACGCCGTAAAGCTCTCGATATTCGCGCTCCATCGCGTGCGGCTGCTCGAAGAAGCACTCGGTGGCCACGGCAAAGAACTCTGCCCGGTTCGTTGCCCCGTAATGGTCCAGTAGGCTCGGATCGTTGCGGCGGGCTTGGCCCACGAGCCGCAAGTACTCGGCTTCCGTGACGCGGAACCACCTCCGCTGCCGGCGACGGCCCGTCAAAGGCGGCGTGCCGTCCACTTCGCCGTCCAGCGCGTCGAGGTAATGGGCGAACTCGTGGAAGACCAGATTGCGGCCGTTGGACTCGTTGCGTCCGGCGGCCAGCGTCTCCTTCCACGAAAGCACGATCGGGCCGCGGTACCACGACTCGCCCAGCACCGTTTTTCGGCGGCGAACGATCGTGCCGCTGAATTCCGGCGGATGTTCGTAGGGACCGGGATAGATGATAATCGACTGAACATGGTCGAAGTAGTATGGCTCGGCCTGCCCGATCGTCAAGATAGCGGCCTGCGCGGCGACGGTGACTTTCATTTCTTCCGTAACTTGGAATCCGGCCCCGCCTTCCCAGTTCTTTTCGGCCACGACTATCCGCATCACATGCCGCAGGCGTGCCTGCCGCCGCGGCGAGAGGTGAGCGTAGTGCCGCACGTTCGTGCCCAAGTAATCAAGCCATGCCGGCGGCATCGGCTCGGCCAGCAGCCGCTTGCGGCGTTGCTTTGTAATCCAGGAGAAGACCATAGCGACTATAGTATCATCCGGCGAGGGGTGAGCGATGAGGGTTAAGGGATAAAGGATCAGGGCTTGAGGCTTGGGGCTTGAGTCCTGCATGTTCTCGTCTTCTAACTTCTGACTTCCGACCGCTGGTGCAGATCGCCGGATTGCGGCGGGAGTTTTTTCTTCTATTGTTGAACACCGAGTATTTGGCCTGTTTTTGCGTGTTTTTCGGATCAGGAGTCGACCAGGACTTGATCAGGATTGGGTCAGGATTGGGTCAGGATGCGATAAGGATGCGATCAGGAATCCCGCCACCGGGTGGTTTGTGCGGGGCGGGAACCAGGGAGTACGGAGTAATGTGTCCGCCCCCTTGCTTTGCAATCTCTCATCCCTGACCTCTCATCTCTAATCCCTCATGCCTCCTTACTCCCCGCTCCCTGCTGGTTCTCCCTCGCCGGCCGCGAGAGGGGCCGGGGGTGAGGGCCTGCCACTCACGGTTAATCTCTCATCTTTCATCCCTTCTCACTCCCAACTCTTTTCCGCCCCCGATTATACACTATTATTAACTATTGTCAACATATTGGCCGGCTTCTCGTTCGCCCCTCGCCCTAAGTCCTTGCCCCGCAAGGCTTTAGGCCGCTTGACGTTTGTTCGCGAAATCGGCGCCGATTTCCGCCTCCGACGCCGATATGCCGCTCTAAACCCTTACGGGCTAAGGAATTGTGAATTCCGGCGAGAAAAATCGCCACAGAACAAGAATCCGCGCCAGCAAAAAGAAAGTTTTTCCCGCGCTGATGACCGCCGACCGCGTTTTACTTTAATCCATGCTTCTTCAGCAGCTTTGCCAGGCTCGATCCGCCCGGCAGCCCGCGCTGACCCTGCCGCAAAGCATTCGATAATCCCTTCCAGTTCGACGCGGTGCCCGCGATCGGCCCCGAGTTTTCCGTGGGCGATTTGCCGTGGATTGCACGATAGTTGTCGGCCCACTGTAGAACCTGCTGTTCCGAAATATCCGGCGGCAATCGTCCGAAACGGACACAGCGATGCGTCTGTAGCTAGAGGGCCAAGGTCGTCCCGCCCGGCAATCCGCGATGTCCGTTTCGAAAGCAGGCGTTCAAGGCGAACCAATTCGTGTTGGTGCCGTCAATGCCGCCTGATCTCATTGTCGGCCACTTTCCGTGCTTTGCGTGGTAGGCATCCGCCCATGCCAGAACATCCTTAGTGGTTATCCGCCGGTGGTGGTCGACTCGGTCCCAATCCAGCCTGTAGAAGTCCTTCATTGCGCGGTAGCGTAGTCGATTTGCAATCCACAACAGGTAGTCCCGGCGGTGCAGCCTATCCTCCCAGAAGCGCGGCGGCGCGCCCCGGCATGCACACCGGATCGATCCGCCGCAGGTATGCCGGGTCGCAAATCGGGGCGCCGTCAACGGGCTTCTTTTTCATAGCCATGCGTCGTTGTCCGTTGCGAATTGCACAAGGGTTCGATCGTCTTGATTGTACCAGCGCCGTCACCGTTTGTGGCTCGCTGCCCGGCTTGTCGCCTCTACTCTGCCGGCCTAGAATGGCGGCTTCAATGTATCCGGCACACTCCGTGTGCCGAGTCCAGGCGGCACGCGGAGCGTGCTGGATACATCATGGGCGCGGGCGGACTTCCGCCAGGGGATCGCGTGAAGTTCATCCCGCTACAGAGCACTTCAGTTCATGCCCGACTCGACAATCCATGCCGCCACCGGGGCCTACGGCTTCTCCGGCAAGTACATCGCCCAGCGGCTGCTGGATGCGGGCGAGACTGTCGTCACGCTCACGAACTCGATGTCGCGGCAAAACCCGTTCGGCGATCGCATCCGCGCGTTTCCCTTCGACTTCGACCAGCCCGACCGACTGGCGGAACATCTCCGCGGCGTTACGGTGCTCTACAATACCTACTGGGTACGGTTCAATCATCGGCTCTTCAAACATGCCGACGCCGTGCGAAATACGCTGGCTCTTTTCCAGGCGGCCAAACGGGCCGGCGTGCCGCGGATCGTCCACGTGAGCATCACCAATCCCTCGCTGGATTCGCCGCTGGAGTATTTTCGCGGCAAGGCCGTGCTGGAAAAGGCGCTCGCGGAGCTGGGCGTTTCCTTTTGCATCCTGCGGCCCGCCGTGCTCTTCGGCGCCGAAGACATCCTTATCAACAACATCGCCTGGGCGCTCAGGCGGCTGCCCGTTTTCGGTGTGTTCGGCGACGGCCGCTACCGCTTGCAGCCGATCTACGTCGACGACCTCGCCGCCCTGGCGGTCCAGTACGGCCAAAGCCGGGAGAACGTCACGGTTAATGCCGTCGGCCCGGAGACGTTCACGTACCGCGAGTTGGCGGCAACCATCGGCCGCATCATCGGCAAGCCGCGGCCGATTCTTTCGGTCCCGCCGTGGATCGGTTATACTGTCGGGCGGTTGCTTGTGCGCTGGTGGGCGACGTGGTGATTACCAAGGACGAGATCGAGGGCCTCATGGCTGACCTGTTGTACGTTGATGCCCCGCCCGCCGGCCCGACGGTGCTAAGCGACTGGGCGGCCCGGCACGCCGACACGTTGGGGCGCCGGTACGCCAGCGAGTTGGCCCGGCGCAAGGACTTGGTGTCGGCATACCATTGAAAATACGTCACCTGTCCGCTTCCAGGCGCAGTTGCGCGGATGTCCATGAGGATCTCGTAGTAGCGCCACGCGGCGGGGGCGTTTGGTTCCTGGTAATGGTCGGGCTTCAACTTCAGGTCGCCGGTGGCCAGAAGCACGCGCATAACATCGGGGTTTTGCCGCACCTTTGCCCAAGTCGCGTCGACAATCAGGCGATAGTGTTCGCCCGGCGCCGCTGGCTGGTACGGCATTTTCTTTCCTTCGAACGTCACCCAGTCGATGCCCATCGTCTTCATGTTTTCTTCGGCGAGCGTGCCGGCATTCTTGGCCTCGAAGGCGGTCAACTGGGCGACGCGGTCGCGCGAGTATTCCCATTTGGCGCCCGGGAACCGGGCGCGTTCGTCCTGGGGCGACTCGGGATACAACATCATTTGCCAGAACCCTTCTAGGCTTGCATAGCGCCGGCCGCGGTAGACAAACGGCGTCGCGGCGAAGTTCGAGAGCAGTCCCAGCTCGTGGCGCTTTGACAGAATCACCTCGCCGGGACCCGCTTCTTGCGGCATGATTTCCCAATTGGGGGCCCCGTCCTTTGAGACGGGCGCCCACCAATGCGCCGGGTAAGCCGGCCGTGGCGGCGCGGCGGGCTTGGACGGCGCCTCGCGGCCGCAGCCGAGATGGAAGGTCAGAATCGTGCCCAGCAACAAGACGGGCGTAATGCGGGCTTCTTGCATGCGGTCGACAACTATACGCGCTCGTTCACGATGGCGGAAGATCGCCCTGTTGATAGTCAACGCCTTATTCTCCCGCCTTTGGCGGGATGACACAATCCTTCCTTGCCTGCCAGACAAGCTGGCAGCGGTCGGCGTTCGCATCGGGCGAGGCGAACTGTGACCGGCTAAAGCCGGAGCTCCAGCGCCTACGGCAGCCGATTACCACACCCCTGCCAGCTTGCCTGGCAGGCAGCTAAGATTGACAGCTACGAACCACGCGACAACCAACCGCCCTCACCCCCTGCCCCTCTCCCGAACGGCTTGTTGTTCTACACATCTCAGACCCCATCCGGCTCGCCCGGATGGTGAAATAGGTTGAATGGCTAGAAAAGTGAAATGAAGAAATCACGACCCCCGCGGGCTTGTCCCGCGGGTGAAGGAGATTGCGCGGCTACATGGCGAATATGCAAAAGCTGAACAATCTGATTCACCATCCAGACAAGCTGGATGGGGTCTGGTTCTTGTTGGTTTTCGTAGCTAGCTTTACAACCTCCTTCACCATCCACACGAGGTGGATGGGGTTGCGTGGCGACTAATGTATAACAACAAGCCCGAACGGGGAGGGGAACAACGCGGCCCCAACATGGGAGAAACGAATGACGACTCGACAAGACTTGCAGCAGTTCCGCGCCGAGTTTATCAGGGGTTTCACCCGAATCCCTTGGAACACGACGCCCGGCGACGCGCAGTTTCTTCGCATTTTGATCGAAAGCACCAAGGCGAAAAACGGCCTGGAAATCGGTGTGGCCACCGGCTACGGCGCGATCGTGATGGGGCTGGGCTTCGAGCGGACCGGCGGACGCCTGACGAGCGTCGATCCCGACGCCGCAATGGTCAAAACGGCCAGGGCGAACCTTCGCAAGATGCGGCTGCAAGATGTCGTTACCGTGGTCAAGGGCCCGGCCCACAAGGTGATACCCAAGCTCGATGGTCGGTTCGATTTCGTTTTTATCGACGCTTTGAAGGAGGAATACCTCCAGTATCTCCGGATTATCGAGCCGAAGCTCAAAACCCGCGCCCTCATTGTCGCCGACAACGTCATCAAGCAAGCCAATGCGATGCGTGATTTTCTCGCTGCCGTCGAGAGCGACCCAAAGTACCAGAAGGTCATCGTCCGCGCGTCGGAAGAGAAGGGCGACGGGATGATGGTGATCTATAAGGGAAAGTGCAGGATGACCTGAAGGAACTGCGGCTTTGTAAACCTCAAGGTGGCCGGCGTGCGCAATTCACGGCACACTTGCATGCACCAGCCACGCGGTCGCGCTGGGTGGCGGTACCGGCTCGTGATGCCGCCGCAACGAATCAATGTGGAGATCAATCGCTTCGTGGATGAGTTGCTTGGCCTCTTCCGACGTGTCTCCACATGACACACAGCCGGGCAGATCGGGAACGTACGCCGAAAAGCTGCCGTCGTCCGCCCTCTCGATTACAACGACGTAGTCCATTGTTTCCTCACTTCAAACCGGCTTGTTTCAAGACACTATTGAGGGTGCCCGGCGGAACTTCCTTGCCTAGCTTGCCGTCCGCGGCGACCGTCACGGTTCCAGGCTTCGCGGGGTGACGAAATTGCAAATGACTGCCGACCGTTCTCTCCTTTCGCCAGCCGTCCGCCTCAACTTTCTGGATCAGCTCGCGATATTTCATTGACCGTCGTTCACTATTCTACGCCCCTATCACGAATAATGCCAAGTAACGTGGCAGCACAAACCGTCTCCATCGTAGCGCAGATCGCGGCAACGGTCAAGATTCCGCCAGGACTTCCATGCTCCATCCACCCTACGCCGGCAAGCACGCCGGCCCCAGCGGTTCAAAACTCTTGTAGGTGAGAATGAACTCCTGGTGGCCGAGTGATTCGGAGACCGTCGGCTCACCGGCTGCCGTGCGGAGAATGGAGATCGACCGTCTCGCGAGCCACCTCGTCCAACGTGCCGCGGTCTTCGAGGATTCGCCCGGCGTCGACGTCCATGTCTTCGCTCAGGCGGCGGAACGTTTCAGGGTTCGCGCAGATCTTGATCATCGGCGAGATCGCCGAGCCGACGACCGAGCCTCGCCCGGTGGAGAAGAGAATCATGTGCGCCCGCAGGCGATCAACTCCACCGCCTCGGCGTTGTCGGCGATGTTGGGAAAGCCGAAGCGGACCTCGCCGTCGGGAACGACGTCCAAGAGATACAGCCCGCCGCGCGGCGGCAGGTCGCCCGGCTTGAGCATTCCGGTGACGGGACGACTGCCGCTCTTGGCGTAGGCGCCCAGCGATTTCTCCTCCTGGGTGGAGAGACCGCCTTCGGCATTGCCCGGCGCGAAACTGCCGTGGCCAAGCACGCGATGGTAATCCTCGGCCTTGACGACGGCGGCCAGCAGCTCGCGGCCGAGTTCGGGCGTGACGGCCCGGCCGGCCAGGTGCGCCTCGCGGCCAACCATCTCGTTCGTTTCCTCGAAGATGGCCGTCGCGCCTTGATCGACAAGCCAGTCAAAGGCCCGGCCGATCACCGGATTCGCCGTCAGCCCGCTGGTGGCGTCGGAACCGCCGCAGATAGTGCCCACGACCAGGTCACTGACGTTCAGCTCGCAGCGGGGCGCGTCTTGCAGATCAGCCAGGGCCTTTTCGACCCATGCGCGGCCATCGCGGATCGTCGACCGCGTGCCGCCGGTTTGCTGGATGACGAGCGTCTTCACCGGTCGGCCCGATCGACGGATCGAGTCGGCCAGTCCGTTGCGGTTGAAGCTCTCGCAACCCAGCGAAACCAGCAAGGCGGCGCCGACGTTGGGGTGCGTGCAGATTCGCCGCAAGATGCGGTCGGCGTAAGCGTTGGGGTAGCAGCCGGGAAAACCGATCAGGTGCGCGCCGGACTCGCGGAACGGCAGCGCGATCTCCCGCGCCACGTGATGGGCGCACTCGACCAGGTACACCACGGCGACGTAATTCCGTATACCCTTGTGGCCGTCGTTGCGAAGATAGGCTTGCATGGTCGTATGCTCTTTAACGCTGTGCCCGCGTGGGCAGGTAGTCGCTTTTGATGTTGTGCGTGTGGACGTGCTCGCCCAGCCGGATCGAGCGGATGGCCGAACCGACGGGGCAGCCGTACTTGACGATCTTTTCCTCCGCCGCGATCGGGGCGACCGCTGCTTTGTGGCCCATCGGCACGGCGTCGATCAACGTGACATGGCCCCCGTCGAATGCCGCAGCCGTTCCGGCGGAAAAATCGACGGTCGCCACCGCCACGTTGTCGCCGGGCGCCAAGCGGAGCAATCGGCCGCGGAAAGTGACGCTGGGAGAAGACATGCTACAATTCTACCTTGTTCGCCGATTGAACATGCTACAATTGCCGGTCTCACAGCCAAGACCAATACATTATGCGAACTTTTCTCGTAACGGGCGGAGCCGGGTTCATCGGCTCGCATATTGCCGAGGCCCTGGTCGCCCGCGGCGATCGCGTCCGCGTGCTGGATAACCTCAGCACCGGCAGCCTGGACAACCTGGCCGGCTTCCGCGATGCCGTCGAGCTGATCGAAGGCGATATCGTCGATCCGGCGACGGTCGACCGGGCCGTCCGCGGGGCTGATTGCGTGTTCCACGAGGCGGCGCTCGCTTCGGTGCAGTGGAGCATCGACCGCCCGCTGGAGAGCCATGCGGCATGCTGCACGGGCACGGTAATCGTGCTGGACGCCGCCCGGCGTGCGGGTGTGCGGCGGGTGGTTTTCGCGGCGTCGGCGGCCGCTTACGGCGACCAACCGCTGGCAAGCAAACGGGAGACCGATCAGGCCGATCCGCTCTCGCCCTATGCGGCGGCGAAGCTGGCATCGGAGCATTACTGCCACGCCTTTTCGGCGGCGTTCAAGCTGGAAACGGTGGCCCTGCGGTACTTCAACGTCTTCGGCCCGCGGCAGGACCCGGCGAGTCCCTACTCGGCGGTGATCCCCTTGTTCATCACGGCGATGCTCTCCGGCCGCGCGCCGACGGTTTTTGGCGACGGCCGGCAGTCGCGCGATTTCGTCTTCGTGGCCAACGTCGTGCAAGCCAACCTGCTGGCGGCCGACGCGCCGGGCGTTGCCGGCCGCACGTTCAACGTTGCAGAGGGCCGCGCGACCGACCTCTTGAAGCTGATCGGGCTACTGAACCAGTTGCTCGGCACGAGCCTCGAACCGCGGCGCGAACCGCCGCGCACGGGCGACGTCCGCGAGAGCCTCGCCGATATCACCCAAGCACGCAAGTGGCTCGGCTACGAGCCGCCCGTCGATTTCGAGGAAGGGTTGAGAAGGTCGATTGATTATTATCGGTCGCTGGCGAAGTGACCGTACCTCGATCCGACCTTCAACTATCCATCTTCACTGCGCCGGAACGAACGTCTTGGTCATAAAGAGCGTGTTGTCGGCCACGTTGAGCATCGGGCGATAGGGATGGTACTGCTCGCAGCGGGCCGGATGACCGAGATAGATCACCAAATCGATGGTCACGGCCCACGATTCGTTGTTGATCGCGCCGGAACCGTTGCCTTGCTTGGGAATGAGATAGTTGAAGCGGTTCTGCAATTCCCAGCTCTTGCCCATCGGCACGCGGATTTCGCCGCCCAGCACGCCGTCGCCGTCGCCGGACCAGCCGAGCCAGATGCGGCCATCGCCGCCGCCGTCGAAGTAGCGGCGATAGTAGAAGGCGAAGACGTCGGTCGGCTCCAGGTAGAAGTAGTACTTCACCGGCCGATCCAACAGCACATAATTGCCGTTGCCCGTGCCGTAGGCGCCGAAGTAGCCGATTTCGTGAACGTGTCCGGGGAAGATGAAGCTCGAGTCGCTGCGGATTTGCTTGAGGTCGGCGTTGGCAAAATAGTCGTCGTGCAGCCAGTCGTAAACCACGCCCCACTGAAAACCCCAGTCGCGGGCGCGGCGGAAAATCCCGCCGGTGACGAAGAACTGCGTGCGGTTGTCGCTGCTTTGGTTGGTCGTCTCGCTGCCCGTGAGGTTGCTCTCGGCGGCCTCGGCGCCGATCTGCCAGCCCCAGTCGCAAATGCCCAGCGGAGCGCCGAAATTGAAGCCGCCGTGGAAGCCGAAATTGCCGCTGAGGCCCTGGTCGAACGGCCCCTTGAATCCGTGAACGCCTGCCAGCAGCTCCAAGTCTCGGGTCCACCAGTGTTTCATGCTCTCGGCCCACGGCGTATCCGGTCCGACGTCGATCTCGTCGCACTCCTCGGGGATCACTTGCGATTCCGGCGCGGCGAGCGGATCGTTGGTCAGGCCGAACGGCCCATGCCCTTGAAGACGATCGAGGAAGCTGCGATTGTCATTGACCGGCGGCGGCGCTTGCTGGACCGGCACGCGGCAATCGTCCGGCAGCGGATCGAGCCAGATTGTGCCGTTGGAGCAAGCGCAGCCCTGCGGCTCGACGATCGTTTGATCGCTAGCGGTTCCGTCCGCCGGGAGGGACGAATTGGCGACGGGCCGCCAAATGTCATTAGGCGCATCCGAGTGCTCAGCCGGCATCAGTCCAGCTCGGCAAGCAGGACCGACATCCTGTCCATGCGCGACGCAATGAAACGCCAATAGAGCCAGCGCAGCAAAACACGCAACGGCGCGCCAGGGGCCGCCTGCCGAAGCGGGACGTGAATCGGGCGGTTTTTGCAACAGAATAGTGCGACTCGACGGTCTTCGCCCCCAGACAAGGCACGTAAGATAGCGAATTTGGCCAATGGCAGCAAGACGAGATTCGTACCGTTTCAAGCCAGCAACTCGTGGACGATGTTGCCGTGAACGTCGGTGAGGCGGAAATCGCGGCCGGCGTAGCGGAACGTGAACCGCTTGTGGTCGAACCCCATCAAGTGCAGCATCGTGGCATGCAAGTCGTGGATGTGGACAGGCTTGTCCACCGCCCGGAAGCCGAATTCGTCGGTCGCCCCGTGGACGTAGCCGCCCTTGATCCCGCCGCCGGCCATCCACATCGTAAAGCCGTAATGGTTGTGGTCGCGGCCGTTGAGCTTGCCCGCGTTCGAGCCCGGCGTCGGCAGCTCGACCGTTGGCGTTCGCCCGAATTCGCCGCCCCAGAGGACCAGCGTCTCTTTGAGCAGGCCGCTCTGCTTCAGGTCTTCCAGGAGTGCCCCGATGGCCCGGTCGCACTGCTGGGCGAGCGTGCGATGACCCACTTCCAGGTCGTCGTGATTGTCCCACGGCTGCCCGGCGCCGTGCCACACCTGGACGAAGCGCACGCCGCGCTCCACGAGCCGCCGCGCGATGAGGATCTGCCGCGCCTGCGTGCCCGGCCCGTAGCGGTCCAGCACGTGTTTCGGTTCGCGGCTCACGTCGAACGCGTCCGCGGCGGCCGTCTGCATGCGGAAGGCCAGCTCGAACGATTGGATGCGGGCGTCCAACTGCGCGTCGGGGCACCCGCTTGCGGGTCGCCGCGCGGCTTGGTGCAGCCGATTGAGCTTCTCCACCAGATCGATCTGCCGCCGCTGCTCGTCGCGGGCGATTTTGTCGTTGCGGATGTTCTCGATCAGCTTTTCGACGGTCGCATATTGCGTATTGATGTACGTCCCCTGGTAGATTCCCGGCAGAAAGCCGGCCTGCCAGTTTTGCGATTCCTGAATCGGGTAACCGCCGGGACACATGGCAACGAAGGCGGGCAGGTTCTGGTTCTCCGTCCCCAGCCCGTAAACCAGCCAGGAGCCCATGCTCGGCCGAATCAACCGCCCGTCGCCGCAGTTCATCAACAACAGCGACGGCTCGTGATTGGGCACGTCGGCGTGCATCGAGCGAATCACACAGACTTCGTCGATCATCTTGCCGACGCTGGGAAACAGCTCGCTGACCTCGATCCCGCTCTTGCCGTACTTCTGGAATTTGAAGGGCGAGGGCATGGCCGCGCCGGTCTTCCGCTCGGTGGGCAGGTTCGGCGTCGGCAACGGCTTGCCGGCATACTTCTTCAGCAAAGGTTTCGGGTCGAACGTATCGACGTGCGACGGGCCTCCGTTCATGAAGAGGTGGATTACGTGCTTCGCCTTGGCAGGAAACGGCGGCGCCTTGGGCATCAGCGGGCAGCGAGAAATCTCGTCTGGCGGCTGAGCGAACGCCGAAGGATCGCCGAGTTGGCCCAGCGCCAGTCCGGCCAGCCCCAGCCCGCTGCGGGCGAGAAGCTCGCGGCGCGAAATAGGCGGCATTTTATACCCAGACGCTGCGGCAGGTTTCATTTGGCTCCTCCTCGATTCAAGTACGTCAGGCTTTCCAGCGTGACCGCGATTATATCAGGCCGGAAAGCCTGACTTACATTCTCAGTCTTCAAACGCAAACTCGTTCGCCATAATCAGTGCTTGGACATATTCCTTCCAGACCGCCGCCTGCGAAGCTTTGCCCGCAGCTTGCTTGTCGCGTTTGACAAACTCCAATCCCAGCCTGGTCTCTTCCGCGCTGGGATGCCGGGCGTAGACGATTTCATACAGCCGGGCGATCCGCCGCTTAGCTTCTCCGGCAGCGGTCATTTCCGGCCGGGCCGCCAGACCGTCCGCTTGCTGGAGCACAAACGGGCTGTTCATCAAATACAACGCCTGTTGCGGCACCGTCGTAATGTAACGCTGCGGCGCGTGCGCGTCGGGGCTGGCGAAATCGAACGTCCGAAACGTGCCGGGCAGGTTTTGGCGGTCTATGAACGCATACAGCGTTCGCCGCGTAGTATATGGCACGGCGTCTAAAGCGACCGACGGCCCGCCCACCTTGGCGTCCAGCTTGCCGCTCACACTGAGAATCGCGTCGCGGAGCGACTCGAAATCCAACCGCCGCCGGTTCATCTTCCACAGCAGGCGATTTTCAGGGTCGGCCAGGCTGCATTCCATGCGGTCGTTGCTCTCTTGCCGATAGGTCCGCGAAAGGACAATTTGCCGGATCAGCTTCTTGACCGACCAGCCTCGATCGACGAATTGCAGCGCCAGGTGGTCCAACAGATCCGGGTGGCTCGGCGGATCGCTCCGCGCCGAAATCGCTCGGCGTGCGCACCAGCCCGGCGCCGAAGAGATGTCCCCATACACGGTTGACGAAAACCCGCGCCGTCAGCGGGTTGTTTCGATAGGTAATCGCCTGCGCAAGTTCAAGCCGGCCGCTGCCATGCTTAAACGGCTTGCGGTCCTTGCCTGCTACGACGCGCGGAAACTGCCTGGGTACTTCCTCGCCGGGATTGCTTCCATTGCCGCGGATGAACACACGGGCGTTGTGCGGTTGCGGCGCATCGACCAGGCGCAGCGGCGAGGGGGCGTTCTTTGGTTCCTGCGAGCTGGCGAAGACGCCGTAGAGCGAATAGTAGTCTTGCGTGGGAATAGGGTCGAACTTGTGGTCGTGGCACCGCGCAGCCGACCGTCAGGGCCATCGTTCCACGGCAAACGACGTCGATCCGGTCGTCGATGATGTCAGCCTCGGCGTTGAGAAAGCGTCGTCCGAGGGTCAAGAAGCCCATCGCTGCATACGGCCGGTTTTTCTCCGTGCCCGGCGCTTGGTCGCCGGCGATTTGCGCGACAATGAATTGGTCGTAGGGAAGATCGTCGTTGAAAGCGCGGATTACCCAATCGCGATAGGTGTACGCGTCCGGGTAGTTGCGGTCCTCCATGAACACGTAGCCCTTGGTGTCGGCGTAGCGCGCCACGTCCAACCAATGCCGCGCCCAGCGTTCGCCAAAATGAGGCGAGGCCAGCAGTCGGTCGACCAAGGTTTCGAGTGCATGAGGTGAATGGTCGTTGACAAAGCTTTCGACGTCCGCGAACGTCGGCGGCAGACCCGTGAGATCGAAACTCAGGCGGCGAATTAGCGTGCGGCGATCGGCGTCCGCGGCCGGGGCAAGATTCTGTTTCTCCAATTCCGCCAGCACAAATTGATCGATTTCATTTCGCGGCCAATCGGCCTGTTTCACTTTCGGAGGCGGAACACGGCGCGGCGGTTGGAACGCCCAATGCGTCGATTGCCCGCTTTTCGCCGGCGGGTCTTGCAGACTCGGCTCGGCAGCGCCGCCGGCGATCCACTGCTGGAAATCGGCGATCACCGCCGGCGGCAGCTTGCCCTTGGGCGGCATTTGGACGAAATCAGCGCCGTACCGCATCGCCTTCAGAAGAGTGCTCGCATCCGGCTTGCCCGGCACGACCGCCGGACCGCTATCCCCGCCCTTGAGCATCCCTGCTGGGCTGTCCAAACGGAGCCCGCCTTCAAGTTCCTTTGCCGACCGCGAGTGGCAAGAGTAGCAGTTTTCCGCCAGCACAGGGCGGATCTTTTTCTCGAAAAACTCGATTTTTTCCGCATCCGGCTTCGGCGGTGGGCCGGATGCCAGCGCATTTTCCATCGCCGCGTGCGAAACGAAGACCATCGCGGCGAGACCGAAGACACCTGTCAGCTTGACTGGCAGGTAAATGAGGTTGCGGAGCATCGCGGCGCGGCTGCTCAATGTTTCGATCTCCAACGGGTTTCAATGGAGCCAATGCCGCATAATACTATCGGCAGAGAGTGCGTCGGGCAAGCCACCTGCCAACCCGGTACGCCGTGCGAACAGCTCCGTGAGTATTTACGCGCCTCTCGGCGCCGGCTGGCATGGGAGGCGTATTATAAATGGCGGTTGATCGCTGGGGGAAGTCCTAATTGACGGAAAGTTGCCCGAGCGGGAGAATAGCCACCTTGAGGCAGTGTTGAAAAGGGAATACCGGCATGGCGAAAGAGATGACCTGGAAAGATGCGATCGAAAAAGTGCTCAGAGACGCTGGCACATCAATGCACTACAAGGACATCGCGGAACAGATCGTGGCACTTGGTCTCAGGACCAACATCGGAGCTACTCCGGCAGCAACCGTTTCCGCACAGCTCTCCATGTCTATCCAGGAAGCTGGGAACAGCTCCCCGTTCGTGAAAGTGGGCAAGGGCGAGTACATCCTGAGGGAGCACTACAAGTCGCCAGGCGAAACTGGAAGAGGGGTTGCCGAGAGCCTTGTCGACGAGAAACAATACGAAATCATCACGTCGTTTGGCATGTTCTGGCGGAGGGACATGGTGCTTTGGGAATCAAATCCTCGCTTGCTCGGAGTACAGCAGCTAGGAGCCGAGGCTGTCAGCTTCACGAAACAGCTCGGCATCTACCTGCTCTACGATGGCCGGGAGATCATCTACGTTGGTCGGGCGACCGACCAACCCTTGGGCAAGCGACTTTACCAGCACACTTTTGATCGGCTGTCAACAAGGTGGGACAGATTCTCCTGGTTTGGGCTGCTTCCTGTTTCGGATAGGGGTACTTTAGCTACGATTCCTAAACAGTACCAGTCGGAGCAGATGATTCCGGCTCTCGAAGCGATCTTGATCGAAGCGTTGGAGCCGAGACAGAATCGAAAGCGTGGAGACGATCTGTCGGCAGTCGAATACCTTCAGCAAGAGGATCCCGAGATTAGGAAACAGAAGTTGAAGGGGGACCTCGAGGCACTTCTCAAGAAGGCATGAGCGCGTCAGTAGGTGGTTGGCGTGCCGGCCTGACGTTGTGCTCCTTGCGGCCGTAACCCGACATCTCATCGTGCCCCAGACGCGACTGTCTGGATTGCTACCATGCGCGGGTGATGTCGAATCTCGTCGAGAAGCAGCTTGCGGGCTTCCTCGTACTTTGAAGCTCGCGCAATCGCGTACTGTGAGGTTGACTTATTCCAAGCGCAAGAAGTATTCGGACTCTCCCGGCCCCACCCAGGCGTCGCCGTCCCAGCCTTCGGGCAGACGGGGACCCAGAGTCATCGGATCAGGTGCAAAACCTGGCGGAGGTGATTCGATGCCGATTAGGTCTCGGTGGCCACGAATACTCATTAAACCCTCCAACGTTACACGTCCGGACCGTACTTCGCGGTCATCAATAGGGATTATATCATGCGTGGCAACCGCGCGGAGATCACGGTGCGCCCAAACGTCTCCGGGAGTAAATAGCATTTCCGGTTCGATCATAACGCTGGCCCGCTTCCCGCCATCGACGAGGACGTCGCATTGGCCCGGCAAGATGAGGACAGCTTCACCTCCGTCCACAATGCCGGCGAGGACGCGGCGCCCATCCTGAAGTTGAAAGGACTCTTGCACATGCATCAGGAACTTTTCTACCGGTCGAGTCATGGCAGTTCGTCACCCAGCATCCGGTGAAGGATTTCTACGTCTCTTGATGAAATGCCAAGCATCGTGGCGTGGCGGATCATAAAACGTTTCACGTGCGTTTCAGCATATGGGATGCCGTCTCGCGGAACTATACCAAGTCTAAACTGCGTTCCATGCAAGCATTCCTCCAGTGCTTCGATCTTCCGCGCGTCGGGTAGCAGTATGATGTGCGTAAGCTTCTCGCCACCCACATTGGCATTTGCCTTGCACGCATCTAACATTCTTCGTTCTTCCGACCCCTCACGCGCGACCGAGATGGTGCGCCCCTTGGTTCCTATCGCGCGAAGCAGTTGCGGCGCCGCGAGTTCCACGCAACGAAGCCGCGGTTGACTCATGGAAGCGCCGCCGGAGGAACCAAAGCCAAACCCCGCCTGGAAAGCGGTCGTCAGCTTGAATTATAGTTGAAACGATCGTCGGCGTATACCATCGCGACTAATACTGGATCCAACTCGCGCCCGCACAGGACGCAATGCCCGCGTTTGTGCGTTGCAAATTGCGGCTTTATGTACTGCTTGCCGTCTCGTCTTGACCCGTTTGCGCAGACTTGCTAGTTTTCGCCATGCTTGCGGGGGGGAGATGGAGCGTCCTTCAAACGGCCAAGAGGAAACACGGATGTTGACCGCCGCGTGGAATTCGATCGTCCGGGCCGGTCACGGGATGAGAATCGCCGTCGGCCTTTGGATCGGCTTCACGATCGCCGCCGACGTGAAGGCATGGAAGCACCCTGACGAGCACACCGTCTATCCGGTATTCGTCGAGGGCGCAAGACGCTGGCTGAACGACGGGCCGCTCTATACGGAGGGCTTCTATTACAGCCCCGTGTTTGCCGCGGTCATGTCGCCGTTGGCCAACCTCTCGGACCGCGCGGGCGGCGTGATTTGGGGCACGTTCAATCTGGCAATCGTCTTCGTGGCCCTGGCGGTCTTCTGCCGCCATATCGTCCAACGCCTGCGGCCGGAAATCCGCCAAGGCCCATTTTTGGCGCTATGTCTTCCCGCGACCGTCCACGGTTGTTGGTCGAGGCAGTCCAACGCGCTGGTGATGGCGCTGGTGCTGCTGGCCGTGGTTGCCGCGGTCGTCGCGGAGAAAGGGAGAAAGGGAGAAAGGGAGAAAGGGGGCAAAAGGACATCTCCCCATCTCCCCCTCTCAACTTCTCCCGCCATCCCGTTCTCCCCTGCTCCATTCTGGTGGGCGGCGGCGCTGCTGCTGGCGACTGCGACGCACATCAAGTTTTGGGTGATCGCCGTGCCGGCATTACTCGCGCTCCGATGGTTCCAACCGCTGGTACCGCGGTTTCTCGCGGCATTTGTGCTGGCGGGAACCTTGCCAATGGCGGCCAAACCGCCGGCGCAGGTGCTGGCGTGCTATCAACAGTGGTTTACTTGTCTCGCCGAGCGCATGGCGACGGGCGAACGCTGGGTGGGGTATCGCGACGCCTGGACCATTTGGGAGAACTTCGCCACACCCGTCAACCGGCAGGTCTTTTCCGCCGCGTCGCTGGCGGCGGCATTGTTGACGGCCGTTTGGTGCTGGCGCAGATCGCGTCGCAAAACCCCGGAAGGCTATGTCCTTGCGGTCGTCGCCGCCTGGTCGTGCTGGCAGCTTCTTTTCGGACCCGGCGCCGAGCGGATGACCTATGGCATCATTGCACCAGCAGTTTCGTGGGCGGTGTGCGAAAGCTTTCTCGCAAGGCGTTATCGCACGCTCGCGCTAACTGCCTGGCTGCTCACCGGCGTGCTCGGCACCGGGGAAGTCGAGACCCGGATGCAAGCCGTCGTTCCGTTCGCGCAGGCGATGATGCCGCTGGGCGCGGCGCTTACGGCCGTTTGGCTGCTGTGCAACCGCGCTCAGACCGCGCACTCCTCGAGTTCCAGCGGCGAGGCCGACGACTGGAGCACGACCTGTTCCAGCGCCTGAACGACGGCCGCGGAGTGGTCGCCGTCGGCGCCGTCCTTCAGCGCGTCGATGGCGTCGCGGGCATCGGCGATACTGGCGTCTTGACTGAGCAGGTTCACGTAGCTGCGGACCGTGCGGATGACCTGCGTGCCCTGCGATTGCCCGGCCGAGGGGGCGCCGTGCGCCTCGTGCCGCTCCAGATCGAGGCCGTCATCGCGGTTTTCCAGCAACGGCAACGCGCCCGTGAGCACAGAGCCCAACGCCTGCACGAGGTCGCTGCCGTGGAAGGTGTGCTCCAGGTGCTTGCCACGCTGCGACTGCGCCACTTCGCCCACCGCCTTGCGGATGACGCGGGCAGTGACCTCGATGTGGTCCATGTCCTGCAGCAAGGCAGCCACGCGGATGTCGTCGATCTCGCGGTCGGAGAATTTCATTCGCGCCGCGACCCGCTGGCAGATCTCGGCGATCTTTCGGGCACGGTCGCAACGGCGGGGGTCGGCGCTGTTGAGATACTGCACCAGCACTTCGACGACGCCCAAATAGGCGTCGTGCAGTTCCTCGATTTTCTTCAGCCGCTCGTCGCTCAGCGTCCCCACCAGGATGGCGTTGATGCCCATCACCGCGGCCCAAATCGTCAAGGCAAGCCCCACGGCCAGCGGCGAGGCGTAGGAGGCAAGCGTGCCTAGATCCATTGCCGTCACCACGGCGGCACAGACCACGCACAACAAGGCCAGGACACCGGCCAGGTAGCGGCCGAGATAAAAGGCCGCCAGTACGACGGGCAGGTAAAACAGGTTCAGCACGACCATGCGGTACGGGCCGACCCGGTAGAGCAAGCAACATAGCGCCACGCAGATCAGGATCAATGCGATCTCCAGGATCCGCTGCTCGGTGGTTTTCTTACGTGACATTTGCAGGTTCCTCTTCTAAACGAGAGACATGGACTGCCTCGGCCCCGTTTTCGGGGCCGACCCCACGGCAGTCTTTGGTATCGGTGTTACAAGACGTTCGTTGTTCGCGCGGCGACGCTTCGGCATCGGGCGAGCGGCCCTGCTGCGCAGGCGCCGCCGCCCAATGTTCCAAGAGATGCATGGCCATGGTCAAGTCGTCGTCGATGCGGTTGGCGACGGTCCGCGCGGTGTCGGCGACATCGTTGGATGCGGCTTTTGCCGCGTCGGCCTCGCGAGCCTCCGTGCAGCGATTGACGACCGACTCGAACTCGGATTCAACCGCCAAGAATGCCTCGACGACGGCCGGATCGAAGTGCTTGCCGGCCTCGCAGCGAATCATTGCCACGCATTGCCGGTGCGGAATGGCGTCCTTATAGACGCGTTTGGTTGAAAGGGCGTCGTAGACGTCGGCCACCGCAACGATCCTCGCCGCCAGCGGAATCTCCTCGCCCGAAAGTCCTTCCGGGTAGCCTTCGCCGTCCCACCGCTCGTGGTGGCACAGGGCGATCTCGCGGGCCATTTGCAGGAAGTTCGATTGGCCCAGCCGCGTCTCGATGTCTTGCACGCACTTGCCGCCGATGGCGACGTGCATTTGCATCACCAGCCGCTCTTCCTCGGCGAATCGTCCCGGTTTCATGAGGATCGAATCGGCGATGCCCACCTTGCCGATATCGTGCAGCGACGAGCTGATGCCGATGAGCTGCAGGAACTGCGAGTTGATTTGATTGCGATAGCGGGAACTGTGTCGGAGTTCCGACGCCAGGCGCGTGGAGTAGATGGCGATCCGTTCCAGGTGATTGCCCGTATCGGGATCTCGCGACTCCGCGAGCTTGGCGAGCCCGAAAATCACGGCATCGCGGGTCCGCAGCAGGTCGTTGTAGCGTTTGAGCGAAACGCTTTCGGTCTTGATTTGCTGGCGGTGCGCAACTTCGTTTGCGTTGGAGAGCACCAACCACGCGACGCCCGCCTGAAGCGCGGCAATCCAGAAGAAGGCGATCGCCCGGATTTGCGTCAAGGAGGGCTCGCCGGCAGCGGGCACGGCGCCGGCGCAGGGTGCGCGGAACCGGGAGCCGCCTCCCCGCTCGCCGCTCCGCGCCTCCCCGGTTCGCGCTGTAGTGCTGGCCGCGAACGCGATAAAGCGGTCTTCCAGCCAAAGTCCCAACGCCAAGCACGCTGCCTGAGCAAGTACCAAAACTGCGAATCGTCGGGCGTGCTGCTTCATGGAACCGAAGAAAAAAACCGAAATGCCGAATGCGAAATCCGAATCAAAGCGGAAATCTCAATATGAAATCAGGCAAGTGGTTTGGAACATTCGAGTTTCGCGATTGGGATTGTTTCGAACTGCGAGTTTGATGTTTGGGGATTCGGCATCCGCGGTGTCCGCTCGGGGAATCCACCTGTAGAGAAGAGTAGGTCACGGCGGTACGTTGTCAATTTCGCCCGCGGCACGCCGGCCGAGAGTGCGCCACGCGGCGAGGGGACCGGCAATCGCGGCAGAATCGGCACAATCACTAGGGCGGCCTGCTGCATGATACCCAATGGTGCCGAAACGCCGGAGCCGATATGATTACTTGCCGAGGGAGAGAAAAAATGTCTCGCCGCGTTGCCGACTGCCGGCTTTTTTTTCGCGAGTTCCGCCGCAACTTCCATACTACCGGCGCCGTTTTGCCCAGCGGACAGCGGCTGGCAAGGACTTTGGTCCATTTTGTCGGCAACGGCGCCAACGGTCGTCCGCGGCGGATCCTTGAGGTAGGTCCCGGCACGGGCGCCGTCACGCGGCACATAATCCGCCGCATGGGACTTGCCGATACGCTCGATTTGGTCGAAATAAACGAAAGCTTTGTCGCGCGGCTGAAAGAACAGTTCCGCGACGATCCCGAATTCCGCGCGGTTTGCCCGCGAGCGGCCGTCCACGCCACGCCGATCGAAAATCTCCGCGCGGACCCATTTGACGTGATCATCTCCGGGCTGCCGCTGAACAACTTTGCCGTGGCCGAGGCCCAACGCGTCGTGGAAACTCTCGGCCGGCTTGCGGCTTCCGGCGCGACCGTCACTTTTTTCCAGTACTTGGGGATCCGGCGGTTCAAGGCGGCGATCAGCGGGCGCAGCGAGCGCGCACGGCTTCGCGGCATTGGCGAAGTGGTGGACAACGTGCTCCGATCGCGCGAATTCCACCGAGTTTGCGTCTGGTCCAACGTCCCGCCCGCGTGGGTCCATCATTTACAGTTCTGATCGGCGCAAGTAGACTGGATAGTGTGAATTACCAACAGCTTTGGGCGCCCTGGCGGCTCGCCTACATCGCCGATCCCCAGGAAAAGAACGAGGACCAACCGCGGCAATTGCTCGGCGGCGGCGATCCGTCGTGCTTCCTTTGCCGGGCGCGGGCGGCGGTGACGTTCGCCATTGCATGGTCGTACAGCGCGGGCCGTCTTCGCTTACCGTCCTCAACCGCTATCCGTACAACAACGGCCATCTGTTGGTCGCGCCTGCGCGACACGTCGCGCGAATGGACGAGATGACGGCCGACGAGTTGCTGGAAGTCGCGCAGACGATCTCGCGGATGGTCCGGCTCCTGGAACGGACGATGCGCGCCGAAGGCTTCAATGTCGGCCTGAACCTTGGCCATGCCGCGGGCGCCGGCGTGCCGGGCCACCTGCACTGGCACGTCGTGCCGCGGTGGAGCGGCGACACGAACTTCATGCCCATCGCCGCCGGCGTTCGTGTCATCCCGCAGTCGCTCGAAGCGCTTTGGGAGATGCTGACGAAGGAGTTGGACGGCTAACATGCCCTATCCGTTTTACTGTCCCAACGGTCACGCGTTGCAGGCCGAGTTGACGGCGATCGGGCAGGTTGCGCAGTGCCCGGCGTGCGGCGCGAGTTTTCTCGTGCCGCCGCCCGACTTCGGCGCGCTGACGACGCGGAATGCGGAAGGCTTGCCCGGCCACTGGGTGGCCGGGGGCGAGGCGAATCTGCCCGTCGCCATCGCCGTGGAGCCACCGCCGACCAGCGAGATACCGGCCAGGACGAGTTCGGGACCGCAGGCTGCGTCGAGTGAGACACCAGCGCCGCCGGCGCCAGCGCCGCCAGCCGGCCCAAGCGCGGCGGAGCTTCCGCAGCCGGCATATGGCAGGCCAACCGACGCGATCTTTGCGGACTACGCAAGAGCCCAGGCGGCAAAAGAGGCGCAGCGGGCCCCTCGACGCATCAGCCTGAAAAACAGGCTGGCAACCGGTGCGAGACTAAACCCGCCGACCGCGCCGTCGCCAGCGGCCGGCACGCCGGCGCTTGCAATCTCCGTGTCGGATGCCCCGGCGCCGAGTATACCGGCGGAAGAGACCGCCGCGGTCGAACCGTCGGCATCTCTCTTGGCGGACACAGCGCGCGTTGACGTCCTCTTGGGCGCCGCCGCTCCCTCGTCCGCCTCGCCCGACAGCCGGCTTACAGAAGCGCCGTCGCCGGCCGCGCCGCAGCCGGCCGCGACTGTCGATCAAGTCGATTCTCTCGCCGATGCGGCCGCCGTCCAGCCGGAGCAACCCGAGCTTCCGCTGCCAAAAACGTTGCGCGTCCGCTGTCCTTCGGGCCACATACTCAAGGCGCCAAGCGAACTGCTGGGCAGGCCGGTCCGCTGCCCGACCTGTAAAAAGTCCTTCGCGCTGCGATACGAAAACAGCCTCGAATTTCAGCGCCGCGCGGCCAGTCTCTACCCTGGACACCAAAATCAAACCGGCCGCAAGTGGGTCGCTTGGGCGTTCGCCGCGGTCTTTGCAGTATTCCTCGCCGTTGCGGCCGTCGTGCTGTTGCGCCGTCAATAATCCATCTTCGCAAACTGCCGCTCGGCGGCAATCAGCAAATAGACGGTGAAGGCCAGCGACGTAAGCACGGAAAGCCCCAGCGAAAGCCCGCCGGAATGTTGCAGGATTGGGCGAAAACTCGTCGCGGCGCCCAAAGCATCAAACGAGAGACAGCCGAGATCGACCGGTTTGGGCATGATCCAGTAGCCGATGTCGGCCAGCCGCACGGCAAGCGCGGAGAACTTGCCGCAACCGGCCACGTCCGAAGCGGCCATCACCGCGTGGCGACCGAAGTTGATTGCCCAGCACACGCCCCAAAAGGCGACTGAGCCGGTGACACAAACTACCGTGCTCCGGCAACAGACCGCCAACAACAGCGAGAAGGCGAAAAAAACCGCGAATTGCAGCAAGAGCAGCGGAACGCACAACAAGTACGTGGGATCCCACACACCGGTTCGCAGGCCCAAAGCGAGCCACGTCCCGCCCACAAAATAGGCCGCGTGCGCCGCCACGAACGCCAGCACGCCGATGTACTTTCCCCCCAGCAGCGCCCAGCGCGGCACGGGCTTGGTCAACAGCACGGCCGCCGCCTGCGGCGCCAGGAAGCCGGGCAGAAAGCCGGCCGTCCAGACGAGCGTGAGCAGCAGGCCGAGCGTGTCCGCCACGCCCGCCGCCAGGATCAACTGGAAGAAATGGACCGCCGCCGGGATGTCGCGGGCGACGGCCACGCGGACGGCGCCGAAGCCCAGGCCAAGCGTGCCGTCGGCCACGGCCACGCCGGAATTGTGCAGCTTGTGCGCGTCTTGCGCGTCGGCGTCGAAGCGGGGCAGGAAGCTTGCATTCTCGCCGGGAGGCGTCAGCACGAGCGGTCCGCGGACGCTCGCGCTCAGGCAGCCGAGTATGCAAACCGTACTCACGGTTGTCAGCAGCCAGCAGATGCCGGCGGCCATCGACTGCCGGAACGTATCTCTGACGAGCAGTACGATGACGGCGCATGTGGATCGAGCGTTCATTCGGGCACTCCTGCGTAGATCGGTTCAAGCGCCTGCTGCAAGGCGTTCACGTCGACATCGGCTGCGCGCCGCCCGCCAATTCGGCCAGCGGCCCCCGGAAGACGACCTGCCCGCCGCGGAGCACGGCGGACTCGTCGCATAGCCGGCCCACGTCGCCCATGTTGTGCGAGACGAGTATGGCCGTCTTGCCCGCGCGCTTGCGGCGGAGAACCACGTCGCGGAACAGTTTTCGCGCCGAAAGGTCCATCCCTTCGGTCGGCTCGTCCAACACCAATAGCTCCGGATCGTTGATCAGCGCCTGGCCCAGCGACAGCCGCTGCAACATGCCCTTGCTGAAGGACCAGATCGGTTCACCTGCCCGGTCGGCAAGCCCCACCTCGTCCAGCAGCCCTGGAATCCTCTCGGCCAGCTCTCGCCGCGAAAGCAGAGTCAAGCCGCCGTAATAACACAAGAACTGCGCGGGCGGTCAAATATCGGGGAAAGGCCGGGCTTTCGTGGACGTAGCCGACGCGGGCCAACGTGCCGCGGTCGGACGTGTCGCGTCCCAGCCGCAGGATCGTGCCCGAACTCGGCATGCAAATCGAAAGCAGCGCCTTGACGAGCGTCGTCTTGCCGGCGCGGTTCGGTCCCAACAGGCCGAAGACGCAGCCGCGGGGCACGGCGAAGCTCACGCCGCGCAAGGCGTGGATCGTGCGCTTCCGCGGCCATCCCCTGCGATAGGTCTTGCAAACGTTGTGGAACTCGGCGATTGGTTTTGGCATTTTGGTTTTCGCTTTTCAGCGTTCGGCTTTCAGTGAACTGAACACTGAAAACTGAACACTGAAAACTATTGAATAAGTGAGACTTGCACTCCGTCTTGCAATATCGCGGCAATCGCCTGCTGCAAGTCGGAAACGACCGTTGAGGCGCTGCCGTTGATGACCTTGTAGCTGGGCATCCCGTCGTTCACGTTGCCCGCTTGCTGCATCTGGTTCAGCGTGCTGATGCCGGACGAGTCGATCACCGGCCCGAAGGCGATGCAATTGAACAGCAGTGGGCGGCTGGGCGTGCTGTAGCCCTCGGAGCCGTACTGGGCCGCCATTTGCTGCACGAGACCGACAATCTGGCTCACGAGCGTCGGATCGTTGTCGTTGTAACCGTTCACGTTGGAGGGATAATCGCTCGATGTCGGCGTGGCGCTGTTGTAGCGGACCTTGTAATACGACTGGTAGGCCCCGTCGTTGACGAAACTGGCTTGGGCGGAGACGTTCGGTGCGCCGTCGGTCTCGAAGATGACGATCTTCTGCGCGCCGATGCGGCCGTTGCCGCCCGCGTCGCCTGTCGGCTGGGTAGGATTGAAGGTTTGCAGTGCGGAATTGCTGCTGAACTGGTTGTAGGCAAGCATCAGGGCATAGGAATAGCAGGTTCCTCCCATCGCTCGCGGGACCTCCAGATTGTTGGAGGCGACGCTCCCGGAGCTTCCGCTGCTGACGCCGTAAGGCGTGACCGTGTTCGTCGTGCCCAGGGTTTCCGGCGGATACCAGAGGCATTGGTTGCAGTTGGTGAAGTTCTGGCCCAGCGCCACGCGAACGCGGTTGAAGCGCGAAGCGCTGGTGTCCGTGGCGCTGGTCAGCGGCGTGCTGAACATGATGACCGAGTAGTAGTCGTTGGGATGGTTGATCTGCGCGTTGTTCAGCGCGGCCTCGATGCCCAGCTTCAGCTCGTACATCGGCGATTCGTGGCAGGTGCCCGGCCACCAGCAGAAGTTCGAGGCGTCGTTTCCGTAGCCCGTATACCACAGGTTGTAATTCCCCAAAAAGTCGATCATCGTCATCGGCCCGAACCAGAAGCTGCAAATCGGCCGCAGCGGGTTGTCGCCGTAGAACATGTAGGGCTTGGGATTGCCCGAGAGGCTGCTGTTGGCCGTGATTTTCACCGTGCCCCACTGAAAATCCGTGCCGTAGCCCGTGTAGCCGGAGGAGCCGTTGTTGATGACGACGTATTGCGTCGCGCTGACCTGCATCACGCCCAGCACGTAGTCGATGTACGACTTCCAAAATCGTTGATTAAGGTCGGTGGGCGGCCAAGTGGACGTATTGATCGTACTGGGGATGGACGTGTAATAGACGATCCTGCCCGACTGCAACTGCGACGGAAACGCATTGGGCCCAAGGTTCTGGATGAAGCTCAAGATCGCGTTGTAATTGATCTGATAACCGCTGCTGCTGGGGGCTTGCCAGTTGCCGCTGCTGTTCCACAGCACGCTGTTGTCGGCCGAGCCGCTGGTAAAAGTGAAGTAATTGCTCCGCCAGTCGTCGGTCGGGTCGGGCGGCCAAAGGTAGAACGTTTTACCCCAATAGCCGGGTCCCTGCGTGTAGCCCTGGAAGCCGGCCGTGCTGGACGTCATGTTGTAGCCCGCGTAGCCCTTGGTCTCGAAGGTCGAGTCGTAGGTCGAATGTGTGGGATTATTGATGTTGAGGACCTGGGCGACCGTTTGTGCATACGCCGGACCTGCGCCCTTGTTGGCCAAGGGGGGCACGTCGCCGCCGGGTGTCGACGCGTAGGTGCTGGACGCCGCGGAAAAGGCCGGCGTTCCGCTGGAGTTGGTGTAGAAGTCCTGCACGATCGGCGGACGACCGTCGGAGCTTGACCAGGTGATGTTCGCGTTGCCGTAAGGCGCCGGTGCGCTTCCGGCGGGCATGCCCGTGCTGGTGCTTCCGGCGGAATAGTGGCCAAACGCCGGCACGTTGGTGTCCTGGTTGTTGCACGTGCGGTTGCCGTAGTAGAGCACGCCCATCAGGCTGGAAAACCGCATCGAGCCGGAAAAGTCGAGAATTACGGACACGTCGCGGGCGCGGTGCGCCGCGGTGGCCGTGGCGGTGAAGTTGGGCAGCGCGAAATTGAATATCTTGCCGAAGCTGAGGCTGCCGGTGACGTTCGCACTGACGATCGCCTGCACCATGTCCCAATTGCCCGTCGTGCCGGGGAAGCTGCCCTCGAACTGCTGGTCGGTGGCGTTGTAGGCGTAGCGGCCGACGTTCACCGTGAGCTGCGACGTGTTGATCGGCATGCCGAGGACCACGTTGTTGGTGACGGCCGATTGCGCCGCGGGCGCGGCCCCGGCGTAATTGTTGTTGGTGGCCTGGTTGCCGTTCAGCGCCCGGCAGCCGGCAAGCGCGGCTGCGTCGGCGGCATCGCGCAACTGTGTTTGCGCGACGGTCATCATGCCGACGTCAATGGCAAACGCCATGAAGGCGATGATCGGCACCAGGCCAACCGCGAACAGCACCATCACCGTCCCGCGCCGCGATGAGGCTTGCGGCTTGAGGCTTGAGGCTTGAGGACTCAGGACCGAAGCCTCGAGCCTCAAGCCTGGTCTCGCGAAACGCGTCGATGTTGTCAATCTCATGTCAATTTCCCTCGCTGCGGCGGACGGCCATGAACGTAGGCGTGTACGTCGAAGGCAGTTTCACGAAAGTTGAAGGCACGAAGGTATAGGTTCCCGTCATCTTGACGCACACGTAATTGCCCGCGGCGGCATAAATGAACTGTCCCGGATTGTTGCCCGCCGAATCGGTTAGCGGGTTGCCGCTGGCGTCCGAAAGATAAACGCTGATCGTGGGGTTGGCCAATTGCTGCGTGCCGAGTGTGGCGTTGACGACGTTGGTAACGTCCGTCGTGCCGTCTCCGTACGTCGTGCCGCCAAGCACGACGGGCGACGTGTGCTTGCAGGCGTACGACGCGCCGGCCGCGACAGCGTTGCTGGTAACGTGGACCATGAGGAACCAGCGTCCGTATTCGAAAAGCCCCATAACGAAGAGTATGACCGGCGGAAGAACGAGGGCGGCTTCAATCAAAGCCGCGCCGCGGCAGCGCGCGGTGCGCGATTTCCGTGGTGTGGTGCGCATCATAGGAGGGGAGTTCCTAACAGTGCTTAGTGCTTAGAACTTAGTTCTTGGTACCCCAGTGTTTTTGCGGCGACAATGCTCCGGTTCTAAGCTCCAAGTTCCAAGCTCTACGTTTTAATAAGGTAATTGCGTGTTCACGGTGACCTGGGCGTCGTTGCACGACATCCATTGGACGGTCTGTGTCAAGCTGTTTACGCCGCACACCGTGGCGGTAATGAGCTGCAGGCTTTGGTACGGTGCGCCGGCGGGGATCGTCACGGTCACGGAGAAGGGGTCCAGCGGCAGCGCGTTGCCGGGGTCGGTCCAAGTGTCGGTGCTGAGGTTGGTGACGCTGACCACCGCGCCGCTGACGGCCGCCGCGGGCATGCCGCCGGCGGTCAGATAGTTCTGCACGGCCGATTGCACGTTGGCCACGGTGACGGTGGACCCGAGGTTTGTTCCGCCGGCGGCGACGCGCGCGCCCTCTCGGGCGGCGTCCTCCACCAAGCGCGACATCTGCGCCACGCGGCCAACGTCCCACATGCCCACCATCAGAATGGCGATCACCGGCATGACGACCGCGGCCTCAACCGCCACCGCACCGCGGCGCGGAGCTGAACCGTGCCGCGGGCGATGGACGGATTTTGAGTCGCGAGTGCGTAACATATACTCGACGCGCCTTGCAGCTTGAACAAATCGTTGACGAGTAACCCGCTCAGCGGGTGGTGGAACAATTGTTCAAGTCCAACTGCGAGAACTAGAAAAGCACTTGCCCGGACTGTGCCCTGCTCGTCTCGCTCCGTCGAGACTCGGCATTTGCACGCCACGGGCCTCTACGTCAACTATAGTTCACGATTTCCTGTGACGAAGGCCGGGTAAAACAGAAACTCAATCGCACGGGCGACGGTGGAAGCGATCATGCCGGATGCCGCGTTTCAAAAAGAGCAAAGCATGTCAAGCACCGGCACGTGATTTTCTCCGCTGCTTAACCGGGCAGCGCTTTACCTGCCCAGCCATTTTTCACCGACTCGGACAAGCCAGGTAGGTCGCCTCAGCGGCGGAACAGCGGACGCCCTGACCTCGCTGCCTCTCGCCGCGCGAACAGGCCTCGTTAACCGGCGTTGCGCGTCGGCGCCCGCCCTCTCCCGGCGCGAGGAACGGACCGCCTTGCAGAATTGTCCAAACTCGGCTGCCTTCCGGTGCATGAACGCCCCGCGGCGGGAATTCCTGTCTTCTCGTTGCGTTTTTGCGGCTGCGAGCGTATAGTACATTGCCGAGCACGCCCTTCGAAAAAGGTATCTTTCATGTTCCAACGAATCACACTGGCCTCGTCTGCAATGCTACTGCTTGCCGCCGCCGCGCGGGCGGAGGACATTACCTACTGCAAGCAGGTCGCGCCGATCCTTTGGAAAAACTGCGCCTCGTGCCACCGGCCGGGCGAGATCGGGCCGTTTTCGCTGCTCACTTACAAAGACGCCAAAAAGCGGGCCGACTTCATCAAGGACATTACCCAAGACCGCCGCATGCCGCCGTGGAAGCCGGAAGCCGGTTACGGCGATTTCGGCGGTGTTCGCCGCTTGAGCGACGACGACCTCCGCACGCTCGCCCGTTGGGCCGACGCCGGCGCGCCCGAAGGAGACCCGAAAGACCTGCCGCCCGCGCCGCACTTTCCAGAAGGCTGGCAGTTGGGCAAGCCGGACCTGGTGCTCACCATGCCCAAGGAGTTCAAGATTCCCGCTGGCGGGCGCGATATTTACCGCAACTTCGTCATCAGGATCCCGATCGACAAGGACTGCACGGTGGCTGCTACGGAGTTCCGTCCCGGCAATCGCCGCGTAGTCCACCACGCGTTGTTCTTCCTCGATGCCTGGGGCCAGGCCCGCCGCCGCGATGGCGAGGACGGCCAGCCGGGCTACACGACCTTCGGCGGCATCGGCGTCTTGCCCAGCGGCGGGCTGGGCGGCTGGGCCCCCGGCGCGACGCCGCGGCGGCTGCCCGACGGCACCGGCATGGCCCTGGCCAAGGGATCCGACCTGGTGATGCAAGTCCACTACCATCCTGACGGCAAAGACGAGAACGATCTCTCCTCGGTCGGCATTTATTTCACCAGCAAGCCCGCCACGACGATCGTCGGCGGCATTGCGGTACGTTCCCGCACGCTCGATATTCCGCCCGGCGAGAAACACTGCGCGGTCCATGCCGAAAGCCAGCCGCTGCCGGCTGACGTGAGGGCGCTGGCGATCTTCCCGCACATGCACAATCTGGGCCGCGAGATGAAGGTCACGGCCTATCCGCCCTCCGGTGGCGAGGTGCCTTTGATCTGGATTCGCGACTGGGACTTCAACTGGCAAGGCGCCTATCGATACCGTGAGCCGTTGAGCCTCCCCAAGGGCACGGTAATCAAAGTAGATGCCGTTTACGACAATTCGCCGGACAACCCCAAGAACCCCAGCGATCCGCCGCGGCGGGTGCGATGGGGAGAGCAGACGACCGACGAAATGTGCCTTTGCGGAATGACAGTCGTCACCAACTCGCCGGCCGATTTGAGGAAAGTCCGCGCGATGAACTTCGCCCAGCTTGCCGCGGTCATGGGCGGTGGCTCTCTGCCGGACGACCGCGGCGTGCTGGCCAAACTGAAATCGCTGGAGATCGACGCCGCCACTCGCAAGAAAATCCTCGCGTACTTGCCCGCAGATGGTTTCCGCATCCCCGAAGCTTCCAAGGGACATCTCGCGCCGTTCGACACGAACCACGACGGCCGGCTCACGGCGGCGGAGGTCGAGGCCATGCCCGAACCGCTGCGGAGCATCGTCGTCGAAGCGATCCGCAAAAAGGTTGAAGCAGCGGAGAAGTCCAAGGAAAAGTAGAAGCGTCGGCGGTTATTGGCCCAATGGCAACGATTCCCGAAGCACTGGCTGCGGCGCTCCGCGAGCATCAAGCGGGCCGGCTGCAAGCCGCGGAAGCGATGTACCGGCAGGTCTTGGGGATCGAGCCGGAAAACGCCGATGCGCTGCATTACCTGGGCGTCGTCGCGCATCAGATGGGCCAGCACCACGCCGCCGAGGACTATATCCTGCGCGCCATGCGAAAGCCAGGCGACGAGGTTGCGCGGAACAACAATCTCGGATCGGTCTACCTCGCCTTGCGCAAGTATAAAGAGGCGGCCGCGTGCTTCCATCGCGCACTCAAATTGAAGCCGGAGTATGCCGCCGCGCACTACAACCTGGGGCTTGTTTTCAAGGGCCAGGGCAAAGCCGAGAAGTCGGCCGAGTGCTTCCGCCGCGCGATCGAGCTGCAGCCGGACTACTCCGCCGCGCACAACGATCTCGGCATTACATGCATGGAGCAGGGCAAGCTCGATGATGCCATTTCCTTGTACCGCCGCGCCGTGGAACTGGACCCGAAAAACGTGGCCGCCAACAACAACTTGGGCAACGCCCTTGCGGCCCAGGGAAAGTTCGACGAGGCAATCGCCTGTTTCCGCCGGGCGTTGAAAATGAACCCGAACCGCGCGGAACCGCACAATAACTTGGGCGATGCGCTGGCGAGAACGGGAGAGCTGGACGAAGCAATCCAATCCTTTCACCGCGCGATTCAGATCACGCCGGGGCTGGCGACGGCGCACCAAAACCTGGGCAACGCCTTGTTGCGACAGGGCAAGCCGGCGGAGGCGATCAGCGCCTACCGGCGCACGTTGAAACTGATGCCCGACTTCGTCAACGCGCACAACGGCCTGGGCATCGCCCTGCAAAACAAGGGCAAACTCGATGAGGCGCTGGCTTGCTATCGCCGGGCGTTGGAAATCAAGCCCGATCACGCCGAGGGGCACGCCAACATGAGCGCCGCGCTTCGCGAACAAGGCAAACTCGACGACGCGATCGCTCATGCCCGCCGTGCGCTCGAGCTGAACCCCCAGCTTGCCCCGGCGCACGACAATCTTGGCAACGCGCTTGCCCAGAAAGGGGAATTGGAAGAGGCGATCGCCTGTTTCCGGCGGGCGTTGGAGCTGGCGCCCGACGATCCTCAGGCGCACAACGGTCTGGCAGTCGCCCTGGCGCGTCTAGGCCGTTCGGAGGAAGCCCTCGAGTCCGTCCGCCAGGCTCGGGAGGTCGCCCCGGACGCAGCCCTGTTCAGCAGCAATCTCGGCGAACTTTTGCGGCGCGAGGGCAATATAAATGCCGCGATCACCTGCTGCCGCCGCGCGGTGACGCTGAACCCGGGCGATCCCCGCGCGCAACACAACCTGGGCGTCGCACTCTCCGATCGGGAAAGGCTGGACGAAGCGATGGCTTGTTATCGGCGGGCATTGGAATTGAAACCGGACTTCGCCGAGGCCCATTGCAGTCTTGGCGTCGCCTACAGCAAGCAAGGCAACTTCAAAGAGGCGCTCGCCTCCTACCGGCGGGCATTGGCTTTCCAGCCGGACTTTGCCCCGGCCTACAACAATCTGGCCAGCCTTTTTCGCGAGCGCGGCGAGTTCGAAGACGCGATCGGCTATTGCCGCCGGGGGTTGGAATTGACGCCCAACCATCCCGTGATGCACCTCAACCTCGGCCTCGCCTTGCAGAACATCGGGGAGCTGGAAGAAGCCATCGCCTGCTATCGCCGGGCATTGGAGTTGAAGCCGGATTACGAGTTGGCCCGGCAGGCGTTGGAAAGAGCGCTGGGAGAGCAATGGTAGAATTGTGCTCATTCCTCATTAGCGGCCGATTTCCTAATATAATTGGCCAGCCGCGGATCGTTTTGCTCGATGAGTTCGGCGAGTACTCGTTCCTGCCCAAGTGTGCGTATCCATTCATGGAGATAGTTGGCGTATACCTGGCCGTCCTTGAGGAGTTTCGACGAGAGCGTGTGTTGGCAATCGTTGAAGCGGACGCGGCCGTGCGGCGCGCCGTCGGATTTCGACTCGATAACGATTCCCAGCGCCTTGAGGATTTGGTCCGCTTCTTCCAGCGGCCAGCGGCTTTTTTGGTTGAGGAAGCGACGGACTCGCCGCCGCCACTTCCGCTCATTCTCGGCGGCCGACGCCTCTTGGCCGGCAGCGGCGGAATCGGGAAGCCTGCAGAAGGAATAGTCCGCAGGGTCGATTCCACGCTCCCGCCAGCGCGCTTCGACGGCACGGAGAACGGCTTCTCTCGCCGGCGACTCTTTGGCAGCCTGCTGAAGCGCCATCGAGAAGGGAATGCCGCCTGCGAATTCGCCACATGCCTCCATTGCGGCCGTCGGCAGGCCCAGCAATACAACGTCGCCGTCGGAGCCCCTTGCGCGAAACTCGATGCGGACCGCTTGGACGCCGTGGTTTTCAAGGTACGGCAAGCATTTTCGGATTGCGGCAATCTTGGCAAACTGACGCCAATTGCCGATCAGGCGGTTGGCCTCCGCGCGAAGAAACTCCGCCGCCCGCGCCAGGCTGCTGTCTTCGCCGAAAAGCGCCGAAACAGGCACGGCGATGTCGGGCGAAATGGCCACGCCTTTCGCGCGAGAGAAGCGATAGACTTGCAAGTCGTTGTACTCCGTGATGCGCTCCGCCGCGGGTTGCACAAACCGGAACCGCAGAGGAGGAAGCGCCCCCGGCTCGTAGTCGGCCAGCAGAAAACGGGAAGCGGGGAGCGGGGATTTGTCCTGCTCCCTGCTCCCTGCTCCCTGCTCCCTGCCGGCAACGTCCGCCTCCACGCTAAGGAAACGATACGAGAGCTTGCCCATCGCAATGGCGGGCCCCGCGTCGTCTCCCCGCTTTACGGCGGCGAAAACGATGAGCGGAACGAGTGCTGCCAGGGCATCTGCGCAGCACTTCGCGACGTCGGCGGTCCCAGCGGGCAACTCGCAATTCTCGCTTTGTCCCGGCGCGACGAGTTGCGGGTGTTGCAAGGCCTGCCGGATTTCTCCGACGATCGCCGCCGAGGTCATTTCCGAGGCCGACTCGACATGCCGGTGCGACGCACCGCCATCGTCGGCGCGAGTTTCCGGGAAGACGTTTGGAAAGCGCTGCTGCAAGAACAGGAAAAACAGGCCCGAGACCAATGAACTCTCCGCCAATTCGAGCAATCTGCGCCCCAGCGTGTGCTCCGCCGACGGCAATTCGCCGCGCAGCCAACTGCGGAACGAGGCGGCTTCCGCCGCCAGGTCGATCACGCATCGGCCGACGTCCGCGGAAACGCTTTCGCGCGGTGTATTCATCTCGTCCGAACGCTGGGGGCAGGCGTCAAGAAACCGCTGGCGAGCGGCAAGCAGGCAATCGGCGGCGAACCGCTCAATCGCGCCGCCAAGTCGGCGCGAATTCCCCGGCCGTTTGATCGGCTCGGCACAGCGCCGCGAAATCTTCCGGCGCCAGATCGAGGTATTGCGGCAGAAGGTTTTGCCTCAGCGCATCCAGGTGCTGTTGGCGATCATCGAGCCGAGCGGCAAGCGTAGAGGGTGCAACCGGACTTCCGGCCGCCGAGCCGCCGGCGGTGGGCAGAGGCGGCGCCGCCAGCCGGTCTGGAAGGTGAAACGTCCCCGCGTTCACTTCCTCAAAAAACCGCTGGATGCCCGGCAGCCAGCGATTGCATGCGGGCGAATGGAGCGCTTGTGCATCCACCTGCTGCAAACACTCCGTCACGCGCTGCAGCATGGCGGGTGTGACGCGGTCGGCGTGCAGCCGCCAGTGCATGCTCACTTTCGTCGGGTCGGTGAAAAACCGCTCTTCCGTCACGGTGATCACGTCCCGCAAATGCCGCAGGGCACGGAGAATTCCCCAATGCATTCCGCTGTTTCGGCACGCCTCCAAGTAATCGTCGAACGGCGACTTGCCAGACAGGCCGACAAGAGGATTGGCAAGCGAAAGTCGCAGAATGTCCGCGATTCGCGCACCAAGATTTCCATGACCGGCAAACTCGCGAATTACGTGCTCGATTGTCTCCCGCGGCGAACCCCGCAGCGGCGACGTTATCCGAATCTGCTGGCTGACGGAAATCTTGCGGGGCAGTCGAAAGCTGAACTTGCCGTCCTCGCTGAACCGGAACGAGCATTGCGCAAATATCGCACGCAGCACGTCCGCCGCGACGCTGTCGAGGTTCCAGCGCCGCGAATATCCTTGGGCCACCCGCTCGCGAAGCCGCTCGTCGCGCGACGGCAGCCGCTGACTCGGCCGACGATGGTCTCTTCGTTTGGACATAGGCTTGGCGGCTCGTTAAACCTTGCAGAACTGCAAGATAGTCGAGCATGTCGTTCGATGCAAGCGCCTTGGTGCATTCCCACGCGCCAATCACGGAGGATACAGCCCCCAAACTTGGCATTGCTTGACGCGCAAGGGCAGGCGAAAGTTTGGGTCCGGCTCGCCGCCGCCGAAATCGTACCTTCGCAATCCGGCCGCCAGCGCGGCGAGAATCGAATGCCGGATCAACACGCGGCCGGGCGAATGGTTCGCCTGGGCCACGTCGAAGCACCACGGCCCGACGAAGTGCGTGCCTCCGTAATACCATGCGAACTCGGCCGCAAGGAACTTCCCCTCCCAGTTGAGCTGCAGATAGCGCACCCAGCCCGTGTCGGCAGCCAAATCGAGGAACCGCTCCAACATGTTCCGGTGCTTGGCTTGAACGAATTCGCTTGGCCGGTCCTTGCGCGTCCAGCGCCGGACGTGATGGGCATAGAATGCCGGCAACAGCGGCCGGATTTCGGCAACGTCAGTCAGCGTGGAAACCTCCAGTTCGCCGTGCCGGCGAAAGTAGTTTTCCTTTTCCAGCATAGTACGGCTGACGGCGCCGCGAACGGCATCCTCGTCGGCCGTTAAATCAATCTCCGCTGCCGGGAACTGCCGAAGCAAGATCATTTCCAAGCCCAATCGCGCCGCCGCATCGGCCAGCCGTGGAAGAGTCGGGGTCGTTTGCGGCATGAGATGCAGCTTCATGTCTTCCAAGCCGTCTGCGGCGTCGCGGGCCGTCGAAACGAGCGCGGCCAGCACCTCCGGATCGCTGCAATCGCCGATAAAGTCGGTATACTCCGCTTCGCCGGCGCCGATGAAATAAATGCCCGACTCGAAGCAGTATAACGGTGCCAAGGCAACCATCCTTCCGTCGCGCTCGGCGGCGACCAGTAGGAGTCGCCCTTGGCCGTGGGTTTCCCACCACGCCCTCTGCCATTGCCACGTCAAGTAAACGACGTTCGTGGGACCTTGCCGCAGCAACGCCTGCCAGTGGTTACTGGAACAAGCCGGATCGCTAAAGCCCGACAGGATGCGAGTGCGGATCGCGGACATGCTCGGCAGCAGGGTTTGGGTGCGGAGCGTAACAACATTCCTTCGGATGCGGCGCGAGCTGGCATCCTCGCTAGCCTGGGCAGCCTCCCAAGGAACGATTATATTACTGCGTAGCCGTGCCGAAAGCACCTGCAAGCTGCTATAATCAGGCTCAAGTTCGGACGACAGCTATCGCCCGAAGTAACACGAAGAACGTAGGAAAGGCGGCAGTATATGAGCAAGTCGGTTTTTCGCCTGTTCTTGATCGGCTTCATTGTGCCGGTATTGGCGGTGTCAGCGGGCCGAGGGCTGTCCGCCGTCGACGGTTCGCCGCAGGGACCGCATCTCATTCTCATTATCCGCCATGCCGAGAAGACGGGCTCGAAGACCGACTTCGACCTGTCCAAGAAGGGATACGAGCGGGCGGACGCCTTGGCGAAGGCAATTCCCGCTCACTTTCCCAAGCCCGATTACCTCATCGCCACCAAGCGATCCAAAAGCAGCAATCGCCCGGTGGAGACGATCAGGCCGCTGGGGAAGGCCTTGCACGAACCGGTGGAAGCGAAGTACAGCAACAAGCAGTACGAGCAACTCTGCGCACGAATTGCTGAGCGATCCAAAATACGCAGGCAAGACCGTGCTGATAGCGTGGCATCACGGCAACATTCCGGAGTTGGTCCACGCCTTGGGCGCGAACAACGTGCCGGACAAGTGGAACGACGACGTATTTGACCGCGTCTGGCAGATTAGCTATGAAAACGGCGCCGCAAAATGGAAGGACGTGCCGGAGAACGCCTTGCCAGGCGATTCAAAGTAATAGCCTGGCTTTAGCTTGAAGAGGCTTAGCGCCGTTCACCTTGGTGACGTCGGCGTTTCTCCATGTACTTTATTGACTCCGCCGCTATCGCTCGTTGGCGGGAAAGTGCCCTTCGGGCGTTCCTTCCAGAGCTTTTCCGCCGTTGTGCGGTCGGCTGCCGCCTTGGCCTTCTCGCCCTTCTTCGCGTAGGCCGCGGCGCGGATAATGTAGGCCTCGGCAAAATCGTTGAACAGGCGAATGGCTTCGCTTTCGTCCGCGATCGCTTTATCGACACGCTCGATAGGGTTCGCGTTGCGAAAGGACCACGCTTTTTGCGGCCGTTTCTCGTCGCGGGTATGAGCCGTGGCGAACCGGCCTGCGCGCGACTATTATAGCAGGGGAAAGAAGCCCCCGCCAGTGGGTGCCGCACGACAAACTTCCAGGGGAATTCGACGTCGTTTTTTTAAGGGGGGGTGTTTTCCTGGTCCAAGCGGCGAGCGGGGGAATGAAATCTCCAAACCCTTGCGGCATAAGGGTTTGGCGCCTTTTCGCACGAGACCTACGTCCGCGCAACGCACAAATCCTTGAACAAATGTCAAGGCCGTTAAATGCTTGCGCGGCAAGGACTTGCGGCGACACGCGAACGAAATATGTCGCCATATGTTGACACCAGTTAAGATACGTGGTATGCTAGGCGGAAAAGACCTTCTCTCGAAAGGCGAGTGGGAAGTGGCGGGTGGAAAGTGGGAAGCGATGAACGATGATCGAGTGAAAAACCAGCGACAAACGGTGACGCGGCGACGACACACTTCGCCAAGTCCATGCCAAATCGCTGCGGCTGAGCGCCAAAACATGCCGCTTGCCGCCGAGGTGAAAGGCGCGGAGAACAACGAGAACGAAAAACAGTGCCAAATCGTGCCAAAGTGTGCCACGCATGCCGTTTCGCCGCGGAAATCGTGGGGTGTGAAAGGCGGCGGGAAAGTGCCAAACAGCGTCAATGCGGTGACTTTCCGCGACATTCCGGTGCCAAAAGTGCCAGTTCTGGCACCGCGGGAGACCGGAAGCGTAGGCCGTGTCCTATCCGCGATCATCGGCGCCGTGCGCGATCGGGACTGCACTGCGACTTGCTTCCAGGCCGAGCTCCAACTCCCCACTCCCTTCCTCAAGCCTCAAGCCTCAAAGCCTCAAGCCTGCCGGCCGGTGCATAAACCACCCGAAGGCGGGAAGTCCTGAGACGAGGCTGAGCGGCGTCTGAGCCGGTTGTAAGCCGATCCTGAGCGACTTCTGAGCCGCGTGTGAGCGTGTCCTGAGCGAGGTGCGAGCTTGGAAACTGCCCAAAACACGGGAGTTTTTCGGTGTCGAGAACGCGAAGAAAAAAACCTGCTCCGAAACCCCGCGCGACATGCACCACACGGGGCTTGCTTACGAACGCCCGACGAACGCTCCGCCTTGGCCGTGCGAAAGGACTGGCACCGCACCGTGGCCCTCAAGGACATCGCATTCCAGCAGTCGGCGGACGAAAAAGAGCCGATGATGCAGATGTCAGGCGGAATGGCGCTGGACGAAGTTGCGGGCGTGCTGCTTTCGGAATGCTACAACGATCTTCGGACCATCGCGGCTGCCGGCAGCGGCTTCGATCCGGCGTGGGAGAGGAAGGTTCACTGAGTATTGCAAAGAGTTCCTTCGCGTTGTATTATATAGCAACAGGACCCGGGCATGGTTCAGGTCATCTGGGATTTAGAGGACGATCCGAAGGGGAATGTCCAACACATCCGCGAGCACGACGTAAGCCAGGAAGAAGTCGAGGAAGTCCTTGATGCCTACTACGACGCCACCGCGGTCAGTCGCAGGAGCGGCAATCCGATTACCGTTGGCTGGACCTCAACTGGCAGATACTTGGCGGTTGTGTGGGAACTCGTTGATGAGGACGTACCGATGATTTATCCATTGACAGCCTATCCCGTCCCCGAACCCGGTTCAAAGCGAAGACGATAATGACTATTCAACGCGTCCACAGAAAGACTGATCGAACGCCGGAAGAACAAGCTAGGATCGAAGCGATCCGGCAGGTACTACCAGACGCATCGTCCGACTCAGGACGAGTTGCTTGCCAGCGGCGACGTGGACGAATTCGTGCCCTTGGGCGAGTATTTGAGCCTGTTGTCGATGGTGCGGGCCTTGAAAAAAGAACGGGAATTGAGAGGATTAAGCCTTGCGACCATCGCGGAACGGTCGGGCATTGACAAAGCCGCGCTCAGCCGCCTCGAAAATGGACTTCAAGAAAATCCGACCGTCGATACACTTTACCGATATGCTTCAGCAGTTGGCGTAGAGCTGGTTTGGTCGGTACGCGCGGGAAAAGAGTAATCGACAGGTCATCAAACCAATATCATGCACGTACTTTTCGCCAATACCGGGGTCCAGATCGTTTGCATTCCCTTGCGCGGCGGCAGCCGCTACCAGACGAGCCAGATCGGCTACGGCTGGCAGTGCGCGGCCATCGCCGCGACGGGACCCAACGAGCCGCCGCGGACTTTCGCTTATATCCAGTGGCAGATCATCCAGTCGGGCACGACGCGGCTTTTCCTGGCCGTCGATACCTCGTGCGGCGACCCCGAAGTCGGCTACTTTTGCTCGGCGAATTCGCTCACGCGCGATTTCCTGGTAATGCTGCAAGGTCTGTTGGACATCGAAGGCAAGCCGCTCAAGGGCGTGCCGGACATCGAGCTTTGCATCCGCCCTGCCGCCGCCACCGCCGGCGAGGCGAAGCAGGTCCACATGATCGTCGACTTCGGCAACAGCCGAACCGGCGTGCTGCTTTTGGAGCTGGCCGGCGAAATCAGCCAGACTCCGCAGATGCTCCCCTTCGAGTTGGCGAACCGCTACCATCTGGACGCCTGGAGCGAGGACGGCGAGCCGGTCAGCCAATCCGCGACGCGGTGGTTCTCTTCCAAGACCCATTGGTGCAACACGCCCTACTTGCCGCCGACCCCGCAGAAAAAGACCGACTATCACACCGTCAGCGAGGAAGATGCCCGGCGGGGCTGGTTCGGCCGCGGCGGCAAAACAAAGCAGGCCAAGGTGGAAGTCGTCGTTACCCCGCCGATGTTCGATGACATCTCGATGGTCCGGCTGGGCCGCGAGGCCGACGACGTGGTGCAGGTCATGCGGGCGGAAGGCGACATCCGCACGGGCGTCAGTTCGCCCAAGCGATATCTGTGGGCCGACGACGCGAGCTGGCTGGAAGGGGCCAACTGGCACATGGCCGACCCCACCGACCGCTGCAAAACCGGCGCCTACGCGTCGCCCTTGAAGGGCCCGTTCCTCAAGTACACGCACGAGGATGACCGCGATTTTCTCCTGGAGGAAAATGAGCCGAACGAAAGCGAGTACGCGGCCGAGGCGCCCTTGAAGCCGCGCCATGCGCTGCGCGTGCTGATGACCGCCGCGCTCTACGAATTGCTCGCCCAGGCGTACACCTACGTCAACTCGCCCGCCTACCGCAACTCCTCCGGCGAGGCTGGGCGGGCGCGCGAAATTCGCACGCTCACGCTCAGTTATCCCAGCGGCATGATCCAGGAAGAGCAGCGCCGTTTTGCCGCCCAGGGCAACAAGGCCATTAACATCTTCACGATGACGCTTGGCAAGAACCAGCGCTGCAAGCCGGAATTGAACCTGGGGATCGACGAGGCCTCTGCCTGCCACTTGACCTACATTTGGAGCGAGCTGCGGATGCTCGGCCAGGATCCGCGGCTGTGGTTTACGACGATGCGGCAGGACCGCGGCAAAAAGAAGCCCAAGGTGGAGGACATGCCGGACGTGACGGCCGCCCGGCCCGCATCCGCCCGCCGCGCCGTGCCTCGGCCGGGCGCCCGCGGCCCGGCGCCCCCGTGCGGGCCAAGCAAGAGCCGGAAACCTTTGGCGACGAAGCCAACGAGATTCGCATTGCCTGCATCGACATCGGCGGCGGCACGACCGACCTGATGATCGCCAAATACAACTTCGAGTCAAAAATCGACGACTACGTCCGCGGCCAGGTCTTGCATCAGGACGGCATCTCGTTGGGCGGCGACCAGCTTGTGAAGCGCCTACTGGAAACGATCATCGTGCCCGCTTTCGCCGATTCGCTGGGGCTGGAGGAGGAGGACGTGCAGGTGCTCTTCGGTCCCGAAGTGCCGCGAAACCGGGAGCTGCGGGCACAGCGCGTCAACTGGATGAACCGGCTGCTCGTCCCGTTGGCCCAGGCCTATTTGCAGAACGCCAGCGACGACGTGGCGGAGCCGATCACGCACACCGATCCGGGCCTGGTCGATCCGGTCGTCGTCGAGTCGCTGCAACGGGCGTTGGACAAGCTCCGCGGCCCCGGCTATTACAACGCTCAGCAGGAATTGAACCTGGCCTACGACAAGCTGGAATTCGAGGGCGTTGTCTACGACACGTTTGCCGACCTCCTCTATGACTTCTGTCACCGCATCGTCGAATACGAGACGGACGTGGTAATTCTGGCCGGGCTGCCGTCGAAGCTCGGCTACATCCAGCAGCTTGTGAAGATGTACGTCCCCTTGTCGCCTTCGCGGATCGTGCCGATGCACAATCACTACGCGGGCAACTGGTATCCCTACCAGGACGAAAAAGGCCACAACCCGGGCGTGATAATCGACCCGAAGAGCCCGGTCGTGGTCGGCGCGGCGATCGAGTTCATGGCTCGGCGCGGCATGTTGCCGCAGTTCAAATTCGACATGAAGGGCCGCTCGCACGAGAATACGTATTTCTGGGGCGTGATGACCGACGCCACTTCCGGCATCCGGCGCGAGCGGATCCTCTTCGAGCAGGTGACGGAGCAAAGCCGCGAGGACATTACCGAGTTCCAGACCAGCTCGCAGCGGGTGCTCATCGGCCGCAAGCTCAGCGGCGACGAAGCGGCCCAGGCCACGCCCGTCTACCTCTTGAAAGTCGACCCCGGCGACCGCATCGGCCCCACGCAAATCAACGTGAAAGTCAAACGCAAGCACGCCACGAAGGACCAGGAGGAGATCCTCGAGGTCGACCAGGTGACGGGCGTCGTGGCCGGCGACGACGCCATGTTGGGCGAGAACGTCTTCTTCTCCTGGCGGACGCTGGCCGACGAGCGGTATTATCTCGATACGGGCGGGCTGGATAATATTGAGGTAGGGAAGCGGTAGAGGAGCTTGCCATGCCTATTCACGACTGGACGCGACTTGAAGCCGGCGACTTTCACCATTTTCACCAGGGGTGGGTCGTTGAGATCAGCAATGCTTTGAACAGAGGACTTTTGCCGTCGGGCTACATTGCCATGACCGAGCAGGTCACGGGCCGACCCATACCGGACGTCGTCACCTTGCATACGAACGAACCGGATGAGGAGCCGGGCGGGGTAGCGGTCGCTCAAGCTCCGCCGTCGGCGCGGCTAATGGCCAGACTCGAAAAAATCAATTATGCCAAGCGGGCCGATCAGGTGGTCATTCGACACGGCCGGGGGAAAGTGGTGGCGATTATCGAAATAGTCTCGCCGGGAAACAAAGACAGCCGCAATTCGATCCGCGCGTTCGTGGAGAAGGCAGCCGATGCCCTGAATCAGGGCGTGAATCTGCTGATCGTCGATCTCTTTCCGCGCGCCGCTCGCGATCCGCAGGGGCTTCACCAGGCGATTTTGGACGAGTTGAGTGACGAGCGTTTTGAGGAAGTGCTGGGCAAGCCGCTGGTCGCCGCGTCGTTCCTTGGCGGCGATCTTCCTGAGGCCTACGCCGAACCGCTTGCCGTCGGCGACCCGCTTCCCTCGCTGCCGATCTTTCTCTCGCCGGAGCGCTGACGTCTCGGCGCCGTTGGAGGAGACGTACCAACGCGCTGGGACGTGTTTCCGACGCTGCTGAAGGGGATAATGGTAGCTGGCGCGTAAATGGAAAAAGGCTTCTGTCAGCGCTCACGCCAACCGATCATACTTCCTTGCCGTCCCCCACGACTTTTCCACCGGATAACGTTGAGAATTGATCTCCATTTTCTCGCGGACCGCCTCAGCCATGTCGATGCCGGCCACATTGGCGAACTCGGCCAACAGAAGCAGCACGTCGGCTAACTCGTGCCGCACTTCACAAAGCGATTGCGAATCGGCGAGCAGCGCCGCGTCCTCGCCGGGCACGGTCCAGCGGAAATGGGCCAGCAGTTCGCCCGCTTCCGACGCCAACGCCATTGCCACGTTCTTCGGGCAATGGAACTGCTGCCAATCCCGCTCGGCGGTGAAGGCGGCGATGAGGTCCTTGATGTCTTGCAGCGTCGTGTCGCGATCGTCGTGTCCAGACATGGCAGCCCGTCCAGCCGTTCCCACCTGGCTTCTCCGAGGCCGATTCGCGTCAAAGAACCCTGTCCGCCAACTCCTGCCCCACCATCTCCAGGTCGTTTTGATAGAAGCGGATCGCTTCGTTGGGGCTGAGATTGAGAATCACACGGCCATCGGTCACCCAGTGGTCTTTTTCAAACCGGAAAACAGCCGTGCCCGCTTGTAGATTGTTCATCAGATCGCTGGCCGAGGTGCTGACATGACTGATGCCCTCCAACGCCACGGTTACGGCAACGAAGGCCGACAACTCGCCCGTGGTGCGGTGGCGGACGTAGGAAACGGCATCGTCGAAGTCGCAATTCGACCACCGCGCGCCCTCCCCATGCAAATCCGGCGACCGGGCAGTTGAGCTGGCCCGGGTGATAAAACGCACCTCCAGCCATTCCCGCTGGCGGTGGAATTCCTTGCGGGCCTTCGCGAACCGGGCCTCGCGGGCGGCGATCTGGAATGGTTGCCAGAGAACCAGTATGGCCGCTACGGCCAACAAACAGGCGATCAAAATCCACGGCCCAAGGTGCGTATTTCCCTCAGCCAACAAACACGCTTTCGAAATCCACGGCCAAAGGGGGGTCATATTTCCCTCGTGCGCGACCGAACGATCCTTCGCAAAAAGCAGCCCTTTTATTCTATTCCGAGTCCGCTTCGGAATGCAAGCACCCGCCACGAATCCGGCCGCCCGGCGATGTTTCAGCCGCCAGGCCTGCATCCGCATCGCAATTCCGCTTCGCTCCCTACAGCTACGAAACGCCCTTTTCCGCTGCCTTCCACGCCTTCTTGCCCAGTGAGGAGTGGAACAACCATCTTCGGTCCCGTATACTGGCCTTATTATTATACACAGCCAATCTGGCCGATGTTTTGTTTTCTGCATGCCGCCGACATACACCTCGATAGCCCGCTACGAGGGCTACAGCGCTATCCAGGTGCTCCGGTGGACGAAATCCGCCAAGCCAGCCGCCGAGCCTTGGCGAATCTGGTGCAGCTTGCTTTGGACCAGCCGGCCGCCTTCGTGCTGGTTGCCGGCGACCTCTACGACGGCGATTGGAAGGACCACAGCACCGGCCTTTATGTTGTGTCGCAAATGCTGCGCCTCCGCGAGGCCGGTATCTCGGTTTTCGTGATTGCCGGCAACCACGACGCGATGAACCGCATGACTCGTTCTCTGCCTCTCCCCGAAAACGTCGTCATGTTGGACCATCGGAAGCCGCAGACTGTTAAATTGGAGAACCTGGGTGTCGCGATTCATGGCCAAAGCTTTGCCACGCAGGCCGTATTGGATGACCTTTCCGCCGCCTATCCGCCGGCTGTTGGCGGCATGTTGAATATTGGGCTGCTCCATACTTGTGCAACCGGCCGCGAGGGACACGACAATTACGCCCCATGCACGGTCGCTGGACTGGTTGCCAAACAGTACGACTACTGGGCACTTGGGCATGTCCATACCCACGAGGTGCTCAATTGTGAACCCGACGTCGTATTCTCCGGAAACATCCAAGGCCGGCACATCCGCGAGCCAGGCCCCAAAGGTTGTATGTTGGTTGAGGTCGATGGCCAGCAACGCCTCCGGAAGGAATTTCGGACCTTGGACGTCTTTCGCTGGCAGACGTGTTGGGTTGATGCTGCTGGCGCCAGCAGCAAGGACGAACTCTTGGACCGGTTTCGACAGCGGTTAGCGGGATTGATCGCGGAGAGCGACGATTTGCCGCTGGCCGTCCGCGTCGAGACGAGCGGCCCTTGCCGAGCACACCAGGAAATCGCCGCCGGGCCCGAGCAGTGGACGAACGACCTCCGCGCTACGGCGCTCGACCAAAGCGGCGGTCGCGTATGGATCGAAAAGGTCCGCACGGCCACAACCCTGCCCGTCGATCTCGACGCGGCGGCGGCTTCCGACGGCCCCGTCGGAGAGTTGGCACGATTTATCAACGAACTCCGCGGCGATCCCGAATTGGTGTCGCAATTGCTGTCTGAAGAGCTGATCGAACTCCGCAAGAAACTGCCGCCGGACTTGACCGAAGGTGCCGACGGGTTCGATCTCGCGCGCCCGAAACGACGCACGAGGTTCTCGAACAAGTCCGGCAAATGCTCGTCGCGCAGCTCGTCGCCGGAGAGGCGCCGGCATGAAGATATTGCGGCTCGAACTGCGTGCGTTTGGGCCGTTTACCGGCGCCACGCTGGATCTTGCGGCAGGAAATCAGGGCATTCACTTGATCTACGGCGCAAACGAAGCAGGAAAGACCAGCGCCTTGCGGGCGCTGCGAAACCTGCTCTACGGCATTCCGGCCAATTCGACGGACAACTTTGTTCACGAATATCGCAGCCTGCGGATCGGGGCCCTGTTGGCTCGCCGCGATGGTCGGCAATTGGAGGTCATCCGCCGCAAGGGACTCAAGGGCACGCTTTTGCCTGCTGACGAAAAGGAACCCTTGGACGAAACGGTGCTTCGCGGTTTCCTCGGCGGTTGCGATCAGGCACAATTCGAATCGATGTTCGGCATTGATCATGCCGGCTTGGTGGCGGGCGGACGGGAAATCGTCCGCGGGCAAGGCGAAATCGGGCATGTGCTCTTTGCCGCCGGCGCCGGAATCTCGGACTTGCGGACCATTCGCGCAAATCTGGAAAAACAGGCCCTTGAACTCTTCAAGCCGGGCGGAGCGAAGCCCGCGGTGAACCGCGCGCTTGGCGACTTGAGCAACGCGCGGAAGCTCGTTCGCGACAAACTGCTTCCCACCAGCAATTGGCTGCTTCACAAGAAAACCCTCGACGACGCGACCGCCCGGCTGAGCGCGGTTGAAAAGGAATTGGCCGAACTGTCGCGAGAGAAATCGCGGCTGCAGCGGCTTGGCGCGGCGCTGCCGGCGATTGCTCGTTGGAGGGGGTGCCAAGAGCAATTGGCTGCACTGGGGAACGTTCCAAACCTGCCGGAATCGTTCGCGGAAAGCCGTTTGGACGCGGAATCGCGTCTTAGGGCCGCGAGGCAGCAAGAGAACGAGACCGCCGAAGAGCTCGCGCGGATCGGCGAGCAAATTGCCGGCATCAGCGTCCCGGAGCTGCTCTTGTCGCACGCGGAACAGATCGAAGGCTTGTACAAGGACTTGAGCGTCCAACGCAAAGCGCAGAACGATCTGCCGGGCCTCGTCGCGCATTGCGCGCGAATCCGGAAGGAAGCCGACGCACTGCTCCGCGAGTTGCGGCCGGACTTGGCTCGGGCCGACGCCGCGGCGATGAAGCTCTCGCGCCGCCGGCACGTCGAAATCCAGAATCTGGGCAATCAGGCGGGCGTGATTGAAAGGCAACTCGATCAAGCGCGGACAGTGCTCGCCGACGCCAATCGCCGTGCGCGGGAGGTTGCCGCGGAACTGGAACAACTGCCGCCGCCGACCGATTCGGCGCCGCTGACAGAGATCGTCCGGGCAGCACGCGCCGACGGCGACCTCTGCCGGCAGGCCGCTGAGCTTCATCTGGAAATCGAGTCGCTGTCGTCGCAGGCGGCGATCGGCCTGCGCCGCCTGGAGCTTTGGAGCGGCCCGTTGGAGGAGATCGAATCGCTCGCCGTTCCGAGCGCCGAGACGATAGCGCGCTTCGACCGCACATTGGCCGAAGCCCAGGCATTGGTCGCTCGGCGCGACCGCGAGCTGGAAAAAGCCCGCGCCGACGCGGCGGATTCGGTGCGGCAACTGGAGCAACTGCGATTGGAAGGGGACGTGCCCTCCGAAGCTGATCTGCTGGCGGCGCGTGAAGTGCGCGGCGGCCTTTGGCGGTTGGTGCGCAGTGACTGGATTGAGAACAAGGAGCCGCCTTCCAATGATTCGGTTGCCCCCAACGGCACGTCGCCCGAAGCGCACTTCGGCAGCGGCAGGCCTCTTGCCGATGAATTCGAGCGATCGGTCCGCCACGCCGACGATCTGGGCGATCGACTCCGCCGCGAAGCCAATCGCGTGGCAAGGCGCGCCGCCTGCCAGTCGCAGCTCGACGCCTTGCAGCCGCAGATAACCGAGCTTGCACAACTGCGAAAGTCGGCTGACGACCAACTGCGCGTCGCAGGACGGCTGGCGCGAATCGTGGCAGCCATCCGACATCGTTCCGTTGCCGCCCGGCGAGATGCAAGCCTGGTTGCAGCGGCAACAGGCCGTCGTCCAACTGGCTCAAACCATCCGGCAGCGCGCCGCTGCTCTCGATAGCCTGGAGCAGGAAATCGCTCGGCGCCGCTGCAGGATTCGCGAGTGCCTTGAGGAATTCTGCGGCGGCCGGTTTGCCGGAAGCCCGGCAAATAGCGACCCGCCGCTGGACGCGCTGCTTACGCGCGCGGACGCCGCATTGGAGGTCATGCGGGCGACCGCCGAGGCACGGCGGCAATTGGAGAAGGAGAGTGCCGCCATCGCGAGAGGCGCGCCGGAAGCGGAGGCGACAGTCCGATATGCGGAAGACGCCCTGGCCCAATGGCGTGCCGATTGGGCCGCCGCGATCGCGCCGCTGGGCTTGCCTGGCGACTCGTCGCCAGCAGTGGTCAATGCCGTCCTGGCGCAGTCGATCGAACTTTTCTCCAAGCTGAGCGAGGCCGAGGGCTACGACGAGCGAATCGAAGGCATCGGTCGCGACGCGCAAAGCTTCCGCTGCCGCGCCGAACAAGTGCTCGCGGCGGTCGATGCCGGCCATTCGCCGCCGGCGGATCGCTCGCAAGAGGCCGTGGAAGACCTCGCGACCCGTTTGCGCCGCGCAATCGCCGACCGCAAGGAACTCGATCTCCTGCGTTCGCAGCACAAGAAGTTGGACGAGAAGCGACGGCAGGCGCACGAATTGGCCGAGTCCTTGACCGCAAAGCTCGCAGTCCTTTGCAAGGAGGCTCGCTGCGAGACGGTCGAGCAACTCCCGGCCGCCGAGGCCGCAGCCGCCGAGTCGCAGCGCCTCCGCCGCGAGCGCGACGCGTACCACAGCGAGCTTCTCCAGCACGCCGCCGGTGCGGCACTCGACGAATTGATCGCGGAAGCGACATCGATCGCCGCCGATTCCTTGCCAGTCGAATTGCCACGGATCGCCGCCTCGATAGCCGAGTTGGAGGCGAGGCGTGACGAGCAAAAGGACGTCAAGTTCGGCGCGAAGGCCGTCCTGGCCGGCATGGACGGCAGCGCCGCCGCGGCCGAGGCTGCCGAAGACGTCCAGGAGATCGTCGCCCAATTGGATTTTAACGTCCGTCATTACGTGCGTCTGCGGCTGGCGTCTGCGGTGCTTCGTGAAGGGATTGAACGTTATCGCAAGAAAAACGAAGGTCCGGTCCTTGCCCGCGCCGGCGATCTTTTCCGCCGCCTCACGGTCGGCTCGTTCGAATCGCTGCGCATCGGATTTGACGAAAACGGCGATCAGGTGCTCGAAGGCGTTCGTCCGGACGGCAAGACTCTGCCGCCGGCCGCCATGAGCGAAGGCGCTTGCGACCAGCTTTACCTCGCGCTGCGTCTGGCCAGCCTGGAAAACTGGCTCGGTCGCAACGAGCCGCTGCCGCTGATTGTGGACGACATCCTTGTCAGTTTCGACAACGCCCGCGCCGCCGCGACGCTGGAAGTCCTCGCCGAATTGTCCCGACGGACGCAGGTGATCTTCTTCACGCATCACGAGCACCTCATCGAGCTGGCGCGGCGATGCGTGCCGGCCGACGCTCTGTACGAACATCCGCTGTGACCGCATCACAACACGCCCAAGTATCCCAGCAGCGGAATCTTCACCTCGCGGGCGGAAATCGCCTTTTGCAGCGACTGGTTCGCGCTCTGCCGCAGCTTGGCTTCGTTGCGGTGCAGCTCGTGGTTGATGAAGTTTTTGATCGGCCGCCGGGCGGCCTCCAGGATGTCGTTGGAAAGGTCGAGCCGGGCGAACGAAACGCGCAGATCCGTCACGGTGCATGGGCCGAGCGTCACATCGCCGCGACCCGCAGGCGGGTGCCCCGGCCGCACTTCGACCGCGGCCACCGCGGAAAGCGAAATCGCTGCGCGGTAGCCGGTGCCCGCGCTGCCCACGTCGTGTATCTTGGCCTGCACGTGGCCGCTGACGGGCAGCTTGGCGTCGACTGCAAGGAGAACCAAACCAGCGCCGCCGTCCGCGTAGGGGGCCAGGTAGAGCATGGCCGGCATGTGGATTTCCGGCTTGCCTTCGAGTTTGGCCTGGATGCGATAATCTTCGGTCATCGCCAACACCTGGACCTTCGTCTTCCGTTTCGGGTCTTTGAGTGTCGGCGCGGGCAACTCGATCTGCTTCTTCGTATGCTCCGTCCGCGTCTGGTCGTACTGTTTGCCGGCCATCTCCTCGGCGCCCAGCGTCGTCACGACACCGGACAAAGTGTTTTCCAGGACCGCCGGCAACGGGCGAATGCGGAAGATTTCCACTGTCTCGCGCGGCAGAGGACCGTTGACCGGCTGCGCGGTCGGCTTCGCGGGGCCGGCAGTTGCCGGTGCGGCCGGGCGTGAATCGAACGGATCAAAGACCACTAGCGCCTGTCCGATGCCGGGCCTTAGCGCGAACATTGACTTACCGGCGGGCACAAGCTGGAAAGCCTGTACACTGCCGCCGGCCACGGCGAGCAGTCCAACGCGAAGCGTGCGGCGATCGCGCGGGTCGAGCACGATCGTACGTCCGCCGGGACCGGTCAGCACAATCTCATCTTTGCCGCGAGACGTAAGTTCAAACGTTTCGTTGTCGCCTGGAAGCGCCGAGATAGGCCTAAACACGCCGTCATCGCAGGCGTGCAGAAATCGGCCGCTGCTCGCCCGCAGCGCGACTTTCTCGCCGGCCCGCGCTAAGGCGGCGGCAAGAAGGAGCACCAGCAGGGCGACGAATGTCTTGTTGAGCATGGTGGTAGCTGACGCGGTTTTGGTTTGTGGTCGGCAGAGCCGAAGCCGTCACCGGGCTATCAAAACGACGAGTATAGCGTTTCCAGAATCTTGCAGAAATGCCTATTTCTTGGCCGCACCGTCCGCTGGAATTGCTCCCAGCAAGTCCGCCGGCAAAACTCCGTGTATCAATCTGAGCTTCGTGATCGGCGGGTTCCCGATCGACACCTCATCTACTCGCCGAAAAAGCATTCTCCTTTCTCGCAAACTGTGGAACTCTTGCCAAGGAATGAAGAGCGGAGGATGACCGAGCCGAAACAGCGGAAATACTGCCAAGAAGATTCCAGCTTCATCCACGGTTATGGTAAGGCACGAACCGTAGCTGACAATTCCAAGTTGCCCCGATTGCATTGAAAACTTCTTGCCTCGGGGTGGCACGTTTGTGCGAAAATATGCGGCTAAGGTAGACCAACCTCCAACTTGACTCAAAATCAATAAAACTCCGCACCATAGCAGCGGGAAAAAAACCAAGAAACCGAACGGAATCAGTTTTTCCATAATCCGAGCCGCGAGGTAGAGACCTAGACAGGCTGGTCCAGCGAATACGGAATCGTCGATGCCGCATGAGGCACAACCGCGATCCGCTCGCCCGGCGGCAAGTCTGCGCAGGGCGAGGTCAACGGCAGTCTGCAAATCCTTGACGGGGTTCAAGAGCAGCGCCCGCGAGAATTGTTCGTCCATGTTGGAACAAAAAAGCAGCCGGGCGCGCGATGCGTCGCGGGCGATTTGAAAGGCCTTATGCGGGCCGATCCGAAACTCTTCTGCCCGAAAGCAGGCGAGGACTTCTTCGTACGACCGTTTGCCTTGCATCCAATCTTCGTAATGCCGGCTGCCGGTCCCCTCCGGACACGCCGCCGCCAGGATGATCGTGCCGCCGTCGCGGGTTATTCGTGCGGCGTGCGCCAACCCTTTCTGGGCCTGGTAGAGATTGATGTCTTTGGGATGGCCGCCGGGCGAGGCGATCGTCAGGCCGTACTTTGCTCTCGCCCGCACCAGGCATACCTGCCGCGAAAGCCCGATGCCGGCCTGCATCACTGCCCGCGGTTCGCCGGCGATAGCATGTACAATCTGCCGCTTATGGTTCAAAACGGCGTTCAGGGCCAGGTGAATGCCGACCAACTTGCCGATGGCCTCGACATCCTGCCGCGCTGGGTTCGTGTCATACTCGCCCAACTGGGAATCGGGATGCGTCATCAAGGCGTGGTTGCGGTTGATGGTCTTGGGCCCGGCAAGGCCTATTGCCGCCGTCTTCACGCCGCCGGAAAAGCCGACGAACTGGTGCGGTTCGATATTGCCAACGACGATCTTGAAATCGGACCCGACGTAAGCCCGGTTGGACCAGACCGGCGTGCCGGCCGGCGTCTCGCCAAGATGGACCAAGGACTCGGTATTCTCGGCATTGTGGGACACCACGCGGTAACGCTTCAAAATGTCCGCTGGCAGGATCGATGGAAATTCGTCGCGAGTCATCGCCGGATGCGTGCCGACCGCTACCAAGAACGTGATCGCCGCGTCGGGGATGCCCAAGGCGGCAAGCCGTTCCATCAAGGGCGGCAACAGCTCGTCATGCGGCACCGGGCGGGTCTTGTCGTTGACGGCAATTGCCACGGAACCGGCGCCCGCGAAGTCATCCCACTTGAAACCGCCCGTCGGACGATCCAGCGCCGTGCGGACGGTTTTCAATGGGTCAGCGGCTGGTGGAACTTCCTCGGCCTCGATAATATCGACGCCGCGATCATCGGCCACATTGGCCGTCGCTTCGCCTCGGCCGTAGGGAATGCGAATTTCCATGTCAGAGCTGACTTCCTGTGTATTAGACCATCGCCATCATAGCCGTTTAACGGCAATCTGGCCAACCGCAGGCCGCGACCTGTGGGGCTCTAATGCTACTTGACCCCCTCGGCTGCCGCTGGTTAGGATGACAATCACGCAAGTCGATGGTATCGTTTTGCAATAGGGACACGCCGGTGGAAGGGTTTTGTCGGTGCTTGCCGCTCAAAAGGTCTACGCAATGCTGGAAAACGAGTCGCTCTGGCAAACTGCCCAGCAGTGCCGTGCGATATTGGCCGCAGCGCGGATTCCCAACGCGGTCGTCGGCGGCATCGCTGTGTGCTTGCACGGGTATCAACGAAATACGGTGGATGTCGACATTCTCGTTCGCAAACAAGACTCGGCGGCGGTCCGCGAACATTTGCAGCGCGAGGGATTCGTCTGGAACGAGCAGGAGAACGAGTTCAGCGCCCCGTCGGGCATTGTCGTCCAATTCCTGGTCGCCGGCGACCGGGCAGGATCTGGAAGTGAGGTCCGTCTGCCCGACCCGGCCGACGAGTCCGCGGTTATCGAAATCGAGGGCTTGACGGTTCTCCGCTTGTCAAAGTTGATTGAAGCCAAAATCGCATGTGGAGAAGGCAATCTTCGCCGCACGCATAAAGACTTTGCCGACGTGGTCGAGTTAATTCTCCAGAACCGTCTTGACGGCTCTTTCGCGCGGTATCTGCACCAGTCGGTGCGGACCACGTACCGCCGGCTGGTGCGATGGTCGCGCGGCGAGAAGTGAAGCTTCCCGCAAGCCCGCCTTACGTCGTCAGCTTGTCCACCTTGCCGGTCATGAAATCCTTGTTCTTGTCGCCGACCCAATACCGATTGCCGGCAATGCACCAGATGAAGTGCAGCTCTTCGTCTTGGCTGAAGACCGGGTGGTAGTTCAATAGCGGGATTGTGACGGCGTCGCCCTTGCCGACGGAGTGGACGAAGCTCTTCGTCTCCTCGTCGGCGTAGACCTCCATGCTGCCGCGGCCCTGGGTGAAGATGTAGATTTCCTCCTGGTCGGTGTGGTTGTGCGGCGGCCAGGAGCGCTGGTGCGGCTGGAAGATCGTGTAGCCGGCGATGAGCTTGTCGGCCGCCTCGCTGACGTCGAACATCAAGAAGACGTCCTTGCCCTTGAGGTGGCGGATGCGGCTTTCGTCACGGGAGATTTGGCCCCACCGGGCGTGATACGGCGGATGCGCGGCGGCGGCCGGCGCGCGGCAGATGATGACGCGGCTTTCGCCCTTGGACTGAGAAATGCGATACGCCGAACCGCGAGGAACGTAGAGCACGTCGTAACGGCAGAGAGGGTACTTGGCGTCGCCGAGCGTCACCGCCGCCTCGCCCTCCCAGCAGAACAGCAGCGATTCTTCCTCGGGATGCGAGACGGCGCTCGACTCGACCGGGCCGGTCAATTCGTAGACGCCGTAGGTCAACAGTTGCAAATTGGAATTTCGCGGGTTGGATTTCTCGACATAGCGCAGGCCGCTGCCGTCGCGGGAAACAAATGTGGCAGGATGAATCTGAGGCATGAGGGGTCTACTTTCTGGAAAACTAAAAAGACAAGTCCATCTTAGCGGAAAATGTGCCACGCGGCGACTCCGCTTGAGGCGGCTTATTGCACCGCCTCCGAATTTTTCGCGAGTGGTGCAGCTTGTTGTTGTCGGCTGTAAGTCGTTGATTCATAATAGTTTACCTGTCGTGGTTTTCGCGCGCATCTGGGCCCCCTGGTGGAAGGGTTGGTGCAATAAGGCCAGCGGAGCAGGGAACCGGTAGCGAGGAGCAATAGCGTGGCCTCCGGACCTCCGGTTGCCAGTTGCGTATGTTCCACGATTCTGCGAGGCGACTTTTTTTCTTCTCGCTGCGAACATCGAAATCTTCCCGTGTTTCCGGCCGATTTCTAAACCAGGTCCAACCCAGAGGCCATTCAGGAACGCTCCAGGGCGAGGCAAACGCGATCCAGAACCGATCCAAAACGGCTCCAGGAATCGACTCTTCGCGTAACCCGCGCCAACTCATTTTCCTTTCCGCCGGAGGACGGCAAGATGGCTCGGCGTGTCGTGGTTTGTCACGGTTTGTCAACGTCGTTTTTTTCCGTCGGTTGTCTGTTTTGGCCGATTTCACGCCGTTTTCAGCGCACAGGTTTTTCCGGCCTGCGTGTTTCTGTCGCAGACCGCGACACCCGACTTAGCTCGTCGCGTCATCCCTCTTTGTTTTCGCATATTATTACATGTTTACAACTGACGACCTGCCAGAGCACTTCTCGTGCCGATCACGCGATTTCGCGAACACGTCGCGGATTGCCGAGCTGCGAGAGCCTTGCGTGCCGCGCGTCTTGGCAGGCACTTGCCCGTGGCCTGTCAATTTGGCAGGCGGCTGTACGTACAGCCTAATGCCGCCGGCTTGCCCGGCGGATACTTGCGTTCGCCGCTACAAAAAGGCGGCCCTCCCGCGCAAGTCTCTCAATCTCCGGCGGCGGCTCCGCCGCCGCCGGAGATTGAGAAAACCCGGTATTGTTGGGTGTCGTGTAGATTCGAGCGTGAAGGACCACTGGCCAAGCCAGTGGCATCCGGAAATAACCCAAGGCAAATGATCGGAACGAAGCAATGTTGCCGACCGGCGACGGCGGCCGCGGACGACAGGTCAGCTAGCAACGCCGGACTCGAGATAGAAGATCATGTTCCAGAGGCGATCGACCTCGCCGCGCTCGATGACCTCAAGGGGCTTAAGCCCGTCGAAGGCGTCGTTCGGCGTGTCGAGCCATGCGGGGATCGCGTCCGCATCGACGACCTCTGCGAGCCGCTCCTGGAAGCGCTCGGTCTCCTTAATTCTGCGAAGCCCAGGCTCGTCAGGCTTACCGCCGCCTTCCCAACTCGCAATGGCCCGCTCCGAGTAGCCCGTGAGCCGCGAAAAGACCTTGCGCGTAAGGCCGAGTTTCCGTCGGACCGCTTCGACGTCCGCGTCGCGCTTTTGGGGCGGCGCGGCGGGTTGCTTCGCTGCGTGCCTTTTGGCTAGCCGTGCGTCACCGTGCGTCGTCTTTTTTACGTACTTTGTCGGCATGATCTTTTCCTCCTTCGTCATTATAGCCCCTGCCGGATAAAACGCAAGCAGAAATACTTGCAATAAAAGATGCATTTGTGCATGTTCGCCCGCTCACATCTTTGGCGGAAGTTCGCCCTGGTTGATGATGCGGAGCCAACTCTTTAGCGGATCGAGGTTTGCCCGGAAGATGATGCGATTGGCTCCGCCTTCTCGGCCAGCCGACGGGACAAGAACTCCCTGGATTCTGGTCTCAAAGGCGAGCCTGCCGATAGCCTGCGTCAGCGCTTCGCGTCCCATTTTCTGTTCCTCGCGCCAGGGTTCCTCAAGCATCCGGCGTTCCGATACACCGAGGACCCTTCGCGTGCCGCCGTCTCTCAGGTCGAGTGCCCGCTCGATCTTTGCGTCCAGCGCGACGAGGACCCGTGGCATTGCCTTGGAGATCGGGAACCCGTAGCAGCGAAAGTGCTCGATCGCTTCGGCTGCCGCCGTTTCGACTTCAAGGCTGGCATAGACCGCGTTGAAGCCGGCCCGAGGGTTCCAGCGACCGCCCGCCGCTCTGGCCCCTGCGCCAGTCACGATGTCGTCCTTGCTTGCGTATCTTGGAACTTGCCGGGCGTCACGTGTCGGCAGATTGTTCACTTCGATCGAGCGGCATCCTTCGCCGGTCGGCGAAGTGCCTTGCCTATGGCCGATAGCCGATCGAGGAACTGCTGCGAGATCAGGCCGCCGGACTGAACGGGAACGTCCCATGTGATTGCGCCCCCGTGCTTGCGTATGCCCTGCGTACATTTAACGACCTCCTCGGCGGACATACGCGGCTCGCCGGCGCCCCACCGCGAGCCCAAGTAACTCAAGACATGCACCTGAGTTCCATCGACCTTCCCGTCCACCGCGCGATAAATCGCCACACGCTCGGGAAAAACCGTCTCGCCCGCCGTGTAGTCCTCGTACGGCGTGACGGAAAGAATGCGCGTGTAGACGCCTGGATTGAAGGCAACGACGCTCCTGGAGTTGCCCGCGCGGGCGGCCGCCGCGAAGGTGGCGAAGTTCGGGCTATCGTCGGTCCGGTACATGATGTTGGGCCAGTAACAGCCGTCGAACCACCAGCCGGCAACCTTCGGCCCCCAACGGGTGGACCACTCGCGAATGACCTCTTCCCATTTGCGCTGGAACTCCGCGTTGCGCCGAGGGCCATTGTGCCATTGGAAGGCACGCCGCGCGGCGGCGTCGCCCGCGGGTGCGCCCGAAGGCAGGTAGACCAGCAGGCGAATATCGCGTTTGTGCAAGGCCTCGTAGAGGTCCGCCACCAGGTCGCGGCGGGAGCACTTGCTCGGCCGGATTCCCGCGAGACGGTCGTAGGCAACGTTGGGGGCCAGGTAGTAACCGGAGTTCTGGCCGATGGTGACGAGGTAATAGCCCGCGCCGACCGAGTGCAATTGTTCAGCCAGCCCTTCGACGTCGAAGCGGTCCACCATGCGGTTCCATTTTTCGACGGTCATCGGCTCCTTCAACTCCTTGGCCTTCCAATCGGCGAGGTAGTGGTTCATCACTCCCCACTGGGCCTCTTTCAGCCAGGCCGCGCGGTCCTCGGCATCCGCGGCTAGCGCGAGAAATGTCATCGCCAACCAAGCAGTTGCAACGATGCAAGAATAGTCCAATCGCGCCATGAGCGTCGATTTCCAACTTGAGCAATTCATTGCTCGGCAGTAATCGCCAGGCAAAACGGCGCGGTGCCCTTTTCTTTCGCTTTGACGAAATCGAGAGTCGCAATCGCCTTCTCCGGGTGCGGGTTCTCCCAGACGCCCAGATAAAGCCGCAGCTCGCAGTTCCCTTTTGCAGCCTTTGAATTGGCGCCCGTCCACACCACGCGGCCGCGCAACACCGCCATTTCCCGGTCGCGATCGAACCACCAGTCGCGGACATCCAGGCCGAAGGCCACCGGCATCGAGGCTGCCGAGCCGTCGGCGTAATGCATCTTGTATTCCGCCAGCAGGGCGCCTTCGGCGGTACCGCGGACAGAGTCCTCCGTGGCCTGGAGAAAGTAGAGACGGCGGACTTTTTGGCCCACGGCGATGCCATTGATTTTCAACGGCACGGCGGACTTTCCGGCGCCACGGAGTTGCAGCTTCTTCTCGGTGATAGTGAACTTTACGCCGCCGAGGACCTGATCTCCAACGCCCAATTCAGCAAGCCCGTTCCCTTGAAATGACCCGTTCTCCCAGTCGGTGGTTTCTCGATTGGCTTTCTTGGAAAGATCGATTGTCGCCAGTTTGCCGCTGGGCAGGATTTCCTTCGCCGGCGGCTTCGGCGCGTCGTTGCTCATGTTGCGCAGGTCCGTGGCGGCGTCGGACATGGTCGCCGCCCAGTGGACGACGCCCGCATCGTCGCTCTTCTTGCCGCGCACGGCGAACGAACGGTAGGTCTCGATCGCCCAATCCCACTGACCTGTTTGCTGGATGGCCTTGGCCGCCAGCCCGGCCAGGATAACGGCCGTTTCCGAGTTGCCCTTCTTGAACTGATCGTCCAGGTAATCGTTGACGTCCGCCACGATTTGACGCTGTTCTTTCGCCTCGGCCGAGGCAAACCGGCAGACGCGGTTTGTCAGCAGGATGTAGCGTGCGACCTCGCAGGCATCGGATTGGCGATCCGTTTCCTGCTTCAAGATGCGCCGGGCCGCTTCGTCGAGCGCGCGGCGGAACTTCTTGCGATGCTCGACGACGTCCACGGGGTCCTCGGGCTTATAGCTGGACAGACCCGCGATGTACGCGACCAGGGCCTTCGCGTCGCCCGACGGCACGACATACCGGTTCTCGCGGCCGGCGCTTCCTCGGACGGTCGTCTGGAGCAGCGCTTGGAGGCGATTTGTAAGGTCGCCGTTGCCCGGCATGGCGACGGCGAACGTGTGGTAGGGCTTGTCCCACGACGAGTTTCCGCGCAGGACTTTTCCAGCATTCGTTCTTGTCCAATCGCACGTGCAGCTCCGCCAAGGCGATGCGATTGAAGCCGAAATACCAGCCAGGCGGAGTTTTCTCGCGGCACTGCGCCTCCAGCACCAGCATGACTTCGGGGTCCTTCCCAAGACAGGCGAAGAAAATGGCGCCGTGGGTGATGCCCTCTTTGGCGTCGCTATAGGAATAGACGGGCTTCGCGGTCCAGGCAAGGTCCGACGTTTTACCTTTGGGCGCCGGGCCGTCACCCGCTTCGGCTGCGGGCGCTCCGTACGCGTACGCTACGGCCGGTGCGGGCGCGGCGGGTCTTGCCGCTGGCCTGCCAGTTACCTCCGTTGCCTTCAGGCGGGTCAATATGGTCTCGATCTGGCGCATCCGGCCTGCCTTGTCCTCGGCGGGGGCCGGCGCACCGGAAACGATCTTCATCCCCGTTGCCGGACCAGTGCGGACGCCAGCGCTCTTGGCCGTCGATGGTGCAGACGAGCGGTTTGTCCGATAGGCTGTCGAACTCGTATCTCAAATCGTTCGACTTCGGTCCGAATTGGCAACTGAGCGTTAAGAGGGCCTTCGGCCGGCCGCCGTCGCTCCAGGCCCAAACGACCGCGTCAGGACAGTTCCGCGATTTCTCACTATACCGATACAAGGGTTCGGGCAGTATTTTGACCGGTTGCAGCTTGCCGCCATCGCTCCTCGCCACCTGTACCCTTTCGCCGAACTGGCGCAACAACCTCAGCCTCACGTCGCTATCCGGCGGCGCCTTCGGCTGACCGGCCGGCTCGTCGGCGCCGGCAAATGCCGAACTGGCTACCAACAAGACGAGAACACCGCAAAACTTCTTTGTGTACGTCATGACGAATCTCTCACTTGGTAACTGCCTCACCGCGGCCAAGCCACAAAAGTCCGTCCACAATCAGCTTGTTCTGAGCCTGGCTGCCAAAAGTATCCGAATACTCCTTGCCCGACTTGGTCACGGCAAAAATGTCGTTATGGCCCATATTCAGATAGATCATCTTGTAGCGGGTATTCGTCCAGACGACCGGGTAATAGCCCTCGTGCCAGATTTCGTGCGGCTTGGGCCCTGTCCCCAGGGGAAAACTGCTTGCGTCGATAGATAGCAGGATCTTGATGTCGGGGTTCTTCCGCAGGTCGTTGGACCATTTGTACCATTCGTTGGGAGCGGAGGTAAGGGTCGGCGGCAGGTTCAACGTGGCCGGGTGCTTGCGGTCCTCGACGCGCAAGACGGCCGAGGTAGGCCGCCAGGTGTTGCTCACATACGATCCGGCAGCGAGGAACTGGTTGTGATACCAGTCCCAGTTTTGCGGGTATTTTGAAGGCGTGAGGGCGAACCCGGCGAAATGGAATCCCATCCAGCCGCCGCCCTTTTCCATGTATTGCTGGAAGGCCGCTCGCTGCTGGGGAACATCCGGTCGCCGATTGAGGAAGAGCACGACTTGGAACCGCGATAGAAAGTCGCCATTGAGCTTGCTGAAGTCGTCGGTCGATTCGTAGCTGAAATCGTTTTGCCCGGCGATCTCGGGAAACCACTTGTTGGCCTGCCGCACGAAGCTGAGATGGGCGTCTTCGTCTTGGGCCGCGTAGAAAGCGACCACTTTGAACCGCTTCTTTGGCGGGCCGGTTGCCGCAGCCGGGCTTGCCAGCGTGTCGTGAATTGCCGATAGCAGCGAGAGCTTGCCTTTCACGTCCTGGTTCAGCGACCAGATCATGACGCCGCCGAGTCCCTGGTCGACGACGTATTTCGTCTTGGCCTTAATGGTGGGAATCCCGTTGTACCAAATCGTGGTTCCCGCCTGGTCGGTGTTTTCAGCGCCGGGATGGACGGCCAGGATCGCCGAATAGGAGTAGCCTCCGCGGCGAAACGCCGCGCCGAACCCGTAGCCGTAAAAGGGAACGCCCAGCACGGCCTTGGATCGGAGAAGCCCGCGGCCCAGCCAGTACGCCACATTGCTTTTGGCGAACTCCAGCGAAGAATGCTGCCCCGGTGAGTTGGGGTCCCACGGGCCGGCCGCGTCGTAGGCCATGATGTTCACGAAATCCAAATGCCCGAAGACGGAACTAGGCACCCTCGTTCCGCCGTAGCCTTTGGAGAGGGCCGCCGTAAGCAGCTTGCCCTTCGACTTGAGGGCCCTTGCCAACCCGGCGATTAACGCTCCGTAATCCTTATTGATCGCCGGGCCCTCGATGTCCACATCCACACCGTCGAAACCGTGTTGCGAGACGTACTCGGCCACTTTGTCCGCAAAACGAGCGGAATTGGGCCCGCTGGAAAGCAGTGCATATCGATCGTTCATGGCCTTGCTGCTCGCGCCGCCGCCGATCGAGACGAGGACTTTGACGCGATTGGCGCGCGCCTTGGCGATCAGGCTCGCGTCCTTGCTGTTAAACGAAAGGTTACCGGCTGAATTCTTCGGGTTCTCAAAGGCAACGTTGATGTGCGTCAGCTTCGCGTAGTCGATCGTTCCCGAAAATGTATCTAAATCAATCCAGTTCGGCACATAGGCAACAAGCTTAGGCTGGGCATGGACCGACGATGTCGGGAGTAGCACCGCGATCGCGATAACGCGGTACAGACCGCTGAACATCTCGCATTGGCTGCGAAATTGAACGTGGCTTTGTGCGACGGTTGCATGTTTTGCCTGCCGGAAAACGTGCTCGCTCGGCCGTAGGACGGATTGCTAATCCGTCGTGTTTTTGGGACGGACTGCCAGTCCATTCTACGTCAACTTGCCAACTTATTCTATTACATCGCGGGCTATGTCGCAGGCCCTCGCAGAATCGCCAGCGACTTCTGTATGATGTTGGCCGAGCTCGGCTTGGGCGGCGCATATCCCAGCTTCTTTGCCTGGGCGAAATCCAGCTCCGCTTTGGCCTTGTTGCCGTACGACAACCAGACGCAGCCCCGGCCGTAATACGCCCCAGCGAGTCTCGGATCAAGTCGAATGGCGTCGTTGAAGTCGGCAGCCGCCCGATCGTGGCTGCCCAAATGCCAATAGGTGACGCCCCGGCTGTAATACGCCTCGGCCAAGTTTGGATTCAACCGGATGGCTTCGGTCAAGTCGGAAATGGCCCTGTCGTAACTGCCCTGCTGCCCATAAGCAAGACCGCGGCCATAATACCGCTCGGCAACTGCCGGGTATTCTTGACTGGTAGCCGCTTTGTCAGGTTCAATTGACCTTGGCTCCGATTGGGCCGAAAGTTCGCCGGAGGCAGTCCCAGGGGGCGGCGGCAATGGTAGCGGCGGTGGCTCTGGTTGGGCGGCGAGCGCCGAAGGGGCAATCGGAACAGCTTGCGGCACTGCCGATGCTTGCAGCTCGGATTGAGTTGCTAACTGCGGAGGGACATTCAGAGCGGATTGCGACGGGCATTGCGCCGTGTTGTGGTACATCCGCTCTTTGATCGCGTCCAGGGCCAGGTTACCGGCGACAAACCCAAAAACACCGACCAGGAATGTTCCAAAATAGGAACCGACATTGGATGTTTTTTTGCTTCGCGGTGCGGGCTGGTCGGAATGAGGCAAACAGATTCTCAATTTCTTGCTCCAATACCAGCTATCTTTGAAACCACCCTCTCTTAATTTAAGCCAAGACTTCGGACCATCCAAGAACTTTGCCAGAGGTTTTTGGCAATTCGAGATATGAGACAGCGGCGCCTACAGTCTAATCAGAAGACTTTCGCCAGATTTCCTAATCAATTCGGAACCCCCGGCGCTGGCGCTTGCCGCCACGTGAGCCGCGGCGGTTGCGACTGGCGTCCGCAAAGCAAAGGGAAGGCGCATGAGCACTGGAGAGTGGCCGTGCCCGACAATACGGGCGCAACACGGGGCGTTGTTATCGTGGCTTGAGGCCGGGCGATGCAGTGTAAGTCAAGTCGTCGAAATAGGCCTTCAACTGTCCGCCTCCGGGGCCGACACAGAATATCCCGAAGTGATCAAACTTGGCATCCGTTGATTTGCGCCGGCCTTCAGATCCAGCTTGACGGACTCGCCGCCAAGCGTGACGCGCACTTGGCCTCGGCCGTTGTTGGCGGCCGGGTCGTAGAGAAACGTCCATTCGCACGCTTTGCCCGGCGTGATGACGGGCCCCGTTTTGACGCGGCTGCCGCGTCCCTCACCGGTTGCCAGAAGCGGAAGGAAATAGTGGCCGACGCGCGTCGGTCCGCCGATGGATACTCCGATGAAGTTCTTGCCTTTGAACGGTTCCTGTTCGTTAACCTGCTTCGCCTTGGTGTCGAACCAGCCGAAGTAAAACGCGGAATCCGGCGCGCCGCTGGCGAGAACGAATCGGCCGCGGGCCTCCAGCCGGCCGGCCAGCGAAAGCGGGCCGACGCGATCGGCATAGTAGGCGTAAGGGCTGCGCCAGATGAGTCCGCCCACTTCGCCGGCGGTCCCACCGGCATGATTCGTGGCACTGAAGCCGAAGTCGTGCGCGGCGCCGACTTCTTTTGCCCGATAGCTTGCGCGGTTGCCCGATCCGTCCCAATGCGGATCGCTCGACAAATCCAACGAGCGGCCGTCAAGCACAAGGTCGCCAAAATAGACGGTCATGGCCCCGCCGGGCCGGGTCACGTTGATCAGGCCGAGGTGATCGAACGTCGTGCCTTGCTTCTTAAAGCCCGCCGGCAGGTCAACGGTGAATACTTTGCCCTCGAAGTCGTCCGGATTGTCGCTCTCGCTCTTAATCGTGAAACGGATTTGGCCTCGGCTATTTGCAGCATTGGGATCGTAGTCGAACTTCCAATGGTAGCGAGTGCCGTCGATCTTGATCGGTGTAGGACGTTTGATCAGGCGCTCTTCGCGCGTATGATAGCGCTCGAAGCGAGTCACAAAGGTGCCGCAAGCCTGATTCTGCGCGGTAACCAGATGGACCGAGAGTCGCCCTCCCGTCTTTGCGGCACTAACATTCATGGCCAGCGAACCGAGCGGGCGGCCCATACCGCTGGGCTGCTGTCCATGGAGCCACCCAAAGCAAATGCCGCCGCCGCCACCGACGAGCGCAAAAGTTCCGGAGGCGGAGAGTTTGTCGTCGAGCGTCTTGGGCGGGATTCTTGCCGCGTACCATGCCGGCTCGCTGGCGCGGGTGATTCGCCCTCCGACTTCGCCGCGTGATTTGGCGGCGAAATTCGTGGCGCTGTAGCCGAAATCCTGCGTCACTAACGGCGCGAAACTGGGCACTATGCGATTGTTGTAACCTTCCCAAGCGGGATCACGGGCGAAGGTCTCGGTCTTAAGACCCGGCTTGGATTGGTCGACTTCATCAGGGTTGCCGGTGGCCGCGGCGGCCTCCTTCGGCCTATCTGCTGCAAGAAGATTGATTGGCCATCCACACATTAGCGCGAAAAGGAAAACCGAGGCCCACAAAAAATGCCTGCCGTACCTTGGGAAGTGCCCTTTGACTGGCAGAAACCGAAACACAAGTGTCGCGATTCCGGCAACAACCGTGAAGACTATCATAGCCTGCTTGCTCCGCTTGACATTCCAGCAACCGAGTAAATTCTAATGCGAAAGGAATCCTATGGGTAGTCCTTGTCCCTTTCCGACCAAAATCAAAATGCTTCCTGGATTCTCGTGAGCATCAGTGAACAACAACTAGCCGAGGCGGGGCTCGAACCCGCACGGGGTTTCCCCCACAGGATTTTAAGTCCTGTGCGTCTGCCTATTTCGCCACTCGGCCCGGGAAGGACGAGAGATGAACGATTAGGGACGGGGGATGGTCGAGGCGGGAATCGAACCCGCGTGCGGGATGATTGCCCCACAGGACTTTAAGTCCTGCGCGTCTGTCCACTTAGCCACTCGACCGACCCCCCAACGTCCATCCGCCGTCACCCTAGCCCTCTCCCGGAGGGCTTGTTGTTATACATAAGTCGCCACACAACCCCATCCACCTCGTGTGGATGGTGAAGGAGGTTGTAAAGCTAGCTACGAAAACCAACAAGAACCAGACCCCATCCAGCTTGTCTGGATGGTGAATCAGATTGTTCAGCTTCCGCAGGTTCGCCATGTAGCCGCGCAATCTCCTTCACCCGCGGGACAAGCCCGCGGGGGTCGTGATTTCTTCATTTCACTTTTCTAGCCATTCAACCTATTTCACCATCCGGGCGAGCCGGATGGGGTCTGAGATGTGTAGAACAACAAGCCCGGAGGGAGAGGGGACTGTTTGACATCTCTCATCCCTCACCTCTCATCCCTCATCATTCAACCATCATCCCTCATCTCTCGTCTACTTCCGCGCTCCCGCTTCCCTGCTCCCCGCTTCCCGCCGCGATCTTGTTCACGGCGTTGAGGAACGCCCTCGCGCTGGCTTCGAGGCTGTCGGTCGAAACGCCGCGTCCGCGGAAGAGCCGGCCGTTGTGCTGCAACTGGACCAGGACCTCCGCCTGCGCGTCCTTGCCGACGGATACGCTGTGTACGGAAAAGTCCTTGCATACGGCCATAACGCCCGTCAATTGCTCGATCGCCAGGAATACGGCGTCCACCGGGCCATCGCCGCCGACCACATCCGCGGCCACGTTGCCGCTGCCGTGGGTCAGGCTGAGGTGCACCGCGGGAATCTTGCCCGTGCCGCTGCCGACGTTGTAGGAATGGAACGACCACAGCTCCGGCGCCTGCCGCATTTCCTGCTCGATCAACGCGACGAGGTCGGCGTCGTAGATTTCTTTCTTCTTGTCAGCGAGCGTTTTGAACTTTTCAAAGACCTGCTGGATTTGTTCGCCGCTGAGCGAATAGCCGAGCGTCGTGATGCGGCTGGCCAGAGCGGCGCGGCCGCTGTGCTTGCCCAGCACGAGCTCCGTAGTGATGAAGCCGACGTCGTCCGGCCGCATGATTTCGTAGGTCGTCCGCTCCTTGAGCATGCCGTCCTGGTGGATGCCCGCCTCGTGGGCGAAGGCGTTCTGGCCGACGATCGCCTTGTTGCGCTGCACGTGGATGCCGGTCACGCCAGCCACGAGGCGGCTGGTGGGCACGAGCCGATGCGTGTTGACTTTCGTATGCGCATGGTAGTAGTCGTTGCGCGTGCGGAGGGCCATGACGACTTCCTCTAGCGAGCAGTTGCCCGCCCGTTCGCCGAGGCCGTTGATGGTACACTCGACCTGCCCTGCGCCCGCCTCGACGGCGGCCAGGCTGTTGGCGACGGCCATGCCGAGATCGTCGTGGCAGTGGACGCTGATCACGGCCTTGTCGATGTTCGGCACGCGGTTGCACAGGTTCGCAATGACGCCGTGCATGTGGCTGGGCGTGGCGTAGCCGACCGTGTCCGGGATGTTGACCGTCGTCGCGCCGGCGTCGATCGCCGCCTCGACCACGCGGCAAAGGAAATCGCTCTCAGTGCGGGCGGCATCTTCGGGCGAGAACTCGACGTTCGCGCAATAGCCCACCGCCCTCTTTACGCCGGCCACCGCGTTGCGGACGATTTCGTCCATGTTCATGTGGAGCTTGTGCTCGCGGTGGATGGCGCTGGTGGCCAGAAAGACGTGAATCCGCGGCTGGTCGGCGTAGCGGAGGGCCTCCCAGGCGCGGTCGATATCGGCTTCGCGGCAGCGGGCCAGGCCGCAGACCTGCACGCCGCGGAAGCGTGCGCGCGATTTCGGTCACGGCCTCAAAATCGCCCGGCGAAGCGATGGGAAAGCCGGCTTCAATGATATCGACCCCCAGGCCGTGAAGGGCGAGCGCTACCTCCATCTTCTCGGCCAGGTTCATGCTCGCGCCGGGCGATTGCTCGCCGTCGCGGAGCGTGGTATCGAAAATGAGGATGCGTCGGGAATCGGTCGGGGTTATTCGTGTGGAATCTGTCATGGTACGTTGTCTTTGGAATATGGTCTTTGGAATGGCGTGAATGCTAGCAGTGATGGCAGGGCCGACTCGAGGTCGGCCCGCGCAACACCAATCGCGCCTCGTGGCTATCAGGCGGCGGCGGCTGATTATGACGCGGTTTACCATGACGAAAATAAAAAACCCTAAGACCTTGCCGGCCCTAGGGTTACGCTTGTTTTTGGGAGTTGGATGTCTACGCGCAAACCCTAAAACCGGACGCTGGGAAGGCCCAGCAGAATCAACGGTAATAAGGAAGTGAGGGTAGACATGGCTTTATTCAAACTTCGGCCCTGTGGCCGACATACTATACCTAAACTTACACGAAATTGACGAAAAGGTCAAGGGGTTGATATCGCTTACGTCGGCAAACCGAAACAAACGGCTCACTGTGGCAACGGTTGGTTTCGGCCCAGGCCGTTTCGCGCATAAGACCCGCCTTGTGTTAAATAACCGTTTTAGGTAGCCTTCGGCACGGCATGGAATATGAAATCGGGCGATCGGCGAAGGCCTGCGCGGCAACCGGGCGAGAGTTTGCTCCGGGCGAGGAGTTCTATTCGGTGCTTCTGCCGGCCGGGAAGGAATGGCAGCGGCACGACTATTCGGCCGCGGCGTGGCAGGGGCCGCCGGAAGGAGCGATCGGCTGGTGGAAGTCGCAGATGCCCGGCCAGAGCGCTCGGCGAGCCCACTGGGCGCCGAACGACCTGCTGCTGAACTTCTTCGACGAGTTGGCCCAGCAGACCGACAAGCAGGACATGCGCTACGTGCTGGCGCTGCTCTTGGTGCGGCGGCGAGTGATGCGGCTGGAAGAGGAGCAGCGCGACGAGGCAGGGCACGAGCGGCTGTTGCTCTATTGCCCGCGGCGCGACGCGCAGTATGAAGTCCCCGCGATGGCGCTGGATGCAAATCGTATCGACGAAATTCAGCAGGTGTTGGCAAAGTTGTTGGAAGGGTGAAGAGTACCTAGTACACAGTGCCCAGTACACAGTACGCCGTAACGATGCTCAATCGCACGCAGCGCTACCTCTTGTTGCCGTCTCTGCTGGCACTGCTCGCCGGACAAGGGGGCTGCGCGTGGCTGCACGGCATGTACGGGCTGCGGGAGCCGCCGCCACAGGTCCTGCCGCCCGGCGCCGGTCTGGAACAGGTGATCGCGGCGGTGAACCGCAACAACTCGCAAATCCAGTCGCTTAACAGCGAGTCGGCCACGCTCGCCAGCCCGCACGCGCCGACGCTCACGGCAAAATTCGCCTACCAGCGGCCGTGCTTTTTTCGGCTGAAGGCCAGAACAGAATGGACCGGGGATGAGGTCGATCTGGGCAGCAACGCCCAGTTGTTCTGGTTCTGGGTCAAGCGCAACGTGCCGCCGGCGCTCTACTATTGCCGCTACGACCAATTCGCCGCCAGCCAGGCGCGGCGGATGATTCCCATCGAACCGAGCTGGCTGATGGAGGCCCTCGGCACGCTGGAGATCGATCCCAATCTGCACCATGACGGCCCCTATCCCGATCCCAACAACCACAATCGCATCTGGATCCGCACGCTGCTTAATACGCCCGACGGACCAAATAAGAAGGTCACCTTCATCGATCCGGTGAGCGCGTGGGTGCTGGAGCAGCAGGTTTACGACGCGCAAGACCGGCTGCGGGCACGTTCCATCGCCGAAAGTTACAAGCGCAATTCGCGCACCGGGCTTTACGTACCCACGGCAGTGACTGTGGAATGCCCGGCCTTCAACTTCTCCATGCGGATCGACTTGGGTGACGTGCAAGTCAACCAGCCGCTGCCGAATCCAGCCGCGTTGTGGGCGATTCCCGTCATACCCGGCTACCGCATGGTCGATCTTGGCAATCCCAGCGAGTTCTACGGCCCGCCGGCAACGGCGGCGAGAAGGTAATAACCTCTGCAAGGCGTAGTAGCTGATTTACTTGCGCCAGGCGTCGGCTCTGGCGGAATGATGCCAATCAGCATATAACTACCGATGCCTTCCCGTACTGAAACCTCCGTGAAAGCCGAAACATGAAAATTGTCACCATTGAAACCAATCGCGGCACGATTCGTGCCCAACTCTTTGCCGACAAAGTACCCAATACCGTCGCCAATTTCGAGAAGCTGGCCGCCAAGGGCTTTTACAACGGGCTGAAGTTCCACCGCGTGATCTCGGATTTCATGATCCAGACCGGCTGCCCGCAAGGCACCGGCCGCGGCGGGCCGGGCTATGAATTCGCCGACGAGTTCCACAAGGACCTCCGGCACGACGGTCCCGGCGTGCTTTCGATGGCCAACGCCGGGCCGAATTCCAACGGCTCGCAATTCTTTATCACGCATTCGGCGCAGCCGCACCTCGACGGCAAGCATTCGGTATTCGGCCGCGTGATTGAGGGCCAGAAGGTTGTGGACTCGATCAAACAAGGCGACATGATGGTCACGGTCACGGTGACGGAAGAGAAGTAGGTCCTTTCTGCCGGAATGGACTAATGGACGAGAAACTGTTCACGGAATCAAAGATTTCACACGGGTTCGAACGACATTAGTCCAGCTCGGCAAGCAGACCTACAGGGACACTGTCATGCGCTGGCTGCGAGCGTGCTTCTGGATGCTGATTCGCTTCTTGACCCGCTTTCGCTACCGGGTCCGCGTGGAGGGTTTGGAAAAACTCCGCGACCTCCGCGGCCCGACGCTCGTGATGCCGAACCATCCCGGGCTGATTGATCCACCGCTGGTGCTGTCGCACATCCGCCTGCCGGTCGAAATGCGGCCGACGGTCACCACGAGCATGTACCGCAAGCCGTTTCTCTATCCCATCATGCGGCTGATCAACGCGGTCGAGGTGCCCGATCTGGAATTGCAGAGCCGCGGCGCTCGGGATCAAACGTTGACGATGATCGAAGCCCTGGCCGCCGGGCTGGAGCAAGGCGACAGCTTTCTCATCTACCCTGCCGGCCGCACTGAGCGGCGCGGGAAAGAAGAAATCGGCGCGACGCGGGCGGTGTCCGACTTGCTGGAGCGCTGTCCGCAGGCAAACATCCTGCTGGTCCGCACGCGCGGCGTCTGGGGCAGCATGTTCACCTTCGCTTACACCGGCGAGCATCCCGTCCTGGAACGCTGCATCCTGAAGGCGCTGGGCTGGGTGTTTGCCGCACTCTTTGTTTTTTTGCCGCGGCGGAAGGTGACAATGACCGTCGAGCGGATCGACCGCGCGGCGCTGCCCGGCATCTCCCGCGACAAACTCAACCCGTTCCTGGAAGGGTGGTACAACCGCGGCGGCGCGGAGAAGCCGACGTTCGTGCCGTACAGTTTCCTCTTCGGACCGCGGACGCGCGAGTATCCGGCGCTCGCCGCGTCGGGCCAGGTCGATCTCGCCAAGATCAAGGCGGAAACGATCCGCGCCGTAAACGAAATGGCCGAAGAGCATTTGAAGCGGCCGTTGACCGCCGAAGAGAACTCGGCCGAAATGCTCCTGGAGCGGCTGGGGCTGGACAGTCTCGAACGGATGGATCTGGCGTTACAAATCGAAGACCGCTTCGGCTTCCGCAGCGATCGCGTGGCCGAAACGCTGGGCGAACTGTGGGCCTTGGCCGAGGGGCAGCTCAGCGGCGAGGACAAGATCGAGCCGCCACCGCCGGCATGGAACGCGCCGCCCAGCGACAACGACGCCCCAACGGTGTTGGGCGAAACCTTGGCCGAGGCCTTCGTCCGCCGCGTGCTGAAGAACCCCAACGACGTGGCGGCTGCCGACCGCGTAAGCGGCGTGCTCTCGTATCGGAAAATGCATGTGGCGGCGAGGCTGATGGCGAAACGATTTGCCAAGCTGGAAAGTAGCAAGCACGCTCCGCGTGCCGTCAGCCCAACGGCGGCAGGAGAGGATCAAGCGAACGGCACTCGGAGCGTGCCTGCTACTTTGGCGGACCGCACTTCGAACTTGCCTTCGGCCGTTGGCGTTCTCCTGCCCGGCTCAGTCGCCGCGGATATCGTGTTCTTCGCCCTGCACTTGGCGGGCAAGCTGCCGGTGCTGTTGAACTGGACTACGGGACCAGCCAACATGGCCCATGCGGTCAAGATGCTCGCCGTGCGGCACGTCATAACTTCGAAGAAGCTGATCGACCGGTTGGGCATCCAGATCGAGGGGGCGGAGTACGTCTATCTTGAGGATCTTCGCGGACAGATCGGCAACCTGGAAAAGGCCGCGACATTGCTTTCGACTTACGTCATGCCCCACCGCGCGCTCGGGGGCCTACCGCGGCCCGATCTCGACGCGCCGGCGGTGGTGCTCTTCACCTCCGGCTCCGAAAGCACGCCCAAGGCCGTGCCGCTGTCGCACCGCAACCTGCTCACGAACCTTCGGGCGGCGCTGAAGGTCATTCAGGCCAGCCGCAAGGACGTGCTGCTGGGCTGCCTGCCGCCGTTCCACAGCTTCGGCCTCGTGGGCAACCTGCTGGCGCCGGTGCTCGCGGGGATGCGAGTCGCCCATTATCCCGATCCGACCGACGCGGCCGGACTGGTCCGCACGGTGGCCGCCTACCGCGCGACGATCGCGGTCACCACGCCGACGTTTTTGGGCTACATGTTCGGCAAGGCCGGGCCGAGCGATCTGGCCTCGCTGCGGATCATCGTGGTAGGGGCGGAAAAATGCCCCGACGCGCTCTTCGAGAAGGCGCGGCAACTGGCGCCCGGCGCCTTCGTCCTGGAGGGCTACGGCATTACGGAGTGTTCGCCGGTGGTGGCCGCCAACCTCCCCGGCCGCATCAAGCAGGGCGCCGTCGGGCCGCCGGTGGACAACGTCGAGACGCTGATCGTCGATCCCGAGTCGCACGCGGTACTGCCGCGCGGCGCGACGGGCATGATTCTGGTCCGCGGGCCGTCGGTCTTTGGCGGCTATTTGAACTATACCGGTCCCGATCCGTTTACCGATGTTGACGGCAAGCGGTGGTACGTGACCGGCGATCTGGTGCGTTTTGACGACGACGGCTACATCCATTTCTGCGGGCGGTTGAAGCGGTTCTTGAAGATCGGCGGCGAGATGGTATCCTTGCCCGCCCTGGAAGAACCGTTGGCCCGCCGCTGGCCGCCTACGGAGGACGGCCCGCAGGTTGCCGTCGAAGGCGTGGACACTCCCGCGCACCGCATTGTGCTTTTCTCCACGCGGGAAATTTCTCTTTCCGAAGCCAACGCCATCCTTGCGCAAGCGGGTTTGCGCGGCGTAATGCGGCTGGACGCCGTGCAGCGCGTCGACGCGATTCCCGTCTTGGGCACAGGCAAGACCGACTACAAGGTGCTGCGAAAGCTGGCGGCTCAATAGATTTCGATGCTCTTCACTACGCCGCCGCCGGAGGCGTGTGAGGCGTAGAGACAGCGGTCGGCGCCGTCCAAGAGATCGCGGGGCGGGAAGTTCTTCGGCAATTGCGCGATGGAAGCGACGCCGACGTCGATCTTCAGCCACTCCTTCTGCCCAACGTCGGCCGCGGATGACGCGTTGCGGACGGCGCGGACCAGCTCATTGCCGAGTTCCACGGCCTGCGTCCGGTCCGCGCCCGGCAGGATCAGGGCGAAGCCGCACTCCGTGTGCCAGAAGCCGATCTTTCCGGGATGATCGAGCCCGCCGCAGACCTTGCCCAGCACGTTGCGCACCGCGGACAACTCCTGCGGGCCGCGCGAGTTCAGCAATTCGTCGCCGGCGGAGAGTCTTACCAGCAGCAGGCTCAGGGGCCGGCGCGGAGCGGCAAACCGCCACGATGCCGGTCAAGCGGTCCAACAAGTTCGGCGCGGCGGAAGCCGGCCGCAACGGCGCGGCCGCCGGCCGTGCCGCAACGGCCGCGGCGGAAGTTGGCTGCACGGCCGCATTTGCCGCTGCCGCCGTGGAAGTGGGGGTCCGTTCCATCGCCGCGACCTCGATCGGCCGCGAACAAGCATCGTAAAGCGCTTCGGAAAGCGTGCTCAATTCGGCCAGAACCCAGTCTTCGTCGACTTCCGCACGCTCCGGAATTTGCGCCCGCAAGAGCTCCTCCGCGGCCTGCGTCGCCACGCCCGACAGTTGTCGATGGGCTTCCGCCAATACGTCCCGATATTCGAGTCCGTCGGGCAGCGCAAGCGAGAAAATGTCGGCCAGTTCGTTGACCTTGGCTTCGACTTCGGCCACCAGCGGCTCCAACTGCTGGTCGAGGTGATGGCTGTAACCGTGGGCCGCTTTGAGCAGCTCCGGCAAGGCCGCGGTCTGTCCGTCGGCAAGCAGCCGCGCGAACAGTTCGGCCAGATGAAGGATCTGTGTCAGTGCGGAGTGGGCCTGCTCCTCCGGTGATCGCCAAGCGACCGCGTCGCACAGCGACTCCGGCAACCGCCATTGCCGCAGCAGCCGCGCGGAAAGCTCCGTGTGCGAGAAGCCGAGTGTCTGCCGCTCCACCGCGCAGAGGTCCAAATGGTGGCTCACAGCGCGGTCCAGCAGACGGGCGTAGGGCTGGCCCAGTTGCTGGAACAACAGCAGCGTGCCCAGGTCCTGCAAGAGCCCGGCAAGGAATGCCTCGTCGCCCGCAATCCGCCAAAGTCGATGGCTCAACTCGCGGCCGGCAACCGCTTTCGTGAGCGCCGTGCTTCCAGTACCACAGGAGCGTTTTCGATTCCACGTCGAGAAAGAGGCCGCTGGGCAGGCTGAAGCTCAGCACCAAAAGCTTCAACGGTTTGATGCCCAGCAAGGGCAATGCCTGGCCCAGGTCGGCCACGTGGCGGTTGGGAGAGAACAGCGAACTGTTGACCACGCGGAGCACGCGGCTGGCAATCGCCGGATCGTTCTCGATGCATTCCTTCAGCGCCCGCGTGTCGACGTGGGCGTCGCGCGTGAGATGCAGGACTTGCATGGCGACGCCGGGCAGGCTGTACAGTTGGGCCGAGCGGGCCGAAAGCTGGTCGAGGATCGATTCCGTCTCAGTCATTCGCGTTGCACACGTAAGGCGGGCGGATTGCAAGCAGTCCGGCGACATTGCGGACCTACGAGCAAGTCTAGCTTACGCGGCGCAGCGTGCGGCCAATCGCCGGAGAAGATTTGCGGCGCGAAAGACTACTTGCGGTGCCGAATCCGGGACCGCATGCGACGCTTTTTGCGGCCGAGCTTTCGCCGGCCTTTCCCAGTTTTTTTGACTCCCACTCGTTACTCCAGCAATGTTCGGTCTGTGCCACGCAGGACAATAAGATGGCGCCGCCGCGAAGTCCTGCTCCCTCCCGCCGGCGGATTGACGCCAAGTATAACAGTCCGCGGCAGGGTGAGACAAGAGGGGGCAACCCAACGTTAGCAATTCGGCAAGCCGCGTGGCACGCAATGAGCTTCAAGCGAAGGGCGTGTCTGAGCGGCCGCCACGCCCTTCGCTTGAAGCTCAGGGACGTGCCACCGAGTTAGAGTTGCGGCACGGAGATCGCCGGCGGGCCAACCGGCGGGGCCTGCTCCGGCGAAGGCAGCCGCGCCTGCCAGCCGCCGCCCATCGCCCGATAAATTGCAACGAGGTCCGCGGCGACCAGGCCCCGGCTCTCGGTCACCGTGTCCTGCTGCGCAACCAGTGCCCGCTGCGAATCCAGCAGCGGCTGGTAGGAAATCAGTCCCCGCTCGTATTGCTGCAGGGCGATGTCCACCGCACGCGCGTCGGCGCGGGCGCTCATTTCCAATGCCCGCGAGCGGTCCTGTTCGGTGAGATAGCCGATGATCCCGTTTTCGACCTCCTCGTTGGCGCCGAGCACCACGTTGCGATAGTTGATCACCGCCTCCTGAAAACGGGCTTGCTCGGCGTCGACGTTGTTCTTGATGCGGCCGTAATTCAAGATGTTCCAGCGAAATCCCGGCCCGATGGACCCGGCCAGGCTGTTGGACTGGAACAAATTGCTGTAATTCTCGGCCTGCAGGCCGATTGTGCCCGTAATCGCGATGTGCGGATAAAACTCGGCCTCCGCGATGCCGATGCGAGCAGACTGGGCGGCCGCTTCGCGCTCGGCCTGCCGCACGTCGGGCCGCCGCCGCAGCAATTCCGCGGGGATGCCCATGACGACCTCTTGCGGCGGCTGGGGAATCGTGCCGGGCGGAATCCTTTGCGCCAAAACGTAAGGCGGATTGCCCGTCAGGATGCACAGGCGGTTTTGCGTCGCCGCTGGGTGTTGCGCAGTGCGGGGATGAGGGCCTCGGTGGCGCCCAGGATCGCGGTCGCCTGCTGCACGTCAAGCTCCGTAACCAAGCCTTGCTGCTCGCGCAGCGTGATGATTCGCAGCGTTTCCTTCTGGAGATCGACGTTCTTCTGCGCAGAGCAATCCGCTCTTCGGCCGAGCGCATCTGGATGTAGTTCGTCGCCACTTCGGCCTGCAGCATGACCAGCACGTTGTCATAGCTTTCGACCTGGGCGTCAAGCTGGGCGTCGGCCGATTCGACGGCGCGGCGAAAGCGGCCCCAGAAGTCGAGTTCCCAGGCGGCGTCGAAGCCGACCGACCAGTAGTCGTAGTAGTAGGTCGGCAGCCGGATGAAGTTGAATGGAAATGTGCTGGCGCTCATCGCATTGCGCGTGTATTGCCCCGTCGCCTCTTGCTGCTGGGGGAAGAGATTCCCGGTGGCAATTCCCAGTTGAGCGCGGGCCTCGAGAATCCTGGCGCCGGCCATTTTCAGTGTCAGATTCTGCTGCGACGCCTCGGCGATCAGGCCGCCCAGCACCGGATCGCCGAAGGCCGTCCACCAGCAGGCATTGTCGCCTTGCACGATGCGGAGGTGCGGATCGCTGCTGTCGATCCAGGCGTCGGAGACGCGGGCCGACGTGGCCGTATAGTTTGGGCCGACTTTGAAACCGTTGTGAAACCACTCTCCCAAACCGGTGCAACCGGCAAGACAAGGCAGCAGCGCCGTCCAGAGCGCTGTCAAGATGTTCCGCCTATGCCGAAGGTGACGATTCTCGCGAACGTTGCCTTCCGGAAGAGCGTCCATATTTCCCCCAAACTGCATCGCCGTGCGATCGTTTCTCTCGAAACAATCTGTCTTTTCACCATCTTGTATTCGACCGTTAAACGTGGTTCCGTTAGCGAGCTGGAACCGGGAGTAGTTCTCCCTGCCATACCCCTCTACTGGGCAGTTGGATACAGTTGTTGCAAGCCAAGCACGATCACTGTAGAATCAAGGTTCTATCGCAATACAGGAGGAAAACAGCCCATGACACTTAAGCAAGATCGCGACAACCTGGTCCGCGTAAAATTGGCCCTCGCCGAGAAGTATGAGCGGCTGGCCGGGACCGTGGGCAGCAAGCCACGGCAAGAAAGCTACTTGCGGCACGTCGCCCGCTTCCGCCGGCAAGCGGCCGACCTGCGAAACTTGAGCAAGAAGTGACGACAGTCACGGATGAAACGCCGATGAAACACGGAGGGGAAATGAGTCTCGTACCACCTGTCCTATCCGTGTTCGACCCGTGTTCCATCCGTGGCTAAGAAACTGACTTCGCTCGCGCGGCCTCGATCGGGCCGATTCGCGGTGCTTACGATCTTGGGGATTTCGCTCCCGGCATTGGCAGCCAGCGACGATGCGCGGCTTGCTACGGTCGCCACCGAAAAAACGGCCGCCAGGGAGCAAAACATCGCAGACGATCGCGCCGCCGTCGAACAGCGGCTTGCCGCCACCACCCGTTATTTGTCTTGCGACGAACTCGAAGGCCGTGGGCTGGGCACGAAGGGCATCGATCTGGCCGCCGACTATATTGCCGGCAACCTCCGGCAGCTTAAACGCTACGGTGTCCGGACCGACGTCTTCGATGGCGGTCCGTTCCAGAAATTCCGGGTCGGCATCGACGCGGCGCTGGGGCTGAACAACCGGCTCACACTTGTCGGTCCCGGTACGCCCGTCGGCGGGAAAGACGGTAAGCCGGTGCGAATCGAGCTTGAGGCGGGCAACGACTTCACTCCGCTGGCGATCAGCGGCAGCGGACACTTCGACCTGCCGGTGGTCTTCGCCGGCTACGGCATCACCGCCCGCAAGGGCGGTTACGACGACTTTGCCGGCATCAACGTGGCAAACAAGGCGGTGGTCATGCTCCGCCACCAGCCGCGCGACGAGACGAACGACAAGGAGTCGGCTCCGATCAAGGAAACCGCCTACACAACCATCCGCCACAAGGTGGCCAATGCTTGCGAGCACGGCGCGGCGGCGATTATCGTTTGCAGCGACCAGGCGGAAATGCGCCGCCACCGTCACGAAGAAGACACGTTGTTCTCCTTCCATGTGGCCGGCACGACGTTCACCCATCCGGACGTGCCTGTTATCACCTGCCGCCGCGGCGTGATTGATCGTATCATGCAAGCCGCGGGCAAGACCACGCTGGGCGAGATCGAGGACCGCATCGACCGCACGCTCAAGCCCGGCAGTCGCGAGCTGACCGGCTGGCGAATCGAGGGCGAAACGGACGTGCGGCACGTGATGTGCGAAGTGAAAAACGTGGCGGCCGTGCTGCCCGGCGAGGGTCCGCTGGCCGGCGAGGCGATCGTGCTGGGCGCGCACTACGACCACCTGGGCTACGGTTCGCGGAGCACGCTCCCTTCCCGGCCGCTGGCCATTTACCACGGCGCGGACGACAACGCATCGGGCGTGGCCGTCGTGCTGGAGGTCGCGCGGGCCCTGGCCCATCGCAAGGAGAAGCTGCACCGCACGGTGGTCTTTATTCTCTTCACCGGCGAGGAGTGGGGCTTTTGGGGCAGCAGCCACTACGTGAACAATCCGATCGTGCCGATGAGCAAGACCGCGGCCATGATCAATCTCGACATGGTTGGCCGGCTCCGCGACGACGCCGTGCAAGTCAACAGCGTGGGTACGGGCACCGGCTTTTCCTCGCTGCTGGACGAAGTCAACCAGCCCTACGGCTTTCATTTCAACAAGGTGGCCGGCGCGTCGGGCCGCAGCGACCAGGCCGCGTTCTATTGCAAGCGGGTGCCGAATATCCATTTCATTACCGGCAAGCACCCGGACTACCATAAGCCGACGGACACGTTCGACAAAGTTAATGTTCCCGGCATGAGGCGGATCGCCGATTACGTGCGGGACATGACGGTGGCGCTGGCCAACGGGCCGCGGCGGCCGGCGTTTGTGGCCGTGCCCATGCAGCCCCGCGGCGGCCAGCCGCGCCCTTTTTGGGCTGCATCCCCGATTTCACCCGCGAGGAGCCGGGCTTTCCGATCAGCTCGGTGATCGCCGGCAGCCCGGCGGAACGCTGCGGGCTAAAAGGCGGCGACGTGATCGTGAAGTTCGGCCGCAGCATCATCGGCATCTGCGACGATTTCGACGACGCCTTGCAGCAGTACGCCCCCGGCGACAAAGTGAAAGTCCGCGTCCGCCGCAACCGCTCGACGATGACTTTTGAGGCCACGCTGGCGGCGCCGATGTAGGTTTTTGGAGTGCGACGGCTCGCCGCCGCGCCCCAAAACGGTGGCGAAAAAAGACCGTCGGTTGTGCAAGATTTCGGCGTCGGCGGTATTATACCTTGGTAGCGGCTTTTCCGCATCCGTTAACCAACAAATCTCGGTAGGATACCGGTTTTCCACATACTTGGGGAGAACGATCATGGGTAGGAGCAAAGCATCTTGCGCAGGGATCTGGGTTTCTCACTGGCGGTTGTTTCTTGCGGGCGCGGTCATTGCGCTGCCAGTATGGTCCGCCAACGTCCGCGCGGCGGAGTCGTCCGCCGCCGCGCTCAAACAAGGCGAATCGCTGCTTGAAGATGGTGAGCGCGAAAAGGCGATCGACGCCTTCAGCGAGGCCATCCGCCTCGATCCCAAGAACGCCCGCGCCTACTACTGGCGTGCCAGCGTCTACCAGCGCAACGGCGATGCGAAAGGGGCCGAGGCCGATCTAACGCGCACGGCGCAAATTGATCCGAAGGGCCTGCGGGATTACTTCAACCGCGGCTGGGCTTATGGACGAAGCCGACAGCTTGTCAAAGCGATTGCCAATTTGACCCAACTGGTGAATGACTATCCAACCAGCGCACCGTCGTATCGCTGGGCACGAGCAAACTGCTATGAATTCCAGGGCGAATTCGATAAAGCGATTAGCGGCTACGGCGAACTGTTAAACTCCGCAACTAAATCCGCAACTAAAAAGGGTTTTCTGTTCAGCAACCGTGGTAACGCCTACCTGTACAAGGGCCACGTTGACAAAGCTATCCAGGACCAGACTGAGGCAATGCGGCTGGCGCCGGAAAACGCGACCGTCTCCGCGAATCGCGCTTGGGCCTATGCGGAAAAGGGCGACTTTGACAGGGCGGTCGCGGACGCCAACAGGGCCCTGCAACTCGACGCCAACTTTGCCGAAGCATTCGCTGTAGGCGGGTATGCATACGAAAGGAACAAGCTGCCGGAAAAAGCCCGCGTCGATTACGCGACTGCGGCACGATTGGAAGCGAGCAACACCCACGAGAATGAAATAAGAATGCTCATTTGGTGGGCTGCGGGACCGGAGATCGGGATGACGATGAACTTGCCCGTATACCACTCGCTCGAAGATGCGGGATTTCGCGAGTATCTTGGACTGACGCCTCAACAGGAGAAGAAACTTGGGGCCGTGGCGGCGAGGTGGATGGCCGAACAGCGGAAACGTGCCGAGGAGACAGCAAAGCTGCCGCAAGCAGAACAGGAGGCGAAGGGCCGCGAAGCCATCGACTGGGCGGTCTACCAAAAAACGGTGGCTCCCCTGCGCAAACAAGTGAAGGAGATTCTAACGGAGCAGCAACTCGCTTCCTTGAAGAAACTCCTTACGGCACAGTTCGTTTGCCAACGACTAATCCTTGATTCCTCGCCAGGCGCAGGCGGCGACCGCACAGAACCGCTGGAACGGCTTAGAAAGGAGTTTCGGAGTAAGATAGAGGCTGAAGCACAGGATCAAAGCAAGGAGCTACTCGTTCATCTGACCGCTTCGCAGCGAGACCGGCTCCATAAGGAGTGTGATCGGCGGCTAACCAATAGTGGCGCCGCGGGCTTTGTTGGAATCGTGTCCGCGAGCCTCGTTGTGTCGACCGGGACCTTAAGCGTTGGGAGCGGTACGCAGCTATCGGGAACGAACTCTGTTTCCGGCGGGACTAGCAGCGCTGGCAGCGCGCCGAATGTATCGGGGGGAAGTGTCAAAGTCACCAACGGGACTAAACTGCCGGAGGGCTTTTCCAAACCGCTTAGCCTTCCGGCATACTATCCGCTTTTGGACGCGTCCGTTCGCAACCGGCTCGGCATGAGCGCCGAACGGCAGAAGCAATTGATGACAATCGCACAGGCTTACGCGGCAGAAATGGAGAGACCTGGTGGACCGGGCGCAACTCCGCAGGAAGTTAATGCCTTCGTCCTAAAAAGGGTAAACGAGGTTCGCGGACAAATTGAAGGGTTGTTGACACCCGAGCAAATCACCGCGTTGAAAGAGTGCAATTTCAGCGACAGTGTTTCGCAATTGGTAGCGGATCCATATATCCAGGACGAGATCGGGCTAAGCAACATGCAAGCGCGCGCTATAGAGGAGGCGCGCAAGGCGGCGAGACAAAGAGAGTTTCGCTTCATCCTGGAAACGTCGGAAAAGGTCCTCGCGGCCTTAACCCCGGAGCAACGGAAAGCCCGCTTGGCTGCTTTCGGCGATTGGGCAGTCGACGCCGGCATCGCGCCCTTCGTTCAACTCTTGCGGTTCGCCAATCCTAAATAGCGATCGGCGCAATGAAGGCGGCTTTCCCGTGCGTTTGGCCGTAGCCCTCTACACGGCGTCCGAAATCGACGGCGGAGGCACAAATGCAGTTTAGAGCGGATCGTCGCCTTGCGGGTCGGCTTCTTCCCGCGCCAACCACCTCTTGAAGGACAGCGTCGTTTCCTCCGGCAGGGGCCAGCACACCATTCCACTTCCATTGGGCGACGGCAACCTTCTTGCCCACTCGACGAGTTGCGTCTTAACTTCGGGCGGCAAAAGACCAATTAGGTCGTCAATATTGCGCGGCGTTGCCGACTCCGCAACCTCGTCAATAAGCGATAGGCTGGTAATTATCCGAGCGTCGTATAGTTCTACCATTCGCCGCACTCTCGCAACAGAAGGAGGCAACTCAGTTTCTGTGTTCATCGGTTCTCCCTAAATCGCTTGACTACTGAATCGGCGTAATCCCAGGCTTCCCAATGCAAGTTTTTCAACGCCGGTGACGGCTCGATGAGGTTGTAAACCTCAACAACCGACAACCCATTCTTCGCTCGCTGCAGGTACTCTTTCAATCGCGAAATCTCGTACACCTCATGCGCCAGCACGTGCAAGAATTCCTCGTCACGACCGAGTACGGTGGCATCGATGTTCACAACGACCGCGTTGCGTTCAGGACTGCATACGCTGGCCATCGGATCATCGGCGCTGCACCAATGAATTCTATCCTCCGGCAACCGCGGACGATAGCTGAAGTATTTGGCCGGGACGCGTTTTCCCCGGTGCATAAGCGGCACGTCGGGCGGGTACGGAATCACTCGCACGAATTCGGGCACTACTACGCCCTTGGAAGCCGCCCAGCGGAGCAGATTCTGAACGGTGCGTTCGCGGATTTCGCCAGAATTCTCGCGGTACTCGCGGATCTCTGGCTCAAAAGCCCCGCCGGCAACGTCTAAGATTTGGCCAACAAACGGTCTCCATGTGGCGCTAGCAGAGCGGCGCGGCGGGTACTGCGGCGGACCGTGGGTCATTACCGCCCCTGCGCTCCGCCCAGCGTCCGCGCGGCCGGCGTGGGCATTTCAGTCGGTCCGTCGGCCTGGTTGTTGAAGGCGGCTGGGTCGTAGGGGTCGATGCTGTCCAAAGCCTGCGCGGAGGCGCGGTTGGCCTGAGTGCGGAGCGGGACGCGGTTTTCGTTCGATTCCTTGGATGCGGTCTTTGGCTTGGCGTGCCGCCCGGCATTTGCGCCGGCCGTCGAATCCTCGGCGATTTCCGACTCGTCCTCGCTGTCCTTCTTGTCCTTGCCGTCTTTTCCCCGGCCAGCCGACGCTGGAAGCGCACCCTCACCCCTTGCACCTCTCCCGGATGGAGAGGGGAGATAAGAAATATGCGGCGCGGGCCGATTGCGGACCGGCGCAGGTCTCCACCTGCCAACTCGGCAAACGAAGCGTTGTCGGGGCTGCCGCCTTCCTCGGCCGGCAACGGCTTCTGCGCCACCAGGTAGACCCACTGCGCAAGCTTCTGGTATTGCGTCGAATAGCGCGTGGGGAACTCGCCTGCCACGCCGCCGGAGGACGATCCCGCGGAGGCCTTCAACATTGGGCTCTCGCCGGGATTGCTGAAGTCGATACACTGCAAGACGGCGTACAGGTTCCGCTGAGTCAGCCGCCGTCCGGGAGTCTCGCCCAGCGGAGGACGCATAAGTTGCAAACGCTTGTTTCCCGGCAGCGCATAGCCGCGGGCGCCGGGGTAATGGTTCAAGAGGATCGGCTGCACGATCTGCACAAAAAGCTCGACCGTGCCGGCCGGCATGCCGCGGGTCATGTGGTCCAACTGCTCGTCGCTGGGCGGCGGCTCGATCTTTTCCGCCGGCCGCGACTGAACAACCACGGGCTGCGACTCGATTTTCAGGCGGCGGCGGAGAACGGGGACCATCGGGTGGTTCCGGTCGATCGCCTCGACCGCCTCCAACTCTTGCCGGGCGCAATCCAACAGCTCGTGCCGCTCGCACCACAGCAAAAGTTGCAGATGTTGCTGGATGTCGCCGGACTGGATCGCCGCCTTCTTACGCTGGTAGCCGTCACGGAGGTCGCGGCAAAGGAGTTCGACGCTGGCGACGCGAATCTGCATCTCCTGGTCGGGCGCGGTAACCGTATAGTAGTCGCCGTTGCGCTCGATATGCCCTTCGATCACCTGCCCATTTCGGAGCAAGAGGACCGTCGGTCGGGCAATCTGGTTCGCACCGCCCTGTGGACCTTCCGCGGCAGAAAGCCGAGACGCGAGTAGAAAAACAGCAAACGCAAAAGATATTTTTGCTGACATAGTGCCCGGAGGGTACGAAATCGGGGCCTGCGGGTCAAGGGAGAATCGTCCCACGGTGTCTTTCCCGGAGACGTGACTAGCGGTTATACTGGAATCTTGGAGCAGCCGTCCGTGGAGCCGCAGGAGCCGTTGGAACGCCGCGAGATCCGCTATATGGGCCGCGTGCAGGGCGTCGGATTCCGCTACACGGCGCAATCGATAGCCCAGTTGTACCCCGTAACAGGCTACGTGAAAAACCTGCCGGACGGCAGCGTGGAACTCGTCGTTGAAGGCCGTCGGGAAGACGTTTCCGGCATGCTGCGGGCGCTTTGCACGGAAATGAGCCCCCACATCCGCGACGTGCAGGAGACGAGCTTGCCCGTCACAGGGCAGTTTAGCGATTTTGACGTCCGCCATTGAGCAACAGCAGACACCATGACAGCCATTTCCTTGCCGCTGGCCTTATTTGACTTTTTCGACGTGCCCGTAAGCTTGAAACCGCTGCGGGACTACATCAGCGTCGGGACGTTGTGCACTGTCATCGTGCTGGCGATTTGCTGGTTCGTTCTGCAGGCGCTGCTTCCGAAGATAGCGGCCATCGCCTGGACGACCGCCAAAGAAGCCCTCGCGCAGCCGCTGTTCTACATGCTGCTGGCCGTCGGGTTCTTCTTGATCGTCTTGATGCTGTATATCCCGTATTACACGTTTGGCGAGGATACCAAGTTCTTCGAGGAGAACGCTCTGACGCTCGTGATGCTGCTGGCGATGATACTCGCGGTCTGGACCGCCAGCTCGTCGGTGGCCGAGGAGATCGACGGCCGCACCGCGCTCACCGTGCTCTGCAAGCCGATCAGCCGCCGCGATTTCGTGCTAGGCAAGTTCCTCGGCGTTCTTGGCCCGGTGGCCATCCTGTTCATCGTGCTGGGGGCGTTTTACTTGACCTTTGTGTCGATCAAGGTAGTGTACGACGCCCGCGAATGTTCGCTGCCGGAGCCGAATTCGGCGGCCTGTTATGCCGAGGTCGTGCGGATGGCGCCGGGGCTGCTCTTGGCCTTCATGGAAGCGACCGTCATGGCCGCGATCAGCGTGGCCATTTCCACGCGGCTGGGATTCCTGCCCAACCTGGTGATCTGCCTCTCCATCTACGTGCTGGGCAATCTCTTGCCGACCCTTGCGAAGTCGGCGATGGGTCAGAAGGTGCCGATCGTGCCGTTTTTGGCCGACCTCATGTCGGCCATATTGCCCGTGCTGGACCACTTCAACATTTACGGGCCAATCTCCACCGGCTCCAGCGTGCCGGCGACTTATCTTGGCCTGGCCGCGCTCTATTGCCTGGCCTACACGGCGCTGGCGATGTTCGTGGCGCTTTTGATGATCGAGGATCGGGATTTGGCGTAGGGTGCGTGAGCGAAGCCGTGGGTTGAGGTGCGTTGCGCACGGACGTCAAGGCATTGGCTACCGTTTCAACCCGGTTGACGGCTTCGCGTAACGCACCAAAGCGCAGGCGCATCCGTGCTCCGCGCACCCTACCGGTTAACCCGCCTTGCGCACGCCAAATTGCGGGGCCAAGATGATCCGCGGCCTGTCGCCTTCCCGCTTGGCGGCGATGCTTAACAGAATCTGCTCGGCCACCGCCAGCGCGTCGCGGCCGGCCGCGCCGCTGACCCGCGGCTGCCGAACCATGCGGATGCTTTGTACAAAATCCTCCAGCTCCAGCGCCAAGGCGTCTACCGCGTCGCAGGTCACATGTTCGCGCGGCAGGTGCTCTTCCGCCAGGTGCGTCTTGTAGTACACCACTTGCTCCGGCGAAAGCCGCTCGACATCGAACTGGCCGCTCAAGAGGGCCTCGCTGGGCCGCACGATGTCCGCGGTCCGCGAGGCCAGGTCAATGTCCGCGTAGGCCCTCGCCGCCCAGACGTGCAGCTTGCGGACCGGCTCGTAGGAAACCCGCGACGTCGAGAGATTGGCGATACAGCCGCTGGTGAAGGTCAGCCGCGCATGGGCGGCGTCCTCATGCCCGCCCAAGAGAAACATGCCCGCGGCATCGACCGACCGCAGCGGCGAGCCGGCCAGCGAGAGCACGAGGTCGATGTCGTGGATCATCAGATCCAGCACTACGCCGATGTCCATCGACCGGAAGGTGAAGCCGGAGGTCCGCACGGTCTCGATGAACTTCGGCCCTTCCAGGTGGGGCGCGGCGGCGGCCAACGCGGGGTTGAAGCGTTCGACGTGCCCGACCTGAAGCACGACCTTCCTCTGCCGGGCCGTTTCGACCAACTCGTCGGCCTCGGCAACCGTGGAGCAGAGCGGCTTTTCCACCAGCAGGTGGGTGCCCGCTTTGAGAAAATCGACCGCCACGAGATGATGAGTCACGGTTGGCGTGGCGATGACCGCAGCATCGATCTTGCCGACCAGCGGCTCGTGCGATGCGAAGGCGGTAGTTTGCAGCTCAGCGGCCAGGCGATCACGACTGGCGGGCAGAGGATCAACAACGCCGACAAGCTGCACGCCTTCCATTCGGCCAAGCTTTTGCGCGTGAAAAGTGCCGAGGCGACCAGAACCAATTACAGCGACGCGAAGGGACATAACAGCACAGGAAAATGAGGAAATCTCAAGCACGAAATCCGAAACAAATGCGAATGTCGGAAATCGGAAAACGAAGTAAACCGCACGTCGTTGCCGCGGTTTCCAGATTTCGCATTTCAGATTTGTTTCGGATTTCGAGTTTCCGTCTTCGTATTTGCCCTCACGCCGCTCTCTTCCGCTCCCTTCCCCGCCCGTGCATTCCTTCGTGCTGGCCTTGTACGAAGCTCAGAAGGTGGTTTACTTGCGGGACGAGCTGGCCGTTGTTGCGAAGGATTTCCCAGGCGTTGTCCAAACCGGCCTTGGCGCGGTAGAGCAGGCGGTGGGCCTCGGCCAGCGACTGGATGACGTGCGGCGGGAAGTTGTTTCGCTTCAGACCCACCATGTTGACGCAGCGAGGCTTGGCCGGGTAACCCTCGACGAGCATGTAGGGGGGAACGTCATTCCGCACGGCGCTAAGCCCGGCGACAAAGGCGTAGCTGCCGATGGTGACGAAGTGGTGTACGCCCACGCCGCCGGAGAGCCAGGCGTGGTCGTGGACGTGGACGTGTCCGCCCAGCAGCGTGGCGTTGGCGATGACGATGTGGTCGCCCAACTGGCAGTCGTGGGCGATGTGGCAGCAGCCCATGAAAAAGTTGCCGCTGCCCACGCGCGTCACACCCTCTTCCTTCTCCGACGCCCGGTTGATTGTCACGCACTCGCGGAGGATGTTATCGTCGCCGATGACGACGCGGGTATCGGAGCCGCGGTAGCTGAGGTCCTGCGGGTCGCCGCCGATCACCACGCCGGGAAAAATGTGGTTCCTCTGGCCGATGGTGACGTCGCCCATCAGGGTGACGTTGCCCTCCAGGCGGGTTCCGCGGCCAATGCGGGCCTGTGGGCCGACGATGCAGAACGGGCCGATTTCGACTTCGTCGTCGATCTCGGCGCGGGGGTCAATCGAAACGTGGTCGGCAATGTGAGTCGCCATCGCCGGGCTCCTTAATTCGTTGAGTGCTTAGTTTGTAGGGTGGGACGAGGTCGCGGCGCAATGGTGGGACTTCGCAAACCGGCAGACGGCAACCGAAGTCCCACCGTAGCCCCGGTTTGCTTGTCCCACCCTACACACTTTGTTCTATGCGCATTTTCTCAAGGCGCCGCAATTGGCGAACATCGCCCTTACGAGCTCGGCGTTGAGGCGATGCCCGCTGCGGAAGGCGGTGAAACGCCCGGCAAGGTCGCAGCCGGCCAGGGCCAGGTCGCCTACCATGTCGAGTATCTTGTGCCGCACGCACTCGTCGGGGAACCGCAGGGCGTTGCCAACGGGTCCCCGGCCGTCAAATATCAACAAATCGTTCAACGAGGTACGCGTGCCCATGCCGCGGGCCTGCAATTCGGCCGCCTCGCGCTGCAGCATGAAAGTGCGGCTGGGCGCCAGGCTGAACTGGAAGAAACGCGGGGCCAGCGTCACTTCCAGCGACTGCCGGCCGATGGGGTTGCCGCTGCCGTAGTCAAGGTCGTAATGGATGATCGTCTTGCCGTCAGCGGCGGGGCGGGCCTCGATCCAGCAGTCCTCGCCGCCCAGCCGAACTACCTCGCGGACCACGTACAGCTCGCGCAGGGCGTCCTGCTCCACGGTGCCCACGCGCGCCAGGGCGTCGACGAACGGCTTGGCCGAACCGTCGCAGCCGGGCATTTCGGCCTCATCGACCCAGACCTCGCAGTTATCGACGTTCATGCCGGCCAGGGCCGCCATGACGTGCTCGACCATTTCTACGCTCGCCGTGCCGCTTTGCAGTACGGTCCGCCGCGGCGTCTCGACGCGGTTTTCCACCGCTGCCGGAATTCGAGGACAGCCTGGCAGGTCACAGCGGACGAAGACGATGCCCTGCCGCGGCTCGGCTGGACGGAACTCGACGCGGACGTCGCGAGAGCTCCAGTAGCCGATCCCTTCGACGGCCGCGGCCGTTCGCAGCGTGCGTTGTTGGCGTCTTGCTTCCATTGTCAGCCGGTCCGTGAGTAGGTAGTATCCGCCGAAAAGAACAAGTCAGTCGCCCGTTCTCTAGCCAAGCCTCGCGCTTTTCTTGCTTCGTGGGCGCGCAAGTCCCTCTCGGCAAGAGGATGCTAGAGGACGTCTTACCGCTGCGTCGGCGGCGTGAAGGCCGCGGGTCCTTCCGGCGGCAGGGGCTTGATGAAAGGCTGCATCACGTAAGGCGTGATATCGAGGTCCCTGTGGAAATAAACCACCGGATTGCCAAGACCGCGCGCGATAGTCTCAGGGCTGTCGTCGCGTATGGTTTCATGGCTGAAGTTCAGCACCATCACGATGCCCCGCTGCTGGCAGTATTGACGCACGACCTGGTTGATTTCGACGTAGGCGTTGTACACCAGATGGGCTTCGCGCTCGGTGAATTCCCGCCGCTTATGAGCGACGCTGGTCTGAATGGCCGCCTTTTGCGCCACCAGTTTCGCCTCCAGATCGTTGTAGTCTTGCGTGCCGGCCTTTAATCCGCCGGGGCCCAATTTCTTCGCGTCCTCGTTGACCTGCCGCATTTGCTCTTCGACTTCCTTCTGCAACTTTTCGGCCTCGGTGGTGAGATCTTTTCGCCCCGCCGCCAAGCGGACGTGGTTCTTGAGGATGAAGCCGATATCGACCAGCGCGATGGGCGGCAACTGGACCTGTGCCCCGGACGATACCGGCGGCTGGGCCACGGCCGGACGGCTCGAAAGGCATGTCCAGGCCATACAGACGACAAAAAACGCGGCCGAGACGGCCGACGAGACTACGTACTTTTTCACGTTCAGCGCTCCTTGCTGTGGCGGTGGGTCTTCCTTGACCGGCGGTGTACTCCCGTTGCTTGCGCCGGCTGCGACCCTCTGCGGTAGACCAGAAACGGCTTTCAAGGGGAGGGGCGTATTCTGCACAGAATCGCGCTCCGCGTAAAGACCAGTTCCGCGGTTTTTCGCAGGCAGAAAAGAAGATCGTCTTATTGGAGATGGCAGCTCGACATGCCGTTCTTTTCCAGATATTGCTGGTGATACTCCTCGGCCCTCCAGAACGTGGCGGCGGGCACGATCTGGGTAACGATCTCGCGAGGGTACTTGCCGCTGGCCGTCAACTCCTTCTTGTACGCCTCGGCGGCCGCCTTCTGCTCGGGCGAGTGGTAGAAAACGGCCGAGCGGTACTGCGTGCCGTGGTCGGGCCCCTGGCGGTTGAGGGTCGTCGGATCGTGGTGCTCCCAAAAGACCTTCAAAAGCTGCTCGTAGGAGACTTTCGCCGGATCGAATTCCACTTCCACCGCTTCGGCGTGGCCGGTGCGATCGGTGCAGACATCATGGTAAGTTGGGCTATCGAAATGCCCGCCCGTATAGCCGACGGCCGTGGCCTTCACGCCGGGGATTTGGCGGAACGTCTCCTCGACGCCCCAAAAGCAGCCGGCGGCGAAAGTGGCGATTTCGGTTTTCACGGGTTTCTCCTTTTTGGCGGACTGGATTTCCTTCATTGCCGCGTCGAGTGATGCACCTTCGTCCAGTTTAAGCGACGCGGAATTGATGCAATAGCGCATGCCCGTGGGCCGTGGTCCGTCATCGAAGACGTGGCCGAGATGGGCCTGACACTTGTCGCAAACGACCTCGGCCCGCTGCATACCATAGCTGTTGTCGGCCACGGCGTCCACGGTCGTGGGGCCGATCGGTTTGAAGAAGCTGGGCCAACCGGTGCCGGAATCGAACTTGGCGTCGGAGCCGAACAAGGGCGCGCCGCAGCAGACGCAGCGATAGACGCCCTGCTTGTGGCAGTCCCAGTACTCGTTCTTGAAGGCCGGTTCGGTCCCCTTGCGGCGCGTCACGTTGAACTGCATCGGCGTAAGCTTGCTCCGCCATTGTTCATCCGAGAGTGTCACCTCGTTTTCGCCCTTGAGCACGTCGCCTTCCCGCGGCCCGCAAGCGGTAGGCGAGCACGAGCCAGCCGTGCCCCCGCCGTCCGACATGCCGCCGCCGGTCATGCCGTGCAAAACTGCGTAACGTGTAATCAATGAAAAGAAGGCCACGCCGCCGACCGCGGCCGCGCCGATAAGGATTGATTTGGACATGATTTGCCTCGTAATGCTCTCGCTCCCACGTCCAGCGTGGGTTACAACGCAATTCTACGCTCCCTCCGGCGCACGGGCAATACTGGCGAGCCGAACACCCTGCGGGTTTGAACAGCCTATGGCGCTCCTCACGCCGAAGGCGTGCAACTCCAAAGCCCAGGGCCGCGCAGCGCGCCCTGGGTAGGGAAATCGGAAGATCCAACGTACCCCGAAGGGGTGCAACAAGACCATTACGTTGCTAAACTGTTTTCGTTACTCACACAACGAACCGATGCCATGCCACAATCCTTGGTCCAAATCTATCTGCACCTGGTTTTTTCTACAAAAAATCGACGACCATTCCTGAGAGATTGCGAGTTTCGTTCACGGGTCCACGCCTACATGGCAGGCATCTGCAACAATCTGCATTGTCCGCCGCTGCAAGTCGGCGGCGTTGAAGACCACGTTCACACTCTCTGCCGTTTCGTGGGATTAGAAATGTGTCCCACGTTCGGGACGCGGATTGCAGGGGCATTCGCGCATCCAGATTTTGTTGCACCCCTTCGGGGTGCGTTGGGTTTTTGTGCTTGCGTACCCAGGGCGCGCTGCGCGGCCCTGGGCTTTGGAGTTGAACCGCTTCGCGGTTGACGCAAATCGGCCATCGCGCGGAGCGACGTGAATACGCTCACGGCCCGATCGAGAGCGTCGTGCCTTCCAATAGCGAATACCGCTTAAGCACAGCCGCCACTTCGTCCAGCGTGATTGCCGCGACGAGGTCCAGGTCGTTTTCCAGCGAGCGGTATTCGCGGCGATATACCCAGTCGCCGCCGACTGCGAACAGCCGCCGCGCGGGCCGCTCGCTGGAAAGCACCAATTGCGAGCGGACTTTGTTCTTCGCCTGCCGCAATTCGGCCTCCGTGACGCCCTCGGCATGGGCCGTCTTGTAGACCTCCATCGCCCGCTCGTAAACCTCCTCGGCGTCCTCCGGGGCGCAACTGATCTGCGTGACGAACACGCCCGCGCCCAAGTACTCCGCATGGCCCAGTTCGGCCGCCTCGGCGATGCCCGGATCGACCACCTCCCAGTAGAGCCGGCTGCCGCTGGAATCGCCGAGGATGACAGTGAGCACCTTGGCCGCGTAGCGGTCGTCGTCGTCCGCGGTCGGCGCGGGCGACATCTGGATGATGTATTGCTGCGTGGCCGAGGCTTTCGTCAGCCGCTGGAACCCGGTGCGGGTCCTCGGCTGTTGGACGAGGCGGGGAGACTGGACCGCCTCCCAATCGCCGCACGCGCGGCGGCAATCGGCCACCAGACGGTCGAAATCGACCCGTCCGGCCGCGGCCAGCACGATATTGCCCGGCGAATAGCGGCGGCGGAAGTATTCGCGCATCGCCTCCAAAGGCAGGGACTCGATGCTGTCCAGCGTACCCAGCACGCTACGCGCCAAGGGATGGTTGCCGAAGAACGCCGCGCGGCATTTGTCGTCGCGCAGAAGGGCGGTTGGTCCTCGTACATCTGAATTTCTTCCTGGATGACCTTCTTCTCCGTGTCGAAGTCGGCCTGCCGCAGCGAAGGGCGGAGAATGTCGGCCAGGATTTCCGTCGCCCGCGACTGGTACTCCGGCAGCATCGGGGCGTAGTAGACGGTCGTTTCCTCGGAAGTGGCCGCGTTGGCGCTGGAGCCGATCTCGTCCAGCTCGCGGTTGACGTCGTCGGCCGAGCGCGTGGGCGTGCCCTTAAAGGCCATGTGCTCGAGGAAATGGCTCACGCCGGCGACGTCGTCCGTTTCGTCGCGGGCGCCGGTCTTGACGATGAAGCCCAAGGCGGCCGAATAGGCCTCCGGGTTGCATTCGGCGACGATTTCAAGACCGTTGGGCAGGGTGTGGGTGAGGAATTGCATGGGCATCGTAAACTCGGTATGGTTTCAGTTCGAGAGGACGTTGATCCGGTTCGAGTAGCCAGGCGCGCCTTATCCTTGAAGTATCGCAGCAGCTCCTCATTTTCGGTTTCGCTCATTTCGCGGGCCCAAACAACTTTTGAGCCGTCAATGTCGGCATCATTGTAAACCCATTCATTCCAGACATTGTGATCGGGCGAATAGCGCACAATAACTAAGTGCTTGCCGGGCAGAGACTCCAGTTTTTGGCTGACCTCCAAGCGACTTCGGTCCGCGGGTCGGGACGAATACCATGTCATGTGGAGAGGCGGCATCGGCAAACCGCCGACAGCCGGAATGGAACGGACCAAAAGCATTGCCACGACGACTACCGGAAGGAGCCTGACCATCGCCAACCCGACTTTTCGCCCACGCGGCCGCCACACGCGGAGGTGGCGCATGCATTGAATGATTACCGCGACGAACAGGACCGTGAAAGGCGCCGCATAATGCGGAATCCAGAAGGTCTCCGGGAGCACTACCGGGATGAACGACGCCGTCGCGATCAACACGACTAAGAAGCGGCGGTCGCGCACGAGTCGAGGAAACATGATCAAGGGCAAGGTAAGAGCGACGCCGAAAAAGAAAAGCCACGCGCGAAGCACCTTTCGAACCGCTGCCGCGGTTCCGCTGGCAAGTTCACGTTCCTCCTCGTACAAGCGATACTCGAAATCGACGTAGTATTTCTTCAACTCGACGTGACGATACTGCGGCTGAGGGTAGGGAGACTGAAAGAGGAAGTAGGGGGCAACGGCATACGTCTCGCGATTGAGTTGGTATGGCATCTTTAGCGGACTGCCGGTCACGCGCGCAAAATAGCAACCCATTGCCGCCCCACAGAGGACGAGCAGCACCGCGGCAGGCAAGGCAACTTGCAGCCAAAGGACCCTCTTTGGGACGGACCTGTTCCGTGCCGACCAAACGAGCATTACGAGCAAAGCGATCGCCCCGAGCACGAAACCCTCGTAGGGCCGGCTGTTGGCCATGAGCGCAAGTCCAACGGCGAGCCAGACGGAATCCCTGATTCGCTGATAACGAATGAGGCGGTGTACCGCGCCAAACACCAGTGCCCCGCCTAAAGCCGCCACAGCCCCGCCGCAGTAGCTTCCCGCCCAATAGCTGTAAACGCCGTATCTCAGCATGGCAATCACGCCGCCGAGGAATGCCCACCCGGCGGGCACAAACCCTCGCAGTGCCCAGCAGATGGCGGCGGACATGAAGGCCAGAGTTGCGCAAACGCCGAAAAACGGATGTCCGCCGACGAGAGTGCCCGCGGCCAGCGCAAGGGCCTGCGCGGGCGGGTACATTGATTGATACGTCGGTTGCTGGTTTATGTGAAAGCTCTCAAAATGCTTCCACATGGGGTGAGGCGGGTTCGTAAGCCGCCCATGAAGAAACGTATCCGCGCTCAGAAGATAGCCGAACTCATCGTGAATCGCGGGAATCGGAACCGGTAGAATCGGCAGAGCCGCGGCCCGGACCGCCAAGGCCAGCAACACAAGCAGCAGCAGGCTTGCGGCGGGTCGTTTAGCTGCGCGCTTAAGAACGCGCTCAACCTTGCCAAACCAACGCGAACCGACGGCAGGCTCCTTGAAGGCTACGATCAAGACTACAATCGTGAGCGCGGCCTCAAGAACGTCAAGGAGATGCAGGAGGGCGAGTTCCCGGCCGTTTTCGAGAGTGTGGGCGAGGAATTGCATGGCTTTGTGGCGGCAACTTGGAACCACGATCAGATGGATCGGGCCGATCCGTCCAATCTAGCGGGCCTTCAACTCCTCCGGCCCGACGGTCACGATCGTGAACTCCCGCGGCGGATTGGCCGCCAGGTAATCGTTGATCTCCGCGCAAGTCAGGCCGTCGACGATGCGCTGCAGCTCGTCCAGCGTGCGGGCGCGCCCCAGGTGATACCACTCGCGGGCGATCGAAGACGCCCGCGCGAAGCTCGACTCTTGCTGCATCACCAACTCCGTTTTGATGCGGGCCTTGAGGCGGTCGAGTTCGGCCGGCTGGATGCCGCCGGCCAGGCGGCGGAGCTCCGCGAGCGTCACGTCGAGCGTTTCCTGCGCCGCTGGGCGCTGGTGCCGGCGTAGCAGAATACGCCCGCGCGCTCCAACAACGTGTGATAACTGGCGTAGACGCTATAACACAGGCCGCGGCGCTCGCGGACTTCGGTGAACAGCCGCGAGCTCATGCCGCCGCCCAGCGCGCCGACCGCGCCCCAGGCGCGGAAATAGTCCTCGTGGCGGTAGGGAACCGCCGCATAGGCCACGCCGACGTGGGTCTGGGCCGAGTCGTACGGCAGGTGCAGGTAGCCGCCGCGGGCAGGTCGCTCGTCAACAGCCCCGTTCTCGCGCGGTGCGCAGGCGCCGAAGAGACGGCCCACAAGCTCTTTCAGCGGCCCCCACTGAACGCGGCCGGCGACGCCCAGCAGCGTCCCGCGCGGCTGGAACTGCCGCCGCACGAACTCGCGGATTTCGCCAAGCCCTATCGACTCTAGCGCCTCTTGCTCGCCCAGCGACGAGCGGCCCCAGGGGTCGGGATAGAATCGCCGCCGCAGTTCGATCATGGTTTTTTCCGCCGGCTCGTCCTCGACCGCGCGGAGGCTCTGCAAGACCGTCTGGCGGCAGGCCTCGAGTTCCTCCTGCGGCAAGTGCGGGCATTGCAAGACGTCGGCGAAGATGGCCAGCGCCGCGGGCAGATTTTCCGCCAGCGTCGCTCCGCCGTAGGTCATCCGGCGCTGGAGACGGAGGCATGGTGCTCGACGCCCAGGTTGTCCAGGTCGATGACGAACTGGCGATTGTCGCGCGGCCCGGCCCCGCGGAGGGTCATTTCGCAGGCGAAAGAGCCCAGACCGAGGCGCCGGTCCGGCTCGTTGACGCAGCCCGCGGGCACGAGGAACGAAAAGGCGGCCGATTGCAGCCAGTCCATCGGCTGGGCCAAGAGGACGAGTCCGTTTTCGTAGGTGTGGGAGAGAATTTCAGGCATACACGTGTTCAACCGCCTTGTAAACGGTCTTGACCGTTGTAAAGCCTAGCCGGCGATAAAGCCGGATGGCGCCGTCGTTTTGGGCCGTGACTTCCAAGTAGACGCGGGCGATGCCGGCCTGGCGGAAGCCGCGCAGCGAATGGAAAAGCAGGCTCGTGCCCAATCCCGCGTTGCGGTGCTCCGGAGCGATTCCCAAGTTCTGGATCGACCCCAGCCCGGCGGCGTCGCGGATACCTTGCACTGTGCCGCAATACTCTCGCCGTCGGGCATCGACACGCCAGGAGAGAACCCAGGCGGTGCCTGGTAGAAAACCCGGCTTGCGAACGATTTCCCGCATCAGGCGGCGGCAGCCGTCCAGTTCCCCAAGGCAGGGAAAAACATTGGCATCCATCTCGCTGCGAAAGCTGGCGTATTTGGCCTCGGCGAATTGGTCCAGCAGGCTCGGGTGCCAAGGTTCAAAGCGGTAGCCAGGCGGCGGGGCACCTTCTGAGTCCGGCGAGTCGAGTTCGCGGCCCGTCAAGGCAATTTCCATGCGGTAACGCTTAAAGTACATGAGGTTCACGGCCGCCCAAGCTCGGGAAGTATCCCTAGTCTATCGGACGGCCTTGGGGGGGTCAAATCTCGGCTACGGGCAATTTCGCGGCAATTTCAACACCCTAGCGGCACTAAAACGGCCTGTGCCAAAGAATCAGTTTTTAATGCTCAAAAACGGGTACTCGATGTAGCGGTAAGTGACTGCCGAACCGAGCACGACGATCACGCCGCAGCAGCACGTAAGGCACCAGAATCCGTAGGACGACAGCGACGCCACGCTGACGTAGCGATTGACCGCGGCGAAGGCCACAAAAAGCACGATCCCGTGCATCAAGTAGACACTGTAACTGGTGGTGCCCAGCATCCGGGTTGATGGCCAACGGAGAAAAGCGAACCCGCGAGAATCGTGGGCGATTGCCAGGAAAGCGACAAGCAGCAAGGGGTAATCGGTCCAGGCGATCGACGTGCTTCCCAATTTGCCGAAGAGTGCCGCAATGGCGATCAAGGCGGCCGTGGCTGCGACCGAGCCTGCGGCGGAACGGAAAAAACGCCCCAGCAAATCGGCGGCCACCAGGTGGGCCGCGATCATGCCCAGCAGGAACAGCGCGAACATCTGGATATTGAATCGCCATGTTTCGGGATTGAAGAGCAGCATTTGCAATGTGCAGAGCATAGTGTACTGCGAGACAAGCCGGCCCCAGGGCAGCAGCGCCACAGACAAACAAGCGCCGCCGACGCGGCGAGGCAAGCCAGCCGCCTCGGCAGCGCGAACCACGCCAGCAGCGGGAACACGAGGTAGAACTCCCATTCGAACCCTAGCGTCCAGAAGACGTGGGCATTGAAGCGGCCGGGATCGACTCCGTTGACAGTCGGCATTTTCATCGCGCCCAAGAGGCAGCACGCGGCGGCCCGCGGCATGAGGCTCCTCAGCGGCTGCCGCAATTGGAAATGCGACTGGACGGCCACGAGCATGAGCATGATAAACACCGAGAACAGGCACATCGGGCCGATCCGCAGGAGGCGTTTCTTCCAGAACTTGATCGCGTCGGTTCGGCCGCGGTCGTGGATCGCCTTCGACCAGAAGAGAAAGCCGGTGATGATAAAAAAGAAGCGGACGCTCGACGGCCCCAGCAGCCCGTAAAAGCCGGCCGGCAGCTCCCATTTGCCCGTGACATAGTAGGCCCGCGTTACGACTGCGTGATGGAAGAAAACGCCCAGCGCCAGGAACCCCCGCAATCCGTCGAGGCTCTCGTAGCGGCCCCCGCCCGCCGGCGCGGTGGTCCTTGCATAGAAGCCGTTCTTGCGCACGATAAGCCGCGCCGCCGCAAGGTACAGCAGCATCAGCGCGAAGTAAGGGGCTACGCTCGCTGGCGGCATGATGCGATCTCCACGCTAGTCGGCGGCGACGGTGCGCTTCGACGAGCGATTCCCGCGCGGGAATTCCAAGGCCGGCGTGAACACTGCGCGATACTCACGAGATGGCAACGGTGGTTTCTACCGCCGTCTTGCCGGCGAGGATGTCACGTTTGTTCGTGAAGAACAGCGCCAGCGCAGCCCAAGGCGGAGATATGGTTGACCTGTCCGTTGGAATGCACGGTTGATCCATTGAGGTAGTAGGAACCGTTCTGGGCCAACGGATCGCTGCCGGCGCCCTCGATATCGGCGACCCGCGTGGCATAGCTTTCGGTGCTGTTCCATTCGTCCAGAATGGCCAGCAGCGCCGCGTCGTTGGCGTCGTAGCTGGTTATGCCGGCGATCATGATGGCGTTGCCGGCGCCCGCGGTCAGAACGCCCGCGGAGGCGCCCGCGATGAGCACCGAGCGGCCCGCGCCGCCGTAGAGCTTGGTGCTGCCCGTGCCGCCGACAATCACGTTTGGGCCGCCGCCGCCCCAAAGCACGTCGTTGCCGCTGCCGCCGTAGATGAACGCCGGCGCGGTCACAGCCGGCGAGACGCCGATAGTTTCGGTTCCGGCGACCCCGTGAATGACGATGCGGCCGGTGAATGAGAAAGTGCCGCGGGAGAGGCCGTTGATCAGCACTGTTACCGATCCTTTCGGCACGCCGGCGCCCGTGGCCGGATTGACGAGTATCGTATCGCTGCTGCCGGTGCCGTAGATGTAGAGCGAGGTCTTGCCCGGCTCCGTGGGATCGGGATACGTGTAGACGGCGTTGACCGACGGCAAGGGCAGCACGTTCACATTAGACGACTGGCTGATCGCACCGCTGGTAGCCGTTACGGTGCCGCTAGTCGCCGACAAGGCCGCCGTCAGAAGCCCCGTCGAGCTGATCTGCCCCACGGTCGTCGTCCACGTGAAGACCGGTTCGGGTTTCATCGCCGCGCCAAACTGGTCGAAACCTGACGCGCTGAACTGCAGCGTCCCGCCCACGTAGGGCGAGGCGGAGGCAGGATTCACGCTGATGGTCGTCACCGTCTGCTGCACGGTCACCTGGACGCTGCTGGTGACCGTCAAGTTGAGCGAGTTATCGACCGTCACCAGGAAAGTATAACTGCCGGCGCTGGTGAACGTGGCGGTCGTATTCTGCGCCGCGTTGGCGCCGTTGACGCTGAAGGTCGGCGCCGCGGCGCCGTTGGGAATCGAAGTCGTCGACCAGGTATATGTGCAATCCGCCCCACTCTGCTCGTCGGTGGCCAAAACAGAAAGAGCCGTCGTCGTGCCTGTGACCGGTAACGGCGTCGCCGACGCGGCATTTACGATCGTTGGCGCGGGCGACAAGACGGTCACTCCCGTCGATCCCTTTATCGACCCGCTAGTAGCTGCAACGACCGCCGAACCATAGCGCTCGGCGAACTGAACAGTCCCGTTGAGCTGATCGAGCCGACACCGCTCTGCTCGGACCAAGTGATCGTCGGCTGCGTCGCCATCGCGATGCCGAACTGGTCCAAAGCCGTGGCCGTGAATTGCTGGGTCTGGTTCTCGTAGATCGAGGGGTTGGGCGGCGTGACCGCGATCTTCGTCAGCGTCTGCTCCACGGTCACGTTCACGCTGCTCGTAACGGACTGACCGCTGTCGTCGCTGATAGTCACGGTGAACGTGTACGACCCCGCCTGAGAGAACGTGGCGGTCGAGTTCTTCGAGGCGTTCGTCCCATTGGAGCTGTAAGTCGGGGCCGCGGCCCCGCTGGGACCAGTAGCCGACCAGGTATAGGTTAGCGTCGGCTCGCCCAAGGCGTCGGCGCCGAATACGCTGAGGTTCGTCGTCAGGCCGTTAACAGGCGATGGCGTAGCGCTGGCCGCGGTAGCCACGGTAGGCGGCGGGACGTAGGTGAACTTGTCCGACGCGCCTGTTGTGGAAGTTCCGCCCGGATCGGTCACCGTGATATCGACCGTACCGCTGCCTGCCGGCGAGAGCACGGTGATTTGTGTGGGCGTATCGCTCTTGATCGTGCCCGCCTTAGTGCCAAAATCGACGAGCGTCGCCCCGGCCAGGTTCGTGCCAGTGATTGTCACCAGAGTGCCGCCTGCCGAGGCGCCGTTGGCCGGCGAGACGGCGGTGACCGTGGCGGCGCCGTCGTAAGTGAGCTGGTCCGCCGGGGAAGTCGCCGAAGTGCCCAAGGGCGTAACCACGGTCACGTCGACGGTGCCGGTCCCGGCCGGCACGGTTGCAGTGATTTCCGCCGAGGAGACTATGGTAAAGTGGGTTGCCGCCAGCGTGCCGAAGTCGACCGCCGTCGCCCCGGTAAAGTTGGCGCCGGTAATCGTCACGGTCGTGCCGCCTGCCAGAGGCGCTGCCGGCGGAGTTACCGCGGTCACAACGGGCGCGGTCGAATAGGCGAACTGGCTCGCCGAGGAAGTCGCCGATACGCCCCCCGGCCCGGTGACTGTCACGTACACGTTGCCCGTGCCCGCAGGGCTGGTACAAGTTATTTCCGTCGCCGAGACATCGACGACGTTGGTCGCCGGCGTGGAACCGAAGTCTACAACCGTGGCGCCGTTAAAATTGGTGCCCGTGACCGTCACCGTCGTGCCGCCGGCGGACGACCCGCCTGCCGGGCTGATGCCCGTTACCGTGGGGACGTAATTGATCAGGCCTGGAACGAGCAAATTGCCGACCGGCGAGCCGAGTCCCGTGGTCAAATCGTAGCCGGGCCCCGCGCTGAACGGTGCAGGGCCGGTGCTTCCGCTGGTGATGTCGTGGAAATCGGCGGCCGGCAGGCTATAGAGTTCCGGCAGGGTCTGGGTTAGGCCGTTGAGCGAGCCCAAACCGGCGATCGCGCGGCCCTCGTCGGCGATGGACACCAACGCTGCCCACATGGGCGAGGCGAGGCTCGTGCCGCCGACCCCCTCGAACCATGGATCGACCGTACCGTTGTCGTAAGTGTCGTAAACCGGTACTCCTTCGTTCAGGTTGGTTAGGGTTGCCGGAGATGCCTCCATCGCCACGTCGGGGGTGGTGCGATGGATAGTGCTGTACTTGTTGACGATCCCCTTCTGATAGGATGGCTGCTTCTCGTAAAGGCTGACGCCGCCGCCGCCGCCACCCTCAGTTGCGCTGTTGGTCCCGTTGCCCCATGCGGTCTCGCTGCCGTAGGTATAGTTCGGACTGCTGCCGCCGACAATGAGGGCCGTTCCTCCCACCGAAACGACGTTGGGGGAATCCGAGGGGTAGTCCGGTTCGGGCGACGTACTGAAAACGCTGCCGTACGCGCCGGCGTCGCCGGCGGCCACGAAATAGGTGATGCCGCCGGATAGCTCCGTGCCGCCCATCGTCGCCGAACCGCCCATGTGGCCCGCCGGCGTGGTGAGGTCCGTGGAATCGAAAGTCGCTTCCTGGGCGGCAGTAACTCCGAGCTCCTCGCCGCCCCAGCTCATTGATACGCACACCACGCCGGGTATGTTGTTGGCGGCATTAACGGCAGCAAACAGATTGCTATTGCTGTCGTCGCTCGCTTCGATGAGGTCGATGTTGGCCATGGGCGCGATGGCGTGGGCCCATTCGATGTCTAACGCTTCCTCGTTCTCCCAGTCGGACGAACCGGGGCCGTTGGGATCGGTGGGCACGTAATTCGCGCTGGTGGCGACCCTGCTTACCGGTTGGCCGTTCTGGTTCAATTGCTGGAATATCGGACTGCCGCTGCCGCTATTGATCGTCGTGAACGTCGGCAGACCGAAATTGTTGGAAAAAGCGTTCACATCATTGAAGGCCGTTGGATAGTCGTAGGCGTCGACGATGGCGATGGTCTGGCCGCGGCCGTCGCCGGGCACTCCGTCGAAGCTGATGCCGCCGCTGAGCACGCTAGCTGTGTAACTGCCCAGGCCGTAGGAGTCGCGCATTCCGTTCACAGAGATCATCGGTGTTATCGACGAGGATTGTTCTGGAATGATCGGTTTGCCGCTCATCAAAATCGCTGGCGCGACGGCGGACAACAGCGTCCGCGATTCCAGGGCCTCAAAGCTGAGACGGCGATTGCGGCAGAACTTCTCCCGCAGGCGCGAGGTGGACTTCGCCTTCGAGCGTTTAGTTCTCTGGGACGCAGCAAAAATCGCTGAAGCACATCGAACCCAACTCATGACAATGGCCTTTCACTTCGGATAGGTTATAGCGGTTTTTCTACGCTAACCGCGTAACATGGCCGTGTCAAGCCCCCGCAGAGGGGGGCAGATAGGGGAAGTGTGATAGGAGACGCGACTTCATCCTTTTTCTTTCCCCCATCAATCCTTATCCGATAGCACTGCCTCAAACAGCTCCGCCAGCGGTTCTGCGTAGTTTTTCCATCTGCCCACCGACGTCGCATAGACCGGCCGGCGGACCTGGACGGCGCTGGCCGTGCGGACAACGTTCGGCGCCGGTGAAACTCCAAGCAGCCCGGCTCCCATTCCAGAGAACACCAGGCAATCAACCGCCGCGCTGCGCCTTCCAGATCGGCCACCGTCTCTTCGTAATCGACTTCCAAGAACGGATGCGGCAGCACGTTTCGCCAATGCTGCATGATGAGTCGATAGCAGCGGAACTGCGCGGCAATGTGCCGCGGGTCGTTCGTCCACCGAATCGAATTGAAATGCGTCATCCAGCAGGATACAGCCACGTCGCGCAAGTTCCGGCGGCAATGAATGAACTTGGCACGAGGAAACAGGCATGCCAAGAGGCCCAGGTACAGGTAGTTGTGCGGCATCTTGTCCACGATGCGAAGCGCCGCGGGAGCGAGCGCGCGGAGCTTCTCCAAGTACTGATCGGCGAGAAGCCGTGCAGTCTCATCGTCAAGCCTTGCAAGCCCCTCGAACACGTCTCCGTCCCGGCCGCCTAAGCGCGCCAGCGTGCTGCCTGCCAGTTGCAGCTCACCGGCGGCAAAGACCTGCGAATGGGCGCCCAATACCTGTTCGACGAGCGTGGTGCCGGAGCGCGGCAGCCCGACGACGAACACCGGGACTTCGCTCTGGGAGCCGAAGCCCGCGGTGCGGTCGAAGTACTCCCGCTTGCAAACGGACATCATGCGTGAAACAAACTGTTCGGCGGCATTCGGGTCGAAGGCGTCGCCGCGGCGGCGCGAATCGGACAGTTCCAGCGCGTTGGCCTGCTGCAGATGCTCGGCGGCCTCGGCATACTCGCCACGCGCGTCGAGGGTCTGGGCCAGCGCGAAATGGAGCAATGCCCGGTCGGCGTAGGCAAGCCCTCCTTCCATCAGCAGACTGCGCAGTGCGTCCAGGCGCTCCGGCGGCAGGCCGCGGCCCAGAATTCTCGCCAGGCCGAGATGCGCGTAGGCGTTGCGCGGATCGTGCCCTAATGCGCTGTGGTAGCAGGTCTCGGCCCCCTCTAGGTCCCCCATTTTTTCCCGCGCGGCCCAATGCCGAGTGGGCGCGGGCGAATGCCGGCTTTAATTCGATCGCGCGGCGGAAGCAGGCGGCCGCCTCCGCAAGGTTTCCTAGGGCCTTCCACGCATTGCCCAGGTTGTAATGCGCCTCCGCATTGCCGGGCGACAGCTCGATCGCCCGGCGGTAACATGCGACAGCTTCTTCAAGCTTCCCCTCTTGCCGCAAGGCGAGGCCCAAGTTGTTGTGGGCCGCGGCAAAATCAGGCTTAAGCTCCAGCGCGCGGCGGTAGCAGTCGACCGCTTCTGTGGTCCTGCGGCACTCCCGATACGCATTCCCCAGGTTGTTGTGGAGCACCGCCGCATCGCCCCGCACGCTGACCGCCTGCCGGAAGTACTTGGTCGCCGTCTCCGCGCAGCCCGACTGCGCGGCGAGCACGCCCAACAGGTTCAAAGCGTCAGGCTGGTTCGGCTCGGCCGCAAGAATCCGGCGGTAGCTCTCCTCCGCGGCCTGCAGCCTGCCGGCCTTGTGGTGCTCGATCGCGGTCGCCAGTGATTCCGGAAGCTTTGCCATCTATCGACTACCTACCGTTTGGCGGCCGACTTCCCGTCCTCGTCGCGAACAAAAAACATCAGGTGTTGCCAGGGGAGCTTGTCGTACTGGCTGTCCAGCTTCAGCCCGTTGGCGGTAAACTCCTTGAGAATCTGCTTTTTGCTCATCTTGTGCTCCGGCTTGATCGGCACGTTGGGGTCTTCGGCGCGGAACTCGACCAGGGCGATCCGCCCGGCAGGTTTAAGCGACTTGCGGATCACTTTGAGCATCTCCTCGGGCCGGGAAAACTCGTGATAGACGTCCACCATCAGCATCAGGTCGATCGAGTTTTCCGGCAAGCGGGGGTCGGTCTCCGCGCCCAGAAGCGGCACGATGTTTTGGAGCTTCGCCTTTTTGCTCCTCTCTTTGAGCATGTCGAGCATCTCCTGCTGGATGTCGACGGCGTAGACCTTGCCCGACTTGCCGGCGAGCAGGGCCAGCTTGAGCGTGTAAAACCCGTTGCCGCAGCCCATGTCGCAGACGACCTGGCCCGGCTTGACGTGCAGCTCTTGCAGCATCCGCTTGCAGTCTTCTTCGCGTTGCCGCGACTCGCGCGTCAGCCACGCCGCGCCCGAGTAGTGCATTGTCGTGGCGATCTGGCGGCCCATGTAGGAACCGGGGGCTTCCGGCGAGTCGCCGCGGACCGGGCAGACCGCCCCTGAAAGCGCGAGGACCGGCGCCAACAGCAAGAATGCGAATCGGGCAAATGCATGCCGCCGGGTGGATTGCGATCGAGGTTCCATGACAAAGCCGCGGTTGGGAGAACGGATGGAAGCGCCTTATCCCCGCAATGGTACACTTTCTCCCACGGGCCGGCAATTCCGCTGCGGAGTTTGACGGCGCGCCATGGGCGCGTTAGACTGCACGACATTACCCCCTACCCGCCCTTTCTCCAAGGAGCATCCTCATGAGCCAGAACGAGTCCACCCGCCGCGATTTCCTCAAGACCGCCGCCGTTGCCGGCGCGGCCGTCACTACCCTGGGCATCGCCCGCACCGCCCACGCCGCGGGCAGCGACAAGATCAAGGTGGCGCTGATCGGCTGCGGCGGACGGGGCAGCGGCGCGATCCGCAACTGCATGGAGGCCGATCCGTCGATCCACGTCGTGGCCGTGGCGGATGCCTTTCCGCACAAGGCGGCCAACGAGGCGCGGGCCCTTCGCCGCGAGCAGCCCGAGCGCGTCGATATTCCCGAGGACCGGGTCTTCGTCGGCCTGGATGCCTACCTGAAGGCGATCCACTGCGGCATCGACATGATCGTTACCGCCACGCCGCCCGGCTTCCGGCCGTTGATCTACAGCGCGGCGATCGAGGCGGGCAAGCACGTTTTCATGGAGAAGCCCTGCTGCGTCGACGCGCCCGGCTTCAAGGTGCTCATGGAAACGAACAAGCTGGCGGAAGAAAAGGGACTGAAGGTCGGCGTTGGCCTGCAGCGGCGGCACCAGGCGAATTACCTCGAGAGCATCGCCCGCGTGCGGGAGGGGGCGCTGGGCAAGCTCGTGCTCTTGCAGGCCTATTGGAACGGCGGCGGAATCTGGAACCGCGCTCGCGAGCCGGGCATGACCGAGATGCAGTATCAAGTCAACAACTGGTATCACTTCTGCTGGGCCGGCGGCGACAACATCTGCGAGCAGCACGTGCACAATCTCGACGTCTGCAACTGGGTGATGGACGACCATCCCGTCGAGGCCAACGGCCAGGGCGGATGCACGGCCCGTTACCTGGGCGACAACAAGGGCACGGGCCAAATCTTCGACCATCACTTTATCGAGTTCACCTACAAGGACGGCACGAAGCTCTACAGCCAGTGCCGCCACATGGCCAACACCTGGGAGAACGTCTCGGAGCACGCCACCGGCACGCAGGGATCGGCGAACCTTGCCGGGGCCCCGCGGCGGCGCGGCGTGCGGAGGCAGAATCCTACCGCCATCCACTTCGCCGATCCGTACACCCAGGAGCATTACGACCTGATCAACGCCATCAAGAACAACGAGAAGTATTGCGAAGGATGGTACGGCGCCACCAGCAGCATGACCGCGGTGCTGGGCCGCACGGCGACCTATTCCGGCCAGGTCGTGAAGTGGGACGACCTCGTGTCCCGCGGCACGTCGGAGTTTCCCAAGACGCTCGCCTGGGACGCCCCCGCCCCGGTGCAAAAGGACGCCGACGGGAACTATCCGATCCCCATGCCAGGGGTGTATCGCGCGTATTAGAGCAACTCGTTGGCCGGATCGCGCAGGCGCTGCCGCGGCGCCCGGAGCAAGCCGCGACGGGTCGTCGACAGCCCAAATTAAAGCGTGGGCATCGACGAGCAGCCTCATTCCATGTACTCCTTGAAATCCTCAAGCGGCGCGTCAAAATCCTTTGCCATGTACAGAACGGTTCCCCGCATTGTGCCGAGCTGCCGTGGCGATTGTTGCGGCTTTGACTCCGCCGGGAGCAATCGTGCTACGGGCCGATCGTCCACTTCATCGCCGGGAGTTAGGCGGTGGACCAGGTCACGCAGATTGATTTGTGCCTCTTCGATTGATAAGCTTGTCATCGCGGTTCGCTCCTGCCTGTCAATCCAATTATACTCTGGACTGCACGCGGAACGGATCGCAACTGCCCCCTTTTACACTCTTTCCCTCCGCCATTCCGCCCGGTACGCCTTCCGATTACGCCAAGAGGTCCTTTACCACCTTCCCCGACACATCCGTCAAGCGGAAGTCGCGGCCGGCGTAATGGTAGGTGAGCTTCTCGTGGTTGAAGCCCAAGAGATGCAGGACCGTGGCCTGGATGTCGTGGACGTGGACCGGGTTCTCGACGACGTGGAAGCCCAAGTCGTCGGTGGCGCCGTAGGATATCCCGCGCTTCATGCCGCCGCCGGCCATCCAGATCGTGAAGGCCTGCGGATGGTGGTCGCGGCCCAGCGCGCGGCCCAGCGAGACGTTGTTTTCAACCATTGGCGTGCGGCCGAATTCGCCGCCCCAGATCACCAGCGTGCTGTCCAACATGCCGCGCTGCTTGAGGTCCTGCACCAGGGCCGCGGAGCCCTGGTCGGTCGCCTTGCAGTTGTTGCGGACGTTGCCGGTGACGTCACTGTGGGCGTCCCAGCCTTCGTGGTAGATGTTGATGAAGCGGACGCCCCGCTCGACCATCCGCCGCGCCAAGAGGCACGCCCGCGCGAACGACGGCTTGTCGGGGTCGCAGCCGTAGAGCTCCAACGTAGCCTTGCTCTCGCTGCGAAGGTCCGTCAACTCGGGAGCCGACGTTTGCAGCCGCAAGGCCATTTCGTAGGAGCTGATCCGCGTGGCGATCTCGGGATCGCCGATCGCCGCCAGCCGCTGGCGGTCAAGATCGGTGACAAGCTGGAGCGTATCGCGCTGGACTTCCGCATCGCAGCCGGCGGGACTGGCGACGTCAAGAATCGGCGAACCGCTGTTCCGCAGCCGCACGCCGGCGTAGATCGTGGGCATGAAGCCGCTGGACCAGTTGGCCGAGCCGCCGCTGACGCCCGAGCCGGTGCTCATCACGATGAAGGCGGGCAAGTCCTTCGCCTCCGCGCCCAGGCCGTAGAGCGCCCAGGATCCCATGCAGGGCCTACCCGGCTGCGCGAAGCCCGAATTGAAGAAGATCTGCGCGGGGGCGTGGTTGAACTGGTCCGTGCTGCAGCTCTTGATGAAGCACACGTCGTCGACCACTTTGGCCAGGTGCGGCAGCGTCTCGGAAAGTTCGGCCCCACACTTGCCGTGCCGGGCGAACTTGAAGCGCGGCCCGAGCACGGCCGCGTCGGATCGGATGAAGGCGTAGCGCTGCCCGCCGATTACCGAAGGCGGCAAAGGCTTGCCTTCCATCTTGGCCAGCGCCGGCTTGCAGTCAAACATTTCCAACTGGCTCGGCGCCAGACATGAAAAGATGGATAACCGCCTTGGCCTTGGGCGGAAAGTGCGGCTTTTTGGGGGCCAGGGGATTCGCGATCGCCGCGGCGGCCGACGCGGGGCGATCCAGCGCGCCGGTCAAGAGGCCGGCCAAGGCCATCTTGCCCAGCCCGTAGCCGCACTCGTGCAGGAAGTGGCGGCGGGAGACGCTCGTACATGCGATGCAATCGTGTGACACGGAAGATCACTCCTTGGTTACCATTTCATCTAAATTGTAAACCGCGCGTGCGGTGAGCGTCCAGGCCGCCCGGGCCGCAATCTCGGCGGGGCTGCCGGAATCCTTGCCGGCAAGCGGTTTCGCGGCCAGCTTGCCCGACTTGGCGCGGTCCAACTGCCGTTGATAGAACCGCGTCAGCGCGGCAACCTCTTCCGTGGATGGCGGCCGTACCAAGGTCCGGCGGAACAGGTCTTCGACGCGCTGTTGGACGGGGCGCTTATCGGCCGCCAGCCGCCGCCCGGCGGCCTCGGCCGGCTCGACGAACAACTCGCTGTTCATTAGCGTCAACGCCTGCAAAGGCGTGTTGGAAAGGTCGCGGCGGGGGCAGCAGACCTCGCCGCTGGGAGCGTCAAAGGTCACGTACGCGGCAAACGGGCTGGTCCGACGAGAGAACGTGTAGAGGCTGCGGCGATAGCGGTCCTCGCCCTTGCTCACCACCCAGTTCAAGGCCGCATAGGCGCCTTCGGTAGTTATCGAGGGCGGCTGAGGCGGAAAGACGCTCGGGCCGTACATCTTGGCGGAGAGCAGCCCCGCCGCTTGCAATACGTCGTCGCGGATCAACTCGGCGTCGAGGCGGACGCGCGGCCCGCGGGCCAGCAAGCGATTTTCGGAATCCTTCTCCAGCAGTTGCGGCGTGACCCGCGACGACTGCCGGTACGTGGCGCTGGTGACAATCATCCGCGTGAGCCGCTTGATCGACCAGCCGTCGTCCATGAAGCGGACCGCGAGCCAGTCCAAAAGTTCGGGGTGGCTCGGCGGGTTGCCTTGCGAGCCGAAGTCGCCCGTCGTGCGGACAATGCCCGCGCCGAAGATGGCCGCCCATTGGCGATTGACCGTCACGCGGGCAGTAAGCGGATTATCACGAGAGACGAGCCAGCGGGCCAGCGCCAGGCGGTTGCGATGGGCGCCGGCGGGCAAATCCGGCAGGAACGAGGGCACGCCCGGCTCGACGCGCTGCTCGGCCTTGAGCCACTCGCCGCGATGGTGGACGAACGTCGGCCGCGGGTTCTGCGGCGGGCGTTCCTGCATGACCAGCGTCGTCGGGTACGGTGGTTCGGAGTGGAGCAGTGCGTCCAGCTCGCGGCGGGCCGAGGCCATCTCCGGGGCCTCCATCAGGAACTGCGTCTGGAGCCGCTTGCAATCCGCGGCGGTGAGCGCGGCGTCGGCCACAGTCAGCAGCCGCTCGATTTCCTTGGGCCGCTCGCGGGCCTCGGGATCGGGGTCGGTCGTCACCGCGATGCGAAAGCGGCCCAGCCCGCTAGCATAGTAGTTTGCGAGAAGCATTTCGAGGTCGAAGTCGCCCGGCGACAGCGGCTCTTGCAAGATGAACACCGCAACGTGCCGCCGGCCCTGGCCGCCGCCGACCTCCCAGAAGGATTGCAAGTCCTTGTCGAACGCCTTGTCGATCGTGTTCTGGCCGGCGCTGTACGAGGCGGACGCGCGGGCGATGAGCAGTTTCTTGCCTCCGCGATGGACCGAGAAATCCGCCAACGCGAAATTGCCGGGCAAGCCCTCGTAGAAAACCCGGCCGGGTCCGTGGGCCGGCAGGCGGTCGTCGGGCAGAACCTCGAGGCGAATGGCGGTCACGCCGCGGAGAGTCGTGTTGAACTTCAATTGATAGGTGTCGGACTTGGTTTGGTTGCCGCTGACAAAAACCGAATCGTCCTGCTGAACCGTCAAGAGGGGCACGTCCGAGCGAGCTTCCACCGGGCGAAGGACCGTCCAGTGCCCGACGTGCTTCCGCGAGTCGTCGAGCCACTTGGCGAAGGCGGCGGACAACGTAGCAGGCGCGCTCTTCGTGCCGTCCGCCGACGCCGATGTGGGAGTAGCAGGCGCCGGGGCACCCGCGGAGCGCGTCGGCGTTCCGCCCGCCGGATGCGATGCAATGCCGCTAGACTTCGTCTTCGCCGTAGAAGCGGACGGCACGCGGAGCGTGCCTGCTACCTTGGGATACTTCGCCGGCAGATCGGCAAGGAGCTTGTCGATCCTTTTCTGTCGCCGGGCCCGTTCGGCCGCGATCTCGGGCGTTGGCAGGTCCAAGCTCGGCTCGTTGGCGTTGTTCAAAAGCGCCATGAACTGATAGTATTCGCGATGCGTAATGGGATCGAACTTGTGCGTGTGGCACTGGGCGCACATCATCGTCAGGCCGAGCCAGGTCGTGCTCGTGGTCGCCACGCGATCGACCGTCGCATAGAAGCGGTACTCCAGCGGATCGATGCCGCCTTCCTCATTGAGCATCGTATTGCGGTGAAAGCCGGTGGCCACGCGCTGCGAAAGCGTCGCGCCGGGCAGCATGTCGCCCGCGATCTGCTCGATGGTGAACTGGTCGAACGGCATATCCTCATTAATTGCCCGAATGACCCAATCACGATAGGGCCAGATCGATCGCCTGCGGTCCTTTTCGTACCCGTTGCTGTCGCTGTAGCGGGCCAGGTCAAGCCAGCGGCGTGCCCAGCGCTCGCCATATTGCGGCGAGGCCAGCAGGCGGTCGACGTAACGTTCGTAGGCGCGGTTCCATGCCGACGCGTCGTCGCCGTTGCGGTCGTCCCTTGCCTCTGCCAGCACGGCATCGACCTCGGCTGGAGTGGGCTGCACGCCGGTGAGGTCCAGCGCCGCGCGCCGCAAGAGCGTGTAATGATCGGCTTCCGGCGACGGGGCCAGCCCGTTTGCCTCCATCTTGGCCAGCGCGAAGCGATCAATCGGGTTCCGTGCCCAGCCGGAAAGTTCGACGGCCGGCAGCGGCGGCGACTTCGGCGCCACGAACGACCAGTGCGGGCGATACTCGGCTCCGGCGGCGATCCAACGGCGGAGCAGGTCCTTTTGCTGCTGCGAGAGCGCGAGGTTTGTGGATTGCGGCGGCATCCGCTCCGAAGAGTCCTTTGCGTTAATCCGCGCGATCAACTCGCTCTCGTCCGGCTTGCCCGGCACGATGGGGATGCTGCCGGAAGCGGTCTCTTTCGTCGCCGACGCCGGCAGGTCCAACCTCATGCCGGCCTTGCGGACCTCGTCGTCCGGACCGTGGCATTTATAGCAGTAGCGCGAGAGGATCGGGCGAATGTCTTGGTTGAAGTCGGGACTTGCGGCGCGCGAGCGCGTCGACAACCAATATCACGGTCCATGCCAAGGCGATGGGCAAGCGAGGACAAATCTTGCGCACCTGTTGCTGCATCTCGGGTGACAATTCTTCCCTTTCAACGTTTCCGACAGTATTCACGAGGAACGCGACCCGATATAGATATTAACCACCCGGACTGCTTTCGTCGAGTGCTTCGCGCGACTTAACGGCCGGAAGCATGTTAAGTACCGCAAAAAAGCGTGGCTGTGCGCCGCTGAAGTTCTTCGATCGAGTATTTGTACGGACTGGCAATAGAGTCGCGCACGTGCCCCTTGATCAGCCACCAAAACGGACCGTACCCGAGCCCGTGCAGCTCAAATGAGGGAGACGAAATCCGGCAAAGGTCTTCATACCAGCGATTCAAGGACGCCTCCCGTTCGGGCCAAAGATCATAGAAATCGATGGAACGACCGCAGGACCAAACCGCTGCTGTTGCCTCCAATGTCGCAAGCACTTCCCGCGACTTCAATGGCCAAGGTGACCATGGAACTGAAACCAGCGCGATAGCCCGCTCCACCAGAAGCATCGGCTTAAGCCGCGACATGCTTTCAATAACATGAACCATTGCGGCGCCAAATTCAACCCCGTCCCCGCCCGTTCCCTCCGCCAGCCCGCCCCGTCATCAAGCGGATATTCTCCGCCCCTAGCAATTCCTCGACGCGGCTGCGCATTTCGGAATTGTTGGCGATGCGGAAATTGTCGCAGCGACAAGCGACCTTTCGCCCGTCGGCCAATGCTAGCGACAACTCGAAGGGCACGTCGCCGCGGTAGCCGCGGAGGATTTCGTGGAGCATTTCCAGCTTTTTCAATCCGTGCGCATCTTCCATCACGCGAATGCGAATGCCGCGGGTGTAGCGGGTCTCCAACTCGGCAAAGGGGATGACTTCGTCGACGATGAAATTGGCCTCTTCGCTGCCGGGCCGCTTGTCGATCGAACCGCCGAACACGCAAATCGCGTCGGACTGGATCAAATGACCGAACTGGGCAAACTGCTCCGGCCAGCAAATCGTGCGCATGATGCCCTCGGTGTCTTCCAGGTCGAACATCACGTAACGGCTGGGCGCGCCGGGCTTGGGGTTCTTCGTATGCGAGTGCTTGATCGAGGCGATCATGCCCCCGAGCATGACTTTCTCGCGATGCTTCAGCGCCGCTGCCTCGACCGTTGTGTGCGTGCAGTAAGCCATGAGCTTCATCGCGTGCTCGGCTAGCGGATGGCTCGTGAGATAGAAGCCAAGCACTTCCTTTTCTTTGGCCAAGCGGTCCTTCTGCTCCCATTCGGGCAGATCGGGCAGGTCCTTGGCCACCGTTTCCGGCGTGTCGTCCTCGTCGCCGCCGAAAAGCCCTTTTTGTCCGCTGCGGCGGTCGGCAGCGGCCGAGGCGCCGCCTTGCAAGGCGCGGTCGATGGCGGCGAACCACTGCGAGCGCCGCGCGCCCAACGAATCAAACGCCCCGGCCTTGACCAGCGATTCGATCGCCGTGCGGTTAACCTGGCCCGGATCCAACCGCTGGCAAAAGTCGAACAGGCTTCGATAGGGTCCGCCTGTCTTGCGGCCCTTGACGATCGCCGCTGCCGCGCTGCCACCGCAGCCCTTAATGGCAGAAAGGGCATAGAAGACCATGTCCTCGGACACGGCGAACTCGACGTCCGAGCGGTTAACGTCCGGCGGCTGGACTTCGATGTCCATCCGCTGACTGTCCTCGATGTGTTCCACGAGCGAGTCTTTTTTCTTGAAATTACGCCCCGGAATGTCGCTGGAGAGCAACGCCGCCATGAACTCGACTTTGTAATGGGCCTTGAGGTAGGCGGTCATGTAAGCAATGAGGGCGTATGCCGTCGAATGGCTCTTGTTGAACCCGTAACCCGCGAACTTCTCGATCAGGCCGAAGACCTCGTCGGCCTTCTTCTTGGCCATGCCGTTCTTGGACGCGCCCTCGATGAATTCCTCGCGGAACTTGGCGATGGAGTCGAGCTTCTTCTTGCTGATCGCCTTGATGCAACTGTAGGCGTTGGCCAGCGCGATGCCGCCCAGCCGATTGAGAATCCGCATCACCTGCTCCTGGTAGACCATCACGCCGTGGGTCTCTTCCAGGACCTCTTTCATCACCTCATGCTCGTAGACGGGCTGTTTGCGGCCGTGCTTCACCTGGATGTAGTCTTCGACCATGCCGCCCTCCAGCGGGCCGGGCCGGTAGAGGGCGTTGGTGGCGATGATGTCGCGGAAGTGGTCGGGTTTCATCCTCTGCAAAAGGTCGCGGATGCCGCCGCTTTCCAATTGAAACACGCCCTTCGTCTCGCCGCGGCACAACAGCGCGAAAGTCTCCGTGTCGTCCAGCGGGAAGGCATAGGGATCGACCTTCTCGCCCGTCGTTTGCTCAATCAGCGCGATCACCTTGGAAAGAATGGTCAGGTTCCGCAGGCCGAGGAAGTCCATCTTCAAGAGGCCGGCTCTTTCCACGTCTCCCATCGACCATTGGGTGATGATTTCTTCCTTGTCCTTCACGCGCTGCAAGGGGACGTACTCGGTCAGCGGCCGGTCGCCGATCACCACGCCCGCGGCGTGCGTGCCGACGTTTCGCGCCAAGCCCTCGATCTTCATTGCCAGCGTCAAGAGCTCGCGGATCTCCGCGTCGTTGTCGAAGACTTTCTTCAGGTCATCGCTCTTTTCCAACGCCGACTTGATCGTGATCTTAAGCTCGTCGGGCACCATCGCCACGACGGCATCGACGCGCGGAATCGGCAGTCCCAGCGCCCGGCCGACGTCGCGAATCGCCGCCTTGGCCGCCATGGTGCCGAAGGTGCCGATCTGCGCGACGCTATCCTTGCCGTACTTCTCCTTGACGTATTGGATTACCTCGCCGCGGCGCTGCTGGCAGAAGTCGATGTCGATATCGGGCGCCTCGCGACGGCTTTCATCGAGAAACCGCTCGAAGAGCAAGTCGTATTTCAACGGGCAAACGTGGCTCAAATAAAGCGCGTAGGCCACCAGCGAGCCAACTCCCGATCCGCGGGCGGTGGCTGGAATGTCCTGCTGCCGGGCGAAGCGAACGAAGTCCCACACGATCAGGAAGTAGTTGGCGAAACCGAGCTTGTTGATCACGTCCAGCTCGCGCTCGAGGCGGGCCATTACGTCGTCGGAAAGCCGGCCATCGACCACGCACTCCGGATTCCCGGCGTATCGTTCCTTCAGCCCCGTCAAAACCAGCTCGCAAAGGAAATCCTCGGAAGTCTTTTCGTCGGGCGGATTGTAGACGGGGAAGTGCCGCTTGCCCAGCTCGAGGTCGATATGGATGCTGTCCGCGATTTCCTGTGAGCGTTTAACCGCCGACTCGTAGCCCGTAAAGACGCCGTACATCTCCTCCGGACTGCGGAGGTAGAACTCGTTGGTCTCCATCCTCATGCGGTTGGTGTCGGTGCGGAACTTGCCAGTATTTACGCAAAGGAGGATGTCTTGGGCCTCGGCGTCTTCGCGGAGGACGTAATGCACGTCGCTGGTAGCGACCAGCGGCAGGCCCATGCGATTGGCCAGGTCGATCGCGCCTTCCATGGCGATCTTCTGCTGCTCGACGCCGTTGTACTGGATTTCAATGAAGTAGCGGTCGCCGAAGACGCGTTGATACCAGGCGGCCGTTTCGCGGGCCTTTTCCATGCCCGCCGCTCCGCCCGCCAGCAGCCCGCGGCTAAGCTCGCTGGAGACGCAGCCGCTGAGGCAGATGAGGCCCTCGCTGAATTGCTCCAGGATTTCCTTGTCGATCCGCGGGCGGAAGTAAAAACCTTCCAGAAAGGCCTTCGAGGAAAGCTTCAGCAAGTTCTGAAATCCAGTGCGGTCTTTGGCGAGGAGCGTAATGTGGTAGCTCGCCTCCTTCGAGCCGCTGGCGTCTTGCTTGTGGTGGCGGCTGCCTGGTGCGATATAGGCCTCGATGCCGAGAATTGGGTTGACGCCCGCGTCCTTCGCCGCCTTGTAGAACTCCAGCGCGCCGTGCAGGTTGCCGTGATCGGTCAGGGCCAGGGCGTTCATGCCCAAATCTTTGGTCCGCTTCAAGAGCCCGGAGATTTTGCCCGCGCCGTCCAGCAGGCTGTAATGGCTGTGGCAATGAAGATGGGCGAAGGATTGTGACATCGAAGGACCTCCATGCGCGATGGGGAGCGGCTGCGAGGAAACGCGGCGCCAAGAGAATTGTAAAGCGTCCCCGCAATCTTGGCTAACCCCCCGCGCGGCAATTAGAAACTCCTACCGCAGCCCTTTGCCCCGCAGCCATTCGTCGACCAGCTTGGCATCGTTGCTCTTTAGAGGCGGCTCGGGCTCCGCGCGGTAATCGAAGTCGTACCGTCCCATTGCGTAACACCGGTCCACGAAAGGTTGCAGATCGAGACGAATGTCGGAGTCGGCGGGTCGAAGGGGTACTCGAATAGCCGGCAGTTTTCGCAACAGCGGAACGCGGTACAATTCAAATCGCCCCGGCTTTCCGGCGCGCGAGCGCAAATCCGGTAGATGGTGCGGTAAGGCTCCGGCACGGTTGCTTCGGCGATGGCCATTGTGCGGCGTCCGGCGCGCGTCAGATCGATTTCCACGAGGTTCCCGCCGGCGCGCTTGGCTGCCCGCTGTTTGCGGAGATAGCGACTGCGATCCCGCCCAGGCGACTTGTTCGTTGGACTGAGAATTTCGATCACTGTAACGACGCGCTCGCCGGACGACGAATCGACTATCTCGATGTAACCTTCGGTGGGCGATTCGATTTGCGGGAACACCAACAAAGGTTCCTCTTCGAGCGCTACGGTTGCCTTTGTTTCTCCTTCTTGCGATGCATCGGGCAATTGACGATGTTCGAGAACATATACGTCGGGATACGCCGAACGGAAATCCCCGGCTGGTTGTTCCAATACCACCCGCTCTTCAAGTACGGCTCTGAGAGAAGAGGGAAGTTCCGCCTGAAGAAAATCGCCTATATAAGTTATTAGCCGATGATGCACCTCGCGCCAATGCTTTTCAAGGTACGGGTCCATGCCGGGAAACGGGCTCTGCATTGCACGCCCTCATTTCGGCAGGAAGTCGTGCTCGATGGTAATCTCGCGGACCTGCTTGCTGTCCGGCTCGAAACAGCGGATTTTGACCTGGATGCCGCGCAGCGGAACCGGGTAGGGCGGTATGCCCGGCGCGTAGTTCTGCAACGAACCGAACGAACTGGACGTCAGGATGTATTCGCTAAGGTCGTCCACAATGCCATATCCAGGCGTGTTGGGTTGGCTATCGTCCAGGCCGTTAGTGGCCTGACTGTTGCCTAACTCGTTGGAATAGCTGAAGCAGCCCGAATCGTAAACGCACTGCGGGGTGCCGCTGCTAGAGGCCAGCCCCGACTCGAATATCCCGCTCTGACATCCATAGTAGCTCCCGTAGTAGCCTAAGTTGGACATGTCAACAAAACGCGGGTATGTCGATCCGGCAGCCGGCACATAGGTATGGGGTTGATTCGCCACGAGTGTGACGGGTGAACCTGCTCCGTTCGGCGTGCCGCCTGAGGTATACGAGGCGCCGAAGTCGACATAGGCGCCGGTGCCGCCACTGACCGTCGCGCCGTTACTGTAGCTATAGGTTGGGACGCCGGGATCCCAAACCTTGACGTCGAAACCAATGACGTTGGTCAACACGACGTCGTCGGAAACGCGCAGACCGTCTGGGTTCGGGCTATTATTCAGCGATTGGTCTGGAATGATCTTCGCTACCGAGTAAGCGCCGTTCTGCGAGTTGTCCCACATGTCGACCTCGCCCTTCGGATTGCCCGCGAGCAGTGTTCCGCTACTGGGCGCGGGCGTTGAGCCGGTCGTCCAATTGGCGTTCATATAACTCGGCGACGAGCACTCAGCCAGCGTAGGAAGGCTGAGTGCCCCCCAACCGCGGACGTCAAAAGGAAACTGTCGCGCATCGTGGGCAAAGCGGTTCTCGCGCTTGGTGAGATCGGCAAGGCTGTTGGGCACGAAGTGGCTCCTACCGTTAACCGTAACGAGCCGCGCGGAAACATCGTTATCGTTGTAGTAAGTACTACTAGTATTGTTGCGATTGGGCGCAGGATAGTATGCTAACGCCTGCGCAGCGCCAGGGACGACCAGCAAAACGCGTCTGTGCAAACGATTGCCGCGCAAATACCAGGCTATTTCGGCTACGTCCGACTGTACTGTGGAGGCCGACGCCGCGCCGCCGGTCGGGTTGTAGCGCCCCACGTAAGGCCGCGCGGCGTTCCGCGCGGTGAACATAAGGACGTCGCCGCGCTCGCCCACGCTATAGTCCTTCTGGTAGGTTGGAGTGTTGGACGTGGGGTTGATCACGTTGATCGCATAGTACGGGTAGTTCCCGGTCGCTCCAGGAGGATTCACGGGGTTTTTGGGAGTCTGCGGACTGAGAAACAGATAGCTCCCCTCAATCAACTCAAAGTACCCCAGCGCTTCCTCCGGCCGGCCGGCGCGTCCGTCCAGCCGGGCTGTAATGTTGTTGAGGTCCTGGCCGAGTTGCTGGCCCGCCGTGCGGAGGCGGTCGAACTGCTCCAATGCTTTGCGGGCGTTGCTGATGCTCGGCCCCACGTCGCCGAAAACTTTCACGACGGCCGTCATGAGGATCAGGGTCAACGTCAGAGCGACGAGGATTTCGACGAGCGTGTAGCCGCGAGTGTGTCGCGGGCAAGACGCATGGCGTGCGGACTCGGACCGAAGGTTCATCTTAAGCCTCCTTGTGAGCGAGGGGTTAAAATGTCCCTAGCAGAACCGATGCCAACGGCGGCTCAGGCGTGCCATTGCCGTCGATTCGGATAGAGACTCTAAAGGGTCTTGCCCCGTAGTCCGGCCCACGACTGCCCTTTAACTATATTCGACCGTACAGCGGGGGAAAAGTCAAGCGCCGGTAGGTCCGTCTTGCCGAGAGGGACAAATGCGGCCGAAACTCTCGATAACGTCAGGCCTTTCCCTGACATTGTGCGAATTGGTCCATTCCGGCAGAAAGGACCTACTTGCCCAGCAGCCAGCGTTCGGCCGGCCTTTTCAGCCGTGTGAACCAAGGCTCTTCCTCCGGATGGATCGGCTCGACGAGGATGGTCGCTAGCCCGGCCAAACGGCCGGCAATGATGTCGGCAAATAGCTGATCCCCCACGATGGCGGTAGCATCCGGCTTGAAATCCATTTTACGCATCGCCCGGCGGCAGCCTGCCGGCAACGGCTTCATAGCCTTGGCCACAAACGGCAGTCCGACGACCTCCGCGAACCGGCCGATCCGTTGGCCGAGCCCGTTGGACACGAGGCAGAGCGCGAATCCAGCCTGGCGCAGCGCGGCGAGCCAATCGCCAACGCCCGGCGCACACTCCTCGCTGGAATATCGCTTCAGCGTGCCATCGGCGTCCAGCAGCAGGTTTTGCAGCCCCATGCCGTGCAGCCGCTGCGGCGTTAGGTCGAGCACGGAGGCGACGCGGAGGTGAGGCGTCAGGACGCGGAACACGGGGACAGATTTCTCCTCTTCAAGACAAACACCGTGTCCGAAATATGGTCGTTCAACTCCAGCGGATGGTCGATCTCGTACCAGAAGTCGTATACGTCGCAAAGCACAAACGCCGGCACGCTGCCTAACAGGCAGCGGATTTGGTCGGCATTGTAAAGCCGCAAGTCGAATCGGCCGCGGAACCGCCACTGATTTTCGCCGCGGCGGACTCGGAGCGAGACCTGCAACGTCTCGATTCGCCGCCGGATGTCCGTGGCGATCACGCGGAGATCGGTGCTCACCTGCGTCCGGCCCTGCCGCGTTCGCCACCGCTCGATAGCGGAGTAATCCGCGTCGGGCGGAAGGAGGTGCAGGCCCAACAAATAAATCCCGCCGGGCCGAAGACTCGCCGCGACGCACTCCAAATGCCGCCGCGCGGCTTCTTCCGTCAATAAGTGTCTGAAACTGTTGAGCAAGCAGAAGGCTGTATCGACCGGGCGAAGAAGTTGGAAATCAGCCATGTCGGCCCCGTAGATCTCGGCCGCCAGCTTCCGCCGCGCCATCCGCTTGCGGAGATAGGCCAGCGCCTTTTCGTTCAGGTCGATGCCAGTCATCTCGTAACCGCGGGCGGCCATTTCCGTCAACAGCCGTCCGGAACCGCAGGCCGGCTCCAGCAGGCGGCGGACGGGAAACGCGCAGTATTTGCGGCTAGCCGCCTCGATGAACGCGGCTTCCAGCGGCGTCTCGTCGCAGAGAGAAATGTCGTAAAACTGCGGGTGGTCGTACCAGTCGCCGACGATAGGTTTGGCTACAGGCATGTAATCGCTTTATCCCCCGAACTTCCCCGCGATCTCCAGCGCCGTCGAGGCCACGCTCGTTGCGGCGCCGGCCGTCTCGCGGCCCAGGTTGCTGGCGCCGGTGTGGGTCTGGTCGAAATAGGTGTCGCGGTCGCGGATGATCGCCTGCGGCAGCAGTTGCTCGGACTGCGTCTTCACGGCGTTTGACCGCTTGATCGCCGTGCCGATGGCCATCACCTCTACCATGCCGCCGCCTACCTCATAGATGAAAATCTTCACGCCGATGATGCCGTCGGCTTGCAATTCGCTCGCCTCGCGGTGGATGTGCTCCAAGGCATTTTCACGGGCGGCGTAGATCAGCCGCGTCATGGCGGTGACCTCGCCGCGGGCGAACGACTTGAAGAACGTGGAAATCCCGCCGCCGACGCCCAGCGCGTAAACTGATGAGCCAAGCATCAGTCGGATCGGCTGGTAGCCCATGTTCGTGAGGTTCCACAGCTCTTCGCCCGTCAACTCGGAAGTGACCGGCCTTGCCGACTGCCCAAGGGCCGGATTGAACGAGGCGGTGCCCACCATGAGCATCTCGCGGACGCCGGGTCCAAACGGGAGGATGCGAGTGGTAATATCGACAACGGCGTTGGCCCCGCGCTGTGCCGCCTCGGTCTCCAGCCGTTGCAGGGCGAGGTGGCGAGTGTGGTTGTACATGTCGGAATACTCTTTCACCTCGCCGCCGGCGAAGGTGCGCATCATGCCCATCAACCCGCGGCCCACGCCCAAGGCGTAGCAGACGTTGCCGATCACGAAGTGCCGCGGCTCGTAGCCCGAATCGATCTGGCAATAAAGGTCCTGTCCGGTGCAGGCCGTGGTGAAGAACTGCGGCGTTTCGCGGGCATGAATCGACGTGCCCAAGGCAAGGAATTCGTGCATCCCGCGGACACGCTTCAAGTCGGAGCTGACGCCGGTGACGCCGCTGGCCTTCAGGTCGGTGGCCTCTTTTTCCAGCCGTCCGATGGCGGCGTGGCGGCCGTCGGAAATCAGTTCGGTAAGAGAGTGGATTTCACCGCCCGTGAGGGTCTTCATGCCGCTGGTCAATCCGCGGATGGCGCCCAGCGAGTAGACGCTGTTGCCGACTACGATGCGGCCGGGGGCGTAGCCTTTCTTGTGCAGGCAGTAAATCTCGTTGCCGGAGAGGCCGCTGATGATCATCGGTTGTTTTTCTGGTGGAAATGAGGTCCGCGAAGTTGCGCCCATTATAGCGGAAGCTGCAAGGCGGTGCCTGACCAGGGGGACTGCGGTTCCACGATCGCGACGAACTGCTGGACGACTTTAAGACCGATCCGGAGCGACCGCGTGCCATCGGCCGGATGGGCGGTCCTTGGCATGTCCGCACGACGATCGGCTCTGCATGGAAAGACCGAGCGCGGAAACGTGAATCGACGGGCATGCGTCCGGAATCACAGTCCGGAGGATCCGCCTCACTCGCGCTTGCCTACGTGCTTCTCGCGGAGCTGGAGGGAAATCTGTTCCAAGCCGGCGCTGATCTGCCGGAGCGTGACGCGGCGGTTGACGAATACCAGAAGCAAGGTCAGGAATGTCCCCGTGCCCAGCAAAACGATGGCGGCCGCCGTGATCACCAGGACCTTGCCGTGCGCGGCCGTCACTTGCACGTGGCGGAAATCGAGATCTTCGCGCGTCAAAGGTGGCTTCGATTTGCCGTTGTCATCGGCAGGCGATTTCGAACCGGTTGCCGCCAAGGCCCTCGGGTAATCCTGCAGCAAAAGCCGCTCCATCGGCATCACCAGGAAGAAGCTTGCCCAGCCAAGCAGGATGCCGGCAACGATTGACAACATTCCAACGCTTAACGCGGCGGCCGCGAGCGTTCGACCCATCCAGCGGTAGGACCGGAGGCGGTTCATTATCGCGGCGTTGAGCGCGTCGAGATCGCGCGGAGGCATGGGGGCGGGTATCGGGGCGTTCGTATTCATGGCATGGTTCCTTCGAGCGCGTGTCGCAACGCGCATTTGGCGTAATGGAGTCGAGACCGAACCGTGCCCAAGCTGGCGCCGGTCGCCTCGGCGATATCCAGATAACTCATTTCCTCGAAAAAGCAGAGCACGAGCACTTCGCGATGTTCGGGCGAGAGTGCGTGCAGGCCCCGGTGGATCTCTTCCGCGTCTATTGCCGCGTCGGCCTCGTCGTCAACAGCCAGCGCGTCCGCCCTTTCCTGGCTCAGCGGCTGCGCGGGCTTGCGGCGGCGGTACTCGCGGTAAATCCGGTCCCGCGCAATCCGAAAGGCCCACGTCCGAAACCTCGCTGCGTCGCGCAATCCGGGGAGGCCCTGGTAAATCGCCAACCAGGTTTCCTGCAACAAGTCTTCCACGGCACTCGGCGAGCTTTGCATCATCTTCCTTGCGAAGGCGTACAGGCGCGGCCCATACACGTTCAGCAATTCCTCGAATGCCCGTTCATCGCCAAGCTGGCTCCGCAGAACGAGCGTTTGTTCGTAAAGCTTTTGTGTTGTGGTCGACATGCGCTTCAACACTAATGCTGCGCCGCAAGGCCGAAAAGTTCAATCAGCACGTGATTTTTCGCGTGGACTCTTATCGCCCTATTCTGAAAGGGCTCGTGCATATAATCGACTCGCCCGCCAGCCATGCCCCAATGGCAAAGAGAGCGCCGGCTGGAACTCGATAGGGGGAGAAGCATGCTGCAACGCTAATCCGCGTTGAACACGTCGTCAACGACAACGGAAAACCCCGGCATCAGGACCGATGCCGCAGACTGCCCGCGCCGGTAAACACCGGCCTCCTCGTAGATGTCCCCCTGAAGCCGAAGGACCGAAATAGTTTCGCTTTGCGGGTTGACAATCCAATACTCGGGAACGCGGGCCTCGGCATAATCGCCCCGCTTGTCAATAAGGTCTCGCTCCGGTTTGTCTTCGCTGACAACTTCCAGGGCCAGGTCGGCGCCGAGCCAAAAGCGATTCTGCCGACGCTCGTCCTTCGCTGAAAGAAGGAGCAGAAGGTCGGGCTCGCGAAACTTCCCCGAACGGATTCGCAGGCGGAGTGCCGCGAAGAGCGCCGTTCCTCCCCTTGGCTTTATGAAATGCCAAAACTCGAGGTACAGAAACGCCAGGATGCGTTGATGTTTGTCCGTAGGCATGGGTAGGACTTCCAGGAAGCCGTCCGTATACTCGATCAGCCTATTGGTGTGATCGGTGAGGGCCAGATACAGATCTTCGCTCAACTGGCCTTGAGGCGGAAAGATCTCTTCCAGAAGATCCTTCCATTCATGGAAAACGGAAACATCCGCGGGCGGCAGAGCGGCTGTGGTCATTGGACATGCCTTCGGAATGGCCGCCTTGGAAACGGCCGGAAATTATTCTGGCTTGAATTATAGCCGCTGTCTGACTATGACTCAAGAACCGCGATCTCATGCCGCCGGCGTCGACGGCAATGCAGCCCAGCAGGCGCCCGCCGGCCCGATTGAGGACCCGCACGGCGTCGCGCACGATGCGGCGATCGGCGATGCCCAATCGCACGACGAGACACGTGGCGTCGCAGGCGGCGGCAAGCTGGGCCGCGCCATCGTGGGCTAGAGAGGTCGCGTCGACGAGCACCAGGTCGTAATGCCCCGCAAGCTCGCGGAGCAATCGAGCCACGCGCTCGCCGCCGGCGTCCGCCGCGCCGAGCCGCCCCGCGGGATCGGCGCCGCCCGGCAGCAGGCTGATCCGCGGCAGCGCCGTCGGCCGCACGGCGTTCATCCAGTGAGTGGCCCCGGCGAGAACGTCAGTCAGCCGCCACGTTGTTCCCACTTCCAGCCGCCGCGCCAAGTCCGGATTGCGCGTGTTGGCATCGACCACAAGCACGCTGCCGGAAAAGGCCCGCGCCACGTGCGGCAGCAGCCGGGCGAGCGTCGTAGTCTTGCCGTGTGCGTCGCCGGGACTTGTGAACAGCAGCACTTGCGGGCTGCGCTGGGGAAGCTGCCGCAAGATTTGCCAGGCTGCCGCGGCATAGGGGTCGGAGCCTAGCGGTTGGACGACCATCGGTTCGGGAACTACCTCGGCCGTCGCAGGCTGGTCCGCACCGGCACTGCCGGCTGGGGACTGCGAGAGCGCCGCATTGATCGATTCAAGCGATGCCCGGACCAACTCGGGCGTCGGCGCGGCCGCGGCAAATACCTCCACCGCGCCCAGCGGGTAGCCTGTTTCGTACTCGGGTCCTCCGACGATGTGAACGACTGCCGACGGCATTTCCGCCGGCTGGTTGAAGCCGGCACCGCAAGCGCGGTCGAGCACTTCGCGGAGCGAGCTGTAGTCCGCCGATTCCTCCGCGGGCGGTGGCTGATCGACCGGCGCGGACTGATCGAAATAACGCGCCTCCGCGAGGAGGTCGGCAAGCTCATCTACGGCCGACTCCAGCGATACGTTGCCCGCCAGCGCCACCTCCTCCGGAGTCAAGTCCAGCCCACCGACGACGGAAAATTCCGGCGGCAAGTCGATCGTTTCGGTTGCCACGGCAGCAGCAACAGCGATGTCGTCCGCGCACGCGGCAATCTCGTTCCCGGCAAAGTCTTCGTGGCAGGAATCCAGAATCAGGTCGGAAGGGACGGAAGAATCGACGCGCGGCTGCTCGGCAGCGACGTACTCGCGCAACGAGTCGGCGGCGGCGACCTGGCCCTCAGCGGGTACTGGCGCGACCGACGCCGGCGCCTCAGTGCGGACGCTTGCGCGCCTGGCTTCAATGCGTTTCAGCGAGTTGAGCATCAGGCTCATGGCACGGTTCCAACTATGTGCTCGGGGTGCCGCTGCTTTACAATCCTCGCCTCAATCCGGCGAACAGGCGGCTGAACTCCTTCTTGGGCGGAGGCACGGGCGTTCGTGCCGGACGGTCCTCTTCCACAATCGGCATCGGCTCGGGTCTCAACACCGCGGTCTGCGCTACCGCCGCGGGCGCGGAAGTCGCATAGCGGTCGGCGGCAGCCGCATAACGGTCGGCAATCACCTCTTCTTCCTCAAACCGCTCGGTAAACGGGTGCGGCGCGTCGAAGACCAGCTCAACCTCCGGCTCCTCGGCGGCCGGCTGGAATTCTGCCTGCACGTCGGCCAACAGTTTCCGGATGTGCTCTAGCTGCTCGCCCGTATCTTCGTCGGTCGATTCGTCGGCTACCGCCACGGGCGCGGCCGCGATTGCTTTCGCAGCGAGCGTCCCGACCTGTGCATCGCCGAACGCGGCAGCCGCATTCGCCAGTCCATTACGCGCGTGCCGATCGTCTTCCACCGCGGCCGAGATTCTGCCGGCAATCGGCGGGACTTCCGCCGCATCGTCCAAGCCGCCGAATTCGATCGTGCCGTTGCCGATTGGAGAGGCCGCCGGGGCATTCCACGGCGTGGGCAGTTGCTGCAGATCGGCCCAGGCTTCTTCAACGTGCGGCGGCTCGATCCGGCGGATGCCCGCCGCGTATGCCAGCAGCAGCACGTGATCGCAGACCTGGTTGATCAGCCGCGGTACACCACCGGTCGCTTTATGCACCATGCGGCACGATTCTGCCGGAAAAAGCTCTTCACCCCGGCCGCCACAAACGAGAATCCGCGCCCAAATATAAGCTTGTGTCTCCTCACTCTGGAATGCTTCAAGATAACATCGCGCGGCGATCCGCTGGCTGAAAGACTCCAGCTTCGGACTGGCGAACCGTTCTTCCAGCACGTGGTTGCCGGCCAGCACCAGCCGCACGGCCGGCTGCATGGCGCGGGAGAGGTTCGTCAGGGTTCGTATTTCGTCCAGCAGCCGCATGGGCAGATGATGGGCCTCGTCCACCAGCAGCAACGTGCCGTCGGCCGTTTCGTCATTGAGCGTGAGGTAATCGACCAGCGACAGCCGCAGCTCGCCTTCGTCCATGCCGCGGTAAGGACGGTCTAATTCGTAGAGCGCCGCCTGCAGCCACGTGCGCCGTGTATCGAGGTGCGTGCTCGCCAGCACCGCCACCTGGAGCTTCTTCTCAAAATCCTCGGCCAGTACTTGGCACAAGAGAGATTTGCCGGTGCCCGACGGCCCAATGATCAAGCCCACCCCCTCGCCGCGGTCGATGCAGCGCGCGAGCGTATTGCGTGCTGAATCGATGACGCCGGCAGGATAGTAGTGGTCTGCTCGCGGCACCGAGGCGAACGGCCGCTCGCTAAGGTTGAAGTAGGTCTCGTACATAACCCACTTTCCTTTCTTGGTGTGGCTTAGAGACTTTATCGGGGCCGGGCAAATGGCATACACGCATCCGCCATCGCATCGGTCTTGTCAAGGACTCAAAAACCCGGCAGTCTGCGCGGGACTTTGCGGCGCGTATTGCGGTTCCGGGATGTAGTGGTCCGTTCCTTGATTTCGGCAGTGCGCGGCTTGGGGATGAGGAAGTTTCCTTGCGGCGCCGCTCGCATGACGCGCCTCCCCGCAAAGACACTTGGGTGACGGTTCATAACCCCTTGCCGAATAGGAGTTTACGGCGCGCCGACCTTCGGTTGGCGGCGTGTTAATCTAGGCAAAACTTGAGGCGCCGGCTGGGGATGTTGCCCAATGTTGCGCTTGCACCATGTCCCTGATGAACTAAACTGTATGAAGCGCTGTGGTACGCGATGACCGACCTCTTATCTCCCCTGGGACCAAGGCCCTCCGCAACGCGACCGAAGGAACGCGGCCACTACGGCCGACTGCCCGGCGCACCGCAAATGCGCCGCAACTCCATCGTCATGTCTGATCCTACGCAACACCCGCTGCACGCTCCGCCGAATTCGGTCGCGGCCGTCAAGGAGCAAAGCAACTACCCCCGCGACGCGATCGCCGCCGAGTTGGACGGCGACAGCGACCATTTCACAATGGAAACCGCCCAACTGCTGAAGCATCATGGCATCTACCAGCAGGACGATCGCGACCACCACCCGCTCGCGGGTACGCGGTTGGGCGAAAACGGGACGCGGAAGCAGCAGCGCTACCAGTTCATGGTCCGCACTGTCGTGCCGTGCGGAAAGCTCGCTAGCCGGCAGTTCCTGGCCCACATCGAGCTTGCCGACAAATACGGCGACGGCACGTTGCGGATTACCGGCCGGCAGAATCTAGAATTGCATGGAGTCGCCAAGTCGAGCCTCCCGGCGGTGCTGCGGGGAATCCACGAGGCCGGCCTGACAACGATGGAAGCCGCCGGCGACGTTAATCGCAACGTCGTTTGCTGCCCGGCGCCATATCGCGGCGATCCGGTGCATGAGCAGATGCATTGGATGGCGGGACAGATTGCCGCCGCACTTGCACCGCAAACGACCGCTTATTCGGAAATCTGGTTTGATGAGGCGGAGGGGGACTGTCCCAGTTTTCGCCGCACTCAGGGGATGGCCACTCCCGCGCAACAAGCGTCGAACCGCGAATCGATCGGCGAAAACGGGACTGTCCCCTTTACCGCGGATGAAGGCGCGCCGCTGTATGGCAAGAACTGTCTGCCGCGCAAGCTCAAGGTCGGCATCGGCCTGCCGGGCGACAACTGCGCCGACGTTTATTGCCAGGACATCGGCCTGCTGGCAGTGTGCCGCAACTACGACGTGATCGGCTACAATCTTCTCGTCGGCGGCGGCATGGGCATAACTCCGGCGCTCGCAGAGACCTTCCCCGCCCTCGCCCAGCGCATGGCGTACGTGCGGGCCGACCGGGTGCTCGACGTGGTGCGGGCGATCGTGGCCGTCTACCGAGATTTCGGCCAACGGCAAGACCGCAAGCGCTCGCGTCTGAAAAACTTCGTCGCCGATCGGGGCCTGGAAGAATTCAAAGGGCAAGTCGAGAATCGCCTGGGATATGAGCTCCCGCCGCCGGAGCCCGACGACATTTGGGACATCGACGATCATCTCGGCTGGCACGAGCAGGGCGACGGCCGCTGGTTCTACGGCCTTCACGTGCCCGCCGGAAGGATCCAGGACACGAGTGAAACGCGATTGAAGACCGCGCTGCGCGAAATCTGCGATAGGCAATCCCCGGCAATCTGCCTCACGCCCGGGCAAAGCCTGCTGCTGGGCGACATCTATTGGGAAGACCGGCTGCGCATCGAGGAGCACCTTCGTCACGGCGGCGTGCCGGGCCTGGGCGAAATCTCCAACGTCCGCCGCTGGGCCTTGGCCTGCGTCTCGCTGCCCGCTTGTCCGCCCGCCTTGACCGAGAGCGAACGGGCGCTGCAGGAAGTCCTCCGCCAGCTCGAGGAGGAAGTCCAACGGCTTGGACTCGATCGGGAGGTCTTCGCGTTGCGGATGACCGGCTGCACAAACGGATGTCCGCATACGTTTACTGCCGATATCGGCATCGTCGGCCGCGCGGCCGGCGCTACGGCATCTATCTCGGCGGCCGGAGGCTGGGCGACCGGCTCGGTTTTCTCTACCGCGACGCCGTGCCGCTGGAGCTGGTCGTGGCGGCGCTCGCTCCCGTGCTTGCCGCTTTCAAGCGGCAGCGTCGGGACGGCGAAACGCTCGGCGATTTCTGCAACCGGCTGGGAGCGGAAGGACTAGCGCGGGACGCAAGCGAATAGAGCACCACGCGTCCAAGGCTTGCCGCGGGTGCGCCGGGCGTTTACACTGGTCCTCATGCACCCGCTCTCCCAGTCCGGCAAGACCGAATTCTCCGCGCACGCGATCCTCGTCGGCGAACGGATCGACTTGCGATCGTTGAGCACGTCGGAGCGCCTGGCCAACGATCCCGTAGCCATCGCCGCCGGCGCGGCAGGGATCGCCGTGCTCTTCCGCTACGGCGCAATCGTGCTCTTCAATGTGGCCCCGCTGGAAGAAGCCGACCTGCTGCGGCAATTGCAACCGCTGGTCCAGCAGCCTTACCCCGTGCCGGAAATGGAATCGCTGGGCATCCGCATTGACGCGGCGAACCGCGAGGGCATGACGGGCAACGTGCTCACGCTGGCCGACTACGCCATCGAACGCTTCCAACTCGTGGCGGACATCCTCAGCAAGAGCACGGTGCTGGCGATGTACGAAGCCCGCGCGGGACGCAGCTTCGACCTCGTCGAGCCGTTCGCCCGCGGCCTGCAACAAGGAGCGGGGGGGGGCAGTTCCGGCCGCGAGCTGCTGCAACAGATCGGCGTGGCCCTGCTCAGCGAGCACAACCTCGTTGGCCGCGTCGAAGTGATCGACAAGCCGGAGATCATTTGGGAACATCCCAATCTGGAGCGGCTCTACCTGCGGCTGGAAGACGAGTTCGAAATCCGCGAGCGCCACCTCGCCCTGGAGCGGAAGCTCGACCTCGTCTCGCATACAGCGCAAACCGTCCTCGAAGTGCTGCAAAGCCGCCGCAGCCTGCGGCTGGAATGGTACGTCGTGCTGCTGATCCTGGTGGAGATCGTCTTAAGCATGGTGCAGATTCTTATGGCGATGAGACATCCGTAGCACCGCGGCCATAAGCGCGATTGCAAGATGGACCTCCGAGTCCGTCAGAAAAAACGAAGACGGACTCGGAGATCCATCCTATGGCAGCGCCAACTCCTTGGACAATCGATTGCTGCCCGGCGCCAGCTTGCGATCGACCCAATAGCGCTCGATCGTGATGGAGACTTCGCGGCAAGGGGCGAGCGTGCGAATCTCGATGTCGTCGCCGCGGACTTCCAAGACCTCGCAAGTCACAGATTGCTTGTTGCGCCGCAATGAACCGATAAACGGCGCCACGTTCACCAGTACCATGTCGCCCGCACGTAAATCCATTACTTCGCCTCCTAGCGGTCAGCTTTCCTTAACAAAAGCCTGATGGCCCCGGCTTCCCGGGGGCGTTTGTCAGGAGTTGGCTTCCATTGTAGCCTCCGCCCCAACAGCGCATAGCCATGCGAAAAAAGACCGTTAGAGAATCGTCGGACGTTCGCTCGAAAAGAACGCTAGAAACCGAACGTTTTAGCACCTTCGGCGGGATTATTAGCGTTTTATGAGGAATTGATTAGCTGGCCGGACGGCCCGTCCGCCCACTAAAGCCTGAGCCGAGATTTTTTTGTACCACCAGGACGGGAGGGCCCGAAGCGACGGCGAGATTTGATGGACGCTTCCTCACCGTGCTTCGGGCTTCAATGACAATCGTTTCGCAATTGCTCAATCAGTTGTGCTGTTGCTGCTTTTCCTTATTGTTATTGCGGCCGTTCGTCGTGGCTCGCCCGTTGACGGGGGTCCGCGCACCAACGGTTTGCGCAGGCCGCCCGGGAGTGCCCGCACCCGTTTTCCCAGCGGCCGTGGCCGCCGAAGCGCGGACATTGGCCGCGGAGGCGCCCGGCAGATTGGACGACTTGTAGCTCGGCATGCTGCTCGCCAGGTTTACGCGCGACGGCTGCGATGGCCCACGCCCGCCGGTTGCGTTGCTCCGCTCCATCTGCTGCCGCTCTTGCTGGAACTGGTTGGTCTGCCGAGCGGCTTGCGTTAACTGCGCGTGCTGCGCCGCGGACATCGCTTGCATGCGCATCGCGCCTGCCGCGCCCGCTTGATGCACGTCGCGCGCATGTAGAACTGATGCGCATCGGGACGCCCCCCCAAACCGTGAGCCATCATCGCCCGCTGCTCCGCCAGCGTGTGTGGCGGGCGCATGTCGGGGTGAGCGCGGTAATACTCGTGCCAGCCCGCCAGCCGAGTGCCCCATTCCCGCTCGCCCAGATGCACTTCGTGATACCAGCGATAGTAGCCGAAGATCGGGTCGTAACCGTGTCGCGGCCCATTAAAGTAGAACCACGGATGGATGCCGATCGCCACATAGTGATCGTCGTAGTAATCGCCAAAATAATAGTGGCAATAGGCCGGATGACAGAAGAGCGAGAAGCTCAACACGCCGACATCGAGGCAAACCGCCGGCCGGTAGTAGGGCACCGGCCCGGCAAAATAGACGGGTGAGAACACGACACCCCGCCGGGCCAGCGGATAATCCCAGTAGCCGGGCACATAGACCCAGCCGCTCGGACACCAATAGTACGTCGCGGGCACCCAAATCCAGTCGGGCTGGGCGGCCGCCCAGTAGCCTGGCTGCCAGACATAGCGGCCTTCGTACCACATCCAGTGGCCGGAAATCCAGAAATGACTGGGCGTGGGCTGGGCGCTGGTCGGGCCGTTGTCGATGCTCTGCGGCGGCTGCGGCATGAACGTCGTCTCTTGCAGGTGCGCCGGCATCCAGTAGCCGGAAATCCATTGGTTGCCCTGGCCCTGGTTGTCTTTCCAATAGCCAGGCATCCAGCGGAAGCCGGGCGGTGGAACGCGCCACACGCCGCTGACCCAAAGAAAGTCCTTTCGCTCTTCGTCCCATCCCCAATACCCGGGAATCCAAACTGCCTTGTCGCCTTCGGGCTTCATATCGGGCGGGATTTCGTCCACTGCCGCGGGCGGTTGCCGCGGCACAACGATCCCAGCCATCGCTTGTCCGCCGCCGGAGGCCGGCGCTGCGTACGCTTCATGCACCGGCCCGCGGGTCTGCACCTCGACGTTCGGGTCTTCGGCCGCCTGCATAGGCGCCTGGGCAACCATATTGGGATCGGCGGGCGGCGGCGGGACGTCCGGCGCTTGGGCCCGGGAAATCAAACTGCCAAGCAATGCCAGGCCGAGCACGCCATGAGCTTGGGCAAGAAGAGCAAACGCCTTGCGGATCATCACTTTATATCCTCCTTGAAACGTGGGTCCGAGGGCCATTATCGCGACAGGCGGAAAATGGGACAATGGCAGTTTGGAAGTCGTATTTGCACCGCTCGTGGGGGTGAAAGAGCCGTGATAACCTGGCTTCAGTCGCTTTTCGCAGTGCGGGGCACGCGATATACTCTCATGCAATTCACTCCCGCCAGAATCCGGCAATCGCAATATGCTTTGGCTTCGACCTTGGACTGGCATCGCGCTGCTGGCGGCGTCGTGGCTCTTCGGCTTGGACTACTACGAGTTGCCCAGTCTCGCAACCCAACTGTTGCTGCTGGCCGGCGGCATTTGCCTGATATCGGGCAGAGGGGCACCCGCGGAGCGGGTCTTAGGCAAGCCGTGTTGCGGTGCGCCCAACGAGTATCCAGGGCTCTCCGCGGCAATCCTGCTTTTTCTTTTGCCGGTGATATGCTGGATGCCGTGGCCGTACCGCCTGGCGCCGCTGGTGATATTTGCAGGCGTGCTGTTGGAATTCATAGCGGTTCGCGAGCAAAAAGGCCGCCTGCTGCGCTCCGTGGCGGCGGGATCAATCATTGGAGGCACGGTGCTCATGCTGCAGGCGGCCGCGCTGACGATCTATGCGGCCGTTACCGCCCGCTGCCACAACCTGCCCGCGCTGCTGGTCAAGCTTCTTGCGGCGTTGTGCTCGCTGGCGGGCATCGACTCAGCGGGCGACGGGCCGTTGCTGGTCATGCAGTCGATGCGGCAACCGATTCGCCTGGCGATTACGTGGGATATGGTGTTCGACCCGGTCACGATGTTGTTCCTCGTCGGCGGGTTGACGTGGATCACAATTGATGCGAGACGATTTGCACCGTCGCGGCAACATTGGATGAATTGGGCAGGCAAGATCGGCCGCTTTGTGCTGATCGTCGCCGGCTGGCTGCCGGTTCGCGCAGTCTTGCTGATTGCAATCTATCTGCATCGCGCTGAATTGAGCGACCCGGCCGGCCCGCTGCACGTGGCAAACCAGTTCCTTTCGACCTGGGTGCTGCTGGCCACGTTGATTGTGCCCGTACTGTTAGCTTGGCGGTTCGTGCCTCGCACAAGTCAGGAGTCAGAAGTCAAAAGTCGGAATCCCTTGACTCCCGACTCCTCACTTCTGGCTCCTTTTTCCGCCAAATACTTGGCGGCGGCCGTCTGCTGCGTCTTCGGCGCGGCGCTTCTGGCGGTGGGACTGCAATGGGAGCCGGCCGGCACGCGGAAGGCCGGCCGCGTAAAGTTCGTCGAGCGGCACGCGCCCTGGTCGCCTTCCGATCGGCCCTACGACACGGAACATTTTGGCGGCGGTGTCGACGAAAACAGCGTCAGCTACACGTACACGGTTGCCTACAACTATCTCGGCCAGTATTTCGACATGTCGCGGCTACGGGAGAATGACGCGATCGACGATAAGACGCTCGCCGATTGCGACGTGCTGGTGATCAAGACGCCCGGCACAAGCTTGAGTGATCGGTCCGGGCTTTGCCGCTACTCGCCGGAGGAAGTCCGGGCGGTAGTCAATTTCGTCAACAACGGCGGCGGCTTGCTGCTTATCGGCGACCATACGAACTTCTTTCGAACGTCCGCGCACCTGAACGACATCGCGCGGAACTGGGGCTTCACTTTCCGCGACGACATACTTTACAGCACGCAGCCCTCGCCGGACCAACAGCATTACGCCGCGCCGATGGCGCCGCATCCCGCGATCCAGCACGTGCCCTCGTTCGACTTTCTGATTTCGTGCTCGATCGATCCGGGCTATTGCTGGGGGCGGCCGGTCGTCGCGTCGTCCGGCCTCTGGAGCATGCCCGCCAACTACAATTGGGGCAATTTCATGCAAAAGGCCGAGCACGTCCCGGAAATGCGCTTCGGCTCGTTCATTCAGGCCTGGGCGACGCACGCCGGCAACGGCCGCGTCATCGCCTGGGGCGATTCGACGATCTTCTCCAGCTTCTGCATCGGTCAGCCAGGCAAGTTTCCCGTCTTGTTGAACCTGATCGAATGGCTCAACCGGCAAGGGAGCACGGGCGTCTGGTGGCTGTGGACGCTGCTGGGCGCGGCGGCGATCGGCAACGGCCTGTGGTTGGCGGGGGAAACGGGGACATCTCTGATTCGCCGGAACGGCCCGGAGGGTGCTTCGCACGAATCAGAGATGTCCCCGTTTCCCTTTTGGCTCGTGCAGCTGACGGCGATGGCCTGCGGCTGGACGCTTGGCACGGTTGCCACGGCAGCGCTTTCGGCACGCGAGATGCCCCTGCCGTCGCCCGTGGCCGGCCGCCGCATGCCGCTGGTGGTCATCGATCGAACAACTTCCCGCGTGCCGCTGGCCAACTCCGACGAGATAGACGATCCGACAGGCGCGGGCTTCGGTCTCTTCGAGGAGTGGATTCCCCGCCTCGGCTTCCAAACCGTGCGGGCGGAGGACGACGCCCTTTTTCAGGGCGATGCCATCGTCATGCTCTATCCCCAAGTTTCCGTCGGCGATGCATTTCGCCGCAAGCTGGTCGACTACGTCCGCCGCGGCGGACGGCTGCTGGTGGTTGACGCGGGCATGAGTGAAGTCGCATCGACGTCAAACCAGATTCTGAGTCCTTTCGGCCTTTCGCTGGACTACGGCGAGTCGTTGTCGGGCGTGCTGGTCCTCAAGGAGCCGTGGCCGAGGAGCCTGGTAGAGCACGCTTGGGAGGTGCTCGGCGGAACAAGCTTCGCTACGCTGGGCGGCGAGCAGACCGTTTGCGCGACGGCGAAGTATGGCGATGGGCTGGTGATGGTCGTCAGCTTCGGCACGATGTTCAACGACCTCCACATGAGCGGCCCGTGGTCCTTGGACAATAACAAGATCGGCAGGTGGGGCAAGGACCCGACGCTCGAAGAGCGGACGCGCTACGACGTGCTTTTCGCCGTTCTGCGGCGGCTGGTGAAGGACGAGCCGGCAACCATTCCGCCGGCGTGGACTGCTCCTGCGCAGCCGAGAGCCAAGCCGTTGTCGCTCGTCAGGCCGCAGGTGAAATCGCCCGCAGGCGCAAGTCCGCCGTACCGGAGGTGCCGGTTCCAAGCGCCGATGTGCCATTGAAACCGCTGGAGCCGATCGATTCCGGGCTTGGGCCGCGGAATGGGACAAAGTGATGCAACGGAGCTGACGCCCTTACCATTGACGCGGCCGCATGCCGCCGGATTGGACACTGTTGGACAAAACTGGACACTTTTCCAGCGTTTTCTAGTAAGAATGGGTGGTAATAAACAGATGCTGATAAATGGGAATGGCTGAAAGAAAAACGCATGACCGAAATCACTCGCATCCTTGAGCAAATCGAGTCCGGCGATCCAAAGGCGGCGGCGGAGCTGTTGCCGCTTGTATATGACGATCTGTGCAGGCTCGCCGCGCGGAACATGGCCCAGGAGAAACCCGGGCAGACGCTTCAAGCCACCGCACTCGTGCATGAGGCCTATCTGCGCCTGGCGGGCGAACAGCGCTTTGAGAGCCGCGGCCACTTTTTCGCGGCGGCGGCGGAAGCCATGCGGCGGATCCTCGTGGAACACGCCCGCAAGCGCGGGCGGCTCAAGCGGGGCGGCGACCGCCTCCGCCTGGAACTGCTCGATCACCCGGAAACGATGGCCGACGATCCCGATCTTATCCTTTCGCTGGAGGAGGCGCTTGGCCGGCTCGAAGCCGACGATTCGCCCGTCTCGAAAATCGCCTCTCTGCACCTCTTTGGGGGGCTATCCGTGGAGGAAGCGGGCGAAATGCTCGGACTTTCCCGTGCTGTAGCCTACCGGAACTGGAAGTACGCGCGGGCCTGGCTCCGCGAGACCTTGGAAAAATAATCCAAATCTCGCGAGACACTCTTTCCCCGGACGGCGCATGTTGAGATAGCAAAGTGATCTCAACTATCGTACCAAGAGGGTCCCAATCATGTCTTTCTTCAGCGATGCGTTTGAAAAAGTGTTTTCCGGCCGCACGGACGCGAAAGGACATCGCGGTGCCTCATCGCGAAAGCGGACTAGGCGGCTCACCTTCGAAAACCTTGAATCGCGTGCCATGTTCTCGGCATTGGCGCCGGGATACTCCCTCGGTGCGGGCGGCGCCATCTACCACGGGTCCGTCCTAGCCTATAGCGGCACACAAGCCGTCATGCAGATGATAAAGGTTAACGGCGGCGTGGATACGCTCTTTAGCGGCGGCGGCGTTTACTTCAGCCCCGACGGCAAAAACCTGGGCGGCGGCGGCAAGACGGTTTCGGCCTATGGCGGCACGCAGACGGTCATGCAGATGGTCGCGGCGAACGGCGGCGTGGACACGCTCTTTAGCGGCGGCGGTGTTTACTTCAGCCCCGACGGCAAAAACCTGGGCGGCGGCGGCAAGACGGTTTCGGCCTATGGCGGAACACAGACTGTCATGCAGATGGTCGCGGCTAACGGCGGCGTGGACACGCTCTTCAGCGGTGGCGGCGTTTACTTCAGCCCCGACGGCAAAAAACTGGGCGGTGGCGGCAAGACGGTTTCGGCCTATGGCGGCACACAGACTGTCATGCAGATGGTCGCGGCTGGCAGTGGCGTGGACACGCTCTTCAGCGACGGCGATGTCTACTTCAGCCCCGACGGCAAAAAACTGGGCGGCGGCGGCAAGACGGTTTCGGCCTATGGCGGCACACAGACTGTCATGCAGATGGTCGCGGCTGGCAGTGGCGTGGACACGTTCTTTAGTGGCGGCGGTGTTTACTTCAGCCCCAACGGCCAAAACCTCGGCGGCGGCGGCAACACGGCTTTCATCGCGAGTAACGTGCAGTCCCACAGCGTGGCTCCGAACGGCACATTATACGTGCTGGGGACCAGTGGCCTCTTGCAGAGCCAATTGCCAGGCCAGAGCGGAATGACGACCGTCGCGACGGGCGTCACAAAGTTTATCATCGCCCCCGCCAACTCTCAGTATGTCGGCGACGTATTTAGCCTGGGTGCCGATGGCTCACTCAAAGTCACTGGCGCCCTCAAATGGTCGGGAACCGCCGATTTCGCGTTCGGCCCGGACGGAACCTTGTACTGGCTCGGAACCGGCGGCCTGCTACAAAGCCAATCGCCGGTGCAGAGTGGCTGGACGACCGTTGCGACGGGGGTGACGAAGTTCACGATTGCGCCAGCCAACTCACGGTATGCGGGCGACGTGTTTAGTCTGGGCACTGACGGTTCGCTTAAGGTCAACGGCACTCTCAATTGGTCGGGAACCGCCGATTTCGCGTTCGGCCCGGACGGAACCTTGTACTGGCTTGGAGCCGGCGCCTGGGCCGGTCTGTTGCAGAGCCAATCGCCCACGCAGAGCGGCTGGACGAATGTTGCCACCGGAGTGACGAAGTTCACGATTGCCCCTGCCAACTCACGGTATGCGGGCGACGTGTTTAGTCTGGGCACTGACGGCTCACTTAGAGTCAACGGCACTCTCAATTGGTCGGGAACCGCCGATTTCGCGTTCGGCCCGGACGGAACCTTGTACTGGCTCGGAGCCGGCACCTGGGCCGGTCTGTTGCAGAGCCAATCGCCCACGCAGAGCGGCTGGACCGATTTGACCGGTACGAACACAGATGTAGTCTCGATCGCAGTAGCCGGCAACAGCCTCTATATGCTTGGCACCAACGGCGCAGCGAACGACACCGTCTGGCAGTACACCGGCACACCTGACATTTGGACGGCCTTGACCGGCACGAACACGAGTGTTGTTTCGATGGCGTCGGCCGGCAGCAGCCTGTACATGATGGCCAGCAACAATGGCGGTGTCGAGACCGTCTGGCAATACACTGGGACTCCCGGCAACTGGACCGCACTGACGGGTTCCAACACGAGCGTCGCTTCGATTGCGGTGGCCAGCAGCAGCGTTTACATGATGGCCAGCAACAATGGCGGTGTCGGGACCGTGTGGCAATACACTGGGACTCCGGGCGACTGGACCGCACTAACGGGTTCCAACACGAGCGTTGCCTCGATCGCGGTAGCCGGCGGCAGCCTGTACATGATGGCCAGCAACAATGGCGGTGTCGAGACCGTCTGGCAATACACTGGGACTCCCGGCAACTGGACCGCACTGACGGGTTCCAACACGAGCGTCGCTTCGATTGCGGTGGCCAGCAGCAGCGTTTACATGATGGCCAGCAACAATGGCGGTGTCGAGACCGTCTGGCAATACACTGGGACTCCCGGCAACTGGACCGCACTAACGGGTTCCAACACGAGCGTTGCCTCGATCGCGGTAGCCGGCAGCAGCCTGTACATGAGGGCCAACAACAACGGCGGAGCGGAGATCCTCTGGCAATACACCGGTACGCCGGGCGTATGGAACGAAATCGCGAGCGGCGTGCAATCGTTTGCGGTTGACGATGACAACGTCTATTTCCTCGCGAACGGGAACTTGTATGAGAACACGGTATCGGGCAATCTCCAGATCTCGTGGAGCAATTCGACAGCGATTAACCTCCTTCCGGGAACGGCGAGCCTTGGCGCGAACACCTACGTTTACTTCGTCAATGGCATGGGGGAAAATGGCGTCGCGGACGGCTTCGATAGCTTAGCTGCGACGCTGAGCGCCGTTGGCGTTCACACGCACGTTTGCGACTGGGACGATTACAACACCGACCAAGGCCAAGGCCTGTTCGGAATCGGCGGAGCAATTAGCACGGACGCGCAACTCGTCGCCACCCTCACCAGCGTCATCAATAGCTTGCCTTCCACCGATCACGTCATCCTCATCGGGCATAGCTACGGGGGCGAGTCCGTTCTCGATGTGGCCAACCACACGTCGCATCCGATTGACGTTGTCGCTACCCTTGACCCCGTGGGGCCGGACGGGTTCCGATCGAAAGAGGCCGAAGCGGCCGTGGTCGGCGGCAGTATCGTCGGCGGCGTAGTCGGCGGCGCGATCGGCGGGCTAGCCGGTCTACTGGGGGGCGCGTTGGGAATCCTCTCGGCGGACAACATTGACACCGTTCCGAGCAACGTCAAGTACTTTTACAACCGCTGGCAACAGGAGGGAGCTTTCCCGGTTGACTTCGCGACGTCGGGTTATATCCATAGCAGCGCTTCCGGCTCGTTGCAAACGAGCTTCGGGATCACCGACCAGCAGGAGGTCACTGTCCCCGGCAATCTCTTAGGCGGATACCACATGGCGGTTCCGAACGATGCGCAAATCCGCGCGAATCTCCTAAACGCTGTCCTCGACGAGACGCTGTTCTCGAACTCGTGACACGCTGCTCCGCAGGTGAATGGTCATTTGCCTAAAGCCTTCGCCGCGCCGCGGCGAAGGCTGCAAGCATCGCGCAATATGACAAGACGTTGCGAGACAACAGCCACAGGATGGAATCGAGGTCTCTTGGCTGGAACGAGTACTCAAGCGTTCTATGACGTGGAACCTCGAAGGCCGATTGGCTGACCTGCTCGATATTGCCGGCGCGAAAGACGCGAGCTACGGCTCTTTAAGTTGAGATTGGTTATAATGCGCGAAATAGAAATTGACCTATGACCATTCCTGCCACCCGAGCAAAGTCGCTATTCCTGGCAGCGGCCGATATCGCCGATCCAGCGGAACGCGGCGCCTACCTGGAGCGCGAGTGCGGCGGCGACGCCGAACTCCGCGCCCGTGTCGAGGCCTTGCTGAAGGCCAACGATGACGCGCCGCTGCCGGAAATCGGCGCCGCGTCTCGCGGCAGAGATTCCTTCCCGACGCAAGAATGCCGCGAACCCGGCAGCTATGTCGGCGAAACCATCGCCGGCCGCTACAAACTGATCGAAATGATCGGCGAAGGGGGCATGGGCACCGTCTTCATGGCGCAGCAGACGGCGCCCGTGAAGCGCGTCGTGGCCGTGAAGATCGTCAAGGCGGGAATGGACTCGAAGGCCGTTCTGGCCCGCTTCGAGGCGGAGCGGCAAGCCCTGGCCATGATGGACCACCCCAACATCGCCCGCGTGCTGGACGCCGGCAGCACCGAATCGGGCCGGCCGTTTTTCGTCATGGAACTGGTCAAGGGCACGCCCATTACCACGTACTGCGACCAGCACAGGCTCACCCCGCGGCAGCGTCTGGAGCTTTTCCTGCCGGTCTGCCAGGCGATTCAGCACGCGCACCAGAAGGGCGTTATCCATCGCGACGTCAAGCCCTCGAACGTCCTGGTGGCGATGTACGACGACAAACCTGTACCCAAGGTGATCGACTTCGGCCTGGCGAAGGCGACCGGGCAACTGCTCACTGAGAAGACGCTAATGACCGGTTTCGGGGCGATCGTCGGTACCCTGCAATACATGTCGCCCGAGCAAGCGGGCCTCAACAACCTGGACATCGACACCCGCAGCGATGTCTATTCGCTGGGCGTGGTTCTCTACGAGCTGCTGACGGGCACCACGCCCCTGGATCGCAGGTCGCTGGGCGAGGCGGCGCTACTGGAGGTGTTGCGGATTGTGCGCGAGGTCGACGCTCCGCGTCCCAGCGCGAAGCTGAGTACTTCCGAGGCCTTGCCGAGCATCGCAGCCAACCGCAATATTGAACCGGCCAAACTTGCGAAGCTCATGCAAGGCGAACTCGATTGGCTGCTGCTGAAGGCACTGGAAAAGGACCGCGCGCGACGCTACGAAACGGCCAACGGACTCGCCCGCGACATCCAGCACTATCTGGCGGATGAGGTCGTGGAAGCTCGACCGCCGAGCACGGCCTACCGGCTGCGGAAGTTTGTAAGGCGGCACAAGGGCCGGGTGCTGGCGGCAAGTCTGGTATTGCTGGTCTTGCTGGCGGGCATTTGCGGCACGACCTTCGGCCTGATTCGGGCGGAGCAGCAGAAACAACGCGCCGAGGCTGGGGAGAAGTTGGCGGGCCAGCGGCTGACCCGGGTTGAGGAGGAGAAACGGGTCGCCCAGGCGGTGCGCAACTTCTTGCAAAACAAATTATTAGGCCAGGCAGATACGTCGGTCCAGGCTAATGCGTTGCTGAACGCCGGCGGTTCCTCCGCAGAGGCGAAGCTCAATCCCACGATACGCGAACTGTTGGACCGGGCGGCACTCGAACTGGCCCCGGACAAGATCGAGGCGAATTTCCCCAACGAGCCGCTTGTGCAGGCCGAGTTGCTCAACACGGTTGGCGACACCTATCGTGGCGTGGGAGAATACGACCGCGCGATACAATTCCTCACCCGCGCCGCGGAGCTGCTGAAAACCCACGTCGGGGCCGATCACGCCGACACTCTCGCCACGATCAGCAGGCTGGCCGAAGCGTACCGTCAGGCCGAAAAGCTGCCGCAAGCAATCGAACTCTTTAAACGGGTTAGCGACGCATTTGAGAAGAAGCTGGGTCCCGACGACCCCGACACCCTCCGTGCGCTCAACGACCTGGCAAACACATACCGGTCGGCCGGTAAGCTGCCGCAGGGGATTGAACTCTTGCGCGCATGTGCGCGACGCGCAGGTAAAGAAGTTGGGGGCCGGCCACGCCGACACCCTCTCCACACTCAACAACTTGGGCTTGGCATACATGGAGGCCGGCAAGCTGCCGCAAGCAATCAAACTCCTCGAGCAGGTGCGCGACGCCCGGGTGAAGAAGCAGGGGGCCGATCACCCCGACGCCCTCGTCACGCTCACCAATTTGGCGGGCGCATATCGGTCGACCGGGAAGCTGCCCCAAGCAATCGAACTCTACGAGCAAGTGCGCGACGCCGAGGTGAAGAAGTTGGGGGCCGATAACCCCTACACGCTCACCACGCTCAATAACCTGGCGCAGGCTTACGGGCAGGTTGGGAAACTACCGGAATCAATCAAACTCCTCGAGCAGGTGTGCGACGCCAGGATTAAGAAGCAGGGGGCCGATCACCCCGACACGCTTAGCGCGCTCGCAGACCTCGCAGGGGCATACGGCGCTGCCGGTAAGCTACCAGAAGCTATCGAACTCGGCGAGCGGGTCGTGAAAAAATTGGGCGCCGATCACCCCTACGCGCTTACCACGCTTTTCAACTTGGCAGTGGCGTACCAGGATGCCGGTAAGCTGCCGCAAGCATTGCCCTTGTTCGAAAAGGCCGCCACCGGGATTGAGAAACGGAACTATCAGCATGAATATGCGGTGGGGATCATCCGTGAAACGATTGGGGCGTACGAAGCCGCACGGCAATTCGACAAGGCCGAGGCCTGGCGGCGGAAGTGGTTGGCGGTGGTAAGACAGAATGTCGGCGCCGGGTCAACGGCTTATGCGGTAGAACTCGCGACGCTCGGCCTGGACCTGCTCGACCAGAAGAAATACACCGACGCGGAACCGATTCTGCGCGAGTCTTTGGACCTTCGAGAAAAACTTCTACAGAAGAAACAAGCTGCCGTTTGGCAAGTAGCAAACGTGAAGTCGATGCTGGGGGAATCGCTTTTGGGCCAAAAGAAAACGGCCGAAGCCGAGCCACTGCTCCGTGCCGGCTACGATGGCCTTAAGCGAGACGAAATATTGATTCCGGAAGTGGTTCGGCACGATCGAATGACCGAAGCGATCCAACGGCTCATCGACTTCGCAACTGCCACGAACCGTCCGGACGAAATCAAGAAGTGGCAGGCCGAGGGGGCGAAGTATCCCAAAGCCAAGGCGGCGGAGAAGAAATGAACCCGGCTTGGCTGTTGCCGCATTGTTTCAGGATATCTGGACCGCTGATGCGTGGTAGGGCACCGCGGATGTCGCCGGCGCGCCCGCCTCCCGAATAGGGCGTCCGTGTGGTAGCATAGCTCGATATCCATCAAGGTCCCTGGGAGTCTCAACCATGCGGACGACTATCACTGCCGTCACCTTGTTAGCAATGCTTTCCGGACCCAGAGGGTTCGCCGCAGCAGCAGAGGAATCCAAGCCGGCTGCGCCGGTCCCGCCCCCGTTGACCACACAGCAAGACCATCGGCTGATGATGGAGGCGCTGGGCATCAAGTCGCTGCGACCGGGCGCGAACGGCATGAGCTCGGCTGCGACGAACGCGGCCAACTACGACGAGGCGAAGGCCAACCCGTGTCCAAAACTGCCCGACCCGCTGGTCCTGAAGAACGGCGAAAAGGTCACGACGCCCGAACAATGGTGGAAGCTGCGGCGGCCTGAGATTGTGGAGGACTTCGATCGGGAGGTCTACGGCCGCGTTCCCAAGGACGTGCCCAAGGTGACTTGGAAGGTAACGGAGAAGGTCCAAGAGAAAATCAGCGACGCGAAGCTCGGCGACGCGGCGGTCGTCACCAAGCACCTGGTCGGCCACGTGGACAACTCCGCGTGCCCGACCATCACAGTGGACATTCAACTGACGCTCAGCACCCCGGCGGAGGCCAAGGGGCCCGTGCCGGTGATGATGGAGTTCGGCTTCGCCTTCGGCCGCCCATTCGCAGGCGCGGCCGCGAGGTCGGGCACAAGTTCCCGGCCGGCGAGGGCGTTTCCGCAGTTTGGCGGCAGAGGTCCCGGAAGCGGACCGTCGTGGCAGCGGCAAGTGCTCGCCAAGGGCTGGGGCTACGCGATCATCGTGCCCGGCAGCATCCAGGCCGACAACGGCGCGGGACTGACGCAGGGGATCATCGGCTTGTGCAACAAGGGGCAGCCGCGCAAGCCGGACGACTGGGGATCGCTCCGCGCCTGGGCGTGGGGGGCGAGCCGCGCCTTGGACTATTTTGAGACGGACCCGGCCGTCGACGCCAAACAGGTCGGCATCGAGGGCCTCTCGCGCTACGGCAAGGCGGCCCTGGTGACGATGGCCTACGACCAGCGCTTTGCCATCGGCTTCATCGGCTCTTCGGGCGAGGGCGGGGCCAAGCTGCACCGCCGCAACTTCGGCGAACTGGTGGAAAACCTGACCGGTTCGGGCGAGTATCACTGGATGGCCGGCAACTTTCTCAAGTACGGCGGCCCGCTGAAGCCGGGCGACCTGCCCGTAGACGCACACGAACTGATTGCCATGTGCGCTCCGCGACCTACTTTCATCAGCTACGGGGCGTCGACCGGCCAAGGGGCCGAGGGTCAATGGGTCGACCAGCGGGGGAGCTTCATGGCGGCGGTGGCCGCCGGCCCGGTCTTTAGGCTGCTGGGCAAGAAGGATTTGGGGACGGCGGAGTTCCCGGAGTTGGAAAAGGGTCTGACCGATGGCGAGCTTGCCTTCCGGCAGCATCGGGGCGGCCATACCACCGGCCCGAACTGGCCGACTTTCCTCGCCTTCGCCGACCGCTATATCAAGGTCGCGCCGCCTGGTTCCCACCCTTAAGTCCGAAGCGGACTGCATGGGGATTCACGTGTAATCGCAGGCTTTTCCGGCTTTTTTGCCCTCCGATTTGCCTCCCCCACTTTTTTGACCTAGATTTCAGTTGCCGAGGCGAATACCGCCCTGTGGTCAGCCGGTTCACGGCTGCGCGGGCCACCTTGTCTTGATCGCGCCGCGGCACGACTTCGCCGGTCTTTTCCCACTTTGATTTCGCAACAGGAGCCGGACTATGCCCTCCCGCCGCCGATCCCCTGCGCGCACGCCCCGCCGATCGACCCGACTTCCCCGCTTTCTGCGCAGCGAGCCGCTGGAGTCCCGCACGATGCTTTCCGCCGCTGGGCTGCTGAGCGAGCTCTACGGATATGCGGTGGGCCAAGGCGCGCCGGGCGCCTATGCGAAGGCAACCGTTAACTACGGTCCTACCATCGTCAAGGCGGCCAGCCTGACCGCGCCCGGCAATGTAACGGGCAAGTCGGCCAACCTCACCGTTTCGGCCAACGACCCGCAAGGGGCGACGTGGCTCTACTATTTGTGGAAAGTCACCAGCGCGCGCAAGGCGGCACGGCCACCTTCGGCGCCAACAACACCAATGCCGCCCAAAACGACACGATCACCTTCTCCAAGGCCGGGACTTACGGCGTGACGGTGACGGTCAGCGACGCCAACGGGTTCTCGACCACCAGCAGCCTGCAAATCAACGTCGTCTCCACGCTCAGCGGCATCGCCGTCTACCCTGCCGGAGCAAAGGTCGCGGCCGGATCGAGCACTTTGAAAGTCACTGGCAGCAGCGAAGCACTCGCGGCGGTGGCCGTGGACCAGTTCGGCAATGCACTGGCCACGCAGCCGAGTTTCACCTGGAACACCACAGCCGAGCCCAGCGGCGCGGCGCCGACGATCAGCGGTACGGGTGGCAACGTCACCGTCAACTTCACCAAGGTTGGCTCCTACACGGAATCCGTCTCGGCCACCGTCGGCGGCGTCAAGCTCACTTCCGCGGCCGCGATCAGCGTCGTCGCCGAGCCGTCTTCCTTCGTGGTCACAATGGCCGGCGGGGCACCCTCTGGGTCCAGCACGGTAACGGGAAAGTCGTGCCAATTCACGGTAAGCCAGTTCTACGACCAGTTCCATAACCCAGTCTCGACGGCCACCTCGCTCAAATGGTTGGCCGCGACACTGCCCTCGGCGCCGCGGTCCCGACTTTCAGCACCAGCGGACAGACGACCACCGTGACCTTTTCGTCGGCCGGCAAATACGTCCTTTCGGTGACAGAATCCGACCAGGCCGGCGACACGGTGACGGAACAAGTCTCGTTCACCGTCGCCCAGACGCTCACAAGCATCACGGTCTCGCCGGGCACGGCCAGCGTGAAAGGCGGCGGCACGCAGCAGTTCCAGGCCGCGGCCTACGATCAGTTCCAGCACGCCATTTCGCCGTCGACCTACACCTGGACGGCAAGCAGCGGCTCAATCACCTCCGGAGGCCTCTTCACCGCGCAAAACAGCTCTGCCACCGACACGATCACCGCCTCTTCCGGCGGCGTTTCTGGCAAGGCTACGGTCACCGTGACCGCGACCGCCGCGTTGACCAGCATCGCCGTCTATCCGCAGGGCGGAAAAGTCGCGGTCGGCTCAAGCACGTTGAGCGTGACCGGCACCAGCGAAGCTCTGAGCGCGGTGGCGTTGGACCAAAACGGCAACCCGCTGGCCACACAACCCAGCCTTTCCTGGAGCACCACCGCCGAGCCGAGCGGCGCGACTGCGACGCTCGTCGGTTCAGGCGGCAGCGTCACGCTCGATTTCAACCGGGCGGGCCAGTACACGGAAACCGTTACCACCACGGTCAACGGAGTCAAGGTCACCACGACGGTCTCAATCGACGTCGTCGCCGAGCCAACCTCTCTTGTCGTCACCGGCCCAACAGGCACAGTAACTGGAACGACGGCGCAATTCACGTGCCAGTTGTACGATCAGTTCCATAATCTTATTTCGTCCGGCACCACGCTGGCCTGGTCGGCGCTAACCGTGCCGTCGGGCGCCGCGGCGCCGACTTTCAGCAGCAGCGGATCGACGACCACGGTCACGTTTTCGTCCGCCGGCCAGTACTCCCTCTCCGTAACCGATACCGACCAATCGGTCGGCAGCGTGTCCAATACGATCTCGGTCCCGGTGGCCCAAACGCTTACGAGCCTCAAGGTCACACCGGGCACGGCCAGTCTCTCGACCGGCGGCACGCAGCAGTTCCAGGCCACGGCTTACGACCAGTTCCAACACACCATGTCGGCGCCGTCGGCATACACGTGGACGGCCAGCGGCGGTTCGATCACCACAAGCGGTCTGTTCACAGCGCCCAGCGGCGCTGCCACGGACACGGTCACCGCGAAACTCGGCGCCGTATCGGGCAGCGCCACGGTCACCCGCGACGGCGCCCGCGCCGCCCCCGCAACCGTCGGGCCCAACATACCAAGACGCGACGCTGGGCTGCGCTGATCGCCAGTCTCGATGCCGGCGGGACGATCACCCGCAATGACATGCTGCAGATACTCGACAGCGTGGAGGCCAAGGGCACGCTCAGCGCCGCGGACTTCGCCGACCTCAAAACGCTCGTCTCCAATGCCTCGTATTACAACATGCCCGACTACGTTCGCGTCCTGGCCACCGACGTGGTCGACGGCAACACGGCCAACGCCACCTACCTAGGCGCCTCGCTGGGCAACCTGGCCGCGGGCAGTTCCACCACGCAGTTTAGCGACCTCATCGGCAAGTGGTTCCTGGGCTCGGACCTGCCCACGCTCACCAGCACAGGGTACGCCTACATGCAGGCCAGCGGATCGCTCTTCCCGCAAACGCCCTCGCACACCAACGAATACCAAGGCGAGTTGGGCGACTGCTACTTCATTTCCTCGCTGGGCATGATCGCCGACAGCAATCCGCAGGCGATCGAAAACATGTTCGTCAACAATGGCGACGGCACGTATACCGTCCGCTTCTACACCTACTCGGCGCCGCCGACTACGTGACCGTCAACAGCAAACTGGTAGTCTACGCCGGCACGACCACCTTGGCCTACGCCGATTTCTACGAGAACGCGGCAAGCACCACGCTCTCGCTTTGGATACCGCTGGCCGAAAAGGCATACGCCGAGTGGAACCAGACCGGCAACGAGGGCCGCGACGGCACGAACACGTACAACAGCATCCAGGGCGGCTGGATGGACGCGGTCTGCCAACAGGTGTTGGGCAGTGCCGCCGCCGATTACAACCTGACTGCCTCGACGCAGCAGACGATGATCAACGCCTTGGCGGCGCACGAGGCGGTCACCATCGGCACCGACAATTCCAACAACTCCAGCGACACGCTGTCCTACGGACTCTACGGTTCGCACGCCTACGGCGTGATCGGTTACAACGCCTCAACCGGCATGTTTACGCTCTACAATCCCTGGGGCTTTGACCAGCCGCAGCAAGTGACGTGGGCCGACTTGGAAGCGACCACCGACGGCTTCGTGGTGGCGATTGCGTCCGGTTCTGTGCCGATACCGGGCGCCAACTCAGCATCCAAATTGGCCGCCGCGGCCGGCCCGAGCGCCTCTTCGACCGCAAGCGCGGCCGCAAGCTCGCAGCCGGCCGCGGCCAGCGACGATTTTGCGATGACCGACGCCGGCGGCGGCTATACCACCGCGACCGGCTTCAGCGCGGGCGACAGCAGTGCGGGCTACGACCAAGACCTGCCGACGGTCTATTCCACGGCAATCGCGCAAGACCAATCGACCGATTCCTCATCCAGCGGTCTTTCCGCCGACGCTGTGGACGCCGCGTTCGTCAGCGGTGATTTCGCGGGCGCTAACGTCGGGTAGGCGAGCGCGTCACTTTGATACCGCCAGGATATCGTCCTCGCTCAGAATGAGCACTTCCTGGCCGTTGATCGAGACCTCAGTGCCCGCCCAGCAGGGGAAGAGGACGCGATCTCCCTCGCTGACTTCATGCGGGACGCGACCGCCAGTGTCCAGCAGCCGGCCGTCTCCCACGGAAAGAACGCGCCCCTGCTGCGGCTTCTCCCGCGCTGTCCGGCAGCACAATTCCGCCGGCGCTCTTACCCTCGGCCTCCAGCCGCTTGATGACAACTTTATCGCCCAACGGCACGACCTTCATAGCTGATCGATCGGATCGGATCGACTCCAAAGCCCGCGGCAGCCCCGGTGCGAGCATGCCGCCAATCAAGGTAAACTGACTCCCATTCTCCCCTCGCGCCGGCGAAATAACAAGTTCCAGCCAGCGTAATCACAACTGCAATACTAATCATTGGCTGTGTCGTCTGAATCGCCCCTTGTTGAAGCGAAAAACCTGGGCCGTCGCCATCCAGACGGCCGCTCGTGGCTCTTGGACGCGGTGAGTTTGCGGGTTGAGTGCGGGGCAAGAATCCTACTCAATGGGCCGTCCGGCGCGGGAAAGACTTTGCTCCTGAGGTCCTTGGCACTGCTCGATCCGTTGGCTTGCGGCTCGGTTTATTACCAAGGTGAAGCGGTTGGGCACGACACCATTGCGAGCTATCGTTTGCGCGTCGTCTACCTTCACCAACGTTCCGCCCTGATTGAAGACACGGTGGAAGCGGCCCTGCGGAAGCCGTTTACGCTGAAGGTCCATCGAAACCGGGCCTTCGAGCGCGACCGGGCGCGACAGATGCTTGCTTGCTTGGGCCGCGATGCGGATTTTTTGACCAAGAGCGTCGCCGAGCTTTCGGGCGGTGAAATACAGATTACGGCCATCGTCCGCGCGCTACAGCTCGATCCGCTCGTTCTGCTATTGGACGAGCCTACGGCGGCCTTGGACGTGCCCGCGGCCGTCGCCGTGGAACGCCTGATTGCCGACTGGCTGGACGAAGACAACCAGCGAGCTATGATCTGGGTCAGCCACAACGAAGCACAGGCGCTGCGCGTCGGCCGCACGGCGATCCGCATGGTTGCGGGTAGACTGGTGGAGGAATAGGCCGATCGCACAGGGCCCACTTCCGGCTCCGCTGGAGTTGGAATTCGCTTCGCCGAGGGTCCGCCCGTGTGCAATTCGCAGCGCCCGGACGAAAAATGCTTGCCAAGGGCGTTTCAGCGAGTACAATGGATGGGGGAAACGGTGCAATCCCGCCTAACAGAACCCGCCTGCTACCCACCCACCTGATATAAGCACCGCTTCTGCGGTACTTGCTTCAACCCGGCTCGCCCTACGAGACGCGGATGTTTGCGCGCTGCGGTGCAGCGCTTGCTGGGCGCGTTTGCGGGCGCATACCCAACCCTATTGCACTGGAGGATCGAGCGATGCATTGATGTAGCTGTTTGGGGAATCCTCTCTCGTCGCGACGCGACTTTCTGGCCGTCGGGGCCGCCGGTGGACTGGGCTTTGTCCTGGGCGACTTGCTCGCCTGGGAGTCGGCCCAAGCCGCCCACTTGCCCGGCACGCAGTCGTCCGCGGCAAGACCTGCCGGCGGCAAGTCGCCCAGGGCAAAAAGCATTCTGCATATCTTCCTGCCCGGCGGCATTGCGCAGCAAGAATCGTTCGATCCAAAGCCCTACGCGCTGCTGGAATACCGCGGCTCGTTCGGCGTGGTGAAGACCAAGTTGCCGGGCGAGGTCTTTTCCGAGACATGGCGCGAAACGGCCGCAGTGGCCGACAAGCTCTGTGTCATCCGCTCCATGAGCCACGGCGAAGCGGCCCACGAGCGCGGGACGCATAACATGTTCACCGGCTATCGTCCCAGCCCGGCTCCAGTATCCAAGCCTCGGCAGCGTCGTCAGCCACGAACTGGGAATGCGGAACAATCTTCCCGCGTATGTCTGCGTGCCGAACGTGCCCAATCCCTATGCCGGCACTGGGTATCTCAGTTCCTCCTACGGCCCGTTTAGCCTGGGAGCCGATCCGGTGCAAGGGGGTTTTCGCGTCCGCGACTTGGCCTTGCCCGATGGAGTCACTACCGACCGTTTCATGCGCCGCCAAACGGCGCTGGACGCCGTGAACGCCCACTTTCACGCGATCGAAAAGGCCGACGCGGTGGCGGCGATGGACACGTTCTACAGCCAAGCCTACAGCATGATCAGTTCGAAGGAAGCTCGCGAGGCGTTCAATCTCAGCGCCGAACCGGCCGCGATTCGCGACGAATATGGCCGCAATCAGGCCGGTGCGCGGCTGCTGATGTGCCGGCGGCTAATCGCGGCGGGCGTGCGCGTCGTTAGCGTGACCTACGGCGGCTGGGATTTTCATACCGAGATCGTGGGCGGCACGCGCCGCGAGACGCCGCCGTTGGACAAGGCATTTGCGGCATTGATCCGCGACCTCGATCGGACTGGGCTCTTGGACACCACAATCGTTATGCTTTCCAGCGAATTCGGCCGCACGCCCAAGGTCAATGGCACGCGGGGCCGCGACCATTGGCCGCGGGTCTTCAGCGTCGTGCTGGCAGGCGGCGGCATTTCACGGGGCAAGATTTACGGGACGTCCACGGCTACCGCGGCGGAACCCGACACGGACGAAATCAGTCCCAGCGACCTGTTCGCCACTTTGTATCAGCAATTGGGCATCGACCATACCAAGCGGCTGATGGCGCCCGGAAATCGGCCGATCGACATTATTCGGGACGGCAAGCCGCGGCCGGGCTTGCTGGGGTAACGGCCAGTAGGTCCGTCTTGCCGAGATGGACTATTGCGGCAGAAGCAAATGAGAAGGCAAGGATTTTAGCAACGGCGTCCGGTTCAAGTCCATTTCGGCAGAAGGGACCTACCTTGAAAACCGCGATCACTTTCGTCGTCGCCCTCTGGTCATGCGGGTGCTTGGCCGCATCGCCGGAGATTGACCGCTTCACCCCCCGCGGCGGGCAGCGTGGAACGGAAGTCGACGTGGTCTTCTCCGGTCAACGTTTGGGCGATGCGCGGGGACTGCTGTTCTACGAATCGGGCATCGCCGCCAAACGGTTGGAAGTGCTGCCGGACAAGCGCATCAAGGCCCGCTTCGCGCTGGCCGGCGACTGCCAACTTGGCCCGCACGCCCTGCGAATGCAAACCGCCAGCGGCATCAGCAATCTCGTCACGTTCAGCGTCGGCGCATTGCCGGAAATCGAGGTGGAAAGGCGGGACGTACCCGTTTCCCAGTACGGTCGGAACGGTCCCTCGCGGAGGCGGGGGATGTCCGCTGCGCCATCCGATTTTGCCAAACCGCAGAACATAAACCTCAACACGACCGTCAACGGAGTCATTCTCAACGAGGGCGTCGATTACTTCGCCGTGGAGGCAAAAAAGGGCCAGCGTTTGAGCGCCGAAGTGGAGGGGCTGCGGCTGGGTGAGTCGTTTTTCGATCCTTACCTGGCGATCATGGACACGAACCGCTTCGTGCTGGCGGCCGCCGATGACACGCCGCTGCTAAAGCAGGACTGCGCCTGCTCGGTGATCGTGCCGCGGGACGGGACCTACGAGATCGAAGTCCGCGAAAGCGCCTTCGGCGGCTCCGATCGCTGCCACTATCGCCTGCACGTGGGCACGTTCCTGCGGCCGCTGGCCGTCTATCCCGCCGGCGGAAAATTCGGCCAGACGCTCGAAGTGACCTACATCGGCGATCCGACCGGCCCAATGCGGCAGAAGGTCACATTGCCGTCTGGCCCGACGGCGGATTCGAGCGACAATAAGTCCATCCCGGCAGGACGGACCTACACCCTTTGGGCGCAGGACGCGGGCGGCATCGCGCCTTCGCCCAATTTCTTTCGCCTTTCACCGCTGGATAACGTCTTGGAAAAGGAGCCGAACGACGATCCGGCCCATGCCACGCCCTTCACTGCTCCGGCGGCGCTCAACGGAATAATCGAAAAGCCCGGCGACAACGACTGCTGGGTCTTCCCCGCCAAAAAGGGCCAGGCATTCGACGTTCGCGTCTTCGCGCGGCAACTTCGCACGCCGCTGGACAGCGTGATCCACGTTACGCGGATCGGCGGCCAATACATTACCGGAAACGACGACAGCGGCGGACCGGACAGTTATGTGCGTTTCACCGCTCCGGCGGACGATCGCTATGTGATCCGGATTTTGGATCAAATGGGCCGGGGCGGACCCGATTTCGTCTATCGCATCGAAGTCACGCCTGTCGAGCCGCGGCTGGTGATCGACCTGCCGGAACGGACGCAGTTCTTCGACGTTGTGGCGCCGGTTCCCAGGGGCAACCGCATCGCATTCATGCTAGCTGCCCAGCGTGACGATTTCGGCGGCGACGTCGATTTGGAAATGAGGCTTGAGGACGCGGGACTCACGACGCAAGCCTCAAGCCTCCACATCCCCGGCGACGAGGGCGCGGTCCCGGTCTTGCTTTCGGCCCCGGCCGACGCGCCGCTCGCGGCGTCGCTGGTCGAAGTTACCGGCAAGCACAAAGAAGGCGATCGCACGGTCGAGGGCCGGTTGCTTCAGAAGACGTCGCTCGTTCGCGGCATCAACAACCGAGAGGTGTGGGATTATCGCAGCAATCGCATGGCGATCGCCGTGACCGATGCCGTACCCTTTCACGTCGAGATCGTTCAGCCCAAGGCGCCGTTGGTGCAGAACGGGGCGTTGGGCCTCAAAGTGACGGCAACGCGCGACATGGGTTTCAAGGCGCCCATCACGCTGCGCATGCTTCACAACCCGCCCGGAGTCTCCTCGCCCGAGTCGGTTGCGATCCCGGAAGGACAGAACGAGGCGGTCATTCCGCTCACCGCGGACGGCGGCGCGTCGATTCGCAAGTGGAAGATTGCCGTGCTTGCCGAGTCGTACCCGGGCGACGGGCCGGTTGTCGTCTCGTCACAATTGGCCGACCTCGAAGTCTCCGAACCGGTATTGCGTTTTCAGTTCCAGCCGGCCGTGGTCGAGCAGGGGCAGAAGACGAATGTGGTCGTGAAGATCGAAAAAACGCGGAAACTCCAGTCGCCGGCGACAATCGAATTGCTCGGCTTGCCGAACGAAGTGACGACCGAACCGCGGCAGATCGATGACGCGGCGAGCGAAGTCGTTTTCCCCGTCTCCACGACGGCCAAGTCACCGGTCGGCTTGCACAGGACGCTTATATGTCGCGCGGTCGTGAAATCGCAAGGCGAGCCGATCACGCACATCGTCGGCGGCGGCGAATTGCGGATACAGGCCCCTTTGCCTTTAAAGAGTCACGTTGCCGCAAAACAGCCGCCGAAGCCGGCGCCGCGGACGACCGCCAAGGCGGCTGCCCCGCGGACGCTCAGCCGGTTGGAGCAATTGCGAGCGGAGAAGAAAGGGTCGAATCCATGAGTAACTTTGGAGTGCGATGGCTTGCCACCGCTTTTCGAAAGGGCTGGCGCCGCCAAAGGTCCGCCTGCCCGGAAGTCTGGCCGCTATGGAAAGCGATGGCGAGCCATCGCACTCCAAAGATCGCTGCCGCCATCTTACTGGCGACGCTCCTGTTTGCGTCTACCGGCCTCGCCGCCACGGCCCACCTTGACATTTACCCCCCGGAGGTTCAGCTCCGAACCAGCACCGCGCGGCAGCGGATCATCGTTGTCGCCACGCGGCCCGACGGTGTGACGGAGGACGTCACGGCCAAAGCGAAAATCGTGCCGGCGGACGCGAAGATCGCGGGCATCGCAAATGGCGTCGTCCACCCCTTAGCCAACGGCCAGACGACGCTCCGCGCCGACTACGACGGACGCACGGCCACGACTTCGCTGGCCGTTGCCAACGTGGGAGTTACGCCGCCGGTCAGCTTTCGCCACGATGTCATGCCCGTCTTCATGCGCGCTGGCTGCAACACCGGCGGCGTGCCACGGCTCTGCCCGCGGCAAGGACGGCTTCCGACTCTCGCTGTTTGGCTTCGATCCGGAGGGCGACTATTTCCGCCTCACGCGCGAGTTGGGGTATCGTCGAGTGAACCTGGCCGTGCCGGAGGAAAGCCTCGTGCTGGAGAAGGCGCTGGGCCGCGTGCCGCACAGCGGCGGCAAGCGCTTCGAGCCGAACAGCGAGTATGCCAACGCCCTCCGCGGCTGGATACAGGCCGGCGCTCCGAACGACCCGCCCTCGCTGGCAACGGTCGAAAGCATCGAGTTGTACCCGCATGAAATGCTGCTGGAGGGCGCCGGCTCGCATCAACAGATGATCGTCCGTGCCCGTTACAGTGACGGCAGCCAGCGCGACGTCACTTCGCTCGCCTTCTTTTACAGCAACAACGACAATTCGGCCCCGGTCGCTCCGGGCGGCCTGGTCACGGCGGCCAATCGCGGCGAGGCGTTCGTGCTCGCCCGTTTCGACACGAAGACCGTCGGCAGCCAGGCGATCGTGCTCCCCGCCGGGCTGAACTACGCGCCTCCGCGCGCTGCGCCGGCAATTACATCGACGAGCTGGTCAATGCCAAGCTCCAGAAGCTCCGCATCTTGCCCAGCGACATCTGTACGGACGAAGAGTTTCTCCGCCGCGCGACGATCGACATCACCGGCGTATTGCCGACGGAAGACGAACGTCGCGACTTCCTGGCCGACAAGTTGCCGGACAAACGGGCGAAGCTCGTCGATAGCCTGCTGCAACGCAAGGCGTTCGCCGAGATTTGGGCCATGAAATGGGCCGAGTTGCTCATGGTCCGCTCCGGCGGGCCGATGAACGTGAGCTACAAGTCGGTCTACCTCTACGCCAACTGGCTCACGGAGCAAATCGCCGGCAACGTGCCGCTGGACAAGATCGTTCGCGACCTGTTGGCCGCCCGCGGAGGGACGTTTTCCACGCCAGCCACCAACTTCTACCAGATCGAGCGCGAGACGCTCAAGACGGCCGAGAACGTTGCCCAGGTTTTCATGGGCGTCCGCGTGCAATGCGCCCAGTGCCACAACCATCCGTTCGACCGCTGGACGATGGACGACTATTACAGCTTCGCCGCGTTCTTCAGCCAGATCGGCCGCAAGGAAGGCGAGGATTATCGCGAGATGATCGTCTTCAATTCCGGCGGCGGCGAAGTTTATCAGCCCGTCACCGGCCGCAAGATGGAACCGAAATTCCTCGGCGGCGCCATACCCGATTGCCGCGGCAAGGACCGCCGTGCGGTGCTGGCCAATTGGCTCACAGCGCCGGACAATCCGTACTTCGCCCCCAGCGTCGCCAACCGGATATGGGCCCATTTCTTCGGCGTGGGGGTCGTCGAACCGGTGGACGACGTCCGCGTCAGCAACCCGCCGTCAAACGCCGAGCTTTACCAGACATTGGGCCGCAAGCTAGTGGAATACAAGTACGACTTCAAGCGGCTCGTGCGGGATATTTGCCTCTCGCAGACCTACCAACGAACGACGATAACGAATCGCAGCAACGAAGGCGACCAGCGGAATTTTGCCCACGCCCGCGTCCGCCGCATCCAGGCCGAGATGATGCGCGACTGTATTTCCGAAGTCACAGGCACCAAGGACAAATTCCGCGGGTTGCCGTTGGGGGCCAAGGCGGTGCAAATTGCCGACGGCGCCACGTCGGACTATTTCCTGACCACCTTCGGCCGCTCGATGCGGGAGACTGTCTCCGCCAGCGACGTCCACAGCGAGCCAACGCTTTCACAGGCCTTGCACTTGCTCAACGGCGCCACGGTGCAGCAGAAGATTCGCGCGGGCGGCGTGATTCAGAAGCTGCTGGCGGCCAAGAACAGCCCGGACGAAATCATCCGCGTACTTTACGTCCGCTGCCTCACGCGCGAGCCGCAGCCGGACGAACTGATCGAACTGAAAAAGATCGTTGCCGGCAGTCCCAAGCCAGCCGACGCCCTGGAAGACGTGTTTTGGAGCTTGCTGAATTCAAGAGAGTTTTGCTTTAACCATTGACCATGACTCGATTTGCTCCGCTTGCTTGCATCGTTCCGCTTGCCATTTGTTCGCAAATCTTCGCTGCCGGCAAAATCACTTACGAAGACCAGGTCAAGCCGATCTTTCGCGAGCATTGCTGCGTCTGCCATAACCAGGGAAAGGCCACGAACGACCTGGCCTTGGACAGCTACGACCGCGTCCGCAAAGGAGGCGCCAGCGGCGAGGCAATCGTGCCGGGCGATGTCGACGGCTCGTATCTTTTCAAACTCGTCTCGCATACCGATGAGCCGCACATGCCGCCCGGCGGCGGCAAGATTCCCCAAGAGAAGATCGAAATCATCCGCCAGTGGATCGCCGGTGGAGCTTTGAAGGACGCCGGCTCAAAGGCCGCGGTCAAAAAACCGGCTGCGAGCCTGGCCATGACCTCGGTCGCCGCGCGCCCGGCTGGGCCGCCGGCCATGCCTGAACACGTGTCGCGGCGGCCTGCGGTCTATACCGCTCGGCCGGCGGCAATCACCGCGATGGCTGCGAGTCCCTGGGCGCCGCTGGTGGCGATCGGAGGGCAGCGGCAGATCGTTCTTTACGACACCAACTCTTCGGAGCTGGCCGGCATCTTGCCGTTCCCCGAAGGAATTCCTTACTCGCTCCGCTTCAGCCGCTCCGGAAAGCTCCTGCTGGCCGGTGGAGGGCAGTCGGCGGTCAAGGGCCTCGCGGCGGCGTATGACGTTCGCAGCGGCAAGCGGTTGACGCAGGCGGGCGACGAGCTCGACGCCGTTCTCGCCGCCGACATCAACGCCAGCCAGACGCTCATTGCGCTGGGCGGGCCGCAGAAGCTGGTGCGCATCTTCAACGTCGCCGATGGCGCCGCGACGGTTGAAATCCGCAAGCACACCGATTGGATCACGGCGGTCGAGTTCAGCCCCGACGGCGTGCTGCTGGCCACGGCCGATCGTGCCGGCGGCGTCATGGTGTGGGAAGCCGGTACGGACCGCGAGTTTCAGTCGCTTGAAGGGCACAAGGCCGCGGTTACGGCGATGAGCTGGCGGGACGATTCGAACGTGCTGGCGACCGCCGGCGAAGACGGAATCATTGCTCTCTGGAGCATAGAGAAAGGAAAGCGGATCAAGAAGATTCAGGCCCATCCCGGCGGCGTTGCATCTGTTCAGTTCCTGCACGACGGGCGGCTCGTCTCCGGCGGCCGCGACCACCGCGTAAAGCTGTGGGATGCTTCCGGCAATCAGATTCGCCAGTACGAGCCGTTTGGCGAGATCGTGATGAAGGTCGCCGCCACCGACGACGGCAAGCGGATCATCGCCGGCGACTGGTCGGGCGAGGTCCGGCTGTTATCCACCGCCGACGGGAAACTCGTTTCGCGACTCGCCGCCAATCCGCCGCCGCTGGAGGTGCTTTTGAAGCAGACGCAGGCCCGCGCCGCCGCCGCGCGTGCCGTCGCCGCGCAGGCCCGCCGCGAGGCCGATGCGGCGCAGAAGCTATTCGACCAAAAGCGCCGTGCCGTCCGCGAGCTGACCGCCACCGCCGATGCCGCGGCCAAGGCCGCCGATAGCCTGGCGGCCGAGAAAGCGGCGGAGGGTAAGCGTCAATAATCGCCGAGACGATGGGACCGTCACGCCGCGCGGAACGCCAGAAGAAGAGCAGCCGTAATAGCGCAAGCAATAATAGCGATTACCGCTTGTTCCCTCCACTACCGTCCGACCTGCGCCTGCCCTTAGAATCGAGAGTCCGCAATACGCTTTTTAGTTCGCTACGATACCACTCAGCAGCCTGTCTATTGTTCACTTCGCGGTCCACGCATTCCAGGCAGCGCTCCATAGCCGCCCGGATTTCCAAGTCTGACCCGCGGCCAAGTAGGTAACGCGAACATGACACCGCCAGATTGATCTCGTCAGTGGATTGCATGATCCGAATGACGGATTGGTCGATCTTTGCGGTCGGGAAGTAAGCAATCGCATCAATGAATCGGGCTTGCGTGCAATTCTCGACAGGGTACATTTTTGGTCGATCTTTGCTCTTCACCTCCTTGGGATAGGCGAACAGTTCCGTCAGGCAGGCACGCGCGGGGTACTTGGTTCTCAGCAAAGCGTCGCATCGCCCTTCCTCGGCCGCCTCTTGAAGCTCGAAGTCTCCCCAAACGTAGAGAAGAACGCCCTGACGCCCTACTTCGCCGTGCTTGGCGACAAACTCGTCAAGAAGTTTCTTGCGCGCTCCCGCGTCCTTGGCACGATAAAGACGTTCACGAACAAGGGTCTGCACCTTGAATACGTTGTAGCGTGGCTCCGCAAGTTGCCTCAAAGCCAAAGGTTCAAGTAGGTCGGGATAATAGAATCCGAGCCTCAAGCAAGCTCCCACCCGACGGTATTCTGAATCCGGTTCCAGAAAGTCGCGTTCCAAGGACGCCTTATGCTTCTCCCCGTTAAGGTTGCCCCATTCCTTCTTGATGGCCTTCCGCAGGGCCTCCGAGTACGTCGGCGAATTGACCATGATGCACATGGTCGGCTGATACCGGACGGCGCTAAAGCTCCGGTTGACGATCTGCCCAATCGCTACGAAGCAAAGGTCTCCAACCGTCACGGTATGTGTATTGGGATCGTTCCCTCCGAAGCCCGTATCACGGTTGACCCCCTCCGGAGCTTGCTTGGCAGTTCGCGTATTGTAGTCGTATTCGTCGTTGAAAAGCATCGCGCCGATCATGGCTTCATGCTTGATCGTGATCTTGGTGGCGCGCTTGTCGTCGAGATGGGCGATCAACTCCGGCACTGCCGCCATCCCACGTTTTACTACTTCGCGCATCGTGTCTGAACTACGCGCAGGCTTTTGCATTCGCCTCGCTCCTCGATCGGACGATCCAAGCAACATTGATCCCGGTTCCGATTTTCCTAGCGGCAGGAAACCGCTGCCCGACGCATTCGGCATATAGCCGATGTCTCCTTCTGCAACGTTTTGCAGCTTGTCGATTAGCGAGGGTACATCCTCACTCTGATGTCGGTCGGATGACGTCCGGTTCTGCGATGAGGCCGACTCTCCAGACGCCCCAAGAATCGTTAGCGACATGAGGACGCTTGATATTCGATAAACAACGAACATGGCTGGAGTACTCCGCGGCGTCCGCTAGCCAACACCACTCAATCCCTCTCACCGTCTAGACGGTTGCCACCATGATTGTACCAGATCTTTTGCCCCGGGGTACCAACTCTAGCGATGGGCAAGATTTTCAGCGCGCAGGATGGACGTTCGAGTCCGTCAGGTACTGGCGATTCATCGACGGAATGGCGGAGGAGACAAGGCAGCGTAGTGTTGTCGGAGCATTCCGTGCGCCAACACCGGCTCTACTTCTTCTTCGCCAGCCACGGCATCAGCGCGTGCTTCATTTTCCCGAGGGTGCCGCTTCCAGGAGCCTCCGATTCTTCTTCGCACGTCGCCATGAGATAGGAACGCAGGCTTGCCAGCACTGCTGCGCACGCGGCAGGAGGTCGCTGCGACGCCGGTCGCGAGACTTCCGCGGCGCGATTCTGACGAAAATCCGTGTTTGCTTCACGGCGCCCACGCTGACTTCTCCGTTGGCCACTTCGTGCGGTGCCCGCTGCTCCTCAAAACGCAGATCGAGCTGGAAGTTGACCGGCCGGTCGTTCGTGCGGCGGAACCGGCCGTCGCCGTGCTCCAGCAACTCAAGTTGAATCTGGTTCCCGTCAATCTTGACGATCGTCGCCTGATGGTCGGCTACGAAGCCGCGGAGTTTCTCGATCGCGATCTTCGTGGGCACCGGTGTGACGAGTGTCTGCCGCACGACGCCGCAGGCTTCGTCGCTCTCGGAAGCCTCGCTCTCATCGCCCGACTCGTCGGCGCGGCCGTGCATGCCGCCGCCAAGCTGCACGACTTGGTTGCGGCCGTTTTCCTTGGCCATCAACAGCGCGGGTCCGCGCGGCGGAGCATGGTCTCCGGCGTGTCGCCCGGCTGGATCTCCGTCACGCCGAAACTGGACGTGATCGACTTGCCGTTCATCATTGGCTGCGGAAGCTGCGACAGGGCGATGCGGACCTGTTCGGCGCGGCGGCAGGCGGTGTTGAGGTCGCAGTCGGCCAGGAGCACGACGAACTCCTCGCCGCCATAACGGGCGACAAAATCGCCGGGATGGCACGCGCCCTTCAGCAGCGCGGCGAGGCATTTGATCGCCTCGTCGCCCGCCTGGTGCCCGTAACTGTCGTTGACCAGCTTGAAGCGGTCGAGGTCGCACATCAGCAGCGAGCAAGAAGCCTGCTGCTGCTGGTGGGCGGTGACGAACATGGCGTGAACGCGGTCGAACTCCGCACGGTTGGCCACAAGCGTGAGCGGATCGCGGGTCGCCTTGTCCGCCAGGCTTTGACAACGCTCCTCCAGTGTGGTCTCCGACGAGGCGTCGTGCAGGATGAGGATCGCGCCTTGCGTCTTGCCGTCGCCGCCGATCACGGGAATCACGTGGCTGTCGACGGCCACGATCCGCCCGCTCCGCCCGCTCACGGTGAGCCGCCGCAACGATTGCACGCCGGAGCTGATCGCCGCCACCACCGGGCATTCCGCCTCGGCAATCGGCTGGCCTTTTTCGTCGGCCAGTTTGAGTATTTCCGGGTGCCACTGCTGCTGACGGACGCTCGCGCCGGCGATGCCCGTGAGCCGCTCGGAACCGTGGTTCCAGGCGACGATGCGGCCCAGCGAGTTGATGAACACGACGGCATCGTACATGTTGTCCATCAATTTCGCCTCAAACAGCGAGTACTCACTGTTGGCCGGCCCGCTGACTGCCGGCGCGGGGCCGGCGGCGAAGTCCCAATAGGAGTTGGACGCCTGCGGATCCAGGCCCAAGAGCCAACGCGCGGCCACCTCCTTGCGAAGCTGCCCGCGGTCGCCTTCCAACATCTCGACGAACTGCCGCACGAGGATCGGGTCGAACTGCGTGCCGGCGCAGCGGAAGAGCTCGGCCATTGCGCGGTCCTGCGACATGGCCGGCCGGTAAACGCGGTCGGTGGTCATAGCGTCGAAGGCCTCGGCGATGGCGATCATTCTTGCCGGCGCCGGGATTTGCTCGCCGCTTTGCCCGGGCGGCCCGTTGCTGCCGTCGAACCAGGCGGAAATGCTGCCGACGACGCTTAGTATCTCGTCCGACGTGCAACCGCGGCGCAGGATTTCCAGGCTCATCGAGCGGGCCTTGGACATGACGGCCATTTCCTCGCTGTCCAGCCGGGCAGGCTTCAAGAGCACGTGGTCAGGCGCGCCGACGATTCCCACGTCGTGCAAGAGCGCGGCGATTTCCAATTGCTCGCGCTGCGGCTCGTCGAACTGCAAGCGCGTCGCCCAGGCCGAACACGTCAACGCCACCCGCATCGAGTGCGCCGCCGTCGTCGCATGTTTGCACTGCAGCGCCGCGAACAGGCTGCTGGCGATTCCCAGCCGCCGCTTGGCCAACTGGGCGTCAGTGCATTCTTCGGGCGTGGCGGTGAGACTGGCCGCGTCGGAAGATCCGCCTTCCAGCTCCTTCAGCAGCGTGCCCAACTGCACCATCCAGCGATCGGACGAGGCGCCGGCCGCTTCTGCGGCCACGCTCGGATCGGCGATCGCTGGAATCGGAAGACTGGTCATGGATGTTCTTTCTGCGCATTCCGCGCAAGGCGGACAAACAATTGCGAGCCGGGGGTCTATTAAAACAATAGGTCATGCGGCAGATTCGTCAATATTTCGCCTGCTGGGCGGCACGCCCTGAGCCTCAAGCGAAGGGCGTGCTACGCAGTGTCCGCGCCCTTCGCTTGAGGCTCGTGGCGTGCCACCCACTACAACCGCCACAACCCCTTCAATCAGTCCTCTTGTCACGTGTTATGCAAAGCGTTAGAACACCTGCATGAAACTCATTGCTTATGAAAACGGCCGCGGCCCGCGGATTGCCGGGCTGCGCGGACAAGACGTTATCGACCTCGCCGACGCCGATCCGTCGCTGCCGAGCTGCCCCAAGGCTTTCCTGAGCGGCCTGCCGGCGCTGGTCTCGCGGACGGAAAAAGCGCTGGCGGCAGGCGTGCCAGTCGCGAAGCCGTTCAATTGGCTGCCGCCGGTGCCCAGCCCGGAGAAGATCATCTGCATCGGCCTGAACTACGCCGACCACGCCCGCGAGACGAAGGCCGCGATTCCGTCGTGCCCGGTCGTCTTCAGCAAATTTGCCACCGCGCTTTTGCCGCACGAAGGCATGGTGCGATTGCCGCGCGAAAGCCGGCAGGTCGATTACGAAGCGGAACTCGTGCTGGTGGTCGGTCGCGCCGGCCGGCACATCGCCGAGAGCGACGCCCGCGGCCACATCGCCGCCTACACCTGCGGCAACGACATCTCCGCCCGCGACTGGCAGAAAGACAAGCCGGGCGGTCAGTGGCTGTCGGGCAAGAGCTTCGACACGTTTGCTCCCTGCGGTCCCTCGATGGTAACGGCCGACGAGATTCCCGATCCCGGCAAGCTCGGCATCCGGCTGCGCTTGAATGGGCAGGTGATGCAAGAATCCAACACGCGGGAGTTGATCTTCTCGGTCGACAAGCTTGTAAGCTACATTTCGCAGTTCTGCACGCTTCATCCCGGCGACCTCGTCTACACCGGCACGCCTAGCGGCGTGGGGATGGGCCGCAATCCGCCCGTCTATCTGAAGCCCGGCGACGTGACGGAGGTGGAGATTGACGGGATTGGTGTGCTGAGGAACAGGTTCGAGGCGGACTGAAACGCGGTTCGCATCAACCCGCTTCTTTTACGGGAACCTTGACTTTGATTTGTGTCCTTGCCAGAATTGGTAGCATGGTAGCTCCCAAATGCCGGTTCCTACGAGATTAACAGCATGACTGCGGAAGACTTGATTGAGCTGCTCGAAGAGCGTCCTTTTGTGCCGGTGCGGCTGCACTTGGCCGACGGCCGGTTTCATGATATTCGTCATCCTGAGATGGCTATTGTGACTCCGACCCTGGTGGCAATCGGCTTATCGCAAAGTAACGGCACGCGTCTCGTCGAGCGAGTTCGTCTCTGTTCGATTTCGCATGTCGTGGAGGCTGAGCCTATCGAGCAGGCTACGACTCGGGAGACGTAGTTTCCTTAAGACGCTTCATAGGAAACGTCCTGACGGGCTTTTTGGGAAGGGAAACCAGCGGACCACCACCGCTCAGCTTTTCTTCGCGGCGAAGCGCTTCACACATCTCGTGCAAGTCGTAATCGAACTGGCGCACGAATTTCTCGCGTACCTTGCAGACTTCCTCGACGATTGGATCAATCATGTGTTACTCCCGTTCTGAACTGTTCCTTCCAAAGCAGCCACTTTTCCCTCAGCTTCGGCAACGCGCCCGCCAAGTTGCGTTTCATCGCTTCTTTCGTCGTCATCGGTTCAGGAAAGGAGACAGCCCAGACTCCCCAGCGGCCCTTTTCCAACGGGCATACCTCTTCAAGGTCGGCGGAAGCGCCCAAACACCAGACCAAGCCGGCGCGACTGCCATCCGGCGCAACGACAAACGCGTCTCCATCTTCTGGGCTTGATGCAAAATCTGTGATCATCCCCAGCCGGAAGCCATCAACGTCGACGCCTTCAAGAATTGGGAAACCATAGTACACAGGCGCGCCTTCGGGTGTTGAAAGAAACGCCGGCAGATCGGGATTGGCGCTTCGGGCATCGCCGTCGAGCGCCAACGATCTTGACTTCGATTCGAACTTGTCTTCTGCCTCAGCCTCAGCCATAAGTCGCTTTGATGAAAGCGTATCACCACAAGACTGCAGCGTTTCCGGCTAGTGGCCATACACGGTCGAACAACAGCGGCGATGAATCGCTGCACTCCAACTTAGTCGTCGTCTTTAGTGCTCTCCTGCGTCTCGCCTTTCACCCGATAGCGCAAATACGCATCTAAAAACCCCTGAATTTTCCCGTCGAGCACCGCATTAAAACTTCCCATGTAGTAGCCGGTCCGCGAGTCCTTCACCCGCTGGTCAGGATGAAGGAAATAGCTGCGGATTTGCGAGCCGAAGCCGACCTTGGGCTTGGCGGTGTACTTGGCCGCCTGTTGGGCCTCGCGCTTCTCCTCCTCGATCCGCGCAAGCCGGGCGCGCAGCATCTTCAGCGCCAAGGAGCGGTTCTTGTGCTGGCTTCGCTCGGCCTGGCAGGTAATCAGGATGCCGGTGGGAAGGTGACGGAGCTGGATCGCGCTGGAGGTCTTGTTGACGTGCTGCCCGCCGGGACCGCTGGAGCGAATCGCCTTTTCTTCCAGGTCCTCGTCGCGGATCTCGATCTCGACCTCGTCGGAGACCTCCGGCGCAGCGTCGACCGAGGCAAAGCTCGTCTGCCGCTTGCCTTCGGCGTTGAAAGGGCTGATCCGCACGAGGCGATGGATGCCGTCCTCGCCCTTGAGATAGCCGTAGGCCATCGGGCCGCGGACGGCAATAGTGGCGCTGTTGATGCCGGCCACTTCGTTATCCTGGCGGTCCATCAGTTCGATGGAGTAGTCGTGGTCGCCCGCCCAGGCCGTGTACATCCGCAGCAGCATCTCGGCCCAGTCGTGGGCGTCGGTGCCGCCGTCGCGGGCGTTGATCGTCAGCAGCGCCGAATTGTCGTCCAGGGGGCCGCTCAAGAGCGACTTCGTCTCCAGCTCGTCGAGCGTTTTTTCCAGCCGATCGACCTCGCCGGGCACTTCGGCGGCCATGCCTTCGTCCTCGGCCGCCATTTCGATCATCGCGGCCAGATCGTCGGCCGCGCGGATTGCTTCTTCCAGCGGCTTGACGAGGCCTTTCAGCCCCTTGAGCTTGCCGACGGTTTCTTGGGACTTTTCACGATTGTTCCAGAAATCGCCCTGCCCCATCTGCTCCTCGATGGCCGCGATCTGCCGCTTTTTGCCCTCAAAGTCAAAGAGAGTCCCTTAGCTGGAGAATCCGCTTTTGAATGCTGTCGGCTCGGTCGATATGTTCGCGTTCCATCGTGAGACTCCGGATTGGGGGCTTCAAATCTCCAGCCAATTCTATACAAAAAGAGGAAGATCGGATAGCCGGGGGTTCGCCAACAGTTCACTATTCCCGAACGCCCGTATTTCCGGTCTACTGGACGATACTGCCGCGCACTGCTACAATTCGTTCATCCGGCCGCTGTATCATCCGTCTGTCGACGAAATCACCGTGCAGGGCATCCTCTATGCTTTGTCCGATCCGGCGCGGGTCCGCATCTTGCTGGAATTGGCCGACTCGGACTGCGCCAAAAACTGCTCGACATTCATCAACGTCAACAAGACCCCGCTGCCGAAATCGACCCTCTCGCAACACTTCAAGGTGCTGCGTGAGGCGGGCCTGATTCACAGCGTCCGCAAAGGGGTTGAACTGCAAAACGAGGTACGCTATGCCGATCTGAAAAAGCGGTTCGGCCCAATGATCGGCGAAATCATGAAAGCGTATCAGGAGGAGGCAAAGCGGGCCTAGCGGACAGCACGGCGGAGCGTGCCTGCTACCTTTCTTGCCCGTACACCTCCACGACCTCATTTGCGGCGTCCCGATGGCCGGGTGCCCGCATCGGCCGGTCGCCCCGGAGCTGGCGGATGACCGTGTAAAAGACGGGCGTGAGGAAGAGGCCGAAGAAGGTCACGCCGAGCATGCCGTAAAATACCACCGTGCCCAGCGCGTGCCGCATCTCCGCGCCGGCGCCCGTGGCGAACAACAGCGGCAAGACGCCGAAGATGAAGGCGAAGCTCGTCATGAGGATCGGCCGCAGCCGCAGTCGTGCCGCGGATACTGCCGCATCCGCGCCGCGGATCGACGGGTCGCGCTCCTGTTCTTGCTTGGCGAACTCCACGATGAGCACGGCGTTCTTTACGCTCATGCCGGCCAAGACCACGAAGCCAATCTGCGTGAAGATGTTGTTGTCCTGCCCGCTGATGTGGACGCCGGCGATGCCGCACAAGAGGCACATCGGCACGATGAGGATGATCGCGGCGGAAAGCGCGAAACTCTCGTATTCCGCCGAATGCGTGAGGAAGACGAACAGCACGCAGAGCGGAAAGACCCAATAGGCGGTGTTGCCTTCCTGCTCTTCCTGGAACGCCACTTCAGTCCATTCGCAACCGAAACCGGGCGGAAGCGTTTTCTTGGCGATGTTCGACATGACCTCGATAGCCTGCCCGCTACTGACTCCCGGCGCCCCTGAGCCGACGATCTCGGCGGAGGAATTCTGATTGTAGCGGTTGATGCGGTCGGTGTCGGCGATCATCTTCGTGTCCAAGACCGAACCGAGCGGCACCATTTTGCCCGCGGCATTGCGGGTCTTGAGCTGCCCGACGTCGGTGTCGTGAGCACGGAACGGCGCGTTGGCCTGCGCGATCACGCGGTAGGTCCTGTTGAGGTAGTTGAAATCGTTGATGTAAAAGCTGCCGAGGTATACTTGCAGCGCCAGAAAAACGTCGGTGACGGCCACGTTTTCCTTCTTGGCTTTGACGCGGTTCACGTTGGCGTACAACTGCGGCACGGTGGCGCGAAAAGAGGTGCGAGTCGCCATCGGGGAAATCCTCGGGTCGTTGACGGCTGCGGCGATCAACGCGTCGGTGGCGGCCTGCAACTGCTGGGGCGTCGCCGATCCGGTGCGGTCTTCCACTTGCAATTTGAATCCGCCGGCTTGCCCCATGCCTTGTACGGGGGGCGGCGGAAAGACTCCGCAAAAGGCATCCTGAATTGGGCTGAGCGCCTGGTAGAGGTAGCCCATAATCGCGCCGGCCGATTGATGGGCCGGATCGCGGACCCGCTCGTGGAAACTGACCAACGGCAGGAAGATCGTCGCCATGTTCGTCTGGTTCGTGCCGGTGAAAAAATTGAAGCCCGTGATCGCGAAGGTGCCCTCGACGCCCGGCGCTTTCAAAGCGATGTCGGAAACCCGTTTCATCACTACTTCCGTGCGATCGATCGAGGCCGCTTCCGGCAGCATGACGGCGGCAATGAGATAGCCCTGGTCTTGCTGCGGAATGAAGCCGGTCGGCACGGCCTTGAAGCCGATATACGTCAAGTAAAGCAGGCCGCAGTAGACCAGCAAAGCCAGCGCGGAAAGCCGCACCACGCGCTTTAGAACCGCCACATAACCCCGGTTCAGGCCCGCTAATCCCCAATTGAAGAGACGGAAGAACCAGCCCAAAAGCGCGTCGACGCCCCGCGTGAACCAGTCCGGCCGGGCGGCGTGCGGCTTGAGGATCAGCGCCGCCAATGCCGGGCTGAGCGTCAGCGAATTGAAGGCCGACAGCAGCGTGGAAAACGAGATCGTCAGCGCGAACTGCCGGTAGAACTGTCCCGTAATCCCGCTGACGAAGGCCACGGGCACGAAGACCGCGGTCAGTCCGCAGGCGATGGCGAGGATCGCCGGCGTGACTTCTCTCATGGCTTCATACGATGCGTCGCGCGGAGAAAGCCCCTTTTCGATCCAGCGGTCGACGTTTTCCACCACCACGATCGCGTCATCGACGACGATGCCGATTGCCAGCACCAGCCCGAACAGGGAGAGATTGTTCAAGGAGAAGCCGAAGCACCACATCACCGCGAAAGTGCCCACCAGCGATACGGGAATCGCCAAGAGCGGCACGATGGCGGCCCGCCAGCTTTGCAGGAAGACCAGCACCACCAGCGCAACCAGGCCCACCGCCTCGAAAAGCGTAATCGTTACGTCCTCGATGCTGTCGCGGACGAACTTCGTCGTGTCGTAAGGAATCGCGTAGTCGACGCCGGACGGAAAATCGGGCCGTGACTTCAACTCCTTCATTTTCGCGTAGACCGCGTTTGCCGTCGCGATCGAGTTGGTGCCCGGCAACTGGAAGACGCCGATGCCGACGGCCGGCAAGCTGTTGTAATGCGTGCTTGTTGAATAATCCGCCGCGCCCAGTTCGACGCGGGCCACGTCCTTGACGCGAGTCACGCTGCCGTTGGCGCCCGTCTTCACGACGATCTCGCCGAATTCGCTCGGCTCGGTGAGACGCCCCTGCGCATTCACCGTGTATTGGAACCCCGCCGTGCCGGGCTTCAACGGTTGGCCGCCGACGACGCCCGCCGCCACCTGCACGTTCTGCTCTTGGACCGCCGCAATGAAGTCGCCGACCGTCAATTGCCGCTCCGCCAGCAGCTCCGGGTTCAACCACAAACGCATCGAGTAGTCGCGGGCACCGAAAACGAGAAGATCGCCCACGCCCGGCAGTCCGGCAAGTTGGTCCTTGATTTCCCGCGTGACGTAGTTGCTCACGTAGAGCGGATCGCGGCTGCCGTCGGGCGAGTAAACGGCAATGCCGAGCGTAATGTTTGGCGAGGCCTTCTTGACAATGATGCCTTGCCGCTGCACTTCCGCCGGCAAAAGCGGCTGCGCGATCGCCACGCGGTTTTGCACTTGCACCTGGGCGATGTCCATGTTCGTGCCCAGATGGAACGTCACGGTCAGCACCATCGAGCCGTTTCCGCACTGGCTCGACATGTACATCATGTTTTCCACGCCGACAACTTGCTGCTCGATCGGTGTCGCGATCGATTCGGCGATCGTCCTGGCGTTCGCGCCGGGATAGGCGACGGTGACGGTGACCGTCGGCGGGGCAATCTCAGGAAACTGCGCGCTGGGCAGTTGAAACGCGGCGATAGCGCCGACCACGACCGTGGCGATCGAGATTACGGCGGCAAAAACCGGCCGCTCGATGAAGAACGCGGCGAACTTCATTCACGGACCCCCGCCGCGTGTCCCGTGACGGTCCCGGTTCTTGTCTCCGCAAGAATGGGACTGTCCCCTTTACCGCTTCGCTTGGGGATTTCCGCAGCCGACGAATCCAGCGCTGGGTCTCGCTCCGCCACGCTCGTTCCGGGATCGGAAAACGCGCCGTCGTCCGCCTTAACGGTCACGTTAGTCGGCTTGACGGGAAACCCCGGCCGAGCGAGCATCTGTCCGTTGACCACGACGCGGTCGTCGGCCGACAAACCGGAAACGATCGACCGCAACCGGCCGAACAGCGCGCCCAACTGCACCGGTCGCACCTCCACTTTATTCTCCTTGCCCACCACAACCAGCACCGTGTGCTCGTTCTGGTCGCTGCCGACGGCCTCGTCGGGCACCAGGAGCGCTCGATAGCGCCCGCTGCCCGGCACGCGAAGTCGGGCGTAACAGCCCGGAATGAACTTGCCAGACTTGTTTTCCAGCACGGCGCGGATCTTTATCGTGCCGGTGGTCGAATCGACGTGGTTGTCCATGAAATCGATTACGCCTTCGTGCGGAAAGCCCGTTTCGTTTTCCAGTCCGAAGAAACACGGCACCTTGCCGTCGCGAGCGCTGCGGAGCTTGTGTTCCTCGTCCAGCTTTTGGTACTTGAGCACGGAATGTTCGTCCACATCCACGTAGAGATACATCGGCGAGACCGACGTGACGGTCGTCAGCAGCGTCGGCGGCGCCGGCCCGCCGCCGCCAGTGACGAGATTGCCTTCGGTGACAAGCTTGTTGCTGACTCTTCCGTCGATGGGAGCAACGACGCGGCACCATTCCAAGTTCAATCGCGACGTGGCGACCGCGGCCTTTGCCGCGGCCAGTGCCGCGGCAGCCTGCTCACACGCCGCCTTGGAATTGTCGTATTCCTGTTCGGCCACGGCGTTTCTCTTTTTCAGCAACTCATTGCGCTGGAAAGTTATCCGCGCGAGGCCCAGCGTCGATTCCGCTCTCTGCTGGTCGGCGAGCTTGGAGTCGAGGTCGGCTTTGAAGGGCCGATCGTCGATCACGGCGAGCAAGTCTCCGCGCTTCACGATAGCGCCCTCTTTGAAGGGCATGTCCACGATCAAGCCGCTGACCCGCGCCGCCACGTTGGCCATCGCCGGCGACTGCAAGTTCCCCGAATATGTGTCCCACTCAACCACCTCTTTCGGCAGCGGATGGGCCACGCTGGCCGCCGGTGGCGGCGGGGCCGGCGCAGCCGCTGGCTTGCCAAAGCATCCGCTCAAGCCAAGCACCGCCAGCAAGACTAAAAGGTCGACACCACGACCGCGCAATTTGCTGCGAGCTGGCCGTTCGACAACTTCCATGTCCGACCCGACATTCCACGAAAACTCTCTCATTCCACCATTCCTGTGATAATAATTCGATAGTTCAGCATTTACGAACATTGGTATGATAGGCTCAATGGCTTGCGCGGTCAAGGTCTATTGTTGTTGGAGTTCCGGCTTCAGTTGGCCTGCGGGAAACAGCAGGCTAAAGCCGAGACTCCAGCACATCGCACCAACCGGATTTCGCTTGCGAAACTACATTTTAACCTCCAGCCAGCACTATGGTGGCGCGTAAAACCGTTCCTTTCCGGGTGCCATACGCCCTCGCCTACGGCTGTACGACCGAAGGGCGAGGGATGCAGCGCGCCACATACGCTTGACAAGTACGGCTGGCCACCGGTAACAATGGAACCTATGTCCCGCATTGTCCTTGCCATGTCCGGAGGCGTCGACAGCAGCGTGGCGGCCTGTCTGCTTCAAGAGGCCGGCCACGACGTGATCGGGCTCTTCATGCGCCACGGGCATCAGGAGCCGGCGACTTGCTCGAACTCCGTGGCCGCCAACGCGCGAAAGCATGGCTGCTGCACCGCCAGCGATGCCGCCGACGCCCGAAAAGTGGCGGAGCGGCTTGGAATCCCCTTTTATGCCATAAATTTTGAGGAAGAATTCGGCCGGATCATTCACTACTTCGTCAGCGAGTACACGTCCGGCCGGACGCCGAACCCGTGCGTCGTCTGCAATACCTGGCTGAAGTTCGGCAAGCTGCTGGACTATGCCGATAGCGTGGGCGCCGCCGAGATCGCCACTGGCCACTATGCTCGCCTAGTCAAGGCGGCCGATGGTCGGACCACCCTTTGCCGCGGGACCGATCCCTCCAAGGACCAGTCCTACGTACTTTGGGGCATCCGGCCCGATGCACTCGCCCGGCTGCGGTTTCCGGTGGGCGATTTCTGCAAAGAGGAAATCCGCCGCACCGCCGAGCGGGTCGGGCTGCACCATGTGGCCGAAAAGCCCGATAGCCAGGAAATCTGCTTCGTGCCCGACCAGGACCATGCCCGATTCGTCCGCGAGAACCGCTTGCCGCAAGACACTTCCGGGGCGATCGTCACCACGGATGGCGTCGAGGTCGGCCGGCATGGCGGCGTGGAAGCGTTTACCATCGGCCAGCGCAAGGGGCTGCGCGTGGCTTTCGGCGAGCCGCGCTATGTCGTCCGAATCGACGCCCAGTCGAGAGTGGTAGTCGTCGGCACCAAGGACGAGCTCGCCCGTAGCGAACTGACCGCACGCGGGGCAAACTGGTTTGTTCGGCCCACAGGACCAGTGGAATGCGCGGTCAAAATCCGCTATCGCACGTCAGCCACGCCCGCGATCGTTGAAACGCTTTCCGACGACCGTTTTGCGCGACCTTTCTTGAGCCGTGCTACGGCATTGCACCAGGCCAGGCTGCTGTTTGCTACCAAGGGGACGAGGTTCTCGGCGGCGGCTGGATCGAATAAACAAATCCCCGGATTGGCTATGTCGTATTTGCCACCCGCCATAAAAACCGGAATAAATGGCAAATCTTGCTGCAAAACTGTTGACGTAATGGACAAAATCATTATGCTAAGGGTATGGGCTGAGGAGCATACATGGATGCCAGGTGCGGCATAATTAGCACAGACTTTTACTAAAAAATCGGAGGCGGCGGTCGGGGGTTTTCGGGGATGGCGGTAAGGTTTGCCGGCCGTGCGCACTAGGCGTAGGGGCCGGATAAGCGGCGCTTTTCTTCAACTTACCGATTTGTACAGCATGGCGACGCTTAAGGTCACGGCTACCGGTGCGCCCAAGATCGTGGGCGTTTCGCAGGCGATCCGCAACGTTCTGCGGCTCGTCGATAAAGTCGCCGTCACCGACTGCTGCGTGCTGATAGAAGGCGAAAGTGGCACCGGCAAGGAGCTTATCGCCCGGCGGCTCTTTGCCAAAAGCTCTCGGGCGGATCGTCCATTCATTCCGGTAAACTGCGCGGGCGTAAACGAAAGTCTTTTCGAGAGCCAGTTTTTCGGCCACGTTCGCGGATCGTTCACCGGCGCGGAACAGACGATGCTCGGCGTCATCCGCACGGCCGACAGCGGCACCGTTTTTCTCGACGAAATCGGCGAATTTCCTCTTTCTCTACAGCCCAAACTCCTGCGCATCTTGCAAGAAAGGGAGGTGATGCCCGTTGGCAAGCCGGTGCCGGTGAAGTTCGACGTGCGTTTTCTGGCCGGCTCAAATCAAAACCTGGCCGACATGGTCCGGGGGGGGACGTTCCGTCGCGACCTCTATCACCGGCTGAACATTGTGCGGATCCAGCTCCCGTCGCTCCGCGAGCGGCCGGAGGACATCGGGCCCCTGCTGGACCATTACCTGGCGGTCTCTGCCGATCGCTACCGGCGTGCGCCCGTCGTTCTGCCGACTGCGGTACGAAGCCTGCTTACCGGCTACGCATGGCCGGGCAACATCCGCGAGCTATCCGCATGGGTGGAGCGGCTCTATGTGACGGGCCTTTCGCCCGAGGTCCTCCTCGACATGCTTCTGGGCGAATCTAGCGCCTCGGGGCAACTCAATCCCAACGGGCAGATGACGCTCAAGCAGGCCGAACGCCAGGTGATTGCGCAGGCGATGGAGCAGGCCAATTTCAACCAACGCAAGGCCGCGCGCATGTTACAGGTCCATCGGGCAACGCTGGCTCGGAAGCTCCGCAGCCATAAGTTGGATTAGCGGCATCCGATAAAAAGTCGAGCATGCATCTGCTCGCCTCCGCACTCTAGCTATCTTTCTCAAATAGCGCCAATTATCGGAATGAACCTTGCGGCCCAAGGTGCAATTCGATATAAGACGTTCGCAGCTTGGCAATCCATTCCTGCGGGGAACTACCTTGGACAACCGAGGAGGCAAACGACCAATGAGCATTCGCACACCAGTCGTCGAACTGATCGAGCCATTGCTACCGCGACCCGGATCCCCGGCTGCCGACCCATTGCATGGGCTTTCCAGGAGCCCCAGCCGCCCGGAAAACGCCTTGGTTCGCCAATCTCCGGGGGCATTGCGGCCTTCGCGCCAGGCACGCCTTGCGCCGGCTCGCCGGCGTACGCCTCGTCTGGGCGGCAATCGGCACCTTGGCCGGCGCGGTGCTGGCCTTGGCGGGTGTCGCTCTGGCCTTGGTCTATCTGCTTCTCAAGCGGCCCGTGGAACGAGACGTTCCGCCTCCCGTCGCTGCCAGCGTATCGACCGAGCAGCAAACGCAAAGCTCGGCGAAGTCGAGTGGATCGGACCTCGATTTCAAGGGCTATATCCTGCCCGTGCAGCCAATCCTCGTCAGTCCCAAGGTCAGCGGAACGATCGTCAAGCTGCATATCGGCGAAGGGTGCCACGTGAAGAAGGGCGAAGTACTGGCCGAGTTGGAAGACATTGATTACAAGGCCGACTTCTTCCGCGCGCAATGGGCGGTCGAAACCGCCCGGCAGCAGCTCACGGAGGCCGAGACCAGCCAGCCCAAGGAAATCGGCCAGGCCGAAGCCGAGATGGAAAAGTCGAAACTCGAGTTGGCCCAGTTGGAGGCCGATTTCGAGCGATCGCGCGACCTTTATTACAAACAGGCGGCGTCGAAGACGGAGTACGAGTCGTCGGAAACCAGGTTCCGCGCGGCCGAGCAACACGTCCGCTCGATGGACTATGCCCTGGGCGCGATGCGGCTGGCGCTCTGCCAGAAAGTTGCCACTGCCCGCACGCAGTTGGAACAGGCCGAGGCCGACTTGGCCAAGGTCCGCTGGAAGCTGGAGTGCTGCATCGTCCGCTCCCCCAGCAGCGGAACGATCTTGAAAAAGAACGCCGAGGAAGGGAGCCAGGTCAGCAGCGGCGCGAGCCTTTGCGAGCTGGCCAATCTTTCCGAATTGGAGGTCGAGGTGCCCATCCCGGAGCGCGACATCGGCAGAATCTCCCCTGGACAGCACGGCCAGGTCCGCACCGAGGCCTTTCCGGATCGCGTTTACGCCGGCGTCGTTTCGCGCGTGATGCCGGTTGCCAACCGCGTCCAGTCGGCCATTGCTGTCCGCGTGAAAATCACCGTTCCGCGAGACGAGGAAGGCGTTTACCTCAAGCCGGAAATGATCGCGCAGGTCTCCTTCCAGGCGGGCGCGGCCGCGGCCACGTTGGACGAAACGGGAACGGCGCTGTGCCAGTTGCCGCTTCGCAAGAAGCGGCAGATTCGGTGAATGCCTCGGGTGGCACGCTCTGAGCCGGGGCACCCGCTTGCGGGTCGCGAAGGGCGTGGCAATGGTAGAAACACGCCCTTCGCCGGAAGCTCAGAGCGTGCCACCCTACGCTGGAAAGCCCGATCGGTATGCGAGAACTTCCACCATGCAGCACTCCTCACGACACGCCTGCATGTCTTGCGCGATCGCGGCGGCGGTTTGCCTGGCCGGTTGCATGCCCTTGCCGGACTATCTCCAGCACGGGCTGAAAGTGGGTCCGGAGTATACGCCGGCGAAGGCCGAGGTTGCCCCGCAATGGATTGACGCGGGCGATCCCCGCGTCCTCAGTCACGCCGCCGACCTGGGCCGCTGGTGGTCGGTCTTCCGCGACCCCGCGCTGGACGACCTGATCGCCCACGCCTACAGCCAGAACGTCAACCTCAAGGAATACGGCACCCGCATCCTTCAGGCCCGCGCCGCGCTGGCCATCGCCAAGGGCGAGTTCTTCCCGCAATCGCAAAATGCCAGCGGCGGTTACGCCAGCACCGAGGCCGCCAACTCGCTCGGTCTCATCAACACCTGGAGCCTGGGCTTCAATCTCGCCTGGGAGTTGGACTTTTGGGGCCTTTACCGCCGCCAGGTGCAAAGCGCCAACGCCCAGTTGGAAGGCTCCATCGAGAACTACGACGCCGTGCTCGTTACCTTGCTGGCCGACACGGCGCAGTATTACGTCGCCATGCGGCAGGCCCAGGAGCGGATCGAGTTGGCCGCGGAAAACGCCAAGCTACAGCGCGAGGTGTTGAAGATCGTGCAGACCCGCTTCGAGGCCGGCGCCGTTGACGCGCTGGACGTCTACCAGCAGCAGAGCACGCTGGCGGCGACTGAGGCACTCATTCCGGCGCTTGAGATCGCCTTGCGGCAGAGCCAGGACCAGCTTTGCACTTTGCAGGCGCGCTGCCGATCGACCTGCAGCCGCGGATGGGCCAGCGGCCGATTCCGCTGGCGCCCTGCGAGGCGGCGATGGGCATTCCCGCCCAGTTGCTGCAGCGGCGGCCCGACGTCCGCGCCGCCGAGCGCGCCGCGGCCGCGCAGGCCGAGCAGATCGGCATCGCCCAGGCCGAGTTCTATCCCCACATTTCCATCAACGGCACGCTGGGCTATTCGGCTTCGCGGGCCTCGCAGTTGTTCAATCCCGGCAATTTCACCAGTACCGGCGGTCCATCGTTCACCTGGAACATCCTCAACTACGGCCGCATCGCCGGCAACGTCCGCCTGCAGGACGCCGTTTTCCAGCAGACGCTGCTGGACTATCGCAACGCGGTGTTGACGGCCAACCAGGAGGCCGAGGACGGGCTGGCCGCCTTCCTGCGCTCTCAGGAGCAGCGCAAGCGGTTCGCCGAAGGCGTCGTCGCCGCCAAGCAAGCCTACCAGATTGTTATCAGTCAATATCAAGCAGGCGCGGTCGATTATACGCGCCTCGCCCAGGTGCAAACCAATTTGGTAACGCTCGAGGACGCCGAAGCCCAATCCCGCGGCGCGATCGCCTTGGGCCTCGTCCAGGTCTATCGCGCCCTCGGCGGCGGTTGGGAGATCCGCCTCGCCGGCCCGCCGCCCGGCTCGGCGCCTTGAAATCGCCGACTTGGCGGCGTCCCACGCTGGCCCGCGGAAACCGGGCATCATCCACCCCGCGGTGCAAGTGCCCAACAATCCCGCCAGTGGACGCGTTGATCGAGGGCTTGCCAGCCGGCCCGCAAGCCTTTACTATTTGAAATTATGGCAGACCTTCGCATCAACTTCGCCGGCATCAAATCGCCCAATCCGTTCTGGCTGGCGTCGGCCCCGCCGACGAACTCGGCGCGGCAGGTCCAAAAGGCTTTTGAGGCCGGCTGGGGCGGGGCGGTGTGGAAGACGATCGGCGCTCCGGTGCTGAACGTTTCCAACCGCTACGGCGCATGGCACTACGGCCACCAGCGGATGCTGGCCATCAACAACGTCGAGCTGATCTCGGATCGCCCTCTGGAAACTAACCTCCGCGAAATTGCCGAAGTGAAACTGCGCGTGGCCGGATCGCGCGGTCGTCGTCTCGGCGATGGTCGAGTCGAAGCCCGAGGCGTGGAAGGAGATCGTCCGCCGCATCGAGGACACAGGCGCGGACGGCATCGAATTGAACTACGGCTGTCCGCACGGCATGAGCGAGCGCGGCATGGGCAGCGCGGTCGGGCAGGTGCCGGAGTATTGCGAGCGGATCACGCGCTGGGTGATGGAAACGGCAACCATTCCGGTCATTGTGAAGCTGACGCCAAACGTCAGCAACATTGTTATGCCCGCCCGCGCCGCAGTCGCTGCCGGCGGCAAAGCGATTTCGCTGATCAACACGGTCAACTCGATCATGGGCGTCGACCTCGACACGCTGGAGATTTCGCCGAGCATCGGCGGCAAGGGCGGCCACGGCGGTTTTGCGGGACCGGCGGTGAAGCCGATCGCGCTCAACATGCTGGCCGCGCTGGGGAGCGATGACATCGTGTCAAAGTCGGGCCTGCCTATTTCCGGGATGGGCGGCATTTCCACCTGGTCGGACGCGGCCGAATTCCTGCTGCTGGGCGCGTCCAGCCTTCAGGTCTGCACGGCGGTGATGCATTACGGTTTTCGGATCATCGAAGACCTTTGCGATGGGCTCTCCCATTGGATGGACGAGAAAGGTTTTCATACCATAGCCGACGTTAAAGGCCGCAGCTTGCATCGGGTATCGGATTTCCAGGATTTCGACCTTTCCTACCGCGCCGTCGCCCGTATCGACGCCCAGAAGTGCATCCGCTGCGACCTTTGCTACGTGGCCTGCAACGACGCCGCGCACGAGTGCATCGACCTCGTCTCCGCGCAGGGCGCGGTAGTCCAGCCGCTGGACTACAGTCCCCGCGCCAACGGAAAGGACGAGGCCACCGCCGCGCGGCCGCGGCCCGTCGTTCGCGAAGCCGATTGCGTGGGCTGCCGCCTCTGTTATAATGTCTGCCCGGTGGACGACTGCATCGCGATGGTCGAAGTGCCCTCCGGACGAAGCCCGATTACCTGGAGCGAGCTATCGCGCAACCAGCCGGTCGTCACCGAAGATTGGGCGGCGATGCAGGCGTATCGGGAACGGGTGGGGATTCATATTCATTGAAAGACTAAAGATGAGAGATAAGGGATGAGGGATCAAGGATAAGAGATTTCGAGTCCTCACCCTTCGTCCCTCATCTTTCATCCCTCATCACTCACCGAGGCGAACGGGGTGTTTCTAAATGGGCCTGCTGATCAAAGGCGCAGAGATCGTCACGGCGGAGTCCCGCTTTCGCGGCGACATTTTCGTCGAGGATGAAACCGTCAGCCGCATCGGGTCGAACCTCGACGCCCCGCCGGGCTGCGAAGTGATCGACGCCACTGGGCGGCTCGTCTTCCCCGGCTTCATCGACCCGCACGTCCACGTTCATCTGCCCTTCATGGCCACGTTTGCCAAAGACACACACGCCACGGCCAGCGCCGCCGCACTGGTCGGCGGAACAACCACCTTTATCGAGATGGTTTGCCCGTCCCGTAACGAAGACGCACTGGCGGGTTACCATACCTGGAAAGAAAAGGCCGAAGGACAAGCGGCATGCGACTACGCCTTCCACATGGCCGTCACGCGCTGGGACGCCGCCACCGCCTCGCAACTCCGCGAGATCGTTCGCGATGGCACGGCTTCGTTCAAGGTGTTCCTGGCGTACAAGAACTTTTTCGGCGTCACCGACGAAGAGCTGTTCCATACGCTCAAACTGGCCGCCGAGCTGGGCGTCATCACCACCGCGCACTGCGAGAATGCCGAATTGGTCAGCCAGTTGCAGCAGCAGTTGCTGGCCGCGGACAAGGCGGGCCCGCAGTGGCACGAGCCCAGCCGCCCTGAAATCGTCGAGGCGGAAGGGACGGGCCGCTTCGCCACGTTCCTTCAGCAGTGCGGCGCGACGGGTTACGTGGTGCATCTCTCCTGCGCCGCCGCGCTGCGGGCGGCTGTGGAGGCCAAGTTGCGCGGGGTCCAACTTTACGTCGAATCCGTGCTGCCGCACTTCCTGTTGGACAAAAGCTATGCCGAACGCAGCGGCGTCGAGGGCATGAAGCACGTGATGTCGCCGCCCTTGCGCGACGCCCGCAACCTGCCCGTGCTCTGGGGCGCGCTGAACACCGGGCTGATCGACACCGTAGGCACCGACCACTGCCCGTTCGACACGTCGCAGAAGCTGCTCGGCCAGGGCGATTTCACCAAGATCCCCAACGGCATTCCCGGAATCGAGGACCGCGTTAATCTCATGTACACCTACGGAGTGAAACGCGATCGGCTCGATCTGCACCGCTTCGTCGACGCGCTCAGCACGCGGCCGGCCAAGCTCTTTGGGCTCTTTCCGCACAAGGGAACGATCGCCGTCGGCTCGGACGCCGACCTGGTCGTCTACGATACGGACTATCGCGGCACGATATCCGCCGCCCGGCAGCAGTGCAACAACGATTACAATGGCTTCGAGGGCTTTGCCATTGAAGGCCGGCCGGCCGTCGTGACCGTGCGCGGCAAGGTGCAGGCCCGCGACGGGGCTTTTGTCGGCGCGCGGGTCGCGGCCGCTTGTTGCGCCGCCGGCCGCAGTATGGCTCGGCGCTTGAGAAGGGCACGGGAGAGAAACATGCCCCTTGACGCACAGGCCGCGATCGACTTGCTCAAGGAGCTCCGCGGGCTGACCGCCGATGAAAACGGCGCACAGCGGCTGGCCTGGAGCCCGATGTGGCTGAAGGCCCGCGAGTGGTTCCTGTCCAAGCTCGGCGGACTGCCCGTCGAACATCACTACGACGCCGCCGGCAACAGTTGGACTACGCTGCCGAGCGACTCGCAATCGGCCCTGATTCTCGGCAGCCACCTCGATTCCGTGCCAAACGGCGGCTGGTTGGACGGCTGCCTCGGGATTATCGCCGGTCTCGCCGTGCTGCGGCGGATTGCCGCGGAGTACGGCGGCAGGCCGCCGATCAGCGTGCGGCTGGTCGATTGGGCGGACGAAGAGGGCGCCCGCTTTGGCCGCAGCCTCTTTGGCTCCTCGGCCTTTGCCGGCACGCACACCATCCAACAGGACCGCGACCGGACCGACTCCGGCGGCACGCGGCTGGAAGACGTGCTCGCGCAATGCGGCGTTAAACTAGATAGCATCGGAGACGCGCAGCGGGAACGAATGGGCGCGGCCGCCTATCTGGAATTGCACATCGAGCAAGGCCCGGTCTTGGAAAGCATGGGACTGCCGCTGGCCGCCGTGTTGGGCACCAAGGGTGTGGAGCGGCACGCCGTCACGTTTTGCGGCCAGGAAGCCCACTCCGGCTCAACGCCCATGAACGCCCGGCGCGACGCCTTGGCCGCCGCGGCAAAGCTTGCGCTGGAAATCCGGCCGATCGCGCGGCGGCATCCCGACTCGGTCTGCACGATGGGGAGCGTCAAAACCTTTCCCGGCATCGTGACCGCCGTGGTCGGCCGCTGCGAGGCGACGCTCGACCAGCGCGACCTGGACGCCGGCATCCTGGCCGCCATGTATCGCGAGGCCCAAGAGAAGAGCGAACAGTTCGCCGCGGAAGAAGGCTGCGCCGTTCAGTGGTCGCGGATTTGGAACATCGCGCCGGAGCCGTTCCATCCCAAATTGATCGAACTTTGCGAGGCGGCCATCCGCGAAACGGCCGGACGCACGCACCGTATGCCCTCCGGCCCCTTGCACGACGCGGCCGAAGTTTCCAAATCGGGCATCCCCACCGTCATGATGTTTGTGCAGTCGCTTAAGGGCATCAGCCACAACAAGATCGAAGATACGCACGAGGAGCACTTGTTGCTTGCCGTGTCCGCGCTTGATAAACTGGCGTCTAAGACTATCGATTGGATACGCAAGGCGAAGGAGGGGTTATGAGCATTGCAACTACCGAAGAACTGACCGCCACGACAGTCGGCCATTGGATCGACGGCAAGCCGGAGGCAGCGATGTCCGGACGATGCGGGGATATCTTCAATCCGGCCACCGGCAAGATCATCGCCAAGGTCGGCTTTGCCGGCGTGGAAGACGTGGACCGCGCGGTCGCGGCGGCGAAGGCTGCATTCCCCCAGTGGCGGGCGGCGCCCCTTTCGCGCCGCGCGGAGGTCATGTTCCGCTTTCGCGAATTAATCGCGGAGAACCGCCGCCGGCTCGCGGAAATCATCAGCCGCGAGAACGGCAAGACCGCCGCCGAACGCGCTAGGCGAAGTGGCCCGCGGCCTGGAAAACGTGGAGTTCGCCTGTGGCATTCCAAGTCTCCTTAAGGGTGGGTACAGCGAACAAGCCAGCCGCGGCATAGACGTCTACCAAATCCGCCAGCCGCTGGGCGTGACGGTGGGCATCACGCCTTTCAATTTCCCCTCGATGGTGCCGCTGTGGATGTTTTCCACGGCTATCGCTTGCGGCAATACGTTTGTCCTCAAGCCCTCGGAAAAAGTGCCCTCGGCCAGCGTGTTCCTGGCGCAGTTGCGCAAGAGGCCGGACTGCCGGACGGCGTTCTGAACCTCGTGCAGGGAGACAAAGTGGCCGTCGACCGGCTGCTGGACCATCCGGACGTCAAGGCGGTCAGTTTCGTCGGGTCCACGCCCGTCGCCCGGCGGATTTACCAGACCGCCACGGCCAGCGGTAAGCGCGTGCAGGCGCTCGGCGGCGCCAAGAATCACATGCTCGTGCTGCCCGACGCGGACCTTTCGATGGCGGCCGACGCCGCCGTCTCCGCGGGCTACGGCGCGGCGGGCGAGCGCTGCATGGCGATCTCCGCCGTGGTTGCCGTCGGTGACGTGGCCGATCCGCTGATCGCCGCGATCAAGGAGCGGGTGGCCCGCATCAAGGTCGGGCCGGCGACCGTGCCGGAAAGCGAGATGGGGCCGCTCATCACGGGCGACCATCGCGATCGCGTCGCCGCCCACCTCGACTGGGCCGTGGCCGAAGGCGCCTCGCTGGCCGTCGACGGCCGCCGCCACGCGACGCCGACTGAGGGGTTTTTCTTGGGTCCTTCGCTCTTGGACCATGTCCGGCCGGGCATGCGCTGCTACGACGTGGAAATCTTCGGCCCGGTGCTCTCCGTAGTCCGCGTGCCGACGTATGCCGACGCCGTGCGGCTGATCAACGAAAACCCCTTCGGCAACGGCACCGCCATCTTCACGCAAAACGGCGGCGCGGCGCGGCAGTTCCAGTTCGACATCGAGGTAGGCATGGTGGGCATCAACGTCCCCATTCCCGTGCCCGTTCCTTATTACAGCTTCGGCGGTTGGAAGGCCTCGCTCTTCGGCGACCTGCACATCTACGGTCCCGAAGGAGTGCAGTTCTACACGCGCTCGAAAGTCGTCACCAGCCGCTGGCCCGATCCGAGCGCAAGCAAGGTGGATTTGGGCTTTCCGCAGTTGCGATGAGTCATCGACAGGTTGTGCCGTTGACGATCCTTGAGGGCGGATTGGACGATCCCCGGGTCCAATCGCTTCTGGCGCACCATTTCCGTACCGCGCGCGCCCAGACCGCTCGTGGCAGCGCGCATGCGCTTGACGGGAGTGCGTTGAAATCGCCGAACATCCGATTCTGGTCCGCATGGGAGGGCGACCATGTAGTGGGAATCGGCGCCTTGAAACGCATTTCCGAGACCCGCGGCGAGGTCAAATCGATGCACACCGCCCAGTCGAGCAGACGCAAAGGCGTCGCGAGCGCGATCCTGCGCCACATCATCGCCGTCGCACGTCAAATGGGATTGTCTCGATTGAGCCTCGAAACGGGCTCGTGGCCGTACTTCGACGCTGCTCGCGAATTCTACCGACGGCACGGCTTTGTCGAGTGTCCGCCGTTCGACAATTACGTTGCCGACGCAAATAGTGTCTTCATGACGCTTGAGCTTGGATAACGTGCGTGGCCCCTGGGGTACATGCGCAGTACCAGTTTGCCGGCAGTTTGGCACTTTTCTGCAAGTGCTTATCCCTGCTCTTTCGCCCCAAGGAAGCCTGGCGGCGAGCGCTCCGGAAACACCACTCGCTTTTCCTGTCGCTCTTCAGTTCGCCAATTGGCGCGCCCCCGTAGAATCAGGATCACCCGCACGGGGCACCCTTCTTGCGGCGAAGGACTTTCCGGGTTCGCGGCGGAGGATTGCTCGGGCAACGCTGCCAGGCGGCGTGCAAGCCCGTATGCGACGCGCTCGGCCGGGTAGTGCGGTACATTCATCTCCGCCATCGCCCAGTTGAGAAAATGGACCTCGTAAGGGCAGGGGTCGTCCGGGGTCGCATCCACGCGCCGCACCGTGGATTTTTTTCCCGCGGGCGAAAGGCGGTCGTAAACTTCCTGGCTCACGTGAACGCGGGCATCCGATGTGTTGCCCGAATAAAGCGCCCCCGACAGGTAAGCATCCCACCTCCCAAAGAAGCTGAATAGCGGCATGACGCCAAACAGCACCAGCGCGCGCGGGCGGCGATGCACCGCGGGGGCCAGAGGATGTGGCGCGGCTGCACTCCTCGCGTCCGGCGGAAGAGCACCACCACGAAAACCATCATGGCCACATTCCACGGCCAGACCACCGTATTCCAGTTCAGGCCACAGGGTCCCAGGCAGAAGAGGGCCAGCAGATGCATGGCCACGGCGCCGGCCATGGCCACGCGCCGGAGCGGCCAGACCAACAACCCCAGCCCGATGGCACACTCCAGGTACGCCGCCTCCCAACCGCGGCCCCCGATGGCCTCGTGCCACCCGCCGGGAAGGTATCTCAGCACCGGCTCCATCAGCCGGGGAAAGACGTCCTCGGCGAACAGCACGTTCGCCTTTTGCAAGCCGCTCCAGAAGTAGAGTGCCGCGACGATAAGCCGGCAGCCGTTCATACTGGCCTCGCACCGTTCGGGAGCCTGCGGAGCGGGGCCGAGGGCCAGGACGGCAAACATGGCCAGGTATTGGTAGAACCAGGGCTGCCAGCGTGTTTGGTCTCCCAGGCTACACAGCGCAGCCAGGATGACGAAGCCCAGCATGGCCAGTCGCGGCCGCGGCGCCGCGGCGGTTCCCACCAACGCGGCGACCAGCGCGCCCAGCACTAGCTGGTCCCAGGGCGCCGGGACGGCTGGCAGTCCGTCCCACACCGGCACGAGGGGATAACTCCGCTCCGAAAGCCACAACCGCGGCGACAGCATCAGACCACATAACATCGCCACGGTCAGCGTGTATCGCACACACTGCCAGTCCGCAAAGCTCCGCGCGCACGCGGAGGCCCGGCGCTCCCGCACCGCTGCGTCCGGTAGGCCGGGCTTTTTCAGCGGTAAGGCCGCGGCCTCGTCAGTTGCCATTGCACACCCCGTCAACGCGGCTCGGTATACAGCAGACCGGGCCGAAACACAAGCAGCACCGTATCGTCCCGGAACACGGCCGTGTAGAACGGGTCGGGACGCTCCGGTTCGTCCGGACTCGCGCGCACGAAGCAAACCACGGCCGCCGGTTTGGCCAACGCCTTCAACACCGCCTCTTTGCTCATCGGTTTGCCGGCTTGGCTGTAGGCTTTCACCTCTTTGCCAAAGGTGAACGGCGGCCTCCTCTCTTCCCAGACATGCACCCACTGAGAGACGTTATGGGCGTCCTTTTTGCCATTGAGCCGCGCCGTTGGATAAGACAAACGTACCACAACCTCGCCGTTCATCTCGGCCGCCGTCGCCCGATAGATGACTGGCCGAACCGCGGGGACCAATTCGTCGCCTTTTTTTACGGTTGGGGGCAGCATCTGACCCAAAGCCAGGACCGCGGAAAACAACAAGCCGAGAGCCACAAAGTAGACTGAACGCCGCATGGCATAATCTCCGCAAGGGAAGGGACGAAAGCGAGCCGAGTCTTCCAATCACGGCGCGTTCTGCTTCAAACCAACGATTGTACGGCACCGCGCCACTGAATCAAGACAGCGGTTCCCGCTCTTAGAATTCGCCCTCGCGACCGTTGCCGAGGAGCTGATCGAACAAGGCGTCCGGCTCTCGATCCATCCATCCCATAATGTGCCCGGCGACACCACGGCCCACGAACGCTTGAACGGCGCGTTGCACGAGTACAAGCCCAGGATCGCCGGCGTGCGCAGGAAAGAATCTCAACTGCGCGACCGCCGTCGCAGTTCCTCGCGAAGTCGGGCGACTTCGGCTTCGGCGGCCCGTCGAGCTTCGGCCGCGGTCAGGAGCGGTTCGCCGGTATCCAAGCGATAGAATCGCACTTGCCTGTCTTCCAGCCGCAACCGCAGTCCGAGTTCCCGGCTGGTCAGACCCCCGTGTTGGTCCGCTTTCAGCCGCGCATACGTGCGACCGCGAAGGCGATAGCCCTGGAGAGGCGGGTCCAGGTATTCCCCATCGGGATCGAACAAGAAGTACTCCTTCACGCCCAGCCGCGCGTAAAGCCCGGGCTTCGTCGTCGTGTCCTTGCGCCGCGTCTTGCGCGAGGTCGTCTCAATCACCACGTCCGGCGCCTTGCCCTCAAGCCAGATCTTATAGCTCCGGCGGCGATTGGGAGATACGCCCTTGACCACGAATGCATCGGGCACGATGTACTTGCTCGGGTCTCCTTCCTGGTAATAGACCAGCAGGTCTCCAGAAACGTATTAGTCAAGCGGGAAGCATCTTCGGTCCCCTGACTGCCGTCAAATGCCGCTTCGTTCCGCCAGAACACCGGCTTTAGCGGCAGAGTACCTCACCATGCCGCCTGCCAGAATTCCCGGCCGTTTCGTGCATACCGCATCAATGGCGAAGGGCTTAAGCTGTTCGGCGAAGCGAGGAATCCAGTCCAGCGGATGCCCTTGCAATTCGGGCGATGCGATGCAGAGCTTCAGCGTGTGGTGGAGTCGCCAATGTTTGCGGTCTGAAAAGCGCAACACGCGCTGATTTGCAGGACGGACCTCCGGGTCCGTCCGTATAAGACGAGACGGACCCAAAGGTCCGTCTCGCGAGATGTCCGCAGCGATGATTAATGGACGCCGTCCGGCACTTCGACGCGCTCTTCGCCCGCGGCGTCGCGGAGCTTGGCCATGGCGCGGGCTTCCAACTGGCGGATGCGCTCCTTGGTTACGCCCATCACTCGACCGACTTCCTTCAAGGTCATCGGACTGCGGCCGCGGTCAAGACCGAAGCGGTGCCGAATGATCTGCCGCTCGCGCTCGTCGAGATGCTTGAGGATCCGCGAGACTTCCGCTTGGCGCTCCACGTTGCGCGGCCTCCCGCCGCATCGATTCGGCGTGCTCGTCGGCCATGACCATCAACCGCTCGTCGCCGCCGGTGCGGAAGCGAGCCTGCTGCCGAAGCTCCGCCGGGATCGTGCGGGCGAAGTTCTTCATGATCGCCCACGAGGCGTAGGTGCTGAAGCGGAAGCCGCGGGCGAAGTCGAACTTTTCCACGGCCCGAATCAGCGACATGTTGCCGTCGCTGATCAATTCGAACAAATGGCCCGGCCCAGTGGCGTAGCGCTTGGCGATGGAGACCACCAAGCGGAGGTTCGCCCGCATAATGTCGTTCTTCATCCCGACAGCGTCTTCGGCCAACCGTTCGATTTGCGTCATCGCCGTGAGACTGGGCCGCCGCAGGTCGAGCCGTCCGCGAAGCACGCTCGCCTTGTGCTTCAAGTAGTTCATCTTGCGAAACATGTGCTGCTCCTGCTCGCGGGTCAGCAGTGGCGTCTCGTACATGCTCGCCAGATAGGGGGGCAACCCAACTGGACGAGCTACGGCCTTGGCCGGACGGGGATTCTCTGGCGCCGGGCCGAGAACCACCTTCTGCTGCGGCGCCCGACATCCGCTTGAAGCGATCGTTGGGGATGTAGTCCAACTGCAACTCTTGCACGCGCTTGAACTGCTCCTGGGCGACGACGCGGGAGATCCGTGCCGGTGTGGAACGGAACCGCTTCGCCAGCTTGGCCAGCGATTCGCCGCTCTCGCGGCGGCGTACGATCTCAGCACGCCGGGCCGCCTCGCGGGCTTGCTCCCCCCCATCCGACGAAACTGGGGCCGCGGATTGCCCCGTTTGGGCGGAAAATGGCGGCCGCGCGCGAACCGATTCGCCCGGTTCGTAGCGAGCCAAACGATTCGTAGGCCGCCATTGGCCGCCCTCGTGCGCGGCCTTTTCCGTGCCTGCTTCAGGGCGCGTCGGCGGCAGCCCATCGCGACCGGCAAAGCGGTTCGCCATCCGCAGATATGCCTGATGATCGAGTTTGCCCGAATTTGTGATGTTCATGATGTATACCGCCGTGTCTTTAATGTTCCTGTGCCCACTTAAATGTTGCCGCCGGAGGTGCTTTCCGGCTCCGGCTATATTTTACGCAGAGAATTCTACCAAAAAAGCCTCGCAAAGCGCTTAATACTCAACCGTTGCTTCCGAACCGTCGATCGGACGCTGTAAAATCAATTCGGATAACAACTTAAAGAGTGCGATTCGCTCCCGCCTGCGCAACGGTGTCATCGGCAAATACAGGAGCCGTCTACTGGACACTTAGTGACGCCAAGCGGTTCACATTCGCGATAAATCCTTTATGTGCAATGGTTTACAGTCGCTATTTCAATGTCTTGACGGTCATACCCCTATTAAAGGTTACCCATGTCCAATGCTTGCTCGATTGGCATAATTTGCGCCGCTTTTGTGCATTCGAGGCAATCTCTCGCAGGCCCGCTGATTTCTATTACGTTCCCCGAACCGGACCAGTTTCTTTGCGGCGCACGGAAGCCCTTGTTTGATCTGAAATGCCGATTCTTTCGGCAGTCCTACAGGAAAACCGCGGGCCGGAATCGGCGGAGACGGTTCGATGCCGGCTTGCCATTCATGTCATCGGAGCGAGAAATACCTCGGAAAAAAGCCCGTTTGCCGAGTGCGCGGGCGCGGTTTTTGCTCGAAGGGTGTCAATCTACAGAGCGAATTTCCCTTATATGCCAAGCGGCTTGAAGCGAAACGATCCGATGCCAGTTCACGCCCTCGTGGGTCGGCGGACGGCTGTGTCAGCTCTCACCGCAGGTATCGTAAAAGCGCCATAGCCAAACGCCGATGTCGCCAAGCGCCGCAATGGCACTCGCCGAAGATCGTTATAGCCCCGTCAGCACGCACGAGGAGGACCTTCGCGTCCTTGCCGACATCGCCCGCCTGCTGGCCGCCCAGCATGGGCAGCGGCAACTCCTCGCGGAAGTGCTCAAACTGCTCGAAGAGCGGCTCGCCCTGATCCGCGGGACCGTCATGCTGCTCTCGCCCGACGGTAGCGAGTTGGTTGTCGCCGCGGCGCCGGGCATTCCCGGTCCAAGCCAGGGGCAATACCGCTATCAATACGGCGAAGGCATCATCGGCAACGTCGTCGAGACCGGCCAGCCGGCCATCGTGCCCCAAGTATTCCAGGAACCCCGCTTCGTCAATCGCCTCTATCGCCGTCAGCCCGAAACCGACGGCGACCTGGCCTTTCTCTGCGTGCCCATCTCCTTAGGCAACGAAGTGGTGGGTACGCTCTCGGTCGACGTGGCGCTGGACGACGCGGAACTGCTGCAGGAGCGCTGCCGCTTCCTGGAAATCGTGGCCAGCATGATCGCCTACGACGTCAAATCCCGCCGCATGGAAGAGACACAACGGCAATTGTTGGAATCGGAAAACCTGCGGCTTCGCGATGCCCTCCAGGAGCGGTTCCGCCCTGAGAGCATCATCGGCAACTCGCACCGCATGCGCGAGGTCTACCTCCGCATCCACCAGGTAGCCTCGACGTGTACGACAGTCCTGCTCCGCGGCGAAGCCGGCACCGGCAAGGAGCTGGTGGCCTCCGCCATCCACTACAACAGCCCCCGATCCGGCAAGCCGCTGGTGAAGGTAAACTGCGCCTGCGCTCAGCGAGGGGCTGATGGAGAGCGAACTCTTCGGCCACGAAAAGGGCGCGTTCACCGGGGCCGCCTTCGGCCGCGCCGGCCGCATCGAGGAGGCCGAAGGCGGAACGCTCTTCCTCGACGAGATCGCCGACTTTTCGCCCGCCGTGCAGGTCCGCTTGCTGCGCGTCTTGCAGGAGCAGGAGTTGGAGCATGTGGGCGGCAATCGCACGATCAAGACCGACGTGCGGATCATCGCCGCCACGAATCGCGACCTGGAGGCCCTGGTTGAGGCGGGGCTTTTCCGCCAGGACCTCTACTACCGCATCAATGTCTTCCCCATCGTCCTTCCTCCTTTGCGCGACCGCCGCGACGACATCCTTCTGCTGGCCGATCACTTCGCCGCCCGATACGCCCAACGGTTGGGCAAGGACGTCCGCCGCATCAGCACGCAGGCCATCAACATGATGTCCGCCTATCATTGGCCCGGCAACGTCCGCGAACTGGAAAACTGCATCGAGTACGCGGTCCTGCTCAGCCGGGACAACGTGATTCACGGGCACAACTTGCCGCCGACGCTGCAGATGCCGGACGCCGACAGCGCCCAAACCGATTCTCTGCGTCACCGTGTCGCCGTGCTGGAGAAGGACATGATCGTCGACTCCTTGAAGTCGTGCCACGGCAGCATCAACGCCGCCGCCCGGCGTCTCGGCATCACCGCCCGCATGGTCCGCTACAAGATCAAGAAGCTGCGGATCGACTACCGGCAGTTCGCGGGAAAGTAGCGGGAAAGCAATGCCTGCATCGGGGCGAGAAGGGTGGTTTAACGCGTCAATTTGGCGCCAGTTCTCAAACTATCGGCGGTGCCACGGACTCTTGCACGATGCGACGGAAGAAGCCGCGGTAGGGCGGGGCGCGGCGGTCGGGATGCCAGCCTTGGGCACGCGCGCGGGCGGCAAGGCTGCACCGCTCGTAGTAGGCCGCGTCGTCCCAAAGGCGGATGATCGCCGCGACCCACGGAGCCACTTCCTCCGCGAAATGGTGCGGCTCGGGGCGCTAGCGCGCCGGCCATACCGTGATATTGCAGTCGGGCAAGGCGCCCTCTAAGGAGTCAACGCCGCTCTTCGTGATGTTGTCGCTGGTAATCTCGATGTGGTCCAGGTTTACCAACGTACGAAGCTGAGCAAGTCAGGAATCGCTGACCTTCTGGCAACCCAAGAATGTTTCCGGCCGACTACCGCCGATTTCCGCGCCAATTGCGAGCCGCCGCGGGGGCTTGCCTCGAGACGTTCGCGGCGCGAAGCCAAGAGAACAGCAAACTTGCAAATCCCATAGGGAACGGCCTCCCTGCCGTTCCATTTTGGGCGGAACGCCACGGAGGGCGTTCCCTACAGGTCTTCTTTGGCTCGGCGGCGGAATTGATCGCCAGTGGGTGGGGTGGTAAGCTATTGAGCAAGAGACTTAAACGTCGTAGTCTGCACTACTCACTGGGAACATCTGCAATGAACCGAATTATCCTCGTCGCGGCCGCGATTTTGGCCGCCGGCAGCTCGATCGCCCTGGCGACGGAAACGAAAGGCAAACCGATGACCTACGCGGAAATGGTCGCGTTTCTGAAAAAGCACACAGAAGTCGTCGAACTTGTCGATGGCGACGCCCGTGTGGCGGTCTGTCCGGCATGGCAAGGCCGCGTGATGACTTCGACTTGCGGCGGGCCGCTAGGCGCCAGCTTCGGCTTCGTCCATGAGCAGTACATCGCCTCCGGCAATATGGACCGGCACTTCAACAACTACGGCGGCGAGGAGCGGCTGTGGCTCTCGCCCGAAGGCGGGCAGTTCAGCCTTTGGTTCGCGCCGGGCAAGCTTGCGCGGAGCAAAACCTCGACAACTGGTTCACTCCGCCGGCGTTCAACGAGGGGGACTGGAGCGCCGGGAACACGCCGGCAGCTTCGACGGAACAAACCCACACGCACGCCACGATAAGATTCCAAAACACGTCGGCCACGCAGTTCCACATGGATTTGGCCCGCACGGTCAAACTGCTGGAAAACAGCGACCTTGCGGGATTGCTCGGCAAGTCCGCAGCGGAAAAAATCGCCGCGCCGGGCGTTAAACATGTGGCTTACGAAACCGACAACCGCCTGACGAACCAGGGCGACGACATGACCCGCGAGAAAGGACTCGTTTCCATCTGGATACTTGGCATGATGAACTGCGGGCCGCAGACCGTCGTTATCGCACCGTACAAGCCAGGCAGCGAGGCCGATCTTGGCCCGGTGGTGAAGTCGGATTATTTCGGCGCCGTCCCGGCAGACCGGTTGAAGACTCTGCCGGAGGCGGTGCTGCTCCGCGCGGACGGCAATCACCGCTCGAAGATCGGCGTCTCGCAGCGGCGGGTCCGCAACGTGTTGGGCTCGATCGACTTCCAGAACCACGTGCTCACGCTGGCACAATTCAGCATGCCGGCCGATCCGGCGCGGGAGCTTTACATGAACAACCAATGGGGCGGCCCGCTGGCGGAGCCGTACCGCGGCGACGTGGCCTGCAGCTACAACGATGGCCCGTTCGGCGCCCGGCAAGCCGGGGCTCGGCCCGTTCTACGAAATCGAGTCGCTCTCGCCGGCCCGCGAGCTGAAGCGCGGCCAGTCGCTCTCGCACCAGCACCGCACGATCCATATTCAGGCCGACGATAGCGTGCTGGCCGAATTGGCGAAGGAAGTGCTGGGCGTCGATTTGGAAAAGGTGAAAAGCGCGATGTTGCACTAGTCCCTAATCAAGCGAGCCCCGATGGTGTTCGCAGTCGATTTGTGCTCGCCGCGTAGGGCGACACCGCCAGCGGCCGGTGCCGCAGGCACTGGTTTGTAACTCTCGAATTGTTTGCGTTTTCATCTCAGACTCCTTTGCACCTCGGGTGCGGTTTGGCGTGGCGGCGGGCCGGAGCATCCGGACTCCGGCTTCATGGGTTCGTACTCAACATTTCAAGGGACGATGCAACTGGTCCAACAGGCGGAAGAACACTTGCTGCCACGGATTCCATGCCATCCAGCGGAAAACGATCTTGCGGCCCGTGCGAAGGATCTGCGCCGGAATATTCATCATCGCCTGCCGAAACGTGGAAAACTCCATCCGCAGCAACTTGTATTTCTCCTCGCGGTGCCTCTCCTGCCAGCGTCCCTCTTCCGGCAGCAGCAACGCCGACCACGCTTTCAAGCTCCAAGCCAGCGAGGCCATGACCATGTATGCCCCGTTGGACAGCAGGCGATCCAGGGGAGCCGTCAGCGACCGCACGTCATCTTTTTGCACCCCCAGCAGGTTCTCCTGGCCGCAACGGTCGTTGGCCCCGAAGACGACCTGCTCAACAGGCTTTTTGTCCTCGTTGGTGATGTAGAAGAAACAACGCGCCGTCTCCAGGAGCTTCTTCTGTCCGCGGTAGGTTTCCAGTTCCTTCCATACCACCACGATGCGATAGGCCTTCTCGCACTTGCCGGGCTGGTAGGTGAACTCCGCCACATGCTCCTTCACCGTACGCACGTCCTCGAACTCGCGTTGCTCGATCACCTGCTGCTTGACGTTCTCCGGCCGCTGCCGCGGTTTCGTCTTGACGGGGTGCTTCACCCGCCGCCGCAGCACCTTCCAGGCCTCCGCGGGCAGTTTCTCCGCCAATTCGTACAACTGCTTCGTGGCATCGATGCCGAAGATGAACCGCACATCCTCCCCGTCCCAGCGGTCCAAGTATTCGGTTTGCGTAAAGTCGGTGTCGCCCCGCAGCAGGATCTTACGGAAGCCCGCCTTGCGGCACAGTTCGACGGAGCAGTCGAAATACCAAGCCGCCTGCTCGTGGCTGGGCCGATTGCCGGGCCGGTTGACCACGAACAGCGGCTCGCCCGTGTTGGCCAAAGAGATGACCAACGGATGATAACCCCACTGCCCTTTGTAGTTGATCTCCATGCCCTCTTTGCACGCCCCGGTGGTTTCCACCATCGTGCCGTCGGCGTCCAGGATGGCTTGCTCAAAAAACGCTTTGGGCTGTTGCCGCCAGACTATGCAGCGGATGCGGTTGAAGATCGACTGCAAGCGGAGGATGGCGACCTCGTCGAAGCGGCGGCAGAAGTCGCCGGCCGTGGTAGGGTCGGGGATGCGGCGGGCGCCGAGGGCGTCCAGGTAGGCGACGTTCGTGCGGAGCAGTTCCAGGTGTTCCAGACACCGGCCCCCGGCCAGCAGGTTGTAGGCAATGTTGAGCACATGGTCGCTGTCGTGGTAGGGGAAGTGGAGTTTCAACAGGCCGAGATGGCGGTCGATCGCCTCGGCGAGTCCGAGCTTGCCGACCAGCAAGTGCATGGCCCCGATGCCGCCGGCGGCCGTGGCCCGCGCGATCGGCGATTTCATAATGGATGTTAGACGCCGTCATGACGGGCCGGTCACAGCCACGGTTAATATTCTTGTCCAAGCGGCGGGCTACCTCCCGCTTGCGTTGTGCGATTTGTTTGCGTATCTTGGAATTCACTCGAAAACCTCCGTGCGTTGGGTTGTGGTTTTGTTAACACCCATTCAACCCCAAAAAACGCCGAAGGTTTTCGGGTTTTTGTGTCTTACGCATCAGAGACACCACGCCGGGCTCGCTTGGCTAGGGACTAGTGCTTTGGCACAGCTTGAAAATGGGATACAAGCCAGAAGCGCAAGCGAAGGAAATGCCGTATTTTCCGTTCGCTTGCGCTTCAGGCTTGTGTTCAAACAATCCCAATTCGTAGTGGTGACAAAGCACTAAGATTCCACCCAGGCGTCGAAGACCCGCACCTGCTTCCAATTGGGGCTGTTCTCCGCGATGAACGTTGCGTGCCGCGGGTGCTTTTGATAATCGTCGTGGGCGGCACGGTCCGTGAAGACCACGTGCAACGCCACGTCGAACGCTCGATCGTTCACCGGCCGCTGGAACTCGCCGGCCAGGGTCCCCGCGGCGAAGAAGCAGTGCGCCCGGATGGTCGGTAAGATACGTTTTGCATGCCGTCACCATCCGCTGGATGGCCGCCGGCGAGCTGTCGTGGAGAGTGAAGAAGACGCTGTGCGATAACATGGGATCCTTTCTTTCAACAACCACAAAAGTTCATCGATGCGAAACGGCTTGGCCAGCACGTCGGCGCCGAGCGTGTCGGCGGTCCGCACGTCCTCGGCCCGCGGGGCTTGCAGCAAAACCAACACCTTCGCCGGCGAAAACTGCGCGGTCAACTGCCGCAGCTCGTCCAGTGTCGCGGCATCGAGCGAATCGGCGTCGAAAATGGCCGCAACGGCGCCTCGTACATGGCACGGCTGCCGCGGATGGAGCCAAGCAGTCGCGAAGCCGCCCGCGCGGCAGGCGTCGGCCAACAACTCCGCCATCTCCCGCCGCGTCGTGCGGATTGCGATCAGACCTTCGCTCGCGGACAGCACGCCACCCGCAAGCGGGTACACGGTGGCTGCTACGTTCGAGGAAAGCGGCCGACCGGCCGCGGCCAGCAGCCGTTCTTCCTCATTGGCCGTCACGGGCAGCGTCCAAGCGGAATCCGGCGCGAACCAGCGCGGCAACTCCCGCCGGAACCGCACTGCGGCCTCGTGCCAGTAGACCCGGACCACGCCCGGCAAGGGGTGCCCGCTGCGCGGCTCGCCCTCGCACCAACTGCCCAAAAGCGCGAGCCATCGGGCAAGCGGTATGGCCGCGCAGGCGCTGGACCGCGGCCGCGGAGTATTGTCCGGGATACGCCTGTGCGAGTACGACGCCGTGCGGGGCGATTGAATTCCCGTTTATTCCTGCCAACGCAGCTTCCACATCACCGCAGCGCGTCACCTGCGCGACTTCGTCCAGCGCCGCGCACGCCGCGCGGAACTCCGGCCGCGACGCATCGCCGACCAACAGGATGCGTAGGGTGGGACAAGACCGCGCAGCGGGCGCAGGCCCACCAATATCCGTTCTCGGTGGGCCTGCGCTCGCAGGACTCGCTTGTCCCACCCTACGATAATCGTTCACAACTTCGCCTCCGCCTCGACGATAAGCTGCCTCGCCTCCTTGGCGTCGCCGGCCGCGCGAAGCGACTCGACAAAGCCGGGCGCGGCCAAAATGCGGCTCAATCGGGCCAGCGTCCGCAAGTGGCCACGGTCCTCCGTCGATGCCAGAAGGAAGAATATGTCCGTCATCGGCACGTCGGCGCCGAAGGGAATTCCGCTCGACGTGACGCCCAGCGCGATAAACGCCTGAGCGAGGGTTTTCGCAAGCGGACGCCGCGGGTGAAGCAGCGCCACCCCGTTGGCCAGGGCGGTGGTGTGCAGTTCCTCGCGAGAACGGATCGCCGCGGCCATCGCGTCGGTGTCCCACAGCCAGCCGGTCTGGGCCGCCAGCTTGACCATCGAGTCGATCACCGAGCTGCGCGTCCGCGCGGGGAGCGGGACGGCGATCGCCGCGGTCGGCAGCAGTTCGGCGATCGATACGTCCTGTTCCTGGGGAACCGGCGCGGAGCGGTTCAACACGCCCTCCACCACCAACAGTTCTTCCTCGTCTGACGCTCCAATGCGGCGTTCCAGCCAATGGTGGACGTCGGCCCTGGCGAATTTCCACTCTCCACTCACCTTCCGCCCCGGAAGCTGCCCGCGGTCGGCCAGCTTGGTTACTTTGTCGGGCGAAAGGTGCAGGTAGCGGGCGAGGCTCGGAAGGTCGAAATCGCTGTGCAGCATGAGAGTATACTGTAGTCGTATCTGACGGCCGATTCAACCGTTTACTAAAGAACACGATTCCATGAACACCAAACCATTGTGCGCCGCACTTCTGCTTGGACTGACCGCTAGCGTTTATCCGGCGATTGCAACCGCCGTGCGCCAGAAGCCGCCTGCCCGCGATCCGCATTCGCCGGGATTCGTTCAGGCGAAGGAACTGGCCGACGGCGCCGTTCCACGGGCGGGCGCCGAAGGGAACTTCATTCTCGGCCCAACTCACAACCGCGCAGCCGAGATGATCGTGCAACAGGACGTGCCGCAAGGAGTCGTACACAACTTCACGATGCAGTCCGCCGACAGCAAGCTTTACCCCGGCATCGCCCGCGAACCGAACACGTTCGGCACGGTCGACCCCGCCGAGCCGGCGAAGCTCGTGCTTACGACCAGCCACCCGGCGCCCTACACGCGGCACATCGCGGTCTATGTGCCGCGGCAGTACGTGCCGGGCACAACAGCGCCGTTCATTGTCGGCGCCGACGGCCCGGACCGGATGCTGTTTACCGCCCTTGACAATCTTATTGCCCAGCGCCGAGTGCCGGTGATGATCGCCATTTCCATCGGCAACGGCAGCGGCGACGCGCAGGGCAGCGAGCGCGGGCTGGAGTACGACACCATGTCCGGCCGCTATGCGGAGTTCGTCGAGAAGGAGGTGCTGCCGCTGGTGGAGAAGCAGTGCCGCGTAAAGCTGACCAAGGATCCCGACGGCCGGGCGACGATGGGCTGCAGCTCCGGGGCGGCTTGCGCGATGATCATGGCCTGGTATCGGCCCGATCTCTACCATCGCGTTCTTTCCTATTCCGGCACGTTTGTGAACCAGCAATGGCCCGCGAACGCGGAAACGCCGCACGGCGCGTGGGAACTTCACGAGCGCCTCATTCCCAACAACGCGGCGAAGCCGCTGCGGATCTGGATGGAAGTCGGCGACGCCGACCTTTTGAATCCGAATGTGATGCGCGATCGTATGCACGATTGGGTGCTGGCGAACGAGAACATGGCCAAAGTGCTGGCCGCGAAGGGATATCACTACCAGTTCGTTTTTGTCCGCAATGCCGGGCATTGCGAGCGGAGCGTGAAGGAGCAAACGCTGCCCGAGTGCTCGAATGGTTGTGGCAGGGCTATCGCAACAAAATACGGTGAGCGATCCGGTGGCACGTCCTGAGCCGGGGCCCGCTTGCGGGCGCGAAGGGCATGTTTCCAAGTTCGCACGCCCTTCGCCGGAAGCTCAGAGCGTGCCACCCAGTTGCTGGATCGCTCAAGTTAATCTGTTCCAACGCCTAAGGCGCAGGTTCCGGGTAGACGAGCTTCGGGCCCCTTGCGGAAGGAGCCGCCGTTGCGGAGCGATTGGGGTCGATCGGTGCGTCAATCGGCTCGATGGCACTGGCCGGCTTGATGTCGTCGGGCAAGTCGGCGTCGCCCGGATTGGATCGCGGCGGAACGATCGGCGGAGCGGCGGGCCGCGGCGGCGCGACGACAGGCGGTGTCTGCGGCTTGGAGGCCGCGAGCGTCCAGCGGATTTGTCCCAGGCGCAGGTCCTTCTTCCAGTCCTGCACGGCTTGCACGCGCTTCGCCGCTTGATGGTCGGGATAATAGAAATGGCCTTTGCCCGTAATCTCCTTAAGATTGAGAAATGCCAACACGCGGAAGACGAGGTTCTCGTTTTCGAGGTCTTTCACGAGCTGCGCGTCCTCGCCGCCTTGCAGGTCCTTGTCGGTATAACCCCACAGCATGCGATACAGCGCCGGCGCATCGGTGGCGAACTGCTTTTCCAACGACTGGCGAATGGCCTGGGCCGTCTCCGGCCCGCGAGCGACGGCCTCGCGCAGCTCGTCGAAATAGTATTGCCAATAAGGACGATAGCCTTGCTCGTTCAGTGCGGCCGTCAGCGGATCGAATTGCCCCATGTAGCCGAGGCAGTGCGCGGCCAGATAGCGGACCTCGGTACGCCGGTCTTCGGTCAGCTCCATCAGGCTCACCGAGGCCGAGCGGTCGGCGGGCAGGGCCTGCGAAACGGACAGCGCCGCCCGCTGGTCCAACTCGTTCGTCGTGTTGGCGGCGATCCATTTGGGCATCTCCGGCCCGCGGCCCGCAGCAGGCACGTCGGCTGGTTGGCCGTCCAGGAGGCCCTGTCCGTCAAGCAAGAAGGTGGCCGGCGCCGTCAACTGCACAGGGCGCTTGCCGGTTTCTTCCCACGTTGCGCCGCCGCCGGCGACGTAGAGTTTCGTGAGCGCGCGGGAATGGACTTTTTCCGGATCGGTGCCCGGCTCGTGGACGCGCGTCACCTCGAAGGCGGCAACCGATTCCAGGCTGGCCAGCGTGACGACGCCCGTGTGCGGACCGGCGATGACGCGGAGCCGTGCGCCGGCCTGGGCAAGCGGCTTGACGACCATGCAGCCGAAGTCGATCGCCACGCCCAGCGGCCCTTGCGGACCGCCCTGCAGGATTTCGACGTGCGTGCCGCCCAACAGGTCGATCGTGGCGCCGACGGCGAAGATATCGACGCGCGAACGGTAACAAGGCAGCTCCAACAGCGATTGACCCGCGGCATAAAACTCCTCGGGCATCGCTCGCCGCCAGCTCGAACTAGCGACATCGTACCGCAGCAGCACGTCTTGTCCGTTGGATGTGAAGCGGGCAACGTTAGCTTGTTTGGCAGCGCCGGGCGGAACCGCCGGTTTTTGAGTTGTCACGCGAGCGATCTCGTTGGCGCCTGCCGGCGGGGCTGCTTCACCGGGCGGACTGAGGGGCTTGGGCGGAAGCGGCACGACGTCCGCTTCGCCCGACGGCGACGGTCTCACACCGCCTTTCGACGGCGCCTGTTCGATTATCGCGTGGGGCGGTTTCACCGCAATGATTGGCAGCCTCGTACCGTTACCGGCCACGGGATTGCCGTCGTCGGCCTTTGCCGAAGGTTTGATGGGCCTGGCGCCATCGGGCGGGACGACAGCGGCGGGAGGTGCAGTGTCTGGGGCGAGCGGCTCCTGTTGGCCTTTCGGCAGAGTAAGATCCGGCAGACCGTCGGGACTTGCTCCCGGCTTGCCGGCGGAAGCCGTAGCACTATTGCGAGCAAGTATATCGTGAGCGTTTGGCGCGGCCGAAGTTCCCCCGGATGCAATCGCACTCGGCTTGGCGCTCGATCCGCTGGAACTCGCCGCGCTACCGGAACTTCCGGCAGTTGCGCCGGAAGCAGCGTTCGTGCCGCCGGCCGGCTGGGTCGCTGGGGCAACGTTGTCCGGCTCGTGCTTGCCGCTGATTTTCTCGTCGACCCAAGCGAGCATGTTTCCGATGGGCGTGCCGGCTTTCGTGAAGCCAAGCGCGATCGCCACCAGCGCCAGAAAGGCACAGGCAAGAAAAGTGATCGCCACGGCCGGCAGCAGCCGCTTCTTGGCCGGCTCGCGCAAGTACTCGGGCACGACCGGCCGCGGACGTGCCTTGACCTGCGGCGGCGGCACGACCGGCGCATGGCCATCGCCCGAAAGGACCGAGGCGGCTTCCACCGCCGCTTGACGCTCTTCGTCCATGCGGCCGGCGATCGCCGGCAGTTGATACATCCGTTCGCGGCTTGCCGGATCGATCTCCAGCGCCTCGACCTGCGCCACGGCAAGGATCTGATGACACGACGCCACCTCGGCCAAGTGCATCTCCGACTTTAAGCACACTTCCTCGAAGTCAGGCACCCGGTTGTCGGGCAACTCGTTGTCGAGGTACTCGGCGACCGTATTGCAATCGAGATTCGCGCCGCGCTCGGTAATCGACGGCGCCCCCAGCCGCAGCCGCCGCATCACGTCCCGTATCTTGTGAAACAAGTCCGTGGCAAACTTGCTACCCTCGATCTTCTTGCCGATTTCCTGGGCTTCCTGGGGATACAACCGCTCCAGTTCGCCGTCCATGTATGCCAAAAGCGTTCGCAAAGTGAGTCGCATGACAGTACCTCCATCTATACCCGTTAGTGGCGTGAACAACGGAATTTCGTGCAAAGCAGCGGCAAAATCTTCTTGCGATTCTTTCGCGGCGGCAAAGATGGCCGTTTTTCCGTGGTTTGTCGCGTGTTTTCGGCCTTTTGCCGGCAGTAGGAGGCGGGTGCGAGTAGGAATTCCCGCCTCCGGGTGTTTTATGGTATCTAGTAGGTTATTCTCACGTCAGTTCCGGTCGTCTTTCGATCCAGCCGACGGGTCGCAGCAATGAATCTCGACATGGTTTTTTTCTCCTTCTTTGACTTCGCGAAAGTGGCGATTGAGGCGACGGCTCGCGGTGCAAACGAGGAGAACTTCGTGGCGATGGAGATCATCAAGCAACTGGGTTGGACGCCCGCGCGAGTCAGGCCCTATCACTTCCGCACCGAGTTGGGACAAGAAGTCGATCTCGTGCTGGAAGACGCCGCCGGGCGGATTGTCGGCGTTGAGACCAAGGCTGCGGCAAGTGTTGACGCGCGCGATCTTAAAGGGCTCAAGGCCCTTGCCGAGATCGGCGGCGATCGCTTCGTTCGCGGTATCGTGCTCTATCTCGGCAAAAACGTCGTGCCCTTTGACAAGCATCTGCACGCATTGCCCGTCCCGGCGATCTGGAGCTAGTCATCCTTCAACTGCCCTCATCGCCGCGGGCAAGAACCTGATGAGGTCGCTGGCGATCAGCGACGGCATGCCTAGCTCCTTCGCGGCCAAGTCGCCGGCGAGCCCGTGCAAGTAGACGCCCAGCCGCGCGGCGTCGTAGGGCTCAAGGTGCTGGCAAGCAAGCGCGGTGATGAGCCCGGTGAGTGAGTCGCCCGACCCGCCGGTCGCCATGCCGGGGTTGCCGGTTGAATTGTGCCAGTGGCGGCGTCCATCGGTGACGAAGGTGCGGTGTCCTTTGAGTACGACGACCACTCCGCATCGGGCGGCTAGTTCCCGCGCGGCCGCCTCGCGCTCCGCGGCCGGATAGTTCTCGCCGACAAGCCGGGCGAACTCGCCGGGGTGCGGCGTGAAGACCCGCGGCCCGGCGTGCTGCGAAAGGGCGTCACGATTCGTCGAGAGGGCATTCAAGGCGTCGGCGTCGCAGACCATCGGCAGCGAGATTTCCTTGTAAAGCTGCGGGACGAGGCGATCCAGATCGGGCGAGCGGCCCAAGCCCGGCCCGATCGCCACGACCGTCGCGGCGCGGGTCAGCTCGACGATCCGCGTTTGGGCCGCCGCGCTGATTCGGCCTTTCGCGTCGCAGGGCAGCGGGGCCGTCATGTAGGAGGGTTCGTAGCTGGCGACCGTTTCCAGGCAACGGTCGGCCACGGCCAGCCGTACCAGACCCGCGCCGCCGCGCAGCGCCGCCATGCCCGCCAACGTGACCGCGCCCGTCATGCCGCGCGATCCGCCAATGATCAACGCCGTGCCGAAGCTGCCCTTGTGCGCGTCGGACTGGCGAGGAGGCAGAAGTGGAAGCGTAGGATCAAGCAGTGGCATTGCAATCCCCGCTCCTCGCCCGCGCCGCGTTCTTTGCAATCAGCCCCGCTACGTACCCGCCTTTGAATCCCGCATCGATATTCACCACGGTGACGTTCGACGCGCAGCTATTGAGCATGCCCAACAATGCCGCCAGGCCGCCGAAGGCCGCGCCGTAGCCAACGCTGGTGGGCACTGCGATCACGGGGCAGGAAACGTGTCCTCCCACAACGCTCGGCAGGGCGCCTTCCATGCCGGCCACGACGACAACTGCGTCGGCTTCCGTCAACAGGTGCAAATTGGCAGCCAGGCGGTGCGGGCCGGCCACGCCCACGTCCTGCACGAAGATCACGTCAGCCCCGGTCCAAAGCGCCGTGTCGCGGGCCTCCTCGCCCACCCGCAGGTCGCTCGTGCCGGCGGTCACAATCGTTACGCGGCCGGCGGGTTCGCGGCCTTTCCGAGACTGCGCGATGCGGAAAGTCCGGCCGACGGCATTGTAGTCCGCCGCCGGGAACCGAGCAAGCAACTCGGCCGCCTGTTCCGCGGTCATTCGCGTCGCCAGCACGTCAAATTGCTGCTCGAGCTGAACGGCGACGATCCGAGCGATCGCCTCGACCGTCTTCCCTTCCGCGTAGATCACTTCGGGAAAACCGCAGCGGCGGTGGCGATCCACGTCCACCTGTGCGACGCCCACATCGGCGATGCCCGTGCGCTGCACTGCGACGGCAAATTCGGCCGCCGAGAGTTCTCCGGCGATCAGACGGTCGGCAAATTGCTTCAGCGATAGAGCGTTCATGTTGTCATCTTAAGCGGGAACAGCGGTGAAACAAACGGGGAGGGCTGACGGCAGAGAAAGGGAGAGGGGGAGAAAGGGAGATGAAATCGGGCGGCGTTACCACTATTCCTTTCTCCTCTGTTCCCCTCTGCTACCGCTCTACACCCCTTTTCCCGGCACTGCCAAACTGCTCCAATAGTCGCACCATGGACTATGCCGGTCGGCGCGAGAAACTGCGAAAACTTCTGAAAAAAACTAACGCCGAAGCGCTCCTCGTTACCAGTGAGCCGAACGTCACCTACCTGACCGGCTTTACCGGCGATTCGAGCTATTTGCTGGTCACGCAACAAGACGAGGTCATCATCAGTGACGGCCGATACACAACGCAGATCGAGCAGGAGTGTCCGGGGCTGGAAATGAACATTCGGCCCGCGGGAATTCTGATTCATCAACAGACGATCAAGATTCTCCGCGCGGCGAAATTCGCTCGGCTGGCGATTGAGGCGGAGTCGATGAGCGTCGCCAACCTCCAGCGTATCGGAGAAAAGCTGCCCAAAATGGCGCTCGGCCACACGGTCGGTATGGTCGAGTTTCTGCGGCAGGTCAAAGACCGGGAAGAGCTGGAATTGATCCGCGGCGCCATTCGCATCGCCGAAAAATCGTTCACCGCGATCCGCGCCTGCATTTGCCCGACGCAGACCGAAGCGCAAATCGGCGACGCGCTGGAGCGGCAAATCCGTTCGTTCGGCGGCGACGGGCCGGCCTTTCCGACAATCGTGGCGATCGACGCCCGCGGCGCTTTGCCGCATGCCCGGGGTCGGCGGCGCTTCGCTCGGCGACGGCAGCATGATTCTTATTGACTGGGGAGCGCAGTGGAGGCTCTACAAGAGCGACTTGACGAGGGTGTTGGTGACCGGTAAAATCTCGGCCAAACTCCGCCGCGTGTATGAGGTTGTGCTCGGCGCAGGCCCGGGCGATTGCCGCGATTCGACCAGGCGTTGAGACCGCGGAGATCGACCGTGCCGCTCGCGATTTCATTGCGTCGGCCGGGTTTGGCCGCCGCTTCACCCACGGTACTGGACACGGGTTCGGCCTGGAGATCCACGAGGCGCCGAAGATAATGCGCAAGAACACCGCGCAGCTCCAGGCGGGGATGGTCGTTACGGTTGAGCCGGGCGTGTACCTGCCTGCCTGGGGTGGCGTCCGCATCGAAGATGACGTACTCGTTACTCGCGGCGGGCATGAAGTCTTGACCAGTCTGCCCAAGCAGCTTGAGGAAATGGTGGTTTAGCATTATGGCAAAACCCGACATGACCGCTCCGGCGTCAAATTCAGACCCTTTCGACTTGCGCCGCCTTCGCCGCTTTGTCGAGCTGATGGAGGAGCACGACCTTAGCGAGATCGACGTTCGCGACGGCGAGACGCGCATCAAGCTGCGCCGCGGCGCGACGGAGCCGATCGTGACGACGGCGGTCCCGCGGGCCGTCGCCGCGCCGGCCGTCCCATCCGCGCCGCCGGCGGAAGCCGCCAAGGCCGACTCGGCGCACATCGCTCTCATCAAAAGCCCCATTGTCGGCACCTTCTATTCTTCGCCCAATCCCGAGTCGCCGCCGTTCGTAAAAGTGGGGGACCACGTCGGACCCGAGACCGTCATTTGCATCGTCGAGGCCATGAAGTCGTTCAACCAGGTGCAGGCCGAGGTATCGGGCAAGATCCAGGCCGTTTTGGTCGAGAGCGGACAACCGGTCGAATTCAACCAACCTCTGTTCAAAGTGGACACGCGGGGCTGATGTTCAATCGCATACTCGTTGCCAATCGAGGCGAGATTGCCCTGCGGATATTTCGCGCCTGCCGGGAAATGGGCATCCAGACGGTGGCCGTCTTCAGCGAGGCCGACCGCGGCGCCGCCTATCTGGAGATGGCCGACGAGGCCTACTGCATCGGTCCGCCCAAGGCCGCGGACAGCTATCTCAGGATTCCGCAAATCATCAGCGCGGCCGAGGTCGGCAATGCGGAAGCGATACATCCGGGCTACGGCTTTTTGTCCGAGAACGCCCATTTCGCCGAGGTCTGCCGCGATTGCGACATCACCTTTATCGGCCCCACGCCGGAGGCCATGGCCAAGCTGGGCGACAAGAATTCGGCCCGCGCCATGGCCCGCCAGGCCGATGTGCCCACCGTGCCGGGCAGCGAAGGGCTGATCGAAAGCGAAGGCCAGGCCCTGCAGTTGGCGCAAAAACTTGGCTACCCGGTGCTGATCAAGGCATCGGCCGGCGGCGGCGGGCGCGGCATGCGCGTGGCCACGAACGACCTGGCGCTGAAGTCGGCGTTGCAGCAGGCCCAGGCCGAGGCGGAGGCGGCCTTCGGCAGCGCGGAAATCTATCTGGAAAAATACGTCGAGCATCCCCGCCACGTCGAAGTGCAGGTGATCGCCGACCTGCACGGCCGCGCCCTCCATCTTTGGGAGCGCGACTGCACGATGCAGCGCCGTCATCAGAAGCTCGTCGAGGAAAGCCCGGCCCCCAATTTGCCGGTCGCCACGCGCCGCGCGATGTGCGAGGCGGCGGTGCGGCTGGTGAAACTGGCAGACTACCACAACGCCGGCACGGTCGAATTCATCGTTGACAAACAGGGAAACTACTACTTCATCGAGATGAACGCCCGCATCCAGGTCGAGCATCCCGTGACCGAGATGGTCACCGGCATCGACCTGATCAAGGCGCAGATCCTCGTGGCGGCGGGCGAGTCGCTGCCGTTTACCCAGGACGAAATCGCCCAAAACGGCTGCGCGATCGAATGCCGCATCAACGCCGAGGATCCGGAGAAAGGCTTCCGGCCGACGCCGGGACCGATTGCGCGGATCACCGCGCCTGGCGGGTTCGGCGTGCGCTTTGATTCGCACGTCCATCAGGGATACTGCGTGTCTCCTTATTACGACTCGATGATCGGCAAGCTGATCGTCCATCAGCCTACCCGCGGAGAGGCGATCGCCTGCATGAAGCGGGCGCTGGCCGAGCTGCGCATCGAAGGCGTGAAGACGACCGTCCCCCTGCACCAGAAAATCCTGGACAATCCGGCCTTTATCGAACACCGCGTTGATACCACGTTCATCGAGAGAACCCTCACATGACCAGCACTTTGTCGCGCCCGCCGTTGTTGGAATCGAACATCCACCGCGTGGCGATACTCTTCGCCGGCGGTCCGGCACCGGCCGCGAACGCCGTCATCTCCACGGCCGCCGTCTCGTTCTTGCGCAACAATATCGAGGTGCTGGGCATCATGCACGGCTACTCGCACCTCATGGAATATGCCGCCGACAAGCCGCTGGCCGAGAACAAGGACTACATCCGCGTCACCCACCAGACGCTCAAACGGACCCGCAACAGCCAGGGGATCATCATCGGCACGTCGCGAGCGAATCCGGGCAAGCAGGTCTCCGATCCCGCGCACCTTCGCGACCCGCAGCGGGCGGCGCCGCTGCGGACGGTCTACGACGCCCTCTGCTCGCTGGGCGTCGACGCCTTGATCTCCATCGGCGGCGACGACACGCTCAAAACGGCCAACAAGTTCAAGATGTTCCAGGAAACGCTGCCGCCGGGCGGCCGCCACATCCCTGTCGTCCACCTGCCCAAGACGATCGACAACGATTACATGGGCATCGACTTCACCTTCGGCTATTTCACCGCGGTGGAGTTTCTCGCCTCGGAAGTCCGCAACTTGCTGGCCGACGCCGAGGCCAACCGGGCCTACTACCTTTGCGAGTGCATGGGCCGCAGCGCGGGCTGGCTGGCCTACGGCACCGCCATCGCCGGCGAGGCCAGCCTCGTGATCAGCGTCGAGGACATCACCGGCAAGTACGAAACGAGCGAGGAGACGATCAATCCCACGACCGGCCGCAAGGAAATCCGCCGCGTCATGGACCTGGGCGAGGTCATCAAGCGGATCGCGGCCACAATGCGCGTCCGCGAGGAGGCCGAGGGCAAGGAGTTCGGCGTCATCGTGGTTGCCGAAGGGTTGGCCGAGCTGCTGCCCTACGAGCACATCGAAGGCGTGCCGCGCGACGAGCACGGCCACATCGCCATTGCCCAGATCAGCCTCGGCAAGCTTTTCGCCGAGCTTATCGCCAAGGAATACGCCAGGCAAACCGGCCGCAAGCGGCGGGTCACGCCCGTGCCGCTGGGCTACGAAAGCCGCTGTTCCCGCCCATTGGCCTTCGACGTCATGCTCGGCAGCCAGCTCGGCGTCGGCGCCTACCGGGCGCTGGTGGAAAAGCGGCTGGACGGCGTGATGGTCTCGGTCCGCGGCCAATTGGAATTGAACTTCGTCCGTTTCGACCAGCTCGTCGATCCCGCCACGCTCGTCACCGTCGTCCGCTACATCGAGCCGGGCAGCGATTTTCACCGCTTGGCGCGGTTCTTGGAGACTTACGTCAACGAGTAGGAGACAATCCGCCATGAAGTTCGATCTCTGCGATCTGACCTTGCTCCAGTGCCAAGAATGGCACTCTTGGCACGCAATTGGCACGGTTTGACGCCGTTTTGGCGTCGTTTGGCACGTCGGCGGTAGTGGGCAGACCCCAGCTTTTCCGCGGTGAAACCGCATGTGCGGCACGAAATGGCACGTTTTGGCACGCTTTTCGTTTTTACTCTCTTTCATCGTCGTCGAAATGGCATGTTTTGTCGCTCAGCGGTCGCGGTTTGGCGTCGCGCGTGGCGGCGCTTGACGCCGCCGTGTCGCGGTTTTGGCGGCGGTTGTCCGTCCACCCCGCAACGTTTCATTGCAAGTCTCTCATTTCTCATGCCCGATCTCCGTTCACTTGCCACTTGCCTCTTGCCACTCCCGCACTTTACGGCCATTATACACTATTAGTAACTCTTGTCAACATAATTGGCGATTTGTCGTTTGGCCGTCGCCGCAAGTCCTTGCGGCGCAAGGGTTTAGCGCTCTTGACATTTGTTTGCGATTCGCGGCCGGGAATCGCCCTCCACGGCGGTTTTGTCGTCGTAAACCCTTGTATGGCAAGGGTTTGGAAATTCCGGGCAGAACACTGTCGTTTTCGCCCTCCCGCGGCGTTGGGAAAAACTTTTTCGCCGCGGACCCATCGGGCTTCCGGCTTCTTCCCTCATCTACCCACTTTCCGACTTTTAGCTCCCCCGATTGACACACCCCTCCGCCGGCAATAGGCTTAGGGAAACCGCTTGACGACTGGACTTGTAACGTGACCCCGCAGCAATTCATCGCCAAGTGGCAGCGCGTGACGCTCAGCGAACGCGCCGCCTGCCAGCAGCATTTCCTCGACCTCTGCGAGCTGCTGGGCCAGCCCAAGCCGGCCGAGGCCGACCCCGACGGCTCTTGGTACACCTTCGAGAAAGGCGTCCAGACCACCGAGGACGCCAAAGGCTGGGCGGACGTCTGGATGCGGGACCACTTCGCCTGGGAGTACAAAGGCAAACACAAGGACCTCAAGGCGGCCTACCGGCAACTGCTGCTCTACCGCGAGGCCCTGGAAAACCCGCCGCTGCTGGTCGTCTGCGATATGGACCGCTTCGAGGTCCATACCAACTTCACCGGCACCGCTAAGCAGGTCCACGCCTTCGACCTGGCCGGGTTGGCTCAGCCCGGCAATCTCAATATCCTTTATCGGCTGTTTCACGATCCTCTATCGCTGCGGCCTGGCATTACCAGCGAGGCGATTACCGTCGAAGCTGCGGCGCGTTTTGCGGAATTGGCGAAAGGGATGCGCGAGCGGAAGATCGAGCCGCAAAGCGCCGAGCACTTCCTCATGAAGCTCATGTTCTGCATGTTCGGCGAGCACATCGGCCTCTTGCCGCCGGGACTGTTCGCCAAGCTGCTCGATACCGGCAAGGCGAACCCGGCGGTGCTCCCCGGGTTGTTGAAGAGCCTGTTTGAGGCCATGTCGAGCGGCGGCTATTACGGCAGCGACCCTATCCTTTGGTTCAACGGCGGGCTGTTTGACGACGCCGAGGTGCTGCGGCTGACGACGGCAGAGATCAACACGCTGGCGAACATCAACAAGTACGACTGGGCGGCCGTCGAGCCTTCCATTTTCGGCACGCTTTTCGAGCGGACGCTCGATCCGGCCAAGCGCTCGCAGATCGGCGCGCACTATACCAGCCGCGCCGACATCGAGACGCTCTTGAAACCAGTCCTCCTCGCCCCGCTGCAGCGCGAATGGGCCGATGTCAAACGCCGCTGTGAAGAAGAGCTTTGGCCGAAGGTTGTCGCGAAAAGTAGGGTGGGTCAAGCGAGCCTAAGCGAGCGCAGGCCCACCAAGAGCGCGGCGAAATCCGCTTCCCCCGCGCGTAAGGCATTCGACCGCGCCCTTCTGGGCTTCCTGGAACGTCTTGCCAACGTCCGCGTTTTGGACCCGGCCTGCGGGTGGGGCAATTTCCTGTATGTGGCGATCCACATGCTCCTGGATTTGGAAAAAGAGATTGTAACCTACGCCAACGACCGCGGGCTCTCAGCGACGACGCAGGTAAACCCCGCGCAGCTTCACGGGCTAGAAATCAACCCTTACGCGCAGCAGCTTGCCCAGGTAGCAATTTGGATCGGCTATTTGCAGTGGAGGCATTACAACGGATTCATGATGCCCGACCATCCCGTGCTGACGCCGATTGAAACGGTGCGGCAGATGGACGCGATCTTGGACCTTTCGGACCCGGAGCGGCCTAAGGAGCCCGAGTGGCCGGAGGCGGAGTTTATCGTGGGGAATCCGCCGGTTTTGGGTGGCAAGCTGCTGCGGAAGAACCTGGGTGACGAGTATGTCGAGGCGATGTTCAAGCTCTGGGGCGACCGTGTGCCGCGCGAGGCCGATTTGTGCTGCTACTGGTTCGAGCGGGCGCGGGCGCTCATTCAGCTTGGCAAGTGCCGCCGCGCGGGACTGCTGGCGACGCAGGGAATTCGCGGTGGGGCCAATCGCAAGGTACTGGAGCGAATCAAAGAAACTGGCAACCTCTTCTTTGCGATCGGCGACCGCGAATGGGTGCTGGACGGCGCGACGGTCCACATTTCCATGGCAGGATTTGATCGGGGCGAAGAAAAAGACCGGTCGCTCGACGGCGGCGCCGTTACGCAAATCCACTCCAATCTCCGTGCCGCTGCCGATACAACAAAGGCCAAGCCGACCGCCGCCAACCTCGAAATCTCCTTCATGGGAGATACAAAAGGCGGCGCTTTTGACATCTCCGATACCGAAGCGCTCGCAATACTTTGTCAACCGAATCCGAACGGACGACCAAACTCCGACGTGATCGTTCCGTGGATTAACGGACTCGATGTTACGCGCCGAAATCGCGATATGTGGATCATAGACTTTGGCGTGGATTTGCTGTTGAGGTCGCTGCGAGATACGAAGCGCCTTTCGACCATGTCAATCGGAAGGTCCGGCCGGAGCGCGAAAAGAACAGACGCGAGTCATACCGTCAACGTTGGTGGATACACGTGGAATCCAGACCAGCAATGCGCCAGGCACTTGGCAATGTCGCGCGATTCGTCGGGACGACTACTGTTTCTAAGTACCGGCTATTCGCTTGGTTTGAAGCGCCGGTTTTGCCGGACCACCAGCTTATTGTCTTCGCGCGATGACGACTGGTTTCTCGGACTTCTTCATTCGCGCGCACGAAGTGTGGGCCCGCGCAGGGGACGCAGGTGCGCGAAGTCGAGAGCGGCTTCCGTTACACGCCGAGCAGTTGTTTCGAGACCTTTCCGTTTCCGCAGCCGACGCCGGACCAAGCGGCGGCGATCGCGGCGGCGGCGAAGGAACTGGACGAGTTGCGCACGCGGTGGCTGAATCCGCCGGAGTGGACGCGGACGGAGGTTTTGGAGTTTCCCGGTTCGCTGGACGGACCGTGGGCGCGGTACGTCGACAAGGCGACGGTGCGGGAGGTGGGGGTGCCGGAAGCTTCAGGCGGACGGAAGAGCGGACGGCACGCGGAGCGTGCCTGCTACCTTGGCACCGTCCGCGGGCCGCGGCTGGTGCCCAAAGACGCCGACTGCGCGGCAAGCCTTAAGAAGCGCACCTTGACGAACCTCTACAACCAGCGTCCCGCCTGGCTCGACCTCGTCCACAAGAAGCTCGATGCCGCCGTCTTCGCCGCCTACGGCTGGGATGCCGGCATGAGCGATGAGGAGTTGTTGGAAAGGCTCTTGCGGCTGAATCTGGAGCGGGCATAATAGTGCTTATGGGCACCGCGTTGAAATTCGTCGATGATTCGCCGATTTGCGACCCCGAGTATCTGCGGCAGATTGATCCCGTGTGGACGCGCGGCAATGTGCCCTCCGGGTTCTGGAAGAAACCCGCGCATCGACGTGATTATCTGATGTGGCTTGCGGATCGCCTTGGGTTTCACCGCATGGCCGATTTCTACCGGATGAAAGTCTGGAACGATTTCCCGCGCAACTTCGGGAATACGCTACTAGGCTACTGGCACTGCTCCGCGCTGGAGGCGGTGCAGGAATGCTTTCCGCAGCATGACTGGAAGGGCTGGCTCTTCACGAAGGCCCCCGAAGGGTTCTGGGACTCAGCCGAGAATCGCCGCAGCTACCTCGACTGGCTGGGAAAGGAACTTGGCTTTCGAGGCCCGGAGGCGTGGTGCCAGATCCGGATGAAGGACATTGTATCCCGCGGCGGCGGCAAGTTGGTGCGGAGGTGCGGGTCGTTGTACACCCTGATGCGCGAATACTTGCCCCAGATCGCGTGGGACCGCATCAACCCGCACCGGCCGTTCACCGTTGACGAAGTGCTTGCCTGGGCCGACGCGTATCACGCTCGGCACGGCACGTGGCCCACCGAGCGATCGGGCACGGTTCCGGAAAGTGGAGTCAATTGGAAGTCGATCAACAACAGCTTTAAACACGGGACGCGCGGCCTGCCCGGCGGGACCAGTCTGGCAAAGTTCTTGAAGGAACACCGCGGCGTGCCCGTGGGCAGGCCATCACCACAACTGACCGAGGAGCAGATTCTGGCCTGGGCCGACGCTCACTTCGCCGCGCAGGGGAAATGGCCGACGCAACGCTCCGGGACCATCGCGGGCACGCATGATACGTGGCACGCCGTGGAAAGCGCACTGACGCGCGGCGTTCGCGGGCTGCCGCGCAGGTCCTCCATTGCCCTGTTGCTGGCAGAGCGGCGAGGCCGGTGGAAAAAAGACGCGTTGCCGCGGTTGACGGAGGAACAAATCCTCGTTTGGGCCGACGCTTACCTGGCCGAGCACGGGAAATGGCCCAAGCTGAATTCGGGAACGATTCCCGGAACGAGGGAAACGTGGTGCGCGGTAAACCTGGCGCTGCGTAACGGCGGCCGCGGGCTCAGGCCCGGTTCCTCCTTGCCGCAATTGCTGGTCAAACGACGTGGGGCGCCTTACGAGAGGTCTATTCCGCCGTTAACGGAAGAACAGATTCTCGCCTGGGCCGATGCTTACTTTGCCGAACACGGGAAATGGCCCGGCCAGAAATCGGGACCAATCGCCGGCACGCGCGAAAACTGGGGCAAAATCCACCAAGCGCTGCACTGCGGCCAGCGCGGGCTTCCGCGGCGTTTTTCCCTGGCCAAATTGCTGGCCGAGCGGCACAGCGCGCGAAATCACTTGGGGCTTCCTCCGCTGAGCGAGAATCAGATCCTCGCTTGGGCCGACGCCTACTTCCGCGCCCGTAGAAAATGGCCCGCGGCAAAGTCCGAAGCGATCACTGGTACAGCAGAAGAGTGGAGAAATGTCGACTGCGCTTTGCGCAGAGGCGGCCGCGGGCTTGCGGGCGGGTCCTCCTTGGCCAAGTTGCTCTCCCAGCGGCGCGGTGCGCCAAATCCGGCTTGTCGCCCTAAGCTTAGCGAGGCGAAGATTCTAGCTTGGGCGCACCGTTTTTTCCTCAAGGAAGGCCGCTGGCCAAGTGTACAAAGCGGGCCGATCTTGCAATCGCCGGGGGACACGTGGCAGAGCGTTAATCAGGCTTTGTCAAAGGGTTGCAGGGGGTTGCGTGGAGGTTCGAGCCTGGCCAAGTTGCTGCGTGAGCGCGATTTCGAGTCGAGGCTATTGCGACTGAACCGGGAGCGCGCCAAGAGCCGGTATGCCCCACAAGTTGAAACCCGTCGACGACGCGCCGATTTGCGACCCGGCGTACGTGCGGCGGATCGACCCGGTGTGGATGCGCGGACCCGTTCGGTCGCGCTTCTGGGAAGATCGGGAGCATCGCCGCGACTACCTGTTGTGGTCGGCCAAGCGATTGCGGTTGCGCACGCTGGAGGATCTCTACTGGCTCGGATTGTTCCGATGCTACCAACGGAATCGCGGCAAGGGCTTGGCCAGGTATTGGGGCACGTTGGCCTTCAATGCCGTCCGCGACTGCTTTCCTCTGCATGATTGGATGGCTTGGCTGTTCCCTATGGTTCCCCAGGGATTTTGGGAATCGGCGGCGAATCGGCGAAGTTACTTCATTTGGCTCGGGAAGGAATTGGGGTTTCGCCGCCCGGAAGACTGGTACCGAATTCGCGCCGAAGACGTGATGCTCCGCCACGGAAATCGCTTGCTGCAGTTGTTTCCCTCCAGGTTCTACGATTTGATGCGCGAGTTCCTGCCGCAGTTGGATTGGGACCGCGCCGTCCCGAGGCAACCCCTTTCGATCCAACAGATTCTGGCTTGGGCCGACCGGCACTACCAAGAGCACGGGAAATGGCCCACATCCACGTCGGGGACGATCGCCGGCACCATACGGACTTGGGTCGCGATTGACCAGAACCTGAAGGACGGCACGTTCGGACTGAGTGGCGCAAGCTCCTTGGCAAGGCTGCTGGAGAAGGACCGCGGCGTTTGCTGGGGCCGAAGGCTGCCCGATTTGTCCGCAGAGCAGGTCCTAGCCTGGGCGGACGAGTATTTCGTAGCCCACGGAAAATGGCCAGGCACGAAGTCGGGCTCGATCGCCGGCACACCTGAAACGTGGTCCGGCGTTGACGGTGCGTTGAGGGGTGGCCGCCGCGGCCTGCCGCATGGCTGCTTGACGAAACTGCTGGCCCCGCGGCGCGCCGCGCTGGGGGACGTGCCTCCGCAGCCGCTGACGGAAGAGCAGATTCTCGCTTGGGCTGACGAGTATTTTTCTGCGCACGGACAATGGCCGGACACCAGGTCGGGCGCAATCGAGGGCACACCGGAAACTTGGCGAGGAGTCGCCAGGGTTTTGTACAAGGGCCGCCGCGGGCTGACCGGCTGCGGCACGTTGGCCGAATTGCTGGCGAGGCGGCGTGGCGTACGCAATCCCCGCGCGGTGCCCCCTCTGACAGAAAAGCAAATCCTGGCCTGGGCCGATGCCCATTTTGCGGCAAAGGGAAAATGGCCCAACGCTCGTTCGGGCGCGATCGAGGGCACGAACGAGACCTGGCAGATTGTCGACAGCGCTATGCAAAATGGGTGTCGCGGACTTCGACGCGGTTTCACCCTGCCGCAATTACTGGCTGCGCGGCGCGGCGCGCCGGAACCGACAGGCGCTTCCACCACTGAAAGAGACGCTGATTATGCGGTGGGCGCAGCGCACCACAAGGCCAACGGCCGATGGCCGACTGTTTGGAGCGGACCGGTCGCGCAGTCGCCGGGCGACACCTGGACGGCGGTCAATCATTGTCTAGCGCGCGGAACTCGCGGCTTGCGGGGCGGGTCGAGCCTGCACAAACTGCTGCGGAAGCACGGGTTGAAGTAGCCGCACGGCTGTTATGCCTCGGCAAGTGCCGTGAGAGGCTGTTCGCCACCAAACTCGGTTCGTTTCCCTCCGCGGCGCGAACGGCTGCCACGCTGCGCCGATTGTTCGCCGCCGAGTGCCAGCAGCGCCGTCACGCTCAGCAGCACCTCCAGGGACCCGACAACGGCGGGATGCAGCGAAGGCCGGCGGTATTCGATCGGAGGGGCAAGAAAATCCTCGCAGCGCTGCCAACCTTGGCTGGTCTGCCGCCACGAATCGTATCGCGCTGCTTCGCTCGCGCCGCCGCCGGCGGGGGCGGCGATCAAAAACATGAGAAATGCTGCAACGAACAGCGGGCGCATCGGCCACATGGCGAAAACCTTAAGAGACGGACGAACTGTCCATGCCCATCAAGCAAGCACCGCGCCGGGCCGGCGCTGGCGCTGCAATGAATCGGCGCAAGTCCTTACAGGGTCAAGCCCTGCGGCGTGCCCGGCGGCAATTGCGATTTGTGCCAATGGTGAAAAAGAGCAACGTCTCGCCGCCCGGCGGCGCTGATATTTGTCAACATTCTGGCCATCGGCCACGCGCAGAAATCATGGTCGTTGGCGATTTGCTCCACGCAATGCCGTGTCGTAGGTTTTCTTGTCTAGGAACACAAACTCATGACAAATCCAAATTCCCTTCCCGACCTTCAGCAAACCATTGCGAACCTGCAGCTTGCGGCCTTGCCGCAGAGCGCGATCCGGATCATGGAGCTGTCGCGCGATCCGTCCTCCGGCCCGGCCGAGTACGCCGGGCCGATCGAGGCCGATCCGGGCCTCGCCGGACAGGTGCTGAAATTCGTCAATTCGTCCTACTTCGGCTTCACGCGGAAGGTCCCTAGCGTTAAGGCGGGCATCTCGCTGGTGGGCGTAAGGACGATCCGGAACTTCGCCTTGTGGAATGCCGTGTTCAGCCTCGCGCCGAATCCCCGCTGCGGACCGTTCGACCTGAAGAGCGTCTGGCAGGACTCGCTTCGCCGGGCTTTGTTCGCGCGGGCGGTGGCCAAGTCGCGCAACCTCAAAAACGCGGAGGAAATCTTTACCGCCGCACTATTGCAGGACATGGCCCTTCCGCTACTGGCCAAGGCGTTCCCCGGCGTCTATGAGAAACTCCTCACGGCGCGGGACCAGGGCCGGCATCGCCTCTCGTCGCTTGAGCAAACGTCGTTCGGCTGGACGCACGCACAGGCGGCCGCGGCACTTGCGCGGCAGTGGCATCTGCCCGAAGAGTTCGCGGCGCTGATCGAAGGCCACACGGGCCGCCAGGGGGACGCACGCGCAGTGAAGGGTCCGGGTAACGACGGCTGCAGCTTGATGCCGGCCGACTTGGGCCGGGACATTGTGGCGCTTTCATCGCTGCTGCCCGCGGCGTCCGACCCGCTCTGGGTCGAGTGCGCCGCGTGGGAAGAGAACCTCGGTCAGCTCTGTTCGGCCGTCGGCACGCCGGCCGGACTGCTCGAACAGGTCGATGCGGAGTTTGCCGATTTTTCGCCGGTCTTGAAGATGTCGCGGCCGCGCAAGCTGCTGGTGGAGTGTCATCAAGAAGCGCTAGTAACTAATTGACAGTAGCCAATTAACAGCGGCCAAATGACAGCGCCCGCGCCGATTTCTCTTGGCGCGGGAACGACGATAAATCGGGGCACGACCAATTGGTTTTCGCACGTTCGTGCCTCGAATTACCCATTTGGGTTGCCGCAAAGTCCGACTATAATGGACTGTAGGACTGTGCAGGCACGGTCTTGTTGCCATGCAAGCCGCGGGAGGTGATTTTCGACTTTCCTTCTCGCGGCGCGGCAGCGTAGAATGGGTGTGAAGGAGTGAGTGCCAGCCGTGACGAAGTCCAAAGAAGACCGCATTCGCCGCCTGAAGTTCCAGCACCATGCGGAAGGCTACTTGGAGCTGGGGCTGCCGCAGCAAGCGCTGGATGTACTTGACCGCCTGGGAACGTCGGGCGGCGCGGATGCACGCACGTTGTATTTGCAGGGCGAGGCGCTGCGGTCGTTGGAACGCTATGCCGACGCTATCGGCCCGTTGCGAAAAGTCGCCGAATTGGAGCCGGAGAATGTGCAGGTCCTGCTGGCGCTGGGCTGGTGCCACAAGCGCACCGGCCGAATCGACCTGGCGATCGGCGCCTTGGACGCGGCCCTGGTGGCCGATGGCACAGACATCCCGGGCAATGAGGGATCGCTGATTCGCTACAACCTGGCCTGCTATCACAGCGTGGCGGGCGACAAGCGCGGCGCGCTGGCATATCTCGAGCAGGCGCTTGCCCTGGATCCAAACTATCGCCTGCTCATCGATCACGAACCGGACTTCGACTCTTTGCGCAGCGACCCCGACTTCCAGGCCGTCTGTGAAGGCGCCGGACGCCCGGATAGGCCTTGCTGCCGGAAGAAGCTTCATTCAAGCTTCAAGACAGCGACGTACAACCCCTTCGGCGTAGAGGCAACCAGTCTAAGCCAACCCGCGGTGGTGCAGCTTCCTTCCCACGCGTTGTCTCGCGGCGGCGAAGGCAGCGCCTGAAAGCCAAAGCGGTTGTTTGCGACTTCCGCCGCCTTGTCCGCCGCGTCGGCGTCCCCTGCCTTGCGCGGGCAATAGAGGCGTGGACGAACGGTTGCGGAAGCCTACTTCCAGGCTGGTTGCTTCCGGCGGCTTCTGAACGCGCCAGCGCCAACCCTGCGCGGTGCGCTCGACCGTCGCCGCAAGCGGCTCCGGCAGGCGGAGCCGCGTGGCCGGGTCGCCGAGGAGCGAATACAGCAGTACCTGATCGCGGCGCAGCTTCTCCTGGTCGATCTCCTTTTCCAGGCTTCCTTCGGCGTCCTTCAGCATCATCTCCATGACGAAATCGTGCGACCGGCGGGCCTTCCGCTGGGCTGCAAGCCAGAGCGGCCCAAGCCGTCTCTCTTTGCCTCCAAGCGCCGTTAACAGACATGCCCCCGAGAAGTAATTGGTCAGTGGATGGGACTCCGTGGTGGCTCCCATCGTTGCCACTGGCCCGCCGGGCAGGAACAAGAGCGACTTCGCAAGGCAGGGCGTCGCTTGCGTGAAGTTGCCGGATTCGCAGGTGAAGAAGACGAGCGGCGGTGTGGGCGGACCCTTGCTGAACTCGGCACGGGCGTCGTCCGCAGTGTACCAGACGGGCCTGCTACGGAAGTTCATCGAATAGACGGCCTCGGCGCTGGCGTGCCCCATGATCACCCCCAGGATGCCGCCTTGCTTCATCTGCCGGTCGAATCGCTGAGCTTGATCCAACGGCCAGCCGCAGAAGGGATCGTTCAGATTGCCGCAGACAAACCAAGGCCGCAGCCACGGCGGTCCTTTGCTTTCGACCATACTCACGCCCAGTCTAGAGGCCATTGCGTTGATGGCGGGGGTGTATTCGGGCGAGCATAGCCAGGCCGGCAAGTTCAGGTCGGCAGGCTTCGGCGGCTGCGATTCGAAGGCGATGATCTTCCGCACCACCAACTCGACCTCGGCCTGGCTGCGTGCCGGAATCCGTCCAACACTGATCTTGGGGATGCCATCACCGTCCAGGCCGCTCCAGGCAGAATCCGAGCCGTACTCCAGCCGCTGCACGCTTCGCCAGCGATAGAGTTTCACACGCTTAGCGGGCAGATACCAAGACGCGCTTTCTTTGCCGGGTTCGTCGTCGCCCACGAGCAACAGGTATTCGGGTCGCCGCGATACTTCCTTCAGTGCTTCGGCAACGCTCTTGGTGGAGATGACCGCATCAAAACCGTCCCGCCGGCGCAGTTCGGCCAACGGCTTGAGCGGATTCGCCAGTTCGGGCCTGGCGACGGCAAGCCAAATCGGCTTTTGCTCCGCTGCCTCATCGGCACGCGCAACGAAGACCAGAGCCAGCCCATAAAGGTAGATGCGAAACTGAAAAGCGCCACTTCTTCTGAAGCAAATCATTGTAGCTATCGCAAGCGCGCCCGGATGGACTCAAACCGTCAACTCGTGGTTCCAAAGGCCACGTTCCCGCCGATTTCGCATTTCTTTTCCAGATTCGAGATTATACACCCGTCCTTGCACCGGGGAGTACCCTGCTCCTCACCCTCGTGTTATACTTATCTTCGCGCACGCCGGCACCCTGAAAAGCTGGCCCGCCAGCTCGAGCCGAAAGGAGCTTATCGTGGCAATCATCAAACATGCGGTCAAGGACGAGGTCCGCGTCATCTTTATCGACGCGCCGCGCCTCGTTGACGGCGATTCGATCAACCAGTGCTCGCGGGAAATCATCGACTTGCTGGGAAAGACGGAGGAGCGCTGCACCGTGCTGCACTTCGGGCAGGTGAGCTTCATGTCGTCCTCGGCGCTGGGAATGCTGATGAAAATCAACAAGAAGTGCAAGGAGTTCAAGATCGACTTGAAACTGTGCAACATCACGCCCGACATCCAACAGGTGTTCAAAATCACCGCGATGAACAAAGTCTTCACGATTTGCGACGACCTTGACTCAGCCTTGAACGCGTTCAAGAAAAGCGGCAAGTCGTTCTTCCGCAAGGAAAAGCCGCAGAGCTACGAAGTGGGCGAACGTTAATTCTGCTACTTACGAAGCGCGCCCGGAGGGACTCGAACCCCCAACCCTCGGTTCCGAAGTTTACCGACGCCCAGATGGAGGCGAAGCTCTTCGTCTTGAGCAGCCCCTCGTACCTCATCCTCGCCACCGATCCCTTGAGGGGCGAGATCTTTAGTCGTCACACGGTTGCCCGGTTATCGGCCAAGTCCGGCTGATCACTTGGAAAACCAGTGTCGGAACTTTTCGCCGGTTGATGGAGGCGGCCACTTCGCAGCGGAGCCGTCCGGCGTGCTGCTGTAACCGCTCAAGGATCAACTGCGGCTGGGACCTCTCCGCTGGAATGTCGCTGACGACTGTCACTAACAACCGTGACGTGTGTGGGGCGGGCTCGACCGACGCGACATGAAGGCTTCGCAGCAAGTCGTCAGGCGAATCGCCGGAGAACACCCAGTCCAGCGTCTCTGCAACCTGCCGACACAACTGCCGGGCCTTGCGGCTCTCCGTGCCTTCGCTGCGGCTGTCAATGCGGTCGTCACGCGGGTTCTGTCCGTCGTCTTCGCCGACCTCGGCACAGTGCTCGCGCAGTATCTCGCGCAATCGTTTATCTGAAGTCATGTTTGCTCTCACAAATGGACAATGTCGGCGCACACGGCGCACACCGACTACAAGACGGAAGCTACACAGGTAAATCGTTGGAGCCTGGCCCTGATTGGGATAACTGAGGCGCTATTCTAGAAACAAGGACCGGCTCGACGTTGCAGGAACAAGGTTCAGGTATTGCATGGTCGGCCTCCTCGTTAGGGGAAACAGAGACTGGGCTGTGGGGGGGGGTGACGATGCCCAATCTTGGACTGGCGGCGGGGGATTGCATTTCTGAGGACAATCGAGATGCCTAAAGGGTTCGCAGCCGCGCGTACCAAAGCGTCCCGCGGCCACGGCGCAATCCGTCGAAAGGAATATCTGGACTGCCGGGAATAAAGCGGCCATTTTCAGCGTCTAATACACAGGGTCGCTGAATCTCAGTTTTTTCCATGAACCATTACAGCTTCGGCGGCGTCTAAACTATAGATACACGCAGGCAGCTCTTGTCGCGCTGCCCACCAAAAAAGAAAGAGCCATGACTTCATTGCGGCTAAGTTGCGAGATACGAGGATCGAAAGGGACTATCGCCGATCAACCGGAGCAGGGTCGTCCGGTGATGGCGCTTCCCTTTTATCCAATGCGCACCTGACACTTGGCCGTACCTATTCCTGAAGAATACCGAAAGCCCGGTGTCAGAAACGACATCGGGCTTTTTTTGTTGGACTGGTAGCTGAGACGGTTTAACGGTAATCGACCTGCCTGTTAAGCAGGGGATGGAGGTTCGATCCCTTCTCCCCGAGCCTTTTTCCGGCGAGCGGTGTCTCGAAAGGAAACGATTGCAGAGTCATCCAACGGCAGGATGTGACGCTCTGAACGTCTTCATGCTGGTTCAAGTCCGGCCTCCGCAGCTCTTGATACGCGACAAACGGAAGCCATCCGGCTGGATGAGGACCCTGCGGATGAAAACAGGCGGCGGTGAACAACCGCTTGTGAGTTGGAGTCAGGGCACCGACGCGCAGCGTTGGTCTGCTTCCGCCTTGCGAACGGTAATAACGGAAGTCATCCGAATTGGTGAGGAACCTGCTTGGAAGGCAGGCGGCGGCAGAGATGCCGCTTGTCGGTTCGAGTCAGGGCACCGACGCGCAGCGTTGGTCTCCTTCCGCTGAAAAAGACATTGGGGTCATGGTCCAACAGGACGACGCCAGCTCCGCACGCTGGAAATCCGAGTGCGACTCTCGGTGACTCCACTTGAAACAGACGGTCCTGTAGCCCAGCGGCAAAGGCGGCACCCTTACAAGGTGACAATCGGCGGTTCGAGTCCGCCCAGGACTACTTTCGCCCAGGTACGCCAATCCGGCAGAGCGGCTCGGCTCGGGCACCGACGCGCAGCGTTGGTCGAAGGCCGGTGCGCGCGGCTCGATACCGGGGCCTGCAACTTGCGGGTGGGCGCAGGTTCAACCAGGTCTCATAAGCCTGGACAGCCGGGTGCGACTCCCGGACCCGCGACTTATATGGCCGGGTACGCAAACTGGCATAGCGGCGAGGTCGAGAGCCTCGTGCCTGTGGGTTCAAGTCCCACCTCGGTCACTGATAGAACGATCCCGTGGTCCAACGGCGAAGACGCCTGGGTGACAACCAGGAAAGTGATGGTTCAACTCCATCCGGGATCACTATATGAAGAATGGTCTGTAAGTGTTTTGGCAGCACACCTCCGTGGTAAGGAGGAAGACCCGGTTCAACTCCGGGACGGACCTCTTGAATCAATGGGCTGGCATGTTCCCAGGAGGCGACTGATCCTTGCAAGATCGGTGTGGCGAGTTCGACTCTCGTCCGGTCCACTGAATGAAGACGGGCTGATGGTCCAAAAAAGGGACGACACCGCCCTGGCGTGGCGGAAATCCGAGTTCGATTCTCGGTCAGTCCACTGAAAGATGATTACGGAAGGTAGCCGGATACGGTTGGCCGGGCCGCTCTGCTAAGGCGGTTCTCCCCCGTGGAGATGAGGGTTCAAGTCCCTTGCCTTCCGCTTGGTGTGCCGAATGACAAACATGCCCCGATGGTGAAGCGGATGTCATGCCACGCTTCTAACGTGGCGAGCCAGGTTCAACTCCTGGTCGGGGTGCTGATCTACGTAAAACGTCTCGATAGTGCAAGGGATCGCATAGGACCCTCCGAAGGTCCAGCGACCACGCTGCGCATGGTGCCCGGGTTCAAGTCCTGGTCGAGACACTGAAACAAATGCCCTGCGGGTGTGCCGGACGAGCATGGCAGTCCTCGAAACTGCCGGACGAGGTTCGATTCCTCGGCGGGGCACTGAACGACAACATGTCCTCGGAGTGTTGCGGATCGCATGCGACTCTGCGAAGGTCGAGGACCAGGTTCGACTCCTGGCGAGGACACTGACATTTTGGCGCTGGAGCCAACTGCCCGTTACAGCAGGCGCTATCGAAATTATTTCAAAACCACGAGCGCGATCGCCAGCGACATCAAGCCAGCACCGGCCAAACGCCAACGAAGGACCGAAGGTCCATGCGCTTGCTCAGCACTATGGAACCAGTGGCCGACAAGCCATACCAAGATCACGCTCCAAAGGCCGCGTGAGCTAAGGATGACATTGGCGGGAGCGGCGTTCTGGAAGACAAGGATCGTCGTAACGAAGACAGTGGACTGAAGGGCCATCAACACGCTGCCCGTCAACATCCAACACCAAGCGCGGGCGCGGCGGTAGAGGGCGAGATGGCATGAGACGATGGATGGCCAGGGAAATCCCGGCAACGAAGAGCATCATCACCGGAAGGAAACGGCCAGCTCCCCAGGCCGGTCCCCACTTTTGCACGAGCACATCGAAGAGGGCGAAGCACACGGCTGCACCACCTGCCAGCAGCATGGTCAATCCAACTCGGCCAGACCGTATCCGATCTGTACGGTTCAACAAAGCGACCGCCAGCGTGCTTATCACCGCTGCCAGCCAGAGCCGCCAGCCTAGCGGCTCGCCGATCAAGATCGCCACGCTGGCAGCGACGAGGATGACCTTTACTCCCAGGATTGGCGTGGCCACCGAGACTTCGCCGCGGGCGAAAGAAAGGAAGGCCAGCCATTGCCCTCCCACGAACAGGAGGGCCACCACAGCCGGTTGCCAGAGTTGCTGCCATCCCGGAAAGGTTCCGCCCATCGGCCATAGGCAAAGGAAACCGACGACGGTAGCCAGGTTCGACGCAAGCGTTGTGGTCCAGGCCCCCATCCCCAACTCGTTGCCACGCTTCGCCGAAAGGGCGGCACTGGCAAACAAGAGGGCACAAACGAAGAAGAGCCAAAGATCGAAGGTCACGACTTACTTCGCCATCTCCTTGAGCAGCTTCAGCGCCCGCACCTTGACCTTGCTGTAGGCGGGTTTGGCCGGGCGGTCCATCAGTTCGCCGGGCTTGAAGGGGTTGGGCACGCTCTTCTGAGCGGGCCGGGCCGGGACCTTTTTCTTCTCGATCTTCACGAGGCCGGGGATCGTGATCGCCCCCGCGCCCTTGTTGCTGAGGCTCTTCTGGATTTCGGCACCCAGCGACTCCAGTACGGCGGTCACCTGCGTTTTGGGCAATTCGGTGGCGGCGGCAATGTTGGCGAACAGTTCGGTCTTGGTCAGGGGTTTCTTAGCGGCGGGGGCAGCTTTGGCCATGGTTCAGGGCTCTCCTTATGAAACAAGTGGGAACACGTCGTCCGTGGATGGACTGGAAACGTGAGAATTAGAGCACGTCGGGCGAAAAAAACAAGTCCAGTTCCTCGTGGTCACAGGCCCGTGCCGACATGGCTTTTGCATCAGCCAGCTGCGTGACCATGCAACACGCCGGTCGGCAGTGGCAGCATGGGCCAACCGCAGAATTCCATGTACGTTCGGGTGTTCGCTATTGAGCCGATCCAATTCGGCAACAAGACGGTCCAGTTGTTCGTCCGGCGTCACTATCCCCCCTTTCACGATATCGAAAACGACTAACCGCCTCTGTCCAGAATGAACACGCTCCGCATCGACTTACCGTCGAAGTCTCGGCGGTCCAAGGACTACTCATCCTCCTCGCCGTTCTCCTCTTCGTCTTCTTCATCGCCGTCAGAGACTTCTTCCCAGTCGTAGTCGGCATCGTCGTCGGCATCGTCGTCTAGCTCTTCGTCATCCTCATCATCTTGATCCTCGTCCTCATCGAGGTCGTCCACGTCATCCTCTTCGTCCTCGTCATCAGCAGTGCCGACCACGACTGGGACCTCATCCGCGTGGCCCGCATTCTCGCATCGGTCCATTGGGACCATTATTGTCAGATCGGCGGACAGATCGAAGGTGGTGACGGAAATGCTCACGTTTGCCTCCTCGTTTTGGAGAATTGGGGTTAATCAAGGGTCACTGGAAACGGAATCTCCGGGAGGATCCCAAGGGGCACTGCCGGAGCGAGTAACTGTATACGGGCCAGCTTTCATCGTCTAGTCGGGGAAGTGTCGAGGCAGTCGAGTTACACCGAGAGAGCTGTGATGGTGCATGTTCGGGCATCCGCGAACTTGGTTCGCACCTGAGCACAGAGACAAAACGAACCCACGAGTCTACAATCTGCTAGACTTCTTGCATGCCCAAGCCAAGCGATCATCCGGCGACAGCCAGCGCCGAGCAGCTATTGGCCGAGTGCGAAGTGCGGCGTCTGCGCCGGTCAGGGCCCGGAGGACAGCACCGCAACAAGGTGGAGACGGCTGTCAGTCTGCACCATTTGCCGACCGGCGTGCGTGCGGAAGCCAGCGAGCGCCGCAGCCAGCCCCAGAACCAATCCGCGGCCCTGTTCCGGCTCAGGGTGAATCTGGCGCTGGAGGTCCGCCGAACCTGCGGCCGGGACCACGTTCCCAGCCCTCTCTGGCAATCACGGTCGGGCGGCGGGGTGCTGAAGCTGAGTGCCGCACACGACGACTTCCCCAGCCTGCTGGCCGAGGCATTGGACGTGCTGGCCGCTTGTGACGCCGACCCAAAGCGGGCGGCTGCCACGCTGGGTTTCACGCCGTCGCAGTTGGTCCGATTGCTGAAACTCGAACCGCGTGCCCTGGCATTGGCCAACCGCTGGCGTCGTGAGCGTCGGATGCACGTTCTTCGGTAGTGAGGACTGCCTCATGCTGCACACGCTAACCGATGATCGGTGCGTCGGGCAGCTCGCCTATGCCCAAGCAGCGATGGGTCATCGCCTTAGCTCCGTTCAATCGTCGCTAGCCATGCCTTGGGGCCGCCGGGGGAGAATTTCGGTCCATTGGGCAGCGCAGGCGCCTCGAAACGAGTCGCTTCGATGTTCTTGACCTTCCAGCCATCGGCAAAGGAATCTCTAATCTCCCGCAGGCTGACGCGCCGCGGCCCTTCGGTCCCCGGCTCCTCGTCTGAAAAGCAAAGGATATGCAGCAAGCCCGTCGGCCTCAATATTCTGCCGAGGCCCGCGACGAACATCGGACGCTCTTCATCGGAGAAGGTGTGAAAGAGGCCGCTGTCGATCACCGTGCCGAACTGCCGTTGCAGTTTATCCAGCTCTAGAGCGTTGCCGACGATGAAGCGGACGTCGATGCCTCGCTGCGCGGCCTTGGCTTTAGCCCGCTCAATGGCGATGGCAACGAAGTCGATGCCCCAGCACTCATGGCCTTTGGCTGCCAGGTGCAGCACGTTCTCGCCGGTGCCGCAACCTACGTCGAGGACGCTGCCGCGGATCAGACCTGCGTCCGCCAGCCTGACGACGGCAGGCTGTGGCCGCCCCGTATCCCACGGCGCTTGGCCCTGATACATCTGCTCAAATAGTTGATGTTCCATGATCGCTGTTCTTGTTATTCTACCGGCTCTCGTCCTCCAAGACAGGCCGCGAGCGCCGGAATGGCAATAGGAGAGGGCGTCGGGAAGCGAGCCGCCTCGCGGAAACATTCCGCTTTGCCAAAAACTCACTGACAAGGAGCGTCTCGCGCGATTTGCAGATTGGCGGGGCTTCGTCTACCGCGTATCCCACTCCACACTTGCGCTCCAACACGCGCCGCAAGCCCATTGAAGGATCGACCGATCGGCGATACAGTTTTATTGAGAAGCCGTCAGGAATAGTCCGCCCAAGACAAACTCCAAGCCGCCTTTGCAGGCGAAGTAGCGTAAACCGTGGCCCTTTCAATCCTTGTCGCCGCCGCCTTTTTGATGCCGGCTCGATGCTGAAGCCCGGGGACCATACCCGCAACCTGAAGGTCGATGGAAAAAATCGTTCGTACCTGGTCCACGTTCCGAAGAAGTACGACGGCAAGACTCCAATGCCCGTCGTTCTCGCCTTGCACGGCGCCGCCATGAACGGGCCGATGATGACCGCCTTTTGCGGACTGAACGAAAAGGCGGACAACGCAGGTTTCATCGTCGTTTATCCCAGCGGCGGGGCGGGAATGGGAATCTTCCTGGCCTGGAACGCAAGTGGCCGCAAAGGCAAAGATCGTGCCGATGACGTGGCCTACATTCGAGCCGTGCTGGACGATTTGGAGAGCGTAGCCAAGGTCGATACCAAGCGGGTCTATGCCGCGGGAATGTCCAATGGCGCAATGATGTGCTACCTTCTGGCCGCGGAACTTTCAGATCGAATCGCAGCCATCGCACCTGTCGGCGGAACAATGGTCGTCGAGAAGGCCAACCCCAAGCGGCCGGTTCCCGTGATTCACTTTCACGGCACCGACGACAAGCTCGTTCCCTTCAACGGCCCGAGCGAGAGCATGCACAAGTACGTCCGTTTCAAGTCCGTCGAGGATTCAATCCAGACCTGGGTGAAGATCGACGGATGCGATCATAAGCCCGAGGTCGTGCAATTGCCCGACAAGGCGAATGACGGCACAACCATCCAGCGCAGGACGTATCGGCACGGCAAGGAGGGGGCAGAAGTGGTCCTGGTCGTCATCAAGGGCGGCGGGCATACATGGCCTGGCCGGGAACCTCCCGTTGGCTTCATCGGCAAGTCCACGAAGAACATCTCGGCCAACGACCTGCTTTGGGAGTTTTTTCAGAAGCATCCGATGAAGTGAAGCCGGCTCCCGCCGCCTATCTTAAGTATCAGCGAAATAACGAATTGCGTCAGCGCGCCCGGAGGGACTCGAACCCCCAACCCTCGGTTCCGAAGACCGATGCTCTATCCATTGAGCTACGGGCGCAAATTGTTTCCCCGTAAAGGATTGCGACACGGAAGGAATCTTGCACGGGAGATTACTCCGCTACCACTCCAAGGCTATTGTCATGCCCCTGCCGGCCACTGTCAACCCACAAAGCGCCCGGCCGTGGGGCATGTGGGGAAGCGGCGGGTCCGGCGCTTCACGCCCGGCGACTCATGAGCGGGCTGGCCGGCACGTTGGCCGTGGCTTCCAACGGCGACTCAACCGCTCCGCCGTGATGTCGCGGACCAGAGGGCGGAGATCCAGAAGTCCACTGTCGCCGACAATCGCGGGTATGGCAGAATTGCCCTGTTGAACGCGTACGAATCTTTGCATGACCTGTCCTTCTTGAGTCGGGCTGCCGGGGCCGCACTGGTCCGGCAACACGGTTGGAGTAAAATGATATAGCCCGCCGCCTAGTTGAGTTGCCCGCCGCCGTTTAGGTTGTCTTTGCTGGCTTCCCGTCAAACTTCCACCGTCACGTCCTCCAGCGCCTGCGCCTGGCATAGCAGGATGAAGTTGTTCCGGCGATCGTCACTGGTCAGCGCGTCCTGAGTCTCCATCTCCACTGAGCCGGATATCATCCGGCACTTGCAGGTTCCGCAAATGCCCGCGCGGCACTCGGAGTCCACACCAACGCCCAACTCCTCGGCCAACACAAGGATGGGCCGGCGGCCAGCGATTTTTGCCGTCTTGTTCGATCGCGAAAATGTGACCGTGAATTCGCCCGCGCCGTTAGAGGCCGCGCCTTCTTCGCGCGGCGATGCCGGTTTCAAGCCAAACGACTCCTTGCGGATGTTACGCTCGGCGACTCCCAACTGGCGCAGAAGATCGCCGGTTGCCGTAAGCATTTCCGTCGGTCCGCACATGTAGAAAGGAACATCTGCGAGGTCCGGAACTACTCTCGTCAGAAGCTTTGCGTCAATCCTTCCGGTGGCCCCTGTCCAATTGGTGCCCTCGGCGCGCGAGAGGATCAGCGTGAGGTGAAGATTTGGATTGCGGCGCTCGAAGGACTCAAGCTCCTCGCGGAATATGATATCTTCAGGCGTTCTACAGGCGTAGACCATATTGATCCGCCCGTTCCATTTCCGATCGGTCAGATAGCGCAAGATCGACATCAGCGGCGTAATGCCGACGCCAGCGGCCAGCAGCACGATGCGGTCCGCTTCCGCACCGGTGAACGTGAACTTTCCTCCCGGCGCGGCAATCGTCAAGAGGTTGCCTTCCTTCACCGTGCCGTGCATGTGCCGTGAGACCAACCCTAGCTCCTCCCGCTTGATGGTGACCTCGCAATAACCTGGCCGGGAAGGAGTGGAGGCGATCGTATACGACCGCGTGACCGGCTTGCCACCGATTTGCAGGGAAAAAGTCAGATACTGTCCAGGCAGATAGGCGAACGGGAAGCCGCTTCGATCGGGCGGAACGAGGCGAAATGTCTTTACGGTCGGGGTTTCCTGCACAATCCGCTCAACGCGAAGCTGACCCTTCCAGCGACCGGCGCCGGGCGATGCCGCCGATGTTCTTTCTGGTCGGAGAGGCGCTTTTCTCCACCGCCGGACTGAGAATCCCAGCGCTCGATATCCCAGCAGGATTCCCACGACGCTGCCATAAGCGACCGGCAGGCGAATGTCCGACTTGACCAGCATGTAGAAGTGTATGACTCCGGCAATGGCCGCAACGTAGGCGAGCCGATGCAGGGCCTGCCAACGTTTCTGGCCCATACGCTTGATCATGTAGTTGAATGATGTGGCGGCCAGCGGCGTCATGGCTAAGAGTCCCACGGAACCGACGATCAAATAGGGGCGCTTGACCATTTCGGAAAACGTGTCCTGCACATTCAATACGCGATCGAGAACGAAGAAGATCAAGAAGTGCGCGAGTGCGTAAAAGAATGCATACAAACCCAGCAGACGCCGAAAATGGAAGAGCCAGTTCAGCCCGGTGATCTTGCGCAACGGCGTCACCAGCAACGACAAGCAAAGGAATACCAAAGCGAGGAGCCCCGTCGTCCGTTCGGCGTAGTTGACCGGGTTTGCGCCGGCGTGGCCGTGATACGTATCCCACAGCAGGAGCGTCCCAGGCACCAAACCGTTAACCAGCACAACGAATTTCGCAAACCTGACGTCTTTCATCTCCGCACGCTTTCTATTCCAACCATTTGCTGCTTCAAAAAAACGTGTCCAAATCCATGCCCGCGTAGAGACCGGCAACCTGCTCTTGGTATCCGTTGAACATCAGCGTCGGGCGCCGCCCACTCTCGCCGATCCGCCGCTCGCTCGCCTGGCTCCAGCGGGGATGGTCGTGCCGGGGATTGACGTTGGCGAAAAACCCGTACTCGCTCGGGGCACTGAGGTTCCAGGTGGTCGGCGGCTGACTGTCGACGAGCGTGATTTTCACAATCGACTTGACCCCCTTGAATCCGTACTTCCAAGGCACGACCAGCCGCAAGGGTGCGCCGTCCTGGGGCGGCAACGCACGACCGTACAAGCCCGACGCCAAAATCGTCAGCGGGTGCATCGCTTCATCTAGACGCAGGCCCTCCACGTAGGGCCATTCCAGCACCCCCGTCTTCTGCCCGGGCATTCGTTGCGGATCGAGCAGCGTCTGCATGGCTACATACTTGGCGCTGCCCAGGGGTTCGACGCGAGCCAGCAGTCGCGACAGCGAGTAGCCGGCCCACGGGATCACCATCGACCACGCCTCCACGCAGCGCATCCGATAGACGCGCTCTTCCGCTGGCGCGATCTTCAGCAAGTCGTCGAGATCGAATACTCGCGGTTTGCTCACCAGCCCTCCGACCTCGACCTTCCAACCGGAGGTCTTGAAGTCCGCCGCCGTCTCGGCGACGTTGTCCTTATCGGTCGAAAACTCGTAGAAGTTGTTGTAGTGCGTGATATCCTGGAGGGAAGTCTGTGTTTCGTCCGTGTGGAAGCCCGCGCGGGCGGGCGGCGTGGTCCTAACGACTTCGATCTCGGGGGTGTCGATGGCCTGTGTCGATGGCGAATTGAGCCGGCGATAAACCCAGCCCGTCGCCACCGCGCTGGCAGCGAGCACGCCAGCCTTCATAAAGCTGCGTCGATTGAAGTAGACGCTTTCGGGTGTGATCTCGCTACTGGGCGGGTCTGACGATGTTTTCATGGCGTCCTCGCTTTTCCCTGCTGCGGATTTCGATTTCCTTGTTGGGATTGAAAGTCAGTCTTTCTCGTCAATCAGTTGGTTGATGCGTGCGAGCATCAGTTTGTCGCCCTCGGCGCCCTTCCATTTCAATTCGCCGGTCCACCAGTAGCGGACGCCGCCGTCCCGGTCGATCAGGTACACCGCCGGCCAAACCGAATTGCCCCACGCCTTCCACGTTTCGGCACGGAGGTCCATCGCAACGGGGAACTTCAATTCGCGCTGCTTGACGGCCCGTTGGAGGCCGTCAAACTGATGTTCGGCGTCCGTTTCCGGCGTGTGAACGCCGCAGATCACGACCTTGTCGCGCGGTAGTTCGTCGTACCAGGTCTTGTAGACCGGCAGGTTGTGAATGCAGTTGATGCATCCGAAGGTCCAAAAGTGCAAGACTACGACTTTGCCGCGGAGGTCAGCCAGCTTGATCGGTCGTGAATTCACCCAGCCTTCGATGCCGCGGATTTCAGGGGCCTTTACGCCGATTTGACGAACCCGGCTGAAATCGAACTTGGGCCCCAGCGCCTCCGGCAATAGATGGCGCTGTTTGTCGGTTAACCTGGCCATGACCTGTTTATCCAGTTCAGCCACTTTGTCCGAGCGACTCGATCGATCCAAGGAACCAAGCAACGCGGCAATCTGCTCTTTTTGGGCCTCGGTCAGAGCAAGCCGATCGGCGAGGCGCGCGTCTTTGAGAGCCCAAACGCCTTGCGCCCTCCAGAGCAACTGTTCCACACGTTGCTGCTGCTCTGGCCGCAATGCGGCGCGAAGCTCCGCCTCGAACTTGTTCCGCAGCGCGTGAACGTCCGCGGCGCTCCGCTCGGCAGACGCATCGCGCAATCTCCACAGCGGTTCGTCGATCTCCGCCACGGCCGCATTGACTGCTGCCGCCTGCCGAGCGTCGAACTTCAACTCCTTCTGAACCGTTGGCGAGCGAACTAGCGTCACGACCAACCTCGTCGCCTCGGCAGACGCGGTTAAGTCAGCCCCAAGCACGAAGACGCCGCGTGGCGCTACGAATGCTAGAGAGAACAGAATCGCGAACTCGACCCAAACCATCGGGCCAATCGCCAACAGGTGTAGGTTACTACGACTTTTCATTGCGCGGTCTCCAACATGCACACTGATTGCGGCTTCCCTTGCCGTCGGCAGGGAAGGAAGTCGCGGATGGCCGCCGCAATCTCCGCGGCGTGGGTCTCCAGCGCGAAATGCCCAGTATCGAAAAAACGCACGACGGCGTCCGGTATGTCGCGCTTGAACGCCTCGGCCCCTTCCGGCAGGAAGAACGGGTCGTTCTTGCCCCACACGGCGAGGAAGGGCGGCTTGTAGGCGCGGAAATACTCCTGAAAGGTCGGATAGAGCGCGACGTTGCTCTTGTAGTCCCCGAACAGATCGAGCTGTAGTTCCGCCGCGCCGGGACGACTCAGGTAGAAGTTATCCAGTGAATATCCGTCGGGGGAGACCGCCGTCGAGTCGGGGACGCCGTGCGTGTATTGCCAGACGGTCGTCTCGGGGGCCAGGAAGGCGCGCAGTGCATCGCGGTTGGCCTGTGACGCGTCCTGCCAATAAGCACGGATCGGATTCCAGCCGTCACTTAGACCTTCCTCGTAGGCGTTGCCGTTCTGGGAAATGATCGCCGTGATCCGATCTGGGTGCTTTACAGCAAGCCGGAATCCGGTCGGCGCGCCGTAATCGAAAACGTAGACGGCATAGCGATCGAAGTCGATCGTCTCCGTGAAATGATCGATTGTCTCCGCGATTCGGTCGAAGGTATAGCCCCGGCCCGGCATGTCGGAATTCCCAAAGCCCGGCAAATCAGGAGCAACGATGTGAAAACGATCGGCCAGGAACGGAATGAGGTCGCGGAACATGTGGCCCGCGCTGGGAAAACCGTGGAGCAGCAGGAGCTTCGGCGCGCCGGCCTCGCCGGCCTCGCGATAGAAGATTTTGAAACCGTCCACGTCGGCGGTTCGATAGTTGATGGTGGTCATGGCGTTTTTTCCTTCTCCAAAGTCCGCATTGAATGCAAGGATGACGGAACTGGCCTACTTATGGTCCATCTTATCATCCAACATCTTGCTGTCCGACATCTTGCCATCGGACATCTTTCCCTCCGTCATCTTGCCCTCGGTCATCTTGCCATCGGCCATCTTGCTGTCCATCATCTTGCTGTCGGACATCTTGCCGTCCGTCATCTTGCCGTCCGTCATCTTGCCGTCGGTCATCTTGCCGTCCGTCATCTTGCCGTCCGATGAGCCGCAGCCAACGAACGACGCGCTGACGGCGACACCCACAACTGCTGCAACAATAAACTGGAAAACCTTGCTCATGATTCTGACCTTTTCTAAACGATGCCGAGGATGGAGTTCTTGAATCGATCGTGCGCCCGACCTCGGCGACGCGAGAAAACGATCGAACTTGGCCGTCGAAAACTGACGGAAAACCGCCTGTCTTTGACGAGTGTTTACATCGAATTGGGCTGCGGTGCGCGCAGCAACTCGGTCACGAACGCCGAACACTCACCTATGGGCACACCCAGTTGGACAAAATTGCCGAGCACCCTCGTGCCCGCCTCGTCCGCATAGGTCAGGTCGGCCAAATTGAGAACGACTCGCTCCGACCGGCTTTTCGCCCGAGTGTACGCGCCGCGCAATTCTTCAATCCATGGCTCCAGCAGCTTGCCCTCTAACTTGAGGATGGTCTGCGAATCATTGCGAATCGCGGTGATCCTGAGCATAGCGGGCATTCATAGTTGGGGACTGATTGAAACGGCTGTCGTTAAAAGCAACTGGGATGCCAAAGCGTGCCGGATTTCGGCACGCACGACTTAAGCCATTGCCAACAAAGGAATTGCGTCAGAAAGCAACTATTCGAGCGAAGACGGAACTCACGATCAGGAACTGAGGGCTTCACGTCATTTCGTGACCGGTACGAAATATCGTGAGCAGCAGGATAGCCATTCAGTATCGCAGCCCCACCTCCGCTGCCGGGCCTAGTTGCTCGCCGCGATGAATAGGACGGCAAGATTGGTGGCAGGTTCGCGTGGCTGCCAGCGCTTCCCCTAAGCCGTCCAAAAAAACGGTCGTTTCTCGGGTTTTGCCGTCGTTGATTCGGCCTGAAAGTGTCCCAACCTCACAAGGCTATTTACATCCGTCGGAGTAGGTCGGCGAAGCGCGGATCGGAGCGCAACGGGTCGAAGGCCGGATCTACCCGGATTTCGCTGAGCCATTGCGAATGATCATCACGGGCCTTTTCCAACCAGGTAAACGCCTGTTCCTTGTCGCCAAGACCGATATAGACGAGCGCAAGGTTTACTGGCGCCACGTAGCGATGCCCCGCAAGCTCAGTCAAAGCGTCAAGGTGCTCCTTCGCCCTAGCATGTTGACCGGATGTTGCATGACAATAGCCGAGGCATGCCAGCGTTTCCGGGTTGTCGTCGAGTCGTCTGGCCGTTTCAAACTCGGCGACGGCGTCAGCAAAACGACTTCGGAAGAGGTAGACCCAGCCGAGGAAACTATGCGCGATCCAGTACGTTGGATCTGTCTCGATCGTTTTGCGGAGTTGGGCAGTGGCGTTTTCGTACTGACGTGCAAAGAAGAACCCGTGGCGTCCGACGGTTGTGCTGATATTGATCGAAAGCGGATCCAAATCCTGAGCGCGACGAAGCTCGGCGATAGCTTCGGTGTGCTTCCCCATGCACGCCAGGCACTCGCCATACCACTGGTGTGTGAGGGCGTGAGCCGGATTGAGTTCCAAGGCTCGTCCAAAAGCGCGCTCAGCGCCGTCGAAGTCCCAATCATAATCCTTCAGGACGACAGCCAGAGCAGTGTATGCCTCCCCGAGCGTATCGTCCAGCTCGATCGCCTTTAGAGCAGCGCTCCTTGCCCGCGGACATGCGCTGGTTGGTGGCGCGTGTCCCCAAATCCCAAGCTGGTGGTAGGCATCGGCCAGGCTGGCCCAGGCCAAAGCGTACGTCGGCTCCTTGTCGAGGGCCTGGTAAAAGCAAGTAATGCTTTTCCGCAGGCCGTCTTCGGTTCGCTTGTTCCAGTAGTAGCGCCCATTGAGGCAGAGGCGGTGGGCGTCAGCGTCTTGGCGATGGCCTTGTGCCACGGGGGCGATCGAAGTCGCATCAATGCCTTCGGGTGTGGGGCTGCGTTGCTGGTCCAGGAAATGACGCAGACCGTCGGCTAAATCTTTGGCCGTCGAATAAGCGGCGGTCTTCGGCTTTAGGAATTCCCTGAGATCTTGCGCCATATCCAAGGCCGTCGAATAGCGATCCGATGGCCGCTTTGATAACGCCTTCAGACATATCCTCTCCAACTCCTTGGGAACAGATTTGTCCAGTTGCCGCGGCGGGCACGGTTCCAATTTCCTGATCCGTTCCAGGACCTTCTCGCGGTCGGTATCCCAGAATGGGCGAGTGGCCGTAAGCAATTCATAGAAGACCACCCCCAGGCTGAAAATGTCTGCGCGGCCGTCCACCAAATGCCCCTCGCCGCGGGCCTGCTCGGGACTCATATAGTTAGGCGTACCGGTTCTACCGGAGCCTTCGCCAAAGTCCGCTTCCTTGAGTGCCAGTCCGAAGTCTGCAAGGTAGGGTTTGCCCGTGGCTTCTATCAGGATGTTGGCGGGCTTCACATCCCGATGTACTACCATGTGCTGATGGGCGTGTTGAAGGGCTTCTGCGATTGCCGCAACAAGTCCTGCTGATTCGAAGTGTGATAGCGGCTGCTCGCGGATTCTTCTTGCCAGATCGCTTCCTTCAATAAACTTGGAAACTACGTAGCACAGCCCATCCTCAGTTTGACCTACGTCGTGAACGGGGACGATATTTGTATGGTCGAGGCCGGCTACGACTTGGGCTTCCTCCAGATAGAGTTCTATGTCTTCCGGCTTATCAACCAAGCGGCGGTGGGGAACCTTAATGGCAACCTGCCGCTTCAACGTCTCGTCGTAGGCCCGATAGACCGTACCAAACGCACCCTCGCCTAAGACCAGTTGGATGCGATATCTGCCAATGTGGGCAAGATGCCCGACACTTGCCTCCGTCGGCGATACCGGTTGTTTAGAGGTGGAGTCGTTGCCGGTTTGCCGGGAGGCAAGCTTTCCAGCCTGCCACAGGAGTGTTTCCGATGAACTCCCATATGGCAAATCGGGGTCACCGCGTTCAGCTTGTTGTTGGCGGCATTTCGCCTCGACCGCCAATAACTCTTTCCGCAGCTCGGAACGAACGGGTTCGGTCGTATCCCCCAAGTGGTCCTCGATGCTTGGCCAACGCCCTCCGTTCTGGATCGCTTCGTGAATGGCAAGGTCAAACTGGACGGAAATCTGGTCAATGCAAACCCCTTTGGAGAGCGGCAGCGATTTGTCCGTGGGTTTGCTAATACTGTCCATAGTCGAGAAACCTCGCGAGAGCGGCAACTGCGCAGCCGGGACGGAAGCATTATAATTGGACGCGCGGGCGAAAGACAATGGAGCGAGAGGTAGCGAGTGTAAGAAACGTTCGATATATGGCGCTCCGCTGTTTTGCGCGGCAAACCGCTGATTTCCCAGAAAACCCGATCCGAGACCGCCATCTCGTTATTCAACGTGCTGGAAAGTCGTGGTCTACGAATCGTCGCCGGTATCGCGTGAGATTCCGAGTTTCTTCATGCGACTGCGGAGCGTGTTGGGATGCAGGGCCAGAATGCAGGCCGCGCCGTCGGGGCCGCTGATCCGCCAGTTCGTTTGCCGCAGAACGGCCAGAATGTGATTGCGATCGACGGTCTGCAACTTGGAAGGCGAAGTGCCTTCAGTAATGGCATCTGGCTTCGGCGAACTGCTCGAAACGATCAGCAATTCCGGCCCGATTTCAAGAACTCGGCCCGTGGCGAGAATCGTTGCCCGTTCAATAACGTTCTGCAACTCGCGAATGTTTCCCGGCCAGAGGTAGGCTTGCATCCGCTCGATGGTCTCAGGGCTGATGCCGTCGATCGGCTTTCCAATCTGCATGGCGTACTTGTTCAGCATGTAATGAGCCAAGAGCGGGATATCCTCTTTCCGATCTCGCAACGGCGGAAGCTCGATGGGAAAAACGTTCAGCCGGTAGAACAGGTCTTCACGGAATGTCTTCTCGCGAACGGCACTGGCCAGGTCCCGGTTGGTCGCTGCGATCACGCGAACATCGACCTGCTGGGGCGTTCGTCCGCCGATGCGATCGAATTCACGCTCCTGGAGGACTCGCAGCAGTTTTACTTGAATATCTAACGACAACTCGCCGACTTCATCCAGAAAGATCGTTCCGCCGTCGGCCAATTCAAACCGACCGACGCGGCGGGCGATAGCGCCGGTGAAGGCCCCTTTTTCATGGCCGAACAACTCGCTTTCCACCAAGCCAGCCGGCAATGCCGCACAATTAACCTTAATCAGCGGCTGATCGCGACGCTTGCTGATGGAATGAATTGCACGGGCGATCAGTTCTTTCCCCGTGCCTGTTTGGCCAGTGATCAGCACGGTCGCGTCGGTGGGAGCAACCCGCCGCACGTTCTCCAGCACCGCCGCGAGAGCCGGCGTGCGCCCCACGATCTCCTGGAAGTTGCGCGACGCATTGATCTCTTCCTGCAAGTACTGGTTCTGCTGCTGCAAGCGGGCTTTTTCCCGCTCCGCCAGGACGCGGTCGGTAATATTGATGATCATCGTCCGTGTATGCTTGCCGTCCGGTTCCGGACGCGACCAGAACTGTACCCATAACGGCCGGCCGTCATCCTTGCGGCGAAGTTCCAATTCGACAAGTTCGCTTTCCTTGCCGTGGCGGATATCCTGAAATGCCGCGCGAAGACGCTTTTGATTATCAGGAGTGGGTGCAACCAGCGACAGGCCGACGGTACCAGGAATGTCCTCGGCACGCAGGCCGAGGAGCTTCCTTGCTGCGCGGTTGGCACGGACAAACCGCGTCTCAGTGTCTTCGAAGATGTAGGGAATCGGCGCCTCGTCGAACAAATCGCGGTACCGTTTTTCGCTCTCCTTGAGCATTTGCTCCATGCGGAGGCGATGGAGATCGGCGGCCGCGCGGCTGGCAAAGACGCGGAAAATGAGCAGCTTCTTCGGCTTCGGGGGCATTGGCCGCGCATCGAACACAGCCAAGTGTCCCAGCACTTGCCCGTGCGAATCCACTAGCGGCACACCTAGGTAACTCTGAATCCCCAGGTCGATTAGGCCTTGGTCCTGCGGGAATCGCTCTTGCACACCCGCAGGATGGTGGCACATCGCGCCGGCAATCACCTCCTCGCAAGGAGTGCCTGCCAGATTGAATTCGATGTTCCCAGCGATGTGGTCCTTGGTCCAATAGGCCAACGTCCGCACCCGCGTGGGCGCCTGCGCGAATTCCGCCACGAAGGCATATTGCACCTGGATGGCCTTCGCCAGGTGCTCGACGAGCGACTGGAAAAACGCCTCGCCCGTGCCTTCTACGGTTCCCTCAACAATTTCGCGGAGCGCATTGACTTCGTCCGAGGTCAAGTCGGACAACTCATCATTTTCCTGAACCAGGCTCGATGCCATGTCAATGACTGCTTAGTTGTCGCGACGGCCGCCCTTGGGAGCGGTAGTCCTTCCCGATTAGGTGATTATAAGGTCCAACCCTGATCGGAGCAATTTCGGCGCCGTCCGGCTGGCCATAAGTGCTTCGATTGCGAAGCGTCGGCGATTCGCAGTAAGAAATGGAACGATCGTGGCGTCTGCTATCGCAGACAAGGCATTCTGTGACTTGCGATGCGCATCCGTTGGAAGAACACCCCCGCGCTGAGCGTGAGAGCGACAGTGACTAAGAGAGGGGTCGAATCTCGACGGCACTTTCCAGATGCCATTTCCTGGAAAACTTGAAAATTGTGGAAGACTATTTCGTGGCGAAAAGCTGATAAATCCAAAATACGGGGAATTGTAAGGTCAGACAACCTTATCCATTGAGCTACGGGCGCGAATGTATGGACCTCTCTTCAGCGGTAAAGGAGGAATGGCTTGCGAAGCTTGGCGAATTCGTCCAATCCCGGCTTGAAAGCGGCGACAATTCCCTTCGCCGGTTCGCCCCGCTCCAGGGCCTCGCGCACTGACGCGGTGCCCATTACGTGGTCAAAGTAATCCGCGTGCAATTGCAGCTTGTCGCCGTATCGTTTCTCGATTTCGGTCACAACCGCCAACGTCGTGGCGACCGATCGGTACGTGTTGCGGTCGGTGACGTGCAACTGGCAGCCGCCGCAATTCGTTCCGGCGAATTTCGAGAACGTCGGCGTGAAATAGACTTCGCGGAATCTCACGCCGGGCAGATTCAAGGCGTTCAGAGCCTTCGCCAGAATATAGCCGTCCATCCACGGTGCGCCAGAAGTAACTCGAACGGCTTCGTCGTGCCGCGGCCCTCGGAGAGGTTCGTGCCCTCAAGGATGACTTGCCCCGGATAAACCGTCGCGCTGTCGGGCGTCGGCAGATTCGGCGACGGCGGCGCCCACGGCAGCGACGTCTCGTCGAACCACTCGTCGCGCGTCCAATTCTCCATCGGCACGACGACGAGCCGGCATTTTTTGGCGAGGTATTTCTCGTTGAACAACTGCGCCAGCTCGCCCACGGTCATGCCGTGCCGGAGCGGAATCGGATACAGGCCGATGAAAGAGCTGTATTTCGGATATTCCAGAATTGGCCCTTCCATCACCGCGCCGCCGACGGGATTTGGCCGATCGAGCACGATGAAGGGAACGTTCGCCTCCGCCGCGGCTTGCATCGCGCCGGCCATCGTGGCGGCGTAGGTGTAGATGCGCGTGCCGACGTCCTGCAAGTCGAACACCATCACGTCGATGGAATTCATCATGCCGGCTTCTACTTTGTTTCGGTCGCGGCGCGTGTCGTGCGAGCGCATGTATTTGTCAATGTTCGTCAACATGTCCGCCGGCGGTTTTTGCGTCTGGCCGTAAAGGCTGAATACCGGCAGCTTGAGATGCTCGTCAAAATAGAAGGGGACAAACTGCCCGGCCTGCGCGTTGCCGCGCACGCCGTGCTCCGGCCCGTAAAGCGCCGCGAGCTTCACGTCCGGCTGCGCGCGGAACCTTTCGACGATTGGCTCGAGCTTGCTGTCCAGCCCGCTGGGATTGGTGATGAGGCCGACGCGTTTGCCGCGGATCAGATCGAGGCGTTTTTCGAAAAGGACTTCGTCGCCGAGCTTCACCGGCGGATGCGCGGAGGCGGCCTTCACCGGCGCAAATTGAGCCGCCGCCACGATCGTTGCGAAAACGCAAAACCTGGTTCGCCGCGGTTTCATTTGAGGCAGCTTGACTTGAGAACCTGATTGCCCCTCACCAGCAGCGATTCTACCGGAAGACCAGGGGCAAAGCAACCGTCCAAGAATCGAGTGAGAAGTGGCCAGTGGCAAGTGCTGTACTCCCCCGTCCCACTTTCCACTTGCCACTTCCCACTTACATTATGCCGCGCGACGTTGGCCCTGCAAGATCAGCCGCGCGACTTCCTCGCCGCTCAACCGCCGCATGGCCGCGGCGCCGTTGGGCAAGAGCGATTCCTGAAAGAACTGCGTACCGGCTTGGACCATCCGCGGCAAGTAGAACCAGGCCCGAGACATCTGCTCGGGCGTAGCGGCCGAGGAAATAATCACCGCGTCGATATCTTTCAATCCGTTCGCGACGCGGGCAAGGGCCTCGTCCGCCGCGCCGGGCACGAGTTGGATCCGCGCGCCGGTGGGCTTCAAGAGCCGGTGCGCGTCGCGGAGCGTGAGCCGCGGGCCGTCGCTAATCGGCCGGGCCTCGAAGAGGTCGATGCCGGTGTAGTGGATTTCGCCGGGCGGATTCAGCCTTTTGAGGACCTCGATCGCGCGAACCGTGCGCTGGCCCGTGCCAAGGCCGAATTCGACGATCTTGCGGGCCTTCTTGCGGCGGATTTCGCGGTAAACGAGCCGATCGGACGCCGGCTTGGAAAAATGCAAAAGATAGAACTGCCGAAGACGACTCAATCCAGCCACAGCGGCCTCCCTGCCGACATGCCACGGCGCGCAAGCGCGAAGTCGATTTGCCTCCTAGGAGTTTTCGGCACGTGGACGCGAGAAAAATGAGGAATTTTTTGGAGTGCGGAGGCTCGCTTCGGCTTTTCAAAAGGCGTTTTGTCGCTCACACAACGTTTTCGGCTGTTTGGAAAGCGTTGGCAAGCCAACGCACTCCAAAACAGTCGCCAGCGAGAGCATCGCCGCGACCAGCCAACTGACCGTCACTGCCCAGGCCGCGCCGAGCAGGCCGAGCCAGTCGAGCCAGCCGGGCAGCAGCAGCACAAGGACGGCGATGCCCAGCAGCCGCAGGGCAAGTCCGGTGCGAAAGCGGCGCATGGAGGTAATCGCGCGGCCCAGCAAGATGTTGAAGTTCCGCAGGCCGGCTGCCAACATCAGGCACGTGGCGACCGCCGCATAGGGAACGAAGACCGGGCCGAACAAGAGGCCGATAACGAGCCTTCCGGCAATCGCCATGACGGCGACCGAAACAACCATCAACACGGCGAGCCACAGGCACAGGCGTCCGAGCAGCCGCATGAAGGCCGCACGGTTGCCGGCGGCGTGATAGCGGGCCAGGCGCGGGCAGGCCGCCTGACTCAATACGCCGACGATCTGCGACTGCGCGATCATCAGGCTGCCGGCCACGGCGAAACCGCCCAGCGCCGCGTTGCCCAGCCGCGCGCTGATCCAGTAGCGCGGAATGGCGGTAATCAGGCTGAGAGCCGCGGTTGCCAGGCCGAGCGGCAGGCTCAGCCAAGCCAGTCGCAGGAGGCGGTTTGCAACCTGAAATCTGAAATCCGAAATCTGAATTCTGAAATCTGAGATCTGAAATTTGAGATCTGAGACTTGAGATTTCAGTCGCCCGGCCCGCCCCTCGCAGGCGAGCGCGCGGGGAACGTCAATCGCGAGCAAGGTTGTCAATGCGGCAGCGCAGAAGCCGCACACGGCCAAGGCGAGGTCGTGCGTCACGTGGAAAATGGCCGCGAAGAGCGCCAGGCCGAAGACGCCGCGAACGATCAGCGAGACGGCGACCCAGTGCATTCGCTCTTCGCGTTGCGCGACCGCCTGAAAGATGTCGCACAGCGATTCGCACGCCACGAGGACGCCCGTCAACACGATCAGTCGTCCGCCGGCCGCGTCGTAATGGCCGCAGAGGACCGCCGCGGCGATGACCGCAAGCGTCAGCCCGCAAGTGAGAATTCGCAAGCCAAGGTAATCGCGGAGGCGAAACTGCCGCCGGGCGTCGGAGATCAATGAACCGCTCAAACCGAGATCGGCCAGCGTGCCTATTGGCGCGCAAACGGCAATGGCGAGCGTCCATTGGCCTACCAAGTCCGCATTGCCCCAGCGTGCCAGCAGTGCCATGCGGCCCCAACCGCACGCCGCATTGACGATATTGCCGACTGCCAGCCACGAGAAGCCGCGGCGGATCGCGCGGAGGTCCCGCCGCGACCGTTCGTCGCTCGCGCCGCGCGGCCGCGTACCGGGGCTCCCGCTCGCGGGTCGCGGGAAGCGATCGGGTGACTTGAGACCGGGCAAGAAGGCAACGCTCATGGCAAAGCGAGTGTGCCAAGATCAGCGTGGAGCGTCAAGGGCAAAGTACTCATCTCGCTCCGCCGAGATGCTTTTACGCAGCGGCCGCGGCCTACGAGATCCACAAGTCGCTGCAGGCCTGCTCGTAGCTCTCCTCCAGATCGAGCGCCATAACCAGGTCTTCGCGCAACGAAAGGGGCAACATCGGCAGCGGTTGGCCGACCACCAACGTGTGCGACCAAGCCTCCAGTAGAGCCCGCGTTCCCTTGGCCAGCCACCGGGCGGAGGCCGCATAGATCGGCGGGTCCTCGCTGGACATGGTCCGATCGGGATGGCCGATAAATTCCATCCATTGGGCGTACAAGTTGAAGCGCCGCAGTGTGACCAGATCCACGATGCTCACCGCGATTCCCCTGCGGAGCAAGGCCGCACACTTGGCAACAAATGCTTGCCGCGACTCCGCCCTGTCCTTGTTCGCCGGGGTGACGAGCTCGATGGCCGCGACCAGCTTGCGCTGGCGCTCCAGGTCAAAGACGCGGACTTCGTACTCGTATTCGTCGGGCGGATCGGTCTCGACTGCCACGACGGGGGCCGAGCCGGACCAGGCAGAGGTCGCAGGGCCGCTGTTGCCGTTGGTCGCAGCGGTTCCTCGCACATCGGCCGATTCCAGGGCGCCGACGTCGATCTCCATCAGCGTGCCCAGATGCACTCGCGGCTCGGCAACATAGCCCAGCGGGAGCTGCTTCCGCAGTTGTTGAACGATGCTCGCCGGCCACATGCCGTGGAAACCCTCCCACGACGCTTTTTTTTCATGCGAATCGGCCCGCATCGACAGGGGGAATTGCACACCCCCCGCGCCCGGATTCCAGTATTAAAAACATGAACAAATCGAGCGCGAGAAAACGGGTCCGGGAAAAAGATTGTTCCCCAAGCGGCGTAAGGGTTTACGAACGATCCTCGACAACGGCGGCAAGAATTCTTGTCTTTTCGCATAGCGCGGGAATCGTAGTATAGATAGAGGACTTTGTTAATTGATGATAACTACAGTGATGAATGGGTGAGGGGTGAGAGATAAGGGATAAGTGGTGGGTGGCAAGCGGCACGTTTCCCTCGCACCGCCCTCTCGCGAGCGAGGGGGACGAAGCTGCGCTACTTGCCACTTCCCGCTCCGTGCTCGCCGCCGGTAGGTCCTTCTTGCCGAAAAGGACTATTGAGACCGGTGCGCGCAGACGGCCTTTGTCTGCGCAAAATGGTCGGCCGCATTAGTCCATTCCGGCAGAAGGGACCTACCGGTGCACAAACCACCCAAGAGAACTGCTTGCCGGGTCGCCCTGGGCGGTTGCCCGCCCAGGGCTCCCACAGATCCGGACGTGCCCGCATTAGAGCATCCGGTTCCTCAAGTAACCCCTTCGCTTCGCCACGACATAGCTACCGCCGTGACAAACCCGTACTGCACTATCCGTCGGCCTTGCGGTGACACCGCGTGGAGGCTCAATGTCCTCCGGGTGTTGCCTGCCGATGGGCGAGTTACTCGATGCCTCGCTTCCCATCCCCCGGGTCCTCGCGGGTCGAGTTCCCCGGCTTCCTCGGTACTATCAAGGCACTGCGACTTCCTGCCGCCCCTCCCGCCGCGCTTCGTTTCCTTCGCTTGGCGGTACCACGGGATCACGCACATTTCGCTCCCGCCGCCGCTGCGTGCCGCAGCAGCGGGCCTGGGGTTGTTCACCCGGTATCCCCGTCCGGGGAATCTTCCGTGGAGACGACAGGATCTCCCAAGTTCCTGGGGAACCCCAATTCCCGTTCGCACATGTTCTCAGACCCCGGCCGGCCGATACGTCCCAGACCGCTTTCGAGACGCTCGCACGGCCCCCGTTCTCAGGACGACGAAGGCGCCAGCGAGAAGAACCCTTTCGAGGCTCAATAGCATGGCTTTCGGGCTCGCTGTCTACGCTTCGCGATGTCAGTTGCCCTTCACCGCGCAAGACTCGCTTCCAGGTGCTGGTCAGGCTCTCCTGGACGGGCTTTTACCCGCAAGGTCCCATTACAAGGTTTCAAATCATGTCATGCGATTTTCCTCCTTGTCCAGGCTTCTTGGCGCAACCTGAGTGCGTTCTAAGTGCGTTCTGAGTGCGTTCTGAGTGCCTTCTGAGCTGATCGTGAGTTCAAAAACGGCCAAAAACATGGGAGTTTTGTAGTGATTGAAGCGCAGAAAAAAAACTTGGTCCAAAACGCGGCGATTTTCACCAGCGAGAGGGGACTACTGACCGAACTCCCCTCCGCCTTGGCGTGTCATAATTCGGCGATATACTATTTTGTTCCCCCGTTGGACCGCAATGCCCGAAAGCGCAAGCGCGATGATTTCCACTCCTTCGCCTCGTGACCATACCCTCCCATGACACGCATTGCCATCCTCGGCGCAACGGGCTATACGGCCCTGGAACTGATCAAAATCCTGCTAAGGCACCCGGGGGCGGAGATCGTCGCGGTCACCAGCCGGCAGGAGGGCCAGCCGCCGATCGCTATGGTCCATCCGTCGCTAACCGATCGGCTGGACTTGCCGCTGGAAGACCTGGCGCCGGCGGAAGTCGCGGCGCGGGCGGAGTGCGTGTTCAGTTGCCTGCCGCACGGAGCCAGCGCCGCCGTTGTGCCCGCGCTCTTGGATGCCGGGCGCGGATCGTCGATCTCAGCGCCGACTACCGGCTGAACGACGCCGAGATCTATAACCAATGGTACGGCCACAAGCACACCGATCCGGCCCGGCTGGGCAAGACGGTCTACGGCCTGCCGGAGTTGTTCCGCAAGGATATTCCCGCCGCCCGGCTGGTGGCCAATCCGGGCTGTTATCCGACCAGCGCGATCCTCGCCCTGGCGCCGCTGCTGAAGGCCGGCCTGATTGAGACGGGTGACATCATCGTCGATTCCAAGAGCGGCGTATCGGGCGGCGGGCGGACGCCAAAGCTGACGTTCCACTATCCCGAGTGCAACGAGAGCATCTCGGCCTACAACGTCGGCCGCCACCGCCATACGCCGGAAATAGATCAGGTGCTGTCAACAGCCGCCGGCAAGCCGGTCGAGGTGGTCTTTACGCCGCAGTTGGTGCCAATGGACCGCGGCATCCTGACGACGGCCTACGCGCGGCCGGTCGGAGCCGTCAGCGAAGAAAAGCTTATGCAGACCCTGGGCGAGTTTTACGAAGACGAGCCGTTTGTGCGGGTGGTCGAGCATCTGCCGGGCACGAAGGACTGCGCCTTCACTAATTACTGCGACATCACTGCCCGAGTGGTCCGCGGGCGCGTGATGACGATCAGTTGCATCGACAACCTGATCAAGGGCGCGTCGGGCGCGGCGGTGCAGAATTTCAACTTGATGTTTGGATATCCGGAGATTACGGCGCTATAAGTTTTCAGTTTTCACTTTTCAGTGTTCAGCGGAGCACTAAAAACTGAACACTGAAAACTGAACACTGAAAACTAACCATGTCACACACCGTTCCCGATGGATTCTCGCTGACGGGCGTTTACTGCGGAATTAAACGCGATGCGAAAAAGCTCGACCTTTCGCTGGTGGTCAGCGACCGCGACGCGACCGGCGTGGGCGTTTACACGCAAAACCTGGTATATGCGGCGCCGGTTGCGCTGGACCGCAGCCGCACGCCCAGCAGCCGCATCCGCGCGGTCGTGATCTGTTCCGGCGTGGCAAACGCGTGTACGGGCGATCGCGGGCTGGAAGACGCTAGGCGAATGACTTGCCTCGCGGCTGCCCAGTGCAGCGCGGGCGAAGACCAGGCGCTGGTCCTTTCGACCGGCGTGATCGGCGCGTTCCTGCCGATGGACCGCATTTCCGAGGGCATCGCCGCCGCCGCGCGGCAGCTTGGAAGCACGCCGGCCCATCTTGAGGCGGCCGCCCGCGGCATGTTGACCACCGACACGGTCATCAAGACGGCCGGACGATCGTTGCGCATTTCAGGTCGCGAGATTCAAATCACGGGCATGGCCAAAGGCGCCGCCATGATGGGACCGAACATGGCCACGATGCTGGCCTTGATCATGACCGACGCGCCTCTGGAGCCGGCGGCGGCCCAACAAGCGTTGCGCGACGCCGCGGACGCGAGCTTCAACTGTATGAGCGTTGACGGACACATGAGCACCAACGATACCGTGCTGCTGGTCGCCAATGGCGCTGCCGGCGGGGGGCCGTTGGCCGGAGGAGAGTTGTCGCAGTTTCAGGACGCGCTGCAAGATGTGGCCATCGACTTGGCCAAGGCGATTGCGGGAGACGGCGAAGGAGCGACGCATTTGATGACCATCGAGATCAACGGCTGCGCCAATCGTGCCGCGGCCCTGGCGATCGCAAAAACGGTGGCCAACAGTCCCCTGGTAAAGACCGCCATCTACGGCGCCGATCCGAACTGGGGAAGAATCGTCTCCGCGGCCGGTTATGCCAACGTGCCGCTCGATCCGCAGGGCATCACGCTGCGCGTCAACGGCACGCTGCTCTACCGCGACGGCGCACCGGTGCCATTCGATGCGGCGGCCGTCTCCAAGTCAATTCGCGACCATCGCGATACGCTGGTCCAGCTCGATTTCCGCGAGGGTGCCGCGGGCGTCCGCTTTTGGACCGCCGACCTCAGCGCCGAGTACGTGCGGCTCAACGCGGATTACCATACGTAGGCCGGAACAAGTGCAGCGCAGTTCCGAAAGTCGATGCGGAACGCCCTCCATTGCCGGAACCGCACTGCGCTTGTTCCGGCCTACACATCACCACTCCCCGCCCTATTCGTCCCCTGTCTCCTGCAGATCGGCTTCGGTAATCATGTTGAAGCCTTTGGCGGTAAGTGTTTCCAGCCCCATCTCGATATTGTCGACCATCAATGCAACTGTCGCCCGGCCGCGAGGATGCACCAAGAGAGGATAGGCCTGGATGATGTTGATCTCGGCTTGGAGCAAGGCCGTGCAGATCCGCTGCAAGGCATCGGATCCTTCGGGCAAATCGACGCCGATCAAGTCGGTCTCGATGATCATCAGCCCAGCGCGCTCCAGGATTTCGCGTCCCTCCTCAGGGTGACTGAGCAAGAACCGTACGAACGCGAACTCGCCCGAATCGGAGATCGAGAGCGCGACGATGCGGACCTTCGAGCCTTCAAAGCGGCGAATAACTTCCAAGAGCTGTCCGACCCGATTTTCCAGAAAGACCGTGAATTGCCTGATAGCGGGGTAGTTTCGCCCCGCGCCGTGGCAAAGCCAACGCCCGCGCCGCTGCCGGTACTCATATATGCTCCTGAAATCGCAGGGACCAATCCACATTCGCCGCCGGTCTAATATAGAAAGGTCGTATGGTTCGGTCAACCATGTCGCTCATTTCGCCAACTTCATCCGCAGGATCGTCACCGAATAGGCGGGAAATTCATGCCGGAAGTTCGGACCCATGTTTTCAACCGTCTCGTTTCGGGGAACGACCCTTGCGGGAGCGTTAAAGCTGTTTTCATCGTCCGCGCTTCCGCCCGTCAGAACGATGGCCGGGGCCCGCGATTCCACCTGCTCCACGCCGCGAAGCGAGACGCCGGTCGCAAGGGACTTGGGGCCGCCGTTCACCACCTTGAGGATCAACTCGTCGCCGCGATCGGAAAGCCCCGCGGTTGCCGCCAGCGCGGAACTGCCCTTGCGCGTTACGCTGTGAACCAGTTTGTTATCGAGGTAGCAGTCGATCCGCGGACCCTTGATTTCCACTTTGATGTCATACCAGCGGCCGGTCTCGATTCTTCCCTTGATGCGCGCATCCGGCAGTCCGCGGCCTTCCAGCCCGTGGAGCGTGTTGCCCCAGCCGCCAAGGTTCCACCAGTACTTTTGCGCGTGGACTGGTTCGTGAAGAGAATGAGGAAGCCTTCCGCGCCGCCGGTCTTGCGGGCTTTGAGCGTGAGCGTGCAATCGTTCCAGTCCGCGTTGCCCGCCAGCGCGCGAACGCCCTCGCCGCTGCCGACCTGGCAGAGCGCCCCGTCGCGGACGACCCACTGTCCACCCGCCACGTTCCAGCCTTCCATGCCGCGGCTGAAATCGGAGGCGAAGAGCGTGCTGCCGCTGCGGCTGACTTTGACGTCCTTGAATTCGGCTTGCGTTCTCCACGTGCCCACGCCGATCATTCCCGACCGCGGCGGCTCCTTGACTTCCACGTCGACGGGAACCGCTCGGGCGGCGCGGTTGGCGGCGAACATGGCCTGCACGTAATACGAAGGCGTGCCGTATGTGCGGGCGGAATCGAAGACGATGGCGTTGGGGTTCCATGTCTTCCAAGCCGGCTGGACGAACAGCGGCGCGTACGAGGCCATTGCCACCACGTCGCCGTTGCGCTCCATGCCGGTCATAAACGCGGCCTCGCCCACCGCGGCGATCAGGTTGCCCGTGCCCGCGCCTTGGGTGACGGCGTATTCGCCCACATAAACCTGGTGCTTCGTACGGTCGTAGTTGTCGTACTGGCCGGTCCGGTCGAAGAAGAAGTCCGGCGTGTTGTAATAGTGCTCATCGAGAATCTCGACTGGGCGGTTCCTGGGCATGCCGTTCCAGTTGTTGACGACCAGCCGCATCTGCGGATATTGCTTCTTGATGGCGTCGTAGAACAGGGCGTAACGCTCGCGATAGAGCGGGCCGCCGTTTTCATTGCCAATTTCCATCATCTTCAAGTTGAACGGCGCCGGATGCCCCGCCTTGGCACGCAGCGCACCCACTTGCTGTCCGCCGGGCCATTGGCATATTCGATGGCGTCCAGGGCGTCCTGCACGAACTCATCCATCTTGTTCATAGGCACGTGATCGTGGTGGGCCATGCCGCAGTTGATGACAAACAGCGGCGCCGCACCGATGTCCTCGCAGAGCTGCAGATACTCATGATAGCCAAGTCCGTCGTTGGAGCGATAACCCCAAAGGTTGTAATGACCCGGCCGCTGAGCGACGTCGCCAATCGTCTTCTTCCAGCGGAACGCCTCGGCGATGGTATCTCCCTCGACGTAACATCCGCCCGGAAAGCGGACGAATGCCGGGTGCATGTCGGCAAGCATTTGCGTCAGGTCCTTCCGCGTGGCGTGGCCTTTGAACGTATCAATGGGCATGAGCGAGACCATGTCGATGTAGAGCGTGCCCGGTTGCGAGACCCAGATTGCGAGCCGGGCGTTAGTTTCGGTCTCAGCCGCCGTCAGCGTCACCTCGTACTTCTTCCAATCGCGTGCGATGGAGTCGAAAGATTTCCCCCCCAGGACCGCGCCGTCGGGCTTTTCGATCTTCACGTCGAGCGCACCGCGATAATCGTCGCTGCGGACGTACATCGAAAAGCGATACTGCTTGCCTTTCTCTACGAACAGGCCGGACTTCTGCGTCGCGGCGGCGCACGAAAACGAGGGCGTCGCCCTGTCCCGTGGCTCGCCACGGCGATTGTAGGGCGCACCTTTGAAGCCTTCGTTGCAAAGGCCGACGCTAGGGGATGTCTTGTACATGGTAAGCTTCAGGCTCGTTCGATTGTTGGCGTTCAACGGTCGGCTCGAGTCGAGTTCCATCGTTGGAACAGTGCTGCCTCCAGTCATTTCGCCCGGACGATACAAAAGCGTCCAGCCCAGCGGCTCTGGCCCGTCCTCAAACGAGCGGTTTTGGATCATCTCGGCATACAAGCCGCCGTCGCCGGCGCGGTTGATCTCCTCAAAGAAAATGCCGTACAGCAACGGGCTGACCTTGACGCCCTTTTGGTCAAAACGCGCGATCAGCCGGGCGTCCGGCTCCGCCGCTGCCGGGGCGCCAGCCCAGCATGGTCCGGGCGCCGCAATGGCGGCGAACAATGCGGCAATTAGACTGAGCGAGCGCTTTGCGGAGGATTGCATTTGTCTTGTCCCAGAATAGAAGTTGGCCAGGAAATCCGAATGGACGCGCCCGCGACTTGTCCGCGGCGCACGACCGACCTATAAAATAACCGATATCCCCGCCCGAGTGAAGCAGCTAAGAAACAAATGAGGGCTAACTATGTGGATCGTCAGGCTGGCCCTGCGGCGCACCTACACCTTCGTGGTGATGGCCTTGCTCATGCTGGTGGTCAGCTTCGTGGTCATTTACTTCAACTTCATTTCCACCGACATCTTCCCGGAGATCAACATCCCGGTCGTGAGCGTCGTCTGGCAGTACACGGGCATGCCGGCCGACGAGATCGAGCAGCGGATCATCCTCATCAACGAGCGCGTGCTGACCACCTCGGTCAACGACATCGAGCACATCGAGAGCCAGTCGCTTTTCGGCGTGGGCGTGATCCGCATCTACTTCTATCCCCACGCAAAGATCGAGGCCGCGGTCGCCCAGGTGACGGCCACCAGCCAGGCGATCCTGAAGGTCATGCCGCCGGGCATCAACCCGCCGTACATCGTGCAGTACAGCGCCACCAGCGTGCCGATCGTGCAGATCGCCGTCAGCAGCGACACGCTCACCGAGCAGCAGATCTACGACCTCGCCTCGAACTTCATCATCCAGCGGCTGGGCGTCGTCCAGGGGGCCCGCGTGCCGCAGCCCTGGGGCGGCAAGTGGCCGCAGGTCATGGTCGACCTCGACTTGAACCAGCTCTACGCCCGCGGCCTCTCGCCGCAGGACGTCCAGACTGCGATCAACAGCCAGAACCTAATCGTCCCTTCCGGCACGGCCAAGATCGGCGACACCGAGTATTACGTCAAGCTCAACAGCAGCCCGTCGACCGGTACTCAAGAGCAGATGATCGCCGCGTTCAACAACATGCCTGTGAAGACCGTCAATGGCGTGACGATCTACGTCAAGGACGTGGCCAACGTCCACATGGGCTACGCCGTCCAGACCAACGTCGTCCGTCGCGACGGCCGCCGCGCCGTGTTGATGACGATCCTCAAGGGCGAGGGGGCGTCGAGCCTGGACGTGGTTCGCAACCTTCGCGCGGCCCTGCCCGGCATCCAGGCGCAAATGCCGCCGGAACTGAAGATGGAATTGCTTTTCGACCAGTCGGTCTTCGTCCGCGCGGCGATCGACGGCGTCATCAAAGAGGGGGCGATCGCGGCCGGGTTGACGGCGTTGATGATCCTCGTCTTCCTCGGCTCCTGGCGAAGCACGCTCATCGTAGCCGTCTCCATTCCGCTCTCGATCCTCACCTCGATCATCGTCCTTTCGGCGCTGGGCCAATCGCTGAACATTATGACCTTGGGCGGCCTGGCGCTGGCGGTGGGCGTGCTCGTGGACGACGCCACCGTCGAGCTGGAGAACGTGCATCGAAATTTCGCCCCCCACAAGCCGATCCGCCAGGCGATTCTCGATGGCGCGTCCCAAATCGCCACGCCGGCGCTCGTCTCCACCTTGGCGATCTGCATCGTTTTCGTGCCGATCCGGTTCCTTACCGGGCCGGCGGCCTCGCTCTTCTATCCGCTGGGGCTGGCCGTGGTCTTCGCCATTCTCACCTCCTACCTGCTTTCGCGGACGCTCGTGCCGACGATGGTCCTCTACATGCTGCCGGTGGAGGTCCCGCTCTACACCGACCCGCAGCGGGCCGCGACCGGGGGCGGGCCGATCTGGCAGTTTCACAAGCGATTCGAAAAGCAATTCGAGCGCCTCCGCTCGGCCTATGAGGGCCTGCTCGCGACCGCACTTGCGCATCCTTTTCTCACGCTCGTGCTCATGCTCGGCTTTGCCGCCGGCTCGCTGGCCTTGGCGCCGTGGCTGGGCGAGGATTTCTTCCCGTCCGTCGATGCCGGACAGTTCCGCATGCACGTGCGGGCGCCGACATCTTCGCGCGTCGAAGAGACGGAGCGGGTCTTCGGCAAGGTGGAAAACGTGATTCGCGAAATGGTGCCCGCGGAAGAGAGGGAGATGATTCTCGACAACATGGGCCTGACTCCCTCGTTCACCGTGCGGGCGTACATCGACAACGGCATCGTCACCGACGGCGACGGCGAAATCCTCGTCGCGCTCAAGCCGGAGCACGGCCCGACGGCCGGCTACGTTGCGCGGCTGCGGGAGGAGCTGCCGAAGCGTTTCCCGGACTGCACGTTCTTCTTCGAGCCCGCCGACATCACCAGCCAAATCCTCGACTTCGGCCTGCCGGCGCCGATCGACGTGCAGGTCGTCGGCGTACGCCGCGAGGATAACATCGTAGTGGCCAAGCGGCTTTGCCGCGAGCTGGCAAAGATTCCCGGCATAGCCGACGTCCACATCCACCAAATCACCGACTACGCCACGCTCCGCGTCAATGTGGACCGCATCTTGGCGTCGGAATTGGGCCTCACCCAGCAGAGCGTGACCGTGAGCGTCCTGGTGTCGCTCAGCGGAACGACGCAGGTAACGCCCAACTATTGGGTCAATCCGAAGAACCGCGTCAACTACCCGCTGGCCGTGCAGACGCCGCCGGACCGCGTCTCCACCGTGGGCGCCCTGATGAGCACGCCGATCGTCAACGGCATCGCCGCGGCCGCGCAAGGGCCTGCGCCTGCCACCTACCTGGCGCCGATCACTCCCGGCGCGGCAGGTCCCGGAATCCCCGGACAGGGGATCGCGGGCGTGGCATCGCAGCAGCAGCCGCAGCTTTTGAGCAATATCTCGCAAATGAAGCGAGCAACCTCCGAGGCCGTGGTGAGCCATTACAACGTGCAACCGGTGTTCGAAATCCTCGCGGACGTGCAAGGCCGCGACCTGGGAGCGGTCTCCGCCGACGTGCGGCGGATAGTCGAATCCCCGTCGCCCGATCTCCCTAGAGGCAGCACGTTGGCCATTCGCGGGCAGGTCCAAAGCATGAACAGCTCCTACCAAGGATTGGCGGGCGGGCTGCTGATCGCTGTGGTCCTGGTTTACTTCTTGATGGCCGTCAACTTCCAGTCGTGGCTCGATCCGTTTGTCGTCCTCACGGGCCTGCCCGGAGCCCTGGCGGGCATCGTGTGGATGCTCTATCTCACGCATACGACCGTCAGCGTGCCCGCGCTGATGGGGGCCATCATGTGCATCGGCGTGGCGACTTCCAACAGTATCCTGATGGTTACGTTCGCCAACGACCAGCGGCGCGAAGGGCACGATGCCAAAAGCGCGGCGCTCTCGGCGGGCGGAATCCGCCTGCGGCCGGTGATGATGACCGCGCTGGCAATGATCATCGGCATGTTGCCCATGTCGCTGGGTCTGGGCGAAGGCGGCGAGCAGAACGCGCCCTTGGGCCGGGCCGTCATCGGCGGGCTGCTGCTGGCCACGGTCTTTACCCTGCTCTTCGTGCCCGTCATGTACAGTCTTCTCCGCCGCAAGCCGCCGCGGCCGGAAGAACCCGACGAAATCGCATCGCCTATGGCTGGCCAGGCCAGCGACGCACAAAGCGCTGCTGCCTGGCTAGGCCGGCGGCGCTCGAAAGCGCCCTTCAAGCCCGGAGGATCAGCGATGAGCCAACAGCCTGCGGACGAAAGACGGGCGCCTTCCGCGCCATACGATTCCGAGCCGAGCGCCGGAGAGCTTCACGGCAGCCGTCACAATTCGGCAGTCTGGGGATGGGTCATTGGACTGCTTGTTGTGGTCAGCCTTGTGGCGGCATTCACGGCCGCCACGCTGCCTAAACTGCGGCATCAGCGCGAACTTCGCGAGGCGGCCCGGCGGCAGGCCGAAGCCCCGCCGATCGTCCCCGTGGCCATCGTCCACCGCGCCCCGCCGACCCAGGAGCTGACGTTGCCCGCCAACGCGCAGCCGTTCCGAGGCGCCGCCCTCTATGCCCGCGTCAACGGCTATATCAAGCGCTGGCTCGTAGACATCGGTGATCAGGTGAAAGAGGGCCAACTCGTCGCCGAGATCAGCACGCCGGACGTCGACGACCAGCTCGCCCAGGCCCGCGCCAACCTCGTGCTGGCCCAGGCCAATCTTAACGTGGCTGAAGCGAACCTCGAACTGGCGAAGATCACGCTCGAACGGGACGTCAAAGCGGGCGCCGGCACCGCCACCTCGCTGGAGACCATCGACCAGGACCGGGCGCAAGTCAAGACGACCGACGCGCAGGTCAAGTCGGCCCAGGCGAACATCGAGGCCAATCGGGCAACCGTTCAGCAGTACGCGGACCTGCAGGCGTTCCAAAAGATCATCGCCCCCTTTCCCGGTGTCATTACCGCGCGGACGATCGATCCGGGAGCGCTAGTCGCCGCCGACAACCCCAGCGAATCGCGGCCGCTGTTCTACCTGATGCAGACCAACCCGCTGCGAGTCTACGTCAACGTGCCCCAGGTCTTCGCCACGACCGTCGCCGTCGGCGACGACGCCGAGGTCTACCGGGAGGAGGACCGGGAGCGCAAGTTTTCGGGCAAGGTCACGCGAACGGCCAATGCGCTGGACCCTAACACGCGGACGCTTTTGACCGAGATCGACTTGCCGAATCCGCACGACGAGCTGCGGCCGGGCATGTATTTGCAAGTGAAGTTCACCGCCCGGCGCCGCGCCCGTGGTCCTGGCGCCCAGCGCGGCCTTGGTCTGGCGGCCGGAGGGCACGGTGGTCGGAGTGTTGGACCGCGACCGGAAGGTACGCTACCGCAAGGTCGAGACAGGCCGCGATCTGGGTCTGGAAATCGAAGTCATATCGGGCCTGGAGGACGGTGACACGGTCGTCGTCCATCCCGGCGATGCCCTTGCCGAAGGGCGGCAAGTCGAGATTGCGGCGGAGAAGTAAACCATTCCATGCAAACGAATAAACGGTTTGGTTGGCACGTCCTGAGCTTCTAGCAAAGGGCGTGTGTGTTAGCCGAAACCCACGCCCTTCGCGACCCGCAAGCGGGTGCACCGGCTCAGGACGTGCCGCCAACGAAAGGAACGCAGCCATGTTCGCCAAATCGAGAATTCGAATTATCGCGGTCCTCTTTGCCGCGGCACTCGCGCCGCTTTTCACCGCGCGGCCCGCGCCGGCGCAGTCGCGGCTGCGGCGTCAGCGGTTGGCAGTCTTGCAGCAGCAGAATGCCCTGCAACAGCAGCAGAACGCGGTGCAGTCGGCGGTTCAGCAAACGACTGTCTTGTATCAATCCGCTTCTCAGCAGATCGGTATTCCTCGGCCGACTGCCACCACGAACGTGATAGCCCTCCAGCAGCAGCAGAGCGCCTTGCAAAACGCTTTGCAACAGACTAGCGCCTTGCTGCAGGCCAGTTACTTTAGCCGCAACAATAGTCTCGCCGAGTTCGCTTTGCGGCAGCAAAACACCTTGCAGGTCGCTCTTCAGCAGTCGATTTCCTTGCAGGGCGCGCTGCTGGTGAACCACGGCCAACTGACGCCCGCTCAACTGCAACCGCTTTCGCAGGAACAGACCAGTCTCACCGCACTGCTGACCTCCCAGGCCCCAGCGGCATCGAATAATCGCGCCCGCAAGTAATGGCACGTGTTTTGCACCGCGAACCGGGCACTTGTCTAACACAAACTCGCGGCGAGAATATCAGGTGTTGTAACGTCAAACCCATGCAAGAAAGGACAGCAGAAGCCATGATCACCTCAACCGCCACCGCCCGGACTCGCAAGCACGAGGGGCGCACGGTAACGCCGTTGAGCACGCCGACCGACCTTACTGCCGAGGCGACGCGCAGACGTCAGCGGAGCGATGAACGCCATTCTGGCGGACGTCTTCGCGCTCTACTTGAAGACCAAGAACTTCCACTGGCATTTGAGCGGCGCGCACTTCCGCGACTATCACTTGCTGTTCGACGAGCAGGGCGACCAGATCTTCGCCATGACCGATCCGATCGCCGAGCGCGTCCGCAAGATCGGCGGCGAAACGATCAAATCGATCGGACAGATCGCGAAGCTGCAGCGCGTGCTGGACAACGACGCCGATTACGTCGAGCCGGCCGACATGCTTGCCGAGTTGTGCGAAGACAACAAGAGCCTGACCGCCCGGCTGCGCAAGGCGCACAACGTCTGCGACGAACACCGCGACATCGCGACCGCCAGCCTGATCGAAGTCTGGATCGACGAAACCGAGCGGCGCACCTGGTTCCTCTTCGAGGCCGCCCAGCGCGAGAAGACGGGCGGACATTGAGGGTTCGTGACGGACTCACGTTGAGCGATCGGGCAGCAGGCCCTGAGCCGATCGGGATTGGGTGGCACGTTCTGAGCTTCAAGCGAAGGGCGTGGAGATTTGGCAAACACGCCCTTCGCGACCCGCAAGCGAGCGGCCGGGCTCAGAGCGCGCCACCCCCGCTCTTAGCCGATTGCTCGGCGACGCCGC